>NZ_LYMK01000140.1 GCF_002157355.1 Variovorax sp. JS1663 | reverse complement strand
CGCCACCGGTCTGGCGCAGCGTGCCGCCGCGGTTGTCGATGTCGCCGGCCGCCGTGATCTGCAGGCTCTGCGCCTCGATCGTGCCCTTGTTCTCCAGCCGGCCGGCCGCCGTGATCACGAGTTCGCCCGGGCCCGCCAGGAGCTGGCCGGCACTGCGAACACCCAAGCCGTGCTCGGTCCCCACCAAAAAGATCTTGTTTGCGAACATGCCTCCCAGATGGGCCACATCGAGGGCGAAGACGGGCGGCGCGCCGGTGCCGGTGGCAGGACTGATCTGCTCGTGATCGGCCGAGACCTCGTTCGCGCCGGTGACCACCTTGAGCTCATTGGCCCAGAGGCCGGCATTGACCTGCACGGCACGCGCCAGGATGGCGGTGTAGTCGGTACTTCTGGCATCCAGGCCCGCCCCGTCGATGCTGACGGTGCCGCCGCGCACCACGTAGCCGTCCAGGCCGCCGAAGGCATTGAGCTGCGGGGTGCCCGTGGTGAGCGTCGCCCGGCTCGCGTTGATGAATGTGACACCGTCAGCCGAAAGTCCGACTGGGTTTGCCACGATGACCTCGGCCCTCTGGCCCGCGACCTCGATTGCGCCGCGCAATTGGGTCGGGTTGCCGCTGACGACCTCGTTGAGGATGATGCGCGCCGGGCCGTTGGCGAGGTAGGGACTACCTTGCACCCACCCGCCGAGCTGGGTCTGCACGGCAGTGCGGCTGTTGTTGAGGATGACGCCCCGGGGCTGGACGTCGAACTGGTGGTAGAGGTTGCGCGAGACGCCGGCGGCGCTGGGCGTCTGGATGTTGACGAGGGGAAGGCCATTGGGCGCCACCAGCACCGTGGGACGAAGGCCGGGCGCCACGCCGGGTGCCCCCACGATCTGCGCCGCCGCGGGTACCGCAGCCAATAGCGCCGTCGCGAGCACGGCCGAGGTCGCCCCGCTGGCCTTGCCCGCACTCATGGCGGCTTCATGCACGACCATGCGCATGCCGCGTGCGGCGTTGAAGACGATGCGGTAAAGGTGCCTGTTCAAGTTCTTGATCTCCCTGTGCATCCGGGGAGACCAAGCTCATGGCTTCAGCGTTGTTGCTGCCTCGCTCCCGTTGCGGGGCGCGATTCTGGGGG
>NZ_LYMK01000139.1 GCF_002157355.1 Variovorax sp. JS1663 | reverse complement strand
ATTGCCCAGCATCGCCAGCGCGCTGGCGATGCTCGGCGGCGAACTTGGCCGGTGGGATGCGTCCGAGCGAGCTGTGCGGGCGCTGCTCGTTGTAGTCGCGCCGCCAACGGGCGATCTCCTGCCTGGCCTGCGCCAGCGATTCGAACCATTGCTCGTTCAGGCACTCGTCGCGGAACTTGCCATTGAAGCTCTCGATATAGGCATTCTGGGTCGGACAGCCTGCATCGTTGAGCAGGTGCCGAACACCACGTGCCGCAGCCCAGGCCATGAAGGTCCGGCTGGTGAACTCCGGCCCCTGGTCGGTGCGGATGGCCAGCGGGTAGCCGCGGAATTGCGCTGCCTGGTCCAGCAAGCGCACGACATATTCGCCACCCATGCCGTGGTCCACCGCGATGTTCACGCACTCGCGGCTGAAGTCATCGACCACCGTCAGGCACTTGATGCGCCGGCCGCTGGCCAGCGCGTCCATCACGAAGTCGATGCTCCAGGTGTCGTTGACGTGCAGGCTGGCTGTCAGGGGCTGACGCTCACCGCTGGTGCGCTTGACCTTGCGGCGTTTGCGCACCGACAACTCGGCCAGCTTGTACAGCCGCCACACGCGCTTGTGGTTGACCTGATGGCCTTCCAGGGCCAACAGATCGTGGATGCGACGGTAGCCGAAGCGCCGGCGCTCGTGGGCCAGCTCAACGATACGCGTGCTCAGGCTGGCCGTGGACTCGTTCATGCTGGGCGGCTCCCGGTAGCTGGTTCTGGACAACCCCGCATAGCGACAGGCGCAGCGCTCGCTGATGGACAGTTCCTGAACCATCCTGGCAGCCGCCTCGCGCCTGGCCTGCGGGGTCAGCGCTTTACCCCGAAGCCCACCTTCAGCGCTTCAATGTGCAGATGAGCTTCGGCCAGCAGCTTCTTGAGCTTGGCATTCTCACCCTCGATCTCGCGCAGCCGCGTCGCTTCGCTGGCTTGCATGCCGCCGAACTTGGCGCGCCACTTGTAGAAGGTCGCATCGCTGAAACCGCCCAGGCGACACAGCTCCTTGACCGGCATGCCGCCCTCGGCCTGCTTGAGAAAACCGATGATCTGCTCCTCGGTGAATCTGCTCTTCTTCATGTCCGTTCTTCCTCTGACAACGGACTCTACTAACCTTCAACTGGTACGCCCTATGGGGAGCAGGTCAGTTCTCATC
>NZ_LYMK01000138.1 GCF_002157355.1 Variovorax sp. JS1663 | reverse complement strand
CACGCTGCCCGCGCCGCTGATGGTGGTGCCGGTCTCCTGGCTTTGCTGGCCCTCGCGCGAGTTCTTGCCGCTCCAGCGGATGTCTTCTGCGCGGCCCGTCGTGACGCTGTCAGCACCCCACGACTGTCAGAAGCTTCTGCAGATCAATTAGATAGCCATACCCACCGTTCGCGGTACTGGACAAGGTGATATCCCCCCGCCAACTTCCGATCAATATGGACGGAACGTCTGTCCCGCGAAACGCAAACCTAAGATCGTGACGCGATCGGTACTGGAAGAGGTCTTCTTCTACGATATCCAATTCGCTATCCAATACGTCTTCGTAGAACGACTCAACCGCCGCAGCCAAGCTCTCGCGCTTCGGTAGGTAGGTCGGGGGGGCATCATGCCCAAGATGCCAAGCGACCTTGGCAACCCACGACAAGAAGGCACTGACGTTATGTACTTGCTCGATGACACGCGAGACTGCGTCTCCGTTCGGCGACTGAAGGACGAGCGAAATCAATCTCTCTTCGTTCGGCCATGCTGAGGGTGGCATCGGCCGGAGAAATGGCTTGCCGTCCACATAAACAATCAATTTATTCAACTTCAGCCTCCTCGACGCATGCGGTTGTATTCGGCATTTGTGATTGTGCCGCTGTCGCGAAGCCCTCTCAGCACTGAGATCGGCGCTTCGTTTCCAGGTATGGGGTAGCCATGCCAGCCGCCGGCGTTGTCAGGTTGAAATTCATAGAGCCGCCCATCGTAGTACCCATAGCGCTGCTTCCCCGCAGGAACAGAGCGATCCAAAACCTGCTGCGCGGTATCGTTGTTTAGATCCATCGGCGTTCCCCAGCCGCCTTGTTCATCGTGTTTTGGACTGGGTACATAGCGGTTCTCGCTCATCATGATCGAGCCGCCAAGAGAACCGTTGTTCGGTATCGAAGTTGACGTACTGCCTGGACTCGGACTGGATGCGCTATAGCCTGGCGTCCCCGCGTTACTTATTGCTGTTCCAGGCGTCGTCGTGGTGTTCGACCCTTGCACGACATCCGCCGACGTGCTGGTCGAGCCATCCAAGGCCCGAACGCCGCCTGCGCCATATCCCGTCGGGATCTGATCGGCAAGCGAGGGCTGGCTGGCCGCGAACTGGGTGCTGTTGACATACCCCACGGCCGCAGCCATCAACGGCAGCGAAGCGCACCAGTTGCTGGC
>NZ_LYMK01000137.1 GCF_002157355.1 Variovorax sp. JS1663 | reverse complement strand
GCCTTCATGAAGTTGCTGGGCTACGTGGACCTGCCGGGCATGAACGCCCCGACGGAAATCGCGGTGACCACCGGCTTCGACCAGTTCCAGACGGCGCTGCCCGGCAGCGGCGAGTTCATGGGCCAGAGCAACTCGCCCCTGACCGACGGGGCCAAGCGGGCGAGCTTCAGCGGTTCCGGTGCCAATGCCAACCGCTATGCCAAGGCCGGCGTGGCGGTGGTCATCTCCAAGTCGGAGAAGAAGGCTGCCTTCATCGACCTGAAGCCCTTGTTCACGTACGTCAACGGCGTGTATTTCGGCTCGGGCCCGACGGAGTTCACCAACCTGGGACAGGCCGACAACCAGTGGCCCTACACCTTCGCGAACAAGCCGCAGCAGACGCCCACCGTGATCAGCACGGTGACGCTGAACCAGCAGGTGCTGGTGGCCTCGCGCGGCGACCGCAAGATCCAGTGGGTGCGCTTCGCGGCCGACGGCAACAGCGGCAGCGTGGTGCGCGAGTTCCGTGACCAGCGCATGACCGACCCGGTCGCGGTGGAAGACGCCGACAACTTCGCCAGCGACAACATGGTGCTGAGCGTGGCCGACTACACCGGCAAGGCGATCTCGAACTACCGCTACGGCGCGGTCGTGTTTGCCAACCGCGGCGGCTCCTGGTCCTGCCAGCCGCCCGGCGGCTGCCCGGTCCAGCCCACCAGCGGCGTGAACGTCGAGTTCGGCGGCAGCTATGCGGTGGAGGGGCGACCCTTCACCGTTCGGACGGCCAACGTGCCCTGACCTGCCGGCATCGTTCGTCAACCAGACAGAGGTGGCCCGCCTCCGCGCGGGCCATTTTTTGGGCGACGCACAGTTCTTCTCATGAAAAGGCATGGCGAGAGCCATCCTGAAAACGTGGGGAAGTTGCGTTGCAATCGTTAGGAAGCACAACCTTAGTAACACGCTCCTGGGGAAGCGCGATACACACAGGAAAAGAAGTGCAAGAGAAGTTGCCCCCAGGGGCATAGGCCCGTACAAACCCGAACTTCACCAATATTGGAGGGATTTGCTTGAAAGTCATGGATAAAAGCGCGCTTCTGCTTTTTGTAGCAGCAGGTGCACTCGCCGGTTGCGGCGGTGGCGGCGGAAATAACGGCGGCGGATTTGCCGCTTCGGCAGGCCCGGATACGGCCGCAGCCTCCTCTGCGACGACAACCGCTTCTTCTTCGCCGACCGATTCGGCAGCGACGGCCAAGGAAGGCGTGGCGCTCGACAAGGCGCTCGACTCGACCTGGACCAAGAT
>NZ_LYMK01000136.1 GCF_002157355.1 Variovorax sp. JS1663 | reverse complement strand
GGGCTGGACCTGCTGCTCTCCTACAGCGCCAGCGACAGTGTCAGGATCAAGAGTTGGTTTGCCGACACGGCCAAGCCGATCGAAAGGATCGACTTCGCGGACGGCACCCGTTGGAATGCCGCGCAGATCGAGGCCCTCGTGAACCAGCCACCGCTGGCCACGATCCCTGGCACGGCCGGAAATGACACCCTCAAAGGCACCGCTGGCGACGACGTCCTCGACGGTCGCGCCGGCAACGACACCCTGAGCGGCGGCGCCGGCAACGACACGTACCTGTTCGCACGCGGCTCGGGCCAGGACGCCGTGAGCGAAATGGACAGGAGCGGCGGCAACTACACCGATACCCTGCAACTGGGCCCGGACGTCTCGCCGGACCAGCTCTGGTTCAATCCGGTCGGCAACAACCTGGAGATCGGCATCCTCGGCACCGACGACAAGATCACCGTCAACAACTGGTACTTGACCAGCGCCAACCGCATCGAAAGGATCAGCTTCGCCGATGGCACCAGCTGGAATGCCGCGCAGATCGATGCCCGTGTGCCCCCGCCGCCGGCGCTCTCGATCGTCGGCACGGCCGGCAACGAGATGCTCAAGGGCGGCCCGGGCACCGACACGCTGCAGGGCCTTGCCGGCAACGACACCCTTGACGGAGGCGTCGGCGCGGACCTGATGATGGGCGGCGCGGGGGATGACTCCTACGCCGTCGACAACAGCGCCGACGTGGTGCGGGAGCTGGCCGGAGAAGGCATCGACACGGTCTACACCGGCATCAGCTGCACGCTGGGCGACAACGTCGAGAATCTCCTGATCAATTCCGCGGGAGCCGTCACTGCCACCGGCAATGCGCTGGGCAACGTCCTGTATTCGGGCGCGGGGGACAACGTCCTCAATGGCCTGGATGGCATCGATGAAGTGTCATATCAGCACGCCGGCGCTGCCGTGACCGTCAATCTCGCTCTCACCGGCCCGCAGGCCACGGGCGGCTGGGGCGTCGACACGCTGCTGGACATCGAGAACCTCACCGGCAGCAGGTTCGATGACACGCTGGCAGGCAACGCCCTGGCCAACACACTCAGCGGCGGCGCAGGCAACGACACCTACCTGTTCGGACGCGGCTCGGGCCGGGACACGGTGAACGAAAACGACAGCACCAGCGGCAACACCGATGTCCTGCAACTGGGCCCGGGCGTGTCCATGGACCAGCTCTGGTTCCGCCAGGCCGGCAACGACCTGGAAATCAGCATCATCGGCACCGACGACAGGGTCACCGTCAACAGCTGGTACT
>NZ_LYMK01000135.1 GCF_002157355.1 Variovorax sp. JS1663 | reverse complement strand
CGCCGGCGGCACCCTGTCCATCGTCGATGCGAACGCAGCCAACGCCGCCAACCCGGCTGCCAGGACCCTCGCCGTCAAGAACACCGGCAGCACGCTGCTGGCCGGCCAGTCGCTCACTGTCGATGCCGCTGCACTCACCTTCGACGGCAAGCTGCTCTCCAAGGGCGACATGCGCCTGGCTGAACCAGGATGTCGTGGTCGCCGCAGGCAGCCAGACCACCGCCAACGGCAACCTGGGCATCACCACTCTCGGCAACATCACCAACAGCGGCAAGCTCGCTGCCGGCAACAACCTGCTACTCGCGGCAACCAACATCCACAACGCCGCCAGCGGCGACATCCAGGGCAGGACCACCACCCTGAACGCGAGCGGCACCGTCACCAACCGCGGCGTCATCGACGGCGTGGCCACCCGCATCGATGCAGCGACCCTCACCAACATCGGCACCGGCCGCATCTATGGCGATGCGATCTCCATCGGCACCGGCACCCTGAACAACCTGGCCGAGACGGTCAATGGGATTGCTTCCTCCGCCACCATCGCCGCGCGCCATCGCCTGGACATCGGCGCGGGTTCCATCCACAACCGCGAGGGATCGCTGATCTTCAGCGACGGCGACCTCGCCATCGGCGGCAGCCTGGATGCCAACGGCCGCGCCACCGGGGCCGCCACGAGCCTGAACAACCACGCCTCGACCATCGAGGCCACCGGCCGAGTCGACATCAAGACCGCAGTCCTGAACAACACCAACGGCGGCGTCACCTGGACCTTGCAGCCCGGCACCAGCGAGCACGTGGTCGAGTACCTGCTGCCCGGCGACAGCCGGCGCTGGAAAGCCAGCGAAGTCCTCTTCGGCTTCGGCGGGCAGATCCAGTTCCCCGACACCGGCTGGAACAACTGGGTCGCCTCGCCCGCCACCGACCCGCTGCTGCCGGGCCACTGCCATGCCCGGCGCCTGGTATGCCGCCACCGACCCCATCTGGGCCGCCTTCGGCGTGGCGCCGCCGGCGGCCGATCTGCCCGTGAGCCACCCCGGGCGCATCGATCCGAACATCACCGTGGGCCAGGAGGGCGTCACCGCCACCGTCGACGGCCCCTCGGGCCCGGCCACCGTCCTGGTGCGGCGCTTCGACCACCCGGTCACCCAGGCCGAGTACGACCAGTGGCAGGCCTACCGCGCGGCCCACCAGGCGCTGGATGTGGCCACGCTCAACTTCATCCACAGCATCACCGGCGTGGCGCGGGGCCCGGACAACGAATCGAAGCCACCACGCTTCGCCTCGATCTACGACGCCTTCGACTACACCGTCACCGGATCGAAGCCGGTGCTGCAAAGCTCTGCCCCGGCGAG
>NZ_LYMK01000134.1 GCF_002157355.1 Variovorax sp. JS1663 | reverse complement strand
GCCAACGTACGCGGCAGCCGCTCGAACAGCGCGGCCAGGCGCACGCCGGGCACCGCCTCGACTTGTCGGACCACGTCTGCAAATGCCGGCGGCGACGGCGCAAGGTCGACAGCGGCGAGTGCCGACAACGCGTTCGGCAGACGCCCCGATCGGATCTGCATGAAAAGCGTAGCCGCCGCCAGTCCATGGGCCAGAGCCTGTGTCGGGTCGCGCGCTGACCGCCTGAGATAGTTCGCCAGGCTGTAGTGGCTGATCGCACAAACGTCGGGGTCGCCGACCTGATAACTGTAGCCAAGTGCCAGCCGTTCGAAGTCCGCGGCCTTGTCCGGCGCGCCGGTCTCGTCCTCCAGATCGGCCAACAACGAGAAGACCATGCCCAGCCCCGAACGGTACCGCTCCGCTTCGAAGACCCGGCGGCAGTCAAGCAGCAGGGCGCGCGCGTCGTCGACGCGCCCGAGGCGTAGCAGGGGCGCAGCATCGTTGAAGCGATATTTCGCCAGCTCCAACGTGCTCGCGCCGCGGGCCTGTTTGGATCGGAGGCTCTCGTCATTCAGTTCCAGCGCATCCTCGTAGCGCTTCGAATACAGCGCGGCCGTGTGACCCGTGTCGAGCAGCCCTTCGCGCACGTTCCAGGGGTTCACAGTTTCGTCCACCTCGCTTTTCTCTGGTAGCGCGGCCATCTGCGGGCGCAGCCGCTCGACTGCCTTGTGCACCTCGGCGTAGCGGCCGAGGTCGGCGAGCAGTTGCAGGCGCTGACCCTCGTCGGCGAGCTGGGTCCAGGGGCCGAGCCCCGCATTGCGCGTGTCCTCTGCCTTTGCTTCGACGACCCGCAAGGCCTCATCTACCCGGCCAACGTTCCGCAGCAGGTTCATCAGATCGCTACCAGCCGCCGAGGCTACACCGTGCTGGCCCAACTTCCGGGCCCGGTCGATCACGTCGCGCATGCGGCGCTCGGCCTCGTCTTGACGGCCTGCCATCGCCAGGGTCTTGGCCAAGGTGCCCTGATCAAGAAGCTCCCGCTCGCTGCCAGCAGTGGCCTGGGCGATGCGTTCGAGCAGCGGCAGCGCGAAGGCAATCGTGTCCGGGCTCTCGTCGCGCTGCACGAGCCGTTCGAGGAGCCACGCGGCCTCACTCCACCCCTGGATGCGCATCAGGTACGGTACACCGCGGCGGGCAGCATCCGCCACCAGTGCCCCGCCGCCCTCGCTCTCGGCCTCCAGGCCGCGCGAGACGAGCGTGATGAAGAATCTGCCAAGCTCGATGTCGGTGGCCTGCAGCAGTTCTGCGCCGGCACCGGCCAGTGCCGCCTCGGCCACGCCGGGGTGGATGTCGTAGCGGACGCGTGTGGACTGCGCTGCGTCC
>NZ_LYMK01000133.1 GCF_002157355.1 Variovorax sp. JS1663 | reverse complement strand
GATCTGGCCCCAGGCGTAGCCGGTGGCTGCGATCTCCAGGGCGTTGGTGGCCTGGTTGTCGCGGGCGGCATCGTCGATGAACTCGGTACTGCGGAAAGACATGACGAGTTCGTTGGTGTCCTTGTTGCGGAACAGGGTGCCGCTGAAGCCGGTTAGTGTGTTGGGTTGCTGGTCTAAGACTTCCCAGTGCTTCTCGAATTCGGTGGCTTGTACTTCGGTGAAGCGGCTGGCATGACCGTTTCCCTGAATAAGAGCTTCAATCAAGTCAGATCCGAAGTAGGACGTAGCTCCAGTTTTTTCATTGCGAAGGAATGCCTCAGCCGCCATCTGAAGATCGGCGTATTTGAGGTAGTCAGCGACGGTTGGAGCGGTAGCGGTAGTCATGTTCTTTTCCTTCCCTTATTTCAGTTCGTTGATGGCTTGAGGACTTTCTCTACAAATCTCTGTGTCTGCCGGCGTTGTGCCGTGAAGCCGTGCCGGGGAGCAAATGACGGGCAAGCATTGTCGGCAGCCATCAGCCATGGCGCACGGCCTGCTACGCTGCTGCCTTGCGCCCAATCCAACATGTAGCCCACACGCTCAGCGATCACCTCATCTGTTTGAAGATCAATCACTTTGAGCGAACTTCCAGCAATCCAGTGCTCGCGCTCCTCTCGTGTGGAAATGTCGTCGTAGGTCACGCCATAGCGCGGCACAGGACCAACGACAGGGGTTTTTTCGAGTACGAACTCATAGATGTTCAGGTCATAGCTCGGGTTACGCTTGAGTTCAAATTGCACTGCTGGCGCATTCACATCTTTCTTACGGACTGCTTTCTTTGCGCCTGTGTATCTGTATCGCTTCCCGTCTTTGGTGTCGATGGCTTCTACGTAGGCATAGCCTTTGTTTGGAGGCAATGAGTTCTCAGATGATCTGAGATTGTGTTCGTAGCTCCCCTTCAGCAAGCTCACGATGTAGCGCTCACCTGATAGATCGCTCCCGTAAGGATCATCCAAAGTGAACTGATCTCCACGATTGATGCCGTCGGGCCGCAACTTGAGCAGATAGATCCCCTCCACGTTTTCCACAACTTTGTAAATCTTCTCGCCCGCCGTCTTGCAGCGCTCGGCGAACATGGCCTGCGCCTTGACCTGTTGTTCGCTCAGGCGAGATGTACCAGGGCCATTGCCACAGGCGCTCACGAACAGGCTCAAGCCCAGCAGGAATGCTGGCCACCAGCAGCGCGGAATGCGTGCTTTCATCAGACTCGGCTCCGTTGGCAACGGCGAGCGTTGCGGACACAGCAGCGCGCCAGCCCTCGAGAACAGCCGACGGTCACGACGGCGTTGTCCAGGCGCACGCTGACGCTGCCAAATCCGGGGGTGCGGGCGTACGCGTCCCAGG
>NZ_LYMK01000132.1 GCF_002157355.1 Variovorax sp. JS1663 | reverse complement strand
GAACGCCATCGCGATGGGCAACGGCGCGGAAGCCACCGGTGACAACTCCATCAGCATCGGCGTGGGCAACAAGGTCAGCGGCAAGAACTCCGGCGCCATCGGCGACCCGAGCATCATCGATGGTGCCAACTCCTACTCGGTGGGTAACGGCAACCAAATCGACGCGAAATCCAGCGACGTCTTCGTGCTGGGCAACGGGGTGAACGTGGGTCCAAACCTGTCGGGGGCGGTCGTGCTGGGCAGCGGCTCGACAGCAGCGGCGCCAGTCGCCGTTGCCGCCAACGGCACCATTGCGGGTACGCCCTACACCTACGCGGGCACCACGAACGTGACCAGCACGGTGAGCGTGGGCGCGGTGGGGGCGGAGCGCCAGATCGTCAATGTGGCCGCGGGTCAGGTGACGGCCAACAGCACTGATGCGGTCAACGGCAGCCAACTGTTCGCCACCAACAAGGCCGTCGAGAATCTGGCCATCAACGCCAATGCAGGCTGGAAGTTGGGCACCAATGCCAATGCGGCGCAGACTGTGGCCCCGGGCGGCACGGTGACCTTCGTCGACGGCAAGAACATCCAGATCAGCCAGGATGCTGCCAACAAGATCACGGTGGCGACGATCGATACCCCGAGCTTCACCAGCCTGACCACGGGTGGCACCAGGATCGACAACACCGGCATGACCATCACGGGCGGGCCGAGCGTGACGACCGGGGGCATTGACGCAGCCAACACCAAGATCACCAACGTGGCGCCCGGTGCCCTGAGCACCACCAGCACCGATGCGGTCAACGGCAGCCAGCTGGACGCCACCAACACGAACGTGACCAACCTGGGCACCACGGTCAACACCCTGGATGCCAGGGTCACCAACATCAACGACAAGGGCACCAAGTACTTCCACGCCAACTCCGTGGGCACCGACAGCAAGGCGATCGGCGCTGACTCGGTGGCCATCGGCCAGGACGCGGTGGCCAACAACGCCAATGACGTGGCCCTGGGCGCCAAAGCCAGCACCGCTGCGGCGGTCGGCACGGCCGGCGCCACCATCGGCGGCAAGGCCTACACCTTTGAGGGCGCCACCCCGGTGGGCACCGTCTCGGTGGGCAGCGCGGGCCAGGAGCGCACCATCACCAACGTGGCGGCCGGTCGGCTCAATAACACCAGCACGGATGCGGTCAACGGCAGCCAGCTGTTCGCCACGAACCAGGCGATCGACACGATCACGACCAACGCGGTGCAGTACGACGACGCGACCAAGACCACGGTCACGCTGAACAAGGGCGGCGCGACCACCAAGATCACCAACGTGGCGCCCGGTGCCCTGAGCACCACCAGCACCGATGCGGTCAACGGCAGCCAGCTGGACGCGACGAACACCAACGTGACCTACC
>NZ_LYMK01000131.1 GCF_002157355.1 Variovorax sp. JS1663 | reverse complement strand
CGTCGATCTGCAGGCTCTTGTCGGCGACCAGCTTGCCGTGGGTGTTGGTGAGATCCAGGGTCTTGGCGCTGGGGTTGGCCGCGTTGGGATCGGTGATGCGCAGGGTGTTGCCGGCCGAAATCAGGCCAAAGGTGTTGTCGATGCGGCCGCCGCTGCTGAGGGTGGCGTCGACATCCGCGCGGATAGCGCCTGCTGCATTGCCCAGGCTCGTCGTGGTGATGGCGACGTTCCTGCCCTCGATGCCCTGGTCCGTGCCCAGGGTGTTCGCATTGGTGATCGTGCCGGCGTTCAGGGTCGTGTTGCCCCGTGCCCGGATCAGCGCGCCGGTGTTGTCGATGGCGCCGGCGTCGATGCGCAGGTCGCCAACGGCGAATGTCTGACCGCCCTTGTTGTCGTAGCCGGCGCCCTGGGTGTCGATGGTCAATGCCGCCTGGCTCAGCACGATGCCGCCGCTGGCATTGGTGACGCCCTGGGTGCGGGCCACGAGGTCGCCCCGGGAGTCGATGGCGCCGGCCGTGTTGTCGGTCGCGCCGGCGGCAAGCGCTAGGGGGCCGCCGCTGGCGATGCCGCCCTGGCCGCTGGCATGCGCGGCCGCATGGGTGTTGGTGAGCTGCTGGCCGTGGGTGTCGATGACCATCGCCGTGCCCGACTGGATCAAGCCGGCATCGTTGGCCAGCGCCCCCGAGTTCACGGTGACGGTGGTGGTGGCTGCGATGGTGCCCCGCGTGTTCTCCAGCGCGTGGCCGCGGGTGTCCATGGCGATGCTGTTGCCGGAGACATGCCCCACCGTGTTGACCAGGCCTGCCGTGCTCAGCGCCACGGCGCCGCCGGCTTGCAGCTTGCCGCCGACGTTGGTGGTGGCACCGTCGGTGCTGATGCCAAGATCGCCCACGGCGGTGATGCGGCCGGCATCGTTCCTCAGGCTGCCGGCGGCGATGGCGGTGTGACCGTTGCTGGCGATGAGGCCGGCGTTGTTCAAGGTGCCCGCCACGCTGATGCGCGTGTCCGCCGAGCCGGTCTGCACGATCTGGCCTCCGCCGGTGTTGGCGAGGTGGGAGAGGTTCAGGCTGAGTTGGCCGGCTTGAAGTTGGCCGGCCTGGTTGACCAGCGTCTGGCCGGCCTGGCTGTTGGCTATCACGCTCAAGGTACCGAGCGTGGTGATGGTCGCGCCGCTGGTGGTGATGTGGCCCTGGGTCGCGGTGAGCGCGATGTTGGCGGCGCTGGCGGTGCTGGAGGACAGGTCGATGCTGGCGCCTTGCATCGCCATGTCCCCCGCGGCGATCAGCGTGCCCCCGGTGTTGATGAGCTCGTCGCGGCTGGCGATCTGCAGGCTGCCCGCCTGCAAGCGGCCGCGCGCGTTGTCGAAGCGATCGACGTTGGCGCTGAAGCTGTGGCTGATGTTCAGGCTTC
>NZ_LYMK01000130.1 GCF_002157355.1 Variovorax sp. JS1663 | reverse complement strand
GCCTTGCCCAGGTCATCAGCGACTTCAAGGCGCATCGCGCGCTGGGCAGCAATGCGGACCTCTTCGCTGATGCGGGTGTTCGCGCGCGCTATGACCGTCTCAAGGATCTTTTCAAGGAAGGCGCCGCCTTCAGCCTGGCTCAGATCGATGCAGAAATGCTGTCACTGACGCAATCACTTGCTCAGCATGGATCGAACACAGAGGCGGCCGCGGCGAACTCGCAGCTGTACAAAATCCGCAGCTGCTGCCCACGTGTCCGGATGGTGAACCCCCTACGCCGAGCGCGTACACGTGCCAGGAGTCAAAGCAATGCTTGAACTCGGCGCGGGCGCAGACATCCTGCGCAGCCTTAGTTGGCTCTATATCGGACTGATCGCCGTTCTTGTCGTTCTAGCCCTATGGCTACCGAGTCGCTGGTGGCAGAAGCTCATCTGCGTGATCGCTGTCCTGCTGGTCTTCACTGGGCCTGCGTACATGAGGAGTCGTGAGCGCAGCCAGATCGTCGATGAGGGCAAGGCTCGGTACGAAGCTGCCAAAGCGTTGTTCGATGAGCGATGCAAGACGGCAGGGGAAAAGATCCACAAGACGGTGGAGAACGTCGAGGGCGTGCAGCTATTGAGCGTTAGGCGTCGAGCAAGCAATGCGGATCGAGCCGATCCCGGCTGGATCTACGCAGCGCTGCCTGATGAAGCATCCGAGGACTGGTACATCAGGTCTTTTTTGTTTTGGGAGCATCTGCAAGACGGTCAAGGTCAGAGTGATGCAAACAGAGCTGCTCGCAGCTATCTCAATGCAACACCTTCTCCGTATCCGGGCTATCGCTTCGTTGATGCGAAGGAGTCCAATGGTTCTTTCCAGCGCTATGTGCTAGTTCCGAAGGAAGGCAAGCTTGAGAAGTCGACTGCTGAAGGTCAACTCGCACGTTATGCAGTGTCATTTTCAAGCATCGATACATCTGATGTGCGCCAACATTGGATTGCTGGCGCCAAGGTAATCGTGACAGACACCCAGAGTAGTGAAGTTCTGGCAGAAGGCACTTGGTACGCGTTCGATCCAGGGCTTGGAAATACAGACGGTGGCCGGAGCCCGTGGGGATTCGCCAAGGTTTGCCCGCAGTCTGGCCATGGCGCGTCGCCAACGCGATTTTTCGTGAATCAAGTTTTGAAACCTAAACAGGGAGAGTGAAATGAAAACTGAAGTTGCGACCTATCTCAAATATGCGAACCTGCAAATGGCGTCTGAAGCACTGTACGACAGGAAGGCAGCGCCGGTAGGAGACAAGTTTTCCGGACCAATTGATCCGAGAGTGTTGATTCAAGGCAACGACCGTTCCAGCAAGTTCACCCAAGTCCAAGCCGACGAGTTCGCTCGGGACTGGACCGTCGTAGAACACATCAGCAACACCACAACGGGCTTTTCGGGAACGCTGTTTCGAGCGCTTGAAACCGATGAATCC
>NZ_LYMK01000129.1 GCF_002157355.1 Variovorax sp. JS1663 | reverse complement strand
CGGCCGCGTTCGATCCGGCGCCTGCGCCGAGATAGACCAGGCTGGCGTCGCCACCAGCCAGCGCAACACCGAGACCGCCCACGAGGCTGGCCATCTCCAAGGTGCCTGGAAGCAGCCCATTGGCCAGAATGTCTTCGGCCGTGCGATTGCCATTGAGCATGAGTGCCGTGGCTTCGCCGAGCGTGGCGCCAATGGCGCCGGCGCCGCAGCCGGCCCCGCTGTCGGCACGCAGGGCTCCTGCTGCGCAACCTGCAATGAAATGGCCCGCGAAATTCGCGAAGCTGCCAGGGGCGGTGTTCGCCCCGATGGCGGTTGCACCCATTGCTGCACCGGTATCGATGAACGCCGTGGCGATGCTGCGAGTGAGGTTGTCCCCCAGGCTCCCGCCGTTGATGGCCGTGTCGACAAGCGCCCGTGTCGTACCGTTGATCAGGTTGCGACCCAACACCTGGAAACTGCCGGCTCCATTGATCGCCTTGATCTGGTTCAGCGGTGTCGCCACGCCATTCACGTCCATCGTGATCGTGCTGCCCAGCCCTTCGACGACGCCTGCTGTGAGCATGGCCGTGGCGATGGCCTTGACGCTTTCGCTGCTGCCCAGCTCCTTGAGCACCTTGCCGAGGTCGCCATCGTTGTTGACCAGGCTCACCGCGGCTCGGCTTGCCAGGGCACTGACGCCGATCTGTACCGCACCGCTGACGCCCGCAGAGATGGTGGCGCCCATGCCGGCCGAGGTCGCCGCACCGCCAGCCGCTGCACCCGCCTGAGCGGCTACCGGTGCGGCCACATAGGCCGCCACGAGGCTCACGACGGCCGCCGTCACCGGCCCCATGCCGCTCTGGTGGTACGACCACCGGTCGTGCTCCTCCTTCACCCGCTGCCATTCGACGCTGTTGACGAAGGCCGGATCGTCGGCAAGCTGGTTCACCCAGCCCATGCCCGGCTGCTGTGCGAGCGAGGAGAGGCTGTCGTTCTGGCCGAACTGCGCCTTCACCCCGCCATCGGCATTGATGCTCAGGTCCTTGACGTTGAACCGGTTGTACTGGCTCGTCTCGTCCGTGCGTCCGCTGCCCGAGGCCGAGGAGAAGGCCGCATCGTTGTCGACCTCCTTGGCGCTCATGGCGCTGGTGGTGGACTGGGTCAGCAGGTTGAGCTTGCCGCCGGAACGGATGTCCAGGCTTTCTCCCGTGGCCTCGATGGCACCGAGCGTCATGTCGCCGCCGCTTTGCAGCTGGATGTTCCTGGCATCCAGGGTCGTGCGGGCCAAGGTGGTGTCCTGGCTGTCGGCATCCAGGCTGTACTTGGTCATGCCCTTCTTGGTGGCATGGTGCGTCTCGGCCGAGGTGCTGTTCTCGCCCGCGTACAGGCTCAGCTTGCCGCCCGCATCGAGGCTCAGGGTCTGGCCGGCGCTCAAGGTGGCCGCCCGGGCCGTGAGGTCGCGCCCGGCTTCCAGGCTCACGC
>NZ_LYMK01000128.1 GCF_002157355.1 Variovorax sp. JS1663 | reverse complement strand
CCCTCATCATTCAGCAAGCCGACCTGATCGAGTCGGTCGCCGCCGCCCTGCAGTACATCAGCTACTACCACCCCAGCGACTACATCGCCCATCTCGCGCGCGCCTACGAGCGCGAGCAGAGCGCGGCGGCCAAGGACGCGATGGCGCAGATCCTCACCAACAGCAAGATGAGCGCCACCGGCCAGCGCCCCATCTGCCAGGACACCGGCATCGTCAACGTCTTCCTCAAGGTCGGCATGGACGTGCGCTGGGGCGGCTTCACAGGCTCGCTGGACGATGCCATCAACGAAGGCGTGCGCCGCGGCTACAACCACCCGGACAACATGCTGCGCGCCTCGGTGGTGGCCGATCCCCAGTTCGACCGCAAGAACACCAAGGACAACACCCCCGCCGTCATCTTCACCGAGATCGTCCCCGGCAACACCGTCGAGGTCACCGTGGCCGCCAAGGGCGGCGGCAGCGAGAACAAGAGCAAGCTGGTCATGCTCAATCCCGGCGACAGCGTGGTCGACTGGGTGCTCAAGACCGTGCCCACCATGGGCGCCGGCTGGTGCCCGCCGGGCATGCTGGGCATCGGCATCGGCGGCACCGCCGAGAAGGCCGCCCTGCTGGCCAAGGAAAGCCTGATGGACGACCTCGACATGCACGAGCTGCTGGCCAAGAAGCGCTCCGGCGCCGAGCTGGACAAGGTCCAGGCGCTGCGCGTGGAGCTCTACGAAAAGGTCAATGCGCTGGGCATCGGCGCCCAGGGCCTGGGCGGGCTGGCCACCGTGCTGGACGTCAAGATCAAGCTGTACCCCACGCATGCGGCCAGCAAGCCGGTGGCGATGATCCCCAACTGCGCGGCCACCCGCCACGCCCACTTCGTGCTCGACGGCTCCGGCCCCGTGTACCTGGAAGCCCCCTCGCTGGACCTGTGGCCCAAGATCGACTGGGCGCCCGACTACAACAAGAGCAAGCGCGTCGACCTGGACAAGCTCACGCCGCAAGAAGTGGCCAGCTGGAAGCCGGGGGACACGCTGCTGCTCAACGGCAAGATGCTCACCGGCCGGGATGCCGCGCACAAGCGCATCCAGGACATGCTGGCCAAGGGGGAGAAGCTGCCGGTGGACTTCACCAACCGGGTGATCTACTACGTGGGCCCGGTCGATCCGGTCAAGGACGAGGCGGTGGGCCCGGCCGGCCCGACCACGGCCACGCGCATGGACGGCTTCACCGAGATGATGCTGGCGCAGACCGGCCTGATCGCGATGATCGGCAAGGCCGAGCGCGGGCCGGTGGCGATCGAGGCGATCAAGAAGCACAAGAGCGCCTACCTGATGGCCGTGGGCGGCGCCGCCTACCTGGTGAGCAAGGCGATCAAGACCGCCAAGGTGGTGGGCTTCGAGGACCTGGGCATGGAGGCGATCTACGAGTTCGACGTGGTGGACATGCCGGTGACGGTGGCGGTCGACGCGGGGGGCACCAGCGCGCACATCACCGGGCCGGCCGCGTGGCAGAA
>NZ_LYMK01000127.1 GCF_002157355.1 Variovorax sp. JS1663 | reverse complement strand
AAATTCCGCCGGATACGGCGGCTTTGATTTGGGCATTCGGGACTCCACTGATGTGAACAGTATGGCGTCCGTGAAAGGGGGTCAACTTCAGCGCAGGCCATGTTTGCCGAGCGCTGCAAGACGGCGGGCGAGAAGATTCACAGGACTGTGGAGAACGTGGAAGGCTTGTATCTGTTGAAGATTAGGCCCACGGCGGTCAATTTCGGCGACCAGTTCCGGCTGGATGATCCATACGGGCATGACTCAGGAGGGGAGTGGTACATAAAGAACTTCCTGAGGGGCTTCTATCACCAGTCCTCGACGAAGGCAGTACCGGGCTCCCCTCCTCGCCATGGCTATCTGTATATCGAAGCTCTGGATCCCCAGGACGGCAAGCGATACAGATACACAGGCGCAAGGAAGGCAGTCCGTAAGAAGGATGTGAATGCGCCCGGAGTGCAGTTCGAACTCAAGCGTAACCCGAGCTATGACCTGAACATCTATGAGTTCGTGCTCGACAAGGCCGCTGCTATTGATCCTGCCGCACGCTACGGCGTGACCTATGACGACATCTCCACGAAGGAAGACCGCGAGTATTGGATCGCGGGCAGTTCGTTGAGGGTGATTGATCTTCAGACAAACGAAGTCATTGCCGAGCGAATCGGCTACATGATGGATTGGGCGCAGGGGAGCCGTGCTGGAGGGCGTTCGCCATGGCTATTTGCAGCTGATACCGCTTGCCCTGGATTTCAACGGAACCCGCTGCGGCCTCTGATCGCGGGGCATGGAGGGGGTTCTTCTGCTCAAACGGGGCAAACACTCGATTTTGTTGAAAAAACTCTGAAACCGTCATTGAACTAACAGGGAGATAAATATGACCACTACACCGACTGTCGCCGATTACCTCAGATACGCCGATCTTCAAATGGCGGCAGAAGCATTTCTTGTAGATGCAACGACAGGAGAATTGAAGGCCAACTTGGTGGGCGCGCTTGTTGAAGGCAACAAGCACGCCAGTCGCTTCACCGAGATCCAAGCCACCGAATTCGAGAAGCACTGGGAAGTCCTAGACCAGCAAGCCAACACCTCCACCGGCTTCAGCGGCACCCTGTTCCGCAACAAGGACACCAACGAACTCGTCATGTCCTTCCGCAGCACCGAGTTCATCGACGACGCCGCCCGCGACAACCAGGCCACCAACGCCCTGGAGATCGCAGCCACCGGCTACGCCTGGGGCCAGATCCGCGACATGGAGGCCTGGTACCAGAGCCTCAAGGACCGCGGCCTGCTTCCGCCCGGCCAGACCTTCGCCGTCACCGGCTACAGCCTTGGCGGGCACCTGGCCACCGTGTTCAACCTGCTGCATGGCCCCACGGCTCCCGTGGCCGATCAGGCTGACATCGGCCAGGTCGTCACCTTCAACGGCGCCGGCGTGGGTGGCTTCGAGGAAAGCATCGGACTGAAGTCATTGGTACAACAGTTCAGCGCCGACTCCACCCGCAGCCCGGACTTCGCAGATGACGCG
>NZ_LYMK01000126.1 GCF_002157355.1 Variovorax sp. JS1663 | reverse complement strand
CATGCCCAAGATGCCAAGCGACCTTGGCAACCCACGACAAGAAGGCACTGACGTTATGTACTTGCTCGATGACACGCGAGACTGCGTCTCCGTTTCGGCGACTGAAGGACGAGCGAAATCACTGAGATCGGCGCTTCGTTTTCGCATTAATCTCACTTAGTGCACTGGGAAATCGACTTCACTAGAAAGCCACCCTCGGGGCGCCACAAACCCCTTGAAGCTACCAAACAGGCATCTGCGATGCAAGGCTTGGGTTGTTCGCCAGCACCAGACACCCAGAATCCCTGAAAGGAGCCATCCGAGTCTGCAATCCAGCATACTTTTTTGAAAATTTGCATTCAAATCGTCTTTATCGAATCCCGTTCTCGCATAGGATTTTCGAACATCTTATTTATCAGAAGCTTGGTTTCTTGATAATTAGATTCTCAAACAAATCAGAATGAATACCATGTGTTTGCAGCTTTTTTTGCATATCAGCTTCATCGCCAGAAGATACTTGCATCATCACATGAAATGGCAATGGGACACGACCAACGAGCTCCAGGTTTGGATTTCCTCCAGCCCATCCGTGTGCAACCGAATCAATGGATTGAACAAAATATTTGAAAGCCACGTCATCATCTTCGATAAGCAAATCGCGCGAGGCTGTGATGCACATCAAATAAGAATCGCTCACCAGCCAACTTAAATCACTCAGACAATCTTCGAGAGCCGCCCAATTTTCCCCAAAATAGTAAGGAAACTGAAATACTGCAGATATTTCATCAAAAACCCCCTGCGTACGGTGCATTTTTTTTCCTCGGCAAACGCGAATCACCGACTTCTCTCTGCTTCGCTGCATTGCCCATAGATAATTGCACAACTCAGAATCATCTAATGCAGTGATCAAGAAGGTGGAAGGTTTTTTTCCTTCGGTAGAATTGAAAATTTCTCTCATCTCAGCCTCACAAATGTGGCGTAGTGATCGTTGGTGTAATAGGCCGATCCATCCCTACCTACCACGACACGTTCAGCTCCGCGATTAACGCCTGGAGTGAATCGATTTGTGTCGTATTCAGTGTAGGTAATTGGATTTCCTTGAGCATCAACCGTTGGGAGCACCTGTCCGCCCCCACGTCCATCGTTATTGAAAGTTCGTCCTCCTACATAACCTGGGCGGGCCGCACCGTTATGCGCATCGGCGTAGTCGATGACATCCTGCGCACTTTGTGGGATCGAGCCCGAGGTGGCCATCATGATGATGCCACCCGACGGTCCGCCGTTCGGTATCGAAGTTGACGTTCCGCCCGCACCTGGACTAGACGCGCCATAGCCAGGCGTCCCCGAGTTGCTTATTGCTGTTCCAGGCGTCGTCGTGGTGTTCGACCCTTGCACGACATCCGCCGAGGTGCTGGTCGAGCCATCCAAGACCCGAACGCCGCCTGCGCCATATCCCGTCGGGATCTGATCGGCAAGCGACGGCTGGCTGGCCGCGAACTGGGTGCTGTTGACATACCCCACGGCCGCAGCCATCAACGGCAGCGAAGCGCACCAGTTGCTGGCGGCG
>NZ_LYMK01000125.1 GCF_002157355.1 Variovorax sp. JS1663 | reverse complement strand
CGGGCTGGGCGGGGCGGTGTTCGTGAGCGCCAACGCGTCGGTGACGCTGAGCAACCTGACGCTGAGCGCGAACGAGGCGCGCGGCGGACCTGGCGGCGCAGGTGGCGGCGGCGTCGGCGGCGGTGGCGGGATGGGCGGCAATGGCGGCGGAACCACGGGCGGCGGCGGTGGGTTCGGCTCTGGAGCGAATGGCGGCGTTGGGGTCAGCGGCGCGGGCGGGGCCGGCAGCTTTACCGGCGGCGCTTCGGGTGGCAATGGTGGCAGTGGCGCGGTTGGCGGCGCCAACGGTGGTGGTGGCGGCGGCGGCGTTACCTTCGGCAGCGGCGGCGGCGGCGGCGTCGGCGGCGGCGTCGGTGTCTCCGGCGGCAACGGCGGTGCCGGCGGCTTTGGCGGCGGTGGCGGCGGTGGCAGCCGCAGCGGCGGCGCCGGCGGCTTCGGCGGCGGCGGCGGCGCTGGCGGCGGTGCCGGCGCCTCCGGCTCGAGCGGTGGCGCTGGCGGCTTCGGTGGCGGCGGTGGCGGCGCCTCCGGCTCGAGCGGTGGCGTCGGCGGCTTCGGCGGCGGCGCTGGCGGCAATGGCTCCGGCAAAGGTGGCGGCGGCGCAGGCATGGGCGGGGCCATCTTCGTGATGAACGGCGGCACTCTGACCGTCACCGACACGTTCGCCGTCAGCGGCAACAGCGTGACCGCCGGCGCCGCGGGGGGAATCGGCTTCGGCGGCGCCCCTGCGGTCGCCGGCTTGGCCTTCGGTTCGGGCCTGTTCCTGGCCGGCAACGGCACGATCAATTTCGCGCCCGGCGCTGGCCAGACCCAAACGATCGGTGACGTGATCACCGACCAGACCGGCTCCGGCGGGACTGGTGCCAATGCGGGCAGCGTCGGCCTGGTCAAGAGAGACGCTGGGCGTTTGGTCCTCTCGGGCACCAACACCTACACAGGCGGCACCACCATCAGCGCCGGTACGCTCGTCGGCAGAGCCACCAGCTTCGGCAGCGGTGCCATCGCCAACAACGCCGCGCTGCTGATCGATCAGTCCGGCGACGGGACTCTTGCCAACACCGTCACCGGCAGCGGCACCCTCATCAAGACCGGTGCCGGCGCGCTCACATTGACAGGCGCCAACAGCTACACAGGCGGTACCGCCATCGCAGGAGGCACACTGTCGATCTCCTCGAACCAGAACCTGGGGGATGCCGCGGGCTCGCTGACCCTCGATGGCGGTACCCTGCAGAACACAGCTGCTTTCACGACCGCGCGTGCCATCATCATCGGGAGTTCCGGAGGTGGCTTCCAGGCCGATGCCAACCTGGGCTCCACCGGCGTCATCTCGGGGGCGGGCCGTGTGACCAAGACCGGGACCGGGACCCTGACCCTCTCCGGCGCCAACACTTACGGCGGCGGCACTACCGTGACGGGAGGCACGTTGTCGATCTCCGCGGACCAGAACCTGGGCGCTGCCTCAGGCGTGTTGACTCTTGATGGCGGCACCCTGCAGAACACTACTGCTGCTTTCACGACCGCGCGTGCCATCACCATCGGCAGCGCTGGAGGCGTCTTCCGGACCGATGCGGACCTGAGCGCCATCGGCGTCATCACGGGCGCGGGCGGTGTGACCAAGACGGGTCTCGGTACCTTAACCCTCAGCGGCACCAACACCTACGCAGGCGGCACCACCATCAGCGCCGGCACCCTGGCCGGCAACGCCACCAGCTTCGGCGGCGGTGAC
>NZ_LYMK01000124.1 GCF_002157355.1 Variovorax sp. JS1663 | reverse complement strand
ATACGGCGGCTTTGATTTGGGCATTCGGGACTCCACTGATGTGAACAGTATGGCGTCCGTGAAAGGGGGTCAACTTCAAACAGCCATGGCGAACGCCCTCCAGCTCGGCTTCCCTGTGCCCAATCCATCATGTAGCCCACTCGCTCGGCAATGACTTCGTTGGTCTGAAGATCAATGACCTTCAGCGAGCTTCCAGCGATCCAGTACTCACGCTCCTCGAGCGTGGAGATGTCGTCATAGGTAACGCCATAGCGCGGCGCAGAACCAATGACAGGGGCTCTGTCGAGCACGAACTCATAGATATTCAGGTCATAGCTTGGGTTGCGCTTGAGTTCGAACTGCACTCCGGGCGCATTCACGTCCTTCTTACGGACTGCTTTCTTTGTGCCCGTATATCTGTATCGCTTCCCATCCTGAGGGTCCAGAGCTTCAACGTAGCTATACCCCAACTGCGGAGGCTCCCCAGCAACGGGCACAGCAGCGCGCTGGTGATAGAAGCCTCGGAGAAAGTTCAGGATATACGCGTCCCCAGTTGAATCGTGTCCGTAGGGATCATCCAACTTGAATTGATCGCCATAGTTGGTGGTAGAACGTATTTTGAGTAAATACACCCCTTCCACATTCTCCACAGTCTTGTGAATCTTCTCGCCCGCTGTCTTGCATCGCTCGGCAAACATGGCCTGCGCCTTGACCTGTCGTTCGCTCAGGTGAGACGTACCGGGACCATTCCCGCAAGCACTCACGAGCACGCTGAAACCCAGGAGGACAGCGAGTAGTCCTCGCCATTGAATGCGCGCACTCATCGGGTTTGGCTCCATTGGCGATGACTGCTGGAGGCGCGCAGGCGTGTCAGTCTTCGAACGCGGCACGCGAAGTCTTTCTTGAGCGAAGCGGGGCTGATGCCTGAAGCGAACCGAATGGTGGTGGTCTGCCCCACTGTCGTACTGATGCCTTGTATGACGGTGTTGCCGAGCTCGACGCGAGGACGGATGACGACGGTGTCGTTGCCGCCACTGAGGTTGATCAGGGCGCCGGTGGTATCCACCCAGTCATCGCCGGCGCCCGCGAAGATTTGATAAGCCTTGCCGACGATGGCGTCGTCGCCATCGCCGCCATCGATGTAGTCGCGCCCATGGCGCGCGGGGTCGAGCTGGAGCTGGCTGGTCCAGGTGGCGCCATACACGACGCCGGTTCTCACCGCTCCCCCCACGTTGTGCGTTGTGAAGTCGCCCCACAGGATGTCGGCGCCCTCGCCGCCCTCGATGAAGTCGTCTCCCTCGTAGCCGGCCACCGCATCGATGCCGCTGCCGGCGAAGACGACGTCGTCTCCGGCGCCGGCGTTGACGGTGTCGTCGCCTGCACCGGCATGGATGATGTCGGCACCGGTGCCGATGTTGGTGCCCATGGCTTTGCCGCCGTTGACCTGGGCGTAGGTGCGTTGGGTGCCGCTCAGGTAGACGTTGCTGTCGTCGGGGTTGGGCGCGATGTCTTCGGCACGCATGGCCAGCAGACCGGAGAGGTCGGTGTTGGTCAGGGGATTGATGTACTGGTCGATGTAGGACTCGGTGACGATGAACGACCCAGTGCTGCTTTCACCGGTCTCGCCCACGCACGCGACGTGCATGCGCATGCGCAACAAGCGTCCGGGGCTCTTGGCGGTGTTGCTGCCGCTGCTCCAGGCGGTGATGAAGTCATCGCTGCGGTAGGTGCCGGCGTCCTCGCCGTCGGCAAGGATGA
>NZ_LYMK01000123.1 GCF_002157355.1 Variovorax sp. JS1663 | reverse complement strand
GACTCAGGCTCACTGCTTCAGCCAGATCGCGGGCGCGGCCGGAGCCCTGCATGCTGGGCAGGGCTCGGGCCTGCTCGGTCAGCGGCACAGGCACGGTGAACTCGCGGTAGAAGGGATTGGCTTCGAGGTCGATGGCGCCGACGGTGCGGTTGACCTGCACGCCATCGACTTCACGCGTGAAGCTGGCGCTCTGGGCGATGAGGTTGCCATTGACGGTGCTGCCGGCCTGGGTGCCGCCGGTGGCGTTGGTGGCACTGCCGGTCACGCCGATGCGGCTGATGCCCAGGGCATCGAGGCCAACAAGCTCGCCGGCGTCGGACACGCCATCCTGGTCGAGGTCGCGCCAGACCTGCAGGGAGTTCCAGGCGAGGTCGGCTGCGTTGAGTTGGCCGTCGGCGTTGGAATCCAGATCGCCGAGGGCATCGAAGCCGTTGACGGCGTTGCTGCCGTCGGACTTGAGGGTGTCGATGCCGAAGAGCTCTCGGCCGGTGTCGATCGAGCCATTGCCGTTGAGGTCGCGCACGAGGATGCCGTCGTCCGCGCCGATCCAGCCGGTGCCGGTGCGGATGGTGTCGGCGTTGTGGTCGAAGAGGACGGAGCCATCGGCGCGCTTCAACTCCAGGCCATCGCCGTCGAGGTCGAGCATCAGGGGGTCGATGGGCTGGCGCCAGGCACGGGCATCACGGAAACACATGTTGGTGTTCGGCAAGATGTCCCATGGCTTAGTGCGCCCGAGTTCCGGAAATAGACGGCCGATCTCTTCATCCAGAGCTTTCCAATCGGCTTCGTTCATTTGTCTACGTTGCTCGTTGTACTCTTCAACGTAGGGATCATTTAACGTTCCATCTGCCCTCTTTACGCCATCCTTGTCGTATATGTAGACGATCCCCGGCGAGAGCTCTCTCGCGTAGCTAGTTAGATTCCATGCGATGTTCGAGCCCTTGAAGAGTAGTTCCCCCTTGCTCCAATCCATTGTGAAACCAGTTACTGACTCCTGCGCCTTATCTGCGAGCCATAGGGCTGCGTCTTTCACAAGTTCTTTTCCACTAAGCGCCATAGGTCCTCCATGTGATATATAAAGCCAAAAGCAACCAAAATATTACATTTAAATTACCGGATCCACCGTGATTGGAAGATCTCGAAATGATCCACTGGATTGCAATTGCCACCAAAAACAACAACACAACACCCAAATCACTCAACATCAAGGAAAGCATTGAAATCAGGTCGCTATTCAATAGTGCAATCGCCTTGCAATACTACAAGGATCAATTCAGCCTTTGAGCGCGCAGAAAACTCTCTTTCAAACTGAATAATCTTGCGAGGAGGAGTGGTGGCGCATGCAGAGATGATGACCTTCGTAGGATTCGATTTGACAGCCTCATCAACTACCGGCGTTGCCAGTTTTGATTTGATTGATTTTATTTTGTAAATCTCAGGAGCGATTTCCACAGTTATTTCTCGTTTATTATCAAAACACCCCGCACTCACCAAAGCGGCGGCCAAACACAGGCCAAAATATCGTTTCATATAAATCTTGAATTCATTGATTTAAAGGGGATTGGTGTCCAGATAGGGCTTGATCGCGTTTGCAGCACCAGCGCGCCATAGATGCTCTCCTTCAAGGCGTCATAGCTTTGCTGCAACAGGGTCAGTTGCGCCGCCGGCGGGGCGATGCCGTAGCCGGCACGCGTCACATTGGTGGCCGCATCGGTGGTGTTGGTGCGGGTGGTGCCGGCGGTCAGGGGCATGCCGTTGGCACCGGTGCTGTAGAAGCGCTCGCCGTTGAAGACTTCCAGCACG
>NZ_LYMK01000122.1 GCF_002157355.1 Variovorax sp. JS1663 | reverse complement strand
CCGCTGAGCGTGGTGCGCGCAAGGCGGGTGGTCTCTGAATCCAGGGTGTCGCTGGCCTTGGCGCCCAGGCCATGGCCCAGGTCGTGCAGGCCCAGGGGCCCGAAGTCGCCGCCGCGCCGGCGCTGCTCGCCGCTGACTTCGCTGCGGTTCATGGCCCCGGTGATGGAGACCTCGTTGCCTTCGATGCGGATGTCCCTGGCGCCCGCGACCTGCACGCCCTGAAGGTGGACCACGCCACCGCCCTGCAGCAGGACGCCGCCTTCGCTGCTGGTGATGGTGCTGGACGCGGCCGTGTCGGTCCTGACGTCGATGCCGCTGCCCGAGGCCTTGTTCTGCATGAACACCGGATCGAAGATCGGGCTGGAGCGTTTCTTGTCGACGTCGATGCCGGTGCTCTGGGTGTTGCGGCCCTCGACGATGCCGAGGTGGCGGCCACCGGAGAAGCTGCTGGCGATGCTGGTGCCGGTGTCCCAGCCGCCGCTCACGCGGTTGTCGGTGCGGCTGAGCAGGCCCTTGTCGGTCCACTGCATCGCGTAGCGGCCCGTGCTCTGCGCCTGGCCCGATTCGATGCGGATGTCGCGATCCGCCTGCACGCTCAGCAGGCCGGCGCCGGCGTCCACCGTGGCCTGGCGTGCGTTGACATCGCGCCCCGCGCTCAGGAGCGTGGCGCCATCGGTGGTGATGGTGGTGCCGATCTCCCGGGAGGTGGTGCTCGACATCGACGCGCCGCTGCCGAAGCCCGTTACGGTCGTGGACTCGCGCACGCTCCCCAGGTTGATGTCGTTCTTCGCGGTGATCGAGGTCAAGCCGCCCGGGCCCTTGTTCTCGAGCAGGGCGCCGATGAGGTTGAAGTCGTTGCCCGCGCTGGCCACCAGCGTGCCGCCGGGGTCGGTCACATACAGGCCAGCCAAGCGGTCGATATGGGTTCCGCTCGCTGCGCCGAAGCCCGCCGTGCTGGCCGTGGTGCTGCGCACGTTGATGTCCCGCCCGGCCTTGGCCGACAGACTGTCGCGTCCGTCTATCGACCCGCCGATGTTGTTCAGGTCGTTGACTGCATCCAGCGCCACCCGCCCGCCGCTGATGCGGCCGCCCAGGTTATGAATGTTGTCGGCGTTGATGTCGACCAGGGTGCGGCCGGCGATGGTGCCGGTGTTGGTGACATCGCCGTTGCTCTTGATCTTGACGGCATCGGCACTGAGCAGCGCGCCCGATCCATCGATGTCCCCGGGGCGCACCCGCACATACACCTGCGGCGCCAGCACGCGCTGGGTGCTGCCGTCCGCCAGGGTGACGTCCTGCTCGACCAGCCAGACGATGTCGCTGGTGAGCTGCGCCATCTGTTCCGCTGTGAGCGCGATGCCAGGGCGCAGGCCGTACTCCCTGGCGAAGGTGGCCCCGGCGTTCAGCAGGGCAGCGTACTGCTCGTCGTCCGAATGGAAGCCGCCCAGGTCGCGGTTGCCCGTGAGCCGGGCGACCTGCTCGCGGATGAGGCGCTGCTCGTAGTAGCCATCGCCCAGGCGCTTCTGCAAGAGATCGGGGTCCAGGCCCAGGGCATCGAGCAGGTAGTCGCTGGACAGCCACTGCCGGTAGTTGGCAAAGCGCGGGTCGGTCTCGATGAGGTAGCGGCTGCCGGGGTCGGGGCGCGTGGCGAAGAGGCTCGCGCTCGGGAGCCCGGCGTTGGGCGTGCTGGTGCGCACGACCATCGGGACGGCACTGCCGGCACTGGCCGGCACCTCGATGAGAGTGCCGGCGCCGCGGCCGCTGCCCACGCCGCCGATGCCCCCGGCACCACCGCCCACGGCCACCCCCGTCGCCGCGCCGGGCGCGGTGCCGCCGGTTGCGTTGACGCTCGGCTCGTACC
>NZ_LYMK01000121.1 GCF_002157355.1 Variovorax sp. JS1663 | reverse complement strand
GGCACGATCGAGGCGCAAAGCCTGCAGATCACGGCGGCCGGCGACATCGACAACCGCGGCGGCACGCTGCGCCAGACTGGTGGCGCGGGCCTGACGCTGGCTGCAGCGGCCTTGAGCAACATCGCTGGTGGCGTGATCGGGGCCGAGCCGGTGCCTGAGGCGGCACTTGCCGACGCTGGCACGGGCGGCGCGGGTCCCACGAGCCCAGGGCCAAGCGCAGGCATTGGGACGGGCACGGGCACGGGCACGGGCACTGAAACCGCAACAGGCGGCAGCGCATCGACCCCCAGCCACGCACCGCCCGCCCCCGGCCGCATCACCGCAGCCGGCGCCGTTCTCAACGATGCCGGCCGTATCCACGAGAGCGGCCCCATCACACTGAACACGCCGCAGGTCAACAACACAGGGGGATCGCTCTCGGTGGCGAACCTGGCCCTCAGCGGTCAGAGCTTCAGCAACGCAGGCGGAAGCCTGAACATCAGCCACAGCTTCAGCGCCAACGTCGAGCGCTTCGACAACACAGCCGGCGTGGTGCATGCCGGCAGCCTGCAGATCGCCAGCAGCGGCGAGCTGCTCAACCAGGGCGGCCGGTTGGAGAGCGAGGGCGATGCAGCGTTGCGCGCCGATTTCTTCCAGAACGCAGGCGGCGCGCTGCGCGCCGGCCACGACGCCAGGGTCGATGTCGCCGGGGCGCTGCTCAACGACGGCAGCATCACATCGGGCCGGCACACCACCGTCACGGCAGGCAGCGTCCAAGGATCAGGCGTGCTCGGTGCCGGTGTCCAGCCCGACGGCAAGCCCGCCAGCGCGGGTGACCTGCGCGTGACGAGCACCGGCGCGCTCCAGGCCAGGGGCACCCACCTCGCCGCGGGTGACATGACGCTGCAGGGCGCGAGCATCGACCTCTCATCCGGCACCACCCGCGCCGCCAACATCGCGCTCACCGCGAGCCAGGGCCACATCACCACCAGCGGCGCGACGATCACCACGCCCGGATCGCTGAGCGTGACGGCCAACAGCCAATCTGGCCAGAGCCTGATCAACCACGCCGGCCAGCTCCAGGCCGACCGACTGAGCCTGAACCTCGCCCGCCTCGCCAACACCGGCGGCGGCCAGATCGTGCAGACCGGCGCGGCGCACACGCGCATCAGCGTGGCAGGCACCCTGAACAACGCCGGCCTCATCGCCAGCAAGGGCCACACGACCCTCGCCGCCGGGAACCTCGGAAACGATGCCGGCCGCATCACCGCCGAGGGCGACCTGCGCATCGACGCCGGCGCCATCGACAACACCGGCGCGCTGATCCGCGCACGGGGCACCACCACCCTCAACGCCGCCGTCCTCACCAACACGAACACCCTGGGCACCGACCAGGGCATCGAGGGCAGGAACGTCGCCATCGGCACGACGAGCCTGGTCAACACCGCAGGCGCCATCCGAGCCGATGCGAACGCCACGGTGACCAGCGCCGGCCGCATCGACAACACCCAGGGCAGCCTCATCTCCGCCGGCCACGCCCTGTCCGTCGTCGACCCGAACGCAGCCAACCCTGCTGCCACGGCCCTGGCCGTCAAGAACACCGGCAGCACCCTCCTGGCTGGCAACTCGCTCACCGTCGATGCCGCTGCGCTCACCTTCGACGGCAAGCTGCTCTCCAAGGGCGACATGCGCCTGGCCCTGAACCAGGATGTCCTGATCGCCGCGGGCAGCCAGACCACCGCCAACCGCAACCTGAGCATCGCCACCAGCGGCAACATCACCAACAGCGCCAAGCTGGCTGCCGGCAATGCACTCACCCTGTCGGGCCGCCACATCGACAACATCGCCAGCGGCGACATCCAGGGCACGATCACCACCCTGAACGCGAGCGGCACCGTCACCAACCGCGGCGTCATCGACGGCGTGGCCACCCGCATCGATGCCACAACCGTCACCAACATCGGCACCGGCCGCATCTACGGCGATGCCATCTCCATCGGCGCCGGCACCCTGAACAACCTGGCCGAGAGCGTCAATGGCATCACCAGCGCCGCCACCATCGCCGCGCGCCATCGCCTGGACATCGGCGCGAGTTTTATTCACAACCGCGAGGGATCGCTGATCTTCAGCGACGGCGACCTCGCCATCGGCGGCAGCCTGGATGCCAACGGCCGCGCCACCGGGGCCGCCACGAGCC
>NZ_LYMK01000120.1 GCF_002157355.1 Variovorax sp. JS1663 | reverse complement strand
TTGGCCGCTGCGATGGCGATCTTCTTGGCCCTGACTCCCGCGGAATCGCCCGACACGCCCGGCACGACGTAGTACGGGCTCCACACGGGCGCACCGCCAAACGGGTTGGCCTTCAGTGCGCTGGCATAGACGCGCCCGTCCGGGCCCACGGCCATGGCCTGTGCCAGCACGCCACCGGATGCAGCGGAGTTGGGCGACACGGCAATGACGCATTGGTCCGCATAGAAATCCACATAGCCGCCGAGCACGCCGCCCCCGCCTTGCGGCGTCGTGGCAAGGCAGTTCTTCGGCACACGGGCCCAGTCGGTCTCAAAAGCTGCGACGGTGGGCCAGTTGAACGTGACGGGGCTGCCGGCCCGTGGGCGGGTGGTCAACGTTTTGGGGCTCCCCAAACCGCCAGCCAACAGGGTGGCATCCGGAGACATGACGGTCCGTACGAGCGGGAGCTGCTGTATGAACTGACGATTGCTGCCATCCGCATTGATTTCCATCAGGCCTTCTGCACCGAAGTTGAAATAGAGGATCGATGCGCCGTTCGGTTCCCATGCTGGTTTGCGCGAGCCAGTATCAAGCAGGCGGTCGTAGTTGGAGTTGCTGAGCGACTCGACCCAAAGGTTGTCGTTCCCATCGGCATACGCATAGACGTCAGCTGACGTTGGAGACCAATCAAGGTTGGGAGAGTGGAGACCGACTTGCAAGGTGCGCAGAAGGCTTTTGTCTTTGCCATCGGGCTTCATGGTCCACAGCGACTTCCCCCAAGGGGAGGACGGGGTAACCCCCGCTACGTAGGCCAGTCGAGATCCGTCGGGCAACCACGTGACTGCGACCGTGCTTGCATCGCTGGTCAGCTGAACTATGTTGGACCCATCGAGGTCCATGACATAGACGTCTTGGCCCGTGCCGGGACCTCTCAGAAAGGCGATCTTCTTGCCATTGGGCGAGACCCGGGGCGAGAAGCCATCGGTCAGCATGGTGACCGTGCTGTTGGCAGGCGACACCTTGCCGATGCTGCCCTGCTCAGTATTCACCCCGAAAACGATGGGGCCGTTCTCGCCTGGGTACGTGGCGCGGGCCGGGGTGATCGAGCCCATCGCGATGGCCAGGGTTGCGAGCACCAGGCCAATGCACTTCAGCCGGCGCGCAGGTTTGCGCGACGACGCTTTGGATGGGGTGATGACGCGGGAACTGAGTGTCGACATGAACGCTCCTCAATAGCAAAGTTTCGAGAAAACCATGCTATGGACCGCTCGGGACAGACTGTCAGCGATGAAGCAAAGAATCAGAATCGAAGCCGGCCTGCCGACGCTGGCCAACGAAGGCATGCGCAGTTCGATGAGCCGCAAGGACAACTGCGCCACCCCGCGCGGCACGACACCCACCACCGGTCCCGAAGGTGGGTGCCGTACTTGCTTACTGCGGGTACACGCGCGTGACCAGCACCTGGGTCGGGAGATTCAGAGAGGCTCCCTGAGAGATCGACACCGTTCGACCCTGGTCGGTGATCTGATTGGCGGGCAGCTGCGTCTGCCACGAGGACGCCAGGCTGGGGTTGTTGCGCTCCTGCAAGTAGGCCTTGCCCGTCGCATCCAGGAACATCACGCTGGCTTGGGCGTTCGTGCGCACCAGCGCCACGTCACTGGCCTTGGACAGGACCGTGCCCGCCGGGGTCGGCATCGTGACCCAGCCAGCCCAGTTGCCACTGGGGTCGCGCAGCACCTGCTGGATCTGGCCCTGGCTGCCATCGGCCGCGGTCGTGATGGCCAGCACGTTCGTGTTCAGATCGTCCGAGGAGGCAATGGCCAGCGCCTGGGTGTTCATGCCTTGCGGACCGGGCACCTGGGCAAAGGACGTCCAGTTGCCCGCCGGCCAGCGCACGCGGTGGTACAGGCTGCCATCCGCCAGACCGTTGGCGATCACCTGCGCATTGCCCGCCGACGTGGGCGAGCTGCCGTTGATGGCGATGGCGACATCACGTGCCGCAAAGTTGGCCCAGCCCCCAGCACCATCGAGCAGGTTGAAGCCCGACCAGCTGCCATTGGGGTACTGCATGGCGTGGTACACCGAGTCGTTGGCGGTGTTGATGATGACCGCCTGGAAGCTGCCGTCCTTGGCCGCTGCGATGGCGATCTTCTTGGCCCTGACTCCCGCGGAATCGCCCGACACGCCCGGCACGACGTAGTACGGGCTCCACACGGGCGCACCGCCA
>NZ_LYMK01000119.1 GCF_002157355.1 Variovorax sp. JS1663 | reverse complement strand
CGGGGCGCAGGCCATCGGTGAGGAAGTAGTTGGCCAGGGCCTGGTTGCCCTGGGCGAGGTTGACGTCGCCGAGCCAGGTGGAGATGGCGGCGATGCTGTAGGTGGGGGCGGACAGGAGGGTGTTGTTCAGGGCGCTCGGGCCGGCCGAGGTGGCGTCGGGGATCAATTCGCTCGTAGGGACAGGATTCGTGATGACTACGCCTTTGAAGAAGTTCGTCTCCGTTCCGTTGGCTGCTTGTCCCAATGGCACCGTGAGGGTCTCATGAATGGAGCCGTCGCTCGCGGTCGATACTTCCGTCAGGGTTTGATGTGCAAAGTCAACGTTGCGGGCGATCGAACTTCCGTCATCGAAGGTCTGGACCCTCTGGTTCAACAATGGCATGCCGTTGCCGTCCAAGACTAGGAAAGTGCGGCTGCCGTCAGCGTTGGCGGTCACCTCGGTGCGCTCAATCAGTCTGTTGGCCGCGTCGAAGCGCAACGTCCGGCCCGAGTGATCAAGGTTTTGCGTTTCGAGCACGCGCTCGCCGTTGCGATATACCAGTGTGGAGGTCAGCGAATCGCCGTCGTCCCTCTCGCTCCATTCAGTGATGTCGTCAGCTTGGTCCAAGCGGTAAGCCAGACGCCCGCGCACTGCATTGGCATTGGTGCCGCTCACATGGCTCATTGCGCTGGCGTACCGGTTCCAATAGTCAGAGTTGCGTGAAAGAGCAGCCGCCCCCTTCTCCCCGACAAAGGTTTCCAGCCCAGTCCCATTCAATCCCAATCGCCGACCTTGGCTTTCGACGTCGAGCAACAGTCTCTCTACTTGCGTGAGGCGTTGGGTGTCCAGAGCACTTAAACTGGCTTGCGGGTCGCCGCCAAGCTCCCTGCGATAGGCGCGTAGGCCGGCGTACCAGCCCTGAACTTCTGTCTGCATCTGCGTGGTGATGTACAACTCGAAGCGCTGCTCGGCGCTGAGTTCAGGTCTATAGCTCAGATTGCGCAGTTGATCGTTGTCGATAAGAACCTGAGCCCGCGCATAGTGATCGACCTCGTGGCTGAAGACATTGAGGACCGAAGCGCGCGTTCCTCTGCTCAAAGCGCCAAGTGTGGCACTGCCGCCAATGATCCACGCGGGATCGATCACCAAGGCCATTCGCCCGCGATCTTCTGGGCGACCCGAGGTGTAGTCGAAAAACGCACCTGCGCCGATCTGCTGCAACTCGAGGCCCTCAGCCATACGAATGACCAAATCGTTGCGATCGGTCGCTTGGGTGAGCGCCAAGTTAAGTTCTTGATTCTGATTTGCTGCCTCCACCAATCTTTGCAAAGCCACGAAATTCACATTCGTTGTGCTTCGAAGAGAAGCAAAAATCGCACTGTCAATTGAGAAGATGGTCATCTGCAAGGTCCCTGTAGTTAAATCTGTCGCCAACATAAATCAATGCAACGCATCCGCCGACAAAATTAAGCGACAGCGAAGGCGTAGTTTTAGAAAGAGCGAGAGCAAATGGTCGTCCGCCGAAATCATGGCGATCCCATTGACTAGGTAGCAGAGGATGTGCAAGTCCATCTATCCCTGCATAGAGGTACAAATCCAAGTACCCTTCTACCGCGCGACTGTCGACGCATTTTTGTTTATAGGGAAATCGCACAGTCAGCAGCCCGCGCCACGTCATTTCGCTGTTGCGAGACTCTTGCCCATCGTAGAGATACTCCGCGCTTACCCCCCCTTCTGCAAATACTCCTTGGGGCGCCGCATACACGCGGAACTTGTCGGTAGCGGAGGTTCTGGGAATCGGGTGAGGCAAGATCTCTCGGCGCCCTGGCTCTGTTCCCAATACCGCAAACACACGGCGCCTATCGGCAAACAGTCCTGGTTCTTCGTAGAGGCGCAAGATGCCATCCAAGATCGCTCTAACTTCGGGACTCAGGCGCCGAGTGCTTTCTTCTTTTGAGTAGCCCAGCTTGTCGCCGTCTTTAGGACGGTATGGAAGCGAAGACGGCAAAGGCTCGCGTTTGCTGAGATCACGGCCTTGCGCTACTCCTTGAGGTACGACCGGGTCTGCTGGCAGTGGCGCATTCGCGCAACTGCTGGTTGCAAGTACCAAGGCGAGTTGCAGCGGCACGCACCAACTGATGATGGTGGTGTTCTTCACGCGCAAATCTTCCAGATGGTGTGATTGCTACTGTCCCGGTCGAAGGTATGGGCACCGTCGCCGCCGACGGCGATCTCGATGTGGCTCTCGGCCATGTCGAGCGTGACGCCTGCACTGCCGACGACCTGGACCACGTCGAGCCCTTCGCCGCCGTCGAGGAAGGTATCGGCGGCATCGACCAGCAG
>NZ_LYMK01000118.1 GCF_002157355.1 Variovorax sp. JS1663 | reverse complement strand
GAGCTCGATGTCAGTGGCCTGCAGCAGTTCTGCGCCGGCACCGGCCAGTGCCGCCTCGGCCACGCCGGGGTGGATGTCGTAGCGGACGCGTGTGGACTGCGCTGCGTCCCGGCCTGAGCGCGTCACATCCACCAACCCGGCCTCCTGCAACGCCTTCAGCGCCGGTTCCAGCCCCTGCCCGGGTTCGGCCCGCGCCGCCACCGCGGCCGCGTCCGCCTCCCCCAGCCGCGCAAGCGTGTCGTCCCAATTGGCCTGCACCACCGCGTGCTCTCGGTCCTCCGCCTCCAGCCTGCACAGGAAGCCGAAGAGCCGCTGCGCGGTGGGCGTTAGCCGGGCGAGCACGTCGCCGGTCCAGCCCTGCAGGGCCTGCACGAACTGCTCGGGCTGCTGCCTGCTCTGGCCCTCGCGCGTGCCGCCCTCGGCGAAGAAGGCGTCGAGCAGCTCGCCGCTGGCGGCCGACTGCGCCTCGGCTGCCTGCACGCGCTGCTGCATGGCCCTGCACCACGCGCAGCGTCTGGCGCAGCAGCGCGTGGTCGGCCTCGGCGGCGAACAGCGTGCGCAGCCGCGGCAGCTCGCGCGCGAGCAGCACGCTCTCGGCAAAGCTCAGCGCATGAATCGGCTCGACCTGCACCCGCTCGTCGTGCGCCAGCGCGGCAGGCACGCGCCGGCTGGTGAGCACCACGCGCGACAGCCCCTGGTGCGCCAGCAGCGTGTGCAGCATCTCGCCCCACAGCGGGATGCGCCACTGGTCGCTGTCGGTCAGCAGCGTCTCCAGGTTGTCCAGCACCAGAAGCAGCGCGCGTTCCTCGAGCAGTGCGCGCAGGCGCGGCAGGGTGTAGTGGCTGAAGCGCTTCGGATCGTCCAGCGCCGTGGTCAGCCCCAGTTCGGGGGCGTTCAACTGGCGCTGGATCTCGTGCATCAGGTTGTACAGGGCCGAGGCGATGTCGCTGCCGGCCTCCGGCGCCTGGTACCAGACGTAGCCACTGAAGCGCCCCAGCTCATGGCGATAGGCCAGCTCCAGCGCGCAGGCGCTCTTGCCGGCCCCGGGCATGCCGTGAAAGAGCACGGCACGTCGCAGGCTGTGCGGCGCCAGGGCCTGGCTGGCTCGCAGCATCGGCTGCAGCCGTCCGACGAAGCGCTCCGGTTGCTTCTCAAATCCGATGCGCAGCCCAGTGGTGGGCAGTGTGATCGGCCCGGTGCGCTGGGGCGCGGCCAGTTGCAGCGTGCCAGCCCGCGCCCCGAGCAGCACCGGGGTCAGCCCAGCCAGCGCCGAAGGAGCCAGGTCCTGCTTGAGCGCACGTTGCAGCGCCAGATGCAGCGCTGCGGGCAGCGGGTGCTTGGCCAGCAGCTTCTCGTACAACGCGAGCATGAGCTCGGTGGCAAAGCCGTCGCCCACGGGGTAGCGCATGGCCAGCACCGCGCAGTCGAGCTGCCCGGCCAGCGCATGGCCCAGACTGGGCAGCGGCGTGGCCTGGGTCTCGATGGCCGGTGCGGCCGGTGCGGCCGCCGCCTCGGTGCCGGCGTCGCGCACCGCATCCAGGCCCACCTGCACGCGTGCCGCGGCATGGCTGGCCGCCCCGCTGTAGCAGGCATCGAGCAGCAGCAGCTTCAGCCGCGCACGCGCGGGTTCCAGAAGTTCTCCCAGGGACTGCGTGTCGATCGGGTCCTCGCCCCCGTCATCGGTCTCCAGCAGGAGCTCGCCACGCTGGCCGTGCCCCGACAGGTGCACCACATCCCAGCCGTCGGCCTCTTGCAAGGTGTCGCTCAGCGTCTGGCGCGTGGCGCCGTACTGCAACACGCGCAACTCCACCGCCAGCCCCCCGGTCTGCTGGAGCCGGCGCACGAGTTGCTGCAGTTGATAGCGCTCGCGCCTCAGGTTGAGCGGGTTGGCCCGCACCGGCAGGCTGAACACCGCCAGCAGCCGCAGATCGGGCCCGCTGGACTTGGCCGCGCTGACAGCCGCTTCGGCCTGGTAGGCCAGGCGCACGCCGACGGCATCGAAACGCTTGCCGTCGGCAAAGCAGGCGATCTCGAAGGGCCGCTCGAGGAGCACCTGTGCCGCTTCGGGCACGAGCACCTGCACGGCCTCGGCCGGCAGCTGGGCGCGCTCACGCAGCGCCGTGCGCAGCCCGCCGAACACCTGCTCGCCGATCCACGCGCCGAGCTGCTGCAGTTGCTCCGGGGGCTTAACGACCGGCGCGTGGTAGTCGACGTAGCGGGCCAGGTCGCAAAAGCCCTGGTACTCGCGGCTCTTCGGGTCCAGGCGCACCGTGTGATCGGCCACGAAGCGCCCGTCCTGCTCTTCGAGCTGCCAGCGCCAGCGCGTGCCGTCCACCCAGTCCGTCACCTTCAGTCGCATACTCATCCTTCGCCTCCTCCAGACTTGGTGAATACGCCAACGCGTCTGGCGGG
>NZ_LYMK01000117.1 GCF_002157355.1 Variovorax sp. JS1663 | reverse complement strand
TACCCGCCGGCAGAAGGCGACGAGAGCGATCCAGGGTTCTTCCAGAGCCTGCTGAACTTCTTCACGAAGCTGTGGGGGCCGAACACCACGGAAGCGGAGAAGCAGGGCTTTGCGTTCATGTACGACGAGGACGGCAGTCTGCTGGCGGAGACGGGCACGGGTGGGGCCAACAGCACGGGCAGCACGCAGTACATCTACCTGCCCACGGCCAGTGGGCCGATGCCGATTGCGGCGGTGATCAACGGCCAGCCCTACGCGGTCCACAGCGATCACCTCAACACGCCGAGGAGGCTCACGAACGCGAGTGGCCAAGCGGTCTGGCAATGGAGCTACAGCGCTTTCGGGGATGAGAAGCCGACGATCGCGAAGTACCGGTTCGCGAACCTGGAGGTCAATCCGAATCCAGGGACGACGAACATCGCATCTCCGGATTTCAATCTGCGGTACTGGGGCATGTATGCAGACCCGGAGTCACGCCTCTTCTACAACGGGCGGCGCAGCTACAACCCGGATGGCGGCAACTACACGCAGAACGACCCGATCGGATTGGGTGGTGGGCTCAATCGGCGTGCCGGCCTTGGCGGCAATCCACTCGGGAAGAGCGATCCGACGGGGCTTTCGCCCTGCAAGTGGATTGGCCCCGTACTGCAATGCAACTGGGGGCCACCGCCCAGCCTTAACGCTGAAAATCCCTATGGTGGAGGCGCATCCGTCGCTACACCACAGTGGAAGCTGCCGATCACCATGCCTGGAGCGCTCATCAGCGGATGCCTTGACCTCGGTCGACGATTGACAGGGTGGATGTTTTCGGACGGCAACAATGAGGAGTTGCCTGATCTCGAAAAGACACCGACAACGCATCCCGACGATTTCGAGCCTGTCAAAGGAAGCAAAGGCAAGAGGAACCTGGAAACCGGAGAGATCTGGGAGAAGGATCAGTTACACAGAGATCATTGGGAAGTTTATGGTGACAAGCGCGCCTACGAGAAAGGTAAGCGCGATCGCGACGTCTGGGCCGACGGGCGACCCAAACGAAAATTCTGAACGGCTATCGATGGAGAAATCATGAAGACCGACGATATCAGTGAACGCTATGCCGACCAGAAAGTTGGGCTCATTCTTCGACTACTTCAGGACGACGAGGGCGATACCGCCTCGGTACTGATCGAAGGTAGCCAGCAAGCACTGCGAATGCTTGCCGAGTTACTTCTGGCGGTGGCTGATGAGCCCGAGAACGAAGGCTTTTCCATCTCGCCATTTGGCGCTGGCAAGACGCATTTTTCCGAGCTTTCGGAACTCGGCCTGTACATTCATCGTTCACCCGGAGCGGCCCAGCAAGGAACCATCGGTGGATGACGGTTCGCGTGTAGCCGCCCATTCGGCAATCAAGCTGGTCCAGGCGATGGAACGGACCGGGCCTGACCGCATTCATGTACGGGGAGGATGGGGATCTGCCGGCGGAGACGGGCACGGGCGGCGTCAACACCAGCCCCCGAATGCGCTGAATCCGACAGGTGGAACGCAAGACCTGTATCCGCATTGCATTGATTGCAGTCGAACTCAGGGTGGCCAAATCAGATGGCGACAACTACGTCCCGAAGGGCAAAATTGAAGATCGACATTCTTGATTCGCCCGATCGCCTGACCAAGACGACCAAAGGCTTGGCATCACACGATCCTGGTTACGAGATAAGTGCTTCGGTCAGTTCACCGGAACTGGGCGAGCACTGCGAGGAGTTCGTCCGATTTATTGCCGAGTATGTCTTGTCCGGAAACTCGATCAGGGCAGGCGAAACTTTGGCGTATGGGTACTGGTTAACCAAGGCCGAGTTGACAGATGGCCGGACGCTCGTATTTTTTGAGTACAACCCCGAGGCCACAGAGTTTGTGTTTGGGGTGACTCACACCTTGACGTATTGGCGTGATCAAACCAGCCTCTGCAATAGAGAAGGTGCCGACTTCATTCCACCGCGGCCTGATCAGATGGTGGTCATATCGGATGGAGTTTATGAGGGAGACAATGTTGAGGGGGTTCGATACGCGTCCCCATCGCATATGTCGGGTTGGTGGCTTACCACTGATCGATACAACGGAAAAATCGAATCGCTGAAGACCGTTCATGCCCACCACGTCTCGGCGAAACGACCTGATCTAGCAAAGTTTCTTGCACTTCCAAACGGCTATCGATTCTTCTCCCCAACTGGTGCCGTGTGGTTTGATGAAAAGGCTGCGAAGTAGAGACTGAGGCAGTGGGGTCCTGTCGCCGTGGACCGGACCACCGCACGCGCCATCAACAACCTCAACCGCGTTGCTGCCCGTACCGACGGCCCCAACCAGAGCAGCGCCTTCGGCTACGACGCCAACGGCGAACGCATCAGCGACACCAACGGCCTGAACCAGAGCACCCAGTACGGCCTG
>NZ_LYMK01000116.1 GCF_002157355.1 Variovorax sp. JS1663 | reverse complement strand
GCAGTTTCGAAGAGAACCTGAAGGAGGGCCTGAAGAACGCGATCCTGGACACGATGGCGGCGCAATCCGCGTTCGCCATTGGCAATTTGACCGCCAACGGCACGCTGGACGACTTCACCAACAAGGTCGCGCATGCGATTGCGGGGTGCGCGGTGGGGGCCGCGAGGGCGGACAGTGCGAGCGGGTGTGGTGCAGGTGCGCTCGGTGCTGCCATCGGCGAACTTGCAGCGGAAGCCTACGGCAGACGAATCGACACGGTTCAGTTCGCCGGGCTCATGAGCGGCCTTGCTGTGGCCATTGCAGGTGGGGATGCCAGCCAGATCAACATCGGCAGTCAGGCGGGGAGCAACGCGGCGGCGAACAACTTCCTGGCACACGACGAAAACCTAGCCAGAAAGAAGGCCATCGTCGCTTGTGATGGTGGAGATCAGGCGGCGTGCGCCGAGCGCGATGCATGGAACGCCAAGGACAAGGCACGCGACGAGGCGCTGCGCGCGGCGTGCTATGCCGATGGCGCGAGCAGACTGTGCGGTGATTGGATCGCGTTTGCCAAGGCGGCGGAGGCCACCTACCGAAGCACGCCAGACAACGCATCGCTTCGCGATGAAATTCGTTTCGGCCTGTACTCGGATGCGTCGGAGCGAACGGAGATCCAGCGTCTCATCAATAGCACCCCGCATGCGAGCCCGATGGGCGCGCAGGGCGAGGCAGTCCTCAAGCAGCTCGCAGGACTCGTCCTCGACATCACGCCCGTCGTCGGGGACATCAAGGGACTTGTAGAGGCGGAGACGCCATTCGACTACACCTTGGCGGTGATCGGCGCCTTGGGCCCGGCCGGAGATGCGGCCAGGGCGTTGATCAAAGAGGCAAAGGCGCTGTTGGATGCTGGAGACGCGGTTGGCGCGGCGTCGAAACTGACTGACGCGCAGAACTCCATCAAGGCAAGTGTTGGCAGCAAGGGTGCATGGGATACGGCCTTGAATGGTCAACTCAAGCCCGGAGCCGTCTATGAGCTGAGCAACGGACACAAGTACGTCACCGATGCTTCCGGTCGGGTGAACAAGGTCGAAGGCACGCTGTCGTTGAACGCGATGGAACGCAACGGGTACCAGCAATGCGCGGTGGGCAAGTGTGGCGCGCCGAAAGACGAAGGCGGCCACTTGATCGCTGCCAGTTTGGGCGGCGCGGGTGACAAAATCAATATCGTGCCGCAGGCGTCAACGCTGAATCGGGGCGATTGGCGAGCCATGGAGAACGAGTTCAGGAATGCACTCAAGGAGGGGAAGACGGTGCTCGTGAAAATCGATCTGGGCTATCCGGCTGGCGGGGTCAGGCCGAATGAATTTTTTGTGACGGCCGTTATCGACGGTGTAGAGGTGACCAAGAGGTTCAAGCAATGACAGATATCGCGACAACGGAACAGGCCTATGAAGTGCTGGGCAGAGCGGTCAATCAGTTTCCAGCAAGTAGGGCTTGGGATTCCGCCTTTGGAAAGTTCGTAGTCCTGAATCAGATGGTTTCGGTGCAGTGGGGTCTGATGTGCGATGGTGCAATCGACCAGAAGGGGGCCAGTCCACCACGAGTTTCGATTGGCGATGCCATGGATGCGGCCCTCTTCCTCCGCGATGACCTTCTTAAGACGACAGGCCAACGGATCTGGGGTCTGACCTTCACGCTCTACCCTGATGGAAAGTTCGATATCGACTACGACTACAACAGGCCCGCGGGCTACGAAGAAACTGAAGAGACTGTGGATCTTTCTCAGGCACTGGAGGACCTACAAAAGCAAGGTATCGATGTTTCCAAGAAGTAGACCCACGGCCAACCTGCGGGGTGGCTTGGTTGGCGGAGGTATCCGCTTGGAACAAGCGGGCTTCAGTTCGAACGTCAGCGTAACGGCCTGCTGAGCGTGCACGCGGATCGCGACATCCGCATCGAATCGGGCCAGGCGCAAGGCACGGGCCGCTACGCGATGCAGTGGACCGACAAGGGTCTGCTCAGCCGCAGGAACGACATCTCCATCGAAGGCTCGCACATCGGCGGCACGCAGGGCGTGATGATCGATGCGGGGCGCCACCTCGGCATCGTCGAGGGGCGCAACACAAACAGCACCCGCATCGACGTCGACAAAAAGCGCTCCAGCCCGATCTTCGATCCGGTGTTCATGCAGAACAGGGCCTCGGGCAGCGGCATCGACGTCAGGACCGACACGGCCGCGTCCAGCACCATCACCAGCAGCCAGGGCGGCGTCCTGCTGCAAGGCGGTGGCGTAGTCCACCTGCAGGGTGTGCAGGTCGCGGGCGCCAGGGACATCCGCATCGAAGGCAACGAGGTCTCCATCGCCGGGGCCATGAACCGCAGCGAAGTCAGCGGCGAGCAGCGCCGGCGCGGTGGCGACTTCGGTCCCCTGGGCCTGCACGACCTGGGCCA
>NZ_LYMK01000115.1 GCF_002157355.1 Variovorax sp. JS1663 | reverse complement strand
GGCCCCCGATCGACACTTCAAACTCCCCCACCTGTGGACAGTCAAATTCCTCCAGGCAGGACAAGGGTTGCATTATTGATCGGTCACGCCTCGGCTGCGATCGCCAGGCGTGCGGCGGCCTCCTTCAGCCGGTAGCTCCTTCCTTCGAACTCGAGCATGACGGCGCGATGCATCAGTCGATCGAGGATGGTGGTTCCCATGGTTGCATCGCCGAGGTATTTGCCCCAGTCCTGCACGACTCGGTTGGAGGTCACGACGATGCTGCCGCGGCGCTTGTAGCGCTGGTGCACGATGGTCTGGAGCAACTCGGCGGCGGCGTCGGAGATGCGCCGCGCGAGGAAGAGGTCGTCGAGCACGAGCAGATCGGATTCGACGTATGCGCGCATCAGCGTCGTCTGCTCCTTGGGGCTTGCCAGTGCGAAGCGGGCGAACTCGGTGTCGGCCTCAAGGTAGCGAACGTCATGGCCTTGCAGGGTGGCCTGGTAGGCGACGGCTTTGGCCACATGCGACTTCCCTGTGCCTGGCTTGCCGATGATCAGGGCATTGGCGCCGTCGGCGATGAACTTCAGCGTGTGCAGCTCGAAACACGCCTGACGAGGCAGCTTGGGGTTAAAGCGCCAGTCGAAGTCGGCGAGCGTGGGCCGTTCATCGAGACGTGATTGCTTGAAGCGCCGCTCGGTCAGGCGCGAGTGGCGCCGGTCGAGCTCGTCCTGGAGCAATCCTGCAAGCGTCTCCAGCAGCGGCTGCTGCGAGGCCTGCGCCTGCATGACGCGGGTGTTCAGGGTTGCGGCGATGCCGGACAGGCGCAGCTCGCGCAGCGTGCGTTCGATCTCATTAATGGTCATGCGCAGTACCTCCAGGGGTCAGGGGAGCGGAAGGCTGTGCCGAGGCACAGCGAGAGAACAACTCGGCGTAGATGTCGGCGGGACGGATCAGCGGGTGTTCCTGCGTCAGCGTGAGTTCCAGCTGGCGTGGTTCTTCGGTGCGTTCGATGGCCGCCAGCGCTTCGGCGACGATCTTCTCGGTCAACCTCTTGACGTGGCTGTAGCTGTAGATGCCGTCGCGCATCGCCTGCGCACAGGCGCGGTCCACAAGGCGGCGTGGGTAGCGATCGGCCAGGCGGACGATGCCCCAGAGCTTGCGCTGGCCGACGCGGCCTTCGACGGCGAACAGCAGCTCGCACAGCCGCTCGGCGTCATTGCCGATCGCCTTGGCTTGCGCGAGGATGCGGCGGGTCTCGCGTGAAGGGTTGAAGACTCGCTCCTCCATCGGCAGCACGACGCTGCCGGGACGCTCGACACGCACGTGGCTGCGCAGCAGCGCCTGGGTCTTCAGGTCACGGATCTCGATGCGGTGCTCGAACACGCGCACCAGCACGTGGCTGCCGATGGGCGCCGGCCGCGCGCCGTAGCTGCTGTGATCGACACGCACGCAGCTGTCGTCGCACACGGTGCGCTGGGACTCGGTGAAGTACTGCATGCCCAGCACCGGCAGCGGCTGCAGCAACGGCCGCTCCTCCTCGAACATCGCCTGCACCTGACGGCGCGCGCTGCCATGGATGCGCGAGGCGGCCCACTTGGTCTCCCAGTGTTCGAGGAAATCGTTCTGCTCGGCCAGTGACTCGAAGCGCCGCCCCTTCAAGGCCGTGGCCTGGGTGTGACCGATCGCGTTCTCGACCGAACCCTTGCGATTGGGATCACGGACGCGGGCCGGATCGGCGATCACGCCGTAGTGGGCCAGCGTGGCCGCGTACACGGAGTTCAACTGCGGCTCGTACAGGTCGGGCTTGACGATGCCTTCCTTGAGGTTGTCCAGAACTACATAACGGCAACTGCCGCCAAAGTAGCGCCATGCCTGCTCGTGCAGCTGCGCCCACGTCTGCTGGCTGGACTTCCAGACGACACGGCGGAAGCTGCGCCTGGAGTAGCGCAGTGTCGCGACGAACAGCCGCGGCTTGCGATAGCGGTCGGTTCCCGGCACGCGCGTTGGCGCGCCTTCGCCGTAGTCGACTTGCATCTCTTCCCCAGGGAGGAACTCCAGGCGGTCGAATTGTTCGGGCTCGTGCTGGCGAAGCTTGCGCGCGAAGCGCATCACCGAGCTGTAGCGGGCGGTGAATCCGTGCTGGTCGACCAGATCCTGGTAGATGGCCATGGCGTTGCGCCGCAGCCTCAGTTGCGCCTCGATGAAGCTGCGATGCGGCTCGCACGCCGAGACCGTCGCGGGCGAGCGCGCGGGCGTCGGAGCCGGTGGACGGGGTGGAGGAGTTTGCCCTCCGGGGTCGGTGGACACCCCGGGGGAATTTGCTGCCATGGCAGCGAAGCGCTTCTGGTATCCCCGGATCGTCTTGCGATCGATGCCCGTCACGCGCTCGATCTCACGTTGGCTGGCCCCGGCGCCCAACAGGGTCCAAATGGTCGTCTGCAAATGCGGCTTCAAGACATTCACTCCAACACCCCCTCATGGCTGAGGGGGCAGAAAGTAACGTCCTGCCCGAAAGCGGCTGCCGGGAGACGCCGGCGCCGCCTACTCCGTCACGGCCAAATGGCCGGGGCGGGGGAATTTACGTGTCGATCAGTGGGGGAGTTTGCGTGTCGTTCGGGGACC
>NZ_LYMK01000114.1 GCF_002157355.1 Variovorax sp. JS1663 | reverse complement strand
GGTGAGGGGTCTCCTCGTTTTCAGTGCAATAAGTGACGGTACGAAAAGCTAGCACTGGCGCGGAGGTGGTGTTGGTAGATCGTTGATTTCATTGACTTTCCTGTTCACTTTCAAATCTGCGATTCGTGGCGTCAAACCGTGGTCGGTTTCATCCATTGGTGCCAGTTATCGATGCATTTGGCCGCGAAGGCAGGATTTGGTCAGCATAGCGGTCAACCGGGAAGCGAAACACACCCCGCAAGTTGATGCTCTCCAGCCTGGTGGGCGCAATCTTCTCGATCAGTTCCGGTGGAATGACCTGGCGGCGGTTCGACCAGCGATCCAGGACCGCCTGCATCTGTGAGGTATTCCACGCCATCACGATGTTGGCCATCAGGCTCAACGCATCGGCCACAGCCTGCATTTCATCGACACGTTTGGCCTGCGCCGGGCTGATCCGGCCGGTATAAATGGCGCGCTTGAGGGCGTTAACAGCCTCGCCCCGATTGAGCACCCGGCGCAACTCGTTCCTGAAAGCGTCCTTGACAAAGTAGTCAGCCAAAAACGCCGTACGCAGCAACCGCCCCAATTGCACGCCAGCCTCATAGATTGGATCGCCCTGGGCGGCAGAACCGAACCGCGCAAGAGCTGCCACCGCACTGGCATGTCCGCTCATGACCGAGGCTGCCAGGTGCACCAGACTATCCCAATGCTTTTCGATCAAAGCGACGTCGACATTGGCTTCGCACACCGCAGCGATTTCTGCGGGCACTTTGGTGCCGCGTGGCACAAAGAGGTGGCGCTGTTTGAGTTCCTTCAACCGCGGGCAAAGATCAAAACCAAGCAAACGGGCATGTGACATGGCAAAGTCGGTGTAGCCATGGGTATCCACAGCAAGCTGGCTGGTCTCCAGCTTTTCTTGGCGGATGACACCTTCAATGGCCACGCCCGCCTGGCGCTCATTGAGCACAAAGGGCTGCGCATGGAAGATGCCCCACCGGTCTTTTACATGGGAGTAGATTCCAATGGAAGGTGTGTTGCGCCGAGGATCAAGCCGGGCTTGCCACACCCGTTTGGTGGTCTCCATGGTCATCATGTCAGAAGATGCCAAATCGGACCGCCCCCAGGTGGCGGCAATCGGGTGTCGCTGCATGAATTCCAGCACAGCCTGGCAGGCCTGGCTCAGACGCCGTTCGTCCCGCGCCCAGCGCATGGCCTGGCGAATGCTGGTGGCAGACAATTGCGGAATCATGCGCGCGCATTCGACCGCAGTCAGACTGGTGCCGTGGGCCATGATGCCGGCATAGACCATCAGCAGCTCGTCGGTAGAGCGCGGCTCACGTCCGAGCATGATCCAGCTAAAGCGCACCTGGGCGTCAACGGCCAGAATCACTTCCGGCAATTGAACCTCACCGATGCGGTGATCCAAAGCCGCGCGCAGCTTGGTCACTTCTGGGTCTTCGTCCTCTGCGGGCAATGGCGACAAATGGAGTTCATCATCCACGCGCAGTACGCCACTGCGGGCTGCAGCGGCCACCGCATCGACACCGGCAGTTACTCTGGCCAGCAAAGGCTTCAAGAAAGTGGCAGCCTTGCTGGGTAACGATAGACGGGCATAGTGTTTCTTGGACTCTGCCTGCCAACGCTCGTCCGTGAAGAACAAGCGCGCACGACCCCGAAAGCTCAGGCTGTGCTCAATCCAGACCGAGCCATTGCGCACCGCGCGGCGCAGGGCAAACAGGGTGGCCACCTCCAACGCCTGAAACGCCCGTTCCCGGTCTGGGCTGGAGATCGAAACCTGCCAGATCATTCCCAGACTTGGTGCCACCACTTCAACTGGCAGCTTTCTGGATCCTTTGAGATATAAAGCTTGCAGCTTGGCAAGGTACTCGATGGCAGGATGCTCGCCGGTGGCCTGCCAGGGCAGCTTTGCAATGGCGACGAGCAACGACCGCACGGGGCGAATTCCATCAATCAATCCCTCGCGGACCAGGGAGGCCCTGCTCGGTGGTTTGCGTTTCTGGGTTTCGGTGATCAAGGCTTCAAGACGGGCACGCAACTCAGCATCTGGCACCGCACCTTGCGCGCTCAAGGCAACAAGTTCGCCGAGCAGCGTTTTGTACATTGCGGCCCAATTGACGGTAGCGGGGACATCGGCGGCAGCCTGACGCCACAGATCGGCGATCCGGCGCTGCACCATAAGGATCAACTGGTCTGTGGTGGTGAACAGGCAATACCGAAGAAAGCATGCGACCTCCACGGTGCGCGCTGGCTCTTTGATCTTGGCTCCGGCTGAGGGCGGCCTGGAGACAAGTCGGCGCGCGTAGCGGCGCAAGATGAGATCGGGGATGTCTGCCAGGTGCTTATGAACGTCCAGCGTGTAAAGCAGGTCGATGCGCTCCAGTACCTCGCTGATTTGGCGGGTTGAGTGTTTCGCCGGTGCAGCCCATAGCCAACTCTGCTGGGTTTGTCCATCTGGGCGCAGCTCTGAAACTGAGGCTCGCCAGCGATCAAGTGTTGCTGGATCAACGCTGGCGGCGATGGCGGTGCCTGTTTCAACTTCAAGCTGGGCAAGTGCCGCCGCAATCAGTGTCCGAATTGCCCGCTCGTGCACGATCACCAGCTTGTTCTTGTACATCCATCCC
>NZ_LYMK01000113.1 GCF_002157355.1 Variovorax sp. JS1663 | reverse complement strand
CGTGGTGACCACCACACGCGAGGCGCGCAGCAACGCAAGCATGCTGCCGGGCCTGGACGCGGCCAGCGGCGTGAAGCTCGCGGCCGTGACGCTCGACCGCGTGGCGGGCCTGTACGTGACCAATCCCGGGGGCAGTCTCCTCGCAACGGCGGGGCGCGACATGAACCTCACGGGCGCCGAGGTCAAGAGCGGTGGTGATGCGAGCCTCTCGGCCGTGCGCGACCTGAACCTCGACAGCGTCACCACGGGCCGCGCGGAAGACATCCGCTGGAGCGGCAGGAACTCGCGCGAGGGCCAGCAAAGCCGGGAGATCGGCACCACCGTCAGCGGGGCGGGCAGCGTGAGCCTCACGGCCGGGCGCGACCTGACCGGGCGTGCAGCCACCTTGAGCGCTGGCGAGGCCCTGAGCCTGGAAGCCACCAACCAGCTCACCCTGCAAGCCGGCGAGAACGGCAGCTCGGCCGAGACCCATCACGCCACCAAGCGGGGCATGACCAAGTACAGCCTGGATGCCGACAGTCAGGACACCACCTTGGCGCGCACCAGTCTCACAGGCAAGAACATCCAGCTGCAAAGCGGCGGCGACATGACCCTCTCGGCCATCGATGCGAAGGCACAAAGCCTGGCCATCGACGCAGGCGGCCAGCTCAACCTGCTCACGCAGTCCACCACCCGCGCCATGAGCGCCAGGGAGGTCGACAACGACGCGGCCTTCTCCTCGTCCTCGGGCAGCGGCAAGAAGGACGAGACCAGCCAGTACAACCGCTTCGACGTCAAGGACCTGAACATCCAGGCCGGCGGCGGCGTGAAGGCACAGCTCGGCCAGAGCGACAGCCTCGCCGCGCTGGCGCAGCAGCCGGGCATGGCCTGGGTGAACCGGCTGGCCAACGACCCGGCCTTCGTCAACAGCCTCGAGTGGCAGCGGGTGAAGGAGGAGCACGAGCGCTGGTCGTATCACCAGAGCGGGATGGGGCCGGTAACGGCGCTTGTGGTGAGCGTGGTGGCGGCCGCGGTGGCCGCGCCCATGGCGGCGCAGGCAGGGGCGGCTGCGGGCGGGGCGGCGGCCGTCGCGACGGGCGAAGGCGTGGCGCTGACAAGCGGCGGGATCTTCATCGGCGCGAGCGCGCCTATCACGGCAAGCGTGAGTGCGGCAGTACAGGTGGGCGTCACAGCCCTGGCCAGCCGGGCGGCGGTGAGCCTGGTCAACAACGATGGCGAACTGGGCAAGGTGCTCAAGGAGATGGGCAGCAGCGAGAGCATCAAGGCCATTGCCACCTCGATGCTGACGGCGGGCGTGATCGAGGGGCTGGGCAACACCATCACGATGGATGTGGATGGCGTGGCCACGCCGCTGAACCAGATCACGCCACGGGCGGGTATCGTGCCGAACCTGGGACGCCACGTGATCAATGCGAGCGCCCGCGCCATCGTGGATACGGCCATCAATGGCGGCAGCCTGGAGGACAACCTGGCACGAGGCATCATCAACGGCGTCATCAGCGCCGGCGCGGCTTCCGGAGCTTACGAGATCGGCCAGTTGACCAGCCCTGGCATCGATCCGATCACAGGTGCGCTCACGCCGCCGGCGCTGAACCGCCTTGCAGGCGAAGTGGCGCACGCCATCGTGGGGTGTGCTGCGGGGGCGGCCAGAACGGGCAATGGCGACGGTTGCGCGCCCGGGGCCGTGGGTGCGGTGGTTGGGCATCTGACCGCAGGGTTGATCGATTCGACGGGAGACCCGTCCCGGGCGATGGACACGCTGGCGTGGTCACGGCTCCTGGGTGCCATCGCCGGGGGCATCGTGGGCGGGGACGTGAAGGCCTTGGACATCGCCGGAGAAACGGCGGGCAATGCGGTAAGGAACAACCGAATGTTGCATCCCGACGAACGGGCAACAGCTCGCAGGCTGGCCGAGCAAAGCGGCGGGCGCTACACGCCAGAGCAGATCGAAGAGCAGATGCGCCTGATGGGCAACAAGACCCAGGGCGTGTCGGCCAATACGCTGGCGCAATGGGATGTGGCGACGCAGTCGGGCTACAACATCGATCCGGGCTTGCCTACGCAGGCTGTACCGGGGACGACGCAAGTCATCGAGGTCCCGGCGCAAGTGAATGGGGAGATCCAGCACTACATCATCTCCAGCACCACGACTGGCGGGGGCACCGACGGGATTCCATACTGGACGCCTTACACGACGAGCAGTGGCGCGACATCTTCGCCGAGCTATCGCGGGCCAGATGCCGCAACTGCACCATGTGCAAATGGGAACCACGGCTGCATCTCGGGCGTAGGCGTCCAGCAGAACGCACCCCTGACACCACAACAAAAGCAGGCCGTTGGCGCGTACTTCGGGAAGATGAGCACGGACTATCAGCGAGCAGCGGCGATGGCGACTGCGACAGGCAATGTGCCCGTGACGCTGTCGTTCGAGATTGCGGCGGGCGTGGCAGGATTGCTCGAACAAGCATTTACGCCGAGTGCGGGGAAAGTGGTTATTGATTCGTTGCTTGTTGATGAGGTAGTCAAAAGATTCTCGACACGCACCGGGATTCCTTTGATTGCAGTGGTTGAAGTTGCAGAGCGAGAGATCAAGCCGCGACTTCAAAATGCCAGAGTGAAGTTGACCCCCTTTCACGGACGCCATACTGTTCACATCAGTGGAGTCCCGAATGCCCAAATCAAAGCCGCCGTATCC
>NZ_LYMK01000112.1 GCF_002157355.1 Variovorax sp. JS1663 | reverse complement strand
ACCTTGTCATAGACTTTGTTGGCCGCGATGATGCTGCCGGAGAGAGCCTTGGGCGTGATGGCAAAGCTGCCCGCCGTGGGGGCCACGCGGATGTCATAGCCCTGCTGGGTGGAATACAGGCCGCTCAGATCGACGCTGTAGCTGCCCACGTTCTTGCTGGCGGTTCTGCCCTGCCCCAGGATCAGGCCCGGGTTCACTGCGGCCGGGCCGCTCGCGGTGTAGGCGGCGCTGCCCGCGTTGACGGTGCCGTCGTAGACCTTGCTGGCGCCGGTGGTGGCCGTCACCGTCAGGGGCGTGAGGAAGCTGCGCAGCAGCGGTGCGGTGGACCCCTCGTAGATTCGCCACACGCTGGTGCTGCCGCCCTGCGTGGCCAGGTCCCAGCCGGCGAAGGAGGAAGCCGTCATCATCTGCGCGGCGGTGAGGCCGCAGTAGTTGGCACAGCCAGCGCCGCTGCCACCGCTGGCACTGCCGCTCTGGCCGGTAGTATCGATGTTCCAATACGCGCTGCTGATGCTACCGCCATCATGCCTGCCGACTAGGCCACCTACTGCCGAGCTACCCGACACGCCGCCCGTGGCGTAGGCGTTGCCGAGGCTGCCGCCGCCTAGATAGCCGACCAGGCCGCCGACCATGCCGCCACCCGACACGTTGCCCGTGGCGTAGGTGTTGCTGATGCTGCCGTTGTTCTGCGTGCCGACCAGACCACCGAGCACGTCGCCACCCGAGACGCCGCCCGTGGCGTAGGCGTTGCTGATGCTGCCGCCGTTGTGCGCGCCGACCAAGCCGCCGACAAAGCGGTTGCCCGACACACTGCCCGTGGCGTAGGCGTTGGTGATGCTGCCGCTGAGCAACTCGCCGACCAAGCCGCCGACAGCGCGATTGCCCGATACGTTATCCGTGGCATAGGCGTTGCTGATGCTGCCGTCGAACTGCTCGCCGACCAAGCTGCCTGTCATGAAATCGCCCGTCACGCTGCCCCCGGCCAGCCCGAGGTTGCGCACCATGCTGCCGATCCAGGTCTGGGAAAAAAGGCCTACCCTGACTTGTCCTGGCCGATTGATGCTCAGCCCGTTGACCACATGCCCCAAGCCGTCCAAGTTACCGGAGAAAGCACCAATCGGACTGAACCCCGCCCCCGCGTTCCAACTGGCCGTGGCAGTGGCATCGATGTCGTTGGCCAGCGCATAGTGCCCGCCGCGATTGCCATCGATGCCCTGCAGCGCCGCAACATTTTTGATGAGGGTATAGGGGGTGCCGTTGATGCTCAGGTTGTTGCCCGCCCCCGTGAAGTCCACCCGCCCCGTGAAGCCGCTGCCGGTCAACGCCACGTTCACGTTGCTGCCCTCCACCGGTGTGGCCGCCGCACTGCCGTTGGTGCCCCCGTAGTTCAGCGCCAGCCCCGCCGTGCCGCCAGCCGTCATCACCGCATTGATGTTGATGTTGTTGGCCGCATTCAGCGTCAGCGTGTTCGCGTTCCAGCTCACCGGCGCATTGACGTGGATGTCGCCGGGCTCCGTGCCACCGGCGGCCGTCTGCAGGGCGATGCTCGTGCTCGCCAGGTTGGCGCTCAGCGTGTCGGCCCCGATGCCGCTGGCACTCTGCGCCGCGCTGCCCGCGCCGATGGTGAAGTCCGTCGGATCGACCAGCCAGGTCCCCGTCTTGCCCTGGGGGGCCTGCGTGCTCACCCGCACCCCGTCGGCCACCTGCACCTGCCGCGCCGAGGTCTCGATGAAGCCTCCGTTGCCGCCCGCCGGCGCGCTGGCGTCCAGCGTGCCATCGACCTGCACGCGGCCTCCCTGGCCCTGGTCGGCCAGCAGCAGGATGCGGCCGTTGCGGCTGTCCACCGTGCGCGCCTGCAAGGTGCCGGTGTTGCTGACCACCGCCGAGGCCAGCGCGCTGGCGCCCTGGGCATTGAGCGTGATCGACCCACCGTCGGCTTGGATCAGGCCGCCGTTGTTCACCAGCGTGGCCAGCTCGCTGGCATCCACGCCGAGCTGCAGGTGCCCGTCGGCGCCGGCCACCAGCGTGACCTGGCGACCCGCGGCCAGAGCCACGTCGCCGCCCGGGGCCAGCAACTGCCCCTGGTTGCTCACGCGCGTGCCCAGCAGCGCGATGCGTCCGCCAGGGCTGACGCTGATGCGGCCCTGGTTCACCACCGAGGCGCCCTCGCCCGGGCCCTGCGTGAACCGGTCGCGTCCGGCCAGGAAGTCCGCATCCGTGATGCCCAGCGTGGAGGCCACCAGCCCCCCGGCATCAACCTGGGCGCCGCGCCCGAAGAGCACGCCCGATGGATTGACCAGGTAGATCTGCCCGTTGGCGCTGACGCGCCCGAAGATCTGGCTGGCGCTGCCGCCGGTGACGCGGTTGAGCGTGACGGCCGCGGCGTTGGGCTGCACGAAGTTGACCGCCGCGGCCGCGCCCACGTCGAAGCTGGACCAGTTGATGATGGCGCGCTGGCTGGCCTGGCCCACGGTCATCGTGCTGCCGCTGGTACTCAGGCTGGCGCTGCCGGCGGCCACCTGGCCTCCCCTGGGCAAGGTGTTGGCTGCCAACGGGCTGGGCTCTGCCGCCCAAGCGGTGGCCGCGCACAGGTCCAGCCCCAGCACCATTGCCAAGGCCAGCCGCTTGAGACGCGTCTGCAGCAGCCCGGCGGGCGAACTTGTGGCGCCGGCGCCGGCGCCGCCCGCCGAACGGGCCGTCTCAGGGGCGACGACGCAGGTGCCCTGGGCCTGATTGAAGACCAGGCGATAGGCTCGGTTAAGGCT
>NZ_LYMK01000111.1 GCF_002157355.1 Variovorax sp. JS1663 | reverse complement strand
CGCCCTGGACCTGAGCCCGCACACCGTCAAGCGCCATGTCGCGCGCATCCTCGACCGGCTCGACCTGGCCTCGCGCATGCAGGCTGCCGCCTGGTACCGCACACGCTTCAACGGCTGAGGCCGCTGGCGAGCCGCGGCGCCTGCCGCCATTGCACAATCGATCGTCGCAGGTCTATATTGCCCGTTCGTGATCCAATCCTTCAGCCTCGCCAGAGCCAAGATCCAGACACCCCACTTCCGCGGGGGACTGATCGAACGCAGCGAGCTTGAAGAGCAGCTCGGCAAGGCACTGGCGAGCCGGCCCCTGGTCCTGCTCGTGGCGCCGGCAGGCTACGGCAAGACGGCTGCCCTGTCGCGCCAGCTGCAACGGCTGCCCCCAGGCTGTGCCATCGCCTGGCTCACGGTGGACGAGGAGGACGATCTCCAGCGGCTGCTCTCCTACCTGATCGAAGCACTGGAACCCCTGGACCCGCCATGGCGCCTGGCGCCCGAGGCCTTGCTCGAGCTGGTGGCGCAGGGCCGGCTGCGCGAGACGGCGTCCGCCTTGCTCAACACGCTCGAAGCCACCGACACGCCGAGCGGCGTGATCGTGCTGGAGGACCTGCATGCCATCGCAGACACCCGCGTCTTCGAATTCCTGGGCGACCTGATCGAAGAGCTCCCGCAGAAATGGACGCTCGCGATTGCGAGCCGCGTGGAGCCACCCCTGCCGCTGGGGCGCTTGCGCGCGCGGCGCGAAGTGGCCGAGTTCGACGAGACGGACCTGAGCTTCTCCGGGAAGGAAGTCCAGGACCTGTGGCGCCATGCCACTGGACGGGACGACCCCGAGCAGGCACAGCGCCTGCTCGACCGGACCCAGGGCTGGCCCGCCGGGCTCTGCCTGAGCCTCGAAGCATCGGAAAGATCGGCCGCCGCGGCGCCGAAGGACGTCTGGCACAGCCGCCGCCACCTGTTCGACTACCTGGCCAGCGAAGTCTTCGAAGATTTACCCGCCGAACTGCAGGCGTTTCTCCTGCCCTGCTCCCTGCTCCCCGAACTCACGGTGCCTGGCTGCGAGCAGATCAGCGGCAATCCGCACGCGGCCCGACTGCTGGAGGACATGGAGCGCCGCCGGCTGTTCGTCTCCGTGCTCGAAGGCGAGGACCTGACGCTGCGCCTGCACGACCTCTTTCGCAGCTTCCTGGAGGAGCGCCTGCGCCGGCTGCACCCCGAGGAGGTGCCGGCGCTGCTGCGCCGCGCCGCCCGGGGCGAGACCGATCCTGTGCGCCGCACGCTCATGTATGTGCGCGCGGGCGCCTGGGACGAGGCCCAGCAGGACCTGGCCGACGCGACGCCGGACATGCTGGCCTGTGACGAAGGCGCCCAGGTGATCCGCCTGATCGAGCAGTTTCCCGCCGACCTCCAGGCCCGGTCGCCTTGGCTGGCCTATGCCCGCGGCCTGTGCGCATGGCCGCACTACCACTACAGTGCGGTACGGTCGAGCATGGCGCACGCCGCAACCGGCTTCGACGCCCTGGGGCGGCACGACGAGGCGCAGCGCGCGCGGGCGGTGCAGGCGCTGGCCATGTTCTTCTGCGGCCAGATGGAGGAGGCCCGGCATCTGGGCCAGGCGGTTCGCTCCCAGCCCATGGACCTCGAAACCGAGACGCTCAGTGAACTGCTCGACTTCTGGTACGAGGGCTACCACGGTCCGGTCGAGGGCCCCGGCCGTCGCCTTGCCAAGGTGGTGGACCTGCTGATGCGCGGGAGCAGCGCCGAACTGTGGTTTCGCTGCCTGACCCGCGTCAACATGCTCATCAGCCGCCCCGGCGTGAGCGCCCAGATCCAGCGCATGGTCAACGGCGCCAGGGCGGCCACAGGCGACGGGAACTGGTCCCTGCAAGCCATCGCGAACCTGACGGAAGCCTGGCTGCTTCTCTGGCAGGGCAGGATCGCCGAGCTGGAGGCCGCGTTCCAGAGAATCGAAGACGATGCCCAGTGGCTGGGCCAGCCCGCGGGCTTGCGCATCCGGCTGCTGACACTGAAGGTCATGTACCAGGTGACTTGCGACGACAAGGAGGCGGTGCGTGCGACCCGCGACGCCATCGTCGCGCAGGCCTCCTTGCTGGAACGCTCCGGCGAACTGCCCCTGCAATACCTTGCCATCGCCGCGAGGGCCTCTGCCGCCATCGGGGACTGGACGGCCGTGCGCATGCAATTGCCAGCATTCAACGCCGAAGTCGTTCAAAAGAACTCCGCCATGCTGATGTTCGCACGCACCCTGAAGGCGCAGCTGGCCCTTCAGGAAGGGCGCGTCGCAGAGGCCTTGACGACACTGCGCGAGCTGGCAGCCAGATCGGCCCTGCTCGACACCAACAGCCTCGATGCCACGGTCCGGACAAGGCTTGCGCTCGCCGAGCTGGCCGATGGCTCGCCTGCAGCAGCCTGGCAGGCGCTGGAGCCCTTGGTGAAGCGCGTCGTGAGCAGCGGCAACGTCGGCCAGATCCTGGTCACCGGCGTGCACAGCCTGACCGAGCTGTCGCTCGCCCCATGGGGAGCTGCGGCATCCAGGGAGGCGCTGGCCCCCCTGCGCCAATGGGTCGAGACCGTGCGGCGGTTCAAGGCTGCCTCGCAGCAAGCGCCACGAGACTTGGCAGCGCATGATGCAGGCCTCAGCAGCCGCGAGCTCGAAGTCCTCGCGCTGCTGGCCGACGGCCAGAGCAACAAGCTGATCGCACGCGCCCTGGACCTGAGCCCGCACACCGTCAAGCGCCATGTC
>NZ_LYMK01000110.1 GCF_002157355.1 Variovorax sp. JS1663 | reverse complement strand
ACGATCGAGGCGCAGAGCCTGCAGATCACGGCGGCCGGCGACATCGACAACCGCGGCGGCACGCTGCGCCAGACCGGCGGCGCCGGCCTGACGCTGACTGCAACGGCCTTGAGCAACACCGCCGGCGGGGTGATCGGGGCCGAGCCGGTGCCGCAGGCGCCGGCATCGCCCGGCCCATCGACATCCGGGCCCGGGACAGGCGCGAGTACAGGTGCGAGCACGGGTACCGGTACAGGCACGAGCACGGACAGTGGTGCTGGCGCAGGTACCGCATCGCCAAGCCATGTGCCGCCCGCCCCCGGCCGCATCACCGCCGCTGGCGCGATCCTGAACGACGGCGGTCGCATCTACGAGGTCGGCCCCATCACGCTGGACACGCCGCAGGTCAACAACACAGGGGGATCGCTCTCGGTGGCGAACCTGGCCGTCAGTGGCCCGAGCTTCAGCAACGCAGGCGGAAGCCTGAACATCAGCCAGAGCTTCAGCGCCAACGTCGATCGCTTCGACAACGCGCGCGGCCGCTTGCAGGCGGGCAGCCTGCAGATCGCCAGCCGCGGCGAGCTGGTCAACACCGACGGCACGCTGATCGCCGCGGGGGACATGGCGCTGCAAGGCGCCAGCATCGACCTGTCCTCCAGCACCACCAGCGCCGCCAACATCGCGCTCACGGCGACCCAGGGCCACATCACCACCAGCGGCGCGACGGTCATCACGCCCGGCACGCTGAGCGTGGCAGCCAACAGCCATGCCGGCCAGACGCTGGTCAACCAGGCCGGCCAGCTCCAGGCCGGCCAACTGAGCCTGAACCTCTCCCACCTCGCCAACACCGGCGGCGGCCAGATCGTGCAGACCGGCTCGGCGGACACGCGCATCAGCGTGGCGGGCGCCTTGAACAATGCCGGCACCCTCGCCAGCAACGGCAACACGACCATCGCCGCCGGCAGCCTCGAGAACAACGGAGGCACCATCGCGGCCTTCACCGGCGCGCTGGACGTCACAACGATGGGGACGACCAGCAACGTCGGCGGCAGCATGCAAGCGGGCGCTGCCACCACCCTGCGCAACGCAGGCCTGGACAACACCCGAGGCAAGATCTCCGGCGAAGCCTTGAGCATCGACACCCGTGCCCAGGCGCTCGCCAATGCCCAGGGCACCCTCGCAGCGACCACCACGGTCAACGTGCAGTCCGGTGCCCTGAGCAACGACGCCGGCCTGATCCAGTCCGGCGCCGCGATGCTCGTCGACACGCACGGCCAGCAGCTCACCAACACCAACGCAACTGCACATTCGAGCGGCCAGGGCGGCATCAGCAGCGGTGACACTTTGAGCCTGTCGACCGGCAGCGTGAACAACACGGCCGGGTTCATCGGCGCCAAGAACGCCCTGAGCGCCGACACCCAGGCCTTCACCAACACGGCAGGCGGCACCGTCCTGGGCCAGTCCAGCGTGGCCATCGACACCCACGGCGCGCGCTATGACAACAGCGCCGGCAAGACGCAGGCGATGGGCGATCTCTCGATCGACGCCGGCGACATCCGGAACGCCGGCGGTCTCGTGCGCTCCCTGGCGACCGCCACGCTCAAGGCCGGCGCGATCGTCAACGCGAACACCCTGGGCACGGACCAGGGCATCGAAGGCAGGAATGTTGCGATCACCACCGGCACCCTTGTCAACGCGTCTGGCGCTATCCGCGCGGATGTCGACGCCACCCTCAGCAGCGGCGGCCGCATCGACAACACCTTTGGCCTGATCTCCGCCGGCAACACCCTGCGCATCACCGATCCCAACGCGGCCAACCCCAGCGCCAAGACCCTGGATCTCACCAACACCCACGGCAAGCTGGTCGCCGACAAGAGCCTGCAGATCGACGCCGCCACCTTCAGCGCCGACGGCGTCATGACGCCAGGCCAGGACCTGCGCATCGCGCTGACCCAGGACATCGTGAACAACGCCGAAGTCGCCGCCAACGGCAACCTCAGCTACACCACCACCGGCAGCTTCACCAACCACGGCAAGCTGGCGGCCGGCCAGACCCTCACCGTGGGCGGCCACAACGTCGAGAACAGCGCCAATGCGGAGATGTCGGGGCGCGACACCCTCGTCAGTGCATCCGGCACGCTGACCAACCGGGGGCTGATCGACAGCAAGGGCGCCACGCAGATCAATGCCGGGATCGTCGACAACATCGGCACCGGCCGCGTCTACGGCGATGCCATCTCCATCGCCGCGGGCACGCTCGACAACCAGGCCGAGACGGTCGGCGGCGTCACCAAGGCCGGAACGATCGCCGCGCGCGACAGCCTGGACATCGGCGCGGACACGATCACCAACCGCGACGGCGCCTCGATCTTCAGTGCCGGCAGCCTGTTCATCGGCGGCGCCCTGGATGCCAAGCGCTACGCCGCCGGCCAGGGCGCCACGCTGAACAACCACAGCGCCACCATCGAGTCGCTTGGCAGCATGGCCATCGCCATGGGCCAGGTGAACAACCTGGATACCCACCTGCAGGTGGTGCCGGTCACCACCACCGCCTCCAAGAACTACCTCGCCACCACCGACGGCAAGATCTGGAGCCATGCCGACACCTGGGGCGACCCGGTCAGCCGGGTCGTGTATCACCGCGCAGCCGACGGCAGCGTCGGCGTCGTGGGCATCGGCTACGCGGACTGGCATGTCGACACCCGCACGGTGACCGACACCGCCGCCAACGTGGACCCTGCACGCATCGTGGCAGGCGGCAACCTCGACATCCAGGGCCAACTGCTCAACCGCGAC
>NZ_LYMK01000109.1 GCF_002157355.1 Variovorax sp. JS1663 | reverse complement strand
ATGCCAACGGCCTCCAGGTCGTGACCGGGGCCAACACCATCTCGGCGGACCGCACCCGGATCACACCGACCACGGGCACCGGCGCGCCGCCCGTCTTCGCCCTCGACGTGGCCCATCTGGGCGGCATGTTCGCAAACAAGATCTTTTTGGTGGGAACCGAGCACGGCTTGGGTGTTCGCAGTGCCGGCCAGCTCCTGGCGGGTCCCGGCGAGTTCGTGATCACGGCAGCCGGGCGGCTGGAGAACAAGGGCACGATCCAGGCGCAGAGCCTGCAGATCACGGCGGCCAGTGACATCGACAACCGCGGTGGCACGCTGCGCCAGACCGGTGGCGCCGGCCTCACGGTAACGGCGCCCAGTGTGAGCAACACCGCTGGGGGCGTCATCGGGGCCGAGCCGGTGCCCCAGGCGCCGGCATCGCCAGGCAGCGCAGCACCGGGTCCATCCACCTCCGGCGCAGGAACAGGTGCGGGTATGGGTGCAAGTACCGGCACGAGCACGGACAGTGGTGCTGGTGCAGGTACTGCATCGCCCGGCCATGCACCCGCCCCCGGCCGCATCACCGCCGCCGGCGCGATCCTGAACGATGGCGGGCGCATCCACGAGGTCGGCCCCATCACGCTGGACACGCCGCAGGTCAACAACGCTGGAGGATCCCTGTCGGTTGCGAACCTGGCCCTCAACGGAGCGAGCTTCAGCAACGCAGGCGGAAGCCTGAACATCGGCCACAGCTTCAGCGCCAACGTCGATCGCTTCGACAACACGGCCGGGGTGGTGCGAAGCGGCAGCCTGCGGATCACCAGCCGCGACGAGCTGATCAACACCGCGGGCACGCTGATCGCCGCGGGGGACATGGCGCTGCAAGGCGCCAGCATCGACCTGTCCTCCGGCACCACCAGCGCCGCCAACATCGCGCTCACGGCGACCCAGGGCCACGTCACCACCAGCGGCGCGACCATCACCACGCCCGGTACCTTGAGCGTGATAGCCAACAGCCAGGCCGGCCAGACGCTGGTCAACCAGGCCGGCCAGCTCCAGGCCGGCCAACTCAACCTGAACCTCTCCCACCTCGCCAACACCGGCGGAGGCCAGATCGTGCAGACCGGCTCGGCGGACACTCGCATCAGCGTGGCGGGCACCTTGAACAACGCCGGCCTCATCGCCAGCAACGGCCACACCGCCATTGCTGCCGGCAACCTGAGGAACGATGCCGGCCGCATCACTGCCGTGGGCGATCTTGGCATCAGCGCCGACGGTGCCGCCACCAACGTCGGCGGCAAGCTGCAAGCCGGAGGCGCCGTGGCGCTGAGCGCGGCAGGCCTGGTCAACACGGCGGGGCATGTCTCCGGCAACAGCATCGCCATGGACACCCGCGGCCATGCGCTGGAGAACACGCAAGGCGCCATCGCTGGCCTCGCCACTGTCACCATGAACTCAGGCGAGCTGGCCAACGAGGCCGGCCTGATCCAGTCCGGCGGCGCCATGGCCATCGACACCCAGGGTGCCGGCTACGACAACAAGGCGGGCCAGACACTCGCCGCTGGCGACCTGCGCATCGACGCCGGCGCCATCGACAACACCGGCGCGCTGATCCGGGCACGGGGCACCACCACCCTGAACGCCGCGACCCTCACCAACACGAACACCCTGGGCACGGACCAGGGCATCGAGGGCCACGACGTCGCCATCGGCACGACGAGCCTGGGCAGCCTGATCTCCGCCGGCGGCACCCTGTCCATCGTCGATGCGAACGCAGCCAACGCCGCCAACCCGGCTGCCAGGACCCTCGCCGTCAGGAACACCGGCAGCACGCTGCTGGCCGGCCAGTCGCTCACCGTCGATGCCTCTGCGCTCACCTTCGACGGCCAGCTGCTCTCCAAGGGCGACATGCGCCTGGCCCTGAACCAGGATGTCGTGACCGCCGCTGGCAGCCAGACCATCGCCAACCGATCGCTGATCTTCAGCGACGGCGACCTCGCCATCGGCGGCAGCCTGGATGCCAACGGCCGCGCCACCGGGGCCGCCACGAGCCTGAACAACCACGCTTCCACCATCGAGGCGACAGGCCGAGTCGACATCAAGACCGCCGTCCTGAACAACACCAACGGCGGCGTCACCTGGACCTTGCAGCCCGGCACCAGCGAGCACGTGGTCGAGTACGCGCTGCCCGGCGACAGCCGGCGCTGGAAGGCCAGTGAAGTCCTCTTCGGCTTCGGCGGCCAGGTCCAGTTTCCCGACACCGGCTGGAACGCCTGGGTCGCCTCGCCCGCCACCGACCCGCTGCTGCCGGGCAACAACGCCGGTGGCCGCTTGCTGGTGCCTTCGCCGGACTATCCGCTCGAACGCTTCCGAAGCTACTACCTCCAGAGTCCCGCCAACAGCGCCGATCGCAGCTTCCAGACCTGCACGGGGGCCATGCCCGGCGCCTGGTATGCCGCCACCGACCCCATCTGGGCCGCCTTCGGCGTGGCGCCGCCGGCGGCCGACCTGCCCACAAGCCACCCCGGGCGCATCGATGCGAACATCACCGTGGGCCAGGAGGGGATCACCGCCACCGTCGACGGCCCCTCGGGCCCGGCTACCGTCATCGTGCGGCGCTTCGCCCACCCGGTCACCCAGGCCGAGTACGACCAGTGGCAGGCCTATCGCGCGGCCCACCAGGCGCTGGATGTGGCCACGCTCAACTTCATCCACACCATCACCGGCGTGGCGCGGGGCCCGGACAACGAATCGAAGCCGCCGCGCTTCGCCTCGATCTACGACGCCTTCGACTACACCACCGCCGCATCGATGCCGGTGCTGCAGAGCTCGGCCCCGGCGAGGCTCCTGGC
>NZ_LYMK01000108.1 GCF_002157355.1 Variovorax sp. JS1663 | reverse complement strand
GACATCATCCTTGCCGACGGCGAGGACGCCGGCACCTACCGCAGCGATGACTTCATCACCGCCTGGAGCAGCGGCAGCAACACCGCCCATCGGCCCGGGCGCTTGCTGCTCATGCACGTGCAGACCGCAATCTTGGGCGCCACCGAGTACCAAGGCGGCATCAGCTTCGAGTACGCGTCCTACATGGCCTCGTACATCAACCCCCTGGCCGACACCGACCTGTCCGGCCTGCTGGCCATGCGTGCCGAGGACATCGTCCGGCCCGACGACACCCGCAGCTACGCCGCCGGCACCCAGCACACCTACGCCCAGGTCAACGGCGGCAAGGCGATGGCCACCAACATCGGAAGCGGCGCCGACACCATCCATGCCGGTGCGGGCGACGACAGCGTCAACGCCGGCGCGGGCGACGACATCGTCTTCGCCGGCAGCGGCATCGATGCCGTGGCCGGCTACGAGGGAGACGACTTCATCGAAGGCGGCGATGGCGCCGACATCCTCTGGGGCGACTACGTCGCGCACAGCTCCAGCGGGCCGCAGAAAACGCAGATCGAGTTCGGCGCAACCTGGACCAGTCGGCTAGAGCTCGACCCCGCGCGCCATGGGCGCGACTACATCGATGGCGGCGATGGCGACGACGCCATCGTCGGCGGGGGCCAGGCCGACGTGCTCTACGGCGGCGCCGGAGACGACGCCATCTGGGGCGACGACAATGACCTGGGCGCCCCCTACGCCGGCGACGACTACCTCGACGGCGGCGACGGTGACGACGAACTCGACGGCGGCGCGGGCTCCGACGAGTTGATCGGAGGCGACGGAAACGACCTTCTCTTGGGCGACCCCGACAGCGCCTCGCTCGCAGAGCACGGCAACGACCGCCTCGACGGCGGCAACGGCAATGATTACCTGGAGGCCGGGGGAGGAAACGACTCGCTCGCCGGAGGATCAGGCGACGACACATTGCGCGGGGACGGCAGCGCGTTGTCCCAGGCCCTGAATGGCGCCGACTTCCTTGACGGCGAAGAGGGCGACGATCGCCTGTACGGCGATGGCGGAGACGACATCCTGCAAGGAGGCGCAGGCAACGACATCCTCGATGGCGGCGCCGGCAACGACACCTATGTTTTCGAGCGCGGCGACGGGCAGGATGTCATCGAGACCCTGGACAGCATCCAGGCCGGCGAGATCAACGTCCTGCGATTCGGCGCAGGCATCACCCGGGCGGACATCGAGGCATCGCGGGCGGGCAACGATCTCCTTCTTCGCATCCGCGGCGGCGATGACCAGATCCTGGTCTCCTCCTTCTACCTCGGCAATGACCCGCGCAACTCCATCAATCCCGTTCAAACAATCGTCTTCGCCGATGGCCAATCGCTGGCGAGCCACGAACTCATGGCAACGACGCAAGGGAGCGCTTCGCCTGACCGGCTGTATGGCTCTCTCGGTGCGGACGCCCTGTTCGGAGGTGATGGCCAGGACTCCATCTATGGGCTGGCGGGAAACGACTACCTGGATGGCGGCGCCGACAGCGACGAACTCATCGGTGAAGAGGGCGACGACACTTATGTGGGTGGTGGCGGGACCACTGATTTTGCCCGCGACTACAGCCTCAGCAGCAATGACACCTACCGCTATCAGTACGGGGATGGTTGGCTGATCGTCGAAGACAAAGGCGGCAGCGACGCACTGGAACTCGGCAGCCTCATCGCGCCAGGCGATGTCGCTGTGGGGATCGAAGACAGCGGAGGCTCCTTCAATGGCGTCTTGCTCACCTTCAAGGGAAACCCTTCGCAGAAAGTCTTGTGGACCAGTGTTTTCGGCGGCGATTCGGGTGCACTGATTGCCGATCGTTCGCTAGAAGCAATCAAATTCTCGAACGGTACCGTGTGGACCATCGACGACATCAGATCGCGCGCGCTGTGGGGCACCCCCGGCGATGACGTCATCCATGCCTTTGAGACAGACGACAACATCGATGGAGGGGATGGGAGCGACAGTTTGAATGGCAAGAACGGAAACGACACGCTCGCCGGCGGTGCCGGCAATGACGCCCTGCGCGGGGATGGAGGAGACGATCTGCTCCTTGGCGGCGATGGCGATGACTACCTGATCGGCATGTACGGCAATGATGTCCTGATCGGTGGCCCCGGCAATGATCGGCTGCTCGGGTACGGCGGCAACGACACCTACCGATATGCGCTTGGCGATGGCATCGATCTGATCAAAGAGGGGATGGGCTCTTTCTTGTACGGTAATGCTGCAGCGTCTGCAGCAGTGGGATTCGATCGGATCGAGCTGGCAATGACGCCCGACCAGATCTCTGACATCGAGGCGCGTCTAGGGGATCTGAAGATCATCTTCTCGGATGGCGGCAGCCTGACGATCGAATACATGTATGCCAGCATCAACGGCGCACTCCCACTCAAGGACATAGCGCCAGATTTCGGCGCCGTTGAAGAGGTTGTATTTGCCGACGGCACGCTTTGGACGTGGGCCGACCTGAAAGAGAAAGTCGCCACCATCCGCAGCGACGCAAACGACCGAACCGTCATGGGCAGCGATCGAAGCGAACGCATGTATGCCGGCGCAGGCGCAGACGTGCTGATCGGACTGGGCGGGGATGACCAACTCTATGGGGATGACGGCGACGATGAGCTGCAAGGAGGAGACGGCAACGACACCCTCTCCGGCGGCGCAGGCAGCGACACCTATGCCTTCGCGCTGGGCGACGGCCAGGACACCATCGACGAGCGCATCGACAGCGCGCGCGATACGGACACTGTCTCGTTCGCCGCGGGCATCGCGCCTGCCTCCGTCACGGCCAGCCGCGACGGGCTGGACCTGCTGCTCTCCTACAGCGCCAGCGACAGTGTCAGGATCAGGAGCTGGTTTGCCGACAAGGCCAAGCCG
>NZ_LYMK01000107.1 GCF_002157355.1 Variovorax sp. JS1663 | reverse complement strand
GCCCCGGGGGTGGTGGTGCCGGGGGTGGTGGTGCCGGTGGCGGCGGTGCCGGTGGCGGCGGTGCCGGTGGCGGCGGTGCCGGTGGCGGCGGTCCCGGTGGCGGCGGTCCCGGCGGTGGCCCGGGCCGGTAGACGTGATGAGATCGCGAGCTTTACATCGCTCAGCCCATCTTGCTTGGAGCAGCAGGACAGGATCCCTTGGCGTCGATCAAGAGAGCGCACCTTTCCAGGACCGCGCCCAGACAACAAAATCTGATGCCGTCTAGCAACCAAATTTGAAGCTATGGCCGATGAGGCTCGGAACTGGACCGCACCAGCGGCCGTGGCTCAACCATACGATCTTGCGCTGAAGGTCAAGTTCAACGTGGACGCCGGCGTGCAACGCCGTGCAGGCGAGATTTTTCGAAGTGGCCGATGGGCCGAGGCCTTAGACTGGTAAAGCGAGTTTCTGGGGAGCGCGATGAGCACCAAGTCCATCATTGATCTAATCGGCAGAGATGAGGCATTCCGGTTGATGGGGGAAGCAATCGCGGACGCCGCCAGTCCTACGAAAGGACCGATCGTTCATGCGTTTGTCCCAGGAGATCCGCGTGAGGAACATTCAAGACTCGCCATATGCGCCAGTTCGCCTCAGCGAACAGATCTGGTGGGAGTTTGCTGTAAGGGCGAAAGACGCTGGATGGATCCGCGAGGATGGAACGATTGCGGGAAATCTGCCGGATGCGATCTTTGACGACCTCTGCAAGCCGATGGTCCAGGAGATGGAGCAGGTGTTGGACATCAACGGCCTGAGAGACCACCTGCCTCAGTACGACGCGAACATGCTCAGGCTGAGGCAATGGGTTCCATTGATAGGCCAGTACGAATCGTGCGGACGTCAGATCTTCGATCTTGATGACGACCTGGCGGACGAACTGGCGGTCTCTGCCCTTCCTGCCGATGTTCTCCATGCCTGGAAGCCTCCTTTTCGATCGTTCTTCGTCCGCTTTGGAAAGGTCGAAGCTGCATCCCTACCGTTTGCGCCTGGCGAATCGGAATTCCTCGATGGGGTCTTCGTCGGCGTGTCACCATGGGATTTGTCAGGCGCGCTCTGCTACAGATTCGGTTTCTCAATGATCAAGGAAGACGGCGGCGGTTTGGAGATGCCCGGACCCCTCTTCGACCTGACCCCGGCGGAGAGCCATCTGCCGTTTCGTGAGGCTGTCGAGGCGGCACATTCTCGAAGGCTGAAGGAACTGGACGTGGATGATCGGTCCGGGACGAGCACACCTTGGACGAAGGCGGTCAATTCCATGCGGCGAGGAGAGTCAGGGGAAGTGACGCAGCTGGCGATGGATGCGGCGCCGCTCCTCATGAACGCGCTCTTCCTGCTCGAGCAGAAACTCGATCAGGTCGAGCCGGGCCGGGACGCCCCGCCCGAAGCCCAAATCCTGTGGGAAATGGAATCGGCGCGAGGCCGCCGCCGGTTGGTCGATGAACTTGCAGTAGGTGGGTACGCGGTTGTTCGCAGAGTGCAAGCCAAGCGCTAGTAGCGCGGAGCGCTCGTAGTCTCCTCTTCTGGTGCGGAGCCTCCTTCGTCAGCCAGCAGCGCCTTGATCCGCATGGCGTAGGTGCCCGCGATGGTCTTCTCGGCTTCGGCCGCAAAGCGCTCGATCTCGCTTGCAATGGTCGCTTCGTCTGCCCCAGGCCGGAACAGGGCCCAGCAGGTCGAGAGCACATTGCGGCCCTCGCTCCAATAGTCGCCGGTGAGCACGTGGTCGCCGTCGCGGTTCTGCCGGCAGTACACGAACGCAGTCCTGCCGCCCGCTGCGGTCTCGTAGTCCTTGCTCGCCACGTCCACGCGCACGCGATCGAGATTCCAGCCGCGTGCCGCCAGCGCCTGGGAAAACTGGGCTTGGATGGGTGTTGCCGTCGAATTCATGCTCAAGGTTTCTGTCACTGAAACCGTTGACGATGCCACGTGGGTGCGGAATTCGGCGATTTTTTCGGGCGCCGAGCCTATGCGGGAGCCATCGCGCCATGCCGTCGGCGTTCAGGATCGAAGTCGAGGCGAATGATCGTGCCGTCCTCGAACACATCTTCAATTGGCGCGTGCTGCCGGGCGGTCGCGCGCCGGGCGTTGCGCATCCGGCTGGCATGCAACATCGCCTGCATGCGCTCGCTCATTGCAGGCACCTGGACGGGCGTGACGAGCGTCGGGCCGCGCCGCTTGATGATGCGGATCTCCATCTGCGACCGGTCGTCCTGGCTGGACGTGACGTGCAGGCGCAGGCGCGCCGGCGAGGTCGACGCCGCGGCGCGTGCCGGCCGCAACACGAAGAGCAGCGATTCGTGCAGCGCCGCCGCCAGCTGCAGCCGCCGCAGCTCGTCCACGCGAGCCTGAGGCAGCCAGGCCATCACCGCGACACCGCGGGCACGTCGGCGCAGCGCAGCGCCTGCTCGCAGGCCCAGAGGCGTGCGGCCGCCGGCTCGGCGCGGATCCAGAGCAGCGAGTCGGGACCGAGGCCGCCAGCAGCAAGCCCCATGCAGAACGGTTCGTGGGGCGCTCCGATCAGCGCCACTGGCCCGGCACGACCCTCCACCGCGCGCGCCAGCCCCGGCAGCACCAATTGCCACGAATGCGCGTCGGGCCGGGGCTGCAGCAACTCGGTTATCGCACCGATCGGCCAGCCACCGCCGGGTAGCTCCGCATCGAGCGCCGGATGGCCGGTGCTGACGATCTCCGAGTCGGCCGAGCCCATCTCGTCGCCGCGCCACATCTTTTCGCGCGTCGCCGAGGAGAAAACTTCAAAGGACGGAAGAGCCATGCGGAATGGCCTCAGCGGAAGTCCCGGCTGGACGTGCGCAGCGTGCCCAGCAGGGGCGTGTGATCGACCAGCTTGGCGGCCACCAGCGACTGAACACCCTTCTCGCTCTGCCAGGTGCCCTCCACGCTCAGGAGCTTGGCGCCCAGCAGGACCGTGCGCTGTTCCTCGGCGACCTGCGGCCACACGATGATGTTGACCGTGCCGGTCTCGTCTTCGAGTGTGGCGAAGACGACGCCATTCGCCGTGCCGGGGCGCTGCCGGTGGGTGACGATGCCGCTGGCGCGAACCGTCTGGCGGTCCTTTGCCCGCACGCGCAGCTCCTCGGAGGTCTTGATGCCCCACTCGGCGAGCTTGGGCCGGATGATCGCAAGCGGATGCCTGCGCAGGCTCAGGCCGACCGTGCCGTAGTCGTCGGCGATCTCGGCGCCCTCTTCCGGCGTGGCGAAGTCAACCGGATCCTCGAAGGTGCGTGCCTGCCGCAGCATCTTCGTAGGACGCGTGTCCACCCCCCTGGCCGCCCAGACCGCATCAGGCCGGCGGCCGGCCAGGCCCCCGAACGACACGCAAACTCCCCCACTGATCGACACGTAAATTCCCCCGCCCCGGCCATTTGGCCGTGACGGAGTAGGCGGC
>NZ_LYMK01000106.1 GCF_002157355.1 Variovorax sp. JS1663 | reverse complement strand
CTCCCCGGCGGCACCCCGACCCCTCCACATCGTGGCCGTCGCCCGCCACCGCCTGGGCCGCGTGCTGGCCCGGCTGGTCCCGGACGTCGCCTCGCAGGCGCAGATCGACCTGGTCGGCCACGCCTTCGACGACGCGGTGGCCGCCGTGCGCGCCCTGCACGCCCGCCATCCCGTCGACGCGGTGGTGGCGGCCGGCGCCAGCGGCGAGTGGCTGCGCCGGCATCTGGACATCCCGGTCGCGATGGTGGAGGTGCGCGGCTTCGACCTGATGCGCGCCCTGGCCGCCGCGCGCGCCATCTCGCCGAAGGTAGGCCTGGTGTCCTTCGAGGGACCGTCCGAGCACTTGGCGCAGCTGGACGCGCTGTTCGGCATGGGCATCGCGCAGTTCAGCTACCGCGGCCCCGACGACGCACCCGCCTGCGTCGAAGCGCTGCGCGCCGCCGGCATCGAGGCGGTGGTGGCGCCCGGGCTGGTGTCCGACCTGGCGGAACAGGCCGGCATCGCCAGCGTGCTGATGTACTCCGACGATGCCGTGCGCCAGGCGCTGCAGGACGCCGTGCACCTCGCACGCCACAGCCGCGCCGAACGGGCGCGCCACGAGCGGCTGGACACCATCCTCGGCCAGTTGCAGGACGGCGTCGTCGCCGTGGACCTGCGGCAGCGCATCGAGGCCCTGAACCCGGCCATGGCCGAGCTGCTGGGCGCTTCCGCCCCCGAACTCGTGGGCCGCGTGCTCAGCGACGTGGCGCCCGTGCTCGACCTGGGTGCCACGCTGCTGCTGCGCGAGGCGCCGGCGGAAGAGGTGCTGCAGATCGGCATGCGGACGCTGGTGGTGCGGCGCGCGCCCATCCTGGAAGGCGGCGAGGTGACGGGCGCGCTGCTGGTGTGCCGCGACCCGGCCGTGATCCAGCGCGCCGACCGCCACCTGCGCGCCAACCAGCGCCCCCTTGGCGCGCCTGTGCGCTACCGGATCGAGTCCTTCACCGGCGACAGCGCCGCGGCGCAGCGCGTGCGGACGCTGGCGGCGCAGTGCGCGGCCAGCGACGCCACCGTGCTCATCATGGGCGAGAGCGGCACCGGCAAGGAGCTGGTGGCGCAGGGCATCCACACGGCCAGCCGGCGCGCGACGCAACCCTTCCTCGCGGTGAACTGCGCCGCCTTGAGCGAAAGCCTGCTGGAAAGCGAGCTCTTCGGCTACGAGGAAGGCGCCTTCACCGGTGCGCGGCGCGGCGGCAAGACCGGCCTGATCGAAGCGGCCCACACCGGTACCCTCTTCCTCGACGAGATCGGCGACATGCCGCTGGCGCTGCAGACGCGGCTCTTGCGCGTGCTGCAGGAGCGGGAGGTGCTGCGCCTGGGCGCGACCGCCGCGGTGCCGGTGGACCTGCGCGTGATCGCGGCCACGCATGCGGACCTGGCGGCGCAGGTGGAGCGCGGGCTCTTTCGGCGCGATCTCTATTACCGGATCGCGGTCCTGCGTATCGAGACACCGCCCCTGCGCGAGCGCAAGGCGGACATCCCACGCCTGGCCAACGGACTGCTGGCGCGACGCGCCAACACCTTGGGCGCCCACGAGGCTCCGCTCGCTGCCGGCCTCGACGTCGTGCTGGAACTGGCCGCAGGCCACGACTGGCCCGGCAACGTGCGCGAGCTGGAGAACCTGATCGAGCGCTTGCTGGCCTGCCACGCCCATGCCGCATCGGCCGGCAGGTTCGACCGGGCTCGGCTGCTGGAGCTGTTCCCCGAGTTCACGCAGGCGCGCCCGGCGCCCGTGCGCGACGGCCTGCTGAAGGGCGCGCGCCGCGCCGCCGAGCTGCGCCGCGTGCGCGAGGTCCTGCACGCGGTGCACGGCGACCAGCGCCAGGCCTGCGAGATCCTGGGGATCAGCCGCGCCACGCTGTGGCGGCGGCTGCGGGACGAGGCTTCGGAGAAGGGTTAACTACCGCCAGACCCCGAGGGTCTGCAGCTGCTGCTGCTGCTGTGAAGTCAAGGCGGCCCAGCTGGTGGCGCCGGACGCCGGTGCCATGGAGGCCATGGCGTTGACCAGGAGCTCCACGTCGGTGCTGGCCAGGGTGCGCGAGGTGCCATCCGCTTCGGCGGCCGCCACGATGGACTCCACCCGTTGGGGAGCGCCTGCATACCAGTCGTCGATCTTCATGCTGTCGGTGCTGCCCATCACGGTGATGGTCAGCTCGTTCGTGCCCTGCTGGTGGCTGAACCACAGCTGCTTGAAGTCGACGCGCCCGGCCGCTCCCCCGGTGAGCGAGAAGACCAGCTCGTCGGCCGTGCCCGCGTTGTCCACGATCCGGTCCGCCCCGCCGCCGCGGCCGAACCGGTAGCTGTCGTCGCCCCCGCCGCCGCGCAGCACATCCGAGCCGGCTGCGCCGTCGAGCACGTCGTTGCCCTCGCCGCCATCGAGCATGTCGTTGCCCCCGGCACCGTAGAGCACGTCGTTGCCTCCCATGCCCTCGATGCCGTTCGCGCCCTCGTTGCCCGTCAGGACGTTGCCCTGCTCGTTGCCCGTGCCGTTGAGGTTGCCTGTGCCCGTGAAGGTCAGGTTTTCCACGTTGGCACCCAGCTGGTGGCTCGCGCCCGACTGCACGGTGTCCGTGCCTTCGTTGGCGTTCTCCGTCACGATGTCGCCCGCGTTGTCCAGCACGTAGGTGTCGTTGCCCGCACCGCCGGCCATGGTGTCGGCACCGGCGCCGCCGTCCAGCACGTTGTTGCCCGCGTTGCCCAAGAGGGTGTTGGCCAGCGCGTTGCCCGTGCCGCTGAGGTGGCCCGTGCCCGTGAGGGTCAGCTTCTCCAGGTTGGCACCCAGGCTGTAGGTGATGCTCGACTGCACGAGGTCGGTGCCTTCGCCTGCGTTCTCCGTCACCACGTCGCCCACGTTGTCCACGACGTAGGTGTCGTTGCCTGCCCCGCCGATCATCGTGTCGGCGCCGGCGCCGCCGTCCAGCACGTTGCCGCCGAAGTTGCCCGTGAGGGTGTTGGCCAGGGCGTTGCCCGTGCCGTTCAGGTTGCCCCCGCCCGTGAAGGCCAGGTTCTCCACGTTGGCCTGCAGGGTGTAGCTGACGCTGGACTGGACGGTGTCGGTGCCTCCGCCGGCACTCTCCGTCACCACGTCGCCCGCGTTGTCCACCACGTAGGTGTCGTTGCCCGCCTGGCCGATCATCGTGTCGGCGCCAGCGGCGCCGTTCAGCACGTTGGCGCCTGCGTTGCCCGTCAGGACGTTGTCCACCGCGTTGCCCGTCAGGCTGTACGAGGATGTCCCGCTCAGCGCCAGGTTCTCCAGGTTCGCGCCCAGGGTGTACGCCATGTCCGTGACCACCGTGTCGATGCCCTCCCCAGCGTTCTCCACGATCGTGTCGGCGGCAGCGCCGTAGATCAGGTAGGTGTCGTTGCCCGCGCCGCCGATCAGCGTGTCGATGGCCGCGTCTTCGATGCCACCGTTCAGCACGTTGTCGCCGGCGTTGCCGGTGAGGAGGTTGGCCAGGGCGTTGCCGGTGCCGTTGAGGTGGCCTGTGCCGGTGAGGGTGAGGTTTTCCAGGTGG
>NZ_LYMK01000105.1 GCF_002157355.1 Variovorax sp. JS1663 | reverse complement strand
GCCCCAGCGCGAACTTGATGCGCATGTCGATGATCGGAACGATGATCCCGCGCAGGTTCACCACCCCCTTGATGAATTCCGGCGCGTTCGCGATCCGCGTCACCGCGTCGTAGCCGCGCAGCTCCTGCACCTTCTGGATGTCGATGCCGTATTCCTCCTCGCCCAGCGTGAAGGTGACCACCTCCAGCCGGTTGCCGCCGGCAATTGCGGGTGCGTTGCCCTGCGGGCGAAGACTTGCGATTTCAGCCATGGTGGTGTTCCTCTTTCCTCAGGTGAATTTCTGCATGATGCGAACGAGCTTGTGCCCGTACTGCGGATCGGTGGCGTAGCCCGCCTTCTGCAAGCCGTGCGCGGCCTCGGCCGGGTCGTCGGTGGCGAGCACGTTGGCATAGCGCGGGTTGCGCGTGATGAACTTCGCGTAGTCGGTGAAGGCTTCCTCGTAGGAGCCGTAGGCCCGGAACTTCGCGCGCACCTTCTGCGGCTCGCCGTCCACGTATTCGGTGGTGGTGGTCTCGACCGTCGGGCCCTTCCAGCCGCGGTCGGCCTTGATGCCGAACAGGTTGTAGCTCTGGGTCCCGTCGTCGGCGCGGATCTCGCGCTTGCCCCAGCCGGATTCGAGCGCGGCCTGCGCCAGGATCAGGGGCGCAGGCACGCCGCTGGCATCGCTGGCGGCTTGCGCGGAGGCGCCCATGCGGCCGACGAAGGCGTCGACCTGGCCCTGCAGCGAGGCGACGGTGGCCGGCGGCCGTTCGGCGTTGCTTTGGTAGAGGCTGAGGTCCGCAGTGCGGCGCGCCGCCACAGCGGCGGTCGGCGTGGGCGCGGAGCCGATCGGGATGCCGGACTGCGGCTTGAGCGCGATGCCCGGCGGCGGTGCCAGCGACATGCCCGCAGCGCCCTCCTCGCCTTCCGGCGTGGCGGACGGCAGGCTGCGGCTGAGCTGCGCGAGCATCGCCTCGGCCAGTCCCACGCCGCGGCCGGACAGGTTCTGCGTGAGCTGCTGGTCGAACATCGACAGGTAGAGCTTCTCGTTCTGGCTGTCGAGCAGGCCGCTCTGGGGCACCGCCTGGCGCATGCTCTTGAGCACCATGTTCATGAACAGCGCCTCGAACTGGCGCGAGACCTGGCGCAGGCCTTCCTCGGGCGAGCCGCGCACGGTGCGCCGCAGCGCATCCACGCCCTGCACGTCCAGCGCGAAGCGCTGGTCGAGGGCGGCGCCGCGGTCGGTCGTACTGGTCATGCTTGATCTCCAGCGGCCGCACGCACCAGTGATTGCACATGCACCAAGCCGGCCGGCGAAGCCAGGCCCGTTCGGGAAACACCGCGGAACCGGCTTTGCCGGGCCGCTGGTGTTGCCCCCGGTGAGGGGGTTGGCGTAGCGACACGAAGTGCGCGAAGCCTGGGGGAGAGCGTCATATGATTTCCAGTTCGGCGCGCAGCGCGCCGGCGCTCTTCATCGCCTGCAGGATGGAGACCAGGTCCTGCGGATTGGCGCCCAGGCTGTTCAGGCCCTTGATCACGTCCGACAGCGAGGCGCCGCCGCGCACCATCTGCAGTGCGCCGCCGCCTTGCTGGACCGAGATCTGCGAAGTCTGCGTCGCCACGGTCGAGCCGCCCGAGAAGGCACCGGGCTGGCTGATCACCGGCTCGGTGTTGATCACCACGGACAGGTTGCCGTGCGCCACCGCGCAATCGTTGACGCGCACGGCCTGGTTCATCACCACCGAGCCGGTGCGCGCATTGATCACCACGCGGGCCGCCGCCTGCGTGGGCGTGACCTCGATGTTTTCGAGCCGGGCGAGGAAACCGACGCGCTCCTGCTGATCGGGCGCGCGCACGCGGACCATGCGCGCATCGGCCGCCTCGGCGGTGCCGGGGCCGAGCTGGCGGTTGATGGCCTCGACCACGCGCTGCGCGGTGCCGAAGTCGGAGCGGTTGAGCTCCAGCGAGAAGACGCCCTCGCCGCCCACCGGTGCCTCCACCGTGCGCTCCACCAGCGCGCCGCCCGGGATGCGGCCCGAACCCAACTGGTTGATCTGCACCTTGCTGCCGCTGGCCGAGGCGCCGGCGCCGCCGACAACCATGTTGCCCTGCGCGATCGCGTAGGTGGCGCCGTCCACGCCCTTGAGCGGCGTCATCAGCAGCGTGCCGCCGCGCAGGCTCTTGGCATTGCCCATGGAGGAGACGGTGACGTCGATGGTCTGGCCCGGCCGCGCGAAGGACGGCAGCGTGGCCGTGACCATCACCGCCGCCACGTTCTTGAGCTGCATGTTGACGCCGGCCGGAATGCTGATGCCCAGCTGCTGCAGCATGTTGTTCAGGCTCTGCGTGGTGAAGGGCGTCTGCATGGTCTGGTCGCCCGTGCCGTCCAGGCCGACCATCAGCCCGTAGCCGATCAGCGGGTTGTCGCGCACGCCCTGGATGCTGGCCAGTTCCTTGATGCGCTCGGCGTTTGCGGGACCCGCCAGCACACACAGCGCAGCAAGCCCACCCATCAAATATCGCGACAAACTCATAGACAAACTTTCTCTTTCAAGCGGCACCGGAACGGACCGCGTTCGGGAGACACCGCGGAGCCGGCTTTGCCGGGCCGCTGGTGTTGGCCCCGGTGAGGGGGTTGGCGAAGCGACACGAAGTGCGCGAAGACTGGGGGAGAGCCATCTAGAACGGCATGACGTTCAAAAAGAAGCGCTGCATCCAGCCCATGTGCTGCGCTTCGTCGATGTAGCCCTTGGCCGTGTATTCGATGCGCGCATCGGCCACCAGGGTCGAGGGCACGGTGTTGCTGCCCGAGACGGTGCGCGGGTTCACCACGCCCGAGAAGCGGATGAACTCGGTGCCCTGGTTGATGCCCATCTGCTTTTCGCCGGAGACCAGCAGGTTGCCGTTGGGCATCACGTCCACCACGGTGACGGTGATCACGCCGTTGAAGGTGTTGTTGGCGTTGGCGCCGCCCTTGGCCGCGAGGACGTTGTTGCCCGAGAGCTTGGCATCCTGGTCGTCGAGCAGGCCGCCCAGCAGCTTGGGGATGGTCGGGAAGGCCATCGCCATGCTGCCGGTGCGGCTGGCGTTGGCGCCGGAGTTCTTGCTGGCGTTGACCTTCTCGCTGATGACGATGGTCAGGATGTCGCCCACGTTGCGCGGCCGGCGGTCCTCGAACAGTGCGTTCGCGCCGGGGCCGTCGCGGAAGATGGCGCCCGTCGCGCGCGGCGCCGGCAGCGGCTGGTAGGGATTGGCGCGCGCCGTCATCGGCTGGTGCACGAGAGGCTCGCGCGGGATCTGCGCGCAGCCGGTGGTGATCAAGGCAGCGAGCGCGGCTGCACCGAGGCGATGAAGACGTGCGTGGAACATCAAAGCACCTGCGCGGTTGACTGCGGTCATTGCTCCCTCCCCCTCTGGGGGAGGGTGGGGGTGGGGGCACTTGTTCGCTTTGTTTTTGCCTTGCTGGTTGTTGTTGCGCCGGAGCCGGGAATTCGCCCCGGCGGGCGAGTTACTTTCTTTGTCTCGCCAAAGAAAGTAACCAAAGAAAGGCGACCCCACTGCGCGTGACCCGCAGCGAAGC
>NZ_LYMK01000104.1 GCF_002157355.1 Variovorax sp. JS1663 | reverse complement strand
CGCCCTGGACCTGAGCCCGCACACCGTCAAGCGCCATGTCGCGCGCATCCTCGACCGGCTCGACCTGGCCTCGCGCATGCAGGCTGCCGATTGGTATCACAAGCGCTTCATCGGCTGAACGCCGATCATTGCCGTGCGCGTTCGGGTGATGGCGCGGTTTTTTTGAAAGGAGCAGGTTCATGAGCCCCAGGACCATCCTGATCGCTGGCACGCTTGCGTTGCTTTGCGCATCGACAACGGCTGCGACCTTGCGCGTGGCCAACGCCGGCGACGCCTTGTCCATGGACCCGCACGCACTGCTGGAGGGCGTGCAGCTGAGCCTCAATTCCAACATCTACGAACCCCTTGTCGACTGGGACAAGCAGATGAAGCTGGCGCCGGTGCTGGCGACCGGCTGGCGGCGAACCGCGCCGACGGTCTGGCGATTCGACCTGCGCAGGGGCGTGCGGTTTCACGACGGCACGCCTTTCACGGCCGACGACGTGGTCTTCAGCTTCGAGCGGGCGAATACCAAGGGCTCCGATTTGCGCAACGAGTCGATCAAGGAGGTGCGCAGGATCGATGACGCGACCGTCGAGATCGTGACCCGTGAACCCTTCCCCATTCTTCCGGAGGCGATCACGATCGTCTACATGATGAGCCGCAAGTGGTGCGTGGAGAACAAGGCAGAGATGCCGGCAGATGCACGCAAGGGCCTCGAGAACAGTGCGAGCTTCAGGGCCAATGGCACCGGCCCGTTTCGCTTGAGGGAACGCCAGGCGTCGCTGCGCACGGTGCTTGCCCGCAACACGCACTATTGGCAGAAGCTGGAGAGCAACCTCGACGAGGTTGTCTTCACGCCCATCGCCAACGATGCCACGCGCGTGAGCGCACTGTTGTCGGGCGACATCGACTTGATGGAACCGGCGCCCCTGCGCGACGTCGACCGCATCCGCTCTTCCGGCAAATTCACCGTGCTGCAAGGTCCGGATCTGCGCATCATCTTCCTGGGCATGGACCAACAGCGAGACGAACTGCTCTACAGCAACGTCAAGGGCGCGAACCCGCTCAAGGACAGGCGGGTGCGCCAGGCGATCTACCAGGCGATCGACATCGAAACGATCAGGTCTCGGGTGATGCGAAACGCCGCAGTCCCCACTGGACTGATGATCGCCCCCGGCATCCGCGGCTTCCAGGCTGACATGAACGTACGGCTGCCCTACGACCCGGTCGCGGCAAGAAAGCTGCTGGCCGAAGCGGGCTATCCGAACGGCTTCGAGCTGGGCATGAATTGTCCGAACGACCGTTACGTCAACGATGCGGCCATCTGCCAGGCGGTGAGCGCGCAACTCGCGCGCGCCGGCATCACGGTCGAATTACGGATCGAATCCAAGAGCCTTTACTTTCCGAGGCTTCGGCGCCGGGATACAAGCTTCTACCTCACCGGTTGGACTTCCATTACCCAGGATGCCCACTTCACGCTGGCGGGTGTCATGGCGACCCCCGACGGCGGGTTTTACGGGGTGGCAAACGGCGGCTACAGCAACCCGAAGTTCGACGAACTGGCGCACAAGATCGAGTCCGAGATCGATCATGTGCGACGCGAGGCGATGATCCGCGAAGCCTTCAAGATTCACCAGGACGACATCGGCCACATCCCTTTGCACCAACAGACACTGGCCTGGGCCTTCAGCAACCGGGTCACGCTCGTGCAGCTGCCGAGCAACCGCATGCCTTTCAAGTGGGTGTCGCTCGTGTCCCGCTGACACATCGATAGCCCCCTTGATTCACCATGCAGTCCGTCAGTCTCGCCGGCGCCAAGATCCAGACGCCCCGCTTCCGCAGCGGACTGATCGAGCGCAGCGAGCTCGAACAGCAGCTCGGCGATGCACTGACGAGCCACCGCATGGTCCTGCTGGTGGCGCCGGCGGGCTACGGCAAGACGGCTGCCCTGTCGCGCCAGCTGCAACGGCTGCCTCCAGGTTGTGCCGTCGCCTGGCTCACCGCCGACGAGGAAGACGACCTCCAGCGGCTGCTCTCCCACCTGATCGAAGCACTGGAGCCCCTGGACCCGCCATGGCGCCTGGCGCCCGAGGCTTTTCTCGAGCAGGTCACCCAGGGCCGGCTGCGTGAAGCGGCTGCCGCCCTGCTCGACACCCTCGAAGCCACCGACACGCCGGGCGGCGTGATCGTGCTGGACGACCTGCATGCCGTCGCGGACGCCCGTGTCTTCGAGTTCCTGGACCAGTTGCTCGAAGGCCTGCCGCGCAACTGGACGCTGGTGATTGCCAGCCGCGTGGAGCCCCCGCTGGCGCTGTGGCGCTGGCGCGCGCGGCGCGAAGTGGCCGAGTTCGACGAGACGGCCCTGAGCTTCTCCAGGAAGGAAGTGCAGGACCTGTGGCGCCATGCCACCGGCCAGGACGACCCCGGGCAAGCCGGGCGCCTGCTGGACCGGACCCACGGTTGGGCCGCCGGGCTCTGCCTGAGCCTCGAAGCATCGGAGGCGTCGGCCGCCGCGGCGCCCAAGGGCGTCTGGCGCAACCGCCGTCACCTGTTCGACTACCTGGCCAGTGAAGTCTTCGAAGACTTGCCGAGCGAACTGCAGGCCTTTCTCCTGCGCTGCTCCCTGCTGCCCGAACTCACGGTGACGCGCTGCGAGCAGATCAGCGGCAATCCGCGCGCGGCCCGACTGCTGGAGGAACTCGAGCGCCGCCGGCTGTTCGTCTCCGTGCTCGATGGCGAGGACCTGACGCTGCGCCTGCACGATCTTTTTCGCGACTTCCTGGAGGAGCGCCTGCGCCGGCGCCATCCCGAGGAGGTGCCGGCGCTGTTGCGCCTTGCGGCCCAGGGCGAGACCGATCCCGTGCGCCGCACGCTCATGTATCTGCGCGCGGGCGCCTGGGACGAAGCCCAGCAGGACCTGGCCGATGCGACACCGGACATGCTGGCCTGCGACGAAGGCGCCCAGGTGATCCGCATGATCGAGCAGTTTCCCGCAGACCTCCAAGCCCGATCGCCCTGGTTGGCCTATGCCCGCGGCCTGTGCGCCTGGCCGCGCTATCAGTACAGCGAGGTGCGGTCGAGCATGGCGCATGCCGCAGCCGGCTTCGACGCCATCGGGCGACACGACGAGGCGCAGCGTGCCCGGGCGATGCAGGCGCTGGCTACGTTCTTCTGTGGCCAGATGAAGGAGTGCCGGCATCTGGGCCAGGCGGTTCGCTCCCAACCCATGGACCTCGAAACCGAGACGCTCAGTGAGCTGCTCGACTTCTGGTACGAGAGCCACCATGGTCCGGTCGACGGACCCGGCCAGCACCTTGCCAAAGTCGTCGATCTGCTCATGCAGGGAGGTAATGCCGAACTGTGGTTCCGCTGCATGCCCCGCGTCAACGGGTTCATCAGCCGCCCCGGGGTGAGCACACAGATCCGGCGCCTGGTCGACGGCGCCAGGGCGACCCTGGGCGAGGGTCACTGGTCCCTGCAAGCCAATGCGAACCTGATGGAGGCCTGGCTGCTTCTCTGGCAGGGCGGGATCGCCGAGCTGGAGGCCCTGTTTCAGAGGATCGAAGAAGATGCCCGCTGGCTGGGCCAGCCCGCCGGCTTGCGCATTCGCCAGTTGTCAACGAAGGTCCTGTATCACGTGATCTGTGATGACAGGGACGC
>NZ_LYMK01000103.1 GCF_002157355.1 Variovorax sp. JS1663 | reverse complement strand
GGTCAGGGTGGCGTCGACAGGCTGCTCGATCAGCAGCGCGGCGTTGTTGGCGATGGCGCCGCTGCCAAAGCTGGCGGCATTGCCGGCCAGGGTGCCCGCGCTGATGGTGGTGCCGCCTGCGTAGGTATTGGTCCCCGTCAGCGTCAGCGTACCCGCACCGGTCTTGGTGAGGGTACCGCTGCCGGTAACGGTGTTGGTCAGGATGGCGTCGGTGGGCTGCTCGATCAACAGCGCGGCGTTGTTGGCAATGGCGCCGTTGCCGAAACTGCCAGCGTTGCCGGCCAGGGTGCCGGCGCTGATGGTGGTGCCGCCTGCGTAGGTGTTGGTGCCCGTGAGAGTCAGTGTGCCGGCACCGGTCTTGGTGAGGGTGCCGCTGCCGGTGACGGTGTTGGTCAGGGTGGCGTCGACAGGCTGCTCGATCAGCAGCGCGGCGTTGTTGGTGATGGCTTCCGTGCCGAAGCTGGTGGCATTGCCGGCCAGGATACCGGCGCTGATGGTGGTGCCGCCTGCGTAGGTGTTGGTGCCCGTCAGGGTCAAGGTGCCGGCACCGGTCTTGGTGAGGGTGCCCCCGCCGGTGACAGTGTTGGCGAGGGTCGCATCAGCCGGCTGATCGATCAGCAGCGCGGCATTGTTGGCGATGGCACCACTGCCGAGGCTGGCGGCATTGCCAGCCAGAGTGCCGCCGTTGATGGCGCTGCCGCCTGCGTAGGTGTTGGTGCCTGTGAGGGTCAGGGTGCCGGCGCCGGTCTTGGTGACGGTGCCGCTGCCGGTGACGGTGTTGGTCAGGGTGGCGTCGGTGGGCTGCTCGATCAGCAGCGCAGCGTTGTTGGCGATGTCACCGCCGCCGAAGCTGGTGGCGTTGCCGGCCAGGGTGCCGGCGCTGATGGTGGTGCCGCCTGCGTAGGTGTTGGTGCCCGTGAGGGTCAGTGTGCCGGCGCCGGTCTTGGTCAAGCCGCCAGCCCCCGAGACGGTGCCGGTGGAGTTCAGGTCCGCATCGGTGTGGAAGACACCTCCAGCGCTGTCGATGGTGATGGCACGCCCGGTCGTGATGACCGCGGTGTTCTGCAGCGTGCCACCATCGAGGGTCAGTTGGCCGGCGGTCGCGCCGAGGTTCTGATCTCCGGCGATCGACACCGTGCCCCCTGCGATGGTGGTGCCGCCTGTGTAGGTGTTGGTGCCCGTGAGGGTCAAGGTGCCGGCGCCGGTCTTGGTCAGGGCGCCCACGCCGCTGACGATGCCGTCTGCGATGAGATTGGCGTCAGTCTGCAGGGTGCCACCGCCGGTTTCGAGGACGATGCTTCGCGCGGTGGTGATGACGTCAGTGGTACGCAGAGTGCCGCCATCGAAGCTCACCGCCCCCGTGATATCCCCCAGGTTGGCATCGGCCGAGACGGCCAGTGTCCCGGCGTCGATCTGGGTACCTCCCCTGTACCCGTTGGTGCCGCCCGTCAATGTGAGGGTGCCCGCGCCCGTCTTGACCAAGGTACCGTCGCCGCGAACGAGGCCGCTTGCCGTGAGGTCGGCGTCGGTTTGCAAGGTACCGCCGTTGCCTTCGAGGTTGATGGTCCGCGCGGTGTCGAAGGCACCGGTGGTGCGCAGGGTGCCTCCATCGAGGATCAACTCACTCTTCGCGACGTCACCCAGGTTCTCATTCTTCGATACGGACAGCGTGCCTGCCCAGATGACGGTGTCTCCCGTGTAGGTATTGTTGCCAGTGAGGGTCAAGGTACCAGCCCCCTCTTTGTACAAGCGACCGTTGCTCGCTGGGTCTCCCATGATCGGGCCGGTGGCGGTCAAGTCGGCATCGGTCAAGAAGTCGCCGCCGCCGGACCCAAGGGTGATGGAACGTCCGGTCGTGACGACAGCGGTGTTGCGCAGGATGCCGCCCGCGAGGGTCAGCGGGCCGGAGGCGTCACCCAGGTTCCTGTCGTCGGAGATGGACAACCTGCCATTCAAGATGGAGGTGCCGCCACTGTAACTGTTGATGCCGGAGAGGGTGAGCATAGAAAAGCCCTTCCTGGTCAGGCTGCCGCTGCCTTCTATGCTCTGGCTGAGGGTGCCGTCGTTACCGTTGTAATCGACGATGATCAGGGCGCCGTTGTTGATGATGCCACTGCTCTTTTCCACGCTGGCAGCAACCGTCTGCAGAGTCGCTCCGGCGTTGATCGTGGTTGTCCCGGTGTAGGTGTTGGCTACACCGTAAGAGACTTGACCGGTGCCGGCGACGGTGACGCTGCCGCCACTGACGTTGCCCACCAGCTTCAGTTCGCCGTTGCTGCTAAGGGTGTTGGTGGTGGCTCCCTGGTCCAGATCGATGGCGCTGTACACGTAGTCCGCTTTGTTGGTATTGCCATTGGTCAGGGTGCCTCCCTTCAAATAGATGACGTCATTCCCCGCCAGCTTCCCCACCATCTGCCCATTCACGTCCAGGGTGCCGCCGCTGTTCACGGTGACCACAGTGTCGGCACTCAGTCTCGTGGAACTGAGGTTGCCGTCGCCCAGCCGCAGCGTGCCTCCGTTGATGGTGGTCGCGCCGGTGTAGGTGTTGTCTCCGGTCAGGGTCAGTGTTCCGCTGCCGGTCTTGGTGAGCCCCCCGGTTCCCGAAATGACACCGCCGTAGTCGGTACTGCCGTCGTTCGCCCCGGTCGTCAAGGTGGCGGTACCCAAGGTCACGGAGCCCAAGCCCGTCAGGCTGCCGATGGCCTGGTCGTAGCCGGCCAGGTTCAGGGTGGTGCCGCCAGCGAGGGTCACCGCGCTGGCCGCGCTGAAAGTGTTGACTGCTCCGGCTTGCAGGGTGCCGTAGTTGACGGTCGTCGCTCCGGTGTAGCTGTTGGCTCCGGAGAGGGTCAGTGTTCCCGAGCCTATCGTGGTCAGGCCGCCGCTTCCCGAGATCTGGCCACCGAAGGTAGAGACGGTGCCGAACGTCGTCGTGAGGGTGCCGGTGCCCAGATTGACGTAGCCCGATCCCGCCAGCTTGTAGATGGTCTGGTTGTGGTTGTTCAGGTCCAGGGTGGCACCGACGCCGACCACGACCTCACTGCGCTGGCCAAAGGCGTTGTCGATGATGCCGGCTTGCAAGGTGCCGGCGGTGACCGTGGTCAATCCGGTATAGGCGCTGTTGTCGCCGGACAGGGTCAAAGTTCCTGTGCCGATCTTGTTCAGGCCGCCGCCGAACCCCGAGAACCGGCCGCTGAAGGTAGTGCTGGTGTTGTTTTCTCCGCTCGTGAGGGTGCCGGTGCCCAGACTGACGTTGCCCGATCCCGCCAGGCTGCCGATGGTCTGGCTGCGACTGTCCAGGTCCAGAGTCGCGCCGCTGTTGACGGTGACCGCGCTGCCTTTGCCAAAGGCGTTGGCGAACCGGCCGGCTCTCAAAGTGCCGGCATTGACTGTTGTCGCTCCGGTGTAGGTGTTGTCGCCCCAGAGGGTCAAGGTACCGGTGCCGGTCTTGGTCACACCGCCCTCGCCCGAGATGGCGCCGGTGGAGATCTGGTCGACATCGGTCTGGAAGCCCCCCCCGGCGCTGCCGACGGTGATGGCACGCGTGAACATGAAACCGGCGGTGTTCCGCAGAGTGCCCCCATCGAGGGTCAGCCCACTCGACGCAGCGCCCAGGTTCTCGTCCGAGGAGATCGACAGCGTGCCTCCTTTCACGATGGTACCGCCACTGTACGTATTGACGCCCGAAAGGATGAGGGTACCGGCACCGTTCTTGGTAATGCCGATGCTGCCGGCATCGCCCCCCGTACCGCCCGAGCCGGTCTGGTCCGCAATGACATTGGCGACCGTTTGCGTGAACCCGCTGGCGGGCTCGAAGGTCAGTGCTGAAGTGCTGCCCTGGAGAAAAATGCCTGAACCGAAAGCCGATGCGAAGCCACCGGCTCCGTTCCCGCCGGCCACGGAATTGCCGTTGATGTTGAGCGAGCCGGTGATTGCGACGGTCGCGCCGTCCATCACGAATATGCCGCCCCCCATGCCTGCGCCGCCGCCGCCGCCTTGCGACGATACGCCGTTCCTACCGCCGAATCCCGCCACACCGCCGGCGCTCGAGCCTCTACCCCCACCGCCGCCAAAACCGCCCGCCCCACCGGTGCTGCCCATGACAGTTG
>NZ_LYMK01000102.1 GCF_002157355.1 Variovorax sp. JS1663 | reverse complement strand
GGCGTCAGTTTGTCCACGGGGATTGGCGGCAGCGGTGGCAGGGGGGGTGATGGTTTACCGGCGCCCATGTCCTCCGGCATGGGCGGCGCGGGCGGTAGTGGTGGGGGCGTTGGGAGCAGCACTCAAAGGAACAATGCCAGCCCACTGATCGGGACGCCAGGCGGAGATGGCCTGTCAGGCGACGACTATTTTTATACCTATTTCGGTGGTGGTGGCGGCGGCGGCGGCGGCGGTGGCGGATTTGGCTTGGTCTTCTCGGGCACTGGCCTTGCAGGCAATTCTTCGCAAATCAATGGAGGCCGCGGCGGCAGTGGTGGCGGCGCGGAGGGCCTTGATGGTGGTGGCTTCGGCGGCGGCGGCGCTGGCGGTGGTGGAGCGTTGCTTGGCGGTCAGCTCAGCTTCACGAACAGTGGTTCCATGTCTGGGGGGGACGGGGGAAACGGCGGAACCGAGTTTTGGGAGGGGGATCCAGTCAGAGACGTCGGCCGCGGCGGTGATGGCGGCATGGGGGTCGCGCTCACTGGCGGTGACCTCATCAACATCAATATCGGCACCATTGCAGGGGGTAAGGGTGGTGCCGGTTTCCTGAGCGGCATTGGCGGTGCCGGTGTTGTCGTGCTTGCAGGGAGTGGCACTGTGCAGAACGCAGGCGCCATTCAAGGCGGTGCGGGTGGCTCGCTTCCGAGCGCCCAAGGGGGCCGGGTCGGTGGGGACGGGGGCGCTGGTGTCGTGCTGATGGGGGGCGGTGCTGTGCTGAACGCCGGCGCCATCCAAGGCGGTGCGGGTGGTTTGAGCTCTCGCTACGGTGACACTGCCGCCGGAGGCGCCGGTATCGTGGCGACCGGCAACGCCAGCATCACCAACGCCAGCAGCATCGGCGGTGGCCTGGGCGGCGATGGCTCGACGCGCGCGAACGCCATCGACCTGTCCGGCGGCAACAACAGGCTCACTCTGGTGGCCGGCTACAGCTTCACCGGCAACGTGGTCAGCACCAGCGGGGTGGCCAATGGCGCAGGCCAGAACTGGTCGATTGCCGACGGCACCCTGCAAGGCGATGCCAACACCTTCGCCGGCAACATCAGCTTCGCGCCTGCGCCGCCCACCAGCACCCCCGGCGTGGTCTTCGATCAAGGCAGCGGCAACGCCAACAGCGCGGTGTCGGCCACCTACGCCGGCACCGTCAGCGGGGCGGGATCGCTGACCAAGATCGGCGACGGCACTTTGACCCTCTCCGGCGCCAACACCTACACCGGGGCGACCACGGTCAACGCAGGCATCTTGAGGGCCGGCATCGCCACCAACGCCTTCGGCAGCGGCAGTGCCCTCACCGTCAACAGCGGCACCACCCTGGACCTGAACAGCCTCGACCAGACCGTGGGCAGCCTGGCGGGATCGGGCAGCCTCACCCTGGGCAGCGGCACCCTCACGAGCGGGGGCAACAACACCAGCACCACCTTCAGCGGCCCGATCTCGGGAAGCGGTGGCCTGAACAAGGCCGGGACGGGCGCCCTGACCCTCTCCGGCACCAACGGCTACACCGGGGCGACCACGGTCACCGCCGGCACCTTGAGGGCCGGCATCGCCGACAACGCCTTCGGCAACGGCAGCGCGGTCACCGTCAACAGCAATGCCACTCTGGACCTGAACAACTTCAACCAGACCGTGGGCAGCCTGGCCGGATCGGGCAGCCTCACCCTGGGCAGCGGCACGCTCACGAGCGGGGGCAACAACAGCAGCACCACCTTCAGCGGCTTGATCTCGGGAAGCGGCGGCCTGAACAAGACCGGGACGGGCACATGGACGCTGTCCGGCGACAACAGCGCTTACATCGGATCGACCACGGTCAGCGCAGGCACGCTGCTTCTGGGCCATGCAGCCGCGTTGGGAGGCGCCGGCGCCATCGCCACCGTGGACGCCGATGCCACGCTCGATCTGGGGGGGCAAGGGATAGGGACCAGCGTCAATTTGAGGGGCGGCACCCTGAGCAACAGCACCGGAGACGGCGTCCTCACAGGCGCGCTCGACCTGGGCACCGGAGCCGTCAACACCATCAGCAGCAACAGCGGCACCAGCCTGACCCTGTCCGGCGCCATCAGCGGCGACGGCGTGACCATCGCCGGCAGCGGTTCGGTCAACTACCGCGGCACCAACACCTACACCGGAACGACCACCATCCATGCCGGCGCCACCCTCACCACCGAGGCTGCCGGCGTAGGAGCCGGCAACGGCATCGCCAACAACGGAACCCTCATCCTCGACCAGCAAGCCGGCAGCGGCACGGTCAGCCAGGCCATCAGCGGCAGCGGCAGCGTGACCAAGAGCGGGTTTGGGACCACCGTGACCCTCACCGGTGCCAACACCTACGCCGGAGCGACGACCATCAGCGAAGGCACGCTGCAAGCCGGGGCCGTGAACACCTTCAGCGCGGCCAGCGCGGTGACGATTGATATCGGCACCCTGGACCTGAACAACTACAGCCAGACCATCGGCAGCCTGTCGGGCTATGGCTTCGTGACCTTGGGTACCTCGGGTACCGGAATCTTGACGGTCGGAGCCGACAACAGCAGCACCCTGTACCAGGGCTACATCTCAGGAAGCGGAGGACTGACCAAGGTCGGCACCGGAACACTGACCCTGGCCAGAGACAACGACTCCTACACCGGCGTCACCACCATCAACGCAGGCACGCTGCGTCTGGACAACGCCAACGGTCCCACGGGGCTGGGTGCATCCACCGCCACCGTCATCGTCAACAGCGGCGGCACCCTGGACGTGAATGGGCAGTATGGGGTGGTGCAATCCATTGACCTGAATGGAGGCACGCTGGCCAATGGCAACTCACTCGGCCCCACGAGCGTGCCGTTGAGCCGCGTGTTCAGCGACATCCATTTGACCCAGGGGGGCACCAACACGATCAGCAGCGACGGCTATCTGACCCTCTCGGGCGTCATCAGTGGCGACAGCGTCACCATCGCCGGCACCAACAGAGTCATTTACGGAGCAGCCAACACCTATACCGGGACGACGACGATCAACGCCGGAGCGATCCTGGAAACGGATGCGGCCGGCGTGGGAAGTGGCAGCGGCATCATCAACAATGGCACCTTGGCCTTTGACCAGTCGGGACCGGGTACCGTCCGCCAGGCCATAGACGGCAGCGGCCACCTGACCAAGTGGGGCAGCGGCACGCTCACCCTTTCCGGCGCAAACAGCTACAGCGGCGGCACCTCGGTCTACGAGGGCATGCTGTCAGTCTCCGAGGACAGGAATCTGGGTGCCGTCTCCGCCCCACTGATCCTCGATGACGGCACCCTGCGCAATACCGCTGCCTTCACGATCGCGCGTGCCATCGGCATCGGGTACTTCCGAGGCACCTTCCAGACCGACGCCGATCTGACCATCACAGGCCGGATCTTGGGAGCCGACGCTTGGGGGGACGGCGGTCTGTTCAAAACCGGCGCCGGCACCTTGACCCTCACCGGCGCCAACACCTACGCCGGAGGCACCAACGTCCGGGAAGGCACGCTGTCTGTTTCCAGGGATGAGAACCTGGGTAACGCCACGGGCGATTTGACCCTCGATGGAGGCACCTTGCGCACCACCGGTGCCTTCGACACCGCGCGGACCATCAACCTCGAAGGCAACGGTGGCACCTTGCAGACCGACGCCGACCTCACGGCCAGCGGTACCGTTCGCGGCGACGGTACCTTGGTCAAGGCGGGCACGGGCACCCTCACATTGACGGGCACCAACAGGTACAGAGGAGGCACCCAGATCGACGCTGGGACACTGGCCGTCTCGGCCGATGCCAACCTGGGGAGGGCCTCGGGGGCCCTGAGTTTCAATGGCGGCACTCTGCGTACCACGGGTGCCTTCACCACCGCGCGAAGCATCGTCCTCGACGCCGGCGGTGGCACCCTGCAGACTGACGCCGATCTCACGGCAAGTGGCATCGTCAGCGGCGTGGGCGCCCTGGCCAAGACCGGTGCCGGCACCTTGACGCTGACTGGCGAGAACACCTACAGCGGCGGCACCGACCTCAAGGAAGGCCGCATTGCCGTTCGCAACAACAGGGCCCTGGGCAGCGGCGAGCTGGCCATGCACGAAGGCACCACCCTGCGCTTCG
>NZ_LYMK01000101.1 GCF_002157355.1 Variovorax sp. JS1663 | reverse complement strand
GACCGACGCCGTGGATAACCCTGCACCCGAGAGCGCTTGAGATTCAAGCAAGTACCTGTCCGTGGGATGGGGTCAAGACCAAACCGACGCCAACGCTGCCGTTAATGTCTGGCTGTCCGGCTACAACAGCGGCAATCGCCCGAGCACCTCGGCCAGTGAAACTTATGGCCAGTGGTGCTTGAAAGAAGGCCGAAAAGCCTTGGGCATGACGCCAGCACCGTTGTCTGACTTCGTGTACGACCCCGCCTCGATCGACATCAGCGCGGTGTTGAACCTGGACGGTCGAACGACTTTCCTTGCCACGCCCGCAGGCGGCTCGACGGTGTCGTGCACGCCGAACAACTCCGGACAGTGGGACGTCACCGGTCCGCTCGCGACGGTTGATTCGGGGTTGCCTGTCACGAACTTCTTTAACAGCGCCACAACCACGGCCCTCGCTTCGGCCGGCCAACCCCTCGCCGACGCCACCTCAGCCGGCCCGAGCGCCCTGAACAACACCCTCTTCTCCGCCCCCACCTACAGCATCGCGGCCATCTCCACCTGGCTCGGCGACGTCAACCTCGCCCAGGGCAACCAGGCCCTGGCCAACTACTTCCTCACCGATGGCCTGCGCCCCGGCAACAGCAACCTGGGCACGAGCATCGACCAGTCCACCGGCATCGGCCTGAACTTCCCCGCCGGCACCAACCCCTACGGCTACTCCCTCTTCGGCTCCAGCCTGAACAACTACGCCGCGGCCAACGACAGGCTCTTTCCGGCCGACCCGCTGGTGCTGGACCTCGACGGCGATGGCGTCAAGCTCACCAGCTATGGCAGCGCGCCCGTTCTCTTCGACGCGGACAACGACGGCGGCAGCCTGGAGCAGACCGGCTGGGTGTCTGCGCAGGACGGCATCGTGGTCCATGACCTGAACAACGACGGCAAGATCAACAGCCAGGCGCTGGGCCGCAGCGCTGCGCACCTGATCTCGAAGAACCAGCTACTGGCCAACGACCGCGACTGGGACAGCGTCCTCATTCGCCTCGACGAAGATGCCATCGAGCAAGCGGACTGGGTCTCGGCCTACGACAGCATCGTGCTTCACGATCTGAGCTACCGCAGCAGATTCATCCGTATCACGGAGATGCTCTCTGGAGGTGGTGCATGAACACGCTCGGCTTGATACGCAGTGTGGGCCTGGCGTTGTTGCTCAGCCTTGTACTTTGTGCATGCCGCGCTTACCCCACCAGCCCAAATGGTGCGCGCGAGCTACCACCGCAGCTTCGAGAGCTGTTCGTGGATGCCGAGGATGAGGTGGAACTGAAGCCGATCCCCTCTATGCCCGAGTCCGAGCTCTCGAGGGTCGCCTGGGTGGACAACCATCGCGTGATCTTCACGACGCGCAAGTTCAATGGCTGGATCGCTCGCAAGGATGAGGCTTCGAAGATCGTCATCCATGACGTGGATAGCGGTAAGTCCGAGGAAACGCCATATCGCGGCGAACTCTGGTGCCTCGGAAATGAAGGGCAAATTTTGTTGGAAGACAGGGATCGCACGCTGCCACCGGCCAAGTACGGAGATCCGCCCCGCGCCAAATACTTCCTGAAGGGAACGCTGGGCCAACCACTGAGCCGCATAGAGCAGGTTCGAGGGCGCGGGACATTAGACCGCTTTGCTTGCGATTTCTATTCGAACAAGGAGCACGATTTCGGTATGGGGCATCGGACACAGCCGCTGCGCAAGGGCGATGGGGTAATCGATCTTGTCGTCGATGACATCCCGGTCAAGTCATTTCGTCTGCTTGGTCTGGACGGTCGCGTTCGTTGGCGGGCGGATGCGACGCTATGCAACTCCTTCGATCCCGAACCGCGCTACCTGCCGTGGCTCAACCAGTACTTCGCAAGTACCGCATTCTCTGATGTCGTAGTGGGATGCCTTGAACTCAACAAGAATTCTTGGCTCTTCGACGCTTCGTCCATCGAAGCAAAACCTCTACCCGAATTGTTGATAGAGGCGCGTCGTCTTGGAGGTGGCTGGATTGGCAACGGCGAAACCTATTGGGCGAGACGCGGAATGTATTTCCTCATTCAGTACAGCAGCTATCGGCTGCTGGACGGTCTCTATCGCGTTGATGAGGCGTCACAGAAATCGATGCGTGTTCTGAAGATGCGATGGGGCCTGGAAAACCTGTCCCCTGATGGCTGTAGAAGCATCGTGAGAGCGTCATCACCGGTCGTCGTTGAACTTTGCAAAGGGAGTAAATCATGAGCAACACACCTCTTACACAAGACGAAGCGGCACGCGCTCGCCTTGGCATAGCTGTGACACAAACGGCTTACGCGCTGAACAATGGGGGCGGTATTGTTCCCGGCCAGCCGCTGATCTACATCGACGATCAGACCACGGCCGGCAGACCGGGCTATACCCCGCTGAACCTGTCTATCCCAACGGGTTTTGTTGTCACTGGCGTCTACCAGGACCGAAGTCCGGCGAGCACCAATACCGGTGCTGACATGTTCATGGCCTACAACGCCATGACGCATGAGGTCTTGATTGGCATCGCTGGGACGAATGGGGTCGGCAATGACATGCCCGACACGAGATCTGACATCAGCTATTTGGGTGCCGATCAAGTCCGGTGGCTCGCTCAGGATAAGGATTTTCGAAAAGATCTTACAGGGCTGGGCCTGCGAGCCGGTCAGATGAGCGATCTCAAGTTCATCGTCGGCGGTGACAGCCTTTCCGCCGTGCCAGCGATCCTTGTCCCTACTGCTTTGGTCTATGGCATACCTGGCGCTGATGGCGTGCCTCCAATGGACGGACTGAGCGCAGATCAGTTTTCGATCACTAATGTCGTCCCATTGGGCGCGCGCTATGCCGCAAGTCGATTGGGCATCTCTTCCAGAATGGAAAGCTTCGCCGAGCACGCCGAGATCTTCAACTTCACCACTTTCAACAGCGAGACCGGCTATGACTTGGTGACCGGTCTCGGCGGTGGCAGTCCCGGGCGCTACTTTGTTGGCCCCCCAACAGACGCAACGTACAGTTCAGCCGTATCACGGCATCAGTTGAACTATTCCTTTGCCAACTATGTGTCAGGCTGGGGCGGTGACTTGACCCGAGCTACGGCAATCGATACGCCGCCATTGTTCAGTCATCAATCGATGGCAGCCGTTTCGTCGCAGATTGCCGATTTAAAGCTGGTAGAAAACAATTGGCTCTCTGTCAGCGCCGCAGGTTACGCGGGCCTGCTGCTCTCCGCGCCAGGGGAGTCAGCCGCCTCGGCTGCGCGGTTCCTGACGAGCGAGTGGGGCTGGCCATCCGGGCTGGCCAACACGGCGGGCACCGCGATCGAAGTGATTTCGCGAGGTGCCTCCTACGCCAACCCCGCTTATGCCGTCGGTGCGCTGCTGGCCGGATTCGTTGGCGGCAAGACGATGGGCTCCGATGCGCCGGTGCTGCCGACTTTTCCGCCAGCACTGCCTGGCTATACGCGCACGGTCTTTCAAGATCCGCACGGACCCTTCGTTGGCGCCGTGGACCGCGGCCCGGACCAGACCATCCTGCGCTACACCGATGGCTCGACTCGCAGCTACTACGAGAACGGCACCGTTGCCCTCCAGCGACCCGATGGAACCATGATGACGCGCAATGCGCAGGGGGAGGGCGCGTTGCGAATCGGTGCGACCGGCGCAACCACTCTCATCCATGCCGCTGACGTGGTGGACGCTTTGCCGTACAGCGTGACCCGCATCATTTCGTCCAATGCAGACGGGCTTGTCGTCATCAAGGACTACGGCAGGACAGGATTGACGATCCAGACCGGATCCTTCGTCAATAACGAGTTCGTCCCTCGATCGACGGTTGAGTCCCCCTTCCTTGACGGCGCCGCTTCGGTCATCGCGGACGGCAACTTCGGAAGCTTGAACTCAATCGCCGTAGCCTCCGGCATATCCGTGCCAGACTTGCTTGCGGCCAATCCGAACTTGGGTGCGAACACGAGCATCGTGCCAGGTACGATAGTCCGGCTTCCCACGGTATCTGCCTTTGATGTTTCGACCATAACTTCACCGACTTCTACCGGCGCACCCATCCCCGACGCCACCTCAGCCGGCCCGAGCGCCCTGAACAACACCCTCTTCTCCGCCCCCACCTACAGCACCAACCCCTACGGCTACTCCCTCTTCGGCTCCAGCCTGAACAACTACGCCGCGGCCAACGACAGGCTCTTTCCGGCCGACCCGCTGGTGCTCGATCTCGACGGCGACGGCGTCAAGCTCACCAGCTACGCCAGCGCCCCGGTGCTCTTCGACGCCGACAACGATGGCGGCAGCCTGGAGCAGACCGGCTGGGTCTCGGCCCAGGACGGCATCGTGGTCCATGACCTGAACAACGACGGCAAGATCAACAGCATCGCCGAGACCCTGTCCGAGTACTACGGCGGCGTGGCCGGCAGCGGCGGCGTCGCGGGCACCAAGCCCCATGCCAACGGCTTCGCGGCATTGAAGTCGCTCGACTCGAACGCCGACAACCTCTTCGACAGCGCCGACGCGGCCTGGAACAACCTGCGCGTGTGGGTCGATGCCAACCACGACGGCAGGACCGACGCGGGCGAACTCAAGACCTTCGCGGACCTGAAC
>NZ_LYMK01000100.1 GCF_002157355.1 Variovorax sp. JS1663 | reverse complement strand
CCCTTGCACAGCAGGGAACCAAGAAAATGAATAAGCGATTGCATCGCGCGGCGTTGAACACCACGCGATGCAATCGCTTATTCATTTTCTTGGTTCCCTGCTGTGCAAGGGAGACCAAGCTTATGGCTTCAGCGTTATCGCTGCCTCGCTCCCGTTGCGAGGCGCGATTCTGGGGGCGTTTGGCTCAGGCCAAATCTCGTTTTGTGTCGCAGCAATGCACAGTGCCCAGCCCAGCTGAAGCTTCAGCCTCCCGCACCCGCATCCCCCGGCTTCCGCGTGGGCGCGAGCAAACCCAAGTTCCAGGCGCTCACCTGGAAGGCCGGTTCTTCAGCGGCCCGCTTCACACCCGCCCGCCGCGTTTCGGCACGGGCATCCCGCATTTCGTCGCATCGCGCTGGGCACAAGCCGGCGCCTGCGCGATCGTGCAGGCCTCCCAGCTCAACACCAGAGGCCCGACATGCCGACTTCCGCCCTCCCCGCGCGCCGCACCGGCCTGCGCACCCTGTTCGCCACTGCCCTGCTCGCGCCGCTCGGCGCATTCGCCGCCGACCTCCAGCTCAGCGTGGTCGACGGCCCGGGCGCGCCCGCCACGCTCTACGTGGCGCTCTTCGACAGCGCCGAGAGCTACGACGCCAACAAGATGCTGGCCGCGCAGACCGTGCAGATGAAGGCCGGCACCGCCCGCCTCGCCTTCCCTGGCCTGGCGCCTGGCCGCTACGCACTGCGCGTATTCGCCGACGAGAACGGCAACGGCAAGCTGGACACCAACCTGATGGGCCTGCCTACGGAGCGCTATGGCTTCTCCAACGATGCCAAGGGCAACCGCGGCGCGCCGGGCTTCGATGCCGCCGCCATCCGGGTCGATGCCGACCTGCAGACCGTCATCCACCTGCGCTGAAGGAGCCGCCATGCAAAGACGCGAACTGCTTCGCCTGCTGGCCGGCGCCGGCGCGACACCCTGGCTGGCCTCGCTGGTCCACTCCGGCGAGCCCTCGGGCTGGCAGGCCGAATTCGAAGCCTCCGAGGCTCCCTGGAAGCTCGGCTTCGAAACACCGCCGGCCGACCTGCCCGAGGCCGCGGCCACGGTGCGCGGCCGCTTCCCCGACGCGGTGGCCGGCACCCTCTACCGCATCGGTCCGGCCGGCCACGACCTGGGCGGCGAGCGCTATCACCACTGGTTCGACGGCGACGGCATGGTGCAGCGCTTCGCCATCGAAGGCACGCGGGTGCGCCACCAGGGCCGCTACGTGCAGACCGCCAAGCGCGTGGCCGAGCAGCGCGCCGGCCGCCGGCTGACCGAGGCCTTCGGCACCGTGCCGCCGGGCGTGGAGCCGCCGACCTCGGCCGATGCCATCAACGTCGCCAACACCAGCGTGCTGCCGCTCGCGGGCGAGGTGCTCGCGCTGTGGGAAGGCGGATCGGCCACCCGCATCGACGCGCGCACGCTGGACACGCTGGGCCCGAAGACCTGGCGCGCCGACCTGGCGGGCATGCCCTTCTCGGCCCATCCCAAGGTCGATCCGGACGGCACCGTGTGGAACTTCGGCGTCGGCGCCAGCCAGGGCCTGCTGGCGCTGTACGAGATCGCGCCCGAGGGCGCATTGCGCCGCGCCGCGGTGCTGCCGGTGGCCGACCTGCCCATGGTCCACGACTTCGCGCTGACCGAGCGGCACCTGGTCTTCCTGATGCCGCCGCTGGTCTACGACGGCAAGGGCAAGCCGGCCGGCAGCTCCTTTCTCGATGCCCATGCGTGGAAGCCCGAACTCGGCATGCGCGCGCTCGTGGTGGACAAGAAGGACTGGAACCGCCGCCGGATGCTCACGCTGCCGACGGGCTTCCTCTTCCACGTGGGCAATGCCTGGGAGGAACCGGGGCCGCAGGGCGGCGCGCGCATCCACGTCGACTACGTGCGCTCGGACAGCGCGGATGCCGTCTTCACCACCAACCGCGAACTCATGCGCGGGCGCCGCGTGCGCAGCCCCGAGCCGCACCTGACCGTGGCCACGCTGGACCTGGGCACGGGCCGGGCCACGCAGGAGCTGCTGCCGCTGGATGCCGAGTTCCCGCGCATCGATCCGCGCCGCACCGGCCTGCGCCACCGCCGCGTGGTGCATGCCACCCAGGTGACGAAGGAACGGCCGGGCTTCGCCGCCGTCGCGTACACCGACGTGGAGACCGGCCGCTCGCAGCGCTTCGTGTACGGCGCGCAGGCGATGGTGGAGGAGCACGTGCTGGTGCCGGACGGCCGCGGCCCGGGCTGGATCCTGGGCACCGTGCTCGACCTCGCACAGCGGAAGACCGTGCTGTCCTGCTTCGCGGCCGACCAGCTGGCCGCCGGCCCGGTGGCGCAGGCCGTGCTGCCGCGCGCCTTGCCGCTGGGCCTGCATGGGGTGTTCGTGCCGGCCTGAACGCGCTCGCTGCAAGACGCGGCTAGGCGCCGGATGCTAGTCTTTACTTAGGTCTTTAGGCCTACCCACATTGGTGGAAGTCGGCGGGGAATGGAGAACATATAACTCTTCCGTTCTCATCACGGGAGTGGGGTATGCCAAGCACCGCACCGGATCCCCCCGCCTCGGGCTTCAAGTGGATCGCCTTGTGGGCACCGCTGGTCATCACCGCATGCGGCGGTGGCGGCGGCGATGGCGCAGGCCTTGCCGCTGCACCCGCCGGCAGCGCCGGAAAACCGGAATCCACGCCGGCCGCCCAGGCGAGTTCAGAGCCGCCCGCCAAGCCCACGCCGATCAGCAAGGCCGTCCGCACCCTGGAAGACCTCGCCCGTCAGCGCGAGCTGGAGCGGGACCGCGTCGCGCCCATCGACCGGGGCGACGGCGCCCCCGGCCAGCAGCCCGGGGCCGCGACGGCCGCTGCCGCGGCGGCAGCAGCAGCGGTGGCGCCCAACGTCGGCGGCCAATGGGCCGCGCCGATCAATTGGCCGATCAACCCCATTCACACGGTGCTGACGCCGGACGGCAAGGTGATGAGCTACGGCACCGACCCGGCCGGCGCGCAGGGAGCGCAGCTCTACTACGACGTCTGGACGCCGGCCACCAACGCCCACAGCCTGCTGCAGCACACCACCCGCACCGACCTCTTCTGCAGCGCGCAGGCGGTCCTGCCGGCCTCGGGCCAGGTGCTGCTGGCCGGTGGCGACACGCGCGGGGTGACGCCGACCGTGATCAACAACGGCGTACGCGACGTCAACCTCTACGACCCGGCTGCCGCCACCATCTCGCCCGGTCCGCCGATGCAGTACGCGCGCTGGTACGGATCGCTGGTCCCGCTGGCCGACGGCCGCATGCTGGCGCTGGCCGGCATCGACGGCACCGGCGCCGGCGCCGGCGTGCCCGAGATCTACCGACCCACCCTGGGCTGGCTGACCCTCTCGGCCCAGCCCGACTGGCCGGGCGACTGGTTCTACCCGCGCGCGGTGCTCGCGCCGAACGGCCGCGTGCTGGTGGCCAGCAACAACCGGCTGTTCAGCATGAACACCGAGACGCCCTTCATCACGCAGATCGGCACGCTGCCCAAGGTGCTGAACTGGTCCATGCCCTGGGCCATGTTCGACCGAGGCAAGATCCTGCTGATCGCGGAAGACGGCGGCGCGATGGTGGTGGACTTCAACGGCAGCGTGCCCATCGTGACCTCGGTGGCCGGCCCCGGCGCCAACCGCATCTGGAGCACGCTCACCGTGCTGCCCGACGGCAAGGTGCTGCTGACCGGCGGCTCGTCGGTCTACAACGAGCTGGTCAACACCGCCTTCAGCGCGATGATCTGGAACCCCGCGACCGGCCTGTGGACCACCGGCAATGACGCACAGAAGGCCCGCCTCTACCACTCCAGCGCGATGCTGCTGCCGGACGGCACCGTGCTTTCGGGCGGCGGCGGCTCGCCGGGGCCGGTGGTCAACCTCAACGCCGAGATCTACTCGCCGCCCTACCTGTTCGACAGCACCGGCGCGCGAAGAACCCGCCCGCTGATCAACACGACGCCCTCGCAGCTCACGCTGGGCACCAACTTCCGCGTCACCGTCGCCTCGTCGCGGCCGATCCAGCGCGTCACGCTGGTGCGCACCGGCTCCGTGACGCACTCCACCGACTTCGGACAGCGCTTCCTGCAGTTGCCCTTCACCCAGGCCAGCGGCAGCGCGAACGTGGACATCACGCTCAACGAGAGCCCGAACATCCTGCCCATCGGCTACTACCTGCTGTTCGTGATCGACAACGCCGGCGTGCCCTCGGTCGGCAAGATCCTGAAGCTGGGTGGCAGCATGACCCAGGTCGCCAACCAGGGCCAGTCCTTCACCCTGCCCGCCTCCACCGTGGTCGAGTTCGGTACGGGCGGCAACTGGATCCCGAAGACGGTCACCGGCAGCGTGAGCTGCAAGAGCGATTTCTTCGGCGGCAATCCCTCACCGACCGTCACCAAGGCCTGCCGCGTGCTGGCGACCAAGGCCTCCGGCGTGACGCCCGGCAGCGCGCCTGCGACGACCGACCGCACCGTGGCCAGCCAGGGCGGCAGCTTCACCACGACGAGCGCGACCCTGGTGAGCTACGGCGCCGACCGGCGCTGGGTCGACAAGGTCGTGAACGGCGCGGGCGCCTGCACGGCCGCCTTCTTCGGCAGCGATCCAGCGCCGTCGGCCGCGAAGATCTGCGTGGCGGACTCCGGCGCGGCACCGCCGGCGCCGCCACCACCTCCCCGCCAC
>NZ_LYMK01000099.1 GCF_002157355.1 Variovorax sp. JS1663 | reverse complement strand
GCCGACATCATCCATGCCGGTGCAGGCGACGACACCGTCAACGCCGGCGCCGGAGACGACATCGTCTTCGCCGGCAGCGGCATCGATGCGGTGGCCGGCTACGAGGGCGACGACTTCATCGAGGGCGGCGAGGGCGGCGACATCCTGTGGGGCGACTTCACAACGTACAACGTGGGGGGTGCGGCGAGTGCGGTGAGAACCGGCATCGTGCACGGCGCCACCTGGACCAGCCAGCTCCAGCTCGACCCTGCGCGCCATGGGCGTGACTTCATCGATGGCGGCGAAGGCGACGACGCCATCGTCGGCGGGGGCCAGGCCGACGAACTCTACGGCGGCGCCGGCGACGACCTGATCCTGGGCGACGATCTGGGCATCTCAGCGCAATTTGCGGGCGACGACTACCTCGATGGCGGCGGCGGAGACGACATCCTCATCGGCGGTGGCAAGGATGACACCCTCGATGGCGGCGACGGCGCCGACGTACTGCACGGCGACGACGAGACGGCGGACCTGGCCGGCGAGAACCACGGCAACGACCTGCTCGATGGCGGCGATGGCGACGATGACCTCATCGGGGGCGGGGGCGACGATGTCTTGCTGGGCGGCGCCGGTGACGACCTGCTGGAAGGCGACAGGAGCACCGGCCTTGCCTCCCAGTTCCACGGCAACGACTACCTTGAAGGCGGTGACGGCGAAGACACCCTGTGGGGCAACGGCGGCAATGACGTCCTCATGGGCGGCAGCGGCATCGACTACCTCGACGGCGCCGAAGGCGATGACCTTCTCGAAGGCGGCGACGGCAAAGACACCCTGCTGGGCAGCAGCGGCAACGATGTCCTCATCGGCGGCAAAGGCAACGACTACCTCGACGGCGGCGAGGGCGATGATCGCTACGTCATCGCCACCGATGACGTAGACAATGCCCCACTGGCCGAACTGCTGACCGACTCGGGCGGCACCGACACCGTCGAATTCCAGGGCCCGGTGTCCATCGTCGGCGCCACCGCCAAGGGCGAACTCGTCCTGGCCCTGGGCGATCCCTCCCAGCAGCGGTGGGTCTTGCTCGACCGCGGCTACACCGGCGTCTTTGAAAACATCATCGTCGGCGGCCAGCAATTCGACATGCGCGAGTGGCTCCAGTCGAATTCGTCGCAGCCCGTCGACTTCACCGTGCAAAGCGGGGAATCTGTCTGGGGGGCGGGCGGGGCCGACCGGCTGAGTGCAGCCGACGGAGCCAGGAACGTCACCTTGAACGGTGGCAAAGGCAACGACTACTACGACCTGTCGACGAACCGCAGTGGCGGTGCCACCGTCGAACTCCAGCTCGGCGATGGCATCGACACCGTCGACTCCGGCAGCGACAAAAGGCGATCCGATTGGACCCAATCCAGATTCCTCTTCGGCCAGGGCATCACCCGCGAGAGCCTGCAACTGGCCAAGACCTTCGATGCCTCTTCGCAATCGCTGCAGATGTCTCTGGCCTACGGAACGCAGGGCGACCGGATCTTCCTCAAAGGAAGCTACTTCGACACCCTTGAACTGGCCGATGGAAGCTCCATGACATGGCAACAACTGGCCGACAAGGGCGTGCTCATCAACATGGCCGACGACGCCGGCAACTCCTACGGCAACGGCACCCACTACCGCGACATCATCACCGGCCGCGCTGGCAACGACACCATCTACAGCGACCAGGGAGATGACGTCATCGACGGCGGCGCGGGCAACGACATCATCTACAGCCATGAAGGAAACGACGTCATTGATGGCGGTGCAGGCAACGACCAGATCTACGGCGGTCAGGGCAGCGACGTCTTCCTGTTCGGCAAGGGCGATGGTCAAGACCGGATCCTCGATTCGTCCGCCATCGGCGACCAGGATGTGCTGCGCTTCAAGGCGGGCGTTTCTCTGGCCGACGTGCTATTCATCAGAAGCGGCGATGACCTCGTCGCCAACCTGCTCAACTCGACCGACAAGGTAACGGTCGTCGGCGCCTACAGCACCGACCCTTTGCATCGGGTTGAATTCTCCGGCGGCCCCTCGATTCGTCTGGCTGACCTCAGCTTGGCAACCGGCCAGCAACAGGCCACCTCGGGCAACGATGTGATCAAGCTGTTGGCAATGGGTGAGACCGTCGATGCGCTCGCAGGCGACGACACCGTGCAAGGTGGAATCGGCAACGACACCATCGACGGCAACGCCGGCACTGACACGCTCCATGGCGGCGCCGGCAACGACACCCTTCGAGGCGGGAACGGCTACGACTCGCTCTATGGAGAAGCAGGCGACGACAGGCTGGAAGACGCCGACGGGGCGCAACGCATGGATGGCGGCGAGGGCAACGACACCATCATCGGCGAGGCTTATCAGATCTTCGCGGGCGCTGGCGATGACTGGGTGGATGCCAGCGGCGCCCTGATCAACCTCAGTGGCGGCGGCACCGACACCGTCGTCATTCGTCCTCGCGTTCAGCTCGGCAACACCGTCATACAAGGCATCAGTACGACAGCGGGGCAAACCACGACCATTCGGTTCGCTTCAGGCATCAGCCCCGCTTCGCTCAAGATCTCGTCTCGGGAAGGGCTGATTTCAGGTTCCGCCTACTCACCGACTTCCTATTTGCTCATCGAGATCTCAGGGTCCCGCAGTGATCTTCGCATCGAGCAGTTCATGGAGCTGCCCGCTGCGCAGCAAGGCATTCGCTTCGTCTTCGACGATGCGCCCAATGTCGTGCTCAGCTACGCCGACGTCTATGCCTCGGCCAATACCGCTACCGGACTCGACAATGGGCTCTGGGGCACCAGCGGCACCGACACCCTTGACGGCCTGGCAGGCAACGACACCCTTCGCGGCCTGGGCGGCAATGACACGCTGATCGGCGGCGCCGGCAACGACACGCTCTACGGTGGTGCTGGCGACGACGTGCTGGTGGCGTCTTCGGGCCAGGACAAACTCTACGGCGGCCAAGGCAACGACACCTACAGGATTCTGGACGGCAGCCATGTGATCTACCGAGACGATCCTGCGGGGCGCGACATCGTGGAGTTCGGCGCCGGCATCAGGCCTGAAGATGTCATGGTTCTGCGCGACGGCAACAACGCCTTGCTCTCGTCGAAGGATGGCGTGGCTGTCCGGTTGGACTATCTCTTCGAGTCGCTCACGACGAGCTCTGGTATCCAGGAAGTTCGTTTCGTCTCCTCTCCGCAAACCATCTGGACAGCGGCGACTCTGCGTCAACTGGCCGTCACGGGCAATGACGGCAACAACGTCCTGAACGGTTTCGACGGCCTCGACGATGCCATGGCCGGCGGTGGCGGAAACGACAGACTCGATGGCGGTACGGGCAACGACACGCTGGATGGCGGCGCCGGCCATGACTACCTGATCGGCGGCGCCGGCAACGACACCTACAGCTTCCAACGAGGCGGTGGCCAGGACATCTTGACTGACAGCGCGGGCGTGGATGCCGTTCAGCTGGGCGCGGGCATCCTGCCGTCGGACGTCACCCTGATCAAGACATCGAGTTCCCCTACCAACCGCGCTCCGGGCGACGTGGTGCACGGCACCAGCGTGGACTCGCTCGTGATCGCGCTTGCCAGCGGCGAACAACTCTGGATACCGGGCCAGTTCACGACCGCAGGCGCCATCGAAAGCATCCGCTTTGCCGACGGCACCCTCTGGGCAGCGTCGGACATCAACGCGCGTCTGATCAATAGCGTGGGCACAGCCAATACCCAAACCGGGACCAGCGGCAACGACACCTACACCGTGGACCACAGATCCGACCAGATCATCGAGAGTGCGGGTGGCGGCACCGATCTCGCCAACAGTTCGGTGTCCTACTCTCTGCCCAACAACGTCGAGAACCTGATGCTGACCGGCATTCTCAACATCAATGCCACGGGCAATGACGGCGCGAACGTGATCACCGGCAATGCGGGCGACAACGTGCTCGACGGCGGGGCCGGCGGCGACACGCTGATCGGCGGGCTGGGCAACGACACCTACATCGTCGAAGCGGGCTTGCCCATGACCCTGCCCGACTGGAGCTATCTCCCGAAGGACGTCATTGTCGAGACTGCAGAAGGCGGCATCGACACCCTGGTGACCATGCAGTATGACGTGCGCTTGCCGGACCACGTGGAGAACCTGTTCATCTCAGGCAGCACGATCACCACGATCTGGGGTATCCCCAAGGGTGTGAACGGCATTGTCACCTTCGACGACGTTTACAGGCCGTACATGGATTTCCAGGCTGACACCAGGGCCTGGTACCGGGGGAATTCGCTGGACAACGTCATCGACCTGACCCTCGGTGGAACGATCGGCTCTCCAGTGAACAACTCCTTTGGCGGCGCCTTGGTCGATGGCGGCGAGGGGGCCGATCGAATGATCGGCGGCGCGGAGAACACCTATTTCATGATCGACAACGCTGGCGACCTGGTGGTCGAGGCCAAAGGCGGCGGCCAGGACGTCATGATCTCGTCCACCCTTTCGCTGACGGTGGCGCCGAACGTGGAAGGCATCGAGCTTCGTGGCAGTCTGGCCCTGGGCGCGACTGGAGACGCCGCGAACAACGACCTGCGGGCCTCGAACAATACCGCGAGCAACGTGCTGACGGGCCTGGACGGTGACGACACCTACTTCGTGGATGCCAGCGACGTGGTGGTCGAGGCCTCCGGCGGCGGCAACGACCGGGTCGTCATCGACGTGGTGCGGGGAGGTTCGTCGATCCTGCGCTCCAGCGGCAAGAAGTTCTACCTGGACGGCTACGCCCATGTCGAGAACATCGCGGCCAATGGCCGAGTCGCATGGGAGGGAGATTCGTACGGCGGCGAAGGCGTTTACTTCGTGGGCAATGCGCAGGACAACGGCATCAGCGGCTCTTTCGAGAACGACACACTGGAAGGCGGCGCAGGCAACGATGCCATCGAAGACCAGTATCGGGCGCTGGACACCGGCGGCGCGCGCCGCATCGATCGCGATGAACTGTATGGCGGCGATGGCGACGATCGGCTGATCAGCTATTTCGGCTCCGACCTGCTCGATGGCGGCGCAGGCGACGACAAGCTGGTGAAGATGTTCATCGATCCGGGCAGCAAAGTGACCTTGCGCGGCGGCACGGGCAACGACCGGTACGAGATTGTCGAAGACAGAAGCGTGGTGTCCGAAGACGTGGATGGCGGTATCGATACCGTTTACTTCGCCGGATGGGGCGGCTATGCGCTGGGCGACAACGTCGAGAACCTCGAGCTCAACGACAACGCCGGCTACGCCACCGGCAACGCCGGCGCGAACCTCATCACGACGGGCTCTGGCAACAACACCTTGAACGGACTCGGCGGCAACGACACCCTCTCCGGCGGCGCAGGCAGCGACACCTATGCCTTCGCGCTGGGCGACGGCCAGGACACCATCGACG
>NZ_LYMK01000098.1 GCF_002157355.1 Variovorax sp. JS1663 | reverse complement strand
TTTCGATTCTCTAAAACAAAAAGCCCAACCTTGCGGGGTTGGGCTTTTTGAGGGCTGTAAGAGCCTGACGATGACCTACTTTCACACGGGAACCCGCACTATCATCGGCGCTGAGGCGTTTCACTGTCCTGTTCGGGATGGGAAGGAGTGGGACCACCTCGCTATGGTCATCAGGCATAAAGGGTTGCTGTCCTGGTTTTGGGTCAGGACGGCGAATTCATAGAGTTGGAATCAGCTTTGTCTGTTTGATTGCGTCACTTGGCATAACAACTTGATCGACTGATCAAAGTTATAGGGTCAAGCCGCACGAGCAATTAGTATCGGTTAGCTTAACGCATTACTGCGCTTCCACACCCGACCTATCAACGTCCTGGTCTAGAACGACTCTTCAGGGGGCTCGAGGCCCCGGCAGATCTCATCTTGAAACGAGTTTCCCGCTTAGATGCTTTCAGCGGTTATCTCTTCCACACTTAGCTACTCGGCAATGCCACTGGCGTGACAACCGATACACCAGAGGTGTGTCCACTCCGGTCCTCTCGTACTAGGAGCAGGCTTCCTCAAATCTGCAGCGCCCACGGAAGATAGGGACCAAACTGTCTCACGACGTTTTAAACCCAGCTCACGTACCTCTTTAAATGGCGAACAGCCATACCCTTGGGACCGGCTACAGCCCCAGGATGAGATGAGCCGACATCGAGGTGCCAAACACCGCCGTCGATATGAACTCTTGGGCGGTATCAGCCTGTTATCCCCAGAGTACCTTTTATCCGTTGAGCGATGGCCCTTCCATACAGAACCACCGGATCACTATGTCCTGCTTTCGCATCTGCTCGACTTGTCAGTCTCGCAGTTAAGCACGCTTATGCCATTGCACTATCGTCACGATGTCCGACCGTAACTAGCGTACCTTCGAACTCCTCCGTTACGCTTTGGGAGGAGACCGCCCCAGTCAAACTGCCTACCATGCACTGTCCCCGATCCAGATAATGGACCTAGGTTAGAACCTCAAACGCACCAGGGTGGTATTTCAACGTTGGCTCCATGCGATCTAGCGACCGCACTTCAAAGCCTCCCACCTATCCTACACAGATCCGTTCAAAGTCCAATACAAAGCTACAGTAAAGGTTCATGGGGTCTTTCCGTCTTTCCGCGGGGAGATTGCATCATCACAAACATTTCAACTTCGCTGAGTCTCAGGAGGAGACAGTGTGGCCATCGTTACGCCATTCGTGCAGGTCGGAACTTACCCGACAAGGAATTTCGCTACCTTAGGACCGTTATAGTTACGGCCGCCGTTTACTGGGACTTCAATCAAGAGCTTGCACCCCATCATTTAATCTTCCAGCACCGGGCAGGCGTCACACCCTATACGTCCACTTTCGTGTTTGCAGAGTGCTGTGTTTTTAATAAACAGTCGCAGCCACCGATTTTTTGCAACCCGTTCATGCTCCGTTGTTCACTTCACACTAATAGGGCACACCTTCTTCCGAAGTTACGGTGTCAATTTGCCGAGTTCCTTCTCCTGAGTTCTCTCAAGCGCCTTAGAATACTCATCTCGCGCACCAGTGTCGGTTTGCGGTACGGTCGTGTGCAGCTGAAGCTTAGTGGCTTTTCCTGGAACCTCGTTCATTCACTTCGCGAGCAAGCTCGCTCGATCACTGGCCTCGGTATATGTCAGGCGGATTTGCCTACCTGACGCCTACATCCAGCTAAACCGGGACATCCAACACCCGGATGAACTATTAAGATCCGTCCCCACATCGCACTACACATCGGTACAGGAATATTGACCTGTTTCCCATCAGCTACGCATCTCTGCCTCGCCTTAGGGGCCGACTCACTCTACGCCGATGAACGTTGCGTAGAAAACCTTGCGCTTACGGCGAGGGGGCTTTTCACCCCCTTTAACGCTACTCATGTCAGCATTCGCACTTCTGATACCTCCAGCACGCTTTACAACGCACCTTCACAGGCTTACAGAACGCTCTCCTACCACGCACAGTAAACTGTGCATCCGCAGCTTCGGTAACTGGCTTAGCCCCGTTACATCTTCCGCGCAGGACGACTCGATCAGTGAGCTATTACGCTTTCTTTAAATGATGGCTGCTTCTAAGCCAACATCCTGACTGTTTTAGCCTTCCCACTTCGTTTCCCACTTAGCCAATTTTAGGGACCTTAGCTGGCGGTCTGGGTTGTTTCCCTCTTGAGTCCGGACGTTAGCACCCGGTGCTCTGTCTCCCAAGCTCTACTCTTCGGTATTCGGAGTTTGCCTTGGTTTGGTAAGTCGCCATGACCCCCTAGCCAAAACAGTGCTCTACCCCCGAAGGTAATACTTGAGGCACTACCTAAATAGTTTTCGGAGAGAACCAGCTATTTCCAAGTTTGTTTAGCCTTTCACCCCTATCCACAGCTCATCCGCTAGTTTTGCAACACTAGTCGGTTCGGACCTCCAGTACCTGTTACGGCACCTTCATCCTGGCCATGGATAGATCACTTGGTTTCGGGTCTACACCCAGCGACTGGACGCCCTATTCGGACTCGATTTCTCTACGGCTTCCCTATTCGGTTAACCTTGCCACTGAATGTAAGTCGCTGACCCATTATACAAAAGGTACGCCGTCACCCTTGCGGGCTCCGACTTTTTGTAAGCATGCGGTTTCAGGATCTATTTCACTCCCCTCCCGGGGTTCTTTTCGCCTTTCCCTCACGGTACTAGTTCACTATCGGTCGATGATGAGTATTTAGCCTTGGAGGATGGTCCCCCCATCTTCAGACAGGATTTCTCGTGTCCCGCCCTACTTTTCGCTAGCTCAGTACCACACAAGTCTTTTCACGTACGGGGCTATCACCCACTATGGCCGACCTTTCCAAGCCGTTCCGTTAAGTCTTGCGCTATCACTAGCAGGCTCTTCCGATTTCGCTCGCCACTACTTTCGGAATCTCGGTTGATGTCTTTTCCTCGAGCTACTGAGATGTTTCAGTTCACCCGGTTCGCCTCGTTACCCTATGTATTCAGATAACGATACCTTTCGGTGGGTTTCCCCATTCGGAAATCTCCGGATCAAAGCTAATTTGCCAGCTCCCCGAAGCTTATCGCAGGCTATCACGTCCTTCGTCGCCTATCATCGCCAAGGCATCCACCACATGCTCTTATTCACTTGACCCTATAACTTTGACGTCTCTTCACAGAGACCAAAGCCTATCAAGGAATATGTCAGGTCTTTCACCTGACGCGTTATGCCGTCTTCAGCTCGAATTGCTTCGAAGTGAAGTTCATTTGACGCAATCAAAAATTCATGCTGCCGACGGCACGGTGAGCTTTCGCTCTTTCCGCCGGCAACGCTGATTCGACTCTATGAATTTTTAAAGAACAGCCGATTGATCGAACAATCTCGATCAACAACAAAGAAGCCTCGCGTTCGCACGCAAAGCCGCTTTGGTGTTGAAGAAATATCTACCAGGGTGTTGGTGGAGGATGACGGGATCGAACCGACGACCCCCTGCTTGCAAAGCAGGTGCTCTCCCAGCTGAGCTAATCCCCCGATGTCCTCTCACTTGGATATCAGAAGATGGTGGGTCTAGTTGGGCTCGAACCAACGACCCCCGCCTTATCAAGACGGTGCTCTAACCAGCTGAGCTACAGACCCATAAGTCGATCACTCGACCTCTTCCAACAACCGATAAGTGTGGGCGTTCAATTTGAACGACTGTTTTCCAGAAAGGAGGTGATCCAGCCGCACCTTCCGATACGGCTACCTTGTTACGACTTCACCCCAGTCACGAACCCTGCCGTGGTAATCGCCCTCCTTGCGGTTAGGCTAACTACTTCTGGCAGAACCCGCTCCCATGGTGTGACGGGCGGTGTGTACAAGACCCGGGAACGTATTCACCGTGACATTCTGATCCACGATTACTAGCGATTCCGACTTCACGCAGTCGAGTTGCAGACTGCGATCCGGACTACGACTGGTTTTATGGGATTAGCTCCCCCTCGCGGGTTGGCAACCCTTTGTACCAGCCATTGTATGACGTGTGTAGCCCCACCTATAAGGGCCATGAGGACTTGACGTCATCCCCACCTTCCTCCGGTTTGTCACCGGCAGTCTCATTAGAGTGCCCAACTGAATGTAGCAACTAATGACAAGGGTTGCGCTCGTTGCGGGACTTAACCCAACATCTCACGACACGAGCTGACGACAGCCATGCAGCACCTGTGTTACGGTTCTCTTTCGAGCACTAAGCCATCTCTGGCAAATTCCGTACATGTCAAAGGTGGGTAAGGTTTTTCGCGTTGCATCGAATTAAACCACATCATCCACCGCTTGTGCGGGTCCCCGTCAATTCCTTTGAGTTTCAACCTTGCGGCCGTACTCCCCAGGCGGTCAACTTCACGCGTTAGCTTCGTTACTGAGTCAGTGAAGACCCAACAACCAGTTGACATCGTTTAGGGCGTGGACTACCAGGGTATCTAATCCTGTTTGCTCCCCACGCTTTCGTGCATGAGCGTCAGTGCAGGCCCAGGGGATTGCCTTCGCCATCGGTGTTCCTCCGCATATCTACGCATTTCACTGCTACACGCGGAATTCCATCCCCCTCTGCCGCACTCCAGCAATGCAGTCACAGATGCAGTTCCCAGGTTGAGCCCGGGGATTTCACAACTGTCTTACATCACCGCCTGCGCACGCTTTACGCCCAGTAATTCCGATTAACGCTCGCACCCTACGTATTACCGCGGCTGCTGGCACGTAGTTAGCCGGTGCTTATTCTTACGGTACCGTCATGAGCCCTCTTTATTAGAAAGAGCCTTTTCGTTCCGTACAAAAGCAGTTTACAACCCGAAGGCCTTCATCCTGCACGCGGCATGGCTGGATCAGGCTTGCGCCCATTGTCCAAAATTCCCCACTGCTGCCTCCCGTAGGAGTCTGGGCCGTGTCTCAGTCCCAGTGTGGCTGGTCGTCCTCTCAGACCAGCTACAGATCGCAGGCTTGGTAGGCCTTTACCCCACCAACTACCTAATCTGCCATCGGCCGCTCCATTCGCGCAAGGCCCGAAGGTCCCCTGCTTTCATCCGTAGATCTCATGCGGTATTAGCACAGCTTTCGCTGCGTTATCCCCCACGATTGGGCACGTTCCGATGTATTACTCACCCGTTCGCCACTCGCCACCAGGATTGCTCCCGTGCTGCCGTTCGACTTGCATGTGTAAGGCATGCCGCCAGCGTTCAATCTGAGCCAGGATCAAACTCTATAGTTCGATCTTGAATTTAACGTCTCTCGCGAGACAAACTCATAAAAACGGAATTGAAGTGAACTTCACTTCTATTCTCATGAGCATTTGAAAGCCTAAAAGGCTTCAGTTCCGAAGAACTTGGCCATTCGCCTCAAACGCCCACGCTTATCGGCTGTATGTTTTTAACGATCCCCAGCAGTCCAAGCTCTTCACTCTTTCTGCCAACCTCGCTGCGATCAGCGAAGCCTTAGATTATGACACGGTTTTTGAAGAACCATCTAACTTTTTTGAAGAAATTTTTTCAAACCCCTCCTCATCACGCCCCAGACTCGCCAGCCACCCAAGCCACCAACACCTCACAGCATCGATACCCAAACAACTAACCGCGTCCAT
>NZ_LYMK01000097.1 GCF_002157355.1 Variovorax sp. JS1663 | reverse complement strand
ATGTCTCGGCCGCTGTCGGGGGCGATGACGTAGGTGTCGGTGCCGGTGCCGCCTTCGAGGTAGTCGTTGCCCTTGCCGCCGTTGAGGATGTCGTTGCCGGCGCCGCCGTAGAGGCGGTCACCCAGCGCATTGTCGAATCCTTGCAGGACATTCGCGCCGTCATCGCCAAAGAGGATGTGTTGGTCAGGCAGTACGACGCCGTCCCTGCTCTTGGCGATCAGGGTCTTGGGTGTGGCACTCGCCGCTTCGTAGTAGTCGAAGACCAGCGCACGGTCCGATGGCACGCCCGCGTCGTAGACTTGACCGGTATCGTTGTTCTGGTTGCCTTGGATCATGAGCGCGTTGAGCAGCCGAGCGCGGTCAGCCATCCACTCATTGCTGTAGTTGCTCGCGGCCTCACCTGATTGCAAGGCTTCTTTGTCATCGAGCCACGCCTGGTACTGATCACTCCAATCGCTGTCTTCCCAGAGACCTTCGAGCTTTGCCCTGCCGGCCTCGCTCGCGGCCGTGAGTTTGAAAGGGCTCAGGGTCTGGAGGGCAACGATGTCTTCGAAACCGGTGCGGGCTTGCGCCTGCGTGGCGAGGTTGCTGCCCACCGCCGATACGACGACGTCGCCTTGGATGGCCTTGAACTCATCGCTCTTGACGATGGATGCGAGGGCGTTGTGGAACTCGCTGCGTCCGCTGAAGCCGTTCTTGCTGTCGACCTCGAACCAGCTGTTGCCGCGGGTGTCGCCCTTGAGAGGAACGATGTCAACCTTGAAGGTGCGCGCCAGAGCATTGACGAGGTTGTCCAATGCATCGCCTTCGGCTTTGCCCTGACCCCAGCTCACGGTGTCGCTCTCACCTGTCGCGTTGGTGGCGGCCTTCATGAGGGGCACGAACTTCGCCGTACTGAAGGTGGGGTCGAGCCTGGCGAACGTGTCTTGAACCGTCAGCGAGTCGACGATGAGCACCAGGCTGTGGGTGTCGCCGAAGTCGTTGTGGCTGAAGTCGTTGACCAGGAGCTTGGTGTCCCAGTTCCACGCGCTGGTCACGCCAGCACTGGCCGCATAGATGCCCCGGTGCAGCGGCTGGTCTTCCACGATGATGCCGACGGCCTCGCCATAGTGCACCTGCGAGTTGGCGACGGCGGTAGGGAAGTTGCTAGCGAAGACGTCGTGGAATTTGGGGATGCGCTTATCGGCGTAGGTGCGATCGTCCGTGGCGGTTATCCAAGCGCCAGCGAGGATAGACCTGGCCTTTGTGTCTTTGGCTGCAATGAGAACGCCGAGTTGGTAGTCGAGTTCGACGGCATCCACGGCCTGAAGGTCAGTCGGCAGCGGCGGCGTTCCGCTGTTGCTGATGGTGGCAACGCGGTCTCTCTCCTTGGCGATGGCGTAAGAGCGCCCGAGCGCACCGGCGAGCAATTGATAGTCCGCGACCTGGTAGGCAGTCTCGATCAGTGGCCTTTGCTTGGCGGCCGTGATGGCTTGCTCGACCGTGGCTTTGGCTTGGGCCAGCTCTGCCCAACTGGGGTGTACGGGCAGCAACGCCTTGATTTGCTGGTAGAGGGCCTCGCCTTCAGCCGTGGCGAACTCGGAATCGGCGCCGAGATGACGCACCTCGAGGAAGTTGTCCAACACCTGCCTCAAGCTCTTGCCGTTCAGAAGGTCGCCGACGCCGGCGCCGTTGAAGGTGTAGGTGGCGCTGATGGGATTTGGCGTTCCGGTGGCCGCAGCCTCTTCCTGTCGGAGCAGGTTGAAGGCCGTCGCCAAGTGCCCGCCCAGGCTGTAGCCGGTGACGGAGATCATGTCCGACGCGCTGATCTTGCCGTTGAACTTGAGGCTGGCGTACCAGGCCTCCATGTCGCTGATCTGGCCGAAGGCCCAGCCTTTTTCCTTGATCTCGAGGACGTTGGTGGCCTGGTTGTCGCGGGTCGCGTCGTCGGCGAACTCGGTGCTGCGGAAGGAGAGGACCAGCTCACCGGTGTCGCTGTTGCGAAACAGGGTGCCACTGAAGCCTGTCGACGTGTTGCTCTTGTGCTCGACGACTGTCCAGCCTTCTTCGATGAACTCACGCGCCTGGGATTCAGTGAACTTGCTGGAACGGTCATTGCCGGCCATCAGATACTCCACGGTCAGTGGACCAAAGTACGCCTCTCCAGGTGCGGCCATCTTCTTTCCATAGAACGCTTCCGCTGCAATTTGCAGGTTCGCGTATTTGAGATAGCTAGAAATTTCGCTGGACATGATCACTCCCCTTTACTTGGTTGAAGTACTTTTCGAATGAACACAAAGTTGTGCTCAGCAATTGACGGACACCCCTTGGTGGAGCTTCGAGCCCAAGTCCAAGGACTTCTTTGGCCACCAGTGCCGCCCTGCCCCGGATCCATCAGATATCCAATCCGTTCAGCGACAAGCTCGTTGGTTTGAAGATCAACGATCCGAATGGAGCCGCCTGCAATCCAATGCTTTCGATCCTCTTCCGTAGAAACATCTCTCCAAGTAACGCTGTAACGGGCAGTGAACTTCTGAATTGACTCTCGCTCTACCGCAAACCTAAAGACACCGGTATCGGCTTCTTTTTCCGCATCTTTTAGCCCTGTCTGGGTGCCTGTTCGCCGATTAGTAGAAGCAACAACACCCGTGTATCGATATGAAATACCCCAAGTCGGATCGATCGTTTCGACGAACGAGTAGCCATCTGCCTGCCGCTTAGCCTCGTCTACGTTCAGATCCGATCCGGAGGTAACACGCAGCATTGCTTTGATGCAGTCTTCCCCACCGCAATCTCTGCCGTAAGGATCTGTTCGCGCAAACTGATCTCCATAGTTCAACTCCTTCGGCCTCCATCGTTCCCAAACGATGCCGTCTACGGATTCAACGGTCTTGTTAATCCGTTCGCCAGCCGTCTTGCATCGCTCATCGAACAGCGCTTTTGCTGCCTTGTATTTGCGCTCGTAGCGAATCCGATCGCCTATGCCCGGCCATAGCGGTGTGCTAAACACAAGGACAACCAACGCGACGTTCAGCAACCTTCGCTTCCAGTTCTTGCCATTCCAAAGCGCGTAGGCAATGGCAGCAAGGAAAAGAAGCCGCACGATCCATCCGACACCCCGCAAGATGTCGGCACCGATGCCAAGCTCAAGCATGGCGTAAGCCCTTCAGACTGGCGGTGTTTCGCGATCGCTTTCGCTTTCGCATTCGCGCTGTGCAGGTTCGAACTAGCCGAGATGCACCGCCCTCGATGAAGTCGTCTCCCTCGTAACCGGCCACCGCATCGATGCCGCTGCCGGCGAAGACGATGTCGTCTCCGGCGCCGGCGTTGACGGTGTCGTCGCCTGCACCGGCATGGATGATGTCGGCGCCGCTTCCGATGTTGGTGGCCATGAACTTGCCGTCGTTGACCTGGGCGAAAGTGCGCTGGGTGCCGGGATCGTAGCTGCGGGTGTCCCCGGGGGCGGGCACGATGTCTTCGGCACGCATGGCCAGCAGGCCGGAGAGGTCGGTGTTGGCCAGGGGATTGATGTACTCGTCGATGACGCTTGTGTAGTAGTAGTTGTCGACTTCGCCCAACCCGCCGGTCTCCACGTACATGCGCAACAAGCGGCCGGGGCGTACGGTGGTGGTGCCGGGGCTCCAGGCGGTGTTGGTGCCGGTGCTCCAGGCGGTGATGTGGTAGTTGCTCTGGTAGGTGTCGTCGTCGCCATCGGCGAGGATGATGTCGCTGCCGGCGCCGCCCACGAGGGTGTCGTCTCCAATGCCGCCGAAGAGGACGTCGTCTCCGGCTGCGCCGATGACTTGGTCATCGCCTTCGCTGCCGGCGAGCATCAAGGTGGCGCTGCCGCTGGCGGGGGTGGTTTCGCCGCTGGCAATGGCGGCCTCGAGGGTGGTTTCGATGCCGGCCCAGATTCGATCGTCGCCACCATGGCCGTCGATGATGTAGCCGTATGGAGAGGTGCCGGTGCCGCCGATGATGATGTCGGCTCCAGCGCCGCTGCCGGCGCCGAGACTGGGGGCGTCGGCGACGTAGCCGGCGGTATTGACGGCGTTGTCCAGGCGCATGCCGGCGCTGCCTTGCCCGGGGGTGAGGCCGAGGTTTAGGTGGGCCAACCTGCCTTCGCGGGTGGCGAGGTCGAAGGTGTAGGGGGGAACGACTGCGACAGGCGTGGTGGCAGCAGGGATGGCGATGCCGAGGTCGCCGGCTGCGAAGTCCTTGACGAGGATGGTGCTGCCGGCACCGGTGATGGTGAGTTCCTTGGTCTGCGTGTTGAGGCTGTAGCGGATGGGCTGGGCGGCGTTGCTGTCGTCGTGCCAGATGGTGTAGGGCTGGGTGGTGCTGGCAGTGCTGATCAGTTCGCCGGCGCCGGTCAAGAAACGGCCGGCCAGTTGAATGGTGCCTTGGTCGTCGGCGTCGAGGATGATGTCTCGGCCAGTATCGGGGCCGATGACGTAGGTGTCGCGGCCTGCGCCGCCGAACAGCATGTCGTCGCCCGCGCCGCCATCGAGGGTATCGTTGCCGGCATCGCCTTGGAGGTAGTCGTCGCCCTTGCCGCCGATGAGTGTGTCGGCGCCTGCGCCGCCATAGAGATGATCGTTCCGATCTGCCCCACCCAACTCATCACCAGCGTCGCCACCAAAGGCGACTTGACGCGTGACCATGGGGGTCGGTTCTCCGCCATTGGTATTCGTGAGGTAGAAGCTCGTGGCGGTCGCCACGTCCCTGTAGAGAACGCTTTCCGTGACACCCGGCATGCGCACCCGATCGACATCGATCGTGTTGCGCATCACGTGCCAGCGCAGCATCTCAGCGCGATCCGCTATCCATTCATCCGTGTAGCTGGTGGCCGGCTTGCCCAGCGAGACCAGTGATTTGTCTTGCAGCCAGGCGTCGTACTTCTCGCCCCAGGTGCCGCTTTGCCAGAGGCTGTCGAGCGCGGCTTCGCCCGCGGCGCCGACAGGCTTGAGCACAAAGGGCGACAGGGTTTGCAGCGCCGCAATGTCCGCGAAACTGGTGCGCGTCTTCGCCTGGGCGGCGAAGGCATTGCCGGTTGCTGGCAGGCTCTGCAGCGTCACCCTGCCTTGCAGCGAATGAAAAGCTCCACTGCCGGCGAGTTGCTTCAGTTGTTGATGGAACGTGACCCGCCCACTGTAGCCGTTCTGGTCTTCGACGCGCGCCCAGGTGTTACCGCTGGGGTCGCCTTCGAGCCGAGCTTCGCCGCTCCAGCCCAGTCCGAGGGTGTCAGCCAGTGCATTGACAAAGCTCTCCAGGGTGTCGCCATCGGCCTTGCCTTGTGTCAGACGCTGAGCGTCGGCCTTGAGGTTCGAGGCAGCCTTCAAGAGGATGCCCATCTGCTCAGCGGTCAAAGTGGGGTCGAGCCGCGCCAAAGTGTTCTGCACGCTCAGCGAGTCGACGATCAGCACCAAGCTATGGGTATCGCCGAAGTCGTTGAGCCCGAAGTTGTCGACGAGCAGCTTGACTTCGCCGGCCTTCAGGGTCGTCGTGCCCACGTCCGCGAAGATAGAGCCTCGATACAAGGGCTGGTCTTCCACAAAGATGGGCACGGGGCTGCCATAGTGCAATTGAGAGTTGGCAACGGCCGAGGGAGGGATGGCGCCATAGAGGTCGTAGAAGTTGCCGAGTGCGCCGCCGGGAGCCAGGTTGCGGCCAGCGTAAGCGTCGATGCCGCCGGACAAGGGATCGGTCCGATAGCCTGTGGTGTTCTGGCCGGCGCGCAGCACCGAGAGTTGATAGTCCAAACCAACCGCGGCGATGCTGCTCACGCTGACGGACAAGGCTGAAGCGCCACCGGTCCCACTGGGAACCCCCGCATTGATGCGCTCGGCTTCGTAGACGATGCTGCGCACTCGCTCCAATGCCTTGTAGAGCGTCTGCTCTTCTGTCCTGACGAGGCCTTGCTGAGCGAGTGACTGCATTTCTGCATCGATCTGAGCCAGGCTGAAGGCGGCGCCTTCCTTGAAAAGGTCCTTGAGGCGGTCATAGCGCGCGCGAACACCCGCATCAGCGAAGAGGTCCGCATTGCTGCCCAGCGCGCGATGCGCCTTGAAGTC
>NZ_LYMK01000096.1 GCF_002157355.1 Variovorax sp. JS1663 | reverse complement strand
ACGATCTACCAACACCACCTCCGCGCCAGTGCTAGCTTTTCGTACCGTCACTTATTGCACTGAAAACGAGGAGACCCCTTCGCTGGCGGCAACGGCTGCGGTGGCCCGTTCCTCCACCTCGGGCCCTTGCGGCACCACCAGGGACCGCAGCTTGGCGTTGGGCGCCAGCACGCCGTGGAACCTGATGAGATGCAGACGCGGCCGGGGAACCAGCGCCGCAAGCCGCTGCATGAACTCCAGCGGGCTCAAGACCAGATGCGTCGTGCCGTCGCGCCACGGTGTCTTCAGCTTCAGCTCGACCTGCCCGGCGGCATTGACCTGCACCCGTTCGTCGGAAAGCGCCGGCCGGGTGATGTAGCGGCACAGCTGCTCCAGCCGCTTGCGGTCATGGGCTTCGACCCGCACCGCGGCGTGCAGGCTGAATCCGTCGATGTCGGCGCACAGCGGCTGGCGGGCCGAGTCCTCGCGCGGCATCGCGCCTCTCAGGGTCAGCACCTTCTGCCCGGCGCGCGGCCCGAAGGCGATTCGGTAGGTGATGGCCGCGGCCTGCAGCGGCCGCAGCGTGCGCGCCTCCTCGCCGTCGGCATCCGGCTCGGCCAGGTAGGTCTGGCCCATGTCTTCGACCAGCACGCCCCGGCGCGTGAGCATCTTCATCAGCCGGGCGATGACGGTCTGCAGCAGCGCGTGCAATTCGTCGTCGGTGGGCGCATCCGCCTCAATGAAGGCCGGCGAACCATCGGCGTCGCAGCAGTACACCCCGTCCAGTACCAGACAGTGCAGGTGGATGTTGAGGTTGGCGGCCGAGCCAAAGCGCTGGATCAGCGTGACGGCGCCGCCGTGACCTTCGTCAGCCTTGAGCCCCGCCTGCCGCAGCAGATGTCGCGTGACCACGCGCTGCACCACCTGCAGCACCGGCGTGACCAGTTCCGGCTGCGCGGCCAGCAGCACGCGCAGCGGGATCGGCATCGACAGCACCCATTGCCGCACCGGCACGTGCGGGATGACGTGGTCGACCAGGTGCGCAGCGGTCTGCGACATGCGCCGGGCGCCGCAAGAGGGGCAGAATCCCCGGCGCTTGCAGCTGAAGGCCAGCAGCTTGTCGTGGCCGCACTCGCCGCAGCGTAGCCGCAGGAATCCATGCGCCAGGATGCCGCACTCGAGGAAGGCGTCGAACTCGTCCTTGATGAACCGCGGCAACTCGGCGTCCGTGCTGGCCTCGGTGTGGGCGATGAAGCTGGCCGCATGCTGCTGGACCAGGCGGTACAGCGTGGTCTGCTCCGGTCGGTGGCGTTCGTAGTGGAGCCGGCTGGCCAAGCCGGGTAAGGAACCGGGCTGGCGGGCGGCGTGCACGGCATGCAGAGGACTCGATGGGGACCTCTACCGTCCCAGCATCGCCCTGCACTCGCCATCGCCCTTCGGTCGGGCTTGTGGGTGCAAGAAGATGGCCCTCCACCGGGTGCAGCCGGTTGGGGTGGGCCAGCCCCGGCGGGAGTCCGTCGTTCACCTTAGTGCCGATATCCCCGTGCTTTTGAGGTCGTTCCTGGCCGACGCCATCGTCAGTGGGGACCGTCGAACCACTCCGGAGGCAGCGCTTCGAACAGGAGCCGGGTGCGGAACAGTTCCTCGCCGGACACGGCAAGGATCTGTGAGAGGTCGACGGACGGCGACCACAGGGTGTCGAACTGCGCCTGGACCGAAGCGGCCATCGGCGGCAAAGGCCGCAGGAGCCGGACGAATCGCGGACGCCAGCCGTTCAACGCGTCGCCCGACGCAGGGCTTGGCAGCCGCACGACCACCGACCAAAGTGCGTTGTGCGCGCCGAAGATCGAGCAGAGGCTGCAGAGCAGGTGCTCGAGCGCTTCATCGCCATGCCCGATGGGGTAGTTCGCGAGTTTGTCCCACAGCGCGTAGATCGCCTCGGTGAAATCATTCATTGGCGGCCGGGCGGGGCGCGCAACTCCTGCATTCAATTAGTCACCTGTTTAGGTTATTACGCGTCGCAGCCTACCTGCCTACGATCTCTCGATGAACCAGACCCGCATCGTATGGCATCGCTCGACGGACCTTGCGCCTCGGGTTCGGGCGTCGCGCCGGAACGGTGTGCGATGACGGGCCTGGAAGGGATCTCCGCCGTCGAGCTGTCGGAGCTGATCGGCGCGATCTACGACTGCTCCCTCGACCCGCACCGGTGGGCCGCGACATGCGCAATGATTGCGGAACGTTGTGACAGCGTCGGAACTTTCGCCCCGGCGCCGCCGCGCAGCTCGGCCTGGGACTCGAGGCGGTGCGCGCGCTCAAGCCCGACATCGTCTATGTCTCCATCAGCGGCTTCGGTGACGTCGGCCCCTACGCGGGCAAGCGCGTCTACGACCCCGTCATCCAGGCCTTGACGGGGCTGACCGACATCCAGGCCGACAACGACACAGGCAGGCCGCGCATGATCCGTACTGTGGTGCCGGACAAGACCACCGCGCTCACGGCGGCGCAGGCCATCACCGCCGCCCTGCTCGCGCGCACTCGGCACGGCCGCGGCTCGCACGTGCAGCTTGCGATGCTCGATGCGACCATCGCCTACCTGTGGCCCGAGGGCATGATCAACTACACACGAGTGGAGGCGGGCGCGGACCGCCGGATAGGCCAGCTCGCACAGGACCTGGTGTTCAAGACCGTGGATGGCTACATCACCGCCGGCGCGATGTCGGACGCCGAGTGGCGAGGCATGTGCACGGTGCTGGAGCAGCCCGCCTGGATAGACGACCCGCGGTTCAAGACCACGGCCGCGCGCTTCATCCACGCCCGCGAGCGCATCGCCGCCACCGCCGCCGTGCTGGCCACGCGCACCAGCGCCGAGTGGCTCGCGGCGCTGGACGAGCACGGCGTGCCCTGCGCGCCAGTCCTGAGCCGCGCCGAAACCCTCGAGCATGCGCAGGTGCTGGCGAACGACCTGATCCGCGAGTACGAGCATCCCGGGCTCGGCCGCGTACGCCAGCCGCGCCCGGCGGCGCGCTTCGAGGGCGTACATTTCGACCGCCAGCCTCTGGCGCCCCGCCTCGGGCAGCACAATGCCGAAGTGCTGGCCGAACTGGGCTATGACGCCGAACAGGTCGTCGCGCTGAGGCGCGCGGGCGTGATCCCGTAGCAGAAGGCGCGGCGAACGAGTATCATCAATCCGTCACGCACCGACCCAAGGAGTGATTGCCATGTCAGCACCTGTTTGCGCCATCGTCGGCGCGGGCGACGGCCTGGGCCGCGCGCTCGCCGCGCGTTTTGCCCGCGAGGGTTACTCCCTGGCGCTGCTGTCGCGCAGCGCGGCGGGGAGCGAGGCCGCGCTCGGGGCGGCCCGGCACGCGGCGCCTGGGCTCGAGCACGCCTTTCACAGCGTCGACGCCACGCAACCCGAAGCGCTGCAGGGTGCGCTCGAGCGCGTCGCGGCCGAGGTCGGTGAGATAGACGTGCTGATCTACAACGCGCGCGGCGGCTACACCCCGCGCGAACCCCTGAACATGGGCTTCGATGAACTCGAGGACATCTTCCGCCTGGAAGTGATCGGCGCCTTCGCCGCCGCCAAGGCCGTCATGCCGGCCATGCTCCAACGCGGCCGCGGCAGCGTGCTCTACTCCAGCGCCACGGCCGCGTTGCGCGGCTCCGCCACCAACCCTCTGTATGCCATCGGCAAGTTCGGTCTGCGCGCGCTGGCGCAGAGCCTGGCCAAGGCCTACGCCAGGCGCGGCGTGCATGTCGCCCACATGCGGCTCGACTGCACGCTCGATGTGCCACAGGTGCGTGAGTGGCTCGGCGAGCAGTTCGACGTCGAGCAGACCGCCAACTGCGACGATGTCGCCGACACCTACTGGTGGGTACACCGGCAACCGCGCTCGGCCTGGAGCAATGAAGTCGAGCTGCGGCCCTACACCGAGACCTGGACCTGCTGAGCCAGGCGCGCCTGCGACGCGCGGACCACGTGGTCTCCGTGCGCCCGCCTGCGTCGTGTCAAGGCGCGAGCTGCGGTCGAATGACGATTTCCGTCGGGCAGCAGCGCGCCGAGGCGGCCAGTACGAAGTCCACGCAGGCGGCGATGTCCTCGGCGCCGATCATGCGTTCGTGGCGCCTTTGCATGCCGGCGGTGAGCGCGGTGTCGACGAAGCCCGGCATGATGCAGCTCACCTTGATGCCGAACTCTCTCACGTCCTCGAACAGGCTGGCAGTGAAGCCGTTCAAGGCATGCTTGCTCGCGGCGTAGATGGCGTCGCCGCCGGCGCTGTGGCGGCCACTGATCGAGGAGATGTTGATGATTGCGCCCTGGCGCCGCGCGATCATCGCCGGCAGCACGCCGCGGGTGAGCGCGATGACCGCCCACAGGTTGAGATCGAGCACCTGGCGCCAGGCCGCGAGATCCGCGCCCTGCACCGCGCCGCGCGCCGCGGCGCCGGCATTGTTGACCAGCACGTCGATGGCGCCCAGTTTTTCCTCGGCAGCCGCCAGCGCGGTGGCGATGTGTCCCGCCTCGCACAGGTCGCCCGCCAGGAAGTGCGCCTGGACCGAGTGCTCGGCGCACGCCGTGGCGACCGCCGCCAGCGCCTCGCCATCGCGTCCGAGCAGGAACAGGTTGTAACCCTGGGCCGCGAGGCTCTGCGCGATGGCGCGACCGATGCCCTTGCCCGCGCCGCTCACCAATGCGGTTCCTGCCATGCGTCGTCCTCGCTCGTGCCTGGTGTTCTGACTTGTCCACGCCTTGCCGCCGGGGTACTTTGCGGCGGCACGGCCGACGCCACCGCACGTGGGTGGTCGCGCGCACTCAGCGCCTGGCCGCCCACCACCATGGGCGACAGCCGTCCCACCCGTCAACCGCAAGGGGAGTTTCCAGCATGGTCGAACCAGGCCTGCGTGACATGTCGGGAGCAGATGCATCTCGCGATTCATGGTGCAGCGAACACCGCGCGCCCGCGCGGCATCGACCAGCATGAACGGCGAGACCTTGGGTGAGCTGCGCTACCTGGACTCGAGCGTCACGCCCTCGCTTTATCGCAATGGCCGCGTGCTGACCCGGCGCGATCCGGACGGCAGTGATGCCGGCACCGAGGGCGTGAAGGTCGCGCCCCGCGAGCTGCTCATCGAGAGTGGGCGCGCGGGCGCGCCGGGAGGCGCCTGCAACCTCGCCAGCAACGGCTTCGAACTCCTGCGGCGCCCGCTCGCGGACGCGGCGCTCGACTTCCTGGATCACCGCCAAGTGGTGAGCGGCTACTACGAGGACTGCGCACGCCTGGTCGCCGAGCACACCGGCGCGCGAGCGTTCGCCTTCGATCACAACGTGCGTTCGGCCCAGGGCAAGAAGCACCGGCATCGCATCAAGGGTGGACAGCAGGTGCAGGGCCCAGCCTTGATGGTGCACGGCGACTACACGCTGACCAGCGCGCCGCAACGCCTGCGCGATCTGACGCGCCCGCCCGGCATCAACGACACGCTGCGCGGCGTGCTGGGCGACGACCAGGCGTTGATTGCACCCGCGTTGGCCGAGGCGGCGCTGGCGCCCGGCGGTCGCTTCGCCATCATCAACGTGTGGCGCAACATCGCTGCCGAGCCTGTCGCGACCTATCCCCTCGCCTTGTGTGATGGCCAAAGCGTGGACCCCGAGGATCTCGTGGTCTTCGAGATCCATTACCAGGACCGCATCGGTGAGAACTATTTCGCGCGGCACGCCGCGCGCCATCGCTGGTACTACTACCCGGCAATGACCCGCGACGAGGCGCTGCTCATCAAGCAATGGGATTCCGCCGGCGCGCTGGCTCGCTCGGGCGGCAGCCAGGGTGACGCGAGCGCGGCCGCGGCTCCTTGCACGTTCAGTTTCCACACCGCCTTCGACGATACGCAGACGCCCCCCGACGCGCCGGATCGCCTGAGCATCGAAGTGCGTTGCATGGTGATCTACGCCTGAGCGTCGAGGCGCGTTCCGCCTGCTTGCGGCTCTCAGAGAGCCGCCGTGCGCGCCTCCAGCCACGCACGCGCATCGCCCGTCACCCGCGGCCCGAGCCGCGCCCGCACCGTCGCGTGGTAGGCGTTCAGCCACGCGCGTTCGTCTTCTCGCAGCAGGGTGAAGTCCAGGCAGCGCGTGTCGATGGGGCACAAGGTCAAGGTCTCGAATTCCAGCATCTCGGCGAATGTGTCGCCCTCCGGCGTCGCGGCCGGCACGTTCAGCACCAGGTTCTCGATGCGCACGCCCCACTGTCCCGCGCGGTACACGCCCGGTTGCGCATAGGAATTTCAAACGGTCTGGTCTGTGAAAAGCCTGGAAAGCCCGACTCAGCCCTGGGTGGGCAGCCGATGCCTGCCTGGATGGCTTGGAACTGGCGCCTGAGCCGTTGCCTTGTCTGGATTCGGCCCGCCCTGACGGCTCGCCTCGCGCTCGTTGGGCCTTGATCTCGGGGTTGACCCTGTGTTTTCCGCCATCCAGTCCGCACGCGGGCGCAGCGCCACCGGCCACTGGCGCCAGGCTGCGCAGCCCTTTGTGATGTGTACGGTGTCCGGGACGGTCGACGCGGCTCAGGCGGCTTCAGTCTTGCCGCGCCTCGCGCGCTCGGCCTCTGGGCGGCGGCTGCGGATCCAGTCCCAGGTGGGTCAGGATCTTCTCGATCACCGGTCGCTCCAGGATGGCCGCGATGATCTTGAGCTCCCCGGCGCCGCAGTTGGGGCAGTGCTGCATGTCGATGTCGAACACGCGCTTGAGTAGCCGCGCCCAAGCAATTCGGTGCGGTCGGTCCGGCCGGTCCGGGTTAGTCTCGGTCTGGACCACGCATTCGCGGGGTCTCCTCGTTTTCAGTGCAATAAGTGACGGTACGCAAAGCTAGCACTGGCGCGGGGGTGGTCTGGGTAGACCGTTGATTTCATTGACTTTCCTGTTCGCTTTGTAAACGGGTATGGTGGCCTCCCACTTTTGAGGTTCACGATGCAGGGTTGGCACACAACGTTTTTGGGGATGCGTGGGCTCCCCCGCGATATCAGCGACTTCGAGATGAAGGCATTTTTCACCTTCGATGGTGCCGAGCGCGACGCAATCAATGCACGCCGAGGTGATTCCCACAAGCTTGGTCTGGCGCTCCATATTGGTTTCCTGCGCATGAGTGGGCGTTTGCTCGGTGCCTTTCGGGTAATTCCAGTACTCGTGCGGGCGCGTCAATGGCTGTACAAGAACAAGCTGGTGATCGTGCACGAGCGGGCAATTCGGACACTGATTGCGGCGGCACTTGCCCAGCTTGAAGTTGAAACAGGCACCGCCAT
>NZ_LYMK01000095.1 GCF_002157355.1 Variovorax sp. JS1663 | reverse complement strand
AAGCCCTGCTGCCCTGGAACATCGCGCTTCCAGCCGCCTAGACAGTCCCAGCACGCCGGTCATGCCGAGCGCAAGGGCGCAGTTGAATGACGGCTTACAACCAATCGTCTTCCATGAGGACCAACATCGGGTCGCCTGGATTCGCCTGGCGAATCGAAATGACGAAATTCGTGATCGACAACTCACCCAGATCCTGCGGCATCGAGACCCGCTCCCCTGCCGCCAGCTGACGCTTCAACTCGGGCAGTGCGAGCTGCCCTATCGTCGTTGGGACGACTTCGATCCGCCCTTCGTTCTTCGCGAGAAAGCTCGCGATCGCAGCTCCGTCGGCAAATTCGTCTGCGCGATGAGTCGCTTCAAAATGGACCATGTCCGTGGCCATGAGCCTCACGTCCTGGCGGGCCAGCACAAGGAGGTCCAGTGCGCAGCCCGCAGCGAGCGAGATGAGGGGCCCGGTCACTTCGAGCCGGACGCCGGCGCCGCAAGAACTCGAGCGGCTGATCTCGAAGAGCGGCCGCACCGCGATCAGGCCGCCAAGCTTTTTTTGGGATGCCGCGCGCCAGCCGAACTGGGCAGCGCGAGGCCTCGTTCGAATAGGCCCTGGTCGCGCTCGAAGAAGCGCTGGCCTCCTCCCGGCAGGCTGTCGCGGCGCTGGCCGACGCGCAACGCGATGCCGGATGGCCGCATAGTTCGGTTTGCGGATGGCCGTTACGAACTGGTGCTCGCAGACGACTCGCCTGTCACGTTAAGCTTCGCGCCAGTGCCTTGAGATTCGATGCGGGGAGGCCGCTCGGCTGACGAGCGATTTGGGGGCCGAGCTGCGGCGACTGCGCACGCCCTCAACGACTCAGAGGGCAGCAAGGAGGACCTCATGGCGGCGCGGAACGCGGTCCATCCCGCTCGATCTTTTTGAGGCGGCCGACGACCTCCGCAACGTTGAGCGGCGGCGGCTCGATGATGGGAACGTCGCAGGCGGCCAGCGGGCGGACGACCTGGAAGCCCCAGACGAGCGGCTCAGCTTCCGCCTTCGTGGATGTGCCGTAGGCCCGGCCCTCATCATCGATGACGATCTCCACGTCCTGGATGTACAGCGTTGCGCCGTTGTCGAGGTCGACGTAGGGCTTCAGTAGCGCTTCCGGCCTCTGGTCCAGCATCTTGCTCACGACCCGGTGGCCGTTGCAATGAGTCGTGTCAGCGGCCTGCAGCGCCTGAAACAGGGTGGTCTTGAAACTCATGGCGGCATTGTCCCAGTTGCGCACGGCGCAAGTCGCCCCCACCGGGCTATGCAACGGCCCCGTTTTCCGTCCAGACCTATTCACACGACACGACGCCGCATGAAGATCCCAGCGGCCATGTCGCCCAACCGCAGTGCATCGCGTGACATCCTCGATTTGGACGGCCTGATCGCCCCGGGCGCCAAATTGCTGGCCGCGCCTTGACGGCCACCGATTCGCTTCTCCTCCTCCAGCCCGGCCGTGGTGGAAATCTCCAATGCGGCCCTCCTCCGCTAAGTTCTTCGCATGAAATGGGGCCTGTCCTTGCGCAAGCGAGCGGCGCGAGCTCAAGCCTCTGTTTCTCGTAACATAATGCCGCTGCGGAGAATTGGTCTGGCGGGTAAAATACTGCCCCCAATGTCAGAACCCACCACTTTCTCCCAAGACGGCCTGCGCTACGTGAAGAAGCCCTCCGGCTCCATCATCAACACGCCCCGCGCCGAATCAATGATGTCGTGCTTCAAGTGCGGCACGTTCAAGCTCCCCTCGGAGATGACCTCGAAGCGCTTCCTCGGCAAGAACCACCGGGTCTGCGCGCCCAAGTGTCCCTGAGCAATGAGGCCGTCTGTTTGACGTCGTAGCTCTGGTTGCCGCGGCGCGTCGGTCGGCGGTCCACCTGGCCGTTCCGAGACGAGGCCCGTAGTGCGAATCGGGGCTCAAGAATGGTATGCAATGGGATGGACGCCCCCACCCGTAACGGCATCAACGTGCCAAAGTGGAGGTGTCACCAACCACTTGAACCGAGAGGGGCGTCCACCATGAAGATTACGACTGTTGGCATCGACCTGGCAAAGAACGTGTTTCAGGTCCACGGCATCGACGAGCGCGGCAAGGTCGTGCTGAAGAAGCAGTTGCGGCGCGACCAGGTGGCAGCGTTCTTCGTCAACCTTCCGCCGTGCCTCGTCGGTATGGAAGCGTGCGGTGGTGCGCACCACTGGGCGCGCAAACTTCAAGGCATGGGACACGCCGTGCGGCTGATGGCGCCGCAGTTCGTCAAGCCATACGTCAAGACCAACAAGAACGATGCAGCCGACGCCGAGGCGATCTGCGAAGCGGTGGCTCGGCCAAACATGCGCTTCGTACCGGTGAAGAACGTCGAGCAGCAAGCGGTCCTCGCGTTGCACCGTGTGCGTCAAGGCTTCGTGAGAGCGCGCACAGCTCAGGCGAACCAGATTCGGGGGTTGCTCGCCGAGTTCGGTCTGATCATTCCGCAAGGCATCGGCTACATCGCCACGCGCGTTCCCGAGTTGATCGAGGACGGTGCCAACGAGTTGCCGGGTGTGTTCCGACTGCTCGTGCAACGACTTCTCGACCACCTCAAAGATCTGGATCGCCAGGTCGATGAACTCGAGGCAAAGATCCAGGCATGGCATCGCGGCAATGATCTCAGCCGCAAGCTTGCCCAAGTTCCAGGCATCGGGCCGATCACAGCGAGCGCGCTGGTCGCCTCCATCGGCGACGCGAAGAATTTCGACAGTGGTCGTCAGGTCGCTGCGTGGCTGGGCCTCGTGCCCAAACAGAACTCTTCCGGTGGCAAGACGAACCTGCTGGGCATGAGCAAGCGCGGCGATACGTACCTCCGAACGCTGCTGATACACGGCGCGCGCTCGGTCATCTATCGAGTGAGCCAGAAGGCCGATGCATGCAATTGGATCAGCGCCGTCGTGAACCGACGCAACAAGAACGTGGCGGCGGTGGCGCTGGCCAATAAGAACGCACGAATCGTCTGGGCTCTCCTGGCGCATGGCCGGCAATTCGACGAGGGTTACGTGCGCAAGGCAGTGATGGCATAGCCAAGGGCATCCAACGACAACAACAACCGGGGAGAACTACCACCGATTGCTCAGGTGATCATGAAGTGATGGCAAGACAGGTCAGACCGTGGTTGGCAAAGCCCGCGCCGGACGAGGCACCCGGAGTGCGTGTATGCGATCGAGGCGTCAACCAGCTGTTCCCATCAGGGACCGTGGCTCAAAAGGCCGCAATTAAAGTCCGGATGTACGGGTGCAATCTTTACCTTCGAGTCGTCGCGAATTGAGAGCTTGGCATAGGGGGCGTCCATGTACGTCCGGCGAACCCATCTTGAATGCGGCTTAGGAGCAAAGGATGCTCGTATCCACTACGACTGTGGACCGACCCCCAAACCTTGGACACTGTTGACTTGATGTTTGGATTTCTTTGGGCCCCTGCCAGGCCGCCGGAGGCGCCCCCGGTTGGCCATGTACTCATGGCCAACCCTGAGTCTCCCGCTGCCTGTACTCGACGGGGCTCAGGCCACTCAAAGACATCTTTATTCGATCAACGTTGTAGTAGCGAATGTAGTCGTGCAGTGCCCCTTTCAACGCCTCGATGCTTTCAAACTCGTTGACGTAGAAGAGTTCGCACTTCAGTGTTGCGAAGAAGCTCTCCATCGCCGCGTTGTCCAGGCAGTTGCCTTTACGTGACATGCTATGCACGAGACCTTTGCGTTGAAGACGTTTGCGAAACGATGGCATCCGGTAATGCCATCCTTGGTCTGAGTGCAGAATCGGCCTCTCGTTCGATTCGAGTCGGTCAAACGCCTTGGTGAGCATGCTCTCGATCATGGTCGGCAGTGGACGCTCCGCGATCTCATACGACACGATCTCACGGTTGTAGAGGTCCATCACAGGCGACAGGTACAGCTTCCGATTGTTGACCTTGAACTCGGTTACGTCGGTCACCCACTTCTCATTTGGTTGCGCGGCCTCGAAGTCGCGTTGAAGATGGTTCGGAGCTGCTTCGGCGACCGGCCCCACGAAGGCCTTGTATCGCTTGGGCCGGACCAATGATTTCAACTGCATCCTGACCATCAACTTCTGGACGGTCTTGTGATTGACCCCGAGGCCCTGCCGTCTTAGCTCGGCGGTTACCCGACGGTAGCCATACCTTCCCCGGTGATGAGTAAATATCTCACGGATGCGCTCCCTCAGGTCGAGGTGCTTTTCGACCGCCTTAAGAGCCTTCTGCTGGTAGTAGAAGCTGCTGCGTGCGAGGCCGGCGCAACGCAGTAGACCACTCAGAGGGAAGCGGTGCCTCAGTTCGAGCACAATCAGCGTCCTTTCGCGGGCGCTGAGAGCTTCTTCGCTCGAACCGAGGCCTGCGCTTTTTTTAGGTACGCGTTCTCCATACGAAGTTGCTGAAGATCGCGCAGCAATTCCTCGCGGCTACGCTGATCGTCAGCAAGTACATCTGCCTGCTTTGGCTGACGTGGCAACTTGCTCATTCGGGTCTGCTCGCCCTTCCAGCCTGGGCGCAATGCTGCTGCTCCGTGAGCTTCATACAACCGGCTCCACTCAGCAACTTGATTTAGCCGCCGAATATCGAAGAGCGCAGCGGCTTGCCTGCACGAGATTCGCTCTTCGGCCATTCGGCGAAGGACATCGAGCTTAAAGGCCACATCGTAGTTGCTTCGCCTCTTCGTGACGACACCTTGGGTTCCTCGAGCTGCATATGCAGCCACCCACTTCCTCAACGAATCGACGCTGACGCCTTGTGATTCGGCGGTGGCGCGCAGCCCACCCCCGCCATTTCTGTAAGCCTGGACGGCGTCCAGCTTCTGCTTGTCCGTGTACTTGCCCAATCCGACTCTCCTGGTTTGTCCAGGTTTCGGGGGTCAGATCACTGTTGGTGGACACGTGCACACTATCGCTCCTCAGGCTTCGGGCGACCGGCGACGCCGCCGGTTGCATAGCGACGAATTCAAGGCCCATGCGGTCGCTGCAGCCGCTCAGCCCGGTGTCTCCATGGCATCCGTGGCGATGGCGCTGGGCATCAATGCAAACCTTCTGCGCCGCTGGGTGCGTGACGCGGAGGTGTCGCCTGGCGGGATGGTGGAAGGCACCACTCGCAAGGCTTTGCCCAGCACTGAGGCTGCGTCGTCGTCCTTCGTGCCCGTGCAACTGCCCGCGCCGGTCACGCCGGCGAGCGAAATTCGCATGGAAGTCAGGCGAGGTTCCACGACCATCGTGGTGACCTGGCCGGCGGCACTAGCCACCGAGTGCGGCGCGTGGCTGCGCGAGTTGCTGCGGTGATCCGCATCGACGTCATCTGGCTGGCGGTCGAACCGTTGGACATGCGCGCCGGCACTGAAGCGGCATTGGGCCGCGTGGTGAAGGTGTTCGGTGAAGCCCGTCCGCATCACGCCTACATGTTCGCCAACCGACGAGCCAACCGCATGAAGGTCCTCGTGCATGACGGCATCGGCGTGTGGCTGGCAGCCAGACGACTTAACGCGGGCAAGTTCGTCTGGTCGGCTGATAGCGCGCACACCCTGAGCTTGAGCCGAACGCAGTTCGATGCGCTGGTGCTGGGCCTGCCGTGGCAGCGCTTGGGAGAAGCCGGCATCATCCGCGTGATCTGAGCCAAGGCCCTCGAGGCTTGGCAATTGCTGGATATGCCGATGTGATTGGCGCAGTGGTGCGCGACGATCACACTCCATGATCAGCGCGCAGCAGCTGGAAGCCTTGGACCCGCAGGTGCGGCAGGCGATGCTGTCGTTGATGGCCGAGGTGGCCGCGCGCGACGAACAACTACGCGCCAAGGACGCGCTGATCGAGCAGCGCGAGCGTGACGCGGCGTTCAAGCAGGCGCTCATCAACAAGCTCACGCACGAAGTGGCGGTGCTCAAGCGCATGAAGTTTGCCGCGACAAGCGAGAAGTTCGCCGGCAGCGCCGAGCAGAAGAGCCTGCTGGAGGACACGCTGGACGAAGACCTGGCCGAGCTCTATCGGGAGATCAAGAGGCTGGGTGCCGACGCCGATGCTGCCGGCGACAAGACTGGCAAGAAGACGCCCAAGCGGCAAGCACTGCCGCCTCACCTGCCGCGGCGCGACGTGCACCACGAGCCCGGGTCCACGGTGTGCGGTTGCGGCTGCCAGATGCAGCGCATGGGCGAAGATGTGGCTGAGAAGCTCGACTACCAGCCCGGCGTCTTCACGGTGGAGCGCCACGTGCGCGGCAAGTGGGTCTGCCGGCACTGCGAGACGCTCGTGCAAGCTGCCGTACCGGCGCATGTGATCGACAAAGGCATCCCCACCACGGGCCTGCTGGCCCAGGTGCTGGTAGCCAAGTTCCTGGACCACATGCCGCTGTACCGCCAGGAGGCGGTCTTCGAGCGCGCCGGTCACCTGATCGCCCGTTCGACGCTCGCGCAGTGGGTGGGCGAGTGCGGCGCGCAGCTTCAACCGCTGGTGCAGGCGCTGGCCGACGAGCTACGCAGACACGCGGTGCTGCACGCCGACGAGACACCGGTGGCGATGCTCAAGCCGGGCAACGGCAAGACACACCGAGCCTATATGTGGTCTTACTGCACCCCGAGCAGCAACCCGACGAAGGCGGTGGTGTTCGAGTTCAGCGAGACCCGCAGCGGGGAGAACGTGCGCGAGTTCCTGCAGCTGGAAACCCCGAGCGCATGGAAGGGCACTCTGGTCACCGACGGGTTCAGCGGCTACCGAGCTTGCTTCGACAAGGGAGTGACCTCGGCGCAGTGCATGGCGCACGCCAGGAGGAAGTTCCACGAACTATGGGCCAACCACAGTAGTGAGGTGGGGCGCCAGGCACTGCGCTTCCATCAAAGCCTATTCCGCATCGAGCGCGAAATCGAGAACAAGACAACCGAAGAGCGAAGACGATTACGGCGGCGCAAGTCGCGGCGGGTGCTTGCCGTGTTCCACCGCTGGCTGGTGGCGCAGCGCCAACTGGTGCCGCCGGGTTCCGCGACGATCAAGGCTATCGATTACAGCCTGAAGCGCTGGGGCGAGCTCACGCACTTCGTCGATGACGGCGACGTGCCGATCTCGAACAACTGGGTGGAGAACCACATCAGGCCGATCGCGCTGGGCAGATCGAACTGGCTGTTCGCCGGCAGCCTGCGCGCGGGTAAGCGGACGGCGGCGATCATGAGCCTGCTGCATTCAGCGCGCATCAACGGGCACGAGCCCTATGCGTATCTCAAGGATGTGCTCGAGCGGCTGCCGACTCAACGTAAGCGTGCGCTCGAGGCCCTCTTGACGGGCCGTCAGCTGCTCATAGCTTGATCAGGGCAAGACGGTCATTGACCTCGATG
>NZ_LYMK01000094.1 GCF_002157355.1 Variovorax sp. JS1663 | reverse complement strand
TTGCGCTGGACAACAGCCCGGACACGATTGCCTTCGCGCTGCCGCTGCTCGAACGCATCGCCCAGGCCACTGCCGGCAGCGAGCGGGAGCTTGTCGACCAGGGCCTCTTGGCTAGGAGCCTGGCGATGGCGAACCGACAGGATGAGGCCGAACGCCGCATGCGCCACGTGATCGAACGCGCTCGGGAGTTGGGCCAGTACCGGCTGGCCTCGGCGTCTGCCAGCGACCTGCTGGTCCTGCTGCGGGAAGCCGGCCGGGCGCACGAAGCCTTGCAGGCTGCCGACGCAAAGGCCGAGGACACGCGCAATGCGGGGCTCGGCCCCTGGACCCAGCTCGCCGACGAGGGCCAGCGCCTGCAACTGCTCGCCGAACTCGGCCGCTACGACGAGGTGAGCGAGGCGGTCGAGCGGCTGCGCCCGCAGATGGCCGCGCTCCCGGAGACGAGTGAGGTGGAAGAAAGTGCGCAGCCCTGGAACGTGCGCGAAGGGCTGCTCGACACGGGTCGCTCGGTCGCGCTGCGTTCGAAGCGATACGAGGATGCGCTGCAACTGAATGACGAGATCCTCCGATCCAAACAGGCCCGCGGCGCCAGTGCGTTGGATCTGGCGAGATATCGCTTCAACGATGCTGCGCCCCTGCTACGCCTCGGGCGCGTCGACGATGCACGCGCCCTGCTGCTTGACTGCCGCAGGGTCTTCGAAGCGGAGCGGTACCGCTCGGGGCTGGGCATGGTCTTCTCGTTGTTGGCCGATCTGGAGGACGAGACCGGCGCGCCAGACAAGGCCGCGGACTTCGAACGGCTGGCACTTGGCTACAGCTATCAGATCGGCGACCCCGACGTTTGTGCGATCAGCCACTACAGCCTGGCGATCTATCTCAGGCGGTCAGCGCGCGACCCGACGCAGGTCCTGGCCCATAGACTGGCGGCGGCTACGCTTTTCATGCAGATCCGATCGGGGCGTCTGCCGAACGCGTTGTCGGCACTCGCCGCCGTCGACCTCGCGCCTTCGCCGCCGGCATTTGCAGACGTGGTCCGACAAGTCGAGACGGTACCCGGCGTGCGCCTGGCCGCGCTGTTCGAGCGGCTGCCGCGGACGTTTGCCGACGGTGACGCCACGCTGGCGGCGATCTGGCAGATGGCCCTTGAGGAGAAGGAACAACGAGCCCGGAAGGCACAGGCCAGGCAAGCAGTGCTGGTGGACATGCCGCCGGCAATCCAGGCGGCCTTCGAGCTCGACGGCGCCGCATTCTCGCAGGCGCTGAACGCGGCCCTGCAGGCCCTGCCCGCGGACGAGGCGGCGCGGACGCTGCAACGGTTGCGTGAGGGCGGCTTGATCGGGGGTGGTGGTGGCGGCACAGAGGACGAGCGCATCGCCAGACTGCTCGAGCAGTTCGAGCCCATGCTGCAAGGCATCGCTGCGGTGGCACGGGGCGACGGCCGGGAACGGGCGGAGCTCGAAGCGGTGCTGACCGATTTCGAGGGCAAGGGGTTCAAGCTGGTCGAGCCGGTGCAGCGCATCTGGTCCGGGGCGCGCAATGAACCCGAGCTCGTGGCAGGGCTCGATGCGATCGATGCCCGGCTGGTCGCGCGGGTGCTGGAAATCCTGTCTCGACAAACGGACGCGTGATCGTCATTCGCCCCCACGTGTGCTTCATCAGGTAGGCGTGCCACCTCGCCATGCCGGGCGGGCCTCTCAGCCCCGCCGTGCCGCCTCGATCTTTGCGATGTCGATCTTTCCCATCTGCATCATCGCGTCGAAGACGCGCTTGGCCACGGCGCGATCGGGATCGGCGATCGCGTCCGTCAGGACGCGCGGCGTGATCTGCCACGACAGGCCCCACTTGTCCTTGCACCAGCCGCATGCGCTTTCCTGGCCGCCGTTGCTGACGATCGCGTTCCACAGGCGATCGGTCTCGGCCTGGTCGTCGGTCGCCACCTGGAACGAGAAGGCCTCGTTGTGCTTGAACGCCGGACCGCCGTTCAGGCCGAGACAGGGGATGCCCATGACGGTGAACTCGACCGTCAGCACATCGCCTTGCTTGCCCGAGGGATAGTCGCCGGGCGCGTGGTGGACGGCCTTCACGGCGCTGTCGGGGAAAGTCTCCGCGTAGAACTGCGCGGCTTCCTGGGCGGTGCCGTCGTACCAGAGACAAATCGTGTTCTTGCTGCCCACTTCGCTCTCCTATTCAAGTACGTGCAATCGAGGACGAAGGCTGCCGGCTTCTCCGGCAGCCGTCGTTCCTCAGGGGGTGCGCACCCGGGAGGAGGCGCGCGGCGGATCGTAGACGACCGATCACGGCCGCATGTTGCCATCAGGGGCCGAGCGCTTCGTCAGACAACTGCGCGAATCGCGCGAGTCGGCGGTTCACGCAACCGCCACGACGTTGCCGCTCGCGTCGAGAACCGGCCCGCCGCTGTTGCCGGGCCGTACGGGTGAGGAGATCTGGATGAGGGCCGTGTTGTTGCCGATGCCGGCGAGGGCCGTCGCGTTGCCGGCCGTGACCTGCGGCCCCGCCGCGAGGCGCTACGCCGCCGTGTCGTGCCTTCGTCGAAAGCCGTTGACTCAGCGCCTGCACAGCCCCAGCACGAACTCCTGCTCCGTGCACGGTCGCGCCGGCCGGTCCGATACCGGCGCGGGGGACGCGGCGGCCGTCCGCCCGCCGATGCACGCGCGCAGGCGCTTCTCCATCGGCGGGTAGTAGCGCCAGCCCTGCGCCAGCGGCGGCAGTTCCAGCTTCACCTGCTTCCACTTGGGATGCCCGTTGGCCTGCAGCTTGTCGAAGTTCGTGCAGAGCGACTCGGCGAAGCGGGCCAGGTTGCCGACCGTCGACTGCAGGCCGTAGTCGTAGGTGACCAGGTAGGCCTTGACGGTCAGCGTGGGGATGTCGGCCGTGAGCCAGCTGGGATAGCTCGTGGTGCGGATGGTCGCGGGGAAGTAGGTCTTCTTCGCGCGCGTGGTCTCCGGTGCCGCGTCGTCGAGCTTCAGGATCTTGATGAAGTTGCGCGCCTCGGGCTTCATGTCCGAGAACAGCTTGGCCGGCTGTCCGGCCACGATGATGGCGACGTCGATTGTCTTGTCGACGGTGAGCTTCACCAGCGCGTCCTCGTTGGTCAGGTACTGCGCGTTCTCCGAGGGCATCGGCTCGCCGAACATGAGCTGGTAGAGCGTGCGCGAGGTGAGCGCCGTGCCGCTGCCGAGCGCGCCGACGGCGATCTTCTTGTTCTTGATCTCGTGGATGGAGTTGATCGGCGCATCGGCGCGGGCGACGAAGTAGATCTCCTCGTCGTACAGCGGCATGATCAGCCGCAGCGGCCGGATGATGTTGCCCGCGTCGGCGTTCCCGGCCTTCGCCTCGTCGAGGAAGGCCTGGTAGACGTCGGACTGCACCAGCGCCAGCTTCACCCCCTGCTCGAAGCGCATGCGCTGGATGTTCTCCGCCGAGCCCTTGGACTCCAGGACTTCGAGATCGATGCCGGCGGGGTCGGCGATCCACTGGGCCAGGTCGCGGCCGATCTGGATGTAGGTGCCGGTCTTCGATGCGGTGACGATCTTGTAGCCGGTTCGGGGTGGTGGCGCCGCCAGGGCCGCCGAGGACAGCAGAAAGGCCATCGACATCAGCCCGGCCAGCAGTGATCTGATTGGTGGCATCTTGACTCCTTCGGGGTCGTCACGGGTCGTCAGCGGGCGGATGCCTGCCGGGGGTCTTCCTGCGCGCACAGCGCGAGCGCCGCCATCGCTTCGCTGCAGGGCATCGTCCTGGGTTCCTGCACGGCAACGGCCTGCGGGGCGGGCGTGGCGGCGGGCGCTTCCACCGGCGTCACGGGAGCCGATGCAGGCGAGGGCGAGAGCGGCAGCGCGCCGAGGCCCAGCGCCTGGGCCGCCTTCTGGGCGGCGTCGCGCAACTGCTCGCGCCGGACGGCCTGCTCGCGTTCGCGCTGGTCGAGCTCGTCCTGCAGCGACTGCACGCCCGCATGGCCGGGATACGCGGCGGCCAGCGCGCCGAGCTCGCGCTGGGCATTGTCGAGGTCGCCGCGGCCCAGTGCGCCTTGCGCCTGCTCCAGTTTCGCCGTCGGTTCCTGCAGTTTGTCGGGATCGGCCTGCCGGCCGGCCTGGAGCGGGCCCAGGCTCAGCACCAGGGCGATCACGGACAGGGTCAGCGCGGTGCCGATCGCCACGGGCTTCGTCAGCAGTGCGCCGAGGCGCGGCTTCGACATGCGCGGCTCGACGGTGATCACGGCCGGCAGCCCTTCGGGCCATTCGAAGGCGGCGGGGCCGAGCAGGGCGGTCTCGTTGTCCGCGCCTTCCCGGGGGGGCTTCGAGGCGCCGGGGACGGAGGGAAAGCCGACCCGCTGCTGAAGCTCACGCCGCGGCACGAAGGACGAGTCCACCGCGAACTGCGGCATCGCCTCGGCGCGCTCGGGTTTCCAGCGCCCGGCCTCGGTGGTCGCCGTCATGGCGCCGGCGTCCGCGTGCACCGCCGCCTCCTCGCCGCCGCAGTAGGGGCAGAACCGCACCTCGCCATGCAGCAGGCGGGTGCAGTGCCTGCAGGGCGCTGGAAAGACCAATTCCGGATCAAGAGAGTTCGCCATGGCCGGTCAGGGTTCGATCCGCCACCCGGGCAGGCGCCGCCTGTCGGGGTGGTAGAGATACAGATGGCCCGCATAGACGAAGGGGCGTGCGGCCCAGGGCCGGGACATGCGGGCCATCCAGAACTGCACGTCGTGCTCGCCGCCGTGCAGTTCGAAGGTGGCGGTGCAGGTCTCCGTCGACGCGAGCAGGCTGTCCAGCGGGCGGGTATGGGGGATGCGCGCACACAGCACGGTCGATGCCGAGGTCGATTCCAGCAGCGGAACGATCACTTCGTCGGCCTCGGGCGCACGGCAGTCGTCGGGCTCGAACCAGGGGGCGAGCCGCAGGCGCGTGTCGAGTTGGAAGCAGGCCGCGCCGGTGCTGAGCCTCGGCGAACTCGCGGGCCGGATTTCCGGTTCGGCCAGGCCGAGCTGGACGAAGACGACCTCCGTCTGGCCGTCCTCCTGCCGCACGCACTGCTGCCAGAGGTTGCCGTTGCGGGACAGGTAGGGGCTGCCCAGGTCCAGCCGTGGCGTGATGCCGGCCGGCCAGGGCAGGAAGGCGGCGCCGGACGCGTCAGCGTCGCCGCCGCGGCTGACCACCAACTGGCCTGCCGGCGCCATCCACACGATCCGGTGCGGGTCGGCCAGCGGACGGAGCCATCCCGCGTCCGCGGCGTCCAGCGTGGGCCCGTCGATGCGGTGAAGCTCGGAGCCGTCCGGGTCCAGCGCGTGAACGCCGAGCGTCCCGTCCTCCTCCAGCATGGGCACGTGGACCCGGCCCTGCCACAGCACCGGCGCGCCCAGGCAGCGGGTGCCCACGCTGCGCACCTCGCAGGTGCGGGCGATCAGGTTGACGAAAACGATGGCCAGGCCGGCATCGGTCGGCAGGAAAACCCTGGCGGAGCGCTGCGGATCCTGCGCCGCCAGGCCCCAGGCCTCGTCGGCGAGGGAACTGGGTGCCGGTGCCTGCGTGCCGCTCGGACGCAGTGCCTGCCAGCGCTCGGAGTTCGGCAGCCAGTGGTAGAGCAGTCCCTGCGAGGCATCGATGGCGAGCAGCCGGCTGTCGCAGGTGGAGAAGGCGCCGACGAGGAAGTGGCAGTTGCCGGCCGGCGGCATCGCGATCTGGCGGTCCGGCGGCGACTCGGCGCTCAGCGTCGGCCGCAGCGCGAGGTGGGTGGCGGTCAGGCGCAGGCCTTGCGGCGTGTCGCCGGCAGCGCCGTCGGCCCCGAAGGGCGGCAGCCACGCTTCCGCCTCGATGGCGGCGGGCTCGGGCAACGCCTTGCCCGTGGCAGGAGAGAAGCGGAAGGCACCGGGGTAGAGCGCGACCGGGCCGGCCACGCCTGCCGCGCTTTCGATGCTGACCCGCGCGCCCACCAGGGGTGCGAGATCGAAGGGGTTGCATGCCGGCGGCGGTGCACCCAGTCCCTTGTAGTCAGCCAGATCGAACGCACCCGTGGCCGGATCGCGCGACCAGATCTGGTCGCCCACCGCCCAACGCTCGTTCTGCAAAGCCGACGCCAGCCATGTGGACATCAGGCCAGTGTAGGACGCCGATGCGCTTCTGTGCGCAAACGAAAGTGGTATTCCTAACGGCCAGCGCTCATTTGAACAAGGGCAGCAGCTTCAGGCGCTGCACCTTGCCGGACGGGCCGCGCGGCAGCTCCTCCACGAAGCGGTAGTGGGCGGGCGCCTTGTAGCGCCCAAGCGCCTCGGCGCACCAGGCGCGAAGGGCCTCCTCGCCGCAGCTCATGCCCTCGCGCAGGATCACGGCGACGCCGATCTCCTGCCCGTAGTGGCGGTCGGGCACGCCCACCGCGGCGGCGTCGCGCACCGCGGGATGGGCCAGCAGCGCCTCGTCGATCTCGCGCGGCGCGATGTTCTCGCCGCCCTTGATGATCAGCTCCTTGATCCGGCCGGTGACGAAGAAGAACCCGTCCGCGTCGCGGTGCCCCAGGTCGCCGGTGCGCAGCCAGCCGTCCGGCGTGAAGCTGGCGCGTGTGGCTTCCTCGTTCTTGTAATAGCCGAGCATCACGTTGGGCCCGCGGATCACCAACTCGCCGGTGCTGCCGTCGGGCAGCTCGGCGAGCGTGGCGTCGACCACCCGCGCCTCGCAGCCCGAGGCGCGGCCCACCGAGCCCAGCTTGCGCGCGGCCGGATCCATCGGGTTGGAGAAGGAGGGCGCGGCCGTTTCGGTGAGGCCCATGGTCTCGACGATGCCGATGCCGAACATCTGCTCGAAGGCGCGGTGGTGCTCCGGCGGCAGCGCGGCCGAGGCCGATCGGCAGAAGCGGATGCGCGCGCAGTGTGCTGCCTCCGCCGGCGCCGGCTTTCCGCCCTCGAGCAGGTAGGAGATCATCGTCGGCACCACGTTGATCCAGCTGCACTGCGCCTGCGCGGCCTGCGCCCAGAAGCGTCCTGCCGAGAACTTCGGCGGCATCGCCAGGCTGCCGCCATGTGCCAGCGGCGCCAGCATGGTCACGGCGAAGGCGTTGATGTGGTAGAGCGGCAGCACGGCCAGCACCCGGTCGTCCGGCTGCAGGCCATGCTCGGCGCTGATGGCATGCGCATTGGCGGCCAGGTTGCGCTGCGTGAGCATCACCCCCTTGGGCATGCCGGTGGTGCCGGAGGTGTACATCAGCAGCGCCACCGTCTCGGGCGAGGGCGCCGGTGCCTCGGGTGCGGCAGATGTCTCGGCCTCGCCGGGGAGCGCCGCTGCGTCGGGTTCGACCACCATCAGCGACACCGGCCTGCCGAGCTCCTGCAGCATCGTGCGCACGCGCTCCTCCCATTCGGGCGCGACGCACACGAGGCGGCAGTCGGAATGCGCGAGCACGTAGCGCATCTGATCCGGCTGCGAGAGCAGGTTCACCGGGTTCACGCACAGGCCGGCATGCATGGCGCCCAGCAGGAGGCGCAGGGTTTGCAGGCCGTTGGGCATGACCAGTGAGACGGTGTCGCCGGGCTTCGCGCCGTGCTGGCGCAGCACCTCGGCCACCGTGCGGCAGCCGCGCGCCAAGTCGGCGTAGTGCAGGGGCGAGCCGCCCTCGGTGGAGAGCGCGTAGACCGCCTGCGGGCGCTGTTCGGCCTGGGTCTCGATCAGTGCATGGACTGTCTGCGTGTTCATTGAGGTCCCTTCATCTTGGCTGCGCTTGCTCCCTCTCCTTCTGGGAGAGGGTGGGGTGAGGGCACTCGTACGCTTGATTTGTGCCTTGCTGTTTGTTTGGCGCAGGAGCCGGGAATTCGCCCCGGCGGGCGAGTCACTTTCTTTGTCTCGCCAAAGAAAGTAACCAAAGAAAGGCGACCCCACTGCGCGTGTCCCTCCGCTTCGCTACGGGCAACCTGCGGTGCTCGCGCAGCCGGCCCCGCCGCAGAACTCGCTACGCGCCCTTCGGG
>NZ_LYMK01000093.1 GCF_002157355.1 Variovorax sp. JS1663 | reverse complement strand
CGCGAGATGGGCGATGTAGTCGCTGGGGTGGTAGTAGCTGATGTACTGCAGGGCGGCGGCGACCGACTCGATCAGGTCGGCTTGCTGGATGAGGGTGCTCATCGGGGTGCGCAGCGCCTCGCGTTCAATCCAGGCTGATGTTGCCGCGGCGCACCAGCTTGTCGTACAGCTCGGAGCGCAGCTCGACCTGGCGGCGGATCTCCTCGGGCGGCCAGTCCAGCGCCTCGAAGGCGAAGGTGTCGAAGCGCGCACGGATGTCCGGCTCGGCGATGGCCTTCGCGATGTCGGCGTTGATCTTCTGCGCCACCGCCGGCGGCAGGCCCTTCGGCGCCGCCAGCACGACGAAGCCGTTCACGTCCAGCGTGGGCGGCCCGCCCGCTTCGGCGACCGTCGGAACGGCCGGCATCTGGGGAACGCGCCGCGGCGCCGCCACGGCCAGGTAGCGCAGCTTGCCGGTCTTGTAGATGCCCTGGCTGGAAGGCAGCGTCGCGAAAGCCCAGGGAATCTCGCCGGCGCCGACGTTCGCATAGAGCTGGGACACCTCGCGAAACGGCACGTGCTGCATGCGCGTTCCGCTGAGCACTTCGAGCTGCTGCGCGCCCAGGTGCGCCGGGCTGCCGACACCCCACGAGCCGTAGCTCAGCGCCCCCGGGCTGGCCTTCGCGCTGGCGATGAGGTCGGCCATGTTCTGCCATTTCGACTCGGTGGGCACCGCGACGAAGAAGGGCGTGCGAAAGAAGGGCGCGATCGCGTCGAAGTGCTGGAGCGGCACGAAGTTCTTCGACCTGTACAGGTGCGGCAGCGCGGCCATGTGCTCGCTGTCGAGCTGCAGCAGGGTGTAGCCGTCCGCGGGCGCGCGCTTCACCGCGTCGATCGCGATGAAGCCCGCGCCGCCCGGCCGGTTGTCGACCAGCACGCGCTGGTTCCACTGCTTCGCCAGCTTGTCGGTCACGAGCCGCAGCACGGCGTCGGGGCCGCTCCCGGCGGCGAAGGGCGTGACGATGGTCACCGGCTTGGCCGGGTACTCGGCGGCCTGCCCTCGCACGTCGAAGGTCGCGGCGAGGGTGAGGCATGCCATCAGGGCGGGCAGGAAGGCTTTGGCCATGTCGGAGGTCTCCGTTGTTGTCGTGGGTGGGATGTCAGAAGCTGTGAATGAATCCGGCGCGCCCGAGCAGCCCGTCCAGGCGGCGCCAATCGAGGCGCAAAGCGCAGCCGTAGCTCGTGCTACGGCGAGCATTTGCAACGAAGAGTGGCGCCGCCTGGGCGGGATGAGCGGGCGTGGCGGGTTCGTTCACAGCTTCTTCAGTGGGCGAGGCAGCGCTCCGGACGCCAGCCGTAGAGCCATTCGAGCGCGTCGTAGAAGCGTTCGGCGCTTCGCCCGGCCCACAGCGTGTTGCGCACCAGCCGCTCCACGCCCGAGGAATGGCAGAGGCGGCCGAACTCGCGCACGGACAGAACGACCCGCGCGGTGCGGGCCACGCGCGCGGACTCGTAGCGGCGGAACGCCGCCGGCCAGTCCACCACGCCGCCGCCTTCGGCGCGGCACGCGCTCGCCGCCCGCCCGAGCGTGACGGCGTCTTCCAGCGCCATGCACGCGCCCTGTGCGAGGTACTGCATCATCGGGTGGGCCGCGTCACCCAGCAGCGTGGCACAGCCCTCGCTCCAGCGCGTCACCGGGTCGCGATCCGCGGTGCTCCAGCGGCGCCAGCTGCGGGGCAGATCGAGCAGGCGGCGCGGACGCGCGTCGATGTGCCGGAAGTAGGAAAGCACCTCGTCCTGGCTGCCGTCCGTCACGCCCCATTGCTCCTCGTCGCGGCTGTGGAAGGTGACGACGAGGTTGTACTGCTCGCCCCCGCGCAGCGGGTAGTGCACCAGGTGGCAGTCGGGGCCGGCCCACACCACGGGCGCGTTCCAGCGCATGTCCGCCGGCATGTCCGCCACCGGCACGACCGCCCGGTAGACCACGTGGCCCGAGACGCGCGGCGCATCGCCGACCAGGCGGTCGCGCACCACCGATTTCACGCCATCACAGCCCACGAGCGCACTGCCCTCGAAGCGGCGGCCATCGGCGGTGCGCACGGCGACAGGGCCATCGATGCGGTCGATGGCGGCGATGCGCGCGCCGACGTGCACCCGCACCAGCGGATGCTCCGCCGCGGCCGCGTGCAGCGCGGCATGCAGGTCCGCGCGGTGGCTGACCGCATAGGGGTTGCCGAAGCGCTCACGGAAGGCCGTGCCGACCGGGATCGACGCGACCTCGCTGCAGTCGACGGCATCCATCATGACCATGCGCTCGGTGAACACCGCGGCCCGGCGGACCTGTTCGCCGACGCCGAGGGCCTCTAGGGCGGCGAAGGCGTTGGGTCCGAGCTGCAGGCCCGCGCCGATCTCGCCGATCGTGGCGCTCTGCTCGAACAGCTCGACCGGCTGGCCCTCGCGCGCCAGGGCCAGCGCGCACGCCATGCCGCCGATGCCGCCGCCCGCGACCAGAACGGGGGCTTCGATCGTGCTGCGGGCCGTCATTCGGCATCCACCTGCGCGGCGGGCGCCGCGCTGCGGAACGCGGACATCTGCATCAGATGCGCGTCGATGCGTTCGATGTGGGGAAAGGCCGAGATGTCGACGTTCAGTCGCCGGGCATTGGCGACCTGGGGCACCAGGCAGCAGTCCGCCAGGGTCGGCGCGTCGCCGAAGCAGCAGCGGCCGGAGCGCCCGTCGCGCGCCAGGCGCTGCTCCAGGGCGGCAAAGCCGAGCTGGATCCAGTGGGCGATCCAGTCCTGCTTCTGCGCCGGCGACACGTGCAGCGTCCCTTCGAGGTACTGCAGCACCCGCAGGTTGTTGAGCGGATGGATCTCGCAGGCCACGTGCGCCGCGATGGCCCGGACCCAGGCCCGCGCGTCCGGCGCCGCGGGCAGCAGCGGCGGCGTCGGGAAGCCCTCCTCCAGGTATTCCAGGATCGCGAGCGATTGCGTCAGCAGCGCATCGCCGGTCTTGAGCATCGGGATCAGGCGCTCCGGGTTCAGGTCGCCGAAGCCGGCCGTGAGATGTTCGCCGCCGCCGCGGCGCAAGTGGACCGGCAGCGTGTCGTAGTCCAACCCCTTGAGGGCCAGGGCGATGCGCACGCGGAAGGCCGCGGAACTGCGAAAGTAGCTGTAGAGCTGCATCATGGCGCGGTCCTTCCTCAAGCGATGCGGGCCGCGAGCGGCGCGAGGCCGTCGATGCGAAGCGCCAGCGTCTGGCCGGGCGACACCGCGCCGACGCCCTCGGGCGTTCCGGTGAAGACCAGGTCGCCGGCCTCGAGCGCGAACAGGGCAGAGAGCCGGGAGATGATCTCCTCGACCGACCAGATCAGGTGCGCCGTCGTGCTCTGCTGGCGCACCTGGCCGTCGACCTCTAGCACCAGCGAGGCGCCGTCCAGCGCGCCGACATCCGCACGGCGGCGCAGTGGGCCGATCGGCGCGGAATAGTCGAAGGCCTTGCCGGTTTCCCACGGGCGTCCCTTGTCACGCGCAGCGATCTGCAGGTCCCGGCGTGTCATGTCCAGGCCGGCGGCGTAGCCGTAGATGTGCTGCGCGGCCTGCTCGACCGCGATGTCGCGCCCGCCCTGGCCGATGGCGACCACCAGCTCGGCCTCGTAGTGGTAGTCCCCGGTCTGCGGGGGATAGGGCAGCGTCGCGACCGTGCCGGCCGGCACCGGCACCACCGAGGCGTCGTCGTTCGGCTTGCAGAAGAAGAAGGGGGGTTCGCGCGACGGGTCGAAGCCCATCTCGCGCACATGGGCCGCGTAGTTGCGGCCGACGCAGTAGACGCGGCGCACGGGAAAGAGCGCGTCGGTGCCGTCGACCGGCAGGCCGACGACGGGGGAAGGCGGAATGACGTAGGGCATGAAGGCTGGAGGTGAGGTGGAAAGGGGGCGTCAGTGATCGAGGCGCTGTTCCCGGTGCATGGCCAGCGCCTCCTGCACGGGACGGTCGGAATAGCTGAACAGGACCACGTCCTGCTCGGCGTGCAGGCGCAACGTGGCCCAGGAAGGAACGACGAAGGTGTCCTTGGGCGCGAAGTCCAGGCGCTGACCGGCGATCTCCGCGGTCCCGCGGCCTTCGACCACGCTGTAGATCGCGCCGTCGGTGGCACGCGCCCCCTTGCCGCGGAAGCCGCGGGGCAACAGCTGCAGGTAGGTGGCGATGGTGGGCATGGGCGCGCCGCCGGTCAGCGGGTGCACGTAGCGCAGCTTCCAGCCCTCCCATGCATCGGGCGCTTCGCGCTGCTGCAGGGACGCGAGCGCCTCGCGGCTGCGCGAATAGGGGTAGCTGAAGATGGGCGAGCTCGCGCCGCGGTGCAAGTGCCGCACCGGCACCATGTTGTGGCCGTAGCGCGCAAAGCTCGTGCCTTCGCGCCGGGTCAGGGCATGGGTGCGCTCGTCGCCATTCTCCGCGAAGCCGGCATCGAGGAAGCGGACCAGCGGCACGTCGAGGCCGTCCAGCCAGATCACGGGTTCGGGCGACTCGCCCGCGACGCCCTCGTTGCCGTGGTCGTGCCAGGTCCAGGCGGGCGTGATGATGAAGTCGCCGGGGTGCATGGTGGTGCGCTCGCCGTCCACCGCGGTGTAGGCGCCCCGGCCGTCGACGATGAAGCGCAGCGCCGATTGCACGTGGCGGTGCGCGGGGGCGATCTCGCCCGGCATGATGAGCTGCAGCCCGGCGTAGAGCGATTGCGTCGCCGACGAGCGGCCGGCGAGGCCGGGGTTCTCCAGCACCAGGACCCGGCGCACCGCCTCCTCGGCGGTGATCAGGCCGGCGGACTCCATCAGCAGCGGCTTCACATCGGCAAAGCGCCAGAGCACGGGCACGCATGGCGATGCGGGCTCCTGCGGCACGAGGTCGTGCAGTTGCTCCCAGAGCGGAAAGAGGCTGAGCTGGCGGATGCGCTCGTAGTAGGCGCGCCGGTCGGCGGCAAGGGCGTTCATGTGCGGGGGTCTCCTGTTGGCCGGGATTCTTCGGGGCAGGCGCTATCTCCACAACAGAAGGGCGCGATACTAGGTATCGAGAATTTCGATAGTCACGACGACGGAGGACGACCATGGCATCCCTCGATCTCGACTGGATCGCGGTCTTCGATGAGATCTACAAGACGGCCAACGTGTCGCGCGCGGCAGAGAGGCTGGACATCACGCAGGGCGCGGCGAGCACGGCGCTGAATCGCCTGCGGTCGTATTTCGACGACCCTCTTTTCAGCCGCACGACGCGCGGGATGATGCCGACGCCGCGCGCCCAGGCGCTGCACCCCATCCTGCGTGCGGTGCGCGAGGGCATGGAATCGGCCCGCGAAGGGCTAGGCGCCTTCGTCCCGGCCCAGGCGCAGCGCACCTTCCGCATCTGCATGACCGACATCAGCGAGGTCGTGCTGCTGCCCGTGCTGATGAATCACCTGCGCCTGGCCGCGCCCCGGGTGACGGTGGACGTGGAGAAGATCTCCCCGGAAAGCCCGCGCCGGCTGGAGGACGGCGAGGTCGACCTGGCGGTCGGGTTCATGCCGCAGCTCGACGCCGGCTTCTACCAGCAGGTGCTGTTCGGGCAGAACTTCGTCTGCATCGTGGCGGCCTCGCACCCGCGCATCGGCCAGCGCATGACGAAGGCGGCGTTCGCGCGCGAGCAGCACGTGGCGGTCTCCACGCCGGGCACGGGCCATGCCATCGTGGACCGGCTGCTGGCCCGCGCGGGCGTGAAGCGCCACATCGGGCTGCGCGTGCCCAGTTTTCTCGGCGTCGCGGCCATCGTGGCGAACACCGAGCTGATCGCGATCGTGCCCTCGCATTTCGCGGCGATGATGCACCGCCGGGAAAAGATCCGGATCCTGTCGACGCCCCACGCGCTGCCGGCCTACGACGTCAAGCAGCACTGGCACGAGCGCTTTCACTCGGACCCCGGCAACGCCTGGCTGCGGCGCACGATGGCGCAGCTGCTGGCGCCAGGGTCCAGCGCCTTTCACGCGTAGCGGCGCTCCAGCGCGTCCCATTCGGGCTTGCCGACCAGCCGCTGGCGCTCTGCGAACGGCGTGACCAGCGCCGGGTCTTCCCGCAACTGCTTGGTGTCGCGCAGGACCGTGAGCGCCTTCTGCATGCCGGCCACCGCGCCCTGCAGCGCCGCGTTGGCATAGAGCACGAGGCCGTAGCCGAGGCCGCCGAGCTCCTCGGCGCTGAAGATGGGCGTCTTGCCGCCGATCACCATGTTCATCAGCTGCGGGCGGTCCAGGCGCTGCGGCAGCGCGCGGATCTCTTCCGCAGTGGTCACGGCCTCGACGAACAGGATGTCGGCACCGGCCTCGGCGAAGCGCTGCGCGCGCTCGATCGCGGCCTCGAAGCCGTGCACGGCACAGGCGTCGGTGCGCGCCAGGATCAGAAGGTCCGCGTCCTGCCGCGCATCGGCGGCCGCCTTGATCTTGCTGACGGCTTCTTCCGTCGGGATGACGTCCTTGCCGGCGAAGTGGCCGCAGCGCTTGGGCGCAACCTGGTCCTCGAACTGGATGCAGTCGGCGCCCGCGCGCTCCAGCGTGCGCACGGTGTGGCGCACGTTGAGCGCGTTGCCGAAGCCGGTGTCGGCGTCCACGATCAGCGGCAGGCTCACCGCGTCGCGGATGCGCGCCGTGTGGTCCGCGATCTCGGCCAGGCCCATGAAGCCCTGGTCCGGCAGGCCGAACCACATGTTGGTGACGCCGGCGCCGGTGACGTAGAGGGCCTCGAAGCCCAGGTCCTCGATGACCCGGGCCGAGAGCGCATTGAAGGCGCCCGGGACGACGACGCCGCGGCGAGCCTGTGCCAGGGCACGCAGTTGTTGCTTGGTGTTCATTCCGGGGCGTCTCACTTTTCCTGCATCTGCGCGGCCTTGACGATCTCGCCCAGGCGCTTGCGTTCGGCATCGACGAACTGGATGAACGCCGGGCGCGTGCCGCCGATGGGCTCGATGCCGACGTCCTTGAGCTTCTTCGCGGCAGCCGGGTCGCGCATGGCCTTGTCCACGGCGGCGGCAACCTTGTCCAGGATGTCCTCGGGCGTGCCGCGCGGCGCATGCAGGCCGGCCCAGTGCGCGATCTGCAGGTCCGCGAAGCCCTGCTCGACGGCGGTCGACAGCTGCGGGTAGGCCGAGATGCGCTGGGTCCAGGTGGTGGCGAGCGGCTTGAACTTGCCCTCGCCCCGGATGTGCGGCAGCGCGATGATGCTGGCCTCGGAGGTGCCTTCGACCTGGCCGCCGAGCACCGCGGTCGTGCTCTCCGAGCCGCTCTTGTACGGCACGGGCTGGAGCTTGGCGCCGTACTTCACGTTGAGCATCTCGGCGACGAAGTGCGGCGTGCTGCCGGTGCCGGCGGTGGCGAAGTTGAAGCCCTGGTCCTTCCTGGACGCCTCCACGAAGTCGCGCAGGTTGTTGTAGGGCGCCGACTTGGGCACCACCACCACCGAGGGCGCCAGGCCGATCATGGCCACGGGCACCAGGTCCTCGTCCTTGAAGGGCAGGGACTTCTTGATCATGCTGTTGGAGATCACGCCGGCGGCGCTGATCAGGAAGGTGTAGCCGTCCGGCGCGCTCTTGGCCACCAGGTCGGCGCCGAGCGAGCCGCCCGCGCCGGGCTTGTTGTCGATGATCACCGGCTGGCCCAGCACCTTGGCGGCGCCCTCGGCCGCGGCACGCGCCATGAGGTCGTTGGCGCCGCCCGCGGAGAAGGGGACGACGAAGCGGATGGTCTTGGCGGGCCAGGCCTGGGCCTGCGCGGCCAATGGCAGCGCGCAGGCCAGCAGGGCGGCGGCTGCGCAGGACAGGGCGGAACGGCGATGGGATTTCACGGGCGGTCTCCTGGGTGACGTGTTGAACGGCGTGCGCTGCACGCTGGCCCCTGGTTTTGCGCAAGCGTCGTGCCACGCTGCCGGTGCCTCCTTCCTCAGCTCTAAGCCATTGATTCAACAAGCATTTCCCGCATTTCGGCCTCGTCGGCTTGAACGGCTTCGTTTCAAAGTTGTTTCACTACTGAGACAATGCGATTCGCTGAAATGAACATCCTCCTGCCCGCCCCCTCCCCGGCGGCACCC
>NZ_LYMK01000092.1 GCF_002157355.1 Variovorax sp. JS1663 | reverse complement strand
CTACATGGACAAGACGATGATGGTCTTCGGCGATGCCAAGAAGGTGGTCGAGGACATGGGGAAGGCCATCGAGTAGACAAGCGGGGCGCCAAGGCCTGGGCGGGGTGCAGCTCAGGCCTCGTCTCTCGCATTTCAGCCGCGCCTTCAAGGCCGGGTTCGGACGCTCGCCGCGCGAGGTTGCGATGGGCGCGGCGCCCGCCGTGGCGCCTATTGCGGCTGCAGGCCGATCTCCCTCGCCACCTTCTGCCAGCGATCCGCTTCCGCGCGCATGAAGGCGCGCAGCTCCGCGCTGCTGGAACCCTTGAGGTTCACGGCCAGGGCCGACAGCCGCTCCTGCACGGCCGGCTGCAACAGCGCCTGCGAGGCTTCGCGTCGCAGGCGCTCGATCAGGTCCAGCGGCGTGGTGGCCGGCGCCACCAGTGCCCACCACTGGTCGATCTCCACGCCCGGGATGCCGGCCTCGGCCAGCGTGGGCACGTTCCGCAGCGCGGGCATTTCCACCCGGCGCGGGCTGGCGACCGCGAGTGCGCGGATGCGGCCCGCGCCGAGCAGGCTGGCGCCGCTGGCCAGGGTCGCGAAATGGCCGGCCACCTGGCCCGCCGCCACGTCGTTGAGTGCAGGGGCCGAGCCCCGGTACGGCACCATGTTGAAGCGCACCTTGCCGCGCGTGGCCAGCAGCTCCGCCGCCAGGTGGCTGACGGTGCCGGCGCCGCTGTGCGCCAGGGCCGGCGGCGCAGGCGCGGCGGTCGCCGCCTTCATGAAGCTCTTGAAGTCCTTCATCTCGGCGCCGCCGAAGAAGACCAGCGGCGAGGTGCCGATCATCGTGACCGGCGTGAAGTCGCGCAGCAGGTCGTAGGGCAGGCGGCTGGTCACCGCCGGCGCGATGGCATGCGGCAACTCGACGATCGCGGTGGTGTAGCCGTCCGGCGCGGCCCGCGCGGCGGCCTCGGTGCCGATCTGGCCGGCCGCGCCGGGCCGGTTGTCCACGATCACCGAGACGCCCATCGCACCGCTCATGCCCTGCGCGATGGCGCGCGCAATCGCATCGGTGCTGCCGCCCGGGGCCCAGGGCACGATCAATTTGATCGGCCGGTCCGGAAAAGCGGCCCAGGTCTTCTGCGTGGTGGCGGCCATCAGCGCGGCCAGGCCGAGGAAGCGGCGGCGGTGCATCGGTGACATGGGAACTCCTTGGATGCTCAAACGGGGTCGGGCCAGCTCGGGTCGCGCGAGGCATCAGCGGTGAGCATCAGCACGGTATGCGACTCAGGAGCGACGGCGCCGCGCTCGCGCAGCTGCCGCAGCGCCGCCAGGCCGGCCGCCGCGCACAGCTCGGCACTGACGTCCGACTGCGCCAGCAGCCGCCGGGCGGCGCGCGCCTCGTCGTCGCTCACCACCACCGCGCCGCCGCCGCTGGCCGTGACGGCCTGCCATTGCAGGAAGGTGACGGTGGCACCGGCGGTGGAGAACTGGTCGGTGAGCCCGGGATAGTCCGCATGCAGCGCCCCGCCTTCCAGCACGCGCGCGAGCCGGCCGAAGGGCTCGATCGCCCAGAGGCGCGGCAGCCGCGTGATGTGGCCGGCCGCCAGCAGTTCGCGAAAGCCCGCGTACACGCCCCAGGCCAGGTCGCCGCGCGCGGTCGGCACGATCACGTGGTCGGGCAGGCCGCCCTGCTCCAGGCACTCGAGCGCGATCGGCTTGTAGCCCTCGATGGCCAGCGGCGCGCTGCCCAGCGCGGGCAGGCTGTGGTTGGTGAGCGCGAAGAAGCCGGGCTCGCGGGCACGCTCGCGCACGAAGCCCCAGCGGCCCGCGTTGTCGGCGAAGGAGAAGCGCCGCGCGCCGGCGGCATCGAGGGCGCGCACGTAGGCGGCGGGCATGTCGTCGTAGGTGGCGACCTCGCAGGCCAGGCCCGCCATCTGCGCGTAGTGCGCGGCCGACAGCGCGGCATTGCCGGAGGAGGCGAGCAACAGTGTGTGGGCACCGAAGTCCAGCGCCTGCGCCACGCCCATGGCGCTCATGCGGTCCTTGTGCGATCCGGTGGGGTTGCGCGACTCGTCCTTGATGGCGAGGCGCGCGATGCCGAGGCGCTGCGCCAGCCCGGGCATCGGGCGCAGCGGCGTGCGGCCTTCGCCGAGGGTGAAGCCCTCGCTGTAGGGCAGCAGCGGGACCGGCGCGCCGGCCGTCTCGGCCGCCGTGCGGTAGCTCGCGCGCAGGCTCACGTGCACGCCCTGCGCGCGGCAGGCCGGGCAGCCCTCGTGGGCCAGTGCCAGCGGGTAGAGCGCGTCGCAGCGCAGGCATTGCAGGCCGCGCAGCAGCGGGTGGCGGACCGGGCGGGCAGGGCGGGGCGTGGGGCTCATGAGGAAGGCGGCGACTGGGACAATCGATGCTGGAATCGTAGACCGGCGCAAATAAAATGAAACGGCCCAATCTACTCATCCGATAAGCAGATTTATCAATGCGCTTTACCGAGATCGAGACCTTCCGCGCCCTGATGCGCAGCGGCACCACGCGCAAGGCGGCCGCCCAGCTGCAGGTGACGCAGCCGGCCGTGAGCCAGTCGCTCAAGCGGCTGGAGGCGCAGGCCGGCATGGTGCTGTTCCAGCGCACCGGCGCGCGCCTGGTGCCCACGCCGGAGGCGCGCGCGTTGTGGACCGAGGTGGAGCGCGTGTTCATCGGCATGGACGCCATCGAGCACCGGCTGCGCGGGCTGCGCGACTTCGGCGTCAACCGGCTGCAGCTGAGCTGCTATCCCGCCTTCGGCCTCGGCTTCATGCCCCGCGCGCTGGCGCGGCTGAAGGAGCAGCGCGGCGACGGCGCCTGGCCGCAGGTCTCGCTGCAGGTGCTGAGCTCCAAGGACGTGCGCGACCGCGTGGCGATGGGCATCTCCGACTTCGGACTGATGGCCGACGAGCTGCCGCTGGACGGTATCGAGCACTCGACCTTCGCGCGCATGCCCGGCGTGATCGTGATGCCCGAGGGCCATGCGCTGGCGCGCTTCAGGAGCATCAAGCCAAGGCAACTGGCCGAGCTGCCTTTCCTGGCCCTGAACCCCGAGGACCCGGCGCATCGCCGGCTGGAGGCCGCCATGGCGGAGCAGGGCCTGGGCCTGCAGGTGGCGGCGCAGACACCCTATGCGGCCAGCGTGTGCGAGATGGCGCTGCGCGGTCTGGGCGTGGGCCTGGTCAACCCGATCACCGCGCTGGACTACGCGGAGCGCGGGCTGGTGGTGCGCCGGCTGGCGGTCGACGTGCCCTTTGCCTGCCTGCTGGTGCTGCCGGCTGGCCAGGTGCTCTCGGCCACGGCGCGCGAGTTCCTGGCCGCGATGCGCCTGCAACTCGCGGAAGACAGCCAGCGGCTGCAGCGCTACCTGCGCTGATCAGCCGGCCCGCCGGCGCATCATCATCAGCGCCGTGGCCGCCATGAGGGTCAGGATGGCGCCCATGCCCAGCGCCGTGGCGCGCAGCCCGAAGAGCCCGGTGCTCAGCCCCGCAACGATGGCGGGCACGCTGAAGGCCAGGTAGCTCAGCACATAGAAGCTGGCCATCAACGCGGCCCGCTCATGCGGCTCGGCCAGCGACACCAGGCTGCGCAGCGACCCGCTGAAGGCCGAGCCGAAGCCCAGGCCCGCGATCGCGGCGCCGACGAAGAAGGCGGCTGTCGATTGCACCAGGATGCCGGCCAGGCTGATGGCCAGGCCCAGCGTCAGCGCCGTGGCGCCGAGCGCGAGGGCCCTGCGAGGCGGCCATGCACGCACGGCGAACAGGGCGATCGCGCTGCTCAGCACCATGGCCGTGATCAGCACGCCACCCACCAGCGGCGCGTCGTTGCCGGTCACGATGCGCGCCAGCGTCGGCCCGAGCGAGAGGTAGAAGCCGCCGAGCGCCCATTGCGCCGTGTTGACCGGCAGCACCTGCCACAGCATGGCGCGTGCCTTGGCGGGAATCGCGATGCTGGGCCGCAGCGAGCGCCAGGCGCCCGGCCGGCGCACGACCGTCTCCGGCAGGTAGAGGGCCGCGGCCATCTGCAGGGCGAACACGAGCATCAGCAGGTCGAACACCAGGCGCGTCGGCGCGGGGCCGAACTGTACGAGCAGGCTGGTGCCGAAGGCACCGGCCGCCATGCCGACCATCGGGGCCACGCCGTTGACGAGCGGCCCGCGCTCGCGGTGCAGGTCGAGCAGGCCCGCGCTGAGCGCACCGGTCGCGATGCCGGTGGCGATGCCCTGCAGGATGCGCGCCGACAGCAGCCAGGCCACCGAGTCCGCGCGCCAGAACAGCAGCGTCGCGGCGAACTCCAGCACCAGCGCCCCGAGGACCACCTCGCGCCGCCCGCGGTGATCGGACAGCCGGCCGAAGACCAGCAGCGCGCCCAGCAGGGCGAAGGCATAGCTCGAGAAAATGACCGTGAGCGTCAGCGCGGAGAAGCCCCACGCGTCGCGGTAGAGCGCATACAGCGGCGAGGGCGCGGTGGATGCGGCGAGAAAGCTGACCAGCAGCGAGGCCTTGAGCCAGAGCGCGCGGCCGTGGCCCAGGCGCGTTTGGGGCCAGCCTGCGGCCAGGGGAGGGTGAGCGGTCGAGACGGACTGCATGGGGGTTCCTTGAATCTCATAAAAGCAAAAAAATTGCGTTTGTGGATTGTGAGGGTTTTCGAGCATTAACGCAAATACTTTGCTTTAGAATCGTTGGTCATGAGCTCAACCCCCGTTCCCCGCCCTGGTGGACGCAGCGCACGCGTCCAGGCCGCGGTGCACCTGGCCACGCGTCAACTGCTGGACGAGCAGGACCGCGCGGACATCACGGTGCCGATGATCGCGGCGCGCGCCGGCGTCACGCCCTCGACCGTCTACCGGCGCTGGGGCGATCTGGCGGAGTTGCTCGCGGATGTGGCCGTCGCGCACCTGCGGCCCGACGGCGAGCCGCCCGACACCGGCACGGTGCAGGGCGACCTGCTGGCCTGGGCCGACCAGTTCCGGGACGAGATGAGCTCCGACCTCGGGCGCACGATGGTTCGCGACGTGGTGTCGGCCCGGGGCGTGGATTCCATGGACGAGCCCTGCGCCTGCGCCCAGTTCTCGAAGAGCCAGCTCGGCGTCATCGTCGAGCGCGGCAAGGCGCGCGGCCAGCAGGTCGTCCCGGTCGACGTGCTCATGGACCGTGTCGTCGCCCCGATCGTCTACCGCATGATGTTCGGCCTGCCGATGGCCTCGCAGGCCGACGTGCACGCCTGGGTCAAGGCGTGCCTCAAGGACGCCGCGCCGCGGCAGGATCCGAAGAGGTAACGCGCGCTCGGCCCCGCACGGATTGCATCGCGCGAATGCGCGATGCGGCTGAAACATGAAAGGTTGCCTTTGCAACAGGACTGCGCGGCCGGCAGCGCGCGGCTCTCAGCGCGAGGCGATGCGCGCGAGCCAGCCGAGCGCGGCGATGCCGGCCAGGCCGACGACGACCGTCAACAGCATGTCGGGTGTGCCGGCGCCGTCCCGTTCGCGCCGCACCGAAGCGTTCGACATCGCGGTGTCGGCGCTTTCGGCAAAGGGATTGAATGCGGCGCCGCCGTCGGGCGTGGCGGGCGCCGCATGGGGTGCCGCGGCGGCGACCGCCTGCGGCGAACCCGGCAACCCGCCCTCCGCCTGCGCGGCGCCATGCAGTGCCGCTGCAAGCAGCACGGCCGAGGCGCAGCGGCGGATCATCAGTCGTTGTTGCGTTCGCATCGGCGGGCGTTCACCAGGCAGCCCGCGTAGTCGGGATCGTTCCTGAGCAGGAACATCGCGCGCGCCGCGACGGCGGTGTCGGCGAAGTCGCTGAACAGGCCGTCGACGCCGGCTTCGTAGAAGGCCAGGTACTCGTTGACCGGGTTGCCCTCGAAGGTGCCGGTCAGCCGCTTCTGCTCGCTGCGGAAGGTGTAGGGGTGCACCAGCAGGCCGAGCCGGTGTGCGTTCTCGATCACCTTGGTGGGCGGCAGCAGCACGCGGTCGCGCTCGTCCACCACGCCGTCGCCGGTCACGTCCGCGCAGGCGCCGTTCTGGATCGTCTTGCAGGCGCTCGGGATCAGGTAGGGCTTCCAGGGGCCGATGCCGTCCGCGTAGCCCTTGACCTCCTGCAGCCCGCGCGGGGTCAGCAGATCGCCGAAGGTGCCTTCGCGGCCCGACACCGCCCAGTCGTAGGGCTTGTCGTAGGGCTTGGTGAAGTCCATCGTGCCGTCGGGCTTCACGTCGTTGGCATCCACCAACTGGACCAGGCGCACGCTCGTCTTCGTGCGCAGGTAGCGCAGGTTCGCGGTCTCGAAGGACTGGATGAAGACCGGCGCGTTGCGGTGGTTCCAGCCCGCCTGGGTCAGCACGTGCAGAAGGCGATCTTCCAGCGGCAGGCCGATCTGCTGGTGGTAGGTCGGGTGCTTCGTCTCGGGATAGATGCCGATGCGGCGGCCTTCCTCGCGCGACTTGCGCTTGGCCAGCTCGATCACCTCCTGCAGCGTCGGGATCTGGAACTTGCCGTTGAAGGACTGGTCGCGCTCGGGGAAGGACTGCACGGCGCGCAACTGCTTGATCTCGGCCAGGGTGAAGTCGCTGGCGAAGAAGCCCTCGGTCGGCACGCCGTCGAGCATCACGGTGCGGCGGCGGTTGGCGAACTTCTGGATACTCTTGACGTTGGTCGTGTCGATCAGGTTGGGTTCGTGGCGCGCGATCAGGTGGCCGTCCTTGGTGGCCACCAGGTCCGGCTCGATGTAGTCGGCGCCGAGCAGGATGCCCATGGAGTAGGCCTCGAGCGTGTGCTCGGGCAGGTAGCCGTTGGCGCCGCCGCGGTGGCCGATGACCAGCGGGGCGTTGTCGGCCCGGCGGCGGTCGCCCCGGTCGTCGTGGGCCGACGCGGGGGCGGCAGCAGCGAGCAGCAGGCCCGCGCCCAGCAGGGCGGCGCACAGTTTTCTTGCCTTGTTCATGTCGATCTCCTCGGGATGGTTGGTTGGTGGCCAACGACGGTATGCGGAACGCATGACAGGCGAGTGAATGAATGTTTCCTGGCCCTAAGATGCCGGGCCAAGCCAAGGGCAAACGGAGACGCATGGATCGCTGGACCGAAATCGAACTGTTCGTGCACATCGCGGAGCTCGGCAGCCTGTCGCGCGCCGCCGAGGCGGTGGGCCTGTCCAATGCCGCGGCCAGCCGGCACCTGGCCTCGCTGGAGGCGCGGCTGGGCGCGCAGCTGGTGCAGCGCAACACCCGCCGCCTGGCGCTGACCGAGATGGGCGAGCAGTACCACGGCCGCTGCAAGGCCATCCTGGCGGAGCTGCGCGAAGCCGATGCGGCCGTGCATGCCTCGGCCGCGGAGCCGAGGGGCACGCTGCGCGTGAGCGCCTCGCTGTCCTTCGCGGTGCAGCACATCGCGCCGCTGCTGCGCGCCTACACCGAGCGCTACCCGCAGGTCACGGTGCACGTGGAGGCGGCCAACCGCTACCTCGACCTGATCGACAACAACATCGACGTGGCGATCCGCACCCGCGAGTACGAGAACGATTCCGGCATCACCATCCGCAGCCTGGCCGAGACGCGCCGCATCCTGGCCGCCTCGCCCGGCTACCTGGACCGGCGCGGCACGCCGCGCTCGGTGGACGAACTGGCCGCGCACGACCTGCTGATCTACACCTACGCCAACCACCCCGACGAGCTGAGCTTCCGGCGCGGCGAGGAGCAGCGCACGCTCAAGGTCAAGGGCCTGCTGGAGTCCAACGACGGCCAGGTGCTGCGCGCGGCCGCGCTCGACGGGCTGGGCATCCTGGTGCAACCCAAGTACATCCTTTACGAGGACATCGTGGCCGGCCGGCTGGTGCCGGTGCTGGACGACTGGGACCTGCCGCGGCTGCGCATCAACATCGCCTTCCAGAGCCGGCGCCACATGTCGGCCAAGGTGCGCACCTTCATCGACTTCCTGGTGCAGCACTTCGAGCGCATGGACTACGAGCGCAAGTGGACGCGCTGAGCGCGGCGCTTCAACGGGGTGGCGCGCCCTCGTAGGCCCGCTGCAGCAGCGCGCGGATCGCATCGCGTTCGGCCAGGCCGAAGGGGCGCGGGTTCCAGTAGGGGTTGGCCACTGCGATGTCCGCGGCGCGGTCCAGGTCGGCTTCCTTCATGCCGATG
>NZ_LYMK01000091.1 GCF_002157355.1 Variovorax sp. JS1663 | reverse complement strand
GTCGTAATCTCCATGGTGGACGCTCCTTCCGATTGAGTGGTTGCTGACACATCCACTGTGGCACTTCGATGCCGTCTACAGGTGGGGGCGTCCATCCCATTGCACCTTGCATCTCCGCGGGTCCGCATTGAGCAGTTCTTCGTCAAAAGAAACATCCAGATGTGGGGCACGCGGGGGCATACTTGAGGGGGACACGTCGACGGACTGCCATCATCTCGAGCTACCACCCGCTTCCCCTTGGCTGAGCCTCTATCAAGCCAAATTCATGCTCGCGCGGGCCCACGCAGTCCTCGTTGCCGTAAGCGTCGCTTTAGGCTATCGCTCCTGAGAGGTAGAACGCGCCCCAGTCCCGGTATTGTGGAAACTGACGTCGGGTTTGGATCTGCGCCTTGCGGAAGGCATCTCCCTTCGTGGCGCCGTCACGCACTGCCCCATAGAGGCATACGAAGAAATAGCGCGCGCAACGACTCTCTACTGGCCACATCGTGCCGATGATCGTCGACACGCCGGCCATCAGCAGGCTGGCCGGAAAGCCTCGCAAGTTATCGCCGATGTCAAAGCGGCCCAGCGCGGTCTCGCAAGCGCTTAGCGTGACGAGGTCAACACCTTTGAGTTCCAGCCGCTGTATCTCATAGGCGTACAGCACGTCGCCCGCGGGATCGGGGCTGAGGTAGAGAGATTGGAAGCACGGGGTGCTTACTGGCAGGTCGCCGTGAGTGGCAATGTGGACTCGCCGGTGCCCTTGCAATGCCTCAAGGACCGCTTGCTTGTTCAGTGCCGCGCCAGTGAGGGCGCGCGGCGCATTCATGACGCGCGTCACGTCAAGGGCTTCGGCCTCTGCGTCGATGAGAGAGGGCAGCCCGCGCGCGTTTTCATCCGGAAAATCGAGACCGATCGCCATGAACTCTGCAAGCGGCACTTTCCAACTGCGGGCCGGGTCGAGCAAGTTCAGGCTGGATAGGTAGGTGACGTTCCACTCTTCAGCCAACGGAGCATCCTCGGGCCCGAACAGGTGGACGGGAGCAAAGTGGAAAGGCCCGTGTGGCCAGATGTAGAGGTGCTCCTTGCCGGCAGCGCGCAGTCCGTGCAACTTCTCCTTCAGACCACCGCCAAGCAAGTTCTCTTGTGCCGTAAGCAACTGGGTGGCGGCCTTCGCGGACACGTTGCGGGTTAGCGGGTCTTCTTGAATGGACCGGTGCAAGCCAGCAATGCTGAGCGCGAAGGGCGAGAGTGAAATGCGCTGTTCGCCGTCACCAAAGCTCATCAAATTGACGTTGAAGCCGGCAAGCTTCGCCTGCGCGCTATAGAAGTCATCCTGAGTCAGCAAGAGCAGAAAGTTCGCGGCATCGCCATCCGGAAGTTGGCCAACATACATCGCGAGCAGCGCACTCTTGGGGCCGAGCACCTGCTGCACCGTGTCCTCCGTCGTAATCCAACGACGCTGTGTCACACGGCTCCGCTGCGCCTCGCCCAGCGCGCCTTCAAACGCAATGCGCGCGTTGCGCAGGCGCTCGGCCGGCGTTGAGCCTCCGGCCTGCTCCTGACTGCTCACGTATGACGTCAGAATCCACTCGAAGTCAAGCTTGGTCGGCGAGACATCCGGTTGCGCGACACTCTCCTTCGTCAGTCCCGCGATCTGCGCCTCCATCTCTCGCGCCTCTTTCGAGGCCAGCCAGTCGCGGGGCCCTCCTTCCAGTAGTGCGTGCGCGAACGTGGTGCCTTTGACCATCTCGAGAAACATTATGAAGACGATCAGCTTGAGCTCGCCGGGTCGCATCAGCAATCCAAGTGTCTCGCGATACAGGCGCTGAAGATGTTCCGGTACGCCGGGGGAGCTTCCTTCCAGTCTCGGTGCGACAACTCCCATGTCTTTGATGAACCAGTAAAGTGCACGCGGCGATTCGCGCCGCGCGATGTCGACTACGCGTTCGACCGCGTCCATTGCCCGTGTCGGCGACTCGCAGTCGAGGAAAGCCATTGCGCTCTGCATGTAGAGCGATGATGCTTCTTCGAATTCCCGCACGTTGTACCGGTTGACTGCCGCACCAAGCAACAGGGCTGCCCGGGCCTCCTTCAATAGCTCAGGGTAGGTGCGCTTGAATTCCTCGCTCGCCAAGCTGGCCGCTTCCACGATCTCGATGGCCTGCTCTTCTTCGTCGCTCTGCGCTGAATGATATGCAAGCGACAGAAGTTTCGCCGCCCTGGTGAAATCATCGTCGTCGCTTGTCGCCAAGCGCTTGAATGCGGCCTGCAATGAACCTGTGGCAGAAGAAACTTGGTGAGGCGCATACGCTTGGTGCAGCAACAAGAGCCCTTGCAAGAAGAACTGGGTGCGTGCCTCTGCGGCTTGTTGACGGCCCAGAACCTGCGCGCGCGTCCAAAGCTCGAACGCCTGTTGAGGAGCCCATTTCAGGATGGCCAAGGCAGTCTGCGTGTACTGGCTGAGCTGCAGCTCGGCGGGCACGCCTCTGAGCGAACCTTGGACGGGCTTGCCGAGGAGCATCTGTGCCTGCCGCAGCAGTACCGGGTCCGCCTCATCGTCTTTCGCAGATCCCTCTTTTCCTCGGAACCAAGCTCGCATGTTCAGCACTTCGGTCCGCAAGCCCTGCACTTCCGGAGCGTCCAGAACCTGGATCGCTTCGCCGGCAATACGTTCGAACTCATCGTACCCGGGCGACAAACCCAGGATGCGCTGCCAGACAAGTGCTTGCAGTTGCGCCTTGCGCGAACGGCCAAGCGCTTCACCTGAACGGTGACGTGCGGCCCGCTCGAGATAGTCCGCCGCCTTTCGCAGGGCCTCGGCAGGCTCGGGCATCGCCAGCTTGCTCTTGTTCGAGTTGGTTCCACCGGCCGTTGCCACGCGGAAGCGGTTCATCCACGCAGCATGCTGAACCTGGTAGGGTTGAGCGTTCGAGCGGTTGGCTGTGTACGGGTCGAGGTAGAGCGTTCCGAGCAAATGCAACACCGTGGCCGGATCGGAAGCGCCCCTCGGGTCATCGATCACATATGCTAGCTTTTCCCCCCGGGCGACCGCGTCGTGGAACAGGTGTGGATCGGGCACTTCCCATACCGCGCGAGTGACAACATTTATCCAGCAAACGGTCGCGGTGAACTCCATGCTTTCCTGTTCGAATTCGAGAAGCGTTCGCCGCGCCTCGACTGCGTGGAGCATGAGTCGCGCCAACAGCACGCCATCTTTCCACTTGCCAGTGTGCGCCATGTTCTCAGCGACTGCGGACATGCGAGCAACATAGCTTGCGGACAGCCTCCAGGTCAAATCCGGAGCGGCCGCCATCACCACTCCGTGAGCTTGGGTAACCCGGCCCTCTTGCACTTGCTCGAAAATCGCGTCGAGCGGCCCAACGCCCAACGCCCATGCGCGCTCACGCACAAGATCCGCCACCCTTTTCAGCTTGCGCAAGGCCGAATCGACTTCGCTGGTGCGATCGGCCTTGCGTAGTTGGTCGTGCCACTCCGTTGAAAGAAGCACCGGGTTGGCGAGAGCAACTTCGATCGAATCGCTGCGTATGAACTCTCGCAGTGCCTCCAACACCTTTCCGAGCGTTGCGGCATCAACCGCGGCGGGCTTGTTGACGGAACCTGGCAAGTTCTGCCAGCCAATGCCGTGAAATCTAAGTGGCAATTGGGATATATGTAGGCCGCATAGACGAGACAGTTCGAAGCTAGCGGAACGTGACCAATTCAACCAGCTCATGGCGTGAATTCCAATAGACAATTCGGATGTGCGTAGACCGCATAGGAGAGCCAAGTCGCATCGCCCGCGCTGCGTGCCGCGGCGCGGGCTATGGTCACTGCGCGTCCCATGGTGGTCCCGCCCTGGACCTGCAGTGCTTGGTAAAGCGCCCGTGCGAAGTGACTGGCCGGCTCATCGCCGACCGACCAGAGGCAGCTCACGAAAGCACCGGCTTCGCCAACGCTATTGCTTTCGCCGACGCGCGCGCCGAGAAATGCAGGTGCAAAGCCTCCCAGGCTGGTGAGATTGAATCCGAGGCGGCCCACTTGGCACGCATTCAGAACTACCAGAGGACGGTTGTTGTCTGGGCCCCGCAGCTTTGCCTTTCGCGCAACGACGGGAGCCGCAAGCGGCTCGGTGACGTAGCGTTGCGCTCCCCCCGCCTGCGCGTAACTCCCCTCCAGCAGGACCGCGGCCCCGTCAATACTGCTGCCATCTGCGACCCCGTGGCCCGCGAAGTGCAGCAAGTCGAAGCCGCCGGACTGCAGTGTCGCCGTCACGTCGCGATAGTGGGGCTCAACTCGCTTCGCCCCAAGTGCCACCAGCATTGGCTCCTCCACCTGTTCCGCGGCGCGCAAGCGGAACCGCGGCTCCGGGTAGTGCGGCACCACGTACTGCATGCGTCCCGGTCGCACGCGGATGCGCGGCGGCGGGACTGCGCCATACAACCAGCGGCACAAGCCCAACTCACCCAAGAAGCAACCGTCGGGGCTTTCCGGGATTGCGGGATCGTCGAGACGAGCAATCTCCCACGGCACAAAGGGCTCGTCGCTTCGCACCAGTACAGACTTGAGCTTCCCCTCCCTGTAGAGACGCCACAAGAGATCGGCTAGCGGAGGCGGAACGAGTTCCTTGAAAAGTGCCGCGCCCCGTGCCTTGAGGTTGTCGTTGAAGATCTCTCGATTCCCCGCGCTCCCCAGCCATGCCTGTTCGATGTCGTGATACAGCTTCCTCACCCAGAGTTGCAGATCTCCAATGATCGCGGGGGACTCGAATCGGTTGAACGCAACTTCCGGAATGTCGATGCTGTAGCGAAAGCGGGTTTCGTCACCGTTGCGCTGCTGCGTAATTTCCAGGGTCGCCACATCCGGCAAGTCGTCCCCGTTCTGGATAGTGCCTTGAGCCGCAAGCGGAGGAGCGGCTATCGTTGTGCTGGAGCCGAGGATCTGCGGACGCAGAGAGAGGGTCACAGAGCGTACGGCTCCCTGCCGGACGATCACCCAGATCTCGCCGCTTCCTTCGTTGGTCGCGATGACATCCACGTCCAATACACAAGGATTGCCGGATGTGGGGGGCTCAGGTAGCGTAGCGCGCGAATCTTCGATCAAGGCGCTTGCCAGGTGAAAGCCGACGCGCGGAACTACCTCGATCGTGATCGGGCGCTTTTGAAGCTTCACGGCGGTGCTCTGAGCAAGTGCCCCCGGAGTTATGGTGATCTCATCTGCTGAGAGCGTGACAGTGACGGTCGCTCTGCTCCCGACCATGACCGTAGGCGGCATCTCCGCGTTGATGTTGCAGACCACTGGCTCGGTCGGCGAAGTCACGGGCGGTATTGGGGTCGACCCTTCTACCAGTGGTGAGGTGGGAAACGTGCCTTCGAACGACCGCGTGACCCCACGCGTGAAGCGCACCGGAGGCTCCGTCGCGTGCGTAAGAACATCGAGCGCGGCGTCATCGGTCGGGATCACCGCGACAGGTCGATCGCCCTCGACAACGACGGCGCGCCGGGAGTACTCGGGAAGGAACTCATCCGCCTCGAGAGGCGTTCGGCCCTCGAGGGATCGCAGAAATGGCCCGTTCGGCACAACACGCGAGCACCGAGACTCGCGCACATGAAGCGCTTCGCCCATGGACGCATCGGGGTGTGCCCGGCGCAGCTCATCGAGGTTGGGCGTGTAGTGCAGCGTTCCCGGATAGTCGGGGTCGCTCCTGCGGAACACCACGAAGTGCGCACCTTCGTCAGACGCTTTCTGCAGGGCCTCCTTTACGAGCGTACTCGACTCGACCACGACGATGCGCGGATCCATTAGTTCGGCGTTGACAGCCTTCACGGCGCGTACAGGCGCCAAATCCAGCCAGTCCGCGATGGCGTCGACCGTTTCGGGCTGAACGAAGTAGTTAGTATGGTAGACCAGCGGATTGGTGCCAAAGTCCTGCGTGTCCTTGATGTAGTTGCCGGCCACGGGATCGATGGATGACATGGACCCGACGTTCACGACTAGGTCGTTTCCCGCGTTCTTCATCAATGCGCCGATGAAGCCGTTGGCGAGCATCAGCGCGAGGCGGCGAGGGAATTCCTTCGGCTCGCTTCGCTCGGCATCCACCAGGATCGGCCGGAAGCTGGAAACGATGGAGTAGTACTGCGCACCTTTGGGCCGCGGCGCATCAGTTTCGAGTTGGTTAATGTCGAGGACGAATGCTCCTCCCGGATCCATCGCGGCGAGACCCGGCGCGCGCTTGTGCTCGACGGCGGCGTCGACCAGGTAGCGCACAAAATCGCCAATGCCTTCGACAAGTTCACCCGCCGCGAAGCCTGCCTGCGGCGCGCCCAGCAGGGTGAGCGCCTTTCGCCCTGCCAAGGCCAAGTTGGTCAGGAGGTCGAGCAGGGCGTGCCAGTTCTCAGGCCGCGCAAGTTCGGTGCCTGCGTTGGTGGAGCCGACGAAGATTACCTTCCCAATATGGGGCTGCCACGGCGCGCGGGGCAGGATCTTCTCGATCAGGAACCGCGTGACGAGCGCGCCTCGGCTGTGGCACACGATGTCGATCGTGGGCGGCTGAGGGCTGTTCAGCGTCTTCAGTGCCTCGTAGAGTCCGCTCGCGTTCTCCGATGGCTCGACAGACAGTGTGCGGTGGTCATAGCCGATTAGCGCGTCGTACTTGGCGTCAGCTTCCTTTAACAGCGCCTGGCCCCAGCGCGTGGCGCGGAGATCCCCGAACGCCCCGGCCGTGCTAGAGAACGTGCCATGGACGAGCAGCAGTACTCGCGCATTCGCATTCGGCAGAGATACTTCTGCGAAGTTTTCGGGCTTGTCCCAGTCGACGGCCTCCTTGTCGGCTGCAACTATCACGGGCCCTATGCGCTTCTTCTTTTCGAGCTGGTTGACGATGACGCTGGCGGCCTGGGTGGCGATGTACTTCAGGACGACCACTTTGACCCGCTCCAGCATCCAGTCGGCGAAGACGTTGCGTTGCTGCTGGGCCGTGGCAGTCGCGGCCCCAGGGGCCTGCACGACGAAGCGGGCCCGGCGCGCAGGCGCCATGCTGGCGCGTGTTGTGCCGACTGCGGAAGGGTTCGGGGTTTCGATCGCGTCGGCGAACTGCCAGGCGACGACGCCCTCACATTCGACAAGCAAGGTGGCCGATTCATCCGCAGCTAAGTCGACGGTAACCATCGGCGTGGTCGTCAAGTCCAAGGCGCGCGTGGAGGCACCGGGACGCCGCACCAGTTCCGGGAGTTCGCGTTTGGAAACGCCCCACTCGGAAGAGAGCTGTCCGACAAGCCAATCAAAGTCAGGGTTGGCAGGTAGGCCGGCGGTCGGCGCGCTTGCGATGGGGGTGCCCCCCATGCCGCCGATGAACGGCGCGACGCGTGTCGTTGGCGCTGGGTCTGCTTCCCACACTCCCTCGTCGAAAGTCAGAGTGATACCCGCGTCGGCCGGATGCGTGATGTCCATCGTTCCTCCTGGAGGTGGTGTTGCGTAGACCCGCAGCGGGATTGTTTCGCAGTTTAGGGAATTTGAGTGAAAAGCATTGCTCGTGCATCCCTAGTAGAAGGGATGCGACCGCGGCTCATCTGCTTGCGAGTATTTCGGTGCTGGGCAAGAATCGCATTCCGCCGTGCCTGATCCGCTGGCCGGAGTGCTGGGTCAGACGGACGTGAAGCTCGGGCACGAACTGCGCTGGTACCTGGAACACGACCTGGATTACCCGTTCGGCCCCAACGAGCAGCGCGCCGAGCGTATGCTGCAGGCGCTGCAGGCGCTGCAGGCGCTGCAGGCGCTGCAGGCGCTGCAGGCGCTGCAGGCGCTGCAGGCGCACCTTCGAGCTCCTATTCGGTCAAGGCGAGGCAGGCAACTGGTACCACGACGCCACGCGGGACGGCCACACCGAACTGCGCCTGGTGGTGGCCAGCGACGACTCCCGGGTGCTGGCCTGGCCGTGGGAGGCGCTGCACGATCCGCTGGTGGGCGGCAGCTTGGCGCAGCACTGCCTCATCGAGCGCCAGCCTGACCATCTGAGCGATCCGCCTCCTTTGCACCAGGCGCTCTCGCGCGAGCGAATCGGCATCCTGCTGGTCACGGCGCGCCCTTACAAGGGGGACGTGGCCTGCCGCAGCATCTCGCGCCCGCTGGTCGAGCTCGTCCATCAGCGGGGACTGCCTGCCGAGGTCAAGGTGCTGCGCCAGCCCACCTTCGGTAAGCGTCGGCTCAACACCCTCTTGACTGCGGCTGGGTGCTCAGATGTCGACCACCTGGCGCAGCATGTGGAACGGCACCCGCCATGAGTGACCGTTGCCGGTGTCGACGGTGGCTGTTCGCTGGTTGATGCGCACGACGGTGCCGACGTGGGGCTGGAGGTACTTGTCGTCGAACGAGACCTTCTCACCGCACCGGAAGTCATCCCGCGCAGACATGGCCTGTGATGGTGCAGGGCGAGGCGGGGTCGCCGTTGCTGCATTGTTGCAGGATCCGGTGCTTCGACCGCTGTATAGGGCAGCTTCCACTCGCGCCGCGTGCCTTCCTCGTGCAGGATGACCTGCGTGTCCTTGTTGGCGACCACCTTGCCGTTGCGCATCTGGCCGTCGCGCCAGTCGAGGAAGCGCACGGTCTGCCCCAGGTTCATGTGGTGCGCACGGCGAGGATCCGTCGTGGATCGGCCAGCATGCGCTCGATGATGGCGCTCAACTTGAACAGCTCCAGGCTGCTGGCACGGTTGGAGAACCAGATCCGACCCATCGCCCTCGGGAGGTCGAACTGGCTGTTCGCCGGTAGCTTGCGCGCCGGCCAGCGGGCCGCAGCCGTTATGAGCTTGGTGCACTCGGCACGCCTGAACGGGCACGAGCCCCACGCGTACTTGAGAGACATCCTCGAGCGGTTGCCCACGCAGCCGGCCAGTCGAATCGAGGAGTTGTTGCCCCACCGCTGGCAACCACCGACGCCGACAGCCTGATCTGCCGCCGTCGTCAAGACGGGATCACCGCGCGTACATGGACGCCCCCGGTTTGCCAAGCTTCCAGCTCGCTGCCGCACTGAGGAAGAGATTGCACCCGTACATCCGGACTTTTGATGCGAGACGAGCTCGCTGTCCCTGATGGGTTCTGCTGGTCGGCGCCTCTATCGCTTACACGCACTCGAAGTGCCTCGTCCGGCGCGGGCTGTGCCAACCACGGTCTGACCTGTCGTGCCATCAACTTGCTGGTTGCCTGAGCAATCGGCGGTGGGGTTCTCCTTATCCGTTCAGGGTCGTCGACGTGAGATTACGCAGCAGCGTAGCTGGAGCTGAACTGTCGGCCGTGCGCCAATAGCGCCCAGACGGTTCTCGCTGTCTTGTTTGCCATTGCGACCGCCGCGACGTTCTTGTTGCGGCGCGTCTTAAGCTTGACCAGCCAGCTGTCGGGATCGGCTCGCTGTGTGGCCCGGTAAATGACGGAGCGGGCGCCGTGGATGAGCATCGTGCGGAGGTACGCGTCACCGCGTTTGCTCATGCCCAGCAGCGTGGGCTTGCCCCCACTGGAGCGCTGCCGCGGGACCACGCCGAGCCAGGCCGCGAACTGTCGGCCATTGTCGAAGTTCTTCGCGTCGCCGATGCTCGCGACCAGGGCAGTTGCTGTCAGCGGGCCGATACCCGGCACCTTCTCCAGCCGCTGACTCGCCTCGCTGGCACGGTGCCACGCCTTGATCTGCGCCTCGATCTCCTCGACCTGCCGCTGCAGCAGCTTGAGGTGCTCGAGCAATCGCTGAATGAGGAGCCGGAAGGAGCCCGGCAACTCGTTCTCGGCATCTTCGATCAGTGCCGGCACGCGCTGAGCGATATAGGCAATGCCTTGAGGCACGACCAAGCCGTACTCGCCGAGAAGGCCCCGGATCTGGTTGGCCTGAGCCGTGCGCGCCCTCACGAAACCCTGGCGGACCCGGTGTAGTGACAGCACTGATTGCTGCTCGACATTCTTGATCGGCACGAAGCGCATCGACGGTCGGGCCACCGCCTCGCAGATTGCCTCCGCGTCCGCGACATCGTTCTTGTTGCTCTTGACGTACGGCTTGACGAACTGAGGCGCCATCAACCGCACCGTGTGCCCCATTGACTGCAGCTTGAGCCCAGTGGTGTGCGCTGGCGCAGGCTTCGATGCCAACGAGGCAGGGCGACAGGTTCGCGAAGAAGGGAGCGACCTGATCGCGGCGCAAC
>NZ_LYMK01000090.1 GCF_002157355.1 Variovorax sp. JS1663 | reverse complement strand
CGCCGAAGGCAGAGGCCGCCGTGCCCCCATCCCAACCTTCCCCCAGCGGGGGAAGGGGCAAAACCTTCTGGGCCACGGCCAGTGCCCTGGTGATCGGTGGCTTGGGCGTCATCGCCGGCATCCTGGGCTGGCGTTCCACCATCGCGCCCGTCACCCTCAGCGCCCCCGTCTACAGCCAGGCCACCATCGAGCGCGGCCGCACCCTCGCCGCCATCGGCGATTGCGCCGTCTGCCACACGGCCGCGGGCGGCACACCCAACGCCGGCGGCCGCGCGATGGACACGCCCTTCGGCACCATCTACACGACCAACCTCACGCCCGATGCCGAGACGGGCCTGGGCCGCTGGTCCTTCAGCGCCTTCCAGCGCGCCATGCGCGAGGGCATCTCGCGCGACGGCCACTACCTCTACCCGGCCTTCCCCTACACCGCGTTCGCGAAGACCAGCGACGACGACCTGCAGGCGCTCTACGCCTACTTCATGTCGCTGCCCGCCGTCCATGCGCCCACGCCGCCCTCCGATCTGAAGTTCCCCTTCGGCATCAGAGCGCTGATGGCCGGCTGGAACGCGCTCTTCCACGACCCGGCGCCGATGCAGCCGGTCGCGCAACAGAGCGCCGAATGGAACCGCGGCGCCTATCTGGTCAACGGGCTGGGCCATTGCGGCGCCTGCCACACGCCGCGCAATGCGCTGGGCGCGGAGCAGGGCGGCAGCGCCTTCCTCTCGGGCGCGATGGTGGAGGGCTGGGAGGCGCCGGCGCTCACGGCCCTGGCCTCGAAGTCGGTGGTGCCCTGGAATGCCGAGGCGCTCTACCGCTACCTGCGCCATGGGCACAGCCCGCAGCATGGCATCGCGGGTGGTCCGATGGCGGAGGTCGTGCGCGAACTCGCTGCCGTGCCCGATGCGGACATCCGCGCGATGGCGACCTATCTGGCCTCCTTCAACGCACAGACCAGCGAGGCCGTCGCCAGGACGCAGGCGCAACGCGCGGTCGCCGACGCGGCAGCATCCCGGGCCCGGCTGCTTGGCCCGGCCCAGCGCATGTTCGACAGCGCCTGCGCGGCCTGCCACCACGACGGCGACGGCCCTACGCTGCTGGGCGCCAACGTGCCGCTCGCCCTCAACAGCAACCTCACCGGCGCCCGCCCCGACAACCTGCTGCGCACCATCCTCGACGGCGTGCGCGAACCGGCCACGCGCGAGATCGGCTTCATGCCGGCTTTCCGCGAGGCGCTGAGCGATGCGCAGATCGCCGAGCTCGCGGGCTACATGCGGGCGCGCTTCGCGCCGCAGGAGCCGGCCTGGAAGGATCTGCCGCAGGCGGTGGCGCGTGTGCGCGCGGCGCCGCACTAGCTGCCGGCGCGGCAGGCGCCATGTCAGATTGACCCTGCAGATCTGACACCACGATGCACAAGCTCGGCGACCGAGGCTACGACTTCTTCGATTGCTCGGGATGCCTGGACGGGTGCATGACCCTGTATGACAACAACGGCGGCAAGCCGGTTCGGACGGCTTGAATTTCAATGTCTCCGAATTCACAAATATGACCTCGCTGGCATTGCATGCCTTGCGTGCGTCACGGCCGTGAGGCGAGGCAGCCTGGTCGATCCAGGTGAGAGGCTGTATCGGATCGGAAGGGTCAAGGGAGAAGGGCGCACCTCGCCAAGCGCCGAAAAATGAATGGAAATAACCTGTCCCCACTGCGGGCATGCCGAATCGGATGGCTTCGAGTTGATCGAAGTCAACGAACTCCACGATGACTTTGTCTGTGCCAACTGCCGACAAGGGTTCGCGGCCTGCATCAAGTACTGCATCCACTGCGACTTTGAGCAGGCGCTCACGTGGCGCGTCGACGCCGTGCCAGCCTGCGTTGAAGCGCTGCCATGTGCGCAATGCGACCACATCGAGGCGCAATCCGATGCACTCGACGATCTGTAGTTCCTCCCTTGTCGGCCCGATCGACGGCGGCCAATTGGGGTTCGAAGTCATCCGACTGCCGGGCAAGAATGCGCTTGGTGTCGTCCGCAGACTCAAGATGACCGGCGTCGGCCTGTACGAAATGGCCGTTCTGTTCGACAGCCATGACGCCTTCCTGGCCTGGATCTCGGCGGACGAATACAGACATCACGCGCCCTGCCCGCGAGCTGGTGTGCTCTCTACGTGCAGCGGCGATGGTTTGCGATCGACCCCTTCCTGATCTACGCACAGCGCCTCAATCACGCGTACCACGGGCACCATCACGTCCGCCCCTCGCTCCCGTACTTTCAACTTCGCGGCTTTGCGGAGAGCCCGCGCCTGCCGGCTTCCTATCCAGTCATGCTTCTGATCGCGCTGGTTCCCCCGTTGTTCGAGCGGACGATGCGGCGCCGTCTCAACGCTTGGATCGCGGAACAAGGTGCTCAGCGGCCCGAACCCGCGCGGGCTTGTGCGAGTTGGGGCGAACTCTTTGGACCGCAATAACTTCAACAGGTGGCTGCGGGAAAGGTCAAGCCCATCGCGGCCGTCGTGGCCCGCTTGCGCGCTAGGCGAGCGATCGGCTGACGACTGCATCGCGGGCGCCGGTCGCGCTTTCCCGAATGGCGGCACCGGCCGCTACGATGCACTGCTCGGAGGCGGCCGCATCGGTCACCTCCATTCCCAGGAGACCCCATGCCCGCCACCCTCTCGCCCTCCGCAAGCCTGCCCCACGACGCCAATCGGGCGACCCTGGTCGGACGCCTCTGGCAACCCGATGTCGGCCCCACGGTGGTGGCGGTGCACGACGGCGGCCTGCATGAGCTGTCGCGCCTGGCGCCCACCGTCAGCCAGTTGCTGGAGCTCGACGATCCGGTGGGCGCAGTCCGCCAGGCCCTGCGCGACAACGATGCGCCGCGCATCGCGGCGCTCGACATGGCGCTGGGCAACAGCGACGAGGCGAAGCGCGATCCCGCGCGGCCCTGGCTGCTTGCGCCCTGCGACCTGCAGGCGGTGAAGGCCAGCGGCGTGACCTTCGTCGAAAGCCTTCTGGAGCGCGTGATCGAGGAGCAGGCGCGCGGCGACGCCTCCAAGGCCGAGGCCATCCGGCGGGCGCTGGGCCAGGTGCTGGGCGACAACCTCCAGGGCATCGTGCCCGGCTCCCCGCAGGCCGCGCAGGTCAAGGAGGTGCTGCTGGCGCAGGGCGCATGGTCCCAGTATCTGGAGGTCGGCATCGGCCCGGATGCCGAGATCTTCACCAAGGCGCCGGTTCTGGCCGCGGTGGGCACAGGCGCCGACGTGGGCATCCATGCGAACTCCGTCTGGAACAACCCCGAGCCCGAAGTGGTGCTGGCGGTCGACAGCCGCGGCCGCACGCTGGGCGCAGCCCTGGGCAACGACGTGAACCTGCGCGACTTCGAGGGCCGCAGCGCGCTGCTGCTGGGCAAGGCCAAGGACAACAACGCCTCCTGCGCGATCGGGCCTTTCATACGCCTGTTCGACGAGCACTTCGGCATCGAGCAGGTGCGCCGCATCACGGTGGCGCTGCGCGTAACCGGGCCCGAGGGCTTCGTGCTCGGGGGATCGAGCTCGCTGGCGAAGATCAGCCGCGACCCGCTCGACCTGGTAGGCCAGGCGATCGGTCCGCACCATGCCTATCCGGACGGGCTGATGCTCTTCCTCGGCACCATGTTCGCGCCCACGCAGGACCGCCATGGGCCCGGCCAGGGCTTCACCCACGTGGTGGGCGACCGCGTCACCATCTCGGCGCCCGAGCTGGGTGCGCTGGACAACCGCGTCGTGCATTCCGACCAGGCGGCCCGGTGGTCCTTCGGCATCGGCGCGCTGATGCGCAACCTGGCCGGGCGCGGGCTGCTCTGAGCCGGCCCGCGGCACGGGTTTGTCCCGAGCCGCGGCGTCTTCATGCGGGCGGGAGGCGGCGGGACAATGCCCCATGCCCGCCACATGGAGCATTCCCGCCGTCGCCCCGCAGCACACGCTCGACCTGCGCGCGGTCTCGCTGCTGCTGGAGGCGCCGCGCGAGGCCGAGCCGACGCGCGCCATGCTGCACTTCCTCAACGCGCTGCTGCCGGTGGAATACATCAGCCTGGTCTCGCACATGGCGGATCCGCCGGCGCTGCTGGAAGGGCATGCCTACGGCGCGGCGTTGCGCAACGTCACCAGCCAGTGCTTCGACAAGTACCGCCGCCATTTCTACGTCTTCGACGACGCGATCCGCATCGCCGGGCAGATGCGCGCGCGGCACGGCGAGAACGCGGAAGTGACGGCGCTGCGCTTCCGTGCGGGCGAGATCCCCGATTCGGCCTGGCGCCACCGGATCTACGAGCGCGAGCACCTGTCGGACCGGCTCACGCTGTTGTTCACGCCGGCGCCGGGCACCGCTTTCTCGATCAATCTCTACCGCAGCGAGGCCAGCGGGCCCTTCGGCGAGCAGGAGATCGAGCGCGTGCTGGCCGTGGCGCCGCTCTTGCGCCAGGTGCACCGCAACGCCGTCGGTACCGGCGCGGCCGCGCGGCAGATGGCGAGCCGCGTCGCGCTGGCGCGTGCCCGGCTCGATGCGCGCGAGGCCGGCCTCAGTGCGCGTGAGCTCGATGTCTGCGCGCGCATCGCCTGCAGCATGACGGCCGACGGCATCGCGGCCGACCTGGAGATCGCCGCCTCCAGCGTGATCACGCTGCGCAAGCGCGCCTACCTGAAGCTCGGCATTCACGATCGCGCGGAGCTCGTGCGCCTCGCCGCCTGAGCGCCGCCCGGCCGCCCGAAGGCGCTCACACCGCAGCCAAAGGCGAAGGTGCTCCCATGAGCGCTGCGCCTGTCCCCTGCGCAGGGGACGCGAGGGAAGCCGCCTGCGCGCCACCATCGGCCCACACACAACCGATGGAGACGCGCGCATGTTCCTGCGCAACTGCTGGTACGTGGTCGCCTGGGACCACGAGATTCCGGCCGACGGCCTGTTCAACCGCACCGTGCTCGGCGAGCCGCTGCTGCTGTTCCGCCGCGCGGACGGCCGCATCGTCGCACTGGAAGACCGTTGCTGCCACCGCCTCGCGCCCCTGTCCAAGGGCCGCAAGGAAGGCGACTGCGTGCGCTGCGGCTACCACGGCCTCAAGTTCAACGCCGAGGGTGCCTGCGTCGAGGTGCCGGGCCTGGAGAGCGTGCCGCCCAAGGCCCGCGTGCGCAGCTACCCGGTGGCGCTGCGTCACAAGTGGGTCTTCGTGTGGATGGGCGATCCGGCCCGGGCCGACACCGCTCTGCTGCCCGACAACTTCTCCTGCGATCACCCCGACTGGCGCAACATCCCGGGCTACCTGCACTACGACACGCCCCAGCTGCTGATCTGCGACAACCTGCTGGACTTCTCGCACCTGAGCTACGTGCACGAGAAGACGCTGGGCAACTCCACCGCGATCGCGCAGGTGCGGCCCGAGATCGAGAAGGTGCCGCGCGGACTGCGCGTCAGCCGCAAGGTGCGCAACGTGCCGCCGCCCGCTTACTGGGCCCGGGCACGCGACTTCGGCGGCGGCCATGTGGACCGCTGGTTCATCTACGACTTTCTGCTGCCCGGCACGCTGCTGATGCACTCCGGCGGCCGGCCCACCGGCGATGCGGAGGGCGACATGCGCCGCGCGGTCGAGCTGCACAGCTGCCAGACGCTGACACCCGAGACCGAGACCAGCACCCATTACTTCTTCCAGCAGTCGCACCGTGCGGCGCTGGGCGGCGAATGGCTCACGCAGATGATCCACGACGGCCTGCTCGTGGCCTTCGAGGAGGACCGCGCCATGATCACCGCGCAGGCCCGCAACATCGAGCGCGGGCCCGAGGCGCCCATGCTGCCGCTGGCGATGGATGCCGCCCTGGTCCAGTTCCGCCGCCTGCTGGCCCAGGCCGTCGAGGCCGAGCAGGCCTGAGCAACGCACTTCATCACCACCGGAGACCCACGATGTTCAGAACCTGGATGGCGGCCTGCTGTCTGGCCGCGATGCCGCTCGTCGCGCCCGCCCAGCCGGCGCCTTTCACCAAGCCCGTGCGCCTGGTGGTGCCCTATCCGGCCGGTGGCGCGACCGACTTCGTCGCCCGCCTGGTCGGCGAGCGCCTCGCGAAGCGCCTGGGCCAGCCGGTGCTGGTGGACAACAAGCCCGGCGCCGCCGGCGCCCCGGGCGCGGCCGAGGTGGCCCGCGCGCCGGCCGACGGCAGCGTGCTGCTGCTGACCATCACCGATTCGCAGATCAACAACACGGCGCTGTTCAAGACCCTGCCCTACGACCCGCAGAAGGACTTCGCCTTCGTCACCCAGGTCGTGCGCAGCCCGGCGCTCGTTTCGGCCAACGTCGACCTGCCTGCGAAGAGCATCGAGGAGCTGCGCCGGCTCGCCGCGCAGAAGCCCGCCAGCCTGAGCTATGCGTCCTGGGGCGTGGGCGGGCTCGGGCATCTGGCCGGCGAGTCGCTCAACCGCGAGCTGAAGGCCGGCATGGTGCACGTGCCGCAGAAGGGCGAGGGACCGGTGGTGACCGACCTGCTGTCGAAGACGGTGAGCATCGGCCTGTCCTCGGTGGCGAGCGCGAAGCAGCACGTGCAGGCCGGCAGGCTGGTGCCGCTGGCGGTGCTGGGGCGCGAGCGATCGAGCGCCCTGCCGCAGGTCCCCACGCTGCGCGAGCTGGGCTTCACCGATCCGCTCTACGACACCAACGTCTGGCTCGGCGTGCTGGCGCCGGCACGCACGCCGCCGGCCACGGTGCAGCGGCTGGCCGAGGAGATCCGCGCCATCGTCATGGCCGAGGACGTGCGCCCGGTGCTGGTGGATCGCGGCTTCGAAATCATGAACACCACGCCCGAGCAGTTCGCGGATGCCTACCGGCGCGAGTTCGAGGTGATCACCCAGCGCATCCGCGCCTTCGGCATCGAGGCGCAGTGAGCGTGCCGAGGGGCGAAAACTAAGACGATTTCCTCAAGGGTTTGTTCTCGCGGCGATGGCGCGGAGGTCCGTAACAATTCAACACAAATGGCGCCGCGCACTTTCACGCCCGGCCTTCGCTCGAGGAGCAGCCCGATGGAGTCCGTGCGAGTTCTTTGCTGTGCCGCTGTGCTGGCCCTGGGCGCGGCGAACGCGGCGGCCCAGATCCTGATCGGGCAGTCGGCCGACATGTCGGGGCCGGTGGCGGCCAGCGTGAAGGAGACCATCGCCGGCTCGCAGCTGGTCATCGACCACGTCAATGCGCAGGGCGGCATCCACGGCGAGAAGATCGAGGTCATCCGTCTCGACGACGGGCTGGACCCCAAGCGCTCCGCCGAGAACTCGCGCATCCTGATCGAGGAGAAGAAGGTGCTGGCGCTGCTGCTCAACCGCGGCACGCCCAACGCGCTCGCCGTGATCCCGCTGCTGGACAAGAGCGGCACGCCGCTGATCGCGCCCTCCACCGGCGCGATGTCGCTGCACAAGCCGGTGCAGAAGCACGTGTTCAACGTGCGCTCCACCTACCAGCGCGAGGCCGAGCGGGCGGTTGCGCATTTCTATACCGTGGGCATGCAGCGCATCGCCGTGGTCCAGGCCGACGACTCCTTCGGCAAGGACGTGATGGAAGGCGCGATGAAAGGCTTCGACAAGGCTGGGCAGAAGCCGGTCGCGCTGGCACTGGCCGATCGCAGCAAGCCGGACTATTCGGCCATCGTGCCCAAGATCGCGGCCGCCAACGCCCAGGCCGTGCTGTGGATCGGCTCGGGCACGGCGGTCAGCGAAGGCATCAAGGCGCTGCGCGCGACGGGCTCCGCGGCGCAGGTGATCACGCTGTCGAACAACGCGGCCTCGGGCTTCATCAAGGACCTGGGCAACGCCAGCGGCGGCGTGATCGTCACGCAGGTGCTGCCCTCCGAGCGCGCGATGGCGCATCCGCTGATCAAGGAAGCCTCGGACCTGGCGAAAACCAGGGGCGACATCGAGCTGTCGCCGGCACTGCTCGAAGGCTTCGTCGCCACCAAGGTGCTGGTGGAGGCGCTGCGCCGCACCGGCCCCAAGCCCACGCGCGCCAGGCTGCTGACGACGCTCAACGAGCTTCGCTATGACGCGGGCGGCGGGCTGGAGATCAACTACTCGCCGCAGGACCACACGGGCATCGACTACGTCGACCTGTCCATCATCAGCGGCGGGCGCTTCAAGCGTTGAGCGCCGGCGGGCGCTCAGGTGCCGCAGGCGCTTGCCAGCTCGGTCATGCTGGCCTGCAGCGGCTTGATCCCGTGCGTTTCGATCAGTTTCCTGGCCACGTCGGCCTGGAAGCTCGCGAAGTCCTGGTCGGTGGCGGCGCCGGACCGCGAGACCTCGATGAGGGTCCGGCCCGAGCGAAGGTGCCATTCCTCGACGGTGAGCTCGCCGCGCTTCAGGCGCGTCATCGTGCTCGTGCACTTGGCGGGCGGCGCCTTGAGCGCCGCGGGCACGGGCGGCGGTGCGGTCTTCGACTCCACCGTGCAGCTGCGCGAGTAGGCGCGCGCCGCGTCGTTCAGGCTGCGGAAGGACACGTCCACTTCGTCCTTCCTGTCTTTCGTCTTGCCGACGGGGCAGGGCCATTGATCGAGCGTGGGCGTGGCTGGCGAGGGCGACGGCCCGCGCTGCTTGTACGTCAGCTCGTACTCCTTCTTGTTCGGGCCGGTCTTCCAGCGCTCCCGGACGATGGGGGCGAAGCCTTCGGGCAGGCCTGGCGGCGGTGCGGACGGGCGGCGGTAGCCGACCTCGTAGTCGCCTTTCTTGTCGGCGGTGACCTCGAGCTTGGCAAAGGTCTGCGCCGCGGATGAGGGCCCGCCTTCTGCGGGGTCCCATCGGATCGCGTACTCGGCTCCCGGCGGGTCGGAGGCCTGCGCCGCGCATGCGGCCACCAGCAGCGAAGCCGCCATCAGGCGGGCGAGGGGAGGGTGGCACATGGTTTTTCTCCCTGTCGTGGACAGCCCGCAGATCGTAGGGGACGGTCATCTTTCGCCGCCTCCTCCAGAGGGAGGAGGCGGCGCCAAGCCACCCATGCATTGCCGTCATGGCCCTTGGCGCAAATGCGATACGACGGCGCGGCGTCCCGCTCCTAGACTGGTGCGGCCGGCCATCCTGCCGCCGTTCTTCGTCCTTCATCCCATGCCCGTCCTTCGCCCATCGTCCGCTCCATCCGCTCTTCGACGCCTCGCCGCGGCCGTGGTCGCGGCAGTCGTCTGCGCGTCGCCAGCCCTGCATGCGGCCGAAGCGCCGCTCGAGCTGGACCTGATCCTTCGCGGCGGCACCGTCTACACCGGCAGCGACGACAGGCCGGTGGTCGGCGATGTCGGCATCGTGGGCGACCGCATCGTCTTCGTCGGCCGGCCGGCGGCGGGCCAGCGCTTCGGCGCGCGCCGCACCATCGACGCCACCGGCCTGATCGTGGCGCCCGGCTTCATCGATGCCCACACCCATGCGGACCGCGACCTGTTCACCGACGACCCGAAGAAGCGGCTCAACATCCCCTTCCTGACGCAGGGCGTGACCACCGCCGTGATCGGCAACGACGGCTTCGGCGGCTTCGACATCGCCGCGCAGGCGAAGCGGCTGCGCGACAGCGGCGTGGGCACCAATGTCGCGATGTACGTGGGCTTCGGGCCGGTGCGCATCGACCAGCTGGGCGAGGCGAAGCGCGAGCCGACGCCCGAGCAGCTGGAGGTGATGAAGAAGCATGTCTCGCAAGCGATGTGCGAGGGCGCGCTGGGCCTGTCGACCGGGCTCTTCTACAACCCGCAGAACTTTGCGAAGACGGAAGAGGTGATCGAGCTCGCCAAGGTGGCGGCGCGCCATGGCGGTCTGTACGACAGCCACATCCGCGACGAGTCCATGTACAACATCGGGCTCAAGGGGTCGATCGACGAGGTCATCCGCATCGGCCGCGAGGCGAAGCTCCCGGTGCACGTGGCCCACATCAAGGCGCTGGGCGTGGACGTGCAGGGCCAGAGCGGCGACATCATCCGGCGCATCGAGGCCGAGCGCGTCCGCGGCCTGGACATCACCGCCGACCACTATCCGTGGACCGCGTCGAGCACGCGCTTCTCCGCTGCGCTGGTGCCGCCCTGGGCACTGGACGGCGGGCGCGCGGCGCTGCTCAAGCGCTTCGACGACCCGGCCGAGCAGGAGCGGCTGCGCACCGGCATGCGCGAGAACCTGCGCCTGCGCGGCGGGCCCGAGGCGATCCTGTTCTCGGCCGGCAGCACGAAGTACGTGGGCAGGACGTTGGCGCAGGTGGCCGAAGCCGCGAAGGCCGACCCCGTCGATGCGGCCATCGCGGTGCTGAAGGACACCGACCTGCACATCGCCTCCTTCAACCAGAGCGACGACGATGTGCGCGCCTTCATGAAGCGGCCCTGGGTCATGACCTCGTCCGATTCCTCCGAGGGCCACCCGCGCGCCTACGGCACCTTCGCGCGCAAGTACGACCAGTACGTGGTCAAGGAGCACGCGCTGAGCCTGGCGCAGTTCATCCGTGGCAGCACCTCGCTGACCGCCGACACGCTGGGGCTGGTCAAGCGCGGCTACCTGCGCCCCGGCTACTACGCCGACCTGGTGGCCTTCGATCCCGCGCGCTTCGCGGCCCGGGCCACCTACGCGCAGCCGGCGCTGCTGTCCGAAGGCGTGGTGACGGTGCTGGTCAATGGCGAGCTGGCCGTCGATCGCGGCCAGCCGACCGGCATCGCGGCGGGGCGGCCGCTGTTGCGCACGCCGAAGGCGGGAAGCTGCCCGGCGTAGGCGCACGCGCATGCCTTCCCGTTGCGTGCAACGCTAAGAGGCCGTCCGCAATGCCCTGCGGTACTGCACGGCTTCGCCCACGTGCGCCGCTTCCACCGCCTTGGCGCCCTCCAGGTCAGCGATCGTGCGCGCCACCTTGAGCGCCCGATGCGTACTGCGTGCCGACCAGCCCAGCCGCTCCGCCGCCGTGTGCAGGAACTGCAGGGCCGCCGCGTCGAGTTCCGCATGCCGGTCGATCTCCGCGCCCTGCAGGGCCTGGTTGGACTTGCCCTGCCGCGCGACGGCGCGCTCGCGCGCCCCGACGACACGGGTGCGCACGTCGGCGCTGGCCTCCCCGGGCGGTGCCTGCAGCAATTGCGCGGGCGTCACCGACGGCACTTCGATGTGCAGGTCGATCCGGTCCAGCAGCGGTCCGCTGAGCTTGCCCTGGTAGCGCGCCACCTGGTCGGGCGTGCAGCGGCAGGCCTTGAGCGAGGAGCCCAGGTAGCCGCAGGGGCAGGGGTTCATCGCCGCGACCAGTTGGAAGCGCGCGGGGAACTCGGCCCGGCGAGCGGCCCGCGCGATCGTGATGCTGCCGGTCTCCAGCGGTTCGCGCAGCGCCTCCAGCGCGCTGCGGGCGAACTCCGGAAACTCGTCGAGAAAGAGCACGCCGTGGTGCGCCAGCGAGATCTCACCCGGCCGCGGCGGCGTGCCGCCGCCGACCAGTGCGACGGCGCTCGCCGTGTGGTGCGGACTGCAGGTCGGCCGGCGCATCCAGTGCGCGGTCGCAAAGCGGCCCTGCAGGCTGGCCACTGCGGCGCTCTCCAGGGCCTCCTCGACGCTCATGGCCGGCAGCAGGCCGGCGAAGCGCTGGGCCAGCATCGATTTGCCCGAGCCCGGCGGTCCCACCATCAGCAGGCTGTGGCCGCCGGCCGCCGCGATCTCCAGGGCGCGCTTGGCGGCGGCATGGCCCTTGATCTCCGCCAGGTCGGGCTGCGGCGCTGCAGGCACCGCGAGCGCGGGCCGGATGCGCGCCCAGCCATCGTCCTCCGGTGCCGGCGCCTCGGCCGGCGGAAGAAATCGACGCACCACATCGAGCAGGTGCAGTGCACCGTAGATTTCCGTGTCCGGCACCAGTGCGGCCTCCTGGGCGCTCTCGGCCGGCAGCACCAGCCGGACCGCGGGCGCCCGTCCGCGCTGGGCCAACGCCATCGCCAGCGCACCACGCACGGGCCGCAGATGCCCTGAAAGTGAAAGTTCCCCGGCGAACTCGTGGCCCGCCAGCCGCGGCGCCTCGATCTGGCCGCTGGCCGCGAGGATGCCCAGCGCGATCGGCAGGTCGAAGCGGCCCGAGTCCTTCGGCAGGTCGGCCGGCGCCAGGTTGACCGTGATCCGCTTGTTGCTCGGGAATTCGAGGCCGGCATTCTGGATGGCCGAGCGCACCCGCTCGCGCGCCTCCTTCACCTCCACATCCGCCAGTCCGACCAGCGTGAAGCTGGGCAGACCGTTGGCCAGATGCACCTCGACCGTGACGCTGGCGGCCTCCAGGCCGAGCAAGGCGCGGCTTTGCACCAAAGACAGACTCATTTCGCTCCCTTTCACCAAGATGGTGCGCACAATTCTTGTTCATGACGCGGTCATGCACCTGTCCCAGGCTCCGCCGCTGGCGGATTGGAACATTTGGCACGCTCCCTGCTTTGAGACGGTATCCAACCATTTCAAAACTGACCGAGGAGTCTCTCGATGATGCACCGCCGAATCGCCTCTACCGTGGCTGTCGCCGCCCTGGGCCTCATGCCCCTGCTGGCGAGCGCCCAGCTCACCGGCAACGTGGCGCTGACCACCAACTACAAGTTCCGCGGCCAGGACCAGGACGTGCTCGGCTACAACGACTTCGCCAAGACCAAGGCGCTCAAGCCCGC
>NZ_LYMK01000089.1 GCF_002157355.1 Variovorax sp. JS1663 | reverse complement strand
CGATGGAAAACATCCGCTTTGCCGATGGCACGGTCTGGACCCTGGCCGACCTCAAGGCCAAGGTGCTGGCCCCCACCGACAGCAGTGAGACCCTGACCGGCTACGCTGGCAACGACGCCATCGCGGGGCTCCCTCAGCGCTGAGAACGGCGAGGACACGCTGGGGCGGCTAGCCGCGCCCGCGGCCCGCGCTGCGGCGCGAGCGGGCCAGGGCCACGATCTCGATCAGTCCCCATACCAGCGCGCCGCCGAGCGCACGCAAGCCGTGGGGGTTGGGAGGCCAGAGGAGGGAAGAATTCATCATGGTGATTGCGGCGGCCCGCGAGGGGCGCGTCGCCGGTCCACGCTACAGGGTGCGTGTGACAACGTGATGGCACGCATTGCCGCTATCCTGCGCGCATCCGATCCCCTCCCATCGACGCGTGAATGCCACGGCCCTGCCCGAATTGCTGGAGCTGGAACAGCTGGTCCGGCTGGCCGGGCCGCTGATGGAGACGCGCCTGCTGTGCGAGGTGGAGGCCGGCGCGCAGCGCTTCCCGGTGTGGGCCTTCCTGCTCGGCAGCACGCGCGCGGATGCGCCGGCGGTGGGCTTCTTCGGCGGCGTGCACGGCCTCGAGCGCATCGGCGCGCAGGTCGCGATCGCGTACCTGCGCAGCCTGGTCATGCGGTTGGCCTGGGACGAGACGCTGCACCGGCAGCTCGAAACCATGCGGCTGGTGTTCATGCCGCTGGTCAACCCCGGTGGCACCTGGCTCGGCACGCGCGCCAATCCCAACGGCGTGGACCTGATGCGCAACGCGCCGGTCGATTCGCCGGAACGGGTGCCCTACCTGATCGGCGGCCAGCGCATCAGCGCCAGCCTGCCCTGGTACCGCGGCGCGGCCGGCCAGCCGATGGAGCGCGAGAGTGCCGCGCTGTGCGCCCTGGTGCAGGCCGAGCTGCTGGGCCGGCCGCTCGGCGTGGCGGTGGACTGCCATTCGGGCTTCGGCCTGACGGACCGCATCTGGTTCCCCTATGCGCATACCGCGCGCCCGATCCGGCACCTCGCGGAGATGCACGCGCTGTGCGAGATCCTCGACCAGACGCTGCTGCACCACCGCTACCGGCTGGAACCCCAGAGCCGCCAGTACCTGGCGCATGGCGACCTCTGGGATCACGTGTACCTCGGCGCCGACCATGACGACGGCGACGTGTTCCTGCCGCTGACGCTGGAGATGGGATCGTGGCTGTGGGTGAAGAAGAATCCGCGCCAGCTCTTCTCGCGCCACGGCATCTTCAACCCGGTGATCGAGCACCGGCACCAGCGCGTGCTGCGCCAGCACATCGCCTGGCTGGACTTCGTGACCCGCGCGGTGGGCAGCCATGCGCGCTGGCTGCCCACCGGCGCGCAACGGGTGCAGCACGAGCAGCAGGCGCTGGTGCGCTGGTATGGGAAGAAGGGATGAGCCGCCGGGCCGCTCCCAAGGCGAATACCGCAGCGCGCAGGGCGGAGGTTGCGCAATGAACAGCTGGGTCCTGATGCGCGGACTCACGCGCGAGAGCGGCCACTGGGGCACCTTCATGGGCAAGCTGCAGGCGCGCTTTCCCGACGACCGGATCGTCGCGCTCGACCTGCCCGGCAACGGCCGGCTCCACGACGTGCCGAGCCCCGGCCGCATCGAGGACACGGTGCAGGCCTGCCGCGAGCATCTCGGCGCGCTCGGCATCGCGCCGCCCTTCCGGGTGCTGGCAATGTCGCTGGGCGCGATGGTGGCGGTGGACTGGGCCGCGCGGCATCCGCGCGAGCTCGCGGGCTGCGTGCTGATCAACACCAGCCTGCGGCCCTTCAGCCCCTGGTACCGGCGCCTGCGGCCGGCCAACTACGCCGCGCTGCTCGGCCTGCTGCTGGCGCGCGCGGACGGGCGCGAGCGCGAGGCGACGATCCTGCGGCTGACTACGCGCCACCCGGATGGCGGTACTGCCGTGCTCGAGGACTGGGCGGCGATGCGCGCGGCGCGGCCGGTTTCGGCCTCCAACGCCATGCGTCAGGTGCTGGCGGCCGCGCGCTACAGGGCGCCGCAGCAGGCGCCGCTGGTGCCGCTGCTGGTGCTGGCGAGCGCCCGCGACGGGCTGGTGCATCCCGGCTGCTCGCGGCGACTGGCGCGGCGGTGGGGCACCGCGATCGCGGAGCACCCCACGGCCGGGCACGACCTGCCGCTGGACGACGGAGCCTGGGTGGCCGAGCAGGTCGCGGGCTGGGCAGCGCGCGCCGGCTTCATGGCGGCATGAGCTCGTCGACCCATCCGTCCAGCTGTTCCTTGATCCGGCGCCAGTCCGGCATCTGCGCCTCCAGCAGGCGCTGAAAGCGGGGGCCATGGCCGCGCGCCTGCAGATGGCACAGCTCGTGGATGAGCACGTAGTCGATGCATTCGCGCGAGGCCTTCACCAGGGTCGGGTTCAGGGTGAGGCAGCCCGAGGGCGAACAACTGCCCCAGCGCCGTTTCGTGACGCGCAGCCGCAGCGGCGGCAGCGTGCGCACCCAGGGCAGGGTGGGCACGATGGCGGCGAGACGCGCAGCCATCACCACGGCGGCACGCGCGCGGTACCAGGCATCGAGGACCGCCTGCACCCGCGCCGCTTCGCCGTGTGCAACGGCCACCTCGATGCGGCCACCACTCAGGTGCACGCTGCCGTCCCTGCTTTCATCGACGACCACCTCGAGCACGTAGCGCCGACCGAGATAGAGCAGCGAGGCGCCGCTGACACGGGCGCCGGGCAGCGTGTGCACGAGACGCCTGCGAACGGCCGCGAGTTGAACGCTGATCCAGCGCGCACGCCGTTGCAGCCCCGCCTGCAGCACCGCTTCCGACACGCCGCGCGGCACGTCGACCACCACCCGGCCGTCAGGCTCGACGTGGATGGCAATGCGCTGCGCCTGGCGCTCCGGATTGACGCGCAGGCTGAACGCAATGCGTTCATCGCCGTAGCGAAGGGTTCGCAGAGCCGCAGCGCTCATGGGAGCATCGTCGCCTCCGGCTGCGGTACGCGCCCCCTTCGGAGCGGCCGGGCGGGGACTCATGCGCGCCGACTCAGACTGAACCGGGTCATCTGGAGCACACGCCCGATCACATCGCCCGCCCGCTCCATGCCCAGTGGCGCATAGAGCAGCTGCAGCAGGTTCTTTCGGATGGCCGCCTCGATGGCCTGCGGATTCAGCGAATGCTCGGCAACCGCGGCCTGCACCATCCGGTGGATGGCCAAGGCATGTGCGACGTGCTCGCGGCGCTGCGCCTGGTCGAGATTGGCCGCTTCCGCATCGCCCAGCGCCATCAGGATCGCGCCATAGCAGGCCCGGGCCTGCGGGTTGGACGCCAGCGTCCGCGGCATGTCGGGCGTCGCGCGCCGGTCGACCTCGCGTTCGAAGTCCCTGAACAGCGCGTACTGCGCGCGCGGGTGATCGAACATGGCCTCGGCCTGCGCGATCGCGTTCGTCAGCAACTCGGAAAACACCTTCTGCGCATAGGGATCGTCCGACAGGTCCTGCTCGATGGTCTTGCGCACGCGGGTCCTGATCAGGTCCGCTTCGCTGCGCGCCTTGTCCGGCGACCATGTCTCTGCAAGGTCAGGCGCGCCCAGCTTGTGCACCGCGTAGGGGCCGTCCTTCTCGCGGATCTGCCGGCCGACGACCTGCTCGTCGACGAGCCTGCGGATCTGATCGTCGCAGGCGCTCCGGTCGACTGTCTCCATTGCATCGCGCCACGCCATCTGCCGCACCAGGACCAGCGTCTTCAGGTCCGCCTTGTACTGTGCGATCAGCGTTTCCGGGAAGCGCCGGTCCTCGAAGAAGCCGCGCGAGGACAGCGCGGTCTGCAGGCACAGGCCGAAGGCCGTCAGCGCGGCTTGGAAGTCGTCGCGCAGCTTCTGCCGCTCGTCGTATTCCCCGCCCGACCCATCCGGGGCCATGCGGGGGCTCAAGGCCCGGCGCAGCTGCTCGGGGTCGCGGTGATCGACCGTGCCCTCGAAGAAAGACCACACTGCTTCGTGCCGCGCCGGCAGCTGCTCGTACTCGGTGCCGACCTGCGCGTAGAGGCCTTCGAGATCCCCGATGTCGAAGCCGCCCTGGGTCCGGCGCTCCAGATCCTGGTAGGCGCGAATCGCCGCGTCGAGCTCCTTCAGGATGCCGCGGTAGTCCACCAGCAGGCCGTGGCGCTTGGCATCGTTCAGGCGATTCACGCGGGCCACCGCCTGGATCAGGCTGTGGCCCTTCAGCGGCTTGTCGATGTAGAGCACCGCGTTGCGAGGCTCGTCGAATCCCGTGAGAAGGCGATCGACCACGACCAGCAGATCGGGGCCGCCGTCGGTCCCGAAGGCCTGCAGCACATTCTTCTCGTGGTGGATCGCATCGATGCCCTGGTCCAGCACGTTTCGCTTCCACCATGTCCGCACCTCTTGCATCCCGTCTTCATCGCCAGGCCCGGCGCTGCCCTCGCGCATCTCGGGCGGGGAGATCACGATCGCGCTGGTGACCAGACCCGTGGCGTCCAGCGCCTGCTTGTAGCGGATCGCATCCAGCCTGCTTGCCGTGGCCATCTGGCCCTTCAAGCCGGACGCCTGCTGCTTGAAATTCCGGTGGAAGTGGGTGGCGATGTCCCACGCGATCAGCCCGATGCGATCGGCCACGCCGTGGATCGCGCCGCTTCTCGCGTATTTCCTCTTCAGGTCGGCGCGCTGTGCTGGCAGGAGGCCGGCGGCGATCCCGTCGAACCAGCGGTCGACGGCCCCGGCATCGAGGGTGAGCTCGGGTATTCGCTCCTCGTAGAGCAGCGGCACGACGGCGTGCTCCTCGACCGCGCGCCGCATGGTGTAGGCATGGAGGATCGGACCGAATTTCTCCGCGGTCTTCTCATCCTTCAGCAGCGGCGTGCCGGTGAAGGCCACGCAGGCGGCCCGCGGCAGGGCCTTGCGCATGCGCGCATGCATTTCACCGCCATGGCTGCGATGCGCTTCGTCCACCAGCACCACGAGGTCGGGCGAATCGTTGCGGCACTCGGGCAGCCGCGAAGCGGTATTGAACTTCTGCACCAGTGCGAAGGTGATGCGCCCGGTGCCTTGGCCGATGCGCCGGGCGAGGTCGCGCCCCGTGGCGGCCTTGCTGCGTTCCCCTTCCTTTTGCGTGGCCAGCGCGGCGCCGAAGGCCCCGCCCGCCATGAAGTTCCGCGCGAGCTGCCGTTCCAGATCGCGGCGATCGGTGATCACCAGCAGCCTGCAATCCTTCAGGCCTTCGTGCAACAGCAGCGCCTTGGCCAGGAACACCATGGTGAAGCTCTTGCCCGAACCGGCGGTGTGCCAGATCACGCCGCCTTCGCGCGAGCCGTCGGGCCGTTGTCCGGCAAGGCGCTTCAGCAGCGCGCGCACGCCGAAGAACTGGTGGTGGCGCGCGATGATCTTCCCGACCCTGCTGTCGAACAGCACGAAGCCGTGCAGCAGCTCGAGCAGGCGCCGCGGCGTCATCAGGCCGGCCAGCAGGCGCTCCTCGTCGCCGGGTTGGGCATCGCCGAACTCTTCGTCCAGCGCCCAGCGCGCCCAGAGCCTGGCCGGCGTGGCGGTGGTGCCGTAGCGGCTTTCGATCCGGCCAAGGGACAGCAGCAACTGCGCGTAGGCGAAGAGATGCGGAATCTCGTCGTCACGCTGGTTGCGCAGATGCTCGTCGATGCCTTCGCACGCGTCGTCGCCGTGCCCGGCTTCGATGAGGACCAGCGGAATGCCGTTGACGAAGCCCACGATGCCCTGCGTGCGATGGTGCGTGCCATGGCTGGAGAGCACCTGCATCGCCTGCGTCACGTCGAAGCGGTTGGCGCCCGCGTCGCGCCAGTCGATCAAGGGGATGGTCGGCCGGTGCTTCCGCCCGTCGGGCATGAACTCGGTGACCGTGATGCCGGAGGCAAGCCGGGCATACAGGCGCTCATTGGCCGCGAGCAGCCCTTCGCCGAGACCGATCGTCGAGAGCTCGCGAAGGATCTGGTCGATCGCGCCGGGCGAGAGCGGATGGGGCTGGCCCTTGTAGTCGAAGCGGCGCATCTGCAGGACTTCGATGAGCCGCGGCTTGAGCAGCACGTCGCGCGTGGAGCCTCGCGCGGCGAGGCACTCGTCGGCGCCGATGTAGTTCCAGCCGAGATGGCAGAGCATGCGCAGCGCGGGGTGGCGGGCGCCGCCTGGCTCGTGGCTGAAAGAGATGGCAGTCACTGCGCCTCAGGCATGGCCCAGCTCCGTCAGGTGGCTGGCGATCTGCTCTTCGATTTCGGCCCATTCCTTCTGGAGCCTCGCACGTTCCCGCTGCACTTCCTGCAAGTCGACGTCGCGCCGCTGGCTGGCCGTGGCGACGTAGCGTGGAATGTTCAGGTTGAACTCGTTGGCAGCGATGTCCGCGGGCGTGGCAAGGCAGGCGTACCGGCTTACCGGCTCTCGGGCCTCATAGGCACGAAGCACGCGTTGCAGGTCGGCCTCGCGAAGGACGTTCCGGTTCTTGCCTGCCTCGAAGTCGCGGCTGGCGTCGATGAACAGCACCTTGTCGTCTGCCTTGTCCATGCGGAAGACCAGGACGGCCGCGGGGATGCCGGTGCCGTAGAAGAGCTTTTCCGGCAGGCCGATCACGGCGTCGAGCAGGTTCTCCTCGACAAGCTTCTGACGTATGCGCGCTTCCGCCGCGCCGCGAAACAGAACGCCGTGCGGCACGACGACAGCCATGCGCCCGCTGCCGGGCTTCATGGTCTCCACCATGTGCAGGATGAAGGCATAGTCGGCCTTGGTGCGCGGGGGCAGGCCGCGCCGGAAGCGGCCGAACCTGTCCGTCTCCGCGACGTCGTGGCCCCATCTCTCCAGGCTGAACGGCGGATGGGCGACGACGACATCGAACTGCCGCAGCGCTCCTTCGCCGGTCAGGAGCTTGGGATGGCGAAGGGTGTCGCCCCATTCGATGCGGTGGTTGTCCTCGCCATGCATGAACAGGTTCATCCTGGCCAGCGCCCAGGTGTTGCCGATCGGCTCCTGTCCGTAGAGCGCATAGCGCTTCGAGCCGGTGCGCTCGCGGATCCGCCCCGCGCATCGCAGCAGCAGCGAGCCGGAGCCGCAGGTGGGGTCGCAGATCTCGTCGCCCTCCTGCGGGTCCATCAGGCACGCCACGAGCCTGGAGACTTCGGGCGGCGTGTAGAACTCACCGGCCGTCTTGCCGCTGGAGGATGCGAAGTGGCTGATGAGGTGCTCGTAGGCGTTGCCGAGGAGGTCGGGCCCGCCGGTGCGGCTGGGACGCAGGTCGAGCTCGGGCCTGGCGAAGTCCTCGAGCAGGCGGCGCAGGATGTCGTTCTTCTGCTGCTCGTCGCCGAGCTTGCCGGAGTTGAAGCCGGTGTCATGGAACACATCGCGCAGCTTGGCGATGTTGGCGTCCTCGATGGCGTGCAGCGCACGGTCGATGCGCTCGCCGTTGCCGGGCTCGAAGCGGGCCGCATGCAACGCTTGGAAGCTCGCGCCGGGCGGCAGGACGAAGCGCTCGTTCCTGAGCAGTTCCTCGATGAGATCGGGGGCGGTGTCGCCGTACTGTGCCTTGTAGGCATCGTGTTGGTCCTGCCAGGCATCCGAGACGTACTTGAGGAAGAGCATCGGGAGCACGTAGTCCCTGCAGGCGCCCGGATCGACGACGCCGCGAAAGATGTCGCAGGCCGCCCACACGGCGGCGTTGATGCTGTCCTGGCTGATGGCTGTCTGCTTCATGCGTTGTGCTACTCCCTGGTGTCGTTCATGAGCTGGGCAATGGGCCGGCGAGCGCCTCGGCGATCGATTCGAACTGCAGCTCGCGATTGCGGATGAGCAGGCCGTGCAGCTCGCGCTCCCGTCGCGCGAGCCGGGCCAGCGCAACGATGCGTTCCTGATCGGCCAGCGGCGGAATGCCGACCGGGAGCGATTCAAGCACGGGCCGGCGCACGCTGAGCTGGCTGGAGCCCTCGGCCGCGCGCTGCAGGGCGCGCTGGAAGGGGCCCTGGTTGATCTGCCACGCAAGGAACTCGGGCAGCAGCTCGCGACCCGGCTTGACGCGCAGATGGAAGAGGTGCGGGCCACAGACGGCGGGCCCGGGCAGCATGTCCACGCAGGCCGCGTAGAAGCGGGTGCCGCGTGCGACGAAGAGCAGATCGCCGCTCGCCAGCCAGTCCGGCGGGCGCCGGCCGCCCAGCCGCGTGCGGAGTACCCCACGCCAGTCGACGCCCAGGACAGGATCGAGGTCCTTCATCTGCACTGCGCGAACCGGCCCGTCATGCACCTCCTCGATGGCGCCGCGGAAGGGATGGCCCGCGCGGAGATGGACCTCGTTGCCCAACAGGGCCCGAACTGCATGAATGCGCATGATGCAAATCATACTTGCGCTGTTGCAATTTTTCGTTACACTCGTCGCAGACAAAAATTCGCATCAAGTCATCTGATGCGGAAAAACAGGGGGTATCTCGATGAGCTACGAGGTCGATTTCTTCGCCGCGCGCACGGGCGGCGCTGCCATTGCGGTCCGCTGGGGCGCACCCGGCAACTACCGGCTGCTGGTGTACGACGGCGGCACCCGGGCATCGGGCCTGGAACTGGTGAAGCACATCCGGGAGCATTGCCAAAGCAAGCACGTGGACTACGTGGTGTGTTCGCAGCCGGACTACACGCACGCCGAAGGCCTGGAACTGGTCTTCGAACGACTCAGCATCGGCGCCTTGTGGATGCACCGGCCGTGGCGGCACAGCCGCCGTGTCATGCCGCCTGGCATCAGCATCGGCCGCCGGCTGGAGCAGCTCGCGCTGGACCGCCGGATCCCGATCCACGAGCCTTATGCCGGCGCAGCGGTCGGTCCGTTCACCGTGCTGTCGCCCAACCGCAGCTGGTACATGGAGCAGCTGTTGCCGGCATTCGGGCGGCCGCAGCCGCTACTTGCAGGACTGACGCTGGCCGACGCGGCACGGTGGGCACGACTGGTGAGCGCCGGGTTCGGCAGCCGCTGGGACTACGAACCGTTGCCGCACAACCCGAGGACCAACGCGGAGGACGAGTCGAGCGCGGTGCTGTACGGCGAATTCGAGAGCCGCGGCGTGCTGCTGACGGGTGATGCGGGCATCCGCGCGCTGAGCCACGCCTGCGCTTGCGCCGAGCAACTGGGCCTGGCCGTGCCCTCCAACCTGCGCATGATGCAGGTGCCTGGCCGCGGTGGGCCGCATCATCTTTCGAGCGTGGTGCTCAACCGGCTGGTGGGCGAGCGCTTGCCACGCGCGCAACGCCATGGCATTCACTTCAAGACCGCCTTCATGTCTGCGCCGCCCGGCGCACCGCCGCTCGGCTACCGGGTCGTGGCCGATGCGCTGCAGCGGCGCGGCGTCTTCAGTTACCTGACCCAGGGCACGCAGCTGTACCACGCACACGAGATGCCCGACCGCGGGTGGGGCCCGGCCATGCGGGTCGGCGTGAAGGACTGGTGAAAAAACGCCGCGCAGCAAAAACGCGCCCGAAGGCGCGTTTCAAGTGAAAGCACGAAGGCCTATCGAGCCACCACGCGCACCATCTCCAGGCACTTGTTGGAATAGCCCCACTCGTTGTCGTACCAGCTCACCAGCTTGATGAAGGTGCCGTCCAGGGCAATGCCGGCCTCGGCGTCGAAGATCGAGGTGCGCGGGTCGCCGCGGAAGTCGGTGGCCACCACCTTGTCCTCCGTGTAGCCCAGCACGCCCTTGAGCGCGCCCTCGCTCTGCGCCTTCATCTCGGCGCAGATCTCCTTGTAGGTGGCTTCCTTGACCAGCTCCACCGTCAGGTCGACCACCGACACGTCGGAGGTCGGCACGCGGAAGCTCATGCCGGTAAGCTTCTTGTTGAGCTCGGGGATGACCACGCCCACCGCCTTGGCCGCACCGGTGCTCGACGGGATGATGTTCTCCAGGATGCCGCGGCCGCCGCGCCAGTCCTTGTTGCTCGGGCCGTCCACGGTCTTCTGCGTGGCGGTGGCGGCATGCACGGTGGTCATCAGGCCGCGCTTGATGCCCCACTTGTCGTTGAGCACCTTGGCCAGGGGCGCCAGGCAGTTGGTGGTGCAGCTGGCGTTGCTGATGATGGCCTCGCCCTCGTACTTCTTGTCGTTCACGCCGTAGACGAACATGGGGGTGTCGTCCTTGCTGGGCGCGGACATGATGACCTTCCTGGCGCCGGCGTCCAGGTGCTTCTGGCAGGTTTCCTTGGTCAGGAACAGGCCCGTGGATTCGAGCACCACGTCGGCGCCCACCTCGTTCCACCTGAGGTTGGCGGGGTCGCGCTCCTGGGTCAGGCGGATCTTCTTGCCGTTGACGATCAGCGTGTTGCCCTCGACCTGGATCTCGCCTTCGAAGCGGCCGTGCACCGAGTCGTACTGGAGCATGTAGGCCAGGTACTCGGGCTCGAGCAGGTCGTTGATCGCGACGATCTCGATGTCGTTCTTGAAGTTCTGCACCGCCGCGCGCAGCACGTTGCGACCGATGCGACCGAAGCCGTTGATGCCGAGTTTGATAGCCATGTGATTTGCTCCTGGATGGTTGAAACGAGGGGATCCCGATGGTCAGCGCTTCAGCGCGCGAGCGCCGCTTCGACCGTGGCGGCGACGTTCTCCGCCGTGAAGCCGAAATGCTTGAAGAGTACGCCGGCCGGCGCCGATTCGCCGTAAGTGTCGATACCGACCACGGCGGCGACGCCGTACTTCCACCAGCCGTCGGTGGCGCCCATCTCCACCGCGATGCGCGGCGTGCCTTGGGGCAGCACGCTCTTCTTGTAGGCCACGTCCTGGCGGTCGAAGGTCGTGGTGGAGGGCATGGAGACCACGCGCACGGCGATCTTCTTCGCAGCCAGCAGCTCCTGGGCCTTGAGCGCGAGCTGCACCTCGGAGCCAGTGGCGATGATGACGGCTTGCAGCTTCTTCTTGAGCGTGGGCTCGGCCAGCACGTAGGCGCCCTTGCTGATGTCGCTGAGGTCCTTCTTGGGTGCGTAGGGCAGGTTCTGGCGCGACAGCAGCAGCGCGGTCGGGCGTGTGGCGTTCTGGAGCGCGACGGCCCAGGCCACCGCGGTCTCGGCCGTGTCGGCCGGGCGCCAGACGTCGAGGTTGGGCACCAGGCGAAGCGAGGCGGCATGCTCGATCGACTGATGCGTGGGCCCGTCTTCGCCGAGGCCGATGGAGTCGTGCGTGAAGACGTGGATCACCCGCTGCTTCATCAGCGCGGCCATGCGGATCGCATTGCGGCTGTAGTCGCTGAAGGTCAGGAAGGTACCGCCGTAGGGAATGAAGCCGCCGTGGAGCGCCACGCCGTTCATGATGGCGGCCATGCCGAATTCGCGCACGCCGTAGTTGATATGGCGGCCCGGCAGGCCGTCCGGCAGCCGCTCGTCGCCTTCGGTGCGCAGCACGGCGCCGCTGGCGTCGAAGCGCAGCGCGGGCGTGCTCTTGGTGTTGGTGAGGTTGGAGCCAGTGAGGTCCGCGCTGCCACCCAGCAGCTCGGGCAGGGCTGCGGTGAAGGCCTCCAGCGCCAGCTGCGAGGCCTTGCGCGAGGCCACCGTCTCGGCCTTGGTGTGGGCGTTGACGACGGCGTCGAAGGCGGTCTGGTGGAAGTTCTTCGGCAGCTCGCCCTTCATGCGGCGGGTGAACTCGGCCGCGAGATCCGGGTACTGCTTCGCGTAGGCGGCGAACTTGTCGTTCCAGGCGGCTTCGAACTTCGCGCCGGCAGCCTTGGCGTCCCATTCGTCGTACACGGCCTGGGGCAGCTCGAAGGGCTCGTGCGCCCACTGCAGCGCGGTGCGGGTGAGGCCGATCTCGTCGGCGCCCAACGGCTCGCCGTGGGCCTTGGCCGTATTGGCGCGGTTCGGGCTGCCCTTGCCGATCTGGGTCTTGCAGATGACGAGGGTGGGGCGCTCGCCCTGCCTGCGGGCCTGGTCGATGGCCTCGGATACTTCCTTCACGTCATGGCCGTCGATGGGGCCGATGACGTTCCAGCCGTAGGCCTTGAAGCGCTCGGCCGTGTTGTCGATGAACCAGGGCTTGACCGGGCCGTCGATGGAAATGCCGTTGTCGTCGTACAGCGCGATCAGCTTGCCCAGCTTCCAGGCGCCGGCCAGCGCGGCGGCCTCGTGGCTGATGCCTTCCATCAGGCAGCCGTCGCCCAGGAAGACGTAGGTGTGGTGGTCGACGATGCTGTGCTCGGGGCGGTTGAACTCGGAGGCCAGCAGCTTCTCGGCCAGCGCGAAGCCGACCGCGTTGGTGATGCCCTGACCGAGCGGGCCGGTGGTGGTCTCGACGCCGGGGGTGATGCCGGTCTCGGGGTGGCCGGCAGTTTTGCTATGCAGCTGGCGGAAGCGCTTGAGCTCCTCGACCGGCAGTGCGTAGCCGGTGAGGTGGAGCACCGCGTAGATCAGCATCGAGGCATGGCCGTTGGACAGCACGAAGCGATCGCGGTCGAACCAGCCCGGATTGACCGGGTTGTGCCGCAGGTGCTCGCCCCACAGCGCCACCGCCATGTCGGCCATGCCCATCGGTGCGCCGGGATGCCCCGAGTTCGCAAGTTGAACGGCATCCATTGCCAGCGCGCGGATCGCGTTGGCCATCAAGGCTTGGTTGGCCATGTGGTCGGGGCTTTCTTGGGGGGGAGCTGTTAGGGAGAACCCGGCATTTTAACGGGCGGGGCCCGGCCGCTCTCGCGAGGTGCCGCAGTGGGCTGATAGAGTGCCGGCCTTATGCATGGCCTGCACCTGACCGCCGATCTCCACGATTGCCGTTGCGAGCTGCCCTGGCTGGTCGATGCTCAGGCCCTCGGGACCGCCTGCGTGCAAGTAGCCGAAGCCGCCGGGCTGCAGGTGGTGGGCACACTGTTCCATGCTTTCCCGGCGACACCGCAGGGGCCGGGAGGCATCACGGCGACGGTGTTGCTGGCCGAGTCGCATCTGTGCGTCCACACCTGGCCGGAGCAGCGCGGCGTGACGCTGGACGTCTATGTCTGCAACTTCGGTGCCGACCATTCGGCCAAGGCGAGGGCGGTGATGGAGGCCCTGGAAGGGCTGTTCGAGCCCGGCAGCGCGCAAAGGCACGCGCTGCAGCGCGGCGCCATTCACGCAGAGGCGGCATGAAGGCCAAGGCGATGATCCTCGCCGCGGGCCGTGGCGAGCGCATGCGGCCGCTGACCGACACGACACCCAAGCCGCTGCTGGTGGTGCAGGGCAGGCCGCTGATGCAGTGGCCGATGCAGGCGCTGGTGGCCGGCGGCGTCAGGCAACTGGTGATCAATACCGCCTGGCTGGGCGACCAGATCGCCTCGCATTTCGGGCATCGGCACCGCGCGGCCACCGTGGCCTATTCCCACGAGGGCCTCGACTTCGGCGGAGCATTGGAGACGGCGGGCGGCATCGTGCGTGCGCTGCCGCTGCTGGGCGATGTCTTCTGGGTGGTGGCGGGCGACGTGTTCGCGCCGACCTTCCGATTCACGCCGTCGGCGGTGGAGCGCTTCGCCGCCGGCGAGCAGCTCGCCCACCTGTGGCTGGTGCCGAATCCGCCGCACAACCCCGGCGGCGATTTCGGGATCTCGCCGGAAGGCCTCGCGTTGAGCGATGCACCGGTGAAGTACACCTTCTCGACCATCGGCCTGTATCGTGCGGCGCTGTTTGCATCGCCGTACTGCGAGATCCCCCCCGGCAACCCGGGCGGAATCAAGGCCCCTCTCGCTCCCCTGCTGCGCGCGGCCATGGCCGATGGCCGGGTCGGCGCCGAGCTCTACGAGGGCGCCTGGACCGACGTCGGGACACCCGGGCGTCTCGCCGAGCTGAACGCAAAAAAACGGCCCGCATAAAGCGGGCCGTCTTCAGGCCAGGTCAGGACAGTTCGATCAGGGCACGTTCGCCGTGCGGAGGTTGAAGGGCCGCCCCTCCACCGCATAGCTGCCGCCGAACTCCATGTTCATGCCGCTGGTGCCCTGCACCGGGCAGCCGCCCGGGGG
>NZ_LYMK01000088.1 GCF_002157355.1 Variovorax sp. JS1663 | reverse complement strand
CCCCTCCTCATCACACCCCAGACTCGCCAGCCACCCAAGCCACCAACACCTCACAGCATCGATACCCAAACAACTAACCGCGTCCTCAGCGGAGCCTTCGATTATGACACGGTTTTGAAAGGCCCGCCACTTCCGAAGCCTGCTTTTTTCAACTGTCGCCGCGCTTGCTTCTAGCGAGGCGCTGAACGATCAGTCGTTTTCAGCAGAGCCTGCAAGTATATGCCATTTTGAAGGAAGTTCGCGCCGAGCCGAAACCGGCTCAGCAAACAAGCACCGACGCAGCCGGCAGCCGGAGCGGGCACCAGACACGTCGCCAAGATAAGGACGCCAGAGCCCCTCCGATAATCCGCGGCACATGGCTCTCATCACACTTCTCGACGCACAGCTGGCATTCGGCCACGTGCCGCTGCTCGATCATGCAGACTTCTCCCTGCTCGAAGCCGAGCGCATCGGCCTGATCGGCCGCAACGGCGCCGGCAAATCCTCGCTGCTCAAGATTCTGGGCGTCTTGGAGAAGCCCGACGACGGCACGCTGCAGCTCCAAACGGGCTTGCGCGTCGCCTACGTCGCGCAGGATCCCGCGCTCGACATGGACGCGGACGTGTTTACCGCGGCCAGCGTCGGTCTGTCCGAGGCGATCGCGCTTCGCGATCGATACCTGTCGGGTGCACCCGGCCTGGACCTCGACGCACTGCAGTCGCAGATCGAGGCGCTGGGCGCCTGGAACTGGGAGCAGCGCGTTGAAGAGACCCTGCACCGCCTGCACTTGGATGGCGCAGCGCGCGTCGGCACGCTGTCGGGCGGAACCCGCAAGCGCGTCGCGCTCGCGCAGGCGCTCGTGGCCTCGCCCAATGTGCTCCTGCTCGACGAGCCAACAAACCACCTTGACCTGGACTCGATCGAATGGCTTGAACAGCTGCTGATCGACTTCAAGGGCAGCGTCGTCGTCATCACGCACGACCGCAGCTTTCTCAACCGCGTCGCGACGCGCATCGTGGAACTGGACCGCGGCAAGCTGAGCTCATATCCGGGCAACTTCGAGCAGTACCTGGCGCAAAAGGAAGAGCAGCTCGCCCAGGAAGCCATCGTCAACGCCAAGGCGGACAGGCTGCTTGCCCAGGAGGAGGTCTGGATCCGGAAGGGAGTGGAGGCGCGCCGCACCCGCAGCCAGAGCCGCATCAATCGTCTCGAGGCGCTTCGAAGCCGCCGCGTGGCGCGGCGCGAGGCGCTCGGCAGCGTCAGCATGGATATCGCCTCGGGCCAGGCAAGCGGGAAAATCGTCGCGGAGCTGGCGGGCGCCACCCAATCCTTCGGCGACAAGACAGTGATCCGCAATTTCAGCGGCACCATCCTGCGCGGCGACAAGGTCGGGCTGCTGGGCCCCAACGGCGCCGGCAAGACCACCTTGCTGAAGCTGATCCTCGGCGAGCTCGAGCCCGACAGCGGCAGGATTCGCCGGGGCACCAACCTGCAGGTGGCCTACTTCGACCAGATGCGCGATGCCTTGCAGCTCGACGCGACGCTGGAAGACTTCATCAGCCCCGGCAGCGAATGGATCGAGATCGGCAACCAGCGCAAGCACGTCAAGAGCTACCTCGCCGACTTCCTCTTTTCGCCGGCGCGCGCCCAGTCGCCCGTGCGCTCGCTCAGCGGCGGCGAGCGCAATCGGCTGCTGTTGGCCCGCCTCTTCGCACGGCCCGCAAACGTGCTGGTGCTGGACGAGCCGACCAACGACCTGGACATCGACACGCTTGAACTGCTAGAGGAACTCCTGCAGAACTACGACGGCACGGTCTTCCTGGTGAGCCACGACCGGACCTTCCTCGACAACGTGGTCACCAGCATCATCGCCTTCGAGGGCGACGGACTCTGGCGCGAATACGAAGGCAGCGTGGAGGACTGGCAGCTCCAGTCCAGGCGAGCCCGCGAGATCGCCGCGCAAAGAGCCACTCCCGCGCCATCGTCCACACCCCCGGCGTCGTCGCCCTCCGTCGCCGCGACACCTCGCACGGGCGGCTCCAGGAAGCTCAGTTACAAGGAACAGCGCGAGTTCGATGCCTTGCCCGGCCGCATCGCCGAACTCGAGGACGAACAGAAGCGCATCGCCGAAGTGCTGGAGCTGGACGGCGGTGCGATCTACGCCAACGAAGCCTCCCGGGCCGCAGAACTCGCGCAACGCCACGCGCAGATCGACGAGGAACTGCTGGCCGCCATGGAGCGCTGGGAAGCGCTGGACACGGTGCATCGGGGATAGAGACCGGCGCCTTCGTCCGACGCGCAGCCGGCCGCCGCTGCGCTATACAAAAGTCCTCCTGGCTTCCGGCGCACTGCATGAACACCAAGGCCGTCCACTCGATCGCGACCACCCTGCGGCGCTGCGGCACGGCCCTGTGCACGACATTCCTGCTCCTCTCGGCCTGCGCCGAACTGCCGCAGAACGTCGAGCGGCCCGTTTCCAACGCCCTCGCATCGCCCGCCGGCACACAGCTCGCCGCCCTGGTCCAGCAGCGCCGGCAGGCGGCCTCGGCCCGATCCGAATCCGGCTTCATCCTGCTGGGTGGCGCGCCCGCCGCCTACGGCAGTCGCCTCGCATTGGCCGAGGGCGCGCAGAAGACACTGGACCTGCAGTACTACGCCATCCATGCGGACGCCAGCACCGAGCGGCTGCTGGCTGCGGTGCACGACGCCGCGCGTCGCGGCGTGCGTGTGCGCATCCTGCTGGACGACTTCAACAGCACCGGCCGCAACGCGCTGGTGATGCGCATGGCCTTCCTGCCCAATGTCGAGATGCGGATGTTCAACCCCCTGCCCGGCTCGCGCCGCTTCAGCTTCACCCGCCTGTTCAACGCCGTCGACGACGCCGGTCGCATCCAGCAGCGCATGCACAACAAGCTGTTCATCGCCGACAACGTGCTGGGCGTGACGGGCGGACGCAACCTGGGCGATGCCTATTTCGACAATGCGGCTTCGGCGAACTTCGTCGACATGGACGTTCTGGCCGCCGGCCCGATCGTGCAGGACCTCTCCCGCAGCTTCGATGCCTACTGGAACGACAAGCGCGCCTACCCCGTCCAGTCGCTGGTGAAACGCGAGGAACTCGATGCGCTGCGTGACGAGGCACGCGCAGAACGCGAAAAGAAGGACGGCGACAGCGACGCCCCGCGCCCGCCGGATGGCGAACCCCGCCCGCGCGGCCTCGGCGCACCCGCGCAGGCACAGCGCGACCGAAGCTGGGACCAGAAGCCCATGGACCTTCGCACCGCCAGCTTCGTGTGGGCCCCGGCGGCAGTGCTGGTCGACAAGCCTGCCAAGATCCCGGCGGACACGCCGCGCGGCAGCGCTGGCGCGGAGAAGGCACCCGGCCTTGTCGTGACGCAGCAGGGCAGGCGCCCCTCGGCAGCGGCACCGAGAAACTCCCTCGAGTCCGCCGCGGATACCGCGGCCGGAGGCGACACTGTGGTCGAGGGGCTATTGAACCTGATCGGCCAGGCGCAGCGCGATTTGCTGATCATCTCTCCGTACTTCGTGCCGGGCGACGACATGAAGCAGGCCTTCGCCTCCGCGCTGGCGCGCGGCGTGAAGGTACGCGTGCTGACCAACTCCCTGGCCTCCAACGACGCACCGGCCGCGCACGTCGGCTACGCCCGGCACCGCGAGGAACTGCTGACGATGGGCGTCGGCCTGTACGAACTGCGCAGCGAGCAGGCCGGCCTCGGCAGCGCCTTCGGCTCTTCCGGCGGCAGCACGGGCGAGTCGCGCTCGATGCTGCATTCCAAGATGCTGGTGATGGACGGTCGCCTGCTGGTGGTCGGGTCGATGAACCTGGACCTGCGCTCGCAGTTGCAGAACACCGAGATCGCGCTGCTGATCCGCAGTGACACGCTGTCCCAGGTGGCCGCCGGTCAGATCGAGGAAGCGATGCGCGAGGCCGCATGGCGCGTCGAGCGGGACAAGGGGAGCCTGGTCTGGCGCGCGCCAGAGAACAGCGGCCTCAAGGACAGCTCGACCGAGCCGGATGCCAGCGCGGGCCTGCGCCTGCTCCTCCGGCTGTTCGGCCCCCTGGCGCCGGACAGGCTGTTATGAGCCCTGCGCTCACACCTGCGCCCTGACACGCGCAAACACCTTCCAGAAGGTCGCGTCCTGTGCGGTGGCGAAGTTGATCCGCATCAGGGTACTAGGCGGCCGCCGCGCATGGAAGAGCGAGCCCGGCGCGAGCAGGTAGCCCTCGTCCAGCATGCGCTGGGTCAGCGCGTCGGTGTCAACGCCCGTGTCGACCCAGCCGAACAAGCCGGCCGGCTCGGAGGCCAGCTTGCACCCCGCGGCGAGCGCCAGCTTCACCGTGCGGCCACGCGCCCCGTCCAGACGCAGGCGCACCCGCTCGGCGTGCCGGCGCAACTGCCCCTGGTCAATCACCCAGGCCAGCGCGCGCTCGAAGAGCGACGGCGTGGTCAGCGTCGCCAGCAGCCGGGTCTCGAGCAGCCGCCCCACCAGGTCCGGCGAGGCGGCGAGAAATCCGATGCGCCAGTTCGGGGCGAGGATCTTGGCAAAGCCGCTCACGTAGACGGTGCGCTGCAGGCCATCCATTGCACTCAGCCGGGTCGCATGCTCGGGCGCCAGGTGGCTGTAGGTGTCGTCCTCGACGATGTGGAAGTCGTGCCGGTTGGCCAGTTGCAGCACCCGATGGGCGCTGCCCGGCGTCAGGCTGTAGCCGGTCGGGTTGTGCAGCACGCTCACGCTGACGAAGAGCTTGGGCTTGTGGCCATCGCCTGCCTGGCAATAGCGCTCCATCACGTCGAGGTCGGGACCGTCGGCCCTGCGCGGCACCGGCAGGATGCGCATGCCCAGTGCTTCCAGGCGTGCGAACTCAAGGGCCCAGCCGGGTTCCTCGACCATGACCGGGTCTCCCGGGCGCAGGAGGGTGCGGCTCACGATGTCGAGCGCTTGCGTGGCCCCCACCGTCGTCACGATCTGCTCGGGACCGGCCGGCACATTGATGGTGGCGAGCTTCGTCGCCAGGCTGCGGCGAAGACCACCGTCCCCGGCGGGCTCGCCGTACTGCAGCGAAAAGTCCTGCAACGCCCGTGAGCTGGTCACGCGGCGAACGGCAGCGGTGACGTAGGGCGACTCCAGCCAGTCCGACGGGAACACGCCCATGCCCGGCTGCGGCTTGTCGCTGGGCCGGTGGAACATGCCTCGGATCAGCGTGCTCGCATCCGCCGCCACCGGCTGCGCCGCGGGCGGCTCGGCCAGCGGCCCCAACGTCGACAGCGCCGGCCCGGCCTGCGCCGCGATGGCATCGCGCACGAAAAAGCCGCGCTGGCGCCGCGCCTCGACCAGGCCCTGCGCCAGCAACTGGTCGTAGGCAGCGACGACCGTGTGCGGACTCACGCCCTGCTGCCGCGCGCATTCGCGCACCGAGGGCAATCGCGCCCCAGGCGCCAGCAAGCGGGTGCGAATGCGCTCGGCGAAACGGCCGGCCAATTGCTCGGTCAGCGACTGGGTGGAGGTTCGTGTCAGCATCTGCGCGTCTGTTCTGTGTCGATCGCCGGACCGATACAGGCTCGACTCATGTTCGTCAAACTGTATCGGTACTGTAATGGTCACCAGTTTAGAGTGTGTGCCATGAACTGGCAAGAATTCACCGCGCTGCTGGTGCTGGCCACGGCGATGAGCTTCTCGCCCGGCCCCAACACCACTTTGTCCACCGCGCTGGCGGCCAATGGCGGACTGCCGCGCGCCATGCGCTTCGTGATCGCGGTGCCGGTCGGCTGGACCTTGCTGCTGGGCCTGTGCGCGGCCGGCATCGGCGCGCTGGTGGTGGCCGTGCCCTCGCTGCGCTGGGTCATCAAGGCGCTGGGCATCGCCTACCTGCTGTGGCTGGCGTGGAAGCTCAGCGCCAGCGCCTCGCTGGGCCAGGCCAACGGCAAGCAGCTGCACGTCGGCTTCACCCAGGGCGTGCTGCTGCAGTTCGTCAACATCAAGGCGTGGCTGTTGGCGCTGACGCTGGTGGCGACGTGGATCGCGGGGCAGCCGGACGCACTGCAGCGCTTCGCCATCGTGGCGCCTGTCATGCTGGTCTACGCCTTCACCAGCAATTTCGTCTACGCGTTGGCCGGCGCGCTGCTGCGCGGCTGGCTGGCCCAGGGGCGGCGGCTGCTGTGGTTCAACCGCGTGATGGCCGCGGTGCTGGTGCTCACCGCCTGGTGGATGGCCAGCGTATGAGGATCAAGGACGAAACCCTCGGCATGTGGCTGGGCGTGCTGGGCGTGGCCTTCTTCGCGGTCACGCTGCCGATGACGCGGCTCGCCACCGGCACGCAGGACGCTCCGCAGCTCTCGCCCTGGTTCCTGACCCTGGGCCGCGCGGCGCTGGCCGGCGTGCTGTCGGTGATCTTCCTGCTCGCCACGCGCTCGCCGCTGCCCCAACGCCATCAATGGAAGCCGCTCGGCATGGCGATGCTGGGCAACGCGATCGGCTTTCCGCTCCTGCTCGCCTTCGCCTTGCGCATCGTCACCGCGAGCCATGCGGCGGTGGTGACCGCCCTGCTGCCGCTGGTGACCGCGGCCTGCGCCGCCTGGGTGCTGCACCAACGGGCGCGGCTGGGCTTCTGGCTCTGCGCACTGGCAGGCAGCGCGCTGGTGATCGTGTTCTCGGTGCTGCGCGCCGGGGACCAGCATTTCGGCTTCGCGTGGGGCGATCTGCTGCTGGTCGGCGCCGTGTTCGCCGCCTCGCTGGGCTACATCTACGGCGCGCAGGTCACCCCCGCGCTGGGCGCGGAGCGTGTGATCTGCTGGGTGTGCGTGATGGCGCTGCCGGTCACGCTGCCCGCCACGCTGTGGCTCTGGCCGCAGCAGCCGGTCGCGACCTCGTCCTGGCTGGGCTTCGTCTACGTCGGCGTGTTCTCGATGTGGGTGGGCTTCTTCGCCTGGTACCGCGGCCTTGCCATGGGCGGCGCGCTGCGCGTGAGCCAGACCCAGCTGCTGCAGCCCTTTCTCTCGATCCTCGCCGCGGTGCCGCTCCTGGGCGAGCCGCTCGATCTCGTCACGCTCGGCTTCGCGGCGGCGGTGGTGGCCACCGTGGTCGCCGGCAAGAAGCTCTCGCAGGCGCGCCCCGCCGCCTCCCCACAACGACTCGCCCATCCAAAGGAAACGACATGAACTGGAAACTCGCCGCCCGCGCCGAGAAGATGAACCCCTCGGTGATCCGCGAAATCCTCAAGGTCACGGAGCGCCCCGGCATCATCAGCCTGGCCGGCGGCCTGCCGTCGCCCAAGACCTTCCCGATCAGCGCCTTCGCCGAAGCCTGCGCCGAGGTGCTGCACAAGGACGGCCAGGCCGCCCTGCAGTACGCCGCCAGCGAGGGCTATGGCCCCTTGCGCGAAGCGGTGGCGCAGATGCTGCCCTGGCCCGTCGATCCGGCCCAGGTGCTGATCACCACCGGCTCGCAGCAAGGCCTGGACCTGATTGCCAAGGTGCTGCTGGACCCGGGCAGCCGCGTGCTGGTGGAGACGCCCACCTACCTCGGCGCGCTGCAGGCCTTCTCGCCGATGGAGCCTGAAGCCGTGAGCGTGGCGAGCGACGACGAAGGCGTGCTGGTGGACGACCTGCGCGCCAAGGCGAAGGATGCCCGCTTCGTCTACCTGCTGCCCAACTTCCAGAACCCCACCGGCCGGACCATGACCGAGGCGCGCCGCGCGGCGGTCTCGGCCGCCGCGGCGCAGGCCGGCCTGCCGATCGTCGAGGACAACCCCTACGGCGACCTGTGGTTCGACGAGGCGCCCGCGTTGCCGCTCACCGCGCGCAATCCCGAGGGCAGCATCTACCTGGGTTCCTTCTCCAAGGTGCTGGCGCCCGGCCTGCGCCTGGGCTTCCTGGTGGCGCCGAAGGCGATCTACCCCAAGCTGCTGCAGGCCAAGCAGGCGGCCGACCTGCACAGCCCCAGCTTCAACCAGCGCATGGTGGCGGAGGTGATGAAGGACGGCTTCCTCGCGCGCCACGTGCCGACCATCCGCGCGCTCTACAAGCGGCAACGCGATGCCATGCTCGCCGCGCTGGAGCGCGAGATGCAGGGACTGGGCGTCGCCTTCAACAAGCCGGCCGGCGGCATGTTCCTCTGGCTGCGCCTGCCCGAGGGCATGGACGCGGTGGCGCTGCTGCCCAACGCGGTGGAGCGCGGCGTGGCCTTCGTGCCGGGCGCGCCCTTCTACGCCGGCGCCGGCGACCCGCGCACGCTGCGCCTGTCCTTCGTGACCGCCAGCGTCGACGAGATCGACACCGCGATCCGCGCGCTGGCCGATGCGGTGCGCGAGCAGCTCGCGAACAACGCGGTCGCCCAGGTGCAGCGCCAGCTGGCCGCCAGCGCGGGAGCCCCTGCGTGATCACGCTCGGCACGCTCGCGCTGTTCCTGGTGGCGGTGCTGGCGCTGTTTCTCTCGCCGGGGCCCAACATGGCCTTCGTGCTCTCCCATGGCATCGCGCTCGGCCCGCGGGCCGGCTTCGCGGCGGGGCTGGGCATCGCGGGGGCGGACCTGGTGCATACCCTCTGCGCCGCCACCGGCGTCACTGCGCTGGTCGCAGCCTGGCCGCCTGCCTTCGACCTGCTGCGCTACGCGGGCGCCATCTACCTGCTGTGGCTCGCCTGGCAGGCGCTGCGTTCGGGCGGCGCGCGCCCGGGTGCGACGGCCGGGCAGGCCGGCTTCGTGCCGGTGCTGCGCCGCGCCTGGCTCAACAACCTCGTGAACCCGAAGGCGCTGCTCTTCTTCATGGTGTTCCTGCCGCAGTTCGTCGATCCGGCGCGCGGCAGCGTGGCGGCGCAGCTGGCATGGCTGGGGGTCACGCTCTCCCTGGCCGGCCTCGTGTTCAATACCGTGCTGGGTGCCTGCAGCGGAATGATCGGCCGCTGGCTGCGTCATCGACGCGGCGCTGCCCGCTTCCAGCGCGGACTGCTGGCCGCGGCAATGGCAGGTCTCGCGCTCAGGCTTCTTCTGATCGATCGACCCTCGAAGGGATTCTGACCATGCTCAATATCTGGGGGCGCATCAGCTCCATCAACGTCCGCAAAGTCGTGTGGTGCGCGCAGGAACTCGGCCTGGACTTCCAGCGCACCGAGGCCGGCGGCAAGTTCGGCATCGTGCAGACGCCGGAGTACCTGGCGCTCAATCCGAACGCGCTCGTACCGGCCATCGACGACGGCGAAGGTGAAGCCCGCGTCACGCTCTGGGAATCGAACGTGATCGTGCGCTACCTGTGCGCCAGGCATTCCCCCGGCAAGCTCTACCCCGAGCCGCTGGCCGCGCGCTTCGATGCCGAGCGCTGGATGGACTGGCAGCAGACCACGCTGAACCCCGCGAGCGGCGGCGCCTTCAGGCAATGGATCCGCACGCCGGCGGAACAGCGCGATCCTGCCGTGATCGCCCGCTCGGTGCGCGCCACCGAGCCGCTGTTCGCGTTGCTCGACGCGCACCTCGCCACCCACCCCTTCATGACCGGCGAGCACTTCACCATGGCCGACATCCCGGTCGGCTGCGAAGCGCATCGCTGGTTCGGCCTGCCGCAGACCGAGTACACGCGGCCGAGCTGGCCGCATGTGGAACGCTGGTTCGCCGACCTGCGCAGCCGGCCCGGCGCGCGTGGCGTGCTCGACCTCGCCCTGGAATGAGACCGATGAAAACCCGCCCCTTCAAGCAAGTCGACGTCTTCACCGCTACGCCCTACACCGGCAATCCGCTCGCCGTGGTGCTGGACAGCAGCGGCCTGGACGATGCCGCCATGCAGTCTTTCGCCAAGTGGACCAACCTGTCGGAGACCACCTTCCTGCTGCCGCCCACCGAGCCCTCGGCCGACTACCGCGTGCGCATCTTCACGCCCGGCGGGGAGCTGCCCTTCGCCGGCCATCCGACGCTGGGCAGTTGCCATGCCTGGCTGGAGGCCGGCGGCCGGCCGAAGACCCCCGGGCGCATCGTGCAGCAGTGCACGACGGGCCTGGTGCCGATCCGCAACGACGGCGAGCGCCTGGTCTTCGCCGCGCCGCCCTCCCGGCGCACTGCGCCCAGTCCCTCGCTGCTGGCCAAGGTGGCGGCGGCGCTTGGCCTGAAGGCGCAGCAGATCGTGGCCGCGCAGCTGCTCGACAACGGCCCCGTGTGGCTGGGGCTGCTGCTGACCGATGCCGACACCGTGCTCGCGCTCAAGCCCGACCACAGCATGCTCAAGGAGCTCGGGCAGAAGGTGGGCGTGGCCGGCATCCCCGCGCGCGACGAGGAACCCGCCACTGCGCTGATCGCGCGCTCGAACCGCGAGGCACGCGCCTTCGCGCGGACGAATGCCGAGGACATCGCCCTCGAGGTGCGCGCCTTCGCCGCGCCGATCGGCGTCGAGGAAGACCCGGTCACGGGCAGCCTCAACGCGAGCCTTGCGCAGTGGCTGATCCCCGAGGGACACCTGCCCACGCGCTACCTCGCGGCGCAGGGCCAGTGCCTCGGCCGCGCAGGCCGCGTGCACGTCCAGCGCGACGATGAGGGCCAGGTCTGGGTCGGCGGCAATTCGGTCACCTGCATCGACGGCAAGGTGACGCTGTAGTCCAGGGCATGTCCGCGCGCATCGACTACCTCGTGATCGCGGCCCGCAGCCTCGACGAAGGCGTGCAGTGGTGCGAGGCCACCTTCGGCGTGGCACCCGGACCGGGCGGCGAGCATCCACTGATGGGCACGCACAACCGGCTACTGAAGATCGCATCGGCGGGCTTCCCGCGCGCCTACCTGGAAATCATCGCCATCGATCCAGGGCGCAGGCCGGCGCGGCCCGCCGCCTTCCTGCGCTGGTTCGACCTGGACGATCCTTCGCTGCAGGCCGCGCTTGCGCGCAACGGGCCGCAACTGGTGCATGTCGTGGCCGAGGTGCCGGACACGGGCGCTGCCGTCCAGGCGCTGGCACGGCAGCGCATCGACCGCGGCCGCGTGCTCGAAGCCTCGCGCGACACACCGGCCGGCCGCCTCGACTGGCGCATCACGGTGCGCGACGACGGCCAGCGCCTCTTCTACGGCGCGCTGCCCACGCTGATCGAATGGGGCGCCGTGCACCCGGCGGACGGCATGGCCGATGCCGGCATCCAGTTGCGCTCTCTCGCCCTCTCGCATCCGCGTGCCGAAGATCTGGCGACAGCGATCCATGCCGTCGGCCTGGCCGGCATTCCGGTGAACGCCGGCGCGCCCAACCTGCGTGCGGTGTTCGATACGCCGCGCGGCACCGTCACGCTCGACTCCAAGGGAATCTGATGAACCCCCTGCCGCTGCATCTCTCCGAGCTCGCCCTGTTCGCGCTCGCCGCTTTCGTGCTGGTGCTGACGCCCGGCCCCAACATGATCTATTGCGTCTCGCGCACGCTGTGCCAGGGCCGCGCTGCCGGGCTGATGTCGCTGGCCGGCGTACTGCTGGGCTTCGTGGTGCACCTGATGGCTGCGGCCCTGGGCCTGACGGCGCTGCTGATCGCAGTGCCCTTCGCCTTCGACGCGATCCGCCTCGCCGGCGCGGCCTACCTGCTGTGGCTCGCCTGGCAGGCGGTCAAGCCCGGCGGCACGGCGCCCTTCGAGGCGCGCCTGCTGCCGGACGATCCACCCGCCAAGCTGTTCAGCATGGGCTTTCTCACCAGTTTGCTGAATCCCAAGGTGGCGATGTTCTATCTCTCCTTCTTCCCGCAGTTCCTGCATCCGGAACGCGACTCGGTGCTGCTGCAGAGCCTGATGCTGGGCGCGGTGCAGATCGGCGTGAGCGGCGCGGTGAACCTGCTGCTGGTGCTGAGCGCCGCGCAGCTCACGGCCTTCCTGTCGAAGAGCGAAGGCTGGCTGCGCGCCCAGCGCTACCTGATGGGCAGCGTGCTGGCCGCGCTGGCCGTGCGCATCGCGATGCCGCAGCGGAGCTGAGGCCATGACGCGCTTCACCCCCGACGAGATCGAGGCCGCGCGCCGCACCGTCTACGCGGCGATGCCGCCGACCCCGCAGTACGCCTGGCCGCTGCTGGGGCAGCGCCTGGGCTGCACGGTCTGGACCAAGCACGAGAACCACACGCCGGCCGGCGCCTTCAAGGTGCGCGGCGGGCTCACCTACTTCGAGACGCTGGCGCGCGAGCAGCCCGGCGTGCGCCACGTGATCAGCGCCACCCGCGGCAACCATGGCCAGTCGGTCGGCTTCGCCGCGCGCCGCCACGGCCTGGCCGCGACCATCGTGGTGCCGCACGGCAACTCGGTCGAGAAGAATGCGGCGATGCGCGGGCTGGGCGTCAGGCTGATCGAGCACGGCGAGGAATTCCAGACCGCCAGCGAGCATGCGACCCGGCTGGCCGAGGCCGAGGACCTGCACCGCGTGCCCTCCTTTCATCGCGAGCTGGTGCGCGGCGTCGCCAGTGCCTACGTGGAGTTCTTCGAGGCCCTGGCCCAGGCGCCCGACGGGCCGCCGGAGGTGCTGTTCGTGCCGATCGGGCTGGGCTCGGGTTTCGCCGCCGCCGCGGCGGCCCGCGCGCATTGCGGCGTCAGGACCCGGCTCGTGGGCGTCGTGTCGACGCATGCCACCGCCTACCTGGACTCCTTCCGCGCGGGCCGCGTGCTCGAATCGCCGGTCACCACGCGCCTGGCCGACGGCATGGCCTGCCGCACCCCGGTGCCCGAGGCCCTGGAAGTCCTGAAGCAAGAGGCCGACGACGTGGTCGCGGTGAGCGACGACGAGGTGGCCGAAGCGATGCGCATGCTCTTCACCGACACCCACAACGTGGCCGAAGGTGCGGGCGCCGCGGCGCTGGCGGCCCTGGTGCAGCAGCGCGGCCGTTGGGCGGGCAAGACGGTGGGCATTGCGCTGACCGGCGGCAACGTCGATGCGCCGGTCTTCGCCGAAGTTCTGTCGGCAGGCGCCTGAAAAAGCCGCTCAGGCGGCGACGACGATCGGAAAGTGCGCCCGCAGGCCGTCCGCGCCGCGCTCGAAGGGCACGGTGACGGCGACACGGGCCGGCTCCGGCAGGTTGCGCCACAGGAAATCGCGGGCATTCCCGGAATCGCCGGCCACGTAGAGCTGGGTGGTCAGCAACTCGCGCCCGCCCATCTTCACCTTCACGTGGATATGGGCCGTCCGCCCCCTGTAGGGCACCGGACGGATGGTGCGGAACCGGTAGCGCCCCTGCGCGTCGACCGCCACCCGGCCGAAGCCCTGGAAGGCCGCGTCGGCGCGATCGCCGTCGCCCGGGTGGTGGTAATGGCCGTCCTGGTCGCATTGCCAGATCTCGACCAGGGCACCGCGCAGCGGCCGCCCTTCGAGATCGGTCACGCTGCCCTCCACCCAGGCCGGCTGGCCGCCGCGGTAGCTCAGCGTGCCGTTGCGCAGCAGGTCGCCGTCGCTGTCGGCCGGCAGCTTGACGGGGTAGAAGGGCCCCTCGGTCTGGGCCGGCGTGGCGATGCGCGCCGGCTGTGGCTGCGCGCGGGCGCCCAGCCAGAGCACCGGTACCGCAACGAAAGCCGCAGCGACCGTGCGGCGCGGAAGGAGGGAGGAAGGATACGCAGCCATGGGCGGTGGGAGCCGCCGGCCGCGTGCGAGTTCCGGCCTGCGCCGCCCTTTTCTACCAGCGCACCCGGACGCCGACCGCCCCCTGCACCGAGGACTTCACCCGCGTGTCGCCGCCCGTGGCGAAGACCTTGCCGAGCTCGCCATAGACGCTCACCGCCTTGGTCACCGACAGCGTCGCACCGGCCGCGGCCTCCACCGAGGTGAAGCGGCTGGCGCTGGCGATCGGCGTGATGAAGCCGCCGTTGATGAAGCGCACCGTGTCGCCGGCATCGTTGCCGTGGACCACGCCGATGCGGCCATAGGGCTGCAGGCGGCCGGCGGCGGTCGCGAAGTCGCCCTTCACCCGCACGCCCAGGCCCGCGGTCCAGCCATTGGCGTCGTCCTGCTGCACCAGCGCGCCGGAGATCAGCAGGTCGTCCACCTTGGAGCGGCGGTAGCTCAGCTGCGCCTGCGGCTCGATCGTCCAGTTGCCGCCCAGCGAGAAGGCCTGGCCCACCTCGACCGAGGCCGTGAGGCTGTTGCCCTTGCCGGAGGCCGCGAAGGCGCCCAGCGGACGGATCGTGTAGCGCTGCGAGCCGTACTGCAGCGCGGTATCCACGTAGAAGCCGGTGGCGTTGGCGTAGGTGGCATAGGCGCCGAGGTAGCGGCTGCGCAGGTCCGTGCTGCCCACCGGGCGGTAGAGCCCGCTGGCAAAGCCTTGCATGTCGGCATCGCCGTCGAGATGGCCCACGTAGACGCCGGCGCGCCAGTCGCCCAGCTGCGAGACGTACAGGTCGGTGCCGGCCTGCAGGCCGCTCACGTGGCCCTGCGTCGACGGGTTGGCGATGCCCGACTGGCGGATGTCCAGGTCGCTGTAGATCGCGCGGGCCCAGGCATGGCGCTCGTTCGACAGCGCGCCGGCGACCGGCGTCAGGCTGGCGATGGGACGCCCGCTGGCGTCGTCGTCGCCCATGCGCGAGCGCATGCCGCCGAGCATCACCATGTCGGCGCGGCGCAGTTGCGAAGGCAGGGCCGCCAGGATCGGGACCTCGACGCGGTAGGCGGTGACGCCGACCGGCGCAGGAGCCGGTGGTGCAGGTGGTGCAGGTGGTGCCGGCGGTGCCGGCGGTGCAGGTGGCGCCGGGGGCGCAGGCGGCGCGGGGGGTGCCGGCGGCGCCTGCGCCCCCGGCGCCACCTGCACCG
>NZ_LYMK01000087.1 GCF_002157355.1 Variovorax sp. JS1663 | reverse complement strand
TTCTTGATCTCCCTGTGCATCCGGGGAGATCAAGCTCATGGCTTCAGCGTTGTTGCTGCCTCGCTCCCGTTGCGGGGCGCGATTCTGGGGCAGTTCTGCTCAGAAGAATCTGATCAATTGTTGCGGTGTCAACTCGGAAACAATGCTGAGCGGTAATTCCTGGTCGCGCCCCAGTCCCCGGACCGGCTCATACTCGCGTCATGAGTCAGATCGGCAAGCCCCCGGGCGACGACGCCCTGATCCGGCATGGCTGCGACGCCACGCCATGCCCGCAGACCTCCAAGCCCTGGGTCCTGGCCGCGGCCATCATCGGCTCGAGCATGGCCTTCATCGACGGCACGGTGGTCAACGTGGCGCTGCCCGCGATCCAGCGCGATCTGCAGGCCACGGCCTTCCAGGCGCAGTGGGTGGTGGAGTCCTACGCGCTCTTCCTGGCCGCGCTGCTGCTGGTGGGCGGCTCGCTGGGCGATCTGTTCGGACGGCGGCGCATCTTCGCGCTGGGCGTCATGGTGTTCGCGCTGGCCTCGGTGGGCTGCGCGCTCGCCGCCAGCGTGCAGCAGCTGATCGCCGCGCGTGCGGTGCAGGGCATCGGCGGCGCCCTGCTGGTGCCGGGCAGCCTGGCGCTGATCAGCGCCAATTTCGAGGAGAAGGAACGCGGCCGCGCCATCGGCACCTGGTCCGGCGCGAGCGGCATCACGGCCGCGATCGGGCCGGTGCTGGGCGGCTTCCTGGTCGACCACTATTCCTGGATCTGGGCCTTCCTGGTCAACGTGCCGATGGCGCTGGTGGTGTTGTGGATCGTGTGGCGCCACGTGCCCGAGAGCCGCGGCAGCGCCGCCGGCAGCGGGCTGGATGCCTGGGGCGCGCTGCTCGCGACCGCCGCGCTGGGCGGCATCGTCTATGCCTTCATCGAGGCGCCGACCCAGGGCTGGGGCTCGGTGGCCGTGCTGGCGGCCCTGGCCATCGGCATCGTGGCCAGCCTGGTCTTCGTGCAGGTGGAGGGGCGCGTGCGCGCGCCGATGCTGCCGCTGGGCCTGATGCGCATCGGCAACTTCGGCGGGGCCAACCTGCTGACGCTGCTGCTGTACGCGGCGCTGGGCGGCGGGCTGTACTTCTTTCCACTGAACCTCATCCAGGTCCAGGGCTACTCCGCGACCGTGGCGGGCGCGGCGCTGCTGCCCTTCATCCTGATCATGTTCGCGCTCTCGGGCTGGGCGGGGCAACTGGTCGATCGATTCGGCCCCCGGCTGCCGCTGGTGGTGGGGCCGGCCATCGCCGCGGCCGGCTTCGCGCTGTTCGCGGTGCCGGGCGTCGGGGTCAACTACTGGACGGCCTTCTTTCCGGCCGTCGTCGTGCTGGGCTTCGGCATGACGGTCACCGTGGCACCGCTCACCACCACCGTGATGAACGCGGTCGGGCCGGAGGCGGCGGGTGTCGCCTCGGGTGTCAACAACGCGGTCTCGCGCGCGGCCTCGGTGCTGGCGATCGCGGTGTTCGGGGTGGTGATGGCATGGGTCTTCGATGCGGTGCTGGCAGACGGCTTGCGGGAAGCGGGTGCCTCGGCGCAGGCCAGCGCCTTTCTCGAGGGGCAGCGCAGCAAGCTGGCTGGAGCCGAGCTGCCACCGGGGATCGACGGGACGACCGCGGCGGCACTCAAGGCTGCGGTGGCGGCGTCTTTCGTGGCGGGGTTCCGGTGGGTGATGCTGATCTGCGCGGGGCTGGCGCTGCTGAGTGCGTTGAGCGCGTGGGTGATGATCGGGCGAGGGCCGGTGGAGGGGAGGGCCGTGGTGGCGAAACTGCCTTAGGTCGGAGAAGTAACATGCCGCCACTCCCGACGATCGATACATGACCACCAGCGCCGCTTCCTCCCGAGAAGTTCAATTCGAGCCGAAGACCATCCAGCCCACCGATGAGCAATTGGCGATCCAGACAGCCACGGATCGGACCATCATCGTCGAAGCCAATGCGGGCGCCGCGAAGACGACGACCTTGGCATTGCGCATGGCGGAAAGCTGGCGGCGGGGCACGAGTCCCGACCTGTTCCTGGCCCTCACTTACACCAAGCCTGCATGCGATGCGCTGAAGGGCGCCCTCGCGAAGATCGGTGTGCCTCACAACGTGGTCAACCGGTTTCGAATCCAGACCTTCGAGGATTTCTGCGTGCAGCTTCTCGACGAGATTCTCGGCGCGCAGGTTCCGGTCTACGCGCAGGATGAGCAACTTCGCCCCTTCGTCTGGCAGGCCGTGAAACGGGTGGAGGAGAACGAGAGCGAACGATGGCGCTCCGAGCTCGTCATGCCCTCCCTGGGCGACAGCGGCATGGTCGAGGAGTTCCTGAAAGTCGGCACGTGGCTGAAGGGAACCATGCGCGACACGCTGGAGCGCGGGGACAGCGCCGTGTCGCCGGACTATGCGGCGGCGATCGGTGTCGAATACACACAGCTCAGGATCTTTCTGGCGTATGAGCGGATTCGCCGCCGGGAGAACGCGGACCGCCCGCTGTTTCGCGGACCCTTGGACGCCACGTACGACCTGGCGCGTCTTCTGTACGAGGACGAGTCGGTGCAGGGGCTCGGCGCCTGGCCGTTCTCGACCCGCGTCCTGGTGGTCGACGAGATGCACGACCTGAACCAGGCGATGTTCAGGGTGCTGCAGGAACTGCTCAACACGACGTCCAGCTACTTTTGCGGTGTGGGCGACTTCGATCAGGTCCTTCATGAAGCCACCGGTGCCGATGCGCGCTTCATGGGCAACACCATCGAGGACTGCACCCGCCGAAGCGTGCGGCGCTATCCGTTGACCCACAGCTACCGGTTCGGCCGCTCGCTCGCCACCAAGGCGGGGCGTATCGCAGAGAAGCCGTACAGCACGCAGTCGCCCCACGACACCAAGCTTCTGCTCGACGGCTACGACACCGGGGAAGACTGCGCGAAGCTGGTCGTCGACACCGCGAAGGCGTGGCAAGCCACGCCAAAGGCCAGGATGAACGAACTCGCCATCCTGCTGCGGCACTCTTACCAGACGGTGCCCATCGAGAACGCGCTGCTGGAGAGCGGCATGCCCTACACCATGGCGGGCTTCGACAGCTACCTGACGCGCCCCGAGGTGCTGTTCGTGCGTGGGTTGCTGGCCGTGGCAACCGACAGCATCGGCAGCGTTGCGGATGACCGCACGCGCGAAAAAGTGATGGAAGCCCTTTTCTTCTTCAGCGGCAGCAGGATCGAGGTCAAGGGTCGCGAACATGAAAGCCAGGAAGCCCTGCTCGCCGATGCGATCCGCAGCGTGACTGCCGCGCCAGGATTCCTGACCCACTTCTTCGAGAACCAGGTGCTGCGGACGGCCGAGCCCACGATGAGGAGGCGGCTCGAGGTGTCGGTGAAGATCGCGCGGGAGCAGAGCGGCCCGGACCTGCTGCGCCACATCCTGCAAGCGCTGAACATGGAAGCGCTCGTCAAGGAGGTCTACGTCTCCAGGCAGCGGCGTCAGGATGCACTCGGCAACCTCGAGGGCCTCAGGCGGGCGGCGATGAAGTTCAACACGGCCCTGGACTATTTCCACAGTCTCAATGACGCCGAGCAGAAGCAGCGCCAGCTCAAGAAGACGGCCAGCCTGGTGATTGCCAGTGTCGTCAGCGTGAAGGGCCTCGAGTTCGATCACGTTGTCATGCCGTATCTGGCCCACGGTGAGTTTCCAGCGCCGACGGCATCGGACCGGGAAGAGCAGAACATGTTCTACGTCGGGATCACCCGCGCCAGGCGATTCCTGACGATGTTCGCGAGCACCGACCGGCCCAGTCGTTTCGTGCAGAAGATGGGCTATACGTCCTCGGCCAGGTCAGCGGCCTAGCACCGCGTTTTCAGCGGGCTGCACCGACGGCGCGCGTCGTCGGCGGGCCGCGCGCCATGACGGCCTACGACCTTTGGTTAGCCCACATGGCCGATAGTCAACCCCATCGCCCCCGCCCACACTGCGCGTCGTGATCGCCCGTTCACCGACGTTGTCGGACGCAGGAGGAATGGCCATGATCCCAAGACGCTGCAGTGCGGCGACGCTGGCGCCGCTGGCAGTCGTCCTGATCCTGGCGGCCTGCTCGCGTGGGCCGCAGCCGGGCGAAGTGCTCGACGAGGCCCGGCGGGCCGGCCGCGACGGCGCTTCCTTCCCGCACGCCACCGAGGACTACTTCCGCGACATGGACGGCGGCATCGCCCTCACGCCGGAGGAGGTCAGGGGCCGCAACATGTGGCTGGTGTGGAGCGGCGGCAACGACCGCTTCTGGTCGAAGATGACCGACTACACCTTCGGCGCCTTCGACCTGCTGAAGGTGGTGAGCACCCATCCCAGCCTCGGCTACTCGCGCGCCAACCGCTGGAGCTACTTCGGCCTCGTCAACGAGCCCTGCTTCGAGGCCGCCACCGGCCCCGACAAGAACCGCCGCGGCCTCTGGCTCGATGCGCGCAGCAAGGACTGCGGACCCGACCCCTTCGAGAACGAGAGCAAGTACCCGGGCGTGAAGATCGGCTCGCGCGGCCAGTCGCTGGGCGACGGCAGCACGCAGCCGGTCGGCTCCTTCTACGGCTGGGGCACCGGCATCGCCGGCCTGCGGCTCTTTCCCAACCCGGACTTCGACGCCAAGGCCGCGAAGGAGTGGGACGCCGAGCGCTACTACACCGACCCGGGCTACTACAACCGCAAGGACCTGGTGCGGCCCTTTCGCGTCGGCATGTCCTGCGGCTTCTGCCACATCGGGCCCAGCCCGGTGAAGCCGCCGGCCGACCCGAACAATCCGAAGTTCGAGAACCTCAGCTCCTCCGTGGGCGCGCAGTACATGTGGGTGGACCGGCTCTTCATCTACAACGCCAACAAGCCCGAGGGCCGCACCAACTACATGTACCAGCTGGCCCACACCTACCGCCCGGGCAGCATGGACACCTCGCTGGTCTCCACCGACAGCATCAACAACCCGCGCACCATGAACGCGGTCTACGAGTTCGGCGGGCGGCTGGAGATGGCCAAGCGCATCGGACAGGAGAAGCTGGCCGGCGGGGAGTTGAACAACAAGCAGTTCAACGATTTCGTCACCAGCGGGCCGCTGCTGGAGTTCTTCACCAAGCCCGACGCGGTGCGCACGCCGCACGTGCTGAAGGACGGCGCGGATTCCGTCGGCCTGCTGGGCGCGCTCAACCGGGTGTACCTGAACATCGGCCTCTTCAGCGAAGAATGGCTGCTGCACTTCAACCCGGTGGTGGGCGGCAAGACCATCACGCCGATCCCGATCGCCACCGCGCAGAAGAACTCCGGCTACTGGCAGGCCACCGAGGCCGGCACGCCCGACACGGCGCTCTTCTTCCTCAAGGCGGCGCGGCCCGACCGTTTGCAGGACGCCCCGGGCGGCAGCGCCCACCTCGGCGCGGACGCGGCCACACTGGAACGCGGCAGGAGCGCCTTTGCCGACACCTGCGCGCGCTGCCATTCGAGCAAGGGCCCGCCGCCACCGCCCGCGCTGGAGCTCACGGCCGCGAAGTGCGCGGGGCCCGGCTACGTGGACTGCTTCAAGCGCTACTGGAAATGGACCCAGACCGACGAGTACAAGGCCCAGATGCGCGCGATCGTGCAGGCGCCGGACTTCCTGCAGGGCAACTACCTCTCGACCGACGCCCGCATCCCGGTCACGCTGCTGCGCACCAACATCTGCAGCCCGCTCGCCACCAATGCGCTGGCCGGCAACATCTGGAACGACTTCTCCTCGCAGACCTACAAGAGCCTGCCCTCGGTCGGCACGGTGACGCTGCGCGACCCCTTCACCGGCGAGCCGCGGCCCTACGCGATGCCGGCCGGCGGGCGCGGCTACACGCGCGTGCCCTCGCTGATCGGCGCCTGGTCGACCGCGCCCTTCCTGTTGAACAACACGGTCGGGCCCTTCGACATCGATCCCTCGGTCGATGCGCGCGTGCGCAGCTTCCAGGGCTCGATCGAGCAGATGCTGTGGCCCGAGCGGCGCGAGCGCGATCCGATGCTGGGCGAGAAGATCGGCGGCCTGATCGACCGCACCACCGAGCGCAGCACCGTGACGGTGCCCACCGGCTTCGTGCCCGAGGCGCTGCAGCCGCTGCAGGGCACGCTGCACCGCTGGCTGCCGTGGCTGGTGGAGCAGGACGGCGACATCGTGCTCGGGCCGATCCCCAAGGGCGTGCCGGTGGCGCTGCTGGCCAACCTCAAGCTGCGCGCCGAGGGCGACACGCTGCACGAGAAGGCCACGCACGTGCGCGACGTGGGCAAGCTGCTGGTCGAGCTCAGGCAGGCGTTGAAGAGCGCGCCCGCCGGCGCCGACGACGACCAGCTGCGCTCGCATTTCGCGCGGCTGCGCGAGCCGATGATGCAGCTGAGCAAGTGCCCGGACTTCGTGGTCAACCGCGGCCACTACTTCGGCACCGCCGAGTTCAACCGGCAGGACGGCCTGAGCGAAGACGAACGCGCCTTCGGCCGCGAGCCCGAACTCAGCGACGAGGACAAGCGCGCGCTGATCGCCTTCCTCAAGACCTTCTGAGCCGATGCCCGAGCGCGAGTGGGACTACGTGATCGTGGGCTCCGGCCCCGGCGGCGGCACGCTCGCCGCGCGGCTGGCCGAAGCCGGCATGCGCGTCTTCCTGCTCGAGGCCGGCGGCGACCCCCGGGCCCCGGCCGCGCGCCTGCCGGAGGACTACGACGTGCCGGCCTTCCATGCCTTCGCGTGCGAGAACCCGGCCATCAGCTGGAACTTTCGCGTGCGCCACTACGCCGACGAGGCGAGGCAGGCGCGGGACTGGAAGTACGAGGCGGGGCAGGGCGTGCTCTACCCGCGGGCGGCAGCCCTGGGCGGGTGCAGCGCCCACAACGCGATGATCTTCATGCTGCCTCACGCCTCGGACTGGAACCACATCGCGCGGCTCACCGGCGACCGTTCCTGGCGCGCCTCGCGCATGCGCCGCTATGCGCAGCGCATCGAGGACTGCGGGCACCGTCCGCTGTGGCGCGCGTTGCGCCACGTGGGGCTCGACCCGACCGGCCACGGCTGGGGCGGCTGGCTGCGCACCGAGAAAGCGATCCCGCTGTCGGTGCTCGGCGACGACGGCCTGCTGCGCGTGCTGCGCGACACCGCCGGCGTGTTCACGCGCAGCCTGCCCACACCCGTGCGCAGCGCGCTGCGCTGGGTGCGCGGCGGGCTGGGCGACCCGAATTCCCGGCGGCTGTGGCCGGGCAGCTTCGAGGGCATCTGCTACACGCCGATGTCCACCGCCGACCACCGGCGCACCGGCATCCGCGAGCGCCTGCTGAAGGTGGCGGAATGGCATCCGGAACATCTGCACATCGAGCTCGATGCGCTGGCGACGCGGGTGCTCTTCGACGAGACGGGCGCGGCCTGCGGCATCGAGTACCTCAAGGGAGCGCGGCTCTACCGGGCCCACGCGGCGCCGAGCACCGCACAAGGGCAGCGTCGCGAGGTGCGGGCGCGGCGCGAGGTGATCCTCTGCGGCGGCGCCTTCAACACGCCGCAGCTCCTGATGCTCTCGGGCATCGGCCCGGCCGAAGAGCTGCAACGGTACGGCATCGCGCCGCGTGCCGAGCTGCCCGGCGTGGGCCGCAACCTGCAGGACCGCTACGAGATCGCCCTCACGCACCGCATGCGCCGCCCCTGGGAAGTGCTGGAAGGCGCGCGCTTCGATCGCCACGACACTCTGTGGCGGCGCTGGCAGGAAGGCCGCGTGGGCATGTACGCCTCCAACGGCGCGGCGCTGGGCGTGGTGCAGCGTTCCAGCGCCGCGATGCGGCCGGGCGAGGAGCCCGACCTGTTCTGCATGGCGCTGCTGGCCCGCTTCGAGGGCTACTTCCCCGGCTTCTCGGCGCTGGTGCGCGACCATCCCGACCAGCTGACCTGGGCCGTGCTCAAGGCCCACACGCGCAACCGTGCCGGCACGGTGCGGCTGCGATCGGCCGATCCGCGCGACATGCCGCTGCTGGACTTCCACTACTTCGATGCGGCCGACGATCCGGGAGGCGAGGACCTGCGCGCGGTGGTGGAGGCGATCCGCTCGGTGCGCCGCATGACCGCGCCGTTGCTGGCCAAGGGCTGGATCGCGGAAGAGATCGCGCCCGGCCCGGCCGTGCAGAGCGACGAGGACCTGGCCGCCTACGTGCGCGACACCGCGTGGGGCCACCACGCCTCCTGTTCCTGCGCCATCGGCCCGAAAGAGCAGGGCGGCGTGCTCGACGCCGACTTCGTCGTGCACGGCGTGCCGCGGCTGCGCGTGGTCGATGCATCGGTGTTCCCGCGGATTCCCGGTTTCTTCGTCGCCTCGGCGGTCTACATGGTGGCCGAGAAGGCGGCGGATGCGGTGCTGAGCGCGGCGGCGCGCACACCACTTTCGGCACATTGACGGCCTCCGACCCGGGGCCGACACTTTTGCGGACGGGTCTTCACTCGAGGAGATGGCGCATGGCCTACGACGTACAGCAACTGCTCGACATGTCCCAGCAGCAGCTCGACGAGCTGTTCACCGCCAGCCCGTCGGGCGACATTCCTGCCGGCGAGGCGGACGGAACCGCCATCATCGCCCCGGGCACCCGCTACACCGAGTCCATCGCGAAGATGATCAACTTCTTCGGTTGGCAGGGGAAGGTCTTCGACCCGGCCAACGGCGTGCTCAAGAACAAGGTCAGCCCCTTCGGCATCCAGGCCATCGTCGCCAAGGTCTACAAGGGGGACAGCTGGCTGGACCAGAAGGAATGCATCGTGCTGGACTACTCGAAGACCTCGGTGGTGGCGCACTGGATCCGCGACGAGATCCGGCTGATCTCGCCCGCCTTCTACCTGGGCAAGGTGTACTGGGGCAAAGAGCGGCTGATCGACTTCTGCCTGCGCTTCGAGGACACGAGACCCTGATGCAGTGACCCCTCAATCGCATTTCGTGGTTGTCGCAGCCATTGCCCCGGGACGCGAAGCAGGCCTGCGCAAGCTGCTGGACGGCATGAACCAGAAGCCGGGCCTGGCCGACCGCGCGAATGCCGTGCTGCCCTTCGGCGATTTCCCGCGTCTGCATTTCGCGCGGTTGGCGGTACTGGGCGACGCCACCATGGGCAACCTCGAGGAGTTCGGCCTGCCGCGGCCCCGGCTGCCGACCTACCTGGTCTTCATGGGCGATTGCGACGGCCCGGCGGATGCGCTGCTGGCCGAGATGGTGCAGCACGCAGGCCAGGGGATGCGCCGCATCTTCTCGCACTGCCGCGGCCTGGACGTGCGCGACGACCTGCTCGACTGGCTGCTGGATCACGACCGCCCGGTGGCGGCCCCCTACGTCAACCGCATCGGCCGCACCGTGCAGCAGATCCGCGAGGAAAGCGCGCTCCAGCAGGCGCTCGCCGCGCGCGTGCCGCGCGGCATGCGCGATGCAGCCGTGGACCCGCTGGCCTTGCGGCGCGACCTGCTGAACTTCGTGCGCACCGAGCAGGCCGCCGGCCGGCTGCTGCTGACGCCGCCCGCGCCCACGCCGCGGGGCTGGTGGATCGGCAACGCGCTGCATGCGCTGGCGCTGCCGGCGGCCGCGCTGCTGCTGTCGCCGCTCGTGGTGCTGTCGCTGCCCGTCGTCCTCTGGCTGCTGCGCCGGCACGAGACGCGCGACCCGGAATATTGTCCGCGCCCCGACCCCGAAGCGGTGCGAGAGATGCAGGAGCTGGAGGACCACGACCTGAGCAACAGCTTCACAGCGCTGGGCGCCGTCAAGCCCGGCTGGTTCCGGCGCATGCTGGTGCAGGTGCTGCTGTGGCTGATCGCCTGGGCCTGCCGCCACGTCTTCGGCCGCGGCCACCTGGCGCGCGTGCGCACCATCCATTTCGCGCACTGGGTCTTCCTCGACAACAAGACCCGGGTGCTGTTCGCCAGCAACTACGACGGCAGCCACGAGGCCTACATGGACGACTTCATCAACAAGGTCGCCTGGGGCCTGAACCTGGTGTTCAGCAACGGCTTCGGCTGGCCGCGCACGGCCTGGCTCATCCATCAGGGTGCCCGCCGCGAGCTGCCCTTCAAGTACTACCAGCGCGGGCACCAACTGCCCACGCAGGTCTGGTACAAGGCCTACCCCGGCCTCACGCTCAGCGACCTGGAGCGCAACCGTCGCATCCGCGAGGGCTTCGATCGCGTGGGCATGAGCGACGCCGAGGCCCTGGCATGGTTGAGGCTGTTATGAGCCGCCGGGCCGCTCCCAAGGCGAAGGTACTCCAGTGAGCACCGCTCCCCCGCGCGCCGTCGAGTTCGAGGACATCCAGGGCCTGGTGCGCTACGGCTACAAGCATCTGCGCCAGGCCTGCTTCCTGCTGCTGCACATCCGCGATGCCAAGGCCGCGCGCCGGTGGCTGGCCGCGACGCGTGTCACGAGCGCGCAGGCAAGCCGCCCGCCGCCGGACACGGCGCTGCAGGTCGCCTTCAGCGCGCCGGGCCTGGTCAAGCTGGGCCTGACCAAGGACGTCGTCCTCGGCTTCTCGCCGGAGTTCGTGGCCGGCATGAGCAGCGATGCCAGCCGCGCCCGGCGGCTGGGCGATCTCGGCGCCAACGATCCCGGCGGCTGGCGCTGGGGCGGCCGCTCCTATGACGTGCCGCATGTGATGCTGATGTTCTACGCCGACTCCGCCGAAGCGATCGACGCCTGGCTGGCCGGCGTGCTCGCCGAATGCACGGAGGCTTTCCTGCCGCTGCAGGAAGGCTGCCTGCGCACCGCCACGCTGGGACCGACCGAGCCCTTCGGCTTCCTCGACGGCATCTCGCAACCGGAGGTCGACTGGGACCGTCGGCGCCCTGCGCGGGACGAGGAGCAGTTCGAGTTCAGCAACCGCACCTGCCTCGGCGAGTTCCTGCTGGGCTATCCGAACGAATACGGTGCCTACACCGACCGGCCGCTGCTCGAGCCCGGGCGCGATCCGCGCGCGCGCCTGCCGCGGGCCGAAGACCTTCCCGGCAAGGCCGACCTGGGCCGCAACGGCAGCTACCTCGTGCTGCGGCAGCTCGAGCAGGACGTCGGCGGCTTCTGGCAGTTCCTCGACCGCGAGGCCGGGGCCAACCTCGCGCTGCGCCGCCAACTGGCGGAGGCGATGGTCGGGCGCACCATGGACAAGGGCGAGCCCCTGGTGGGACCGGGCGAAGAGTCCATCGACGGCATCGAGACCAGGAACCAGGCGCTCAACGGCTTCACCTACGGCGGCGATCCGGAGGGCCTGCGCTGTCCCATGGGGGCGCACATCCGCCGCGCCAACCCGCGCAATGCCGACCTGCCGCCCGGCTGGGACAACCCGCTGGCGCGCCTGTGGCGGCGCCTGGGCTTCGGCGCGGACCCGCGGCGACCGGACCTGGTCGCATCGACCCGCTTCCACCGGCTGCTGCGCCGCGGGCGCAAGTATGGCGGCGCGCCGGGCGAGGCGACGGGCCTTCACTTCATCTGCCTGGGCGCGAACATCGCGCGGCAGTTCGAATTCGTGCAGGGCGCGTGGATGGCCGGCACGCGCTTCGACGGCCTCTCCGGCGAGGCCGACCCGCTGTTGGGGCACCGGCTGCCGGGCCTGGATGGCCGGCCCACCGCCGGCTTCTCCATCCCCATCGCCACCGGCCCCGACCGCTGCATCGCCGGCCTGCCGCAGTTCGTGACCGTGCAGGGCGGCGCCTACTTCTTCCTGCCCGGCCTCGGCGCCCTGCGCTACCTGTCGGAGATGGAAGACACATGAACAACGACAACTCCAACGCGAGCCGGCCGGCGCCGCGGGCGAACACCGGCTCGGCCCTGAAGAACTTCGTCAGCGACTCGGGCATGGCCCTGCTGCGGCTGGAACGCCGCTTCGACCCCTTCGTGCGCCCGGCCTTCGACGCGCTGCTGCGCGACCCGCTGGCACGCCTGACAACCGCGCTGATCAACGGCCGCCGCCCGAACGAGGGCCTGGCCATCGCCGAGGAGCGGCTCCTGCCCGACGAGGCGAAGTTCGTCGACTCCATCGTCGAGAGCTTCACGCAGCAGATGCGCGACCTGTGGAAGCCCGGCGGCTTCGAGCGCGGCGGCAACACCAAGACCCAGGGCATCGTGCGCGGCGAGTTCATCGTGCACGACGACATCCCGGCGCACATGAAGCGCGGCATCTACGCGCGGCCGCAGACCTTCCGCGCCTGGGTGCGCTTCTCCGGCCCCGGCCCCTACATCACACCCGACATCGAGGACGTGGGCTTCATGAGCATCAGCATCAAGCTGCTGGGCGTGCCCGGCCCGAAGCTGATGGAGGACGAGCAGCACACGCTGGACATGTTCGGCGTGTCGACGCCCACCTTCGTGACGCCCGATGTGAAGGCCAATGCCGCGCTGCAGATCGAGAGCATGAAGAACGCGCAGATCTTCTACTTCGTGAACCTGCGCGAGTCGCACGTGCTGGACCTGGTCATGCAGTCGCTCTTCATCAAGACGCAGTCCAGCCCCTTCGAGGCGCCTTACTTCAGCTGCGTACCCTACCTCCTGGGCGAGGGCCAGGCCATGCAGTACTCGGTGTGGCCGAAGACGACGGCACGCACGCCCATCCCGCGCCTGCCGCTGCGCCCGCCCGACGACTACCTGCGCCTGGCGATGGTGAAGACGCTCGCGCAGCGCGACGTGGAGTTGGACATCCGCCTGCAGATGCAGACCGACCCCCATCTCATGCCGATCGAGAACGCGGGCGTACTGTGGCCCGAGAAGCTGTCGCCAAGGGTCAGCGTGGCCACGCTGCGCATCCCGCGGCAGCGCTTCGATTCGCCGGCGCAGATGGCTTTCGCGAAGAAGCTTTCCTACAACCCCTGGCACACCATCGCCGAGCACCGGCCGCTGGGCAACCAGAGCCGGGCGCGGCGGCGCATGTACTGGACGCTGTCGAAGCTGCGGCAGGACATGAACGCCGTGCCGCACTGCGAGCCGGGTGGGGACGAGGTCTTCGAGTAGTTATCTCGCCGCGAAGCAGTAGAAGCGGCCTGACCCGCCGGTGCGCACCAGCGCCTCCTGGCTGCAGCCGGCCGACTGGTGCGAGAAGTTCCAGGACTTCGCCCATTCCTCCGGCATCGGTCCGCTGCGATCGTGATGGCCGACGATGGCCGACCCGTCGGCGCCGCTCTTGGTCCAGGCGCCGCAGGTGGTGTCGGTCTGCGGCGCGAAGGCGTTGCCGTCGGCGCGCGAGCCGGTGAGGATGTCGTGCTCGTTGGGGTTGTCGCCGCGGCCCTTGACGGGATTGCCGCGCTCGTCGAGGGCCGTGGCCTTGCTGATGTTGTTGCCGTCGTGCAGATGGGCCAGGTCGCGTGCGATCAGCTCGCCCTTGGCGTTGTACCAGGGCCCGGTGCCGATGCGGTCGCGCGCGTTGATGGCGGCGACGCCCGGGTTGTTGCCCTGTGGGAAGGTGGGCGGGACGCTGAGGTAGGCGCGCCAGGTTCTTCCGCCGGCGCCTGCCGCGCTCGCAAGCCGCTGGCACTGCGCGTCGGCGCCCGCCAGGCCGCCCAGGTCCGCGCCCTTGCCGCTGCCGGCGCTGGTGATGAAGAAGCTCATGGATGGCCCTGATGCCGAGCCCATGGTGCCCGTGGCACAGGCGGTGACAAGGGCAAGGGTGGCGCCGGCAAGCGCCACGGCGAGCAATGCAGGTCTGGACATGAAGATCTCCTTTTTCTTGACGCCGATCGCGGCGCACGTATTGGGCAACGTGTCGCGCGGGACGGGGTCTAGGACGAACCCGGAAAGCCTCACGGCTTGTCAGGGCACTGCGACCTTCAACAGGTCAACCGACGGCTTTGATCAGGCGCTCCCGCGCCGCCTTGGCCACCATCGACGCGACCGCGCAGGAGGCCAGCCGCGCGGCCTCCGAATCGGCCCGGCTGGTCAGGATGATCGGCACCTTCGCGCCGAGCACGATGCCCGCGGCGTAGGCGCCCGCGAGGAAGCTCAGGCTCTTGGCCAGCATGTTGCCGGCGTCGAGCCCGGGCACGATCAACACGTTGGCGCGGCCCGCCACCGGCGAGACGATGCCCTTGATGCGCGCGGCCTCGGCGTCGATGGCGTTGTCCATCGCCAGCGGGCCGTCGAGCTGCGCGCCGGTGATCTGGCCGCGGTCGGCCATCTTGCACAGCGCCGCCGCGTCGAGGGTGGAGGGCACCTTGGGGTTCACCGTCTCCACCGCGCAGAGCAGGGCCACGCGCACCGCCGGCATCTGCAACGCATGGGCCAGGTCGATTGCGTTCTGCACGATGTCGACCTTCTCCTCCAGCGTGGGCGCGATGTTGATGGCGGCGTCCGAGATGATCAGCGGCTGCGCATGGCCGGGCACGTCCATCACGAAGCAGTGGCTGATCCGGCGCGAGGTGCGCAGGCCGCCCTCGCGGCGCACCACCGCGCCCATCAGCTCGTCGGTGTGCAGGCTGCCCTTCATCAGCGCGTCGACTTCGCCCTTGAGTGCCATCGCGACTGCGGCATCGGCCGCGGCATGGCTGTGCGGCGCGTCGACGATGGTCACGCCGTCCAGGCTCGCGCCGAGCGCCCTGGCCGCAGCCTCGATCTTGGCGCGCGGCCCCACCAGGAGCGGCGTGATGAGGCCGAGCCGCGCGGACTCCAGCGCGGCCTGCAGCGCGACCTCGCTGACCGGATGCACCACCGCCACGCGCAGCGGCGGCAACTGCCGCGCCGCGGCGATCAGGCGGTCGTAGTGGGGGTGGGTGGAGGGGGAGGG
>NZ_LYMK01000086.1 GCF_002157355.1 Variovorax sp. JS1663 | reverse complement strand
ACGTGCTGCTGGTCGATGCCGCCGATACCTTCCTCGACGGCGGCGAAGGGCTCGACGTGGTCCAGGTCGTCGGCAGTGCAGGCGTCACGCTCGATATGGCCGAGAGCCACATCGAGATCGCCGTCGGCGGCGACGGTGCCGACACCTTCGTGGGCGGCGGGCGTTCCAGCGTCTTCGTGCGCGGCGGTGCAGGCGACGACCTGATCATCGGCGGCGCGGCCAACGATGCACTGAGCGGCGAGGACGGCAGCGACGTGATCGATGGTGGCGCAGGCAATGACCTGATCCGCGGCCACCGCGGCAGGGACCAGTTGCTGGGCGGTGCGGGCGACGATGTGCTCGACGGCGGCCTCGAAGACGACGCCCTGGGCGGCGGCAGCGGCAACGACGTGCTCACGGGCGGGCGGGGCGACGACAGCCTGAACGGAGGCGATGGCATCGACGTGGCGCAGTATGCGGGCTCCTATGCCGACTACCGCATCTCCAGGATCAGCGATGCCAACGGAAGCACCCGCTACCGCGTGGTCGACATCCGCACCGGCGCAGACGGCGCTGACACGCTCACGGACATCGAGAAACTCAGCTTCAGCGACATCAGCCGCGTCGACCTCACGCTCGGAAGCCCGCTGCCCGTCAAGGACGTGCTGACGGTCGACTCGACCGGCCAGGCGCTGGGCCGCAGCGCGGCGCACCTGATCTCGAAGAACCAGCTACTGGCCAACGACCGAGACTGGGACAGCGCCACCAGCCAGCTCAGCATCACCGCGGTGCTCGAAGCCAGGGGCGGCACCGTGAGCCTGACGCAGAACGGCGACGTGCTCTTCACGCCCGACCCCACGTACAGCGGCGTGATGAGCTTCAAGTACAGGATCAAGGACAACGCCAACCACGTCACCGAGATCACCAACGGCGCGACCGGGCAGTCGGAGGTGATGAAGGGCGCCGTCTACCTGCAGACGGCTGACCTGAAGGACGCGCAAGGCCGGGTCGATCCGCTGCTGCTGGAGCAGTGGTACCTGAGCGATGTCAATGTGATGCCGGTGTGGCAGGACTACTCGGGCAAGGGCGTGCGCATCGGCCAGTTCGAGCCCGGTGGGGCCTACAGCACCGGCCCCGAGGTCTTCGACTACCGCCATCCCGACCTGCAGCCCAATGCCGACAAGGTCTGGCTCAACATGCTGGACGGCACCGGCCACAGCAACACGCCCGAGACCTTCAGCAGCCACGCCACCATGGTGGCCGGCGTGATGGTCGCTGCGCGCAACGGCGAGGGCGGGGTTGGCGTGGCCTACAACGCCCGCCTTGCCGGTCACTATATCCAGGGCGAGGGCCTGGAAGTGAGGCAGCTCGACAGCGAGATCTCGAGCGCGCTGGCCAGATTCAGGGACTACGACGTGGTCAACAACTCCTGGGGGCCCAAGGGAAGCTTCGGCCTGAACGTGGTGCCCGTGGGCGCGCTGGAGTCCAACATCGCGGCAGCGGTCTCCCAAGGCCGCAACGGCCTGGGCACCGCGATCGTCATGGCAGGTGGCAACGATCGTGCAACGGGTGCCAATACCAACTACAACGCCTTGACGGCCAATCGCGCGGTGATCGTCGCGGGCAGCATCAACGCGCCAGGCGACCTGGGCAGCCTGCAGGTCGGCGCCAGGCCCTTCAGCAACCCGGGCGCATCCATATTGGTCTCGGCACCCGGCAGCAACATCGAATCGACCAGCAGGGAATTGATCGCCAGCAACGGCTCGACGTTCGGCAGCGACTACAACACGAGCCAGGGCACGAGCTTCGCGGCGCCGATCGTCTCGGGGGTGATCGCCTTGATGTTGGAAGCCAATCCCGGCCTCGGGTACCGCGACATCCAGACCATCCTCGCGATGTCCGCGACCAAGGTGAACGATCCCAATGGCACGGACTGGGCGACCAACACCGCCAGGACCTGGAATGGTGGCGGCATGCACGTCAGCCATGACTACGGCTTCGGCAAGGTGGATGCCCGCGCGGCCGTGCGCCTGGCCGAGGCCTGGACGGAACAGAACACTTTCGGCAACGAATACACCACCAGCGCATCCAGCGGTGCCATCCTTGCCGCCATTCCGGACGGTTCAGGCATGCTGACGCGCACGCTCAGCATGGGCGGGGGGCTGGAGGTGGAGAGCGCGCAGGTCACGCTGGAGCTGGATCATCAGCGCTGGGGCGACCTGATCGTCAAGCTGATCTCGCCCACGGGTACCGAGAGCGTGCTGGTCAACCGCCCCGGCAAGGCGCCTGGGAGCGCCGCGAGCGACCGGGGCGACGCTTCTTCGGGCATCTTGAGCTTCAGCTTCAACAGCACTCGCCTGCTGGGCGAGCAGAGCGCGGGCACCTGGACGCTGCAGGTGCTCGACGCGGCGACGGGCCAGGTGGGTACGCTGAAGAACTGGAAGCTCGATCTGTATGGCAAGGCGGCCGATACGAACGACGTGTATGTCTACACCAATGAGTTCGCGACCTTTGCCGGCGCCGCTCGCGGCACGTTGACGGACAGCAATGGCGGAAGGGACACGCTGAACGCCAGCGCGGTGACGGGCAACAGCGTCATCAATCTGAACAACGGCAGCACGAGCACGCTCGCGGGCAAGTCCCTCGCGGTGAGCGGTGACATCGAGATCGCTTTCGGTGGGGATGGCGACGACACGTTGACCGGCAACGCAACCAGCAACGTGCTGCTGGGTGGGCGCGGCGCCGACCTCATTCACGGCGGTGACGGCAACGATACGCTGGACGGGGGCAAGGGCAGCGACCTTTTGACGGGCGGTGCGGGCAGTGACTTGTTCGTGATCGGGAAGGACCCCGGCGCGCAGGACGCGATCGTCGATCTGTGGACGGGTACGGGCGGGGCCGTGGTGGAGACCATTGCCTTCGTCGGCTTCGGCGGCTTGCGCTTCGACACGCTCTCTCGCACACAGGTGGGTGCCGACGTCCGGCTGGATCTCGGTGATGGCCAGACCGTGCTGCTGCGCAACCAGCAGGCGAATCAGCTGGCTGCCGCGCAGTTTCAGTTCTTCGATTCGCAAGCGGCGCTGCAAGCGTGGCAGCTGGCGGGCCAGGGCGGCGGCATCGGCGGGCCCACGGAAGGCGACGATGTGCTGCAAGGGACGACGGGTGACGATGTGCTCGCCGGCCTTGGCGGCAACGACACCTTGGCGGGAAACGACGGCAACGACAAGCTGTTGGGCGGGTCGGGGCGGGATGCGCTGAACGGTGGTGCCGGCAACGATGTGCTCGTGCTGGATGGCGATCAAGGCGCCGTGTCGTACGCCACCGGATCGGCAGGGCCTGGCGCGCGTACCGGCGGAACGGGTGCTGACCGCTTCCTCGTGGCACCCGACGGCGGGGGTGCCACGGCCGTCGGCCTGTCGGGCGCAGACATGACCGCCAGCAACCTGATCCGCGATTTCGATCTGGCCGTGGACAAGATCGATCTGAGTCAGTTTGCCTGGATCACGAGCTTCAGCCAGTTGACGGCGACCAAGGCGCTGACCATCAACAGCACGTTCATCACGCGTGTTTCGGCCCAGGCCAGCGGCCAGCCGACTGTTGCCGTTGGGCTCTACGGCATCGAGCCGGCTGCGCTGACGGCGGCCAACTTCATCTTCGCCGGAAGCGCCGATGCGACGCCCATGCCTGTATCGAATGCGAGTGCAAGTACTGCGGCAGGCGCGGCTCCGCTGGCAATCGTCGGGGCCACGGCGGCAGCGGCGACGCAGCCGCCCGCCATCAGCGGTACGAGCGCGGACGACATGCTTGTCGGCGACGCCGGCGCCAATACCCTCGATGGCTTGGCGGGAGCAGACGGCATGACAGGCCGAACCGGCGACGACACCTACGTGGTCGACCACGCAGGCGACACGATCAGCGAACTGCCCGGCGGCGGCTATGACTCGGTGCAATCCACGGTGAATTACACGCTCAGTGCAAATGTCGAAGCCCTGGTGCTGGGAGGCTCTGCGGATCTCGGTGCCATGGGCAATGACCAGCGCAATCGCCTCGCCGGCAATGCGGGCGCCAATCGACTGGATGGCGCCGCCGAGGCGGACGACATGGTGGGGGGCGCCGGGAATGACACCTATGTCGTCGACAACCAACTCGACACGGTGTTCGAAGGTGACAACGAAGGTGTCGACTCGGTGGAGTCCGCCGTTTCGTGGACCTTGGGCCAGAACGTCGAGAACCTTGTGCTGACCGGGTCGGACCATGTCAATGCCACGGGCAATGCGCTCGCAAACGCGTTGACGGGAAACACGGGTGACAACATCCTGGATGGTGCAGAGGGGGCCGACAGCATGGCCGGAGGTGGAGGCAACGATACGTACTATGTAGACAACGCGGGCGACGCCGTCGCCGAAGCATTGAATGGCGGCCTGGACACGGCTCATTCCAGCGTCAATGTGAGCTTGGGCGCGAATGTCGAGAACGCAGTGCTGTTCGGGGCGGCGACCTCTGCGGCGGGCAATGTGTTGGACAACACGCTGGTCGGCAACGGCCTTGCCAACACGTTGAGCGGCGATGCGGGCAACGACTTTCTGGAGGGTCAAGGAGGCGATGACGCCTTGTATGGCGGCAGCGGCGATGACTATCTGGACGGCGGCCGGGGCAGGAACGCGCTGGCCGGCGGCTTGGGCAACGACACCTATGTCGTGGGTTCGACGGATAGCACTGGTTTCCAGATTGGACGGTGGTCCACTCAGCAGGGCGGCTATTCAGACGCGCAGCGCTGGTTCACGGCGGATGTGAACGGGGACGGCAAGGCCGATCTGGTCAACGTGTTCAACGACGGCGGAACGATGAGCGCGGATGCTCATATCAGCACCGGCACCGGGTATCAGATACAACGTTGGGCGACCCGGCAGGGAGGGTATTGGGACGCACAGCGCTGGAGCGTTGCGGACGTGAACGGCGACGGCAAGGCTGATCTGGTCAACATCTACGGCGAGAGCGGCGCCATGAGCGCAGATGCGCACATCAGCACCGGCAGCGGCTTCCAGATTCAACGCTGGGCCACTCGGCAGGGAGGGTACGGGGACGCACAGCGCTGGAGCGTTGCGGACGTGAACGGCGACGGCAAAGCCGATCTGGTCAACATCTACGGCGACAACGGCGCCATGAGCGCAGATGCGCACATCAGCACCGGCAGCGGCTTCCAGATTCAACGCTGGGCCACTCAGCAGGGAGGGTATTGGGACGCGCAGCGCTGGAGCATTGCGGACGTGAACGGCGACGGCAGGGCCGATCTGGTCAACATCTATGGCGAGAGCGGCGCCATGAGCGCAGATGCGCACATCAGCACAGGCAGCGACTTCCAGATTCAACGCTGGGCCACTCGGCAGGGAGCGTATTGGGACGCGCAGCGCTGGAGCCTTGCGGATGTGAACGGTGATGGCAAGGCCGATCTGGTCAACATCTACGGCGAGAACGGCGCCATGAGTGCAGATGCGCACATCAGCACCGGCAGCGGCTTCCAGATTCAACGCTGGGCCACTCGGCAGGGAGGGTATTGGGATGCGCAGCGCTGGAGCCTTGCGGACGTGAACGGTGATGGCAAGGCCGATCTGGTCAACATCTACGGCGAAAACGGTGCCATGAACGCAGACGCTCACGTCAGCACGGGCCGTGGATTTCAGATCCAGCGCTGGGCAACGCAGCAAGGCGGCTACAGCGACAGCAGTCAGCGCTGGAGCCTTGCTGATGCAAATGGCGATGGCAAAAGCGATCTGGTCAACCTCATGAATGACGGAGGTTCCATGTCGGCGGATGTCCACGCCAGTGGCAACGCTGTCGACCCGCGCAGCGATGCGATCACGGAGCAAGCGGGTGAAGGCATCGATACGGTTCATTCCAGTTCCAGCCATACGCTTGCCCCCACCCTTGAAAATTTGATCCTCAGGGGTTCGGAGATCGCCCAAGGTTCGGGGAATGCTTCAGGCAACGGCCTGACGGGCAATGCGGCCATGAATACGCTCAAGGGCTACGCCGGCGACGACGTGCTCGATGGTGGTGGAGGAGATGATTTCCTGCTCGGTGGCGCGGGCAATGACACCTATGTGCTGGGGCGCGGCCATGGCGTCGACCGGATCGGCGAGAACGATGGGACAGGCGGCAACACGGACGTCGCCCTGTTCAACGCCGGCATTGCGGCCGACCAGTTGTGGTTCCGCCAGGCCGGCAACGATCTCGAGGTCAGCGTGATCGGAACCGGCGACAAGTTCCTGATCGGCAACTGGTATCTGGGCGGCGCCTACCATGTCGAGCAGTTCAAGACCAGCGATGGGCACGTGTTGCAGGACAGCCAGGTGCAAAACCTGGTGCAGGCGATGGCAAGCTTCTCCCCGCCAACGGCGGGGCAGACAACGCTGTTGCCGAGCTACCAGAGCAGCTTGAATGCGGTGATCGCGGCCAATTGGCAGTGATCCTTCAACGCCCCGGCAACCCCATCGCCCGCGTGATCACTTCCTTCATGATCTCGTTGGTGCCGCCGTAGATGCGCTGCACCCGCGCATCGGCGTACGCGCGCGTCACCGGGTACTCCCACATGAAGCCGTAGCCGCCGTGCAGCTGCACGCACTCGTCCATCACCTTGCACTGCAGGTCGGTGGTCCAGTACTTGGCCATGCTGGCGGTGGCGGTGTCCAGCTTCTGCTGCTGCAGCAGCTCGATGCACTTGTCGACGAAGACCTGCGCGATCTGCACCTCGGTCTGCAGTTCGGCCAAGGTGTAGCGCGTGTTCTGGTAGGCGCCCACCGGTTGCCCGAACACCTTGCGGTCCTTGACGTAGGCCACCGTGTGCTCGATCGCCGCCTGCGAGGCGGCCACCGCGCTGATCGCGATCTGCAGCCGTTCCCAGGGCAACTGCTCCATCAGGCAGACGAAGCCGCGGTTCTGTTCGCCCAGCAAGGCATCGGGCGGCAGGTGCACGTCGTTGAAGAAGAGCTCCGAGGTGTCCTGCGCCTTCAGCCCCAGCTTCTTGAGCCGCTGCCCCTTCTCGAAGCCCGGCATGCCGCGCTCCACCAGGAACAGGCTGGTGCCCTTGGCGCCGCCCTCGGGGTCGGTCTTGGCCACGACGATCACCAGGTCGGCGTGCCAGCCATTGGTGATGAAGGTCTTGCTGCCGGAGAGGTGCCAGCCGCCGTCGGGCTGCGGCAGCGCCGCGGTGCGCACGGCCTGCAGGTCGCTCCCGGCGCCGGGCTCACTCATCGCGATGGCGCCTACCATCTCGCCGCTGGCGAGCTGGGGCAGGTACTTGCGCTTCTGCGCCTGGGTGCCGTAGTGCAGGATGTAGGGCGCCACGATCTCGCTGTGCAGACCGAAGCCCACGCCGGTGAAGCCGCGCGCCCACAGCTCCTCGAACTGGATCACCGAATAGAGCAGGTCGGCGCCGGCGCCGCCGTACTCTTCCGGCAGCGACATGCAGAGGAAGCCGTTCTCGCCGGCCTTGTTCCAGAGCGCGCGATCGACGTAGCCCTGCGCCTCCCAGTCCTCGTGGAAGGGCGCGATCTCCTTGTCCATGAAGCGGCGGAAGCTGTCGCGGAAGGCCTCGTGGTCGGGGGTGAAGAGGGTGCGTTCGATCATGAGTCTCGTCCTGGAAATTCAGGCGTGCGTTTTTGCAGGAAGGCGGCCACGCCCTCGGCGAAGGCGGGCCGGTTCAGCAGTTCGCGCTGGCGCTCGCTCTCGTAGTGCAATTGCTCGGGCAGTGTGTGGCGGGCCGATGCCTCCAGCGCGCGGCGCGCCTCGATCACCGCATGCGCCGGCAGGCGGGCCAGGCGCTTCGCGACCTGCTGGGCTTCGAGCAGCAACAGGTCGTCCTCCATGCAGGCCCAGATCAGGCCCCATTGCGCCGCGCGCTCGGCGGAGATGCGCTCGTCCAGCAGGCTCATGCCCATGGCGCGCGCCGGCCCCACCAGGCGCGGGATGAACCAGGTGCAGCCCAGGTCCGGCACGATGCCCAGCCGGGGCAGGAAAGACAGGTAGAAGTAGGCGCTCTTCGCGGCGATCACCACGTCGCCCGCCAGCGCGAGCCCCACGCCGGCGCCGGCCGTGGGGCCATTGACGGCGCACACCACCGGCACCGGCAGCGCGCGCATTTCCTCGATCAGCGGGTTGCTCGTCGACTGCATCCAGTCCGCGGTCTGGTCGCCCAGCGTCTGGCCCTCCGAGGGCGGGCGCATCGCGCTGAGGTCCGCGCCCACGCAGAACGAGCGGCCCGCGCCGGTCAGCACCACGGCGCGCACGCCGTGGTCTTCGCGCACGCGTGCGAAGCACTCGCGCAGGGCCTCCTGCAGGTCGAGCGCGATCGGGTTGAGCTTGGCCGGCAGGTTGAGCGTCAGCGTCGCGACGCCTTCCTGCAGCTCCCACAGCACGGCGGACATCAGAGGCGCTCCACGATGGTCACGTTCGCCATGCCGCCGCCTTCGCACATGGTCTGCAGGCCGTATCGCTTGCCGCGCTGATGCAGCGCGTGGATCAGCGTGGTCATCAGCTTGGTGCCCGAGGCGCCCAGCGGATGGCCCAGCGAGATCGCGCCGCCGTTCACGTTGAGCCGCGCGCGGTCGGCGCCCAGCCGCTGCAGCCAGGCCAGCGGCACCGGCGCGAAGGCCTCGTTGATCTCGTAGAGGTCGATGTCCCCGATCGTCATGCCGGCCTTCCGCAGCGCCCGCTCGGTGGCGGGAATCGGCGCCTCCAGCATCACGACCGGGTCGTGCCCCATCACGCTCATGTGGTGGATGCGCGCCAGCGGCTTCGCGCCCAGCGTCTTCAGCCCGCGCTCGTTGACCACCAGCACGCCGCTGGCGCCGTCGCAGATCTGGCTGGCGGTGGCGGCGGTGCAGCGGCCGCCCTCGGCGATCAGCTTCACGCCCTGGATGCCTTCGAGCGTGACGTCGAAGCGGATGCCTTCGTCCACGGTGTGCATCTCGCCCGTGCCGCTGCCGTCGGCCAGCCGCACCTCGACCGGCAGAATCTCGCCGGCAAAGGCGCCCTCGCGGGTGGCGGCAATGGCGCGCCGATGGGTCTCGAAGGCATAGCGGTCCAGCGCCTCCTTCTCGATGCCGTGGCGTCTGGCGATCATCTCCGCGCCCGTGAACTGGCTGAACTCCACGCCCGGGTAGCGCCGCTGCATCGCCGGGCTCATGTAAGTGCCCAGGCCCGCCTTGGCCGGCAGCGCGTTGGGCGTGAACATGGGTACGCGCGTCATGCTCTCGACGCCGCCGGCGATCACCGCGTCCATGCTGCCCGACATCACCGCCTGCGCCGCGAAATGCAGCGCCTGCTGCGAGGAGCCGCATTGGCGATCGACCGAGGTGCCCGGCACCGATTCGGGGAGCAGGGAGGCCAGCACCGCATTGCGCGCGACGTTGCTGGCCTGCTCGCCGACCTGGCTCACGCAGCCGAGGATCACATCCTCCACCGCGGCCGGGTCGATGCCGCTCTTCGCGACCAGCGCGTCGATCACCTGCGCCGCCAGGTCCGCGGGGTGCCAGCCCGCCAGCCGCCCGCCGCGGCGGCCGCCGGCAGTGCGCGTCGCGGCCACGATGTATGCCTCTGCCATGTGTCGTCCTTGTCTGCGGAAAGAAACAGGGCGCCGGCATCGCGAAGCAAAACGCCGTCACGGGCGTGACGGCGTCGTGCGCAGCAGGGACCGGGGCCACGCGTCGATGGTTCGACGCCGGCCCTGGCAGGTCAAGCCGGGGACATCCCGCGGGCGGCGAGTCGCCAAGGCGACCCTGAGCGCTCTCGTGCCGGCGGCGTCGCCGGGCGCGAGCCTGACACGGTGATGAAGGCCGGCTCCAGCGCCGACACCAGCATGCGCCGGTGCCGGTCGCCCACGAAGCGCTCGCCGGGCGACAGCACGATGTCGCGGCGGTCATGGTCCAGCGTGATCCACACGCTGCCGCTGCGGCATTCGATGCCCACGCCCTCGCCGTCCGTCAGGGTGAAGATGCCGCGCTTGGCCAGGGTCAGGTGAAAGCTCTCTTGGTTGGTAGGCATGGCGGATTCCTTTGCATTCGGCTGTGGAATGAATATAGTCAGCCGTATAGCTCTCGTCACACGATCAATTGGAATTCGTTGCATGCGTGTAGAGAATGTGAAGCCGCCACCACCGAGCACCGGCCTGCCCCCGCTGGAGCTGCTGCGCAGCTTCGAGGCTGCCGCGCGGACCCTGAGCTTCACGCAGGCGGCGGCCGAGCTGTTCCTGACCCAGTCGGCCGTCAGCCGGCAGATCCAGCAGCTCGAGGCCAGCCTGGGCGTGCTGCTGTTCGAGCGCCGCCACCGCGCCCTGGCGCTGACCGAGGCCGGCGGCGTGCTTCAGCGCGCGGTCGTCGAGAGCCTGGAGCGGCTGCGCGACGCCACCGCGCGCCTGCGCGCCGTGCCGACGCTGCGTCAGGTCGCCATCACCTGCACGCCGGGCTTTGCCTCGTTCTGGCTGATCCCGCGGCTCGCGCGCTTCACCGCGGACCATCCGCAGGTCGACGTGCGGCTGTCCGCCAAGCTGGAGGTGCTTGATCTCGAGCGCGACCGGCTCGACGTGGCGGTGCGCTTCGTGCCCATCGAGCGCGGCACCGGTCCGGCGCTCTTCGAGGAATCGGTGATGCCGCTGTGCGCCCCGCAGGTGGCGAAGCTGCTGCGCACGCCCGACGACCTGGCGGGCCAGACGCTGCTGACCATCGAGATGGCGCATCCCGGCGATCCGCCCACCACCGATTGGGAGCCCTGGCTGAAGCTGATGGGGCTGGCCGATGTGCGCATGAAGAACACCGTGCGCTTCACCCACTACACCGAGGCAGTGGCCGCGGCGGTCGCCGGCCACGGCGTGGTGATCGGGCGGATGCCGCTGCTGCGCGACCTGGTGCAGGGCGGCAGCCTGGTGGCGCCCTTCGGGGCGGGGGCGGCTTCGCGGCGCGCCTATTTCATCGAGAGCTCGCGCCGTGCGGCGCACAACGCCGATGCGCAGGATTTCATCCGCTGGCTGCGCGCGGAAACCGAGGCGGCGCGGCGCAGCTAAGCCGCTTCAGGGTGTCGCCGCGGTCTTCGCTGCGCCTGCGACCCGCGTGCCGAACACCGCCGCCAGCGAGCGCGTCTCGGGCAGCACGTAGACCACCCCGCGTCGCGTTCCGAGGGCCGGCTTCACGTGCATGTCGTAGAAGGCGGCCGGCACGTTGATGCAGCCGTAGGAAATGCGGTTGTCCAGGGCCGTTGGCGTGGCCAGCCGCTCCAGCCTTCGCTCGGCCGGGTTGGTAGCCCGCACGCGGTGCATCGAGACCGCGGCGTCATAGTCGACCCAGACGATGTCTTCGCCCTGCAGGTTGCGGCCCGGCTCGGTGGCGAAGCGGCCCGCGGGCGTCGTGCGCTCCTCGGGGCGGATCTGCGCCATCGGCCGCTCGCCGATGCCGGGCACCGAATCGTCGCCGTGCGCAAGCCCTAGCAGGATCGGCGAGGAGCCGCGCTCCTTGGCCGACGCATCGAACACATGGACGCGCGCGCCCTTCTTGTCGACCACCGCGAAAGCCGCGCCGCCGTTGTCGCCGGTGGCGCGGACCCATTGCACCAGGGTCGCGACATCGCCCTGCGCGCGCGCAGGCGCGGGCAGGACGAGCGCTGCCGCCAGCGCGAGCAGCGCGAAGCCAGACGCGTGGACCGGCAGGGCCCGGGTCATGGCGTAGGACTCAGTTGCGGTCTGCCCGGGCCATGCGCATCGTGTCGGAGGGCGGCGTGGCGGGGCTCGTGGTGTCGGTGGACGAGGACATCGTGCCGCTGCCCGAGGTGCTGCCGCCGGCCGCAGGGCTGGAACTCATCGTGCCGGAGCTCTGGTTCGACGGCGTGGTGCCGGTCGTGCCCATCGGTGTGCCGCTCTGGGCCTGCTGGCCCGCGCCGGTGGCCGGATTGGGCGAACTGCTGGTCGGCGGGTTGCCCTGCGCGATCGCGAAGCCTGCGGCGCCCGCGATAGCCAGCGCGGCCGCGGATGCCTTGAGTGCGTTCGAAAGCGAAATCGATGTCATGAAGTTCTCCTTGAGGGGTGGATGTGACATGGCTGGGGCCTCAGCGCATACAAAAGTAGACACATGGGTTTACGTCGTGGTCGGTGGGCCGCGCGCCTGGCTGTAGGACGAGGGGGCATGCCCCTGGATCGGAGGGGCGACGCAATGGCCGGGCCGCGCCGCATTACAGTTCGGGGCTTGATCCTGGCGCGAGGCGCCCGGCTGGCGCACCCGATTTCCCATGACTCCGAACCCCGCAGACACCGAGACCCCGTCTTCCACCCCGCAGCCTGCGGCTCCCGGCAAGGCTTCGCGCCGACGCCGCAAGCCCCGGAACGCGGGCCAGCCGCAAGCGAGCCCGCAGGCGGCGCAGAAGGCCGCCGATCCGCCGCAGCGGCCGCAACAGCACCCGCGCAAGACCCATCCGGTGCTGGAGCGCCTGTTCGAGCTCTATCCGCAGCTCTTCGGCGCGCGCTTCCTGCCGCTCAAGCTCGGCGTCTTCGAGGACCTGCTGGCCCGGCACCCCGACGCGTTCAAGCCCGAGGACCTGAAGGTCGCGATGGGTCTGCATGCACGCTCTACCCGCTATCTCGAAGCGGTCGCCTCCGGCAAGCAGCGCCACGACCTGGACGGCAAGCCGGTCGAGCCTGTCGCACCGGGACACGTGCACCACGCCATCCTCGAGGTCTTCCGCCGCCGCCAGGGCCGCAGCAGCGAAGACCTGCGCCCGCAGCTGCGCGCGCAGCTCGTGCGGGCCATCGAGGCATCAGGCCTGTCGCGCGAGGACTACGTGATGGCCGTGGGCGGCAGGGACGAGGCCGCGAACGCAGCGCTCGACGAAGCCTTTGCCGAGCTCGGCGAGCGCCATGCCAAGCGGGAGGCGCTGCGGCGCGCCTTCGAGGCGAGCGGGCGCAGCGTGGCCGAGTTTGCAGAGATGTACGGGATGGATCCCGCGGACGTCCGCCGTGCGCTCGGGCATCCGCGGAACAAGGCCGGCGGCGGCGCGCCTGCCAACTGACCTCACGTTCTTGTCGCTACCTGCGCGCCCTTGGGGTGAAACCCGCAGGGGCGACCAAAGAGCCAGATTCATACATGTTGAGGTACAGCTGAATTGAACCGGCGGAACCTTCAATCTTCAGATCAAACACATCGAGCAGTCCCCCTCTGCCCACCAGGCCATTGGGTGTCTCGAAGGGACAGCAGGAGCCTCGGCGCTCGTACTCGACAGGCTCACCCTTGGGGCCGCGAATCGCATTGAGGTACATGCGTTCCCGACGAGGACCGTCCATCGAATTCCCTGGTCCAACCTTGATTGGATTGGCAGGCGTACGCCCATAGGACGGATCGGAAGACACGCCTTCGATCTCGGCGTGAGGGTCGGGCGAATCGCTCCGCCCGTAGGGCACCCCTTTTCTCGCCGCAGTTGTTCTTGCGAGGATGGGGCTTGTGGAGTCGCCTGCCATGACTGAAGGTGCGGGGGCTGCGCATGCGACAAGTGCTGACGATGCCAGAAGAAGAGCAGCGCCAGGTCTGGCAGCGGCGTATCGGTGAATGCCGAAACGGCGAAGGATAAAAATGGCGGCGGCAAAAGCCCGTTTCACGTTCACTCTCGATCTCTCCGATATGGAGACGCATTGGCGGCAGGCATTGGCGGCAGGCATCGTAGAGGCGCGTCCATCACGGACTGATATTGGTTCAAGAAAAAATCAGAAAAGCGGCGCACGGTCCCTACAGGCGCGGGTCTTTGTTGAACCAGGATGCAAGTGATCTGGTGCCTTGAATGGGGTCGCCCCGCGCGGCACAGCACCCGGCCCCGATCCCTGCAGGTGTGTGCCGCACTGGCTTACTGCGGGTACACGCGCGTGACCAGCAGCGAGGTCCCAAACCCCGACCCCGAGAGCGACACCGTTCGACCCTGCGTGGTGATCAGATCGGTGGGCGCCTGCCCCTGCCACGAGGCGGGCAGGTTGGGGTTGTTGCGCACCTGGAAGTAGACGTTGCCCGTCGCATCCAGGAACATCAAGTAGGCTGGGTTGCCGATCAGGTTTGTGCGTGTCAGCGCCAGGTCGCTGGTCTTTGACAAGGTCGTGCCCGCCGGGGTCGGCACCGTCACCCAGCCAGCCCAGTTGCCACTGGGGTCGCGCAGGACCTGCTGGATCTGGCCCTGGCTGCCATCGGCCGCAGTGGTGATGGCCAGCACGTTCGTGTACAGATCGTCCGAGGAGGCAATGGCCAACGCCTGGGTGTTCATGCCTTGCGCACCGGGCACCTGGGCGAAGGGCGTCCAGGTGCCGTTCGGCCAGCGCACGCGGTGGAATACGCTGGCAGCCTCCAGCCCGTTGGCAATCACCTGCGCATTGCCTGCCGACGTGGGCGAGCTCCCGTTGATGGCGATGGCCACGTCACGCGCCGCAAAGGTGAGCGTGCCCACGCCATCGAGCAGGCCGAAGCCCGACCAGTTGCCATTGTTGGGGTACTGCATGGCGTGGTACAGCGAATCGTTGGCTGCGTGGATGATGACCACCTGGAAGCTGCCGTCCTTGGCTGCTGCGATGGCGATCTTCTTGGCCTTGACTCCGGCGGGATCGCCCGTTGCACCGTTCGACAAGCCTGGCACGACGTAGTACGGGCCCCACACGGGGTCGCCGCCAAACGGGTTGGCCTTCAGCGCACGGGCGTAGACGCGTCCGTCCGGACCCATGGCCATGGCCTGCGCCAGCACGCCACCGGCCGCCACCGGGTTGGGCGACACGGCGATGACGCACTGGTCCGCATAGAAATCCACATTGCTGCCGAGCACGCCGCCGCCGCCTTGCGGCGTCGTGGCATGGCAGTTCTTCGGCACGCGGGCCCAGTCGACCTCAGAAGCGGTGATGGGCCAGACGTACGTGGTGGGGCTGCCGGCCCGTGCGCGGGTCGTCAATTTAGCGCCCGTCTGATTCGGATCGAACCCGCCACTCAACAAAGTGGCATCCGGAGAAATGACGGTCCTTGAGAATGCGTTGATCGGCTGTATGACGTGACGATCGGTGCCGTCCGTATTGATTTCCCACAGGGAAATCGGAGCCGACGAGTCTCTGTAAAGAATCGATGTGCCGTCCGGCGCCCATGATGGGGCGTTTGTACCGCCAGTCAGCAAGCGCGAGCCAGGAGTGGCGAGCTGTTCGATCCTGAGGTCCCAGATCTTGTCGCCATACGCGAAGACGTTGGCGGCCGGAGACCATTCAAAGCTGTATGGACTGATCCCATTCCCCAAATTGCGGACAAAGCTCTTGCCAGTGCCATCGGGGTTCATGGTCCACAGCGAGTTCGCATCGTTGCTGGGCGGCATCTGCGATACGTAGGCCAGTCGGGATCCGTCGGGCAACCACGATATTGCGAACGTGCTTGCATCGTTGGTCAGTTGGACCACGTTGGATCCATCGAGATTCATGACATAGACGTCTTTGCCCGTGCCGGGACCTCTCAGAAAGGCGATCTTCTTGCCGTTGGGCGAGACTCGGGGGGCGAGGCCCTCGGCCAGCGTGGTGGCGCTGCTGTTGCCAGGCGACACCCTGCCGATGCTGGCCGGTGATGTGCTCGTCGACCCGAACACGATGGGGCCGTTCTCGCCCGGGTAGGTGGCATGCGCCGGGATGATCGAGCCCACCGCGGCGAGGGTTGCGAGCACCAGGCCCATGCGCTGCAGCTTTCGCGCAGGTTTGCGCGGCCGTGCCTTTGATGGATAGGTGCCGGGAGAACTGAGTGTCGACATGAAAGCTTTCTTCATAATTCGGATCTCAGCTGCGGAAGCTGGGAAACGCGGGCAAAGTCACCTGGCGCAGCACGGCACTCGCCACCGGTCCCGAGGGTGGGTGCCATACCGGCCTGCTACGGGTATGTGCGCGTGACCAGCATCTGGAGCGGCGGGAACCCTGGCGTCTGAGCAATTGACACTGTTCGAGCTTGATCGGTGACCAGAGAGGCGGGCTCCTGCGTCTGCCATGAGGACAGCACATCCGGATTCGCGCGCCCCTGGACGTAGGCCTTACCCGTCTCATCCCTGAACATCACAATGCCGTAAATGACGATGCGCGCCGCCGCTATATCGGTGGTCGTGGGCAGGGGCACCGGGGTGGGCACCACCACCCAGTTGGTCCAGTTGCCGCTGGGGTCGCGCCCCGCCTGCAAGAGCAGCCCCTTGGTGGGATCGGCAACAGAGACCCCGACGGCCAGCACGTTCGTGTACAGATTGTCCGAGGAGGCAATGGCCACGGCCTTTGAAGCAAAGCTCGAACCGGGCACCATCGCAAAGGGCGTCCAGGTACCGTTCGGCCAGCGCACGCGGTGGTACAAGCCTGGAGACTGCAGCCCGGTGGCGATCACCTGCGCATTGCCCGGCGACGTGGGCGTGCTGGCGTTGATGGCGATACCTACGTCACGCGCCGCAAAGCTGGCCCAGCCCCCAGCCCCATCGAGCAGATTGAAGCCCGACCAACTGCCATTGGCGTACTGCATGGCGTGGTACACCGAATTGTCGTCGGTTCTGATGATGACCACCTGGAAGCTGCCGTCCTTGGCCGCTGCGATGGCGATCTTCTTGGCCTTGACACCCGCGGCATCGCCCGACACGCCCGGCACGACGGCGAACGGGCTCCACACGGGCGCACCACCGGACGGGTTGCTCGTCTGCGCACTGGCATAGACGCGTCCGTCCGAACCCACGGCCATGGCCCGCGCCAGCACGCCACCGGCTAGAGCAGTGTCAGGTGATGTGGCGATGACGCATTGGTTCGCGGAGAAGCCAACAAAGTTGCCGAGCACGCCGCCATTGCCCTGCTCGTCGCCGAGGTAGCAGTGTTCCGTCGGGGTGGCGTGGGCCGGGGTGATCGAGCCCATCGCGATGGCCAGGGTTGCGAGCACCAGGCCAATGCACTTCAGCCTTCGCGCAGGTTTGCGTGACGACGCTTTGGATGGGGTGATGACGCGGGAACTGAGTGTCGACATGAACGCTCCTCAATAGCAAAGTTCGAGAAAACCATGCTATGGACCGCTCGGGACAGACTGTCAGCGATGAAGCAAAGAATCAGAATCGAAGCCGACCTGCCGACGCTGGCCAGCTAAGGCATGCGCAGTTCGATGAGCCGCAAGGACAACTGCGCCACCCCGCGCGGCACGACACCCACCACCGGTCCCGAAGGTGGGT
>NZ_LYMK01000085.1 GCF_002157355.1 Variovorax sp. JS1663 | reverse complement strand
TCTGCTCTTCTTCATGTCCGTTCTTCCTCTGACAACGGACTCTACTAACCTTCAACTGGTACGCCCTATGGGGAGCAGGTCAGTTCTCATCTCGCTTCTTTGTCGACCGAGTACAAGGGCTACTGGCTCAGTACCAACGCAGACAAGGCGCAAGCTCGAGAGGTCATCAAGCTGGCGTGTCAGGCGGCGGCTGTCCCTTACGCGACCGTTCGACAACTGCCTGGGTTCAACAGTGGCACCTAGGCCCTCCATCGAGCGAGCGGCTTCCGGTGAGCTTCGTCCCCCTTCACCCGCCGCTCATGTCCAACTTTCGGCGCCAGTTAGCCTCGCCCCCGCCCAGTACCATCAGCGCATGCAAGTCGTATCAGGCGCCATCGTCGAGGGTAAGGTAGTGACCAAGGGTCTCTCGTTGCCAGAGGGAACGGCTTTCACGATTCTCGCTCGCGGTGACGAGGCGGCTGTGAAGCTGTCGCCTGAAGAGGAGGCTGAACTCCAGGCCGCGCTGGATGATGCCGACCGTGAAGCAGGTGTTCCGGCCGAAGAGTTCTTTGCCCGGCTCCGGCGCTTTGGCTGAGCGTCAGGATCGCTGACGACGGCGCGCGGTTCGATTGGAGCTTGAGCAATGAGCACTTCCAGAGCCAAGGCAAAGCTTTTTCCGTTCGATGCGGCTCGCTATCTCACGGATAACAAAGCCATGGCTGAGTACATGACGGCAGTCCTCGAATCCGAAGACACAGATCTTCTTCTTTTGGCGCTGAGCGACATGGCTCGCGCCAAGGGCCTGCAACATTCCATCGAAAGGCCCCGTCCCGGCACGCCGGGCCTGGGCATCGCCGAAAGCCACGCCGCTCCGGACAGTACAGGTGTTGTGGCAAGCTACCGCCCTCAGCCTCAGGAGAATGCCATGTCCGTACCCGTCGAAGTTCTTGCACAACAGGTACTGCAACTGCCCGCATCGGACCGGGCGCGCCTCTTGGACCAAGTGATCAGTAGCCTGGATGCCGATCGCGAGAGAGACGCTCGCTGGAACGAACTGGCTGCGAGGCGGGATGCGGAGGCTGACACGGATCCTTCCGTGCTGGTGTCGGGCCCCGATGCCGTTGCGCGCATTCGTGCCAGCCTCGAATGACCTACAGCCTCCATAGAGGCGCGGAACTTGACCTGCTGGAGGCAGCAAAGTTCTATCGCCAAGAGGGCGGCGCAAAACTCGCGAACCGCTTCCTGAACGAGTTCGAGCGCGTGGCCAAGCTGCTGGTCGAGTTTCCAGGCATCGGCACTCCTGCGGAGGGTCGTCGACGCGTTCATCCACTACACGACTTCCCCTACTCCTTGATCTACCGAGAGAACGGCGGCCACATCCGAATCTTGGTCGTGCGTGGGCACTTTCGCGACCCCGGGCACGGAGAGTCGCGGCGTTAGGCCAAGCTGCTGGCTTTGGGCGTCCGGTTCTGAACGCGTCCCGCGTGGCACCCCATTCACAGAAGCCTCGTCGCGGGCCACTCCGGACTTCAAGGCGGCGGTCATCGCCGAATCTCTACAACCCAGCGCCCAAGTGGTAGAACCCTGTTGCGCTGCGTTTCGCAGCCAGCGGCTCTCCGCGAGAACCGTCCCACCACCTCACCCGCCCTCAAGGACACCCCATGAGCTTCTTCGGCAAGATTTTTTCCAAGATTTTCCCGTCGGCCAACGCCGCCGAGGTGGTCGCCGCACCGCCGGCACCCGCGCCTGCGGGTGCGCCCGCCGTGCCGGCCCCGCCGCCCTCGATCCCGCTGGGCGAGGTGGCACCCATTCTCGACGCGATGCCCGGCGCGGCCAGCCTGAACTGGCGCACCTCCATCGTCGATCTCCTCAAGTTGCTGGGCCTGGAAAGTGGCCTGGCCGCGCGCAAGGAGCTGGCCAACGAACTGATCTACACGGGCAACGACGAGCCCGGCTCGGCTGCCTGGAACATCTGGCTGCACAAGCAGGTCATGAGCCGCATCGCAGCCAACGGCGGAACGCTGCCTCCCGAACTTCGCGACTGAGCTGAACTCGACCCGCAACGGCGGGTTGAGCACTTCAGGCGATCAGCGAAGCCAGCAGCCGCGCGACGTGCACCGCCTCGCGCTGCGCGCCGTCGGCGATCTGGTGGCGGCAGCTGGTGCCGTCGGCCAGCACGATCGCTTCGGGGTTGGCGCGCACGGCCGGCAGCAGCGCGGCCTCGGCCATCTGCATCGAGACCGCATGGTGCGCCGCCTCGTAACCGAAGCTGCCGGCCATGCCGCAGCAGGAGCTCTCGATGAGTTCGGGCTTCGCATCGGGGATCAGCTTGAGCACTTCGAGGATGGGGCTCACCGCGCCGAAGGCCTTCTGGTGGCAGTGGCCGTGCACCAGCAGCGGCTTGGTGACGGGCTTGAAGTCCAGCTTGAAGCGGCCCTCGCGCGCCTCGCGCGCAATGAACTCCTCGAACAGCAGCGCCTGCTGCGCCACCGTCTCGGCCTTGGGGCCCAGGCCCATCACCAGCGCCTCGTCGCGCAGGGTCAGCAGGCAGGAAGGCTCCAGGCCGACGATGGGCACGCCGGCCTCGGCCATGGGCAGCAGCGCGTCGATGAGGGCACCGGCGCGGACCTTGGCCTCGTCCACCATGCCGCAGGCCAGGTAGGTGCGGCCGCAGCAGTGGTGGCCGCTGTACTTGTCGATGGTGTGCAGCAGGTAGCCCGCCGCCTTGAGCACCCGCACGGCGGCCCAGACGTTCTCGCTCTCGAAGCCGCCGTTGAAGGTATCGACGAAGAGCACCGCGGACTTGCGCCCGCTGAGGGCGGCGGCGATCACCATGTCGCGGCTGGTGAAGAGGCCGGGGTCGGGCTCGTTCCAGAAGGTGTCGCTGCGGAAGGCCGGCAGCGAGCGCTCGGCCGACAGGCCCAGGAGCCGCTCGCCCAGCCAGGCCACGCCGCCCAGGCGGTTGCGCAGGTTGAAGAGCCAGGGCGCACGACTGGCGGCATGCAGGTAGTCCGGCAGGCGCGCGACCAGCCGGTCGCGCAGCGTGTGGCCGTGCTTCTTCTTGTAATGGGCGAGGAACTCGATCTTCATGCGCGCCATGTCTACGCCGGTGGGGCAGTCGCGCTTGCAGCCCTTGCAGCCGACGCACAGGTCCATGGTGTCGCGCATGGCGTCGCCGGTGAAGGCATCGGGCCCGAGCTGGCCCGAGAGCGCCAGGCGCAGCGTGTTGGCGCGGCCGCGCGTGAGATGCTGCTCGTCGCGCGTCACGCGGTAGCTCGGGCACATGGTGCCGGCGTCGAACTTGCGGCAGTGGCCATTGTTGTTGCACATCTCGACGGCCTTGGCGAAGCCGCCGGTCAGGTCGCCGCCGCTGCCGGGCGGAGAAGTCTCTCCGGTCACCGGGTCGGCCTGCACGTTCCAGGCGGACCAGTCGAGCACGGGCATGAGGGGAATGCGCCGGTAGGGCCGCGGCGCGGAGGCGGGCGCGAAGCGGAACAGGGCGCCGTCGTCCATCTTCGGCGGGTCGATGATCTTGCCGGGGTTGAACAGGCCGATCGGGTCCAGCAGGTTCTTGATGGAACGGAAGGCGTCGTTGATTGCGGGGCCGAACTGCCACTCGATCCATTCGCCGCGGCACAGGCCGTCGCCATGCTCGCCACTGAAGGCGCCCTTGTACCTGCGCACCAGCGCGCCGGCCTCCTCGGCGATGGCGCGCATGCGGGCGGCGCCGTCGGTGCGCATGTCGAGGATGGGCCGCACGTGCAGCGTGCCGACGGAGGCATGGGCGTACCAGGTGCCGCGCGTGCCGTGGCGGGCGAACACCTCGGTCAGCGCATCGGTGTACTCGGCCAGGTGCTCGAGCGGCACGGCGCAGTCCTCGATGAAGCTGACCGGCTTGCCGTCGCCCTTGAGGCTCATCATGATGTTGAGGCCGGCCTTGCGCACCTCCCACAGGTTCTTCTGCGCGGCCTCCTCGGGCATGCGGACCACGCTGTCGGGCAGGCCGAGGTCGCCCATCAACTCGACCAGGCGCTGCAACTTCAGCAGCAGGGGGCCGCGCTCGTCGCCCGAGAACTCCACCAGCAGGATGGCGGCGGGCCGGCCGATGAGCGCCTTCTCGACCGTGGGCTTGAAGGCCGGGTTGGCGAGGCTGAGCTCGATCATCGTGCGGTCGACCAGCTCGACCGCGGTGGGGCCCAGCTTCACGATGTGCTGGGCCGCGTCCATGGCCCCATGGAAGCTCGGGAAGTTGACCACGCCCAGTACCTTGGCGCGCGGCAGCTCGGCCAGCTGAAGCGTGAGGCTGCGGGTGTAGGCCAGCGTGCCCTCGGCGCCGATCAGCAGGTGCGCGAGGTTGACGCTGCCGTCGGCGGTGTAGGGCCGCTCGCTCTGGTTGTCGAAGATGTCGAGGTTGTAGCCGGCCACGCGCCGCATCACCTTGGGCCAGCGGGCCTCGATCTCGGGCGCGAGCTGCCGCGCCAATTGCTGCACGTGCTGCGCGATGCCGGCCGCGCGCGCGCCGAGCGTGGCGACCGGACCGAAGTCGACCCGCTCGCCATCCGACAGCCAGGCGCTCGCGCCGAGCACGTTGTGCACCATGTTGCCGTAGGCGATGGAGCGCGAGCCGCAGGAGTTGTTGCCGGCCATGCCGCCGAGCGTGGCCTGCGCGCTGGTGGAGACATCGACCGGGAACCACAGGCCGTGCGGCTTGAGCTGCGCGTTGAGGTGGTCGAGCACCAGGCCCGGCTCGACGGTGACGCGGCGCGCCGCCACGTCGAGATCGAGCACGCGCCGCAGGTGCTTGCTGTTGTCGATGACCAGCGCCGCGCCGGTGGTCTGGCCGCACTGGCTGGTGCCGCCGCCGCGCGGCAGCACCGGCACCTGGAGTTCGCGCGCGATGTCGATGGCGGTGGCGACGTCGCGCTCGGTCTTCGGCACCAGCACGCCCGCCGGCATGATCTGGTAGATGGACGCGTCGGTGGCATAGCGGCCGCGCGAGGGCGCGTCGAACAGCACCTCGCCTTCGGTCTCGGCCGCGAGGCGGCGCGCCAGGGCGGCGCAGACCTCGTCGGGCGGCGGCACCGTGCCGGCCGGCTGCAGGTGGTGGGCGGGCTCGGGGCGCATCAGCGCTTGCCGGCGACCTGGGCGCCGGGGTAGATCTCGCCGGCGCGCAGCAGCGCGAGCACGGTGTCGCGCTTGCGGTGCAGGTGCTCGATCATCAGCGTGCGCATGGCCACGGCGTCGCGCGCCGCCAGCGCCTCGATCATGCGCTCGTGCTCGGCCACGGCGCTCTTCCACTTGGCCTCGTCCTGGTTGGTGCGGAAGCGCAGCGACTGCACGCGGACGTTGATGGCGCGGTAGGTGTTGCTGAGCACCGGGTTCTTGGCCGCCTCGTTGATGGCGGTGTGGATGCGCGCGTTGATGCGGTAGTAGCCGGAGAGGTCGCGGCGCGCGAAGCAGGCCATCATCTCGTAGTGCAGGGCGCGCAGCTCGGCGAGCTCGGCCTCGGTGATGCGCTGCGCCGCCAGCTCGCCCGACATGCCTTCCAGCGTCGCCAGCAGCTCGAAGGTGTTCTGCACGTCGGCCTCGGTGAGCTTGACGGCCACCGCGCCCCGGTTGGGCAGCAGGTCCACCAGGCCCTCGGCCGCCAGCAGCTTGATGGCCTCGCGCAGCGGGGTGCGCGAGACGCGCAACTGCTCGCACAGCTCGCGCTCGTTGAGCTTGGCGCCGGGCGCGATCTGGCCCTCCACCAGCAGGGTGCGCAGCCGCGCCGCCACCTGGTCGTGCAGCGAGAGACGGGCGATTTCGATCACTTCGGCCATGGCTCTTTCTTTCCTGGAACGCATTTTGAATGCAAATTGACCCTGACTCAATGCCTGCATGTTCAGGGTAAACGAGCATGCCAAAATGTATTTTGAATGCAAAACTGAACGAGAAAGGACGACCCCATGCTGCAACTCGACTCTCATCCGACCGGCCGCCACTTCCTGCAGATCCCCGGCCCCAGCCCGGTGCCCGAGCGCATCCTGCGCGCCATCAGCCTGCCCACCATCGACCACCGCGGCCCGGAGTTCGGCGTGCTGGGCCTGAAGGTGCTGGCAGGCATCCGCCAGGTGTTCCAGACGCGCCACCCGGTGGTGATCTACCCGGCTTCGGGCACGGGGGCCTGGGAGGCGGCGCTGTCGAACACGCTGAGCGCGGGCGATGCGGTGCTGATGTACGAGACGGGGCATTTCGCCACCCTGTGGCAGAAGATGGCGCTGCGCCTGGGGCTGGCGCCGGAGTTCATCGGTCTGCCGGGCACGGACGAGACGGGACTGCCGCGCAGCTGGCGTCACGGGGTGCAGGCGGATCTGGTGGAAGCCCGGCTGCGCGAGGACGGCGGGCATCGCATCAAGGCGGTGTGCGTGGTGCACAACGAGACGTCGACGGGGGTGACTTCGGACATCGCGGCGGTGCGCCGGGCGATGGATGCGGCGGGGCATCCGGCGCTGCTGATGGTGGACAGCATCTCGGGGCTGGCGAGCGCGGATTACCGGCATGACGAGTGGGGGGTGGATGTCACCGTCAGCGGCTCGCAGAAGGGGCTGATGCTGCCGCCGGGGATCAGCTTCAACGCGCTGTCGCCCAAGGCCATGGAGGCGAGCAAGACCGCGACGCTGCCCAAGGCCTTCTGGGCCTGGGACGAGATCGTGGAGATGAATGCGAGCGGCTACTGGCCGTATACGCCGAACACGAACCTGCTGTATGGCCTGAGCGAGTCGCTGGACATGCTGCTGGGCGAGGGGCTGGAGCAGGTGTTCGCGCGCCACCAGCGCTGGGCGGCGGGGGTGCGCGCGGCGGTGCAGGCCTGGGGGCTGCCGATCCAGTGCGCGGAGGCGTCGGTGTATTCGCCGGTGCTCACGGGGGTGATCACGCCGCAGGGGGTGGATGCGGACGCGATCCGGCGGCTGATCCACGAGCGTTTCGACCTGTCGCTGGGCACGGGGCTGGGCAAGCTCAAGGGGCGCATGTTCCGCATGGGGCACCTGGGCGACAGCAACGACCTGACGCTGGTGGCGATGCTGGCCGGCGTGGAGATGGGGTTGAAGCTGGCCGGCGTGAAGCTCGCCGCCAGCGGCGTGGCCGCGGCGATGGAGCACTTCTCGCGCCATGCGGCGCCCATGGCATTGAAGAAGGCGGCCTGAACGCGCGCACCCCGCGCTTCGTTTCTTTTTCTGGCTTCCATACGAACGAACAAGGAGACCGATCCATGCAACGACGTTCCCTGATCCAGGCCGCGGGCGCCGCAGCGGCCACGCTCGGCGTGCCGCGCGTGTTCGCACAGGAATGGCCCAACGGGCCGGTGCGCATCGTGGTGGGCTTTCCGCCGGGCGGCGGCACCGATGCGCTGGCGCGGGTGGTGGCGCAGAAGCTCTCGGTGATGTGGAACCAGTCGGTGATCGTGGAGAACAAGGCCGGCGTGGCCGGCGTGCTGGCCGCGGAGTACGTGGCACAGCAGCCCAGCGACGGCTCGACGCTGCTCATGGCGCACATCAACAGCCATGCGCTCGCGCCCAGCCTGCAGCCCAAGCTGCGCTACAGCGTGGAGCGCGACTTCGTGCCGGTGGTGCTGGTGGGCGTGACGCCCAACCTGCTGATCGCCGGCCCGGCGCAGAAGGCGCTGACGGTGAAGGACATCGTCGCCCGCTGCGCCGCGGAGCCGGGGCAGGTGAGCTTCGGCTCGGCCGGTGCCGGTTCGGCCCAGCACCTGGCGCTGGAGATGTTCAAGCTGCAGGCCAGGGTCGATGCGCTGCACGTGCCCTACAAGGGCAGCGGCCCGCTGCTGGCGGACCTGATGGGCAACCAGATCCAGTACAGCTTCGAGACCATGACCGCCGCCACGCCGCACGTGAAGAGCGGCAAGGTCGCGGCGGTGGCGCAGACGCGGCTCAAGCGCGCCAAGGGCCACCCCTCGGTGCCGACCATGCAGGAGCAGGGCTTCGAAGGCTTCGAGGCCACCACCTGGTACGGCCTGGCCGGACCGGGCAAGCTGCCCTCGGCCATCGCCGACAGGATCAACCAGGACGTCAACACCGTGCTGGCAATGCCCGACGTGCAGGAGCGGCTGGACACCTACGGCGCCGAGGACGGCGGCGGCTCGCGCGAGAAGTTCAGGCAGTTCATCGCGAGCGAGATCCAGAAGTGGGCGCGGGTGGTGCGGGATGCGAAGGTGAAGGTGGACGCGTAGCGGCACCCGGCAGGCAGCCTCAGGACGACGCCGCGTCGTTCCAGGTGGCCGGGTCGGCGGCCCGGGGCTCGTTCCAGAGGCAGGGGCCGCACATGGTGGCCAGGTAGACCTGGCGGCCGTCCTTCATGCCCGCCACGACGGGCGTGCCGCCGCACACCTCGCATTGATGGGCATAGTCGGGCTCGTAGCGATCGATGGAAGTGATGGGGTCCATGGCGCCGATGATCGCAAACAGATATGACGCCGTCGCTGCGCCTGATGGCGTAGGGCGGGTCGGCGTGGGGTCATTCGCGCGGCGACGCGCGCCTGGCCTCAGTGCCGGGCCAGGTCCACCACCACCCGGCCGCGCACCTGCCCGGCCAGCAGGCGCGGCGCCAGCGCGATGACGTCGCCCAGGCCGATGGTCTCGGTGTTGGCCTCCAGCACCTCGGCCGGCAGCTCGGCCGCGAGCCGCTGCCAGGCCGCCAGCCGGCGCGCCATCGGCGCCTGGACGCTGTCGATGCCCGCCAGCGTGACGCCGCGCAGGATGAAGGGCGCGACGCTGGCCGGCAGGTCCAGGCCCTGCGCCAGACCGCAGGCGGCCACGGTGCCGCCGTACTTCAGGCTGGCGCACACGTTGGCCAGCGTGTGGCTGCCCACGCTGTCCACCGCGCCGGCCCAGCGCTCCTTCTGCAAGGGCTTGCCGGGCGCGCCGAGCGTGGCGCGGTCGATGATCTCGGTGGCGCCCAGCTGCTTCAGGTGTTCGGCCTCCTGCAGGCGCCCCGTCGAGGCATGCACCTCGAAGCCCAGCCGCGACAGCAGCGCGATGGCGATGCTGCCCACGCCGCCGTTCGCGCCGGTGACCAGCACCGGGCCGGACGCCGGCGTGAGCCCGTGCGCCTGCAGCGCCATCACGCACAGCATCGCGGTGTAGCCGGCGGTGCCGATGGCCATGGTCTTGCGCGCATCGAGGCCGGCCGGGATCGGCACCAGCCAGTCGGCCTTGACGCGCGCCTGCCGCGCCAGGCCGCCCCAGTGCGTCTCGCCGACGCCGAAGCCGTTGAGCAGCACCGCGTCACCGGGCTTGAAGCGCGCATCGCTGCTCTCGGCCACGGTGCCGGCGAAATCGATGCCGGGCACCATCGGGAACTTGCGCACCACCGGGGATTGGCCGGTGACCGCCAGCGCATCCTTGTAGTTGACGGTGGAGCACGCGACATCGACCCGCACCTCGCCCTCGGGCAGGCGGGATTCGTCGAGCGCGGTGAGGGCGGCCTGGGTGGTGCCGTCCTCGGCCTGGGTCAGCAGCAGGGCATCGAACATGCGGCGGTTCCTTCCTTGTCAATCGGCGCGAGCATCGCACAGCTGCGCCATCGTGACGGTGCTGCGGGCGGCCCTGGCATGTCGGACAACGCCGATAGCCAAGCGGGGAACATAGCCGGCTCGCTGCAGCGCAACATAATGACAGAACGCTTTGGATTTGGGTCGCCGGTGTCAGGGCGCAACATCCATCTTCCAGGGCTTACCTTCATGCTGAATCCGCCGACGCTGCAGAACCTCCCCCGCAACCCTCTCAGACTCCCGCAGATGCATCTGGCGTCCGTCTTCGAAGCGCAATGCAAGGCCCGGCCGGCGCAGATGGCCTTTGCCTTCCTCGGGGACGACCTCTCTGCGGCGCAGCAATGCAGCTACGCCGAGCTGCGCGAGGACGCTCACCGCATCGCCGCCTGGCTGTCGGGCGAGACCCGCGCCGGCGACCGGGTGCTGCTGGCCTTCGGCCCGGGCCTCGATTTCGTACGGGCGTTCTGGGCCTGCCTGCTCAGCGGCCGGGTGGCGGTGCCCGTGCCTTCGCCCGATCCGGCGCGCCTGCAGCACGCCGCGCCGCGGCTGCGCAGCGTGATCGCCGATTCGCGGGCCGCGCTGGTGCTGACCAGTGCCGGACTGCTGGAGGCGGCGGCCGCGGTGCTGGACCCCGCCGCCTTCGCGACGACGCGCTGGGCCGCGCTGCCGGATGCGGCGCAGCGCGCGGGCACGGCGGCGGACTTCACGCCGCCGCCCATCGAGCCCCAGACGCTGGCCTACCTGCAGTACACCTCCGGCTCCACCTCGGCGCCGCGCGGCGTGCGCCTGACGCATGCGAACGTGCTGGCCAACGTGCGTGCGCTGATCGCCGCCGGCCATGGGAGCGCGGACTCCCGCGCACTCAGCTGGCTGCCGCATTTCCATGACTACGGCCTGGCCTTCGGCGTGCTGGCGCCGGTGGTGGCAGGGGCCCGCAGCTACCTGATGTCGCCGCTGGCCTTCCTGCGCCGGCCGCTGCGCTGGCTGGAGGCGGTGGAGAAGCACCGCATCACGCACACGGGCGCGCCCGAATCGGCCTTCGCGGCCTGCCTGGCTGCACTCGGTGGAAAGCCCCTGGCCGCGCGCCTGGACAGCCTGGTCGCCCTCAGCTGCGGGGCCGAGCCGATCAAGGCGGAAACGGCGGAGCGCGTGCTGGCGGTGTTCGGCGCCGCGGGCATGGGCCCGCGGGTTTTCGCGCCGTCCTACGGCCTGGCCGAGGCGGTCCTCGGCGTGAGCTCGGCCTCGCCGGACCAGCCGCCGCGCATCGTGTCGGCCGACGCTGCGGCGCTGCTGGCGGGCCGCTTCCAACCCTCGCCGGACGGCTCGCCCACGGCGCGCCGCCTGGTCGGTTGCGGAGGGGCGATGCGGGACACCGAGATCCGCATCGCCGAGCCGAGGGATGAAGGCCGCCTCTGCGCCGACGGCCACGTCGGCGAGATCTGGGTGCGCTCCCCGGGCGTGGGCGGCGGCTACTGGATGCAACCCGAGGCCAGCGATGCGACCTTCGGCGCTCACCTGGCCGATGGCAGCGGCCCGTGGCTGCGCACCGGCGACCTGGGCTTCATGGACCGCGGCGAGCTGTTCGTCACCGGGCGGCTGAAGGATCTGATCATCGTCCACGGGGAGAACCACTATCCGCAGGATCTCGAGTGGAGCGCCGAACGCGCACATCCCGCGCTGCGGCTGGGCCATGGCGCCGCCTTCGCGGTCGACACGCCGGCAGGCGAAGGCGTGGTGCTGGCGCTCGAGCTCGACCGCCGCGCCGATGCCGACCCGGAGGCGGTGTTCCGCGCCGTGCGCCGCGCCATCGCCCTGGAGCATGGCCTGCCGGTGCATGCGGTGGCGCTGCTGCGCGCCGGCACGCTCCCGCGCACCTCCAGCGGCAAGGTGCAGCGCCAGCGCTGCCGCGAGGCCTTCCTGGCCGATGAGCTCCAGCTGGCCGCGCCCCTCGACGCAGGCACCGAGCCGCCGTCCGAGGAAAGCACGGAGGACAACGACCGCCGCGAGCGCCTGGGCCATGTGCTGCCGCGCGACGTGCGCGAGCAGGCGGTGTGGGACATCTGGTGCGAGGTGCTGGGCACGCGCGCCTTCGGCGTGCACGAGAGCTTCTTCGAGCTGGGCGGCAACTCGCTGCGCATGACCCAGGTGGTGTCGCGCGTCGCGGCACGTTTCGGCGTGACCCTGCCCCTGGCCGAGATGTTCGAGCATGCGAGCGTGGCCGCAATGGCGGCCCAGGTGGCCCGCCAGCTGCAAGGCGGCGCCGCCGCCCAGGCCGCGGGGGCCGACACCGCGACGGTGCCGATCGTTGCGCGCGGCGTGCCGCTGCCGGCCTCGCTGTCGCAGCGGCGCATGTGGGTGATCCAGCATTTCGAACCCGCATCGACCGCCTACAACGTGCCGGTGGCGATCCGTCTGCGCGGTGCACTGGACGCGGCCCTGTGCCAGCAGGCGCTGGACGCGATGGTGCGCCGGCATGAAGGCCTGCGCACCCGCTTCGTGATGGGCGAGCACGAGCCGATGCAGTGGATCGAACCCGCGCTCGACCTGCAGCTGGAGCGCATCGACCTCGGCCATCTGCCGGAGCGGGAGCGCAACGCCCAGGCGCGCGCCCTGCTGGCGCAGCGTGCGGCGCAGCCATTCGACCTGTCGCAGACACCGCTGCACCGACCGCTGCTCATCCGCCTGGCCGAGCGCGAGCACGTGCTGTTCTGGATGCTGCACCACGCGATCACCGACAACTGGTCGAGCGCGCTGCTGATGCGCGAGACCCTGGCGGCCTACGGCGCGCTGGCCGCCGGACGCGAACCGCTCGCCACCCCGCCGGCCATCGGCTACGCCGACTACGCCGCATGGCAGCGCAGTCCCGCCGCGGTGGAGGCGCGCCGGCCGCACGTGGCGTACTGGCTGGAGCGCCTGCGCGGGCTGCCGGACCTCGACCTGCCCACCGACTTTCCTCGGCCCGCCAAGCCCAGCCACGAGGGCGGCCGCGTCTCGGCGGCGCTGCCCCCGCGCCTGCGCGAGGCGATGCGCGGCTTCGGCAGCCGCGAGGCGGCCACGCCCTTCGTCGTCTACCTGTCGGCCTTCGTGCTGATGCTGTCTCGCTACGCGAAGAGCGAAGACATCGCGATCGGCACGCCGATCGCCAACCGGCACCGCGTGGCGGCCGAGCCGCTGGTGGGCACGCTGGTCAACACGCTGGTGATGCGCACCGACCTTTCCGGCGACCCCAGCTTCACGCAGCTGGTGCACCGCGTGCGGCGCAATGCGCTGGAGGCGTATGCGCACCAGGACGCACCCTTCGACGAGCTGATCGACGCCATGGGCCATGACCGCACGCTGCGTCCGGAAGGCCCGGTGCGGGTGCTCTTCAACGTGCTGAACGCGCCGGTGGGCGAGCCGGAGCTGTACGGGCTGGAAGTGGACGAATTCGACTTCGAACGCGTCGCCGCGCAGTTCGACCTGTCGATGCACATCGACACCGAGTTCTCGCAGCGCGTGCACCTCGAGTACGCCAGCGACCTCTACAGCGAGGCGAGCGCGCAGCGCATGCTGGAGAGCTACCTGTCGCTGCTGGAGCGGCTGCTGGACGCGCCCGAGCTGCCGCTCTCCGGGCACGAGATGCTCTCGCCGACACAGCTCAACCTGCTGCGCCATGCCTGGAACGGCGCGCAGGTGCCGCTGCCCGCGCGGCAGTTGGTGCACGACTACGTGGACCTGGCGGATCCCGCAGTGCACGACCGTGCCGCCGTGATCGATGCGAATGGGCGCACGCTGAGCTTCGGCGAGGTGGAGGCGCAATCGAACCGGCTGGCGCATGCGCTGCGCCATCGCGACATCGCACGCGGGCAGCGCGTGGGCCTGTGCATCGCGCGCGGCCCCGCCATGCTGATCGCGCAGCTCGGCGTCATGAAGGCCGGCGCGGCCTACGTGCCGCTGGATCCGGACTACCCGGCAGACCGGCTGCGCTTCATGGCGACCGATGCCCATCTGACCGCCGTGCTCATGCAGCCGGAAACGCGGGAGATCCTGGAAGGCCTGCCGATCCCGATGCTGGAGATCGACGACAAGCGCCTGGTGGAAGGCCAGCCCTCGCATGCGCTGGTGCCCGACGCCGAGCTCGATGCCACGCCGCTGGACGAGGCCTACCTGATCTACACCTCCGGCTCCACCGGCCAGCCCAAGGGCGTGCGCGTGCCGCACCGCGCGGTCGTCAACTTCCTCGATGGCTTCAAGAAGGCGCCCGGGCTGTCCTCCGACGATTGCCTGGTGGCGATCACCAGCCCGTCCTTCGATCCCTCTGTGCTGGACCTGATGCTGCCGCTGGCCGTGCGCGCCCGCGTGGTCATCGCTTCGCAGCAGCAGGTGCACGACCCGGTCGCGCTGCGCGCGCTGGTGGAAGGCTGCGACGCCACGCTGCTGCAGGCCACGCCCTCCGCCTGGCGCGCGCTGATCGAGGCCGGCTGGAAGGGCACGCCGCGCTTCCGCGGCCTGATCGGCGGCGAGGCGCTGCCGCCGGTGCTGGCCGAGCAGCTGATGGAACGCACGGCCGAGCTCTGGAACATCTATGGGCCTACCGAGACCACGGTCTGGGCCACGGCCTGGAAGGTGGAGGCGCCGCGCCAGGCGATCACCGTCGGGCGGCCGATCGACAACGTCAGCGTCTGGGTGCTGGACCCGCAGGGCCGGCTCTGCCCGATCGGCGTGCCGGGCGAGCTCTACATCGGCGGCGCCGGCGTCACGCTGGGCTACTACCAGCGCGACGCACTGACGGTGGAGCGCTTCGTGCCCGATCCCTTCGGCGAAGAGGAAGGCCAGGAGGGCGCCCGGCTCTACCGCACCGGCGACCTGGGCCGCTGGCGCCACGACGGGCTGCTGGAGCTCACCGGCCGGGCCGACCACCAGGTCAAGCTGCGGGGCTTCCGCATCGAGATGGGCGAGATCGAGTCCGCGCTGCTCGACCACCCCGAGCTGGCCCATTGCGTGGCGGTGACGCGCGCCGAACGCGAGGACGACGTGCGGCTGGTGGCCTACTTCGTCGCGCGCGGACCGGTGCCGCCGGCGCCGCCCGCGCTGCGCGACCACCTGCGCGCGCGGCTGCCGCATTACATGGTGCCGCAGCACTTCGTCTCGCTGGATGCGATGCCGATGCTGCCCAACGGCAAGGTGGACCGCAGCAAGCTGCCGGCGCCGGTGATGGACGTGATCCTGGCCGACGGCCGTAGCTACGTGGCGCCGGCCACGCACGGCGAGCAGGTGATCGCCGGCATCTGGGCCGAGCTGCTGGGCGTGGAGCAGATCGGCCGCACCGACAACTTCTTCGACCTGGGCGGCCACTCGCTGCTGGCCATGCGCGCGGTGAGCGCGATCGAGGCCCTGCTGGGCTGGAAGATCGCGCCGCGCCGGCTCATCTACGAGAGCCTGCAGCAGATCGCGCGCGAGGAAAATCTGCAGGCCCGGTGACCTGACGCGCCGCGGGCCGGAAGGGCTTGCTCAGGAAGGGCGAGCCCTTCTCGCCGAAGCGCCAGGGCACGTCGGCCGCCTTCGAGATGCCGATGCGCGGGCCGGCCTCCACCACCACGGCGGGATGATCGTCGGGCGCAGCGAGCAGGGCGAAGGGCCGCCGGTCCAGCCGCTTGCCGTTGAAGCCCGCGTCGATGCCCAGCGCCTGTCCCAACCGGCCCGGGCCGGCGCACAGCAGGCGGATGTCGTCCACGCCGCGCCGCGCGCGCATGCGCTCGAGGCCGGCCGTGGGCGCGAGCGCGCGGATCAGCACACCGGCGCCGTGTCCCTCCTCGCGACAGACGAAGTTCAGGCACCAGTGGATGCCGTACGAGCGGTAGACGTAGATGTGCCCGGGCGGGCCGAACATCACGGCGTTGCGCCGGGTGAGGCCGCCGAAGGTGTGCGAGGCCGGGTCCTCGCGGTCGTAGGCCTCGGTCTCGACGATGCGGCCGCCCACGCCGTCGACCAGCAGCACCAGGCCGATCAGGCGCGGGGCCACTTCGTGCGAAGGCGCGAAGAAATCGATGTCGGCGGGCGTGCGCCTGCTCATGGGAGTACCTTCGGCTTCGGCTTCGGCTTCGGTGTTCGCCTTGGGAGCCGCCCGGCGGCTCACAGCCCTTTCTCCACCATGGCCAGCAGCTGCCGGCTGAGCGCATCGATCTGCTCGCGCGGCGCGCCGCGCAGCGGGCCGTCGATGATCAGGAGCGCCAGGCCATGCACCGCCGACCAGGCCAGGTACTCGGCGCCGGGCCGGCGCGCGGGCGGCAGGACGCCCGCGGCCACCATCTGGTCGAGCGCGGCGCCCAGCAGCTCGAAAGGATTGAGGCCGCTGGCGCCGCCCTTGGCCTCGCCGGTCGTGTCCACCACGTCGACGGGCGCGCCGAAGGCGGTGCGGAACAGGCCCGTCTGTTCCAGGGCGAAGCGCAGGTAGCCGGCGCCGATGGCCCGTACGGCAGCGCGGGCTCGCTCGGCCGGTTCGCCCTCCGGCGGCACGGCGGCGAGCTCGGTTTCCATCGCCGTCGCCGCCGCCGCCAGCGCCGCGGCGCGCACCCCCAGCAGCAGCGCCTGCCGGCTGGCGAAATGGCGGTAGGCCGCATTGGGCACCACGCCAGCGCGCCGCGTCGCCTCGCGCAGCACCACCGCCTCCGGGCCACCCTGGCGGGCCAGTTCCACACCCGCCTCCAGCAGGGCCCGCCGCAGATCGCCATGGCGGTAGGTGCTGCGCGCGGGCGGCGCCGAACCCGCAACACCTGTTTTCTCTTTCATGTGGACACCGTCCATTTTTTCCGTTATCGTCTTGTGGACGTTGTACACAACGCCATCCATTCCATCAACCCCGGCACTGTGTTTTTTCAAGGAATCCGATCCATGGCCACCAAGATTTTCGTGAACCTCCCGGTCCGGAACGTCGAGAAGTCCAAGGCGTTCTACCTGTCCCTCGGCTATCGCAACGACGCGCGCTTCACTGACGAGAAGGCCGCCTGCATGGTGATCAGCGACGAGATCCACGTGATGCTGCTGCACGTGGACTACTTCAAGACCTTCACGCCCAAGGCCATCGCCGATGCGTCGGAGAGCACCGAGGTGCTGCTGTGCCTGTCCTGCGAAAGCCGGGCCGAGGTGGACGCTCAGGTCGCCAAGGCGGTGGCCGGCGGCGGCAGCACGCCCAACAAGGCGCAGGACCACGGCTTCATGTACCAGCACGGCTTCCAGGACCTGGACGGCCACATGTGGGAGCTGGCGTACATGGACATGAGCGCCTTCCCGCAGGCCTGAGGCCCGCACTACCAGTCACCACTGACCCAACGCACAAGGAGATTGCCATGCATGTCCAGTCCTACCTGTTCTTTGAAGGCCGCTGCGAGGAAGCGCTCGAGTTCTACCGCGCCAAGCTGGGCGCGGAAGTGACGATGCTGATGCGCTTCAAGGACGGCCCCAAGATGGAGCCGGGCGCAGAGATGTGCGGCGGCGCCGAGATGTCCGGCCCGCCGCCCGAGAACAACGTCATGCACGCGGAGTTCAAGATCGGCGACAGCACGCTGATGGCCTCCGACGGGCTGGCCAGGGAGCCGGCGACCTTCCGCGGCTTCTCGCTCTCGCTGAGCGTGGCGGACGAGGCCGACGCGAAGCGCAAGTTCGAAGCGCTGGCCGAGGGCGGCCAGGTCCAGATGCCGCTCGCGCCGACCTTCTATTCGCCCTGCTTCGGCATGGTGCAGGACCGCTTCGGCGTGGGCTGGATGGTGATCGTGCCGATGCCCGACGCCTGAGGACGCGCAGCGGCGCTCAGCCGCTAAGCCACTACTTCTACGAGGACGGCACTTCGGGCTATGCGATGGAAAACATCCGCTTTGCCGATGGCACGGTCTGGACCC
>NZ_LYMK01000084.1 GCF_002157355.1 Variovorax sp. JS1663 | reverse complement strand
GTGCGGCGACATCGGCCGGCATGGGCGCCACCGTCTCCGCGGGCGCCAGCGGTGCGGTCCAGATGGGCGTCAGCGCCATTGCCAGCCAGGCCGCGGTGAGCCTGGCCAACAACGACGGCGACCTGGGCAAGGTGCTCAAGGAATTGGGCAGCAGCGAGAGCATCAAGGCCATCGCTACGTCGATGTTGACGGCGGGCGTGATCGAGGGGCTGGGCGCCTCGGGGCTGCTACCGAAAGACGTTGCCAGCACGACCAATGGCTCAGCGCGCTTCACGGCCCAGCTGCAGCGACAGTTGATCAACAACGCAGCCGGCGCGGTGGTGCGCAGTGCGGTCAACGGCACCAGCCTGGAGGACGAACTGCGCGATGGGCTGGTCAATGCACTGCTGAACACGGCGGCTGCACAAGGGGCGTTCCAGATCGGCCAGTGGACCAGTCCGGGCATCGATCCCGTGACGGGGGCCGCCACACCGCCGGCGCTGAACCGGTTTGCAGGCGAAGTGGCCCACGCCATCGTGGGATGCGCGGTGGGTGCGGGTCGCGCGACAGCTGCTGCAGGTACAACCGGCAATGGGTGCGCGGCAGGCGCGTTGGGCGCCGTAGCCGGCCATCTGACAGCGCAGTTCATCAACCCGACAGGTGATCAAGGTCAGGCATCGGCGACGACCGAGGTGTCGCGGCTCGTCGGTGCCATCGCCGCGGCGATCGCGGGCGGCGACGAGACAGCCATCTACGTGGCGTCCAATGCCGCAGGCAATGCAGTAGAGAACAACTGGCTGAGCCGGAAGCGGCCGAACCTTCTTGGACTGTCGGAGCAGGATCAGTACGACGCTGCTGTGAAAGCGTGCAATGCGGGCGACAAGGAAGCGTGCGACACGCGGACTCGGTGGATGCAGCTCTCATCGGGCCGTGACGGAGCACTGCGGGATGCATGTGCGGCTGGAGGAGCGTCGACGGGCTGCCTCACGGAAGTGCAGCGTGCCCAGGCTGCAGGCAACGCAATCTTCGTCGATGGGCGCGGGAACATCATCGTCAACGGGGTTGCCTTCGCTACGGCGGGGCCGATCACGTCGCCGTTCACGACGTCGACCGCGGGGCAGATGGCACAGAGCACTGCTGATGGGATCCTTTTGGAGATAGGGAACCAAGCGTCTGGAGCAGTTGTCGGCGCGGCGTGGCAACTCGGCCGAAATGTTGTCGGAAGAATTTTTTATTCGGCAGACAACGCCGCCATCAAATCAAGCCTCGCACAACCGCTCACCGGGGATAGTGCTACCTTCGCTGTTGATCGTAGTGCCGGTTCAATCAGAAACGTAAACCCTGGCTACCCGCAGCTCGGCCGAACACAAAATTGCATCAATTGTTCGATTGCGACTGATGCCACTCTTGCGGGCAATCCAGCTTCTGCTCTACCTGCGCCTCGTCCTAAATCCATAGCGATATTGGAAGCTCAGTACGGTACTCGCTTTGGCCCGCGCAGCACGCCAGAAACCATCGAAGAACTATTATTATTAGCAGGCAATGGGGCGCGAGGCATTATATACGGTGCGCGAGGACCAGGAGAAGCAGGGCATGTCTTCAATGTGGTAAATCAAAATGGGATAATAAGATTTCTTGATGGGCAATCAGGCACCATCGCTGATTTCAACGGATACACAACTTTTCATTTACTAAGGACCAACTAAAATGATTGATCGTAAGCAAGCTGAGCGTTTGGCTGAAGAATACTTGACCAAAGTGCAGGACGAAATAAAGATTCCAATAAAATTATCAAAAAAGATTAATCTCCCTTATGGCTGGGTCTTTTTTTATAACTCCAAGGAATACATTGAAACCGAGAATATCAGCTCCGCACTGTTAGGCAACGCGCCGTTCATCATTGATGCCGCGGACGGTACTCTTACACTTTTCGGGACAGCTCATCCCGTGGAGTTCTATTTGCAAGAATATGAGCAATCAAGGCATAAACCATGAAGAAATTCTCTTTCAGCAAAGAGCATGGCAAAAGAAAAGGCTTGTCAACTGGTCATTGCCAATCGGCAGAGATAGCTCAAAATGAAGCCGCAGATCATACCAGCGCCCCTTGTCATTCACTTAAAATAGAAGTCTGCGGACGGGCTTGACGAGTCAACACGTTGACGGAAGGGTTTTGCGCACGAGGTGCAATCAATTTCCAGTACCTCGCAAATTTTCGGCGCGAAGTTCTGTCATGAATATTGACATTTCTACGGCGGCAGAACGCGCGCAAGCCTATCTGGCCCTCGGTCATTGAACGTGAAGCTGACGTAAGTTGTGCGCTTATCTTGAACAAGGTCCGCAAGGACGAAGATGGTCGTCTTCAGCGAAGTGATGACCGATGGGGTACGGAAGAATCCGTAGCATCTGGAGCGTCAGTGCGCTTGAGAATCAAGCGAATACCAGCCTAAAGACCAGAGAAACTCAAGCGGACAAACGAACACTCAGAAAAATAGCGCTTCAGCGGTCCATTCCTAACAGGATGCGGAAATACTCCCTTCCAAAGTGAGCTGTCTTCTTCGGCGACGACTCGCTTTTCACATGGTGCGATAAGCAGCGATTTCGGGAGCCGTTTTCGCTGATTTGAGGGTGTTTTGCGAGCCTCTGATTGCCTCAGAGCGCCTGCGGACGGATTTGCCCCAACGAACGCATGCGCGTCAAGTTGTAGGCCGTCATCGTCAGCACGAACAGGTGGTCCACGCGCTTGAGTCCACGCACCATCACCTGACGAATTCCGCCCACCGTCTTGGCCCAGCCAAAGCCCTGCTCAATGAGCTTGCGCTTGCGCTGCGACAGCGCATAGCCCTCGCTCGCAGCGATGGCATCGGGCACGGCTGAGCGCCGCCCGGAAGTGTTGTGGGACACGCGCGGTATCACGCCCATGTCTCGGCATGCCTGGACGAACTCGTGCGTGTCGTAGCCCTTGTCCGCACCGAGCGTGACCTCGGCATCCGGACTCGCGGTGGCCTGACGAGCGTCCCTGATCATGACCTTGGCCGCTTCGCGTTCGGCAAAGCCGTCGGCTCGGGTGACCATCGCGTTGGCGATCAGGCCGTGGTGGTTGTCCGAGAGCGTATGGCCCATGTAGCGCAGCTCGCGGGCGGTCTTGCCTTTGCGGTACAGCCGCGCATCGCCATCGGTACGCGAGGCGTGGGTGTCGTTGCTGCGGGTCTGACCTTTGAAGCTGGTGCTGCCGGTCGAGTCGTTGCCCGCATCATCATCGTCGCCGTTCTTGCGCACGAAGCTCCTGTGGCTGGCCCACGCCTGGATGAGGGTGCCATCGACGCTGAAGTGTTCGCCCGACAGCCAGCCTTTGCGGCCCGCTGTCTCGACGATGTGGTTGAACAGCTCGATGATGGCGTCATGCTCGATCAGGCGTTCGCGGTTCTTGGTGAAGACGCTGGGGACCCAGACCGCATCGTCCATGGCCAGGCCGATGAACCAGCGATACAGGAGCTTGTACTGGGTCTGCTCCATGAGCTGGCGCTCCGAGCGAACGCTGAAGAAAATCTGCAGCAGCATCGCGCGCAGCAGCTTCTCTGGAGCGATGCTGGGGCGCCCACCCTTGATGTCAGCCTCGTACATGCCGGTGAACAACTCATCCATCTTGAGCAGCGCTTCATTGACCATCGCGCGGATGGGCCGCAGCGGATGATTGGCGGGTACGAAGTCCTCCAAGCGGCGCATCGTAGACAAGCTCTCGGTGAAGGTATCGGCTCCGCGCATCGTCGGGGTCTTGGGTCGCAACTGTCGGGGATCAACTTCTAACGTTTGAAGGCTGCCACGCGTCGACTGGTGGCAGAGGTATTTCAGCACCCTGCTAAGGCCCACGCCACGTGCTCGCGCACCAGCGCGCTGGGGTGGTCGCGCCGTGCGGCCAGGGCCGCGCGCGCGTCCTCCTGGCCGGCGCGCAGCGCATTGCCCAGCGCGACCGCGATGTTGCGCAGCCAGCGCTCGTGGCCGATGCGGCGGATCGCGCCGCCCTCGGTGAAGCGCAGGAATTCGTCTTCGCTCCATGCGAAGAGCGCGGCCAGCCGGCGGCCGGTCAGGCTCTCGCGCGCATCGAAGTCGGGCAGCGCGCTCTTCTTCGCGAACTTGTTCCACGGGCAGATCAGCTGGCAGTCGTCGCAGCCGTAGATGCGGTTGCCGATCAGCGGCCGCAGCTCCAGGGGAATTGCGCCCGCATGCTCGATGGTGAGATAGGAAATGCAGCGCCGCGCATCGAGCCGGTGGGGCGCGATGATGGCCCGCGTCGGGCAGATGTCGATGCAGGCGCTGCAATTGCCGCAATGCGCGCTGACCGGCGCGCTCTCGGGCAATGCCATGTCGAGGTAGATCTCGCCCAGGAAGAACATCGAGCCGGCCTCGCGGTCCAGCACCAGCGTGTGCTTGCCGCGCCAGCCCTGGCCGCTGCGCGAGGCGAGCTCGGCCTCGAGCACCGGCGCCGAATCTGTGAAGACGCGATGGCCGAAAGCGCCGACCTCCTCGCCGATGCGATCGGCCAGCTTCTGCAGGCGCGAGCGCAGGACCTTGTGGTAGTCGCGGCCACGCGCGTAGAGCGACACGATCGCCTCGCCCGGCCGCCGCAGCCGGTCGAACTCGATCGCCTGCCAATCCCCCGGCGTGCCGCGCGGAAGATAGTCCATGCGCGCCGTGATCACCGACACCGTGCCCGGCACCAACTCGGCCGGCCGCGCACGCCGCATGCCGTGCGCGGTCATGTAGTGCATGTCGCCGTGAAAGCCCTGCGCCAGCCATTGCGCGAGGCCTGCCTCCGCGCTCGACAGATCGACACCCGCGATCCCGATTTGGGAGAATCCGAGCTCCCGGGCCCAGGCCCGAATCCGACTCACGAGTTGATGGCTGCCGATCACCTGCCGATTGTAGAAACGCGAACCCTCGTGCAGCGGTGGGCCAGCGAGGACGACTGCGATGCACTCGCGCGCAGCCTCGCGTCATCGGAAGCGCTGCGCGATGCGTTCATCGCCTTGCATGGAGACCTCGGCGCCGGCAAGACCACCTTCGTTCGCCACCTGTTGCGCGCGCTCGGCATCGGCTCGCGCATCAAGAGCCCGACCTATGCGGTGGTCGAGCCGCACGAGGCACCCGGCGGCCTGGCCATCTTCCACTTCGACTTCTATCGCTTCAGCGATCCGCATGAATGGGACGACGCCGGCTTCCGCGACATCTTTGCCGGGCCTGGCCTCAAGCTTGCGGAATGGCCGGAAAACGCTGCGGGGCGCATTCCGATTGCCGATCTTGCTATTAAAATCGAAGCAATGAACGACGATACCCGCACCGTGACCCTGCACGCGAACACCGCGCGCGGCAGCCGGCTGCTCGACGCCGCCGAATGAAAGCCGAAGGACTGCAACGACGCGCACTGCTGCAGGGCGGCAGCCTCGTCCTCCTCCTGGGCACCGCCGAGATCGCGCGCGGCGCGACCATCGTGGCGGTGCGGGTCTGGCCGGCGAACGACTACACCCGCGTCACCATCGAATCCGATGGCCGCCTCAATTCGCAGCAGCTCGTGGTCGGCAACCCGCCCCGGCTCGCCGTGGACATCGACGGCATCGACCTCAACCCCGCGCTGCGCGAGCTGGTGGGCAAGATCCGGCCCGAAGACCCGTACATCAACGGCCTGCGCGTCGGGCAGTTCGCGCCGAGCGTGGTGCGCATCGTGTTCGACCTCAAGCAGACCGTGGCGCCGCAGGTCTTCTCGCTGGCGCCCGTCGCGGCCTACCAGCACCGGCTGGTGCTCGACCTCTATCCGCAGCAGGCCATCGACCCGATGGAGGCGCTGATCGCCGAGCGCCTGCGCGACGCGCCGCGGGCCCAGGGCCGCGACAGCACGGTCGCCGGCATCGCGCCGCGCAATGCCGGCGCGCCCGGCGAAACGCCGGCGCCGCTGCGGCCCGCGCCGCCGGCCGCCGATCCGCTGGGCGATCTGATGGCGCAGCAGTCGATGCGGCCCGCGCCTGGTGCGCCATCGGCAGCAGCGCCCGCGCCTGCGCTGGTCGCACCCGCGCCGCTGCCCCCGGTGGTGGGCACCGCGCCGACGCCCGCCGTCCCGCCATCACGCAACGGAAACGGCAACGGCAATGTCGCCACCGCCAGCCGCACCGACCGCATCATCATCGTCGCGCTCGACCCGGGCCACGGCGGCGAGGACCCCGGCGCCATCGGCCCCAACGGCACGCGCGAAAAGGACATCGTGCTGCAGGTCGCGCACCGCCTGCGCGAGCGCATCAACGCGAGCAGCGTCAACGGCAACCCGATGCGCGCCTTCCTCACGCGCGACGCCGACTTCTTCGTGCCCCTGGGCACCCGCGTGCAGAAGGCGCGCCGCGTGCAGGCCGACCTGTTCGTGAGCATCCACGCCGACGCCTTCACCAACCCCGATGCGCGCGGCGCCAGCGTGTTCGCGCTGAGCCAGAGCGGCGCCTCCAGCAGCGCCGCGCGCTGGCTGGCGAACAAGGAGAACCAGGCCGACAAGGTCGGCGGCGTCAACGTGGGCTCGCACGAGGCACAGGTGCAGCGCGCACTGCTGGACATGAGCACCACCGCGCAGATCAACGACAGCCTCAAGCTCGGCGGCGCGATGCTGGGCGAGATCCGCGGCATCGGCGCCCGGCTGCACAAGCCACAGGTCGAACAGGCCGGCTTCGCGGTGCTCAAGGCGCCCGACATTCCCAGCGTGCTGGTGGAGACCGCCTTCATCAGCAACCCCGAGGAAGAAGCCAAGCTGCGCAGCGTGGCCTACCAGGAAGACCTGGCCGATGCGCTGATGCGCGGCATTCAGCGCTACTTCGCGCAGAACCCGCCGCTGGCGCGCAGCCGGCAGCTGTAGCGGGCTCGATGACATCGCCGGTCCCAGCGGCAATCACGCAGCCGTCGGCGTTGTCCCGCATTCTTCGTCATCATCCCGCGTTAGCCTGTCCCGCGAGGAATCCAATCTGATGGCAGATACCACCGCGCCCATTCCCCTGGCGCGTCCCGACTACCGCCTGAGCGACAGCCTCTGGGCCACCGGCGGCTGCATCTTCCTCACCGGCACGCAGGCGCTGGTGCGACTGATGCTGATGCAGCGCCAGCGCGATGCGGCGGCGGGCCTGGACACGCGCGGCTTCATCAGCGGCTACCGCGGCTCGCCGCTGGGCATGGTGGACCTGGCACTGTGGAAGGCCGGGTCGAAGCTCGACGAGAGCGGCATCCGCTTCCTGCCGGCGATCAACGAGGAACTGGGCGCCACCGCGGTGCTCGGCACCCAGCGCGTGGAGGCCGATCCCGAGCGCACCTGCGCCGGCGTCTTCGCGATGTGGTACGGCAAGGGCCCCGGCGTGGACCGCGCCGGGGATGCGCTCAAGCACGGCAATGCCTACGGCGCCTCGCCGAACGGCGGCGTGCTGATGGTCGCGGGGGACGACCACGGCTGCGTCTCCTCCTCCATGCCGCACCAGAGCGACCAGGCCTTCCAGTCCTGGCACGCGCCGGTGGTCTCGCCCGGCAGCGTCGGCGAGTACCTGGAATTCGGGCTGTACGGCTGGGCGCTGTCGCGTTTCTCCGGCAACTGGGTGGGCTTCACTGCGCTGTCGGAAGTGGTGGAGAGCGCATCGACCGTCGACCTCGACCTGGTGAACGCCCGGGCCGCCGCCTGGCAGGACGGCGACACCGTGCGCCGCATCACCGGCTATGCCCCGCCGGCCGACGGTCTGCACTACCGCTGGCCCGACCTGCCATCGCTGAAGATCGAGCAGCGCCTGCATGCCAAGCTGGACGCGGTGCGCGCCTTCGCACGGGTCAACAGCATCGACCGCCACATCGTCGAGAGCGCCGATGCGGCGATCGGCATCGTCACCGCCGGCAAGGCGCACTACGACTTCATGGAGGTGCTGCGCCGGCTCGATGTCTCGCCGCAGACCCTGGCCCGCCACGGCGTGCGCATCTACAAGCTGGGCCTGACCTACCCCGTCGAGCCGACCCGCATGCGCGCCTTCATGCAGGGCCTGAAGGAAGTGCTGGTGATCGAGGAGAAGGGCCCGGTGGTCGAAGACCAGCTGCGCGCCATGTTCTACAACGACGCCGAGCGCCCCGCGATCGTGGGCAAGCAGGACGAACGAGGCACGCCGCTGGTCAGCGCCATCGGCGAGCTGCGCCCCTCGCGCCTCATCGAGGTCGTGGCCTGCTGGCTGGCCGTTCATTTTCCGGACCTCGACCGCCGCCACCTGGTGCGCGACTTCACGCCACCCGAGCTGCTGTCCAATGCCGGCGACGGCGTGAAGCGCCTGCCCTACTTCTGCGCCGGCTGCCCGCACAACACCAGCACGCGAGTGCCGGAGGGCTCGCGCGCGCAGGCCGGCATCGGCTGCCACTTCATGGCCAGCTGGATGGACCGCGAGACCGAGGGCCTGATCCAGATGGGCGGCGAAGGCGTGGACTGGGTGTCACACGCGATGTTCACGCGCGTGCCGCATGTGTTCCAGAACCTGGGCGACGGCACGTATTACCACTCGGGCTACCTCGCCATCCGGCAGGCGGTCGCGGCGCGCGCCACGCTCACCTACAAGATCCTCTTCAACGACGCGGTGGCGATGACCGGCGGCCAGCCGGTGGACGGCATCATCAGCGTGGACGGCATCGCCCGCCAGGTGGAGGCCGAGGGCGTGAAGCAGGTGGTGGTGATGTCCGACGACATCGGCAAGTACCGCAGCATCCGCCATCGCTTTCCCGAAGGCACCGAGTTCCATGACCGCGCCGAACTCGACGCGGTGCAGCGGCGCCTGCGCGAGATGCCCGGCGTCACCGTGCTGATCTACGAGCAGACCTGCGCGGCCGAGAAGCGCCGCCGGCGCAAGAAGGGCGAGCTGGTCGATCCCGCGCGGCGCGTCTTCATCAACGACCGCGTCTGCGAGGGCTGCGGCGACTGCTCGGTGCAGAGCAACTGCGTCGCCGTGCTGCCGCTGGAAACCCCGCTGGGCCGCAAGCGCAAGATCGACCAGAGCAACTGCAACAAGGACTACTCGTGCGCGAAGGGCTTCTGCCCCAGCTTCGTCGGCGTGCTGGGCGCCGGCCCGCGCAAGAAGACCGGCGCGCTCGCCGGTGGCGCCGACGCCTTCATGCAGCGCGTGGCGCGCCTGCCGCAACCCGCGCGCCATACCTGGACCGGCCCCTACGACCTGCTGGTGACCGGCGTCGGCGGCACGGGGGTCGTGACCGTCGGCGCGCTGGTCGCGATGGCTGCTCACCTCGAAGGCCGAAGCGCCAGCGTGCTGGACTTCATGGGCTTCGCGCAGAAGGGCGGCTCGGTGCTGAGCTTCGTGCGGCTGGCCGACGTGCCCGAGCGCCTGAACCAGGTGCGCATCGACACGCAGCAGGCCGACGCGCTGCTGGCCTGTGACCTGGTGGTGGGCGCTTCGGCCGATGCGCTCGTCACCGTGCGCCACGGCCGCACCCGCATCCTTGCCAACACGCACGAGACGCCGGTCGCGGAGAGCCTGCACAACCCGGACGCGAGCCTCAGGGCGCCGCAACTGCTGGAGAAGCTGCGCTTCGCCGCCGGCGAGGAGCGTGTCGAGACGCTGGACGCCCAGGCACTGGCCGAAGGCTTTCTGGGCGACTCGATCGCTTCCAACATCCTCGCACTGGGCTACGCCTGGCAGCGCGGGCTGGTGCCGGTCGCACTCGAAGCGCTGCTGCGGGCCATCGAGCTCAACGGCGTGGCCGTGGAGAACAACAAGCTCGCCCTCTCGCTGGGTCGCATGGCTGCAGACGACCCGCCGGCCGTGGCTGCGCTGCTGCGCGATGCCGACGCGCCCGAACCGGCGCAGCCCGAATCGCTGGATGCGCTGATCGAGCGCGCGCTGGCCCATCTTGTTGCGTACCAGAACGCGGCCTATGCGCGCCGCTATGCCGATCTCGTGGCGACCGTGCGGCAGCGCGAGGCCGCGCTGCAGGCCGATACCACCCTGCCCTTCACCCGCGCGGTGGCGCAGGGCCTGCTCAAGCTCATGGCCTACAAGGACGAGTACGAGGTGGCGCGCCTCTACACCGACGGCGAATTCATGCATGCGCTGCGGCAGCAGTTCGAGGGCGAGCCGAAGCTCGAGTTCTACATGGCGCCACCGGGCCTGGCCCGCACGCGGTCCGGCGAGGCGCCGCGCAAGCTGCGCTTCGGCGGCTGGATGATGCCCTTCATGAAACTGCTGGCGCAGGGCAAGCGGCTGCGCGGCACGGTGTTCGACGTCTTCGGCCGCACCGAGGAACGCCGCATGGAACGCCAACTGATCGAGGACTACCAGCGGCGCGTCGAGTCGCTGCTGCCCGCCCTCGGCACCGAGCGGTTGAAGATCGCGACCGATATCGCGCTGCTGCCGTTGCAGATGCGCGGCTTCGGCCACGTCAAGCTGGCCAACGTGGCCCTCGCACGCGTGCGTGAAGCCGAGCTGCTCCATCGTTTCGATCCCCAGGTGTTTCCGCGCCCTGCACCCTCGCGCGCGGCCGGCCAGCTCCGCGGCATCGCGGTGACGGCGTCGCCGCGCTGACACGGGTCGGCCAAGACGGCCCTCGCCGTTGCTCCTTGTTGCACGGATTCAGCGCGCCCATTCGTGCACCGGGGTGCGGCAGGCTCCTACACGCGCGCCGCCGTGCGTTCCGAGAATGTCTTCATCACTCATCCGAAAGGTGGACAGCATGAAGACACGTCTTTGGATCACAGCCGGTGCAGCCACGGCCATCATGACGCTCGCGGGTTGCGCGGCGGGCCCGAACGAGCAATGGGGCACGGCGGGTGGTGCGGTCGGCGGTGCCGTGGTCGGCAATGCGATCGGCGGCAACACGGCCAGCACGGTGGGCGGCGCCGCCATCGGCGGGCTGATCGGCAACCAGGTGGGCCGTCGCGCCGACGAGCGGAACTACGATCGCAACTACTACCGCGGACAGCGCAGTGGCGGCTACTATCCCTACAACGGGCCGACCTACTGATCCTCGGCTTCCCGCATGAACGAAGGCGTGCCTGGCACGCCTTTTTTCATGGACGCGATCAGCGTGCCGACGAAGGCGCGCGTCCTGCGCGCCAGGCACCGAAGAGCGCGATCAGGCCCGGCACGATGATCAGCGCCCAGATGATCTTGTCGAGGTGCTCCTTCACGAAAGGCATGTTGCCGAACAGGTAGCCCGCCGTGCACAGGCTCAGCACCCACAGCAGGCCGCCGCCGATGTTGTAGAGGCTGAACTTGCCGCGCGTCATCGCGGCCACGCCGGCCACGAAGGGTGCGAAGGTGCGGATGAAGGGCATGAAGCGCGCCAGCACGATGGTGATGCCGCCGTAGCGCTCGTAGAACTCATGCGCCTGGTCGAAGGCCTTGCGGTTGAAGAAGCGCGAGCTCTCCCACTGGAAGACCTTGGGGCCGAAGTAGCGCCCGATGCTGTAGTTGCACTGGTCGCCCAGGATGGCCGCCACGATCAGGATCGGCACCGCGATCCCGTAGCTCATCAGGCCCGCGCCGCACAGCGCGCCCACGATGAAAAGCAGCGAGTCGCCGGGCAGGAAAGGCATGACCACCAGCCCCGTCTCGACGAACACGATCAGGAACAGCAGCGCGTACACCCAGGGGCCGTAGGCGATGACGAAGGTCTCCAGGTGTTTGTCGACATGCAGGATGAAGTCGACCAAGAAGCTGATGATTTCCATGGGCGCGCATTATCCTGGTGGGCACGGCGGCTTCCGGCAAGCCCTTCTAGAATGGCCGGGTGAGTGCCCTTCCCACTGCCTCTGCCCTCTCCCCCCTCCTCCCGGCCGCGCGCCGCCCGATCCGCGAGCTCCCCGACGAACTGATCAGCCAGATCGCCGCCGGCGAGGTCGTGGAACGCCCGGCCTCCGTGGTGCGCGAGCTGCTCGACAACGCGCTCGATGCCGGCGCCCGGCAGATCACCGTGCGCCTCGCCGCCGGCGGCGTGCGCCTGATCTCGGTGGAAGACGACGGCCAGGGCCTGCCGCGCGACGAATTGCCGCTCGCCCTGCGCCGCCATGCGACCAGCAAGATCGCCAGCCTCGACGATCTCGAGACGGTGGGCACGATGGGTTTCCGCGGCGAGGCGCTCGCCGCCATCAATGCGATCGCCGAGCTGAGCCTGCAGTCGCGCGCGGCCGGCGCCGACGGGGCCTTCGCGCTCGACGGCCGCACCGGCGAGCTGCGGCCGGTGGCGCGCGCGCCCGGCACCACGGTCGAGGTGCGCGAGCTCTTCTTCGCCACGCCGGCCCGCCGGAAGTTCCTGAAGACCGATGCGACCGAGCTCGCGCATTGCATCGAGGCCGTGCGCCGCCACGCGCTGGCGCGGCCCGAGGTGGGCTTCGCGATCTGGCATGAAGGCCGGCTGGTCGAACAGTGGCGCGCCGCCGATGCGCGCGACCAGCGCCTGGCCGATACGCTCGGCGACGAATTCGTCGCGCAGAGCGTGGCGGTCGAGCATGCGGCAGGCCCGGTGCGCGTGACGGGCCGCGCCGGCATTCCGGATGCCGCGCGCTCGCGCGCCGACCAGCAGTTCTTCTACGTCAACGGCCGCTTCGTGCGCGACAAGGTGCTGGCGCATGCGGTCCGCAGCGCCTACGAGGACGTGCTGCACGGCCAGCGCCAGCCGATCTACACGCTCTACCTGGAGATCGACCCGGCGCGCGTCGACGTCAACGTGCACCCGACCAAGATCGAGGTGCGCTTCCGCGACGGCCGCGAGGTGCACCAGGCGGTGCGCCATGCGATCGAGAACGCACTGGCGGCGCCGCGCGCGGGCGAGGCGGTGTCGGCACCGGCCGAGCCTTTCTTCAAGCCACGTTCCGCATCGGCTGCGCCGGTCGCGCCGGCCTGGACCCAGCCGGCCATTCATTTCGCGGCCGAGCGCGGCCTGGGCGATGCGGCGGCGATGTGGCCGAGCGCCCGGCGCGAGGAGGCTTCGGCCCCGTCGGCGTTCACCCCCCCGGCATCCGAGACCGTGCCGCTCACAGGCTTCACCCGACAGGCGCCAGCGGCCCAGGCCACGCCGGCTCATGAAGAGACCTGGCCCCTGGGCCGCGCCCTGGCCCAGCTGCAGGGCATCTACATCCTGGCCGAGAACAGCCAGGGCCTGGTGATCGTGGACATGCACGCCGCCCACGAACGCATCGTCTACGAGCGGCTGAAGACGCAGCTCGACGGCGCCGCCATCGCCAGCCAGCCGCTGCTGATCCCCGCCACCTTCGCCGCCACGCCCCAGGAGGTCGCCACCGCCGAGGCCTGCGCGGCGGTGCTGCCCGCGCTGGGGCTGGAGATCACACCCTTCTCGCCACGCACGCTGGCGGTGCGCGCGGTTCCCGGCACGCTGGCCGACAGCGACCCGGTGGAGCTGGCCCGCAGCGTGCTGGCCGAGTTGGCCCAGCATGACGCCAGCACCGTGGTGGAGCGGGCCCAGAACGAGCTGCTGTCCACCATGGCCTGTCATGGCGCGGTGCGCGCCAACCGCCGGCTGACGGTCGACGAGATGAATGCCCTGCTGCGCCAGATGGAGGCGACCGAGCGCTCGGACCAGTGCAACCACGGCCGGCCGACCTGGCGCCAGCTCTCGGTGCGCGAGCTGGACAGCCTCTTCATGCGCGGCCGCTGACCGGCCGCCGGCGCACAGGCGCCTGTCCGATTGCGTGCAATTCGGCACATTTGTCGCGTCTTGGACACGCAACCAAGGGTTTCCACTCGTCGGCGGAACGCCGGGCACGGCCGTTGCATGCAGTCTTTCGGTTGAACTTTCCCACCAAAAGCCTGTCTTTCCGCCTTGCGATGAAGTCCTGGACCCTGTTCGCCTCCGCTACCGCCCTGGTCGCCCTGCTGGCCGGGGGCTGTTCCACCCTCGACGAGCGGCAGCGCGAATGGATCTTCCAACCCAGCGATCGCAGCTGGGGCAACTCCGAAGCCATGACCGAGGGCATGGAGCACGTGTGGATCGACTTCGATTCCAAGGTCACGGGCCGGCCGGCCCGCCTGCACGGTCTCTGGCTGGGCGGGGCGCCCGAATCGGCCGACACCCCGGTGCTGCTCTACCTGCACGGCGCGCGCTACAACGTGGCCGGCTCCGCCCCCCGCATGCGGCGCATGCACGAGCTGGGCTTCTCGGTGCTGGCCATCGACTACCGCGGCTTCGGCAAGAGCAGCAAGGCCCTTCCTTCCGAGGACTCGGCCCGCGAGGACGCGCGCGCCGCCTGGATCTGGCTGGCGGCGCGGCACCCGAAGCAGCACCGCTACATCTTCGGCCACTCGCTGGGCGGCGCCATCGGCATCGACCTGGCCGCGCAGGTGAACGACGAGAGCGGCACCATCGTCGAGAGCACCTTCACCTCCATCGCCGACGTGGTCAGCAGCTTCAAGTGGGGCTGGCTGCCCTTCGGGCCCCTCATCACGCAGCGCTTCGAGGCCATCAGCAAGGTCAAGAACATCGGCGCGCCGCTGCTGGTGGTGCACGGCTCGGCCGACAGCCTCATCAATCCGACGCTCGGCCGCAAGCTCTACGAGGCGGCCACCGTGCCCAAGCAGTTCGTGCTGGTCGAAGGCGGCTCGCACCACAGCACCGGTTCCATCGGCGAGGCGCAGTACCGCTCGGCGCTGGCGCAGCTGTTCCGCATGAAGCAGCCGAACGTGATGGCGGCGCAGGAAGGCGCTCCCGCGCAGCCGGCGGCCTCCGAAAAGCTGCGGGACGCCGCGGCCGCGGCGCTGCCGCACAAGATCTGAGCGCCCGCGCCCGCGCCCGCGCCCGCGGCGGCGCATTTGTTACGCTCGGGTGCATGCCGCCCATCGCAGCACCTGCTGTCTCTCCCGCCGAGGCATCCTCCTCTCGCATGTCGCCCGCCCTGGTGGTCCTGGTGCTGGCGCTGCTGCTGGGCATCCAGCCCGTCACCACCGACCTCTACCTCCCCGCCCTGCCCACGCTGACGGCCGCCCTGGGCGCACGCATGGGCCAGGCACAACTCACGCTCAGCGCCCTGCTGCTGGCCTTCGGCTGCGCGCAGCTCGTGCTGGGCCCGCTGTCGGATCGCTTCGGCCGCCGGCCGGTGCTGCTCTGGGGCCTGGCGGCCTACGTGCTGGCCAGCATCGGCGGCGTCGTGGCCGGCTCGATCGAGCTGCTGATCCTCTGGCGCACGCTGCAGGGCGCAGCCATGGGCGCGGCGGTGATGGCCGCGCGCGCGATCGTGCGCGACCTCTACCAGCCAGCCGACGGCGCGCGCGTCATGTCGCGCGCCCTCACCGGGCTGGGCCTGATCGCCTGTCTCTGCGCGCCGGTCGGCGGCCTGCTCGCCGACCTGTTCGACTGGCGCGTCGCGCTGGCCATGCCGGGCCTGTTCGGCGCCATCACCCTGGGCCTGGTCGCGCTGCGCTTCGACGAGTCGCTGGCCCGTCGCAATCCCGACGCGCTGCGCCCCGGCACGCTGCTGTCGACCTGGGCCATGGTGCTGCGCCATCCCACCTTCCTGGCCTTTGCCGCCCTGACGACGGCCGCCTACGGCCTGCTCTTCACCTTTCTCGCCAGCTCGTCCTTTGTCTTCATCCAGGTGCTCGGCCTGTCCCGCACGCAGTACGGCCTGGTGATGTTGTGGAGCTCGCTGTCCTACATCGTCGGCACCTTCGTCTGCCGGCGCTGGCTGCCGCGCTTCGGCGTGCGCGGCAGCATCGCGCGCGCCGCCGCGCTGACGCTGGCCGGCGGCACCGCGATGGGCGTGCTGGCGCTGGCCGGGGTGCATGCGGCATGGGCCATCGTCGGCCCGCTGACGCTGATCATGCTGGCGCACGGCGTGCACCAGCCCTGCGGCCAGACCGGCGCGGTCGGCCCCTTTCCGCAGGCCGCCGGCGCGGCCTCCGCGATCAACGGCTTCGTGATGATGCTGGCGGCCTTCGGCATCGGCGCCTGGCTGGGCACGCGCATGGACGGCACCGTGCTGCCGCTGGCCCTGGGCATGTGGTTCTGGAGCGTCTGCCTGGCGCTGATCGCCTGGACCCTGGTGCGCCGCCACGGCGACACGCATGGCCATTGAGGCGGGCTACGTCGCGCTGGCCGGGCCCACGGCCTCGGGCAAGACCGCCGCGGCGCTGGCGATCGCGCGCGCGCGACCGGTGGAGATCGTCAGCGTCGACTCGGCCCTGGTCTACCGCGGCATGGACATCGGCACCGCCAAGCCCAGCGCCGCCGAGCGCGCCGAGGTGCCGCACCACCTGATCGACATCCGCGACCCACGCGAGCCCTACAGCGCGGCCGCCTTCGTTGCCGACGCGCGCCGCCTGGTCGGCGAGATCCGCGCGCGCGGCCGGCTGCCGCTGCTGGTGGGCGGCACGATGCTGTATTTCAAGGCGCTGGCCGATGGCATCGACGCCATGCCGGCGGCCGATCCCGAGGTGCGTCAACGCCTCGAGGCGGAAGCGGCGGCCGAGGGCTGGCCCGCGATGCATGCACGCCTCGCACAGGTCGACGCGGCCACGGCCGCGCGGCTGGCGCCCAACGACAGCCAGCGCATCCAGCGCGCGCTGGAGGTGTGGCTCACGAGCGGGCGGCCTCTTTCCAGCTTCCATGCCGCCCAGAGCCAAAGCGGCCTGCCGCCGCTCGCCCTCTTCTCGCTGGAGCCCACCGAGCGCGCCTGGCTGCACCAGCGCATCGCCGAGCGCTTCGACGCCATGCTGGCCGCCGGCTTCCTCGACGAGGTAATGGCGCTGCGCGCGCGCGGCGACCTCGATCCCGACCTGCCCTCGATGCGCAGCGTCGGCTACCGGCAGGCCTGGGAGGCGCTGGACGGCGCCTGGCCGCTGGCCCAGCTGCGCGAGCGCGGCATCGCTGCCACGCGCCAGTTGGCCAAGCGGCAGATCACCTGGCTGCGCAGCATGCCGTCGCGCCGCGTGGTGCCGGCCGAGGCGCCGGATGCGATCGCGCGCATCGTCCTGCAGGTGGGCGACATCCCATGACGCTCCAGGTCCAGGGCCTGGCCAAGCACTACGGCGAGGCCGCCGTGTTCGAGAAGGTCTCGCTCGAGGTCGCGCCCGGCGAATTCGTCGCGATCGTCGGCGAGTCAGGCGTGGGCAAGTCCACCCTGCTCAACTGCATGGCCGGACTCGACAGCTGGGATGCCGGGACCATCCGGCACGACGGCGTCGACATCGGCACGCTCGACGACGAGGCCCGCGCGCTCTGGCGGCGCCGCCACGTGGGCTTCGTGTTCCAGGCCTTCCACGTGCTGCCGCACCTGGACGTGGCGCAGAACATCGCACTGCCGCTGATGCTGCTGAAGCAGCCCGACCCGGCGCGCGTGGCGCACATGCTCGAGGCGGTCGGTCTCGCGGGGCTGGGCGGGCGCCTGCCGCAGCAGCTCAGCGGCGGCCAGCTCCAGCGCGTGGCGATCGCGCGCGCGCTGGTGCACCGGCCCGCGCTGCTGCTGGCGGACGAGCCCACCGGCAACCTCGATCCGGGCACCGCCGCGAAGGTGCTGGAGCTGCTGCTGGCGCAGACCCGCGAACATGGCGCAGCGCTCGTGCTGGTGACCCACTCCGAAGCAGCCGCCGCGCGGGCCGATCGCGTGCTGCACCTCAGCGCGGGCGGCATCCTGCCGGGCTGACCACCCCGGCGTTCCATTGAAGCCTGCCCCGACAACGCGTTGGCGGTCGGTCGCGGCATCTCGGCCACGCACGAGGCGCTGGCGGCGATCCGGGTGACGACGATCTCGCGCGAGGGTGCCTCGCTCAGTTGGCCTTTGGATAGCGCGCGAACACGCGCTCCTTGCCGCCGCGGTCGATCAGCAGCACCTGGTAGGGATCCTGGCGGTCGCCCACCTCCATGCCCGGCGAGCCGACCGGCATGCCGGGCACCGACAGGCCGATCGCTTGCGGCTTCATCGCCAGCAGCTTGCGCACCTCGGCGGCCGGCACATGGCCCTCCAGCACATAGCCCTCCACCACCGCCGTGTGGCAGCCGGCGAAGCGCTCCGGCATGCCCAGGCGCTTGCGCACCACGGCCAGATCGGCGCTGTCGGTGATCTGCACCGCGAAGCCGGCCTGACGCAGATGATCGGCCCAGGCAGTGCAGCAGCCGCAGTTCGGATCCTTGTAGACCTGGACCGGCACGGCCGCGCGGGCCGGAGAAAGGGACAGCAGGGGCAGCGAGGCCAGGGCGGCGGAAAAGAAGCGTCGTTTCATGAACTGGAGCTCGGCGAGTCTGGAAATCGGAGACCAGCGCGGATCTTCGCAGCCTGAAGCGCTCCCCCGGAACAAACCCCTGATATGGTCGCTCCCGTCAAGGGGCACGGATTGGTTGTTGATCCAGTGGCACGGGGTGATGCGGCCCAAGTCT
>NZ_LYMK01000083.1 GCF_002157355.1 Variovorax sp. JS1663 | reverse complement strand
GGATCGCAGGATCGCACCACCTACGATCCGCTCCGCCACACCGCCGCCATGCTTCATCTCGCAAGCGTCGGGGGTTGACACAGGATGTCTCATGCCGGGGCGCCCTGGGGCAGTTGCTGGAGGATGGCGCCCATGTCGACCCAGACGTTCTCGCGCCGGATGTCGCCGTTGTCGGTGAACTCGATCACGTGCAGGAGCCGGAAGGCGAGCGGCCGGTCGCCGCCCTCCAGGCCGAAGGGGCGGCCCGGCGCCTTGCCGCGCCACAGCGAGTCGTCGACCATGAAGTTGTCGCCGTACAGGCGCCGCAGCGACGTGACCTGGCCATCGGACAGATCGCCGAACAGCGTCTCGTAGAAGGGCCGGGCGCCTTCGCGGCCGTGGCTCGGGCCGGTGGGCCAGCCCACCACGTCGTGCTCGACCTCGGCGCTGAGCGTGGCCAGAACGCCCTCCACGTCATCCCGGGCCTCGAAGCCGAAATGCTCGTCGAGCTTGCGGTCCATCTCGCGGGGGCTGAGCGCCATGGCGGTCTCCTGAAGGGCTTGGGATGCCTTCATGATAATGAGACAAAAATCTCATGACAAGACTTTTTTCTCAATCAATGGAGTGCGGTCTCAGACCACGGCCTCGCGCTCGCGCCGCCAGGCGGCGGGTGGCTTGCCGACCAGCCGCTTGAAGGCCCGGGCGAAGGCAGCCTCGGATTCATAGCCCACCTCGAGCGCGATGGCAGCGACCGTGGAGCGCGTTTCCAGCAGCATCCGCGCCGCGGCCTGCATGCGCCACTGCGCCAGGTATTGCATCGGCGCGATGCCGATCATCTGCACGAAGCGTTCGTGCAGCGCCGAGCGCGAGAGGCCGATCCGGCGGCCCAGTTCGTCGAGGCTCCAGTCCTGCGCCGGCGCCTCGTGCATCAGGGCGAGCGCGCGTCCGACGTAGCGGTCGCGCAACCCGGCAAGCCAGCCGGCGCTCTGGGCCGGCAGGCTGTCGGCATAGCGACGCACGGCGTCGACGAACATCATCTCGCTCATGCGCGCCAGCATGGCCTCGGCGCCGGGGCGCCGGGCGTGCGATTCCGCCGCCGCCTGCTCGGTGAAGCGGGCGACCCATGCGTCGTGGTCGCCGGCACGCAGGTGCAGCATCCGGGGCAGCGCGGCGATCAGCGGGTTGAAGGGCTGCCGGTCGTAGCCCAGGAAGCCGCAGACGATGGTCGGATCGGTGTCCGATGTCGGGGGAGGCACCAGTTGCAGGTTGGGACCGTCGTAGGCAACGCGCAGCGGCAGCGACTGGCTGCGCACGTTGTCGTACCAGCGGACGTCGACGCTGCCGCGCAGGCCGGGCGCGCTGGACACCACGTGCGCATCGCCGTGCGGGAACATCACCACGTCGCCCTGGGACAGCTGCACCGCGGCTTCGCCCAGGATGCCGGCCCAGCAGGTGCCTCGCACCACCGCGTGGTACTCCATCACGTGCTCGATGCCGGGCATCAGCAGCGGCGCGATCTCGCCGGCTGCCGGCGCCTCGGCCGCCCAGTCGCTGTGGCCGCTGACGTAGAAGAACACGGCGCCCTGCAGGCGCACGCTGCGCAGCACGTCGGACAGGGTGTCGAGGCTCATGGAGACAGGCTGCAGCCGTGGCTGCCAACGGCGGACGCGCGATCAAGCCTCGGCGACGCCGGATCAAGCGTGGCCGCTGGCCGGCCGGAAGAATCAAACCACCTCTTCCTCATCCCCTTCAACCCCCGGGAGCACCAGATGCAATCTCTGACCTACCTTACGCTGGACAAGGATGTCCGGCAAGTCCGGCAGTCCGACGTTGACGCCTTCGCGGCGCAGATCAGCGGCGGCGTCATCGGCATGGCCGACCCTGCCTACGAGGAGGCGCGCAAGGTCTGGAACGGCATGGTGGATCGCCGACCGGCCCTGATCGCGCGCTGCCTCACCGAAGGCGACGTGCAGGCGGCCCTGCGCTTCGCCACGGCACATCGCATGCTGATGAGCGTGCGCGGCGGCGGCCACCACATCGCCGGCAACGCGGTGGCGGAGGGCGGCCTGATGATCGACCTGTCGGGCATGCGCACCGTGCGCGTCGATCCGCAGAAGCGCATCGCGTACGTGGGTCCCGGCGCCTTGCTGGGCGACCTGGACCGCGAGACGCAGGCCCATGGCCTGGCCGTGCCGCTGGGCATCAACTCCACCACCGGCGTGGCCGGCCTCACCCTGGGCGGCGGCTTCGGCTGGCTGACGCGTCGCCACGGCATGAGCGTCGACAACCTGCGCAGCGCCACCATCGTCACGCCCGACGGGCAGGTGCGCATCGCCTCGGCCGAATCGGAGCCGGAGCTCTTCTGGGCCCTGCGCGGCGGCGGCGGCAACTTCGGCATCGTGACCTCCTTCGAGTTCCAGCTGCACCCGGTCGGGCCCGAGGTGTACGCGGGGCTGGTGGTCTACCCCTTCGCGCAGGCCCGGCAGGTGCTGCGCGCCTGGCGGGACTTCTGCGATGCCGCGAGCGACGAACTCACCGTCTGGACAGTGATGCGCAAGGCCCCGCCGCTGCCCTTCCTGCCCGAGTCGGTGCATGGCAGCGAGGTCGTGATCCTGCCGATGGTCTGGTGCGGCGACCTGGCGGCCGGGGAGAAGGCGGTGGCGCCGGTGCTGAAGTTCGGCGACCCGGTCGGCAGCCATCTGGGCCCGGCGCCCTATGCCGGCTTCCAGACCGCCTTCGACCCGCTGCTGGCGCCCGGCGCCCGCAACTACTGGAAGACCAACAACTTCAGCAGCCTGAGCGATGCCGCCATCGACATGCTGATCGACAACGCAGGCCGCCTGCCGGGTCCGGAATGCGAGATCTTCGTCGCGCAGATGGGTGGCGCGATGGGCCGCGTAAAGCCAGATGCCACCGCCTTCGTCGGCCGCGACGCGCGCTACATCATGAACGTGCACGGCCGGTGGGCCGAGGCGTCCGAGGACGACAAGGTGCGCAGCTGGGCGCGCGGCGTCTTCCAGCAGGCGGCGCCGCACGCCACCGCCAGCGGCTACGTCAACTTCCTCACCGAGGACGAGGCCGGGCGCGTGGCCGACAGCTACGGCGCCAACTACCCGCGGCTGCAGGCCATCAAGCGGCGCTACGACCCGGACAACCTGCTGCGCATGAACCTCAACATCGCGCCGGCGTAGCCGGTGGCGTGGCCGGCGCGGCACCGCAGCCGAAGCGGGCCGCGTTGGCGGGACCGTGCCATCCATGGCATAACCCGAACCGGGCCGGACCTAGTCGTGGAGGCCGGTACTTTCACCAAGGCGGCCGACTCGCTCCGCGTCACCAAGGCCCAGATCAGCCGCCTCGTGCTGTCGCTGGAGTCCGAGCTCAGGACCCAACTGCTCAATCGCACCACGCGACGCGTCACCGTCACCCCGGACGGCGCCAGCTACTACGAGCGCACCGTCCGGGTGCTCGACGAGATCGAAGAGATCGAATCGAGCCTGTCCCGCGCCAAGCTGACGCCGCGCGGCAAGCTGCGCATCGACGCGCCGTCGGCCATCGCCAGCCTTCTCCTCATCCCGGCGCTGGGGGACTTCTGCAAGCGCTATCCCGAGATCCAGCTCGACATGGGCGTGAGCGACAAGCCCGTGGATCTCATCGGCGAGATCCATCGCTTCGCATGCGCCTCCCCGGCCTACTTGAAGCGGCATGGCGTGCCGCAGCATCCTTCCGAGCTGGAGGATGAACGTCATCGCGCCGCTCTCGCCGACTGCGCGCATAGATATACGCAATGCGTATATGATGGCGGCCCATGAACCTCACCCAACAAGTGCTGCTGCGCGATGCGATGCGCCGCCTGAACATGACACGCGAGGTCTTCGCGGACCGCATCGGCACCCGGCGCCGGGCGCTCGACAGCTGGCTGCTGCCGGACGATTCCAGCGAGTTCCGCGCCATGCCCGAGATGGCCCGCCGCTACGTGCTGGAGATCCTCGAGCGGCAGGCGCCGGCGACAGCATCTACGCAGAGCGTACATGACGTGGCCCAGGTCGCCTCCAGTGGGCACCACCTGCTGTCGGTGTCCCAGTTCAACCGCGAATCCCTGGAGCACTTGTTCCACGTGGCCGACGTCATGCAGCCCATCGCGCACCGGCGCAAGGTCAGCCGCGTGCTGGAAGGGGCGGTGCTGGCCAACCTGTTCTTCGAGGCCAGCACCCGCACCCGCATCAGCTTCGGCGCCGCCTTCTGCCGCCTGGGCGGTTCGGTGTGTGACACCACCGGTTTCACCTTCTCCTCCATGGCCAAGGGCGAATCGCTGCGCGACACCGCGATGGTGATCAGCGGCTATGCCGACGCGATCGTGGTGCGCCACCCGGAGCAGGGCTCGGTGGCCGAATTCGCATCCGCCACCAACATCCCGGTGATCAACGCGGGCGACGGCGCGGGCGAGCACCCCAGCCAGGCGCTCCTGGACGTCTACACCATCCAGCGCGAGTTCTCGCGCTTGGGCAAGCTGGTGGATGGCGCGCACATCGCGATGGTGGGCGACCTGAAGTACGGCCGCACGGTGCACTCGCTGATCCAGTTGCTGGCGCTGTTCCGCCGGGTGCGCTTCACGCTGGTGTCGCCGCCTTCGCTGCGGATGCCGCGCGCGCTGGTGGAGGCGGTGGCCGCGCGCGGGCACGAGGTGGTCGAGTCCGGCACGCTGGACAGCCTGGCCGACGCCGACGTGGTCTACGCCACGCGCATTCAGAAGGAGCGCTTCAGCGGCGAAAGCGTGGAGAGCTACGGCGAGGCGTTCCGCATCGACCGCGCGCTGGTCGAGCGCGTCTGCGGCCCGGATGCGGTGCTGATGCACCCGCTGCCGCGCGACGGCCGTCCAGGCGCCAACGACCTGTCCACCGACCTCGATCGCGATCCGCGTCTGGCGATCTTTCGCCAGACCGACAACGGCATCCCGGTGCGCATGGCCATCTTCTCGATCCTGATGGGGGTGGATGGGCAGGTCCAGCGTTCCATGCGCGACGTGCGCTGGCAGCCGCCGGCCGCGGTGCGGCCGGACGATGCGCTGCTGCTCGATCTGGAGTAAGGACCCCGAGGCCTGCAGCAACCATCAACGTACGAGATGCCGCGTCGCGGCTCGACGTCACGCCGCGCACGCTCAAGTACTACGAGGAGTTCGGCATCGTGGTGCCGGCCCGCAGCGAGGGGGGCTACCACCTCTACGAGCAGGCCGACCTCGACAGGCTGTCGCGCGTGTTGCGCATGCGCTCGCTGGGCTTCTCGCTCGCTGCGATCGCGGCGATGCTGCAGCAGCCGATGGAAGCGCGCGGTGCAGGCCTACTTCATCGGCCCGATGCTGGGCGCCTGCCGCATGCTGATCCAGACCGATGTTCCACCGGCCCGGCGCGCCGTGATGCTGAAGACCTTCATGGTGATGATCGTCTTCGGCGGTGCACTGGCGCCGATCGCCGGTCGGCTCTGCAGGTCGTGTTGGCGCGCTCGCACTTCGAGCTGTTCACCGCATCGCAGGCACTGATCGCCTTGACAATGGGCCGGCCTGGCGGGCCTGGCCTGGTTCGGCCACCACCAGTGGCGGCCCCCGCGCCGCTGTTGCAACTGCACGCGCTGCGGCAGTCGGCTTTCCGCGTGGGGCTGGTGCTGTACGTCGTCTACTATTACCTCTCGACCGGTTTCAGCTACCTGCTGCCGCGCCTGATGGAAGGCGGCCTGGGCTTCACCGTCGGCAACGCCGGCTATCTCACGGGTGCGGCGTCGTTGGTCACCGGCTCGCTGGTGTTCGTGTACATGCGCTATTCGGCGCGGCTGTCGCGCAAGAAGTGGCTCATCGGGGCCGGCTTCGGGATCGGCGCGCTGGCGGCGTGGTGGCTCGCGCAAGTCACGCCGCAAGCGGGGCGCGAAGCGCTGCTGGCCCCCTTGCGATCTCGTTCGCAACCTTCGCGGACCAGATCGGCGGCCTGTTGGCGCTGGTGGCGTGCGAGATGGCCTAGCGGAAGCGGTAGCTGTAGCGCAGCTGGACGAAGTTCTCGCCGGGGTTCGGATGCTTGATTCCCCCGTTCGAGAAGTGCTCGACGCGCAGCGCCAGCTCATGCTCGCCGCGCGCGCCGAAGTTGCGCCCCACGCCCAGATGCGTGCCGAAGTTGAAGCGCGTGGAGAAGCGCTTGGCCGGGGTCTCGTAGTGCGAGGAGGTCAGGCTCAGGCCCACGCCGGCGTCGAAGAACCAGGGCGACGCGCCGCCGTCGAGGCGCCAGCGGAACACGGGCTTGAAGGCCAGCTGCGTGAGATGGTCCTTGCCATTGCCGGCGGCGCTGTCGTAGCGCCACTGCGAGAGCGAGAGCTCGAAGTAGCCGCCGAGCTCGCCGGGGCCGAGGGCCCAACGGCGGTCCCAGTCCCACGCAAACCCGGCCGTCAGCGATCGCGTGCCGCTGGCCGAGCCCCCCTGCACGAACACGGAAGACGGCGCGAAGCGCTCCTGCGCGCCTGCATGAGGGAGAGACCCGAGCAGCACTGTGCTGGCCGCGAGCAAGCGCAGCAGGCTCCGGGATCGCAAGGCCTCGGTGGCGAGATTTCTTCTGTTTGACATGGAACTCCACTCCTTGGTGACCGTAGACCATTGGAAATGCCGCCACGCACGTGCTCAATCCCGCCGAGGAAGGGGGCGCTGGCCCTCCCAAAGACAGAGGCGCTTCTGTGACCGAAACCGCATGATGAGGGTCGAGTTCACGGATGTCTGGGAGAGGCCGGCCACATCGCGCGGCGCCGCGACGGCGATTGCGCGAGGCCATGTTTCAACGGACATATTCGGGCCCCGGCAGGAATTACTCCGAACATCTTCGAGTGCCAGCATCGGATGGCGGGGCTTCGATTCGTGGGCTCCGGAAGCGCTGTCGGCGACTGCCGGCGGCTCGTTCGCATCCCGAGGAGAGCAGCATGCGTATCGCGGAATACTTGGCCGGCGCCAAGCCGATGTTCGAACTGGCCGTGCCCGCCGGCAGCGGCAGCGGCAGCCGCTGCCTGAGCGTTCGCGCGCGGCCGGCGGGGACGTACGCGCTCGCCGACGCCTATCGGGCCAGCGGAGGGGTCATCGACTGCGATGACCTGGCGAGCTTGATGGGCCGCCGCCGCGAGCAGCCCATCTCCTTGCTCGCGCGCCGGATCGTGGAGCGCCGGGTGGTCCATTTCCGATGCGATGGAAGGCTCCTGCTGCCGTGGTTCCAGCTGGAGCTTCCGAGCTTCAACGTGCTGCCGGCAGTGGCCGAGGCCATCGCCGAGCTCGGCGTCAGCTTCGACGATGGCCAGGTGGCCGAGTGGTTTGCCATGCCCAACTGCTGGCTGCAGGGCGCATCGCCCGCCGGCGCGATCGCGGCGCAATCCGCGGCGGTGATTCAGGCGTCGCGCGCGGATCGCTTTGCGCTGCTGGGCTGAGCCCGCGATGTCATCCGCAACAGGCGCCCGGCACGTGTTTCTTCCGCAATGTCAGCTGAAAGATGCGAGGGCGGCGCGGACATCGTGGGGTGACAAGCCGGGCGAATACTGAAGCTTCGGTACACCTTTGCAGGAGCTGATCATGGAAGCAGGCTCGACCCTCCAAGGCGCGCATTTCGAACTGCGCTTTCAATCGCTGCACAAGCAAGGCCGGGGACTGGCTTTCCCTTGCAATGCGCAAGGCGAGGTCGATCTGGACCGCCTGGGGGAGCGTGCGCGGAACAACTACCTCTTCGCGCGCGCACTGATGGGACGCGAGTATGCGTTCCCGAGGGTGCAGGTCATCGGCTGGTGGGGCCGTGCATCGCAGTCAGAGGCATTGCAGTCATGACAACGGACACCGAGATCGAGGGCTGGGTCGTTCCGGGGACCTCCCGGCTGATCGTCGCGCTGGCCATCCCCGCCCTGGTCTGCACGGCGCTGGCGGCGCTGGAACTGTCGCAGGCGGGGTCGCCCTCCGCTACGCCGTCCAAGCCATCGCATGTCAGCGCCGTGCCAAGCGGCAGCCAGAAAGCGCCAGGCCGGGAAAAAGCCCTGCTACCGGAGAGATAGCAGGGCCCTTCGTGGAACCACGAGAGCGATGCGCGGATGCGCGCAGGATCGAAGCGAGTGGACGAGTTCATGGGAGTTCCCTTGCTGTTCCTTCGGAAAGCACTCGGGTGCACGAGAGATCTTGCGCGACCTGAGAACTTTGGAATTCATGCCGAAAATGAGCCTGCGTGATGCGCGCCGATCAGCAAGTCGACTTCGCCAGAAATGCACATTTACGTTGTAGGACACAACCTCAAAGCAGCGGGACGCAGCAACTCGCGACCGTACGATATGACTGCGCTCGAACGAGGAAGTGAAGGACTGAATCATGAGTGGACGCAGCGATGACATCGAAACGGTGCCTCATGGCTTGGATGACTGGCCGCCGAGGCCCGGAACCCAAGCACAAGCCCGGACGTTCGCAAGAACCGTGACCGACTTCTTCCGCAAGAAGGGCGACGGGGATGCTTCGGAGTCGACGGCCACCGAAGTCCCGCCGCGCGAGCAGCCGATCGCCAACGCAACTCTCTATCGGCACTGGCGTGCCATGCAGGCTGAAGGCATCACGGCTTCCCAGTTCATCGCGTTCCTGCAGCCTCTGGCAGACCTGGACGGCATCACGGTCTCCTACACGTACAGCGATGAAGACGGCACGGAGCACGTCTACAACCATCGGCGCGGCGACCTCGGAAGCGCCAATCCGCTTTCCCGAGCGATTCAGGAAAAGAAGCTATCCAAAGAAAAGGCCCTGACATTCGCGCTGAACGAGGAAGGACGCGTCTGGATAGAGAGCAACTTCATGGAGTTGTCCGATCTGAAGTAGGGCACTCGAAATTGAGGCCAGACGGTTCCTCCGTCCCTCGCGTCCCGCGCCTTGGGCTGCGGGCCCGGTTGGCCATCGGCATGGTGGTGGTCGTCCTGCTGAGCACGGTGGGTGTCGCCACCGCCGCGCTCCACTTCGTCAAGCGCAACATGCAGGCGGCCATTGCGAACGAGCAGTTCGAGCGCATCGTCTCCATCGCCAGCGCGGTGGACCAGAAGTTCCGCAGCCGGCGAACCCTGCTCAAAACCTTCGCCGACAGCGTCGAGGCGCAGCACCTCGCCGACGTCCAGCGGCTGCAGGACTTCGTGATGCAGCACCAGTCGCTCAGGCAGGCCTTCGACAGCGTTGCCTTCGTCGACATGGACGGCAACCTGATCGCCAGCCTGAATGGAACGCAGCAGCTCGCCAACATCAACATCAAGGACCGCGAGTACTTTCAGCAGACGGTCGCGGCCAAGGAGGGGGTCATCTCGCAGCCCTACCGCAACAGGCTCAACGGGATGGCGCAAATCGCCATCACCGAGCCGGTGCTGGACGGGGCGGGCAAGGTTCTCTACGTCATCTCCGGGGCCATCAGCCTCAAGGAGCAGAACTTCCTGGGCGAACTCGCCAACATCAGGTTCGGCCAGAGCGGCTACTTGTTCATCGTCAACACGGACGGTATCGTCATCGAGCACCCGCGCAAGTCGCTGCTGCTGCAGCACATGGCCGTGGAGGGGGAACACAATGCCGCGCTGGACCGTGCCTTTGCGGGCCTGGAGGGCATCACCGAAGCGACGAACGGCGCCGGCATCCACGGGCTCTACGCATTCAAGCGCAGCAGCCAGACCAACTGGATCCTCGGAGGCATCTACCCGCGCAGCGAGGCCTTTGCGCGCATCGACGAGATCGAACGCTACACGTGGGCTGGCGCGCTGCTCCTGACGGTCCTGGTCGGCGGGCTCGCCCTCTGGGTCTTGCGCTCGCAACTCAGGCCGCTGGAGCGGCTGCACGAACACATGCAGGTCTCGCGCGCGGCCACCGACTACGCGCCCTTGGCCGGCTCCTTCGCCCAGGACGAGATCGGCGATCTCTCGCGCACCTTCGATTCACTGATGCTGGAGCGTCAGATCGCTCACGCCAAGCTCGCCGCGAGCGAAAGATTTCTGCGCGACGTGACCGACAACCTGCCGGCCGTGGTCGCCTACTTCGATCGCAACCAGGTCTGCCTATTCGGCAACAGGGCCGGGCTGGCGATGCGCGGCAGGACCCGGTCTGATATCGGAACGCTGACGATGAAGGAGTCGCTGCCCGAGGCGGTCTACAGGCAGTTGGAGCCCGAGGTCACCAAGGTGCTGGCGGGCACCGCGACGCGGTACGTCGGCGCCTACGATCGCGAAGGCACGGAGCGCTTCTTCCTGTGCCACCTGGTGCCGGACATCCGCGACGGCGGCGAGGTGGTCGGCTACTACGTGATGACATTCGACATCACGCGCCAGAAGGTGGCCGAGCGCGAGCGGGCGGCGGGCGAAGCGCGCATCCGCACCATCACGGACAACCTGCCGGCGCTGGTGTCGCACGTGGACGAATCCCTGCGCTACACCTTCGTCAATGCGCGCGTGCGAGCGCTGCACGACAACGCGGAGCTGGTGGGCCGTTCCATGGCCGAGGTGCGCGGAGAAGAGGACTTCCAGATGATCGAGCCCTACGTGCGCCGCGTGCTCGCCGGCGAAGCCGTGAGCTTCGAGAAGACCGGCTTCCGCACGCGCGGCGTCGGCCAGAACTGGTTTCAATCCCACTACATCCCGGATCGCGACCCGGAGGGCGTGGTGCGGGGCTTCTATGCGATGACTTTCGACGTGACTGAGCGCAAACGGGCCGAGATCCGCAGCGCCGAGAGCGAGCAGCGCCTGCGCGGGCTTACCGACAACGTGCCGGCGCTCCTGACGGAGCTGGATCGCGATGAGCGGGTGGTCTTCTGCAACGGACGGTACCTGACCTGGCTGGGCATTCCGCCCTCGTCGATGATGAACAGGCCGATCCGCGAGGTCGTCGGCGACGCGCACTACGAGATGCGCAAGCCCCTCCTGGAGCGGGCCTTTGCCGGAGAAGAGGTCTCCTTCGAGCAGACGGCCAAGCTGCTGGTTGGCGAGCGCACCCTGCAGACCATCTACCTGCCCCAGAAGAACGAAGAGGGCGAGGTCGTCGGTTTGTATATCCTCGCGAACGACGTCAGCGACCTGAAGCAAAAGCAGATGCAGCTCGACTCGCTCGCGCGCGAAGACGTGCTCACGGGCCTGCCGAACCGACGCTCGTTCGAAGAGCACGTGCGCGAAGCCTTCGCCAGGTCTCGGCGGTCGCGCCTTCCAGTCTGTCTGATGTTCCTGGACATCGACTACTTCAAGTCGATCAACGACTCCCTCGGCCATGCCGCGGGCGACGCGGTGCTCAAGGAGTTCGGCCGGCGGCTGCAGGCGAGCGTGCGCGAGACGGACATGGCGGCGCGCTACGCCGGCGACGAGTTCGTGATCCTGCTAGAGGGCGTGGTCGATGCAGGCGCAGCCGGGGTGGTGGCCGGAAAGGTACTGAGCGCCATGCGGCCGTCGTTCCACCTTCCGAGCCGCACGTTGCAGGTGACGACCAGCATCGGCGTCGCGATCTCGGAGGAGGGGGAAAACTTTTCTACGCTGCTGGCATGCGCGGATTCGGCGTTGTACGCGGCCAAAAAGGGGGGGAGAAATCGATTCATGATGGCCCCCTCGAGATCCGAGACCCCGCCAGCGAAAGAAGCGAGGTACGGATCCTCATTCGCCCCGTTGATGCGATGAAGTTGGAGGAACCCCCCGACGCCGCCGGCTGCCCCTTCGGCCCGGCCTTCACGATCGCCTTTCAGCCGATCGTGGACCTCGACCAGCGTGAGATCTTCGCGCACGAAGCGCTGGTGCGAGGCCTGCACGGGGAGGGGGCGTTCGCGGTGCTGGGCCAGGTGGCGCCGCAACACCGCTTTGCGTTCCATGAGGCTTGCCGCGTGAGGTCGATCGAGATGGCGTCGATGCTGGGTATGCAATCGCGTCTAAGTCTCAACGTCATGCCCAACGACATCGCCCGACCCGCGGAATGCTTCCACACTGCCATTCGCACAGCCGAGCGCGTCCGCTTCCCGGTCGATCGCCTGATGTTCGAGATCACCGAGGGCGAGCAGGTCAAGGACCCGCCCGAATTGGCCGCGACCTTCCAGAGCTTCGAGCACTTCGGGTTCACCTCGGCGATCGACGATTTCGGCGCCGCCTATGCGGGTTTCGGGCTCCTGGCTGCGTTTCAGCCGAACATCGTCAAGCTCGACATGAGCTTGATTCGGGACATCCATCTGGACCCCGTGCGAACGACGATCGTCAAGGGCGTTGTCGCGATGTGCGGAGAACTTCGGATCAAGGTCGTTGCGGAGGGCGTGGAGAACCGCGGGGAGCTTGAAGCACTTCGCGCCCTTGATGTGAAACTTTTTCAGGGCTACTTGTTCGCCCGCCCCGGTATTGGCGTGCTGCCGATCGTCGACTGGGCTCCTGCGGCAGGTTGAAAATCGACGCCAGGTGCTGTTCGTCGATGGTGGCCCCGTGATCAGATCGAGATGCCCGATGTCGTGGCACTCGAGCTTGAAACGCGTGCCGTTCTCCGAGCAGGACTGCAGGATGTAAGCGATGCCGCGCAGGCTGCGGCGTCCTCCGAGCAGGCTTCTTTCCGATCGGAACGCGTGTTCCCGGCGCAACACGTGTTCTGTTTTCGGATCCGGGCGTGGAGGGCGCACGGTCTTCCGACACGAGTCGGACACGGGGTAGAAAATGCGCAGCAAGGAAAAAGCCCTGCTACCGGAAAGATAGCAGGGCTTTCAAGAACCACGAGGGTTTGTTCTGGCTCCTCGACCTGGGCTCGAACCAGGGACCTACGGATTAACAGTCCGGCGCTCTACCGACTGAGCTATCGAGGAACAAGCCTCAGATTATAGCTTTGTTTTTTGGCCCTTCCGGAGGGGCCGCCTCGCGCGGCGCAAAAAGTGCGGAATTTTTCAACGCGCCATCGCGGCCATCAGGCGCGCTGCCGCGGCCTCGGGATCGGGCTCGGCAACGACGGCGCGCACGACGGCCACGGAGCCGACGCCGGTGGCCAGCACGTCCGGCAGCCGCTGTGCATCGACGCCGCCGATGCCGACCTGCGAGTAGCCGCGCATGAGTTGCGCATACGCCCCCAGCCGGGCCACGCCCTGCGGCGCGGTGGGCATCTTCTTCAGCGTGGTCGGAAACACCGCGCCCATGGCGATGTAGCTCGGGCTCACCGCATCGGCGCGCACCATCTCCGCGTAGCCGTGGGTGCTGACGCCGAGGCGGATGCCGGAGGCGCGGATCGCCTGCAGGTCCTGCAGACTCAGTGCATCCAGGTCTTCCTGGCCCAGGTGCAGGCCATAGGCCTTGGCCTCGATGGCGGCGCGCCAGTGGTCGTTGATGAAAAGCAGCGCATCGGTCCCGCGCACCGCCTCCACGGCGGCGTTCACCTCGCGCTGGATGGCATCGGCATCGGTGGACTTGAAACGCAGCTGCACCGTCGGCAAGCCCGCGCGCGCCATGCGGCCGACCCAGGCCGCATCGGGCAGCACGGCGTAGAGGCCGAGCTTCTCGGGGCAGGGCGGGAAGGCATCTTCGCGCGCGGTGGGCGGAAAGGGGCGCATACCGAAGTCGGCCGGATGCGCGGGCCACGCGGCGGCATCGAAGCGGCCCGTGCGCTGCGTCTGCGCCTGCCACGCACGGGCCAGGCATTCGGCATCGACCTCGATGAAGCCCAGCGCGGCGCAGGCCGTCTTGGCGCCGCGGTACACGGGGTCGTCGCCGGAGAAGGCGGCCGGGCTTCCGCCGGTCTCGCCGAAGCGCGCGGCATGCGCGGCGAGGATGGCGCGGGTGATCTCGTCCTGGTCGTTCATGGCTTGCGGGCTCATTGGGTGTTGGCGTGGTGCCAGAAGGGCGTGCCCAGCACCGGCGTGCTCGGCTGGGCGGAATCCTGCGCGGCCATCGCGCCGGCAAGGCGCGCGCTGCGGCCGGCCTGCACCGCGTCGGCAAATGCGCCGGCCATCGCGACCGGGTCCTGTGCCAGGGCCACGGCGGTGTTGAGCAGCACGCCGTCGTAGCCCCATTCCATCACCTGGCAGGCATGCGAGGGCAGGCCCAGGCCGGCATCGACGAGCATGGGCACGTCCAGGCGCTCGCGCAGGACCTGCAACGCATAGGGGTTGATCGGCCCGCGGCCGGTGCCGATGGGGGCGGCCCAGGGCATCACGGCCTGGCAGCCCACGTCCACCAGGCGCTGGCACAGCACCAGGTCCTCGGTGCAGTAGGGCAGGACTTGGAAGCCATCGCGGATCAGCTGCGAGGCGGCATCCACCAGGTTGAGCGTGTCGGGCTGCAGCGTGTAGTCGTCGCCGATCAGCTCCAGCTTGATCCAGGGCGTGTCGAACAGCTCGCGCGCCATCTGCGCGGTGGCGATCGCCTCCTGCACGCTGTGGCAGCCTGCGGTGTTGGGCAGCACGGGCACTTCCAGCCGCCGCAGCAGGTCCCAGAAGCCGTTGCCCTCGCCGTTGCCGGGCGTCGCGGTCTGGCGGCGCAGGGAGGCGGTGAGCATGGCGGGCCGGGCGCGCCGCACCGCGGCCTCGAGCACGTCGGGCGAGGGGTAGCGCGCGGTGCCCAGCAGCAGCCGGCTCTGGAAGGCCTGGCCGTAGAGCATCAGCGCGTCGTCGGGGTTGGTTGTCATGGTCGTGTCTCCGTGATTCATTCAGCCGCCCGTGACGGGCCGGATGACTTCGATGCGGTCCTCGGGTTGCAGCAGGTGCGATGCGTAGCTCGAGCGCGGCACGAACTGCCGATTCACCGCGGCGGCGAAGGGCGGCACGGCCTCGATGAGGGCGATGGCGTCGGCCAGCGTGGCGTCGTCGGGGAGCGTCTTCGGGTGGTCGTTGATCAGGACGTTCATGCGTGTCTCTCCTCCAGGCTGGGCGCCAGCGCGAAGCGCGGCGCCAGCGCCGAGCGGCCCTCGCGCAGCAGCTCCAGCGCGACGTCGAGCAGGGCCGGCGCGATCATGAAGCCGTGTCGGTAGAGGCCGTTGATCTGCAGAACGCCGGGCCGCGGCTGGCGGAAGGCGGGCAGGTTGTCGGGCAGGGTGGGGCGGCACTGGGTCGAGATTTCGAGAATACGCGCCTCGGCGAAGCCGCTGTGCACGGCATAGGCGGCGCTCAGCAGCTCCAGCGTGGAGCGCACGCTGGCCGGCGACATGTCCTCGGACTCGATCTCGGTGGCGCCGATCACGAACACCTGCCCCGGCTTGGGCGCGATGTAGAGCGGGTAGCGCGGGTGCACGAGGCGCGTGGGCCGCCTGAGCGCCACCTCGGGCGCATGCACGCGGATCACCTCGCCGCGCACGCCGCGCAGGGTGTTCCATTGCGGACGGGCACCGAGGCCGCGGCAGTCGATCACGCGCTCGTCCGGGCGGGGCTGGAAATCGTCGAGGCTGCGCGGCGCGTGCCAGTGCAGCGTGACGTTCGGCAGGCCCTCCAGCGTGGCGAGCAGGGCGGCGAGCAGCTCGCGGTTGTCCAGCTGGCCTTCATCGGGCAGCAGCAGGCCCTGCGCGAAGCGCTGGCCCAGCGAGGGCTCGAGCGCGGCGATGCCCGCGGCGTCCAGCGTCTTCATCGCGGGCAACGCGGGCACCTGCTCGCCGGTGCGCGCGAGCACGCGGGCCAGCCGAGCGGCCTCGGCCGCATCCTGGCGGTGCCACAGCACCAGCGTGCCCTCGCGCTGGAAGAACACCGGGCTGGCCAGCTCCACGAGCAACGCAGGCCAGCGATCGAGCGCGTGGTGGCCCATGCGCACCACCGAGGCGGGCGCGACGGCCGATTCGGCCAGCGGCGCCAGCATGGCGGCCGCGACGCGCGCCGCCGCGCCATCGGCCTGCGGGCCGCCGGCATCGAAGAGCTCGACATGGCAGCCGCCGCGGGCGAGCGCCACGGCGAGCAGCCGGCCCATGAGCCCGGCCCCGAGGATCGCGGCCGAGCGGAAAGGCATCGCTTGCGCGCTCATGGCCAGGGCCTCCTGCAGGGGCCTGCGCGGCGTGGCCGATAATTTTCCGCATGACCCTCGCATCTTCCCGATACGCCCGCGTGCTCTCGATCGCCGGTTCCGACAGCGGCGGCGGCGCCGGCATCCAGGCCGATCTCAAGACCTTCCAGGCGCTCGGCTGCTACGGCATGACGGCCATCACCGCCCTGACCGCGCAGAACACGCTGGGTGTGAGTGGCATCCATGGTGTGCCGCCGGAGTTCCTCAAAGCGCAGATCCGCGCGGTGGTGGAGGACATCGGCGTCGATGCGGTCAAGCTGGGCATGCTGCATGCGCCCGAGGTGGTCGAGGTGGTGGCCTGGGCCATCGACCACTACAAGCTGCCGAACGTGGTGCTCGACCCGGTGATGGTCGCCACCAGCGGCGATCGCCTCATCGCCCAGGAGACGGTGCAGGTGCTGGTGCGCGAGCTGTTCCCGCGCGCCATCGTCGTCACGCCCAACCTCGACGAGGCGGCGCTGCTGATCGGCCATCCGATCGACGGTGTGGATGCGCTGGACGACGCGGCCAGCGAGTTGCTCGCGCTGGGCGCGCGGGCCGTCTTGCTCAAGGGTGGCCATCTGCCGGGCGATGACGTGGTGGACCTGCTGGCCGAGGCCGACGGCGAGCGCCTGCGCCTGTCTTCCCAGCGGATCGCGAGCCGCAATCTGCACGGCACGGGCTGCACGCTGTCCTCGGCCATCGCCTCGCACCTGGCGCTGGGCTATGCCTTGCCCGAGGCCGTGGAGCGCGCGCGCGGCTACGTCGTGGCCGCCATGGCGGCCGGTGCGGACGTGCAGGTCGGCGCGGGCCACGGTCCCCTCAACCACGGCTTTGCGCCAGTGCCGACGGTCCGCCTGCCGCGGCCTGGCGCGTGAACCAGGCCAGCACGAAGGTGAAGGCCAGCGTGGGCAGGGCCGAGCCGAACTGAGGCGCCCACTTGGCGCACCCGTGGTAGACCGCGATGCCGGCGATCCAGATCAGCGCGGCGCCCAGGTCCACCCGCCGCGTGCCGGTCGAGGCCGGTGCTTCGCCGGTGCCCAGGCGCCCGAGGATCACGCCGTACAGTGGCACGAAGACCGAGCTCAGCAGCAGCAGGAAGGGCTCCAGTGTGTGCATGGGCAGCACCAGCGCGAAGGCGATGCAGAGCACCGCGAGCGCGAGGCCCCAGCGCTTCACGCTCCAGCGCGGCTTCAGGCTGTGGGCCGAGACGGAGCCGGAGTACACGTCGCCATAGGCGTTGTCCAGCTCGTCGATGAGGATCAGTCCCAGCGCCACCAGCCCGCCCTGCGCCAGCAGCAGGGCCGTCACCAGGTTGCTGCCGGGCTCGGCGGCGCTGGCGACCATCACGCCCAGGCCATAACACCAGATGTTGGCGAGCGCATAGCCGAGCCAGGTGCCGCTGAAGGCGCCGCCCAGCCCGCCGGTGCTGCGCTTGCCGTGGCGCGCGTAGTCGGCCACCAGCGGCAGCCAGGAGACGGGCATCGCGATCACCAGGTCCAGCGCGCTGAACAGACCCATGCTGCCGTCACCGGGGCGCGACCAGAAGGCCTCCCACCCCTTGGCCTGCAACTGCCCCGCGAACTGCCAGGTGAGCCACAGCAGCGAGAGCACCACCAGCGGCAGCCCGAAGCGGCTGACGAAGCGCCGCACCAGCCTGACCATCGAGCCGGCCAGCAGCGCCAGCAGCACCGCGCCCCACAGCAGCGTCGTGAAGAGGCCGCCCAGCGGCCCGTCGAGCGACCAGCCGAAGGCCTGCTTGCCGATGGCCTGCGTGCCCTCGCGCATGATCACCAGCTCGAAGGTGGTCCAGCCGATGAGCTGCACGATGTTGAGCACCACCGGCAGGCGTGCGAAGGCGCTGCCGTAGGTGGCGTGCATCAGCCCGGCGCTGGCCAGGCCGCTCTCGCAGCCCAAACGCGCGGTCCAGGCCAGCAGGCCTGCGCCGATGCAGGAGCCCAGCACGATCGCGATGACCGCATCGCGCGTGCCGACCGCCGGCACCAGGTAGGCGCCGATCTGCATGACCAGCAGACCCACGCCCAGGCTGAACCAGAGCGAGAGATGGTCGTGCCAGTGGAAGACGCGGCTGCCGGCGGCGAGCGGCGTCAGCGCCTCGTTGTTTTCAGTCGTGATTGCCATCCATTTGCTCCAATGCAAAGTGTTTGGCAGGTGGGCGAGGCCACGGCGGTGGGACCGCCACGCGAGAGGAGACAAGGACGTGGCGGCCGCCGGACCAGCTTCCCTGCGCGAGGATTACCTCAGTCAGGTTCAAAGGGACTCTCTCAGCCTGCCTGCAACACGATGTGTCGCGGGTTGGCACCCCTAGCGTTTGCTTCAGTCGGTCTGGAAGCAGGGCTGATTGTAGGCCTGCGCGGGTTGGGGGCGGAATCGTGAAGTCGGAATTCAGCTTTGAGTTTGGGGGCGTGCCGATGGCGGTGGGTGGCCAACTCCGCTCATGTCCCCCGGAACGGCTGCGCCGTTCCTCCTCCTTTACTTCGCTACGTTGGCCACCCA
>NZ_LYMK01000082.1 GCF_002157355.1 Variovorax sp. JS1663 | reverse complement strand
CTGCGCTTCGCCATCCGCGAGGGTGGCCGCACCGTGGGTTCGGGCGTGGTGGCGAAGATCCTGGACGTCTAAAGCGATCCACAGGGGTATAGCTCAATTGGCAGAGCGTCGGTCTCCAAAACCGAAGGTTGTAGGTTCGATTCCTACTGCCCCTGCCACCTGAAGGTGGCTCCGAAAAAAGCCCGTCACGACCTGACGGGCTTCGGCGTCTAGGAAGGTGCCGTGAATTGAAGAGGCCGCAAGGCCGCAGGAATATTTGCCCAAGATGGCCACTTCTCAAATCGAAACCGTGAGCACTGGCGCCGACAAGGCCAAGATGGCTGTGGCTGTCGTGCTGGCGGTGGGCGCCATCGTGGCGTTCTATCTGCTAGCGCGCCAGGGTGTGCTCGTGCAGTGGGCCGTCCTGCTCGTGGGATTGGCGGCTGCCGTCGGTGCGTTCGCGAGCTCCGAGAATGGCCGGCAGTTGTGGGCCTTCGGCCGCGATTCGTGGCGCGAGGTCAAGAAGGTCGTGTGGCCGACGCGTAAGGAAGCGATCCAGATGACGGCCTATGTGTTCGCCTTCGTCGTGGTCATGTCCATCTTCCTTTGGCTCACCGACAAGACGCTCGAATGGGTGTTCTTCGATCTCATCCTGGGCTGGAGAAAATAATGACTGACGACGCTGTCGAGTTGAAGCCTGAAGATGGCGCCGTGCTGGCGCCCCCCGCCAACCCGGACTTCCGCTGGTACGTGGTCCACGCCTATTCGGGCATGGAAAAGGCCGTGGAGCGCAACATCATCGAGCGCATCAACCGCGCCGGCATGCAGGGCAAGTTCGGCCGCATCCTGGTGCCGACGGAAGAGGTGGTCGAGGTCCGCAACGGCCAGAAGCGCACCACTGAGCGCCGCTTCTTCCCTGGCTATGTGCTGGTCGAGATGATCATGGAAGACGACACGTGGCACCTGGTGAAGCACACCAACAAGGTGACGGGTTTCGTCGGCGGCGCGAAAAACCGCCCGGCTCCGATCTCGCAGAAGGAAGTCGAGGACATCGTCAGCCAGATGCAGCAGGGCACCGAGAAGCCGCGTCACAAGGTCGAGTTCACCGTGGGCGAGTTCGTGCGCGTCAAGGAGGGCCCGTTCACCGACTTCAACGGCTCGGTCGAGGAAGTCAACTACGAGAAGAGCAAGGTGCGCGTCTCGGTCATGATCTTCGGCCGCGCGACGCCCGTCGAGCTCGAATTCGGTCAGGTCGAGAAGACCTGAGTATTTTTTGAGGACCCGGTGCTTCCCGACTCGGCGCCGGATCTTGTTTCGAGAGTCGTCAACCCCGGGGAGCTGCGGCTGAACAAGCCAAGGCGCTAAGACCCGCAAGGAGAAAAGCATGGCGAAGAAAATCGTCGGCTTCATCAAGCTGCAAGTGCCAGCTGGTAAAGCCAACCCGTCGCCGCCGATCGGCCCCGCACTGGGCCAGCGCGGTTTGAACATCATGGAATTCTGCAAGGCGTTCAACGCGCAGACCCAGGGCGTCGAGCCCGGCCTGCCGCTGCCGGTGGTCATCACCGCGTTCGCCGACAAGAGCTTCACCTTCATCATCAAGACGCCGCCGGCGATCACACTGATCAAGAAGGCCATCAAGCTCGAGAAGGGTTCCGCCCGTCCGCACACGGACAAGGTCGGCAAGATCACGCGTGCCCAGCTCGAAGAGATCGCCAAGACCAAGATGAAGGACCTGACGGCAGCCGACTTGGACGCCGCGGTCCGCACCATCGCCGGCTCGGCCCGCTCGATGGGCGTGAATGTGGAGGGCGTGTAAATGGCCAAGATCACGAAGAAGCAGAAGGCGCTCGCCGGTAAGGTCGACAGCACCAAGCTGTACCCGCTCACCGAAGCCATCGGCATCGTCAAGGAAGCCGCTACCGCGAAGTTCGATGAATCGATCGACGTGGCGGTGCAGCTCGGCATCGATGCCAAGAAGTCCGACCAGGTGGTGCGTGGCGCCGTCGTGATGCCCAACGGCACCGGCAAGACCAAGCGCGTGGCTGTATTCGCCCAGGGTGCCAAGGCCGAGGAAGCCAAGGCCGCCGGGGCCGACATCGTCGGCATGGACGACCTCGCCGCCCAGGTGAAGGCCGGTGACATGCCCTTCGACGTGGTGATCGCCGCGCCGGACGCGATGCGCGTGGTCGGTGCGCTGGGTCAGATCCTGGGCCCGCGCGGCCTGATGCCGAACCCCAAGGTCGGCACCGTGACGCCCGATGTCGCCACCGCGGTGAAGAACGCCAAGGCTGGCCAGGTGCAGTTCCGCGTCGACAAGGCCGGGATCATCCACGGCACGATCGGCCGCCGCTCCTTCGACACCGAGAAGCTGCAGGGCAATCTCTCGGCGCTGATCGAGGCGCTGGTCAAGGCAAAGCCGGCCTCGAGCAAGGGCGTGTACCTGCGCAAAGTGGCCGTGTCGTCGACGATGGGTGTGGGTGTCCGCGTGGACATGCAGACCATCTCGACCCAGGGCTGAAGAAGATGAGAAAAGGGCCTTGCCGCGGCAGGGCCCGATGAGATTGCCCCCCGGCTGTTCAAGGGTGGTGGGGCGATGTGGTGGGTCGGCAAGGCGTGCAAGCGTCTGGCCGGGCCATCCAAGACCGCTGGCGTGCAGGAGGGCCTGCACTCAATTGCCTCTTCTCCATCGCGAGGCCACCAGCGCAGATGGCGATCCCGCTGCAAGGAATCCGTTTCCGAAACAGTTGGTCGCTGCATGAAGCGCATCCCGAGGCCCTAAACCGAAAGATGCATTGAAAAGGAGTAGACCTTGAGTCTGAATCGCAGTGAGAAAGAAGCGGTCATCAATGACGTGACCAGCCTCGCCGCAAAAGCTCAAACGCTCGTGATGGCGGAATACCGTGGCATCACGGTCGCCGACATGACCCGTCTGCGCAACGATGCGCGCAGCAAGGGTGTGACCCTGAGTGTTCTCAAGAACACCCTGGCACGCCGTGCTGTCGCAGGGAGCGCTTTCGAAGTCGTCGGTGACCAGATGACCGGTCCGCTGATCTATGGCTTCTCCGAGGATGCCGTGGCCGCCGCGAAGGTGGTGGCCGATTTCGCGAAGACCAACGACAAGCTGGTCATTCGCGGCGGCGCCTTCGGTGGCAAGGCCCTGGACGTCGAAGGCGTGAAGCAACTGGCCAGCATCCCCTCCAAGGAAGTGCTGCTGGCCCAGCTGCTGGGCTTGATGCAGTCCCCGATCTCGCGCACGGCCCGTGTCCTGGCCGCGCTCGCCGAGAAGCGTGGCGGTGGCGAAGCGCCGGCGGAGGCCGCGGCCGAAGCCCCGGCCGAAGCCCCGGCTGCAGCCTGAGCTTGCTTTTGAAAATTTCAACCCAATTGTTAGGAAACCCAAATGGCATTCGATAAAGACGCATTTCTGACCGCTCTCGACAGCATGACGGTCCTGGAGCTCAACGATCTGGTGAAGGCGATCGAAGAGAAGTTCGGCGTGAGCGCCGCAGCCATGGCCGCCCCGGCCGCCGGCGGTGGCGGTGCTGCCGCCGCAGCCGTCGAGGAAAAGACCGAGTTCAACGTCGTCCTGACCGACGCCGGCGCGAACAAGGTGGCTGCGATCAAGGCCGTGCGCGAAATCACCGGCCTTGGCCTGAAGGAAGCCAAGGACCTGGTGGAAGCCGCCCCCAAGGCCGTGAAGGAAGGCGTGGCCAAGGCCGACGCCGAAGCCATGCTGAAGAAGCTGGTCGAAGCCGGCGCCAAGGCGGAACTGAAGTAATTCGGTTCTCCCGCAGGGCTGGAGTGCGCCGGAAGGCCCTCCAGCCTTTGCCGCTTTCAGAGCGCACCCAAAAACCGCTGTTTCCCGGCCGTTTTTGAGTGTCTTCTGACCCCGACTGCAGAAGACCCCTTGGTTCGGGCGATGTGCAACGCATCGCCGTCCGCCAACGGCTGGTAGTGGCCAGCCGCCAAGCAGGGGCGCGAAAGCGCTGCTGACAAGTCGCTGAAGATCTCAAAGCCCGGAGCTCTCATGGCCCAAACGTCCACGTACAGTTACACCGAACGCAAGCGCATCCGAAAGAATTTCGGCAACCGCGCAAGCGTCGTCGAAATTCCCTACCTGCTGCAGATGCAGAAGGACGCCTACACCGCGTTCCTGCAAGCGGGTGTCCCGCCCCAGAAACGCACCGTGGAAGGCCTGCAGGCCGCTTTCGACGCCGCCTTCCCGATCGTGTCGCATAACGGCTTCGTGGAAATGAAGTTCCTCGAGTACAACCTGGCGAAGCCGGCCTTCGACGTGCGCGAGTGCCAGACCCGCGGCCTGACCTATGCGTCGGCAGTGCGCGCCAAGGTGCAACTGATCATCTATGACCGCGAGTCCTCGACGCCGCAGTCCAAGGTGGTCAAGGAAGTGAAGGAACAAGAGGTCTACATGGGCGAAGTGCCGCTCATGACCGACAAGGGCTCCTTCATCATCAACGGCACGGAGCGCGTGATCGTCTCGCAGCTGCACCGTTCGCCGGGCGTGTTCTTCGAGCATGACAAGGGCAAGACGCACAGCTCGGGCAAGCTGCTGTTCTCGGCCCGCGTGATCCCCTACCGCGGTTCCTGGCTGGACTTCGAGTTCGACCCGAAGGACATGCTGTACTTCCGCGTCGACCGCCGCCGCAAGATGCCGGTGACGATCCTGCTCAAGGCCATCGGCCTGAACCCGGAATCGATCCTCGCCAACTTCTTCGTCAACGACAACTTCCGCCTGATGGACAGCGGCGCGCAGATGGAGTTCGTCTCCGAGCGCCTGCGCGGCGAAGTCGCGCGCTTCGACATCACCGACAAGTCGGGCAAGGTCGTGGTCGCGAAGGACAAGCGCGTCACCGCGCGCCACACGCGCGAGCTGGAGCAGACGGAAACCACGCACATCAGCGTGCCGGAAGACTTCCTGGTCGGCCGTGTGCTGGCCCGCAACATCGTCGATGCCGACTCCGGCGAGATCCTGGCCAAGGCCAACGACGAGCTGACCGAGTCGCTGCTGAAGAAGCTGCGCGCCGCCGGCGTGCAGGAAATCCAGTGCATCTACACCAACGAACTCGACCAGGGCGCGTACATCTCGCAGACCCTGCGCATCGACGAAACCGCCGATGAGTTCGCCGCGCGCGTGGCCATCTACCGCATGATGCGCCCCGGCGAGCCGCCGACGGAAGACGCGGTGCAGGCCCTGTTCCAGCGCCTGTTCTACAACCCCGACACCTACGACCTGTCGCGCGTCGGCCGCATGAAGTTCAACGCCAAGGTCGGCCGCGACGAGTCGACCGGTCCGATGGTGCTGACCAACGAGGACATCCTCGCGGTCGTGAAGATCCTGGTCGACCTGCGCAACGGCCGCGGCGAAGTGGACGACATCGACCACCTCGGCAACCGCCGCGTGCGCTGCGTCGGCGAGCTGGCCGAGAACCAGTACCGTACCGGTCTCGCCCGCATCGAGAAGGCCGTGAAGGAGCGTCTGGGCCAGGCCGAGCAAGAGCCGCTGATGCCGCACGACCTGATCAACAGCAAGCCGATCTCGGCCGCGCTGAAGGAATTCTTCGGCGCCTCGCAACTGTCGCAGTTCATGGACCAGACCAACCCGCTGTCCGAGATCACGCACAAGCGCCGCGTCTCGGCCCTCGGCCCCGGCGGTCTGACCCGCGAGCGTGCCGGCTTCGAAGTGCGTGACGTGCACGTCACGCACTACGGCCGCGTGTGCCCGATCGAGACGCCTGAAGGCCCGAACATCGGCCTGATCAATTCGCTGGCGCTCTACGCCCGCCTGAACGAGTACGGCTTCATCGAGACGCCGTACCGTCGCGTGGCGGACGGCAAGGTCACGAACGACATCGACTACCTGTCGGCCATCGAGGAAGGCAAGTACGTGATCGCGCAGGCCAACGCCGCGCTCGACAAGGACGGCCGCCTCACTGGCGACCTGGTGTCGGCGCGCGAGACCGGCGAGTCGATCCTGGTCTCGGCCGAGCGCGTGCAGTACATGGACGTGTCGCCGGCGCAGATCGTCTCGGTGGCCGCCTCGCTGGTGCCCTTCCTGGAGCACGACGATGCGAACCGCGCGCTGATGGGCGCCAACATGCAGCGCCAGGCGGTACCCGTGCTGCGTCCCGAGAAGGCCTTCGTCGGTACCGGCATCGAGCGCGTCTCCGCGATCGACTCCGGCACGGTGGTCACCGCCACCCGCGGCGGCGTGGTCGACTACGTCGACGCCACCCGCATCGTGGTGCGCGTGAACGACGCCGAGGCGGCGGCGGGCGAAGTCGGCGTGGACATCTACAACCTGATCAAGTATCAGCGTTCGAACCAGAACACGAACATCCACCAGCGTCCGATCGTCAAGCGCGGCGACAAGATCGCCAAGGGTGACGTCATCGCCGACGGCGCCTCGACCGACCTGGGCGAGCTCGCGCTCGGCCAGAACATGCTGGTCGCGTTCATGCCCTGGAACGGCTACAACTTCGAGGACTCGATCCTGATCAGCGAGCGCGTGGTCGCCGAAGACCGCTACACCTCGATCCACATCGAGGAACTGGTGGTGATGGCCCGCGACACCAAGCTGGGCGCGGAAGAAATCACACGCGACATCCCGAATCTGGCCGAGCAGCAGCTCAACCGCCTGGACGAATCCGGGATCATCTACGTCGGCGCAGAAGTGCAGCCCGGCGACACGCTGGTGGGCAAGGTCACGCCGAAGGGCGAGACCACGCTGACGCCGGAAGAGAAGCTGCTGCGCGCCATCTTCGGCGAGAAGGCTTCGGACGTGAAGGACACCTCGCTGCGCGTCGACCAGGGCTCGCAGGGCACGGTGATCGACGTCCAGGTGTTCACCCGCGAAGGCATCCAGCGCGACAAGCGCGCCCAGCAGATCATCGACGACGAGCTCAAGCGCTTCCGCCTCGACCTGAACGACCAGTTGCGCATCGTCGAGGCCGACGCCTTCGACCGGATCGAGAAGCTCCTGACCGGCAAGGTCGCCAACGGCGGCCCGAACAAGCTGGCCAAGGGCAGCAAGCTCGACAAGGCCTACCTGTCCTCGATCGAGAAGTTCCACTGGTTCGACATCCGCCCGGCGGAAGACGAGGTGGCCTCGCAGCTCGAGTCGATCAAGAACTCGCTGGAGCAGACGCGCCACAGCTTCGACCTCGCCTTCGAGGAGAAGCGCAAGAAGCTGACGCAGGGCGACGAGCTGCCCGCCGGCGTGCTCAAGATGGTCAAGGTCTACCTGGCCGTCAAGCGCCGCCTGCAGCCCGGCGACAAGATGGCCGGCCGCCACGGCAACAAGGGTGTGGTTTCCAAGATCGTTCCGGTCGAGGACATGCCGCACATGGCTGACGGCACGCCTTGCGACATCTGCCTGAACCCGCTGGGTGTGCCTTCGCGGATGAACGTCGGGCAGGTGCTCGAGGTGCATCTGGGTTGGGCCGGCAAGGGCGTGGGCCAGCGCATCGGCGACCTGCTGCAGCACGAGGCCAAGGTGGCCGAGCTGCGTCAGTTCATGGACAAGCTCTACAACGGCTCGGGCCGCAAGGAAGACCTCGCGAAGCTGAGCGATGCCGACGTGCTCGAGATGGCCGGGAACCTGGCGACCGGCGTGCCTTTCGCGACGCCGGTGTTCGACGGTGCCTCGGAAGAGGAAATCCGCGGCATGCTGCAGTTGGCCTATCCGGACGAGATCGCCAAGGCCAAGGGCCTGACCGCGTCGCGTACGCAGGCCTACCTGTACGACGGCCGCACGGGTGACCAGTTCGAGCGTCCGGTCACGGTCGGCTACATGCACGTGCTCAAGCTGCACCACCTGGTGGACGACAAGATGCACGCCCGCTCGACCGGCCCGTACAGCCTGGTCACGCAGCAGCCGCTGGGCGGCAAGGCGCAGTTCGGCGGCCAGCGCTTCGGGGAAATGGAAGTGTGGGCGCTCGAAGCCTACGGCGCTTCCTACGTCCTGCAGGAAATGCTGACCGTGAAGTCCGACGACGTGCAGGGCCGCACCAAGGTCTACGAAAGCATCGTCAAGGGCGAACACTCGATCGAAGCCGGCATGCCGGAATCGTTCAACGTGCTGGTCAAGGAAATCCGTTCGCTGGGTCTCGATATCGAGCTCGAGCGTTCGTAACAGAAGGGGAAAGAGTCATATGAAATCGCTACTCGACCTGTTCAAGCAATTCACGCCGGACGAGCATTTCGATGCCATCCGCATCGGCATGGCTTCGCCCGAGAAGATCCGTTCGTGGTCCTTCGGCGAGGTGAAGAAGCCCGAGACCATCAACTACCGGACCTTCAAGCCCGAGCGGGACGGCCTGTTCTGCGCCAAGATCTTCGGCCCGATCAAGGACTACGAGTGCCTGTGCGGCAAGTACAAGCGCCTCAAGCACCGCGGCGTGATCTGCGAGAAGTGCGGCGTCGAAGTCACGCAGACCAAGGTGCGCCGCGAGCGCATGGGCCACATCGACCTGGCCGCGCCCTGCGCCCACATCTGGTTCCTGAAGTCGCTGCCGTCGCGCCTGGGCCTGGTGCTCGACATGACGCTGCGCGACATCGAGCGCGTGCTGTACTTCGAAGCCTATGTCATCACCGACCCCGGCATGACCCCGCTGAAGAAGTTCGGCATCATGTCCGAGGACGACTACGACGCGAAGCGCAAGGAATACGGTGACGAGTTCGTCGCCAAGATGGGCGCCGAGGGCATCAAGGACCTGCTGATGGGCATCGAGCTCGACAGCGAGATCGAGAAGCTGCGCGGCGACCTGACCGGCTCCGAGGTCAAGGTCAAGAAGAACTCCAAGCGCCTCAAGGTGCTGGAAGCCTTCCGCAAGTCGGGCATCAAGCCCGAGTGGATGGTCCTGGACGTGCTGCCCGTGTTGCCGCCGGACCTGCGTCCGCTGGTGCCGCTGGACGGCGGCCGTTTCGCAACCTCCGACCTGAACGACCTGTATCGCCGCGTCATCAACCGCAACAGCCGACTGCGCCGCCTGCTCGAACTGAAGGCGCCGGAAATCATCGCGCGCAACGAGAAGCGCATGCTGCAGGAAGCCGTCGACTCGCTGCTCGACAACGGCCGCCGCGGCAAGGCCATGACCGGCGCCAACAAGCGCGCGCTCAAGTCGCTGGCCGACATGATCAAGGGCAAGAGCGGCCGCTTCCGCCAGAACCTGCTGGGCAAGCGCGTCGACTACTCGGGCCGTTCGGTCATCGTGGTGGGCCCGACGCTCAAGCTGCACCAGTGCGGCCTGCCGAAGCTGATGGCGCTCGAGCTCTTCAAGCCCTTCATCTTCTCGCGCCTGGAAGCCATGGGCATCGCGACCACCATCAAGGCCGCGAAGAAGGAAGTCGAATCCGGCACGCCGGTGGTGTGGGACATCCTGGAAGAGGTGATCAAGGAGCACCCGGTGATGCTGAACCGCGCACCGACGCTGCACCGACTCGGCATCCAGGCCTTCGAGCCGATCCTGATCGAAGGCAAGGCGATCCAGCTGCACCCGCTGGTCTGCGCGGCCTTCAACGCCGACTTCGACGGCGACCAGATGGCCGTGCACGTGCCCCTGTCGGTGGAAGCGCAGATGGAAGCCCGCACGCTGATGCTGGCCTCCAACAACGTGCTGTTCCCGGCCAGCGGCGAGCCCTCCATCGTGCCTTCGCAGGACGTGGTGCTGGGCCTGTACTACACGACGCGCGAGCGCATCAACGGCAAGGGCGAGGGCCTGATCTTCTCCGACATCGGTGAAGTGCAGCGCGCGCTCGACGCCGGCGTGGTCGAGCTCACCGCCAAGGTGAGCGTGCGCATCACCGAGTACACGAAGGACAAGGAAACGGGCGAATTCACCCCCGGCACCTCGCTGGTCGACACCACCGTCGGCCGCGCGCTGCTGTCGGAGATCCTGCCCAAGGGCCTGCCCTTCGCGAACATCAACAAGGCGCTGAAGAAGAAGGAAATCTCGCGCCTGATCAACGCCTCCTTCCGCAAATGCGGCCTGAAGGAGACCGTGGTCTTCGCCGACAAGCTGCTGCAGAACGGCTTCCGCCTGGCGACCAAGGCCGGCATCTCGATCGCCATCGACGACATGCTGGTGCCGTCCGAGAAGCACGGGATCATCGACCGCTCGGCCAAGGAAGTGAAGGAGATCGAGCAGCAGTACGTCTCGGGCCTGGTCACGGCCGGCGAGCGCTACAACAAGGTGGTCGACATCTGGGGCAAGGCCGGCGACGAGGTGTCGAAGGTCATGATGTCCAAGCTGTCGAAGGAGAAGGTCACCGACCGCAACGGCAAGGAAGTGGAGCAGGAGTCCTTCAACTCCATCTACATGATGGCCGACTCGGGCGCCCGCGGTTCTGCTGCGCAGATCCGGCAGGTGGCCGGCATGCGGGGCCTGATGGCCAAGCCGGACGGCTCCATCATCGAGACGCCGATCACCGCGAACTTCCGCGAAGGCCTGAACGTGCTGGAGTACTTCATCTCCACCCACGGTGCCCGGAAAGGTCTGGCCGACACGGCGCTGAAGACCGCGAACTCCGGCTACCTGACGCGTCGCCTGGTCGACGTGACGCAGGACCTGGTCGTGATCGAGCAGGACTGTGGCACCGCCGACGGCACCGTCATGCGCGCCATTGTCGAGGGCGGTGAAGTCATCGAGTCGCTGCGCGAACGTATCCTGGGCCGTACCGCGGCCGAGGACGTGCTGCACCCCGAGACCCGCGCCGTGCTGGCCAATGCCGGCGACATGCTGGACGAGGACACGATCGAGGCGCTGGAAGCCGAAGGCGTGGACGAGGTCAAGGTGCGCACCGCGCTCACCTGCGCCACCCGCTTCGGCCTGTGCGCCAAGTGCTACGGCCGCGACCTGGGCCGCGGCGGCCTGGTGAACAACGGCGAGGCGGTCGGGGTGATCGCGGCGCAGTCGATCGGTGAGCCCGGCACGCAGCTGACGATGCGGACCTTCCACATCGGCGGTGCGGCGTCGCGCGCGGCGGTGGCGTCGAGCGTCGAGGCCAAGTCCAACGGCCTGATCGGCTTCAACGCCACGATGCGCTACGTGACCAACAGCAAGAACGAGCTGGTGGTGATCGCGCGCTCGGGCGAGATCATCATCCACGACGAGCATGGCCGCGAGCGCGAACGCCACAAGGTGCCGTACGGCGCCACGCTGACGGTCAAGGCCGACCAGCAGGTCAAGGCTGGCCACGTGCTGGCCAACTGGGATCCGCTGACGCGCCCGATCATCACGGAATTCGCCGGCCGCACCAAGTTCGAGAACGTCGAGGAAGGCCTCACGGTGGCCAAGCAGGTCGACGAAGTCACCGGCCTGTCGACCCTGGTGGTCATCGATCCGAAGCGCCGCGGCGCTGCCAAGGTCGTGCGTCCGCAGGTGAAGCTGGTCGACGTCGCGGGCAGCGAGGTCAAGATCCCCGGCACCGACCACTCGGTGACGATCGGCTTCCCGGTCGGCGCCCTGGTGCAGGTGCGCGACGGCCAGGACGTGGGTCCCGGCGAGGTGCTGGCGCGTATTCCGGTCGAAGGCCAGAAGACCCGCGACATCACCGGCGGTCTGCCGCGGGTGGCCGAGCTGTTCGAAGCCCGTTCGCCCAAGGACAAGGGCATGCTGGCCGAGATGACCGGCACGGTCTCCTTCGGCAAGGAAACCAAGGGCAAGGTGCGGCTGCAGATCACCGATCCGGACGGCAAGGTCTGGGAAGAGCTGGTGCCCAAGGAGAAGAACATCCTGGTGCACGAAGGCCAGGTGGTGAACAAGGGCGAGTCGATCGTCGACGGCCCGGCCGATCCGCAGGACATCCTGCGCCTGCTGGGCTCCGAGGAACTGGCGCGCTACATCGTGGACGAGGTGCAGGACGTGTACCGCCTGCAGGGCGTGAAGATCAACGACAAGCACATCGAGGTGATCGTTCGCCAGATGCTGCGCCGCGTCGTGGTCGAGAACCCGGGCGACACCAACTACATCGCCGGCGAGCAGGTGGAACGCAGCGAGATCCTGAACACCAACGACGCCCTGCGCGCCGAGGACAAGATCCCCGCGACCTACACCAACCTGCTGCTGGGTATCACGAAGGCATCGCTCTCGACCGACAGCTTCATCAGCGCCGCGTCCTTCCAGGAAACGACGCGCGTGCTGACCGAAGCCGCGATCATGGGCAAGCGCGACGAGCTGCGCGGGCTGAAGGAAAACGTCATCGTCGGCCGCCTGATCCCCGCGGGCACCGGCATGGCCTATCACCAGGCGCGCAAGGCCAAGGACGCGATGGACGAGGCCGAGCGCCGCGCGATCGCCGAGGCGGAAGCCGCCGAGCTCGCCGGCAGCGCCACGTCCACGACGACCGAGGATGCGAGCACGGCCGATGCCAGCGAAGGCGCCGCGACCGAATAACCGGCTAGCATCGCCGGCATGACCGGTCTCCCACGCCCCCTTTCCGCCCGCGGATCGGGGGCTTTTTTCTGCCTCCCGCGATGAGCTTCGTTCCCGAATCGTGGCCGTGGTGGATCGTGGGGGCCGTGGTGCTCTTCTGGTTCGTCGGCGCATACAACCGCATCGTGCGGCTGCGCTCGGCGGCGCTGCAGGCCTATGCGGCGCTCGACGCCGCGCTGGTGCGGCAGCTCGATTTCGTGCAGGCGCGGTCGGCCGACGTGCCGCCGGCGCAGGCTGCCGTATCCGGCCATGGGGCGGACGCTTCGCTGCAGGCGTCCGCCGGCCAACTGATCACGCTGCTGGCCGCCACGCGTCTCAAGCCGCTGGACCCGGCCGGCATCGCCGCGCTGGGAACGGCGCTGCACGTGATGCTGGGCGCCTGGCAGCGGCTGTATCCCGATGCGGTGGTCAGTTTCGAGGCCGATGGCACGCTGTCCCGGCCCGCACCCCTCGGCGGACGGGAGGAACTCATCGCCGGCGCGGTCCCCATGGCGTGGCCGGAACCCTCGGCCGCGGCCGAGATCGCGCGCAGCCAGTTCAATCAGGCGGTGCACCAGTACAACACGGCCATCGCCCAGTTCCCGGCGCTGCTGGTGGCGTGGATCATGCAGTTGCGACCGGCAGCGCCTTTGCGCTGACATCGCACTCCCTCATCATCGACTCCAAGTTGGCAGACTCTTCCGATCCCATCGCCGCATCGCAGCCCTTTGCGCCACCGCTTTGGCGCCAGTTGCAGCTCACCGCCGTCGCGCTGGCCGCGATCCGTGGTGGCGTGTCCGGCACCGTGGCCTTCGACGCCGTGCCGCCGGACCAGAGGCCCGGCGTCCAGGCGCTGGGCTTCCAGGTGCTGCGCCGGCTCGGCCGGGCCGAGGCCCTGCGCCGGCAATTGGCCAAGCGCACCCCGCCGCCGGCCGCCGATGCCCTGCTGTGCACCGCGCTGGCGCTGGCCTGGGACCCCAAACTGGCGCCCTACGAGCCCTTCACCCTCGTCGACCAGGCGGTCGAGGCGGCCAAGCGCAATCCTGGCACGCGCGCCCAGGCCAGCTTCGTCAATGCCTGCCTGCGGCGCTTCCTGCGCGAACGCGAGGACCTTGTCGCCGCCACCGATCGCGAGCCGGTCGCGCAGTGGAACCATCCGCGCTGGTGGATCGAGCGCCTCAAGCGCGACCACCCGCGCGACTGGCAGCGCGTGCTTGCCGCTAACAACACGCAGGCGCCGATGACGCTGCGCGTCAATCCGGCCTGGAGCGACCGGCCGGCCTACCAGGCGGCCCTGGCGGCCGAGGGGCTGCAGGCGACGCCGGTGGCGGCGAGCGGGCTGCAATTGCAGCGCGCCAGGCCGGTGCAGGCGCTGCCGGGCTTCGCCGAGGGCGCCTGCTCGGTCCAGGATGCGGCGGCCCAACTGGCTGCGCCACTCCTGCTCGATGGCCTGCTCGGCACCGCGCCGGGCGGTGCGCCCCTGCGCGTGCTCGACGCGTGCGCGGCACCGGGCGGCAAGACGGCGCACCTGCTGGAACTGGCCGGTCCTGGCGCGATCGAGCTCATCGCCCTCGAGGTCGATGCCGCGCGCAGCCGGCGGATCGACCAGACGCTGGGCCGGCTCGGCCTGGCCGCTCGTGTCGTCGTGGCCGACGCCGTCCGGCCCGAGGCCTGGTGGGACGGCCGGGCCTTCGACGCCATCCTGCTCGATGCGCCCTGCACAGCTTCGGGCATCGTGCGCCGGCATCCCGATGTGCGTTGGCTGCGGCGCGAAAGCGACACCGAGCAGCTCGCGCTCCAGCAGGCCATGCTGCTCGCCGCGCTCTGGCCCCTGGTCCGGCCGGGTGGGCGCCTGCTCTACTGCACCTGTTCGGTTTTCCGGGAAGAGGGCGCGCACCAGATCGATGCGTTCCTTGCACACAACACCGACGCCGCTTTGCTGCCCTCGCCGGGGCATTTGCTGCCGCAAAGCGGGGAGATTGCCCACGGCGTCCCGGACAATGCCTTGGGTGACCACGACGGTTTCTTCTACGCCCTGCTCGAAAAACAGCCGCCCCCTTGAATCGCGCGGCGCCGGCTGGCTGGCGGTCCTGCTCGTGCTGGCCTGGCTCCTGGTCTGCTGGCCTGCAACGGCGCCGGCGCAGTCCAAGGGGGCATCGGTCAGCCAGATGCGGCTGGAGCAGGCGGACGACGGCGTCTACCTCAATGCGCAGGTTCAATTCGAGTTGCCGAACCTGGTCGAGGAGGTGCTCGAAAAGGGCATCTCGATCTATTTCGTCGCCGAGGCCGAGTTGTTCCGCGAGCGCTGGTACTGGACCGACCTGCGGGTGGCGCAGGCCGCGCGCCACATGCGCCTGGCCTACCAGCCGCTCACGCGGCGCTGGCGCCTCAACGTCTCGCCGGTGCCGATCACGAATTCCGGCTTCGGCGTGTCGCTGAACCAGAACTTCGATACCCTTGCGGAAGCGCTCGAGGGCGTGCGGCGCGTGGCCCGCTTGCGGCTGGGGGACATCTCCGAGATCGGCGACGAGGGGCTCCACCCCGTGACCTTCCGCTTCCGCCTCGACACCTCCCAACTGCCGCGGCCCTTCCAGATCGGCGTGGTCGGCCACGCCGACTGGAACATCTCCGTCGAGCGCAGCGCACGCCTGCCTCTGGAGAAGATGAAGTGAGCAAGGACTCTCGCGCCGGTGAGGACGCAGCCAGGGCCGCCAGCCGCGCCCGGGCACGGCGCTGGGCTCTCGGCGTGGGCGCCTTCCTGGTCACCGCGATCGGGCTCGTGCTGATGTTCCTGCTTGCGCAGTCCACCAACAACCGGGTGCTCTACGAGCGAAATTACGCGCGCCTGTTCGGCGTCAACGTGGTGGTGGCGGTGGTGCTGGTGCTGGTGATCGGCTGGGTCGCCTTTCGGCTGCTGCGGCGCCTGCGCCAGGGCAAGTTCGGCAGCCGCCTGCTGATCAAGCTGGCCGCCATCTTCGCGCTGGTGGGCGTGGTGCCGGGCGTGCTGGTGTACGTCGTGTCCTATCAGTTCGTGGCGCGCTCGATCGAGAGCTGGTTCGACGTCAAGGTCGAGGGCGCGCTCGATGCCGGCCTGAACCTCGGCCGCGCTACGCTGGATTCCCTGTCCGACGATCTGGTCAGCAAAGTGCGTGGCGCGAGCGGGCAGCTCGCCGATGTGCCGGACGCCAGCGCGGGCCTGGTGCTGGAGCGCATCCGCGACCAGCTCGGGGCCACCGACGTGGTGCTCTGGACCGGCACCGGCCAGTTGATCGCCGGCGCAGGGGCCTCGCGTTTCCAGCTCAATCCCGAGCGGCCCACGTCGCAGCAGTTGCGACAGGCTCGGGTCGATCGCGTCATTTCCCACATCGAGGGCCTGGACGAGAGCCCGACCCCGGGCGCCACGCTGCCGCCGCCGGCCAGCGTGCGGGCAATTGCGCTGGTGCAGCGGCCGGGCTTCGACTTCAACACGGAGCCGCGCTTCCTCCAGGTCACGCAGCCGCTGCCGCCGGCGGTGGTGGCCAATGCGCTGGCGGTGCAGGAGGCGAATCGCGAGTACCAGGAGAGGGCGATCGCGCGCGAGGGCCTGCGCCGCATGTACATCGGCACGCTGACGCTGACGCTCTTCCTCGCCGTGTTCGGCGCCGTGCTGCTCGCCGTGCTGTTCGGCACACAGCTCGCGCGGCCGCTGCTGGTGCTGGCCGATGGCGTGCGCCAGGTGGCCGGCGGCGACCTGCGGCCCACTGCGGTGGTCCAGGGCAAGGACGAGCTCGGCGGCCTCACGCGCTCATTCGCCGTCATGACCCAGCAGCTTGCCGAGGCGCGGGCCGCTGTCGAGAAGACCCTGGGCGAGCTCGACGCGGCGCGCGCCAACCTGCAGACCATCCTCGACAACCTCACCTCGGGCGTCATCGTGCTGGACTCCCGCGGCGTCGTCCTCTCCACCAACCCGGGCGCGACCCGCGTGCTGCGCGCACCGCTCGCCGCCTACGAGGGAAAGCAATTGGTCGACGTGCCCGGCCTGGCCGAGTTCGGGCAGGCAGTGCAGCAGCAGTTCGACGACTTCGAGATCGAGCACCTGCAGCACGGCCTGGACCACTGGCAGCATGCCTTCGAGCTGCACGCCAGCGGCGAGGGCCTGTCGCAGGACGCGGTCAACATCGTGGCGCGCGGCGCGCAACTGCCGGGCGAGGCGCGGCTCCTGGTGTTCGACGACATTTCCGAGATCGTGTCGGCCCAGCGTGCCCAGGCCTGGGGCGAAGTGGCGCGGCGGCTGGCGCACGAGATCAAGAACCCGCTCACGCCGATCCAGCTGTCGGCCGAGCGTCTCGAGATGAAGCTCAGCGGCAAGGTCGCACCGGCCGAGGCCGCGGTGCTGGCCAAGTCGGTCAAGACCATCGTCGACCAGGTCGACGCGATGAAGCGGCTGGTCAACGAGTTCCGCGACTACGCGCGGCTGCCGGCGGCTGACCTCAAGCCGGTGGACCTCAACGCGCTGGTCGCCGACGTGCTGCACCTCTACGGCGCCGAGAATGGCCCCATTGCGCTGCATTGCGAGCTTGACGAGCGCTGCCCGCCGGTACGCGCCGACGCGCAGCAGATCCGGCAAGTCGTTCACAACCTGTTGCAAAACGCTCAGGACGCTGCCGAGGCCGCAGCCCATGGCAGCGGGCGGCGGGGCGAGGTCGTCATTCGTACGCGGCTGGCCGATTCGGGCCAGCGCGTGCGGCTCACCGTGCAAGACAACGGGCCCGGCTTTGCCGAGAACATCCTCAAGCGCGCCTTCGAGCCGTACGTCACGACCAAGACCAAGGGTACCGGGCTGGGTCTCGCGGTGGTCAAGAAGATCGCCGACGAACACGGCGCACGGATCGAACTGTCCAATCGTCTCGTCGACGGGGCTGTGGCTGGCGCGCAAGTCTCGTTATCATTCGCGTTGGCTGTCGGGCCACAGGGAGCGCTCGCTCACGCCAAAGATTCGACGCCGTCTGTCGCCTGAGCATTGGCATGCGGGGCGGTGGACCCACAAGCGAACCCATTTCCGGCGCATAACACCAAGCATTCATGGCAAACATCCTCGTGGTCGACGACGAGCTGGGCATTCGGGACCTGCTCTTCGAAATTCTGAACGACGAAGGCCATAACGTAGAGCTCGCGGAGAACGCGGCAGAGGCCCGTGCCGCCCGGCAGCGGGCCAGGCCCGACCTGGTTCTGCTCGACATCTGGATGCCCGACACCGACGGCGTCACGCTGCTCAAGGAATGGTCGACCGCCGGCCTGCTGAGCATGCCGGTGATCATGATGAGCGGCCACGCAACCATCGACACCGCGGTCGACGCGACCCGTATCGGCGCCTTTGCCTTCCTCGAGAAGCCCATCACCCTGCAGAAACTGCTCAAGGCGGTGGAGCAGGGTCTGGCGCGCGAGAACGCGCGACGTGCCGCCGCCAGCGTGGTGCCGGCGGCATCGAACAACCTGGCCACCGTTGTCACCACTTCGGGCGAAAGCGCACTGGTGCCCGCCATGCCCCAGGGGCCGGCGGCTGACACGGGCCCGCAGGCCATGCAGAGCTTCGACCTGGATAGGCCGCTGCGCGATGCGCGCGACGGTTTCGAGAAGGCCTATTTCGAATTCCACCTTGCGATGGAGAACGGGTCGATGACCCGCGTGGCCGAGAAAACCGGCCTCGAACGAACCCATCTCTATCGCAAGCTCAAGCAACTTGGCGTCGACCTGTCGAGAGGGCGCCGAGGCACTGTATAATCGCAGGCTGCACACCAAGGCCCGGTAGCTCAGTTGGTAGAGCAGCGGATTGAAAATCCGCGTGTCGGTGGTTCGATTCCGCCCCAGGCCACCAGATCGCTAAGCCCTTGATTCTTGACGGAATCAAGGGCTTTCTTGCTTCTGGATCTTCGCTTGCCTCTTGGTTTGGTACACCAAGCAGGTACCCATGGCACTTCCGCTTCAGCTTCATAGAATCGCCGGCGCATCCACTTCACGCCGACGCTCGTTCATGGCCCAACCGTTTCGGTCCAAGACCGGGATCTATCAGAGTGCACGGAGTTCCGGCGCCGCTTCGCGCGAATACTGGAGATGCAGTTCGGTTCCATCCCTTCGCTGAGCGAGCAGATACTGCCGAGCGCATTGCGCAATCCGATCGAGCCGCGATTGGAGTTCCTCGACTCCTCGACGCCGAGTGTGCAGGTGAAGAGCGCATGCTCGAGCCGGCTACTCACGATGCTTCCGTCCTCCGCGTGCTGGAGCAGCCGCACCCGTTGGAGGCTGCAGGCGCTGCACTGACCTGCTCCCCATAGGGCGTACCAGTTGAAGGTTAGTAGAGTCCGTTGTCAGAGGAAGAACGGACATGAAGAAGAGCAG
>NZ_LYMK01000081.1 GCF_002157355.1 Variovorax sp. JS1663 | reverse complement strand
CGATGCGGTAAAGGTGCCTGTTCAAGTTCTTGATCTCCCTGTGCATCCGGGGAGACCAAGCTCATGGCTTCAGCGTTGTTGCTGCCTCGCTCCCGTTGTGGGGCGCGATTCTGGGGCCGTTTGGTCCAGATCAAATCTGGTTTTTTGTCGCGATCAACCCGATGCGCGAAAGCAGAGCTGGAGGCAGCGCCCTGACGCCACCACTCACGCGTGATCGGCCAGAAAACGCTCCAGTTCCCGCGCGAAGCGCAGCGGCTCGCTGATGTGCGGCGAATGGCCGGCGCGCGGATACACCGAGACCTGCGCATGCTTGACCGTGTCGCGGTACCAGGCATCGAGCGGCAGGCCGGCGTAGTGCGGGCTGCGCGCTCCGAGCACCACCAGCAGCGGCGCATCCAGGCGCGCCAGCGAGGCGCGGAAGTCGGCCTGCGCCATCGACTCGGCCAGATCGAGCAGCGGCCGGATGTCGACACGCCCCAGCCGTCGGCGCAGCATCCGGCCGAGGGGTGCGTCGATGTCCAGTCGTCGCCTCAGCCAGGGGCCGCCGAGCGCACCGATCTCGTTCAGCAGCGTCTCGGCCAGGTCCTGGCGCGCCCCGGCGATCAGCCCCGAGAGCATCGCCGCGCTGCAGCCACCGAAGAGCCCGAGGCGCCAGGCGTCGTCCGTCACGATGCGCGGCGACTGGTCGATCAGCGCCACCGCCCCGACGCGCCGCGTGCCGTACAGCTGCAGGTACTGCATCAAGGTCAGCGCGCCCATCGAGTGCCCGACCAGCACCGGCCGCTCCAGTCCGAAGTGGTCGAGCATCTCGGCCAGGTCGGTCGCCAGCCGCGCCAGGGTGATGCTGCCGCGCACCGGCCGGCAGTTGCCATGGCCGCGCGCGTCCCAGGCCAGCACACAGTGACGCCGCGCCAGCTGCCGGGCCACCGGCTTCCAGTCGCTGTGCGAGCAGCCGACCCCGTGCACCAGCACCAGCGGCGGGCCGTCGCCGCGCACGTACACCGGAACCTGCTGGCCGTCGCCGGCCGTGAAGCTGTCGTAGTCGCCGGCCGGCGGCGCACCCAGGCCCATCAACCCGAAATTGCGCAGCGCGTTCAAGGTGCCGCGCAGGCCCGTCAGGCGTGGCGGATGCGGAGGCGGTTCCGGGGGAGCCCTGTCCAGCATGACGGGCGATCCTACGCTGCCGCGCCCTTCCGTGGGCACCGGGCCGGCGTCCGGTGTGCCGGAAAAATTTCTCCGCGACGGTGCGAAATTTGTTTGAACCGGTTCTGAACGGGCCGCAACCCATGGGCGGGAAGGCAAGCAATTCGGCAAGCCCCACCAACAAACCGTACCACCCCTTCAGGAGATCATCATGCAAATCGTTCGCAAAGCTTCCGTCCTCGTCGCCCTCGGTCTTGCCTTCGGTGGCGCGATCGCTGGTGAGATCGCCGGCTCCACGGTCCTGTCCACCGGCGCCGTCAACACCTCGGCCGGCTTCCTGTCCACCGCCCGCCAGAACATCGGCGTGGCCGAGCAGAACGGCAAGATCACCAACAGCACCGTGATCGTCAACGGCGCCAACAACACCGCCGCGGGCTTCCTGTCGACGGCCGAGCAGAGCGTGGGCCGCGCCACGCAGAACGGCAAGATCACCAACAGCACGATCATCGGCAGCGGCCTGAACAACGTCGCCGCCGGCTTCCTGAGCACCGCCCGCCAGGAAGTGGGCTTCGCCAAGGACAACGGCGAGGTCACGAACTCGACGGTGATCGCGAACGGCGCCAGCAACACGGCCGCCGGCTTCCTGTCCACCGCCCGCCAGCAGATCGGCGGCGCGCAAGGCAACGGCAAGCTGACGAACTCGACCGTCATCGCCACCGGCTCGGTCAACACGGCCGCCGGCTTCCTGTCCACCGCCGACCAGAGCATCGGCGTCGCCAAGTAAGCCGCTGCCCTCTTCCGCAGCCTCGCCACCCGACCCGCCCGCGCGCAGCCCGCGCCGGCGGGTTTTTTCATTCCGGGCCTGCAAGGCCTGTCGCGCGCGCCGATTTGCTTTGAACCGTTTGAGCGCGCGCCGCAACCCATGTGCGGATGGCAAGCAAGCCGCAAGTCCTCCGCCCCTCAAACCACTCGAAGGAGAACCATCATGCAAGTCGTTCGCACAGTTTCCGTCCTCGCCGCACTCGGCCTCGCCTTCGGCGCCGCCATGGCTGGCGAGATCACCGACTCCGGCGTGTTCTCGACCGGTGCGGTCAACACCTCGGCGGGCTTCCTGTCCACCGCGCGCCAGAACATCGGCGTGGCCGAGCAGAACGGCAAGATCAAGAACACGGCCGTGATCGTCAATGGCGCTGTGAACACCTCCGTCGGCTTCCTGTCGAGCGCCAACCAGAGCATCGCCCGCGCCACCCAGAACGGCGAGATCAGCCAGACCGCGGTGATCGCCCAGGGCGTGAACAACACCGCCGCCGGCTTCCTGAGCACGGCCGACCAGGAAGTGGGCTTCGCCAAGGGCGACGGCAAGGTGCAGGGCAGCTTCGTCGGCGCCACCGGCGTGAGCAACGTGGCCGGCGGCTTCCTGGCCTCGGCACACCAGCAGATCGGCGGCGCGCAAGGCAGCGGCAAGCTGACGAACTCGACGGTGCTCGCCACCGGCCAGTTCAACAGCGCCGCGGGCTTCCTGTCCACCGCCGACCAGAGCGTGGGCGTCGCGAAGTAAGCCTCGTCCTTCTACTTCCCCGCGCCGGCGCCACGCGCGCCGGCACTTTCCCCCCAGGAGACCATCATGAACGCCAGCCTCGCCCTCACCGCCCGCATCGTCCTCGCCGCCGCCACCTTGGCCTCCGGTGTCCACGCCTACGCCGGGCAGGAGCTGATGGGCGTCGACACGCGCTTCCGCGCCAAGATCGCGAAGGAAAAGGTCCGCATCGCCGCCAAGGAGCGCGAGCTCGACGCTCAGGGCAAGAGCCAGCAGCAAGGCAGCAACAGCGCCACCTGCGGCAGCCAGAGCATCGGCAACATCGACACCGGCGGCCGCATCGGCGCAGCGCCGCGTGAGGTGTTCGTCTTCGCGCCCAATGCCATCAACATCGTCGGCCGCGGCGGCTGCTGAGCAGACATCGCGCACCCCGGAGACCTGACATGAACCCGCCCAAAGTCCTGCGTTGCCTCGCACTCGCCACCGCCGCCGCGACCCTCGCGGGCTGCCAGACGCTCGAGGTGAAGCAGCCCACCATCGACCAGACCAACGAGATCCGCAAGGGCCCGGAGGACCGGCCCCAGCGCTCGATCACCGGCTTCTCGCATGCGCTGCGCTGCATGGACACGCTGCTGCTGGACTACGGCGTGCGGGACATCACGATGCTGACCGAGGAAATCACCGACGAGACCAAGAAGCTGAACGCCGGCACGCGCGACATGCTGATCTCGTCGGTGTCGGACATGTCGCGGCGCAGCCGGGCGGTGCGCCTGGTCGCCTTCGGCAAGGACACGGCCAACGTCATCAGCTACCTGGCCTCGGCGCAAAGCGCGGCGGCCTACCAGGCGATTCCGCTGTACGACATCAAGGGCTCCGTGTCGCAGTTCGACGAGAACCTCGTCAAGAACCAGAAGGACATCGGCATCGGCTTCGCGCCCTTCATCAACCTCGGCGCGGCCAAGGATGCGGGCTCCAGCATGCTGGCGCTCGACCTGAGCGTGCTGACCACCAGCGACATGGCCGTGCTCGCGGGCGTCACCTCGCGCAACTCCGTGATGATCCTCAAGCAGGGCAGCGGCATCGACGGCGACGCCGCGTACCACAAGTTCGGCATCAACTACAGCATGAACCTGGCGAAGGCCGAAGGCCAGACGCAGGCGCTGCGCGGGCTGGTCGAGCTGGCCGCGGTCGAACTCATCGGCAAGCTCACCAAGACCCCCTACTGGAGCTGCCTGGGCGTGACGGACCCGAAGAAGAACGACGAAACGCGCCTGGAGATGTTCGACTGGTACCACGCGATGGCGTCGACGCGCATCGAGCTGATCGCCTACTTCCAGAACCAGCTGCGCCGGCGCTGGTTCTACGACGGCCCGATCGACGGCGAATTCAACCCGGCCATCGACGAGGCGATCGCGAACTACCGCGCCGCGCTCGGCCTCAGCCGCGAGGCGCTGCTGAACGAGGAATTCTTCTACGCCTTCCTCGCCGCCGACCACACGAAGATCAAGCGGCCGGACCAGCCGGCACGCTACACCCCGCCGGCCACCGTGGCCGCGGCACCCGGGACGCCCCAGGCCGCCGCCCCCGCAGCACCCGCTGCAGCAACCGCCGCAGCTCCGGCCCCAGCGCCCTTGAAGCTGTCGGTGAGCACCCCGAAGCAGCAGACCCGCTTCGCCGGCGGCGAGTCGATCAATCTGTCGCTCGCCCCCTCGCAGGACGCGCATGTCTACTGCTACCTGCAGGACGAGGATGCCAAGGTCATCCGCTTCTTCCCCAACCGCTTCGCCCGCGACTCGCGCGTCGCCGCGGCCAAGCCGCTCGCGCTGCCCGGCGCCATGCGCTTCCAGCTCACCATGAACACGAAGGGCGTGCCCGAAACCATCTCCTGCTTCGCGACCCAGCGCGACGTCATGGCGTCGCTGCCGCAGGCCCTGGTCGGCACCGACTTCGAACCCCTCCCCGGCACCACGCTCGAAACGATCCGTGCTGCCTTCTTCAAAGCCAGCGGCGGCTCGCTCGCCCAGGAGAACCTCCGTGTCCAAGCCAAATGAATTCCGTCCCGGCCCTGCCAAGCGCCCCGCCCTGCGCGTGGCAGCCCTCACCGGACTCGCCCTGGCCGCCATCGCCGGCGTGCTGGTCCAGATGCCCCGCGGCGCGGCCGCAGGCGTCGCCACCGGCGGTGACGACCGCGTCGCGGCCCGGGCGCCGGCCCAGAAGGGGCCCGGCACCTACCAGCTGCGCTGCTGGCAGTACGGCCGCCTGCTGTTCGACGAGGGCCCGGTCACCCTGGGCCCCGAGACCCGGCAAGGCGCGAAGCTGGTGGCCTTCGACCGCAACGGCGGCACGCTGATCGTCACCGACACCGGCTGGACCACCTGCCTGGCGCGCCCCTCCGCCGCACCGCCCAATCTGGCGCTGCCGCGCTGAGGCCGCCGCCCGACGCAAACAGGAACCGCACCATGAACCGCTTCATCCATGCCTTCGCTGCCCGACGGGTGCTCCGGGCCTCCACCCTGGCTGCGGCGCTGGTCGCGACCGTCTCGGCCCCGGCGCTGGGTGCCACCGAGACCCGAGCGGTCGCCGACTTCGACGAGGTCGTGTTCGCCGTCGCCGGCGAGGTGAGCATCGAGCAGGGCCCCCGCGAGACGCTGACCCTGGAGGCCGAGCCCGCCGTGCTGCGCAAGATCACGACGGAGGTCCAGGGCCGCCGCCTGGTCATCGGCCTGACGCCCGGCCGGATCGAGACGCAGCAGCCGATCCGCATGAAGATCGGCGTGCGCATGCTGCGGTCCTTCGAGTCGCGCACCGCCGGCGAGATCCGCATCGGGCCGCTGCGCGGCGACGCGCTCGCGCTGGTGCTGGCCGGCGGCGGCTCGATCCGCCTCGACCGGCTGGAGGACGCGCGCAAGCTCGACGTGCGGATCACCGGCGCCGGCGAAGTCGCAGTCGGCGGCGGCAAGGTAGCGGCGCAGCAGCTCGCCATCACCGGCATGGGCAGCTATTCCGCGCCCCGGCTGGCCAGCGAGCGCGCCGAGGTCGCGATCGACGGCAACGGCGAAGCGCGCCTGGCCGCCAGCAGCACGCTGGCGGTGCGCATCGCCGGCGTCGGCCATGTGCGCTACCAGGGCGACCCCGCGGTCACGCGCAACATCCGCGGCGTCGGATCGGTCGAGAAAGATTGAACCGGCCACCCGCCTCGCGCAACCCATGGGCATCGAAGAACCCCATCCAACGCCCAAGGAGCCCGACATGACCCGCTACCTCAGCACTCTCGCCCTCGCCCTGGCCGCCGCCCTGCTCACGCCCCACGCGAAGGCCGAGAAGGTGATCGTCTACCGCGAAGGCCAGCTCGTGAACCCGCAGGACGTGGCGGCCGTGCTCGGCCGGACCCGGTCGGTCCGCCTGCTCGACGAAGCGCCGTCCGCGCCCGCGGCCCCGGTCAAGTACGTCTCGGCGGCGGCCGTCGCGCTGGCGAAGACCTCGGCGCGCAGCCATGAGAAGGTGCCCGCCGACGCTTCGGCCCTGTCCCTGCCGGTCCGCTTCGCCTTCGACTCCGCGGAAATCCTGCCGGCCGCGCGGACACAGCTCGACGCGCTGGCGGACGGCATCAAGCTGCTCGCGCCGAACAGCGTCGTCACGGTCGAAGGCCACACCGACGCCGTCGGCAGCGATGCCTACAACCTCGAGCTGTCCCGCGGCCGTGCCCGCGCGGTGCGCGACTACCTGGTGCAGCACCACGGCATCGATGCCGCGCGCCTGAAGACGGTCGGCTTCGGGGAAAGCCGCCCGATCGACGGAGCCGATCCGGCAGCCGGCGTGAACCGCCGCGTGCAGTTCCACGGCGCCTGAAGCCCATGCCCTGTGCGCGCCGATGCCGCATCGCCGCACTGGCCATTCGCTCGACTTGTGCCACCCGGGGGCGGCGCAGAGAATGGGACGAGATACGCAGAGGAGCGCTTCACGCTGTGCCCAAATCCGCGACTCCGGCTTTGCTCCCTCTCCCTTTGGGAGAGGGCTGGGGCGAGGGCACCGGGCGCTTGCAACAAGACAGCGCCTCGCCCCGCAACCGCCTCGCGCGCCGCGAACTCCTCACCGGCCTCGGCCTGCTACCCCTTCTGGCCAGTGCCCCTCTCCTGGCCCAGCCCCAAGCCAAGATCGAAGCCTCCCGCCAGCGCCGCATCGCCCTGGTGATCGGCAACGGCCGCTATCCCGACCTCCCCCTCAACAACCCCGAGCACGACGCCCGCCTGATCGCGCAGACCCTGCGCTCCCTCGACTTCGAGGTGGGCGAGCACCTCAACCTCAAGGCGCGCGACTTCAAGCGCGTGCTGCGCGAGTTCGCGCGCCGCATGGACGACGACCAGGTCGCCTCGGTCTTCTACTACGCCGGCCACGGCGTGCAGATCGGCGGGCGCAACTACCTGCTGCCGGTGGACATCGCGCTGCGCGACGAGGCCGAGGTGCGCGACGAGGCCATCGACCTGCAGGAGGCGCTGCTCGCGCACGTCGACCGGGTGCGTCCGCGCGCGCGCATCTTCATCATCGACGCCTGCCGCAACGACCCCTTCGCCGCGCGCCGGGCCTCGCGCAGCGCCAACGGCCTGGCCGAGATGGCGGCGCCGGGGGCGCTGATCGCATTTTCGGCGGCGCCCGGCGGCGTCGCCGAGGACGGCCCGCTCGGCGGCAACAGCATCTACACCAAGCACCTCGCCACCGAGCTGCGCTCCACCGGCGTGGAGGTCGAGGACATGATGAAGGCGGTGCGCATCAAGGTGCTGCGCGACACCGCCCAGCGCCAGATCCCCTGGGTCAACACCTCGATGGTGGTGAACTTCATGTTCAGCCCCGGGGCGGCACCGGCCCTGGCCGGGCCGAAGCGCAGCCTGCAGCTGCTCGTGCAGGCGCAGCGCAGCCTGAACACCGATACGCGCAACGCCTCGGCCTCGCTGGCGCTGCGCGTCTACGTGCTGCGCGATGCGAGCGGCTTCGAGAAGGCGAGCTTCGACAGCCTCTACGACGACGACGAGGCCACCCTCGGCTCGAACGTGCTCGTGCGCGAGAGCCTGCACCTGCGCCCCGGCGAGGCGCGCGAGCTGGCCCTGGAACTGGCCGGCGACGCGCGCGCGGTCGCCGTGTTCGGCGCCTTCCGCGAGATCGACCATGCGCAGTGGCGCGCCATCCTGCCGCTGCCCGCGGGGACGGTGGTGCCGCGCGCGCGGGTCGATGCGCAGGCGCGCCAGCTGCTCCTGGGGTGGGCGAAGTGAACCGCCCCGGCGCACCGTCCGCCCCGGCCGCCCCAGCCGGCTTTCCCGCCGCGTCCGGCGCGCCGGCATCGCTGCCGCTGCCGGACGACGCCCCGACCGCCTTCGTCGGCGAGCCGCCCGGCGCGCGCGCCCTGCGCACCCACGCCCTCCCCCTGGTCGCCCTGATGGCCGGCCTGCGGGACGCGACGCCCGCCGATCCGGCCGCGTTGCGCCGCACGCTCGCGGCCGCCGTCAACCGCTTCGAGGCGGATGCGCGCGCGGCCGGCGTGCCCGAGCCCAGCGTGGCAGCCGCGAGCTACATGCTCTGCGCCTGGGGCGACGAGCAGTTCGCCGCGGCCCCGTGGGGCGCGGAGGGCGCCGGCCTGCTGGAGCGCTTCCATGGCGAAGCCGGCGGCGGCGACAAGCTGCTGCGCCTGGTGGCGCGGCTGGCGCAGAAGCCGCGCGAGCACCGCGCGCTGCTCGAACTCTTCCACACCTGCCTGAGCCTCGGGCTGCGCGCGCGCACCGTGCTCGACCCCCGCGACCATGAAGGCCTGCGCGCGCGCGTGCACCTCGCGCTGCAGCAGGCAGCACCGCCCCCGCCGCTGGTGGCGCGCTGGCACTGCGCGGCCGCCGCCGCGGCGCCGCCACGGACGCCGCGCGCCGCGCTGCCGGCCGTGCTGCTGCTGGGCGTGCTGGCCGTGGGCGTCTACAGCGCCAGCCAGCTGCAGCTGGCGGCCCGCGTCGACGGCGTGCTGGCCTCGCTGCAGCGCATCGTGCCCGCCGGCACGGCCCCGGCGGCGCCCGCCGCGGCTGCGGCCGCTGCGCCGCCACGGCTGGCCTCGGCCCTGCGCGAGGACATCGAGGCCGGCCGACTGTCGGTGCGCGACGAGGCGCTGCGCAGCGTGGCCATCGTCGAGGCGGACGCGCTGGGCGACGCCAGCGCTTCCCTCAAGCGCCTCGGCGCCGTGCTCGCGAAGCAGCCCGGCAAAGTGCTCGTCGTCGGCTACACCGACGGCAGCGACACGCCGACCGCGCGCACGCCCTCGGCCTGGCACCAGGCCATGGAATGGGCGCGCCGCAGCGCCGACATCCTGCGTCCGCAGCTCGGCGACGAACGGCTCGCGGTCGAGGCCAGGGTCGACGCCGAGGCCCCCAAGCCGCAGCGCCGGGTCGAGATCGTGCTGTTCCCGCAATGAAGTCGCCGACCCGCTTCGCCCAGACCGCCGTGAACCTCTGCGCGGCGGGCGTCCTGCTGTGGTTCGCGGCACCTCTGCTGGTCTTCGGCACCTGGCATCCCTTCGACGATGCAAGTGCCCGAGCCGCCCTGCTGGTGCTGGGCGCGCTGCTGCTGATCGGCTGGCAGGCGCTGCGCGCGCTGCTCGCCCGGCGCCGCAACGAACAGCTGCTGAAGGGCCTGGAATCGGGCGAAGGCGGCACCGAGCTGGGCCAGCGCTTCCGCCAGGCGCTCGCCATGCTTCGGCAGGGTGTCGAGGGCAAGGGCGCGCGCCGCTGGTGGCAGGCCCGCCGCCAGGTGCGGCAACTGCCGTGGTACCTGATCATCGGCGCGCCCGGCGCCGGCAAGACCACGGCACTCCTGCATTCGGGCCTGCGCTTCCCGCTGGCCGAGCGGCTGGGGCGAGATCCGCTCGCCGGCACCGGCGGCACGCGGCAGTGCGACTGGTGGTTCAGCCAGGAGGCCGTCTTCATCGACACCGCCGGGCGCTACACGACCCAGGACAGCGACGCCGCGGCCGACGCCCGCGAGTGGCAGCAGTTCCTTGCGCTGCTGCGCCGGCACCGCCCGGTGCAGCCGATCAACGGCGTGCTGGTCAGCGTCAGCGTGCCCGACCTGCTGCACGGCGGTGCGGAACTCGCGCGCCAGGCGGCCGCGGTCGCCGCGCGGCTGGACGAGCTGCGCCGCGAGCTCGACCTGGCCTTTCCGGTCTACCTGCTGGTGACCAAGGCCGACCTGCTGGCCGGCTTCACCGAGACCTTCGGCGACCTGGACGCCGCCCAGCGCGAGCAGCTGTGGGGCCTGGTGTTCGATGCGGACGCCGCGCTCGTCCCGGACGACCTGGGCGCGCGCCTGGCCGAACTCGCGCAGCGCCTGCGGCAGCGCAGCACCGAGGCGCTGCAGCAGGAACGCACGCTCCAGCGCCGCCTGCCGATCTACACCTTCGCGGCACAGTTCGAAGCCCTGCTCGCGCCCCTCGAAGGCTTCGTGCGCAAAGCCTTCGCCAACGCGAGCGCCGCGCCGGCGCAGCGCCTGCGCTCGATCGCGCTGACCAGCGGCACGCAGGAGGGCAACCCGATCGACCGCGTGATCGGCGAGCTCGCGCGCAGCCATGGCCTGGCCCTCAAACCGCTGCCGCGGCCCGATGCCGGCGGCAAGTCCTACTTCCTGACCGCACTGCTGAAGCAGTTGGTGATCGCCGAGGCGCCGCTGGCGGGCCGGCGCCTGCAGCGGATGCGCCGGCGCCGGCGCGCCGTGATCGTCGGCGCGGGCGTGGCCGGCACGGTGCTGCTCGCCGCCTCGGCACTGTGGTGGCAGAGCTACCGGCGCAACCTCGACTATGTCGACGCCGTGCGCACGCGCGTCGAGCAACTCACCCAGCGCATCGGCTCGTTCGAATCGGCCAGCCTCGAACAGGTGCTGCCGCTCTATTCGTTGCTGGAGCGTCTGGCCGCCAACGACGGCATCGACCCGAACGAGCCGCCGGCCGGCTTCGGCTTCGGGCTGTTCCAGGGCCCGCGCCTGGCGCGATCGGCCGAGCAGTCCTACCGCGAGATGCTCGACCGCAGCCTGGCGCCGCTGCTGGTGCAGCAACTGCGGCGCGACCTGCGCGAGGCCGAGGACAGCGCGACCCGCTACGAGGCGCTGCGTGCCGCCCTGATGCTGAGCAGCCCGGACCGGCTCGTCCGCGGCGAACTGCGCCCCTGGGTGACCCAGGCCCTGGCCCAGGCCAGCGGCGCGGGCGAACGCGCCGAATCGGCGCGCCACGTCGAGGCCCTGCTCGAACGCAGCGGCCTGCCCGAGGCGATGCGCGCGGACGATGCCGGTGTGCGCGCGGCCCGCAGCGCCCTTGCCGCGCTGCCGCTGGCGCAGCGGGTACACGAGCGTCTGCTGCAGCGCGTGCCCGACCCGGCGCCGTCGCAGGACCTGCCGGCACGGCTCGGCGCGGCCGGCACCCTGCTGTTCGCGTCCTCCGGCGCCGGGCCGATGCCGGCCCATTCGAGCGCCGCCGACTGGCGCCAGCGGCTGGCGCCTGCGCTGGAGGCCACCTTCGACGAGCTGGCAAACGAAGCGGATTGGGTGCTCGGCGACAGCGGCGGCGACGTGCGCCGCCTGCAGAAGGACCGCGCCTGGCGCGATGAGGTCGCCGCGCAGGTCGGCCGCCGCCAGGCCCAGCGCGTGATCGCCGCCTGGTCGCGCCAGCTCGACGCGCTCGCGCTGGCCGCCGGCGCGGATGCCGAGGGCGCCGCGCGGCAGGCCACCGACCTGACGGCGCCCGACTCGCCGCTGCGCCGGTTGCTGACGCGCCTGGCCGACGAATTCAGCGCCATGCCGCAGGGCGGCAGCGCCGCCGAGGGCGCCTTCGACAACGCGCTGCGCTCGCGCTTCGCCGCCCTCGGCGCCTACGCGGCCGGTCCGGGCCCGCAGGCCCTGGACCGCCTGCACGCCCTGGCCAGCTCGCGCCGCGACGAGGCCGGCAAGGCGGAACTCGACGCCAGCCTGCGCGCCGAGGCCACCCGCGCGCCAGCCGAGCTGCGCAAGGTCTACGCCGGGCTCGGCACGCTGATCCGCGCGCGCGGCGGCGCCAGGCTCGGCTTCGACGCAGCGCTCGCCGAACTCGCGCAGGCCTGCGGCACCTTGACGCGCGACCGCTTCCCGTTCGGCGCCACCGCCACGCGCGACATGGCGCCCGCCGACTTCGCGCGCCTCTTCGGGCCCGGCGGCCTGTTCGACGAGTTCCGCCGCCACCAGCTCGGCGAGCGCGTCGACACCGCGAGCCGGCCCTGGAAGCTGCGCGGCGCGAGCGCCGATGCCGGCCTGCCCGCGGCCTTCGAGCAGGCGGCCGCGATCGGCGCCCTCTTCTTCCCCGGCGGCACGCCGCTGCCCGAGCTCAAGCTGCGCCTCACGCCCCAGCGCATGAATGCCGAGCTGCTGCAGTTCAGCATCGACGTCGACGGCCAGCTGCTGCGCTTCGAGAACGGCCCGCGCCGTGCGAAGGAACTGGTGTGGCCCGGACCGGCCTCGACGCAGAAGGTGCTGTTGCGCATCCTGCCCGTGGGGCCCGCCGGCGTCGGTGCCGAGGTCCACGAGGGAGCGTTCGCCTGGCTTCGCGTGCTGCTGCGCGGTGACTGGCAGGGTGAACGCGGTGCGCCGGCGCGGCTCACTTTCGTCGTCGACACCCGCACCCTGGAAGTGGAGGCGAGCGCCGCGGGTGCGCCCGAAGCCGACATCTGGACCCTGCGGGAACTCGCGCGCTTCCGCTGCCCGAAGGGCACATGGTGAAGCTGCCCTCGCGCCGCGTCTGCTGGTGGGGCAAGCTGCCCGCGCGCGGCGACTTCGTCGGCCGCGGGCTGCCGCCGCGCTGGCGCAGCGACTGGGACGGCTGGCTGCAGCGCGGGCTGGCGCTGGCGGCCACGCAGCTGGACGGCCCCGCGCTGCGCGAACGGCTTCGCGCCTTCGCACCGTGGCGCTACCTGGCGCTGCCGGCGCCCGGCGAAACCTGGAGCGGGATCATCGTCGCCTCGCACGATCGCGTCGGGCGTTCCTTTCCATTGACGCTGGCCGAGCGCCTGGCCGCCCCAGCGCCGCCGCATGAAAGCGCCGCACGGCTGGCCTCGCTGCTCGACGCGGCGGCGGAAAGCCCCGAAGCGCTGGAGGCAGCGATCGACGCCCTGCCCCCGCGCACCACGCCCGCAGCGGATCCGGTGCAGGCCTGGCCCGCGCGGCCGGCCAGCCTGTGGTGGCCGCTCGCGGCCCCACTCGAAGCACCGGCCCGTGTCGCGGCCTGGCCGCCGGAACCAACACTGCTGCTTGAACTGCTCGAACCGCTGGACATTCATCAGCAGCCTGTTCTCCCATCCGCATGACCCAGTGCCTTGTATGCATGCCACTTGAAGTGATAGGCATAGGGGTTGCCGAAGCCAAAGTAGCGTTGCGTGAGCAGCACGGCGGCGATGCCCAGGCGCGGGTTGATCCACCACACCGTGCCGGCAAGGCCGCCCCAGCTCACTTCGCCCGCGACCTGCTCCGGCTCTCCCGGGCCGCTGCTGTCGCGCACCGATGAGCCCAGACCGAAGCGCCAGCCCGGTTGCGCCGGTACGTTGGGAAAGCGAACGTGCATGCCTGGCGGCAACTGGTTCCCGAACATCCGATCAAGGGTGGTGGCCTTCAGCAGCGTGGGGCCCCCGGGGATCAGGCTTTGGATCAGGCGGATGGAGTCGTCGAGCGTGCTGACCAGCCCACCGCCGCCAGACTCGCGCGGAAGCTTTTGCAGGTAGGCGCCGGGATAGGGCTTGTCGTCCACGCGAGACAGGCCAGGCTTGCTCGGATCGAGAAGGTCGGCGCCGACGTACAGTGCGCATAGCCGATCACGCTTGGCCGGCGGTACCCAGAAGTCGGTATCCACCATGCACAGTGGCTCAAAGATGCGCCTCGACAGGAATTTGCCGAAGGTCTCTCCACTGACCACCTCGATCACCCGGCCCAGCACATCCGTCGCAACCGAATACTCCCACTGCGTTCCGGGGTGGAACGAAAGCGGCAGGGGAGCCAGTGTCTTCATCATCCCGGCCAGATCCTGCGACGGGTTCAACACGCCGCACTGGTTGTATGCATTGAACAGCAGCGAACCCGGATCGAAGACGCCATAGGACAGCCCCGAGGTGTGCGTCATCAGATGCTGCAGCGTGATCGGGGATCGGGCCGGCTCGGTGTCTGACAGACTCGTTGCGCCAGCGCGCAGGACCTGCCTGTCCGCCAACTCGGGGATGTAGGCATCGACGGGGTCTTCCAGGCGAACGAGCCCGTCTTCGAGAAGCAGCATCACCGCGCAGGACGTGACCAGCTTGGTGCTCGAGAACATCCGGAAGATGTGATCCTCGCGCAGCGCGACGCCCGCCTCCCGGTCGGCGTGGCCGTAGCAGTAGCGATCCACCACTTCTCGCCCCTGCAGCAGTGCGGTCGACACGCCAGGCAGAAATTGTTGATCGACCTGCGCCCGCATCGCGGCATGCAGTGCATCGAAGGTGGAGTCGGTCATCGAGCGTCTTTCCGTCGTGGAAGGCCGACTTTAGGTCAACCCTCGAAACTCGCAAGCCAGGGTGGATTGCTGCCAGGGCCGGCCGTCGCTGCGGCCGTGTGCCTGACTCAACGCGGCGCCGACAACGCCACCGAAAGCTGGCGCAACAGTGACGCGCCGTTGCCCTGCCATGCGCTGCCGTGCATGCAGGCGAGCGTGCGGGGTTCCTGCTGCGCAAGCCCGTCCAGCAATGCAGCCGTCTGCGGTGCATGCGCGTAGCAGTCCATCTGGTTTCGGAACGCCTCGCTGGGGCCCAGGATGTCGGCATCGGTGAGCGCCTTCTCGCTGTTGCCCGGCTGCGTGAAGAGGTCGCCGCAGAAGAATGTGTGTGTGCGCGTGTCCATCATCAGCCCGCAGTCCCAGCCATGCGGAAGATGGGGCGTGTCGAACCAGCGCATCGTGTGGTTGCCGAGCGGGAGCTCCTCGCCGTCGGCCAGCGTATTGATGCGGAATATGCCCGTCGCAATTTCCTGTACGTTGGTGCCCGCCTGTGAATTCGTGGCCATGCGTGTCTCCTGCGCGTTGCGATCATGGCCTCGCTGAAGACCGGGTTGAGAGAGCAGCTCAAGCCTACATCCGCCTGAAGCATGGCTTTGTAGCGATGCGCAGGTGCTGGGCGGTCGTGCGCAGGTGGGCGCGTTCTGCAGAAGCGGCGACAGGACCAGCTTCAGGGGCGAAGCGAGGGTTGATGTATGTCATCCAGGCAGGCCCGAGCAAATTCAACCAGCCGAGCACCAGATCGCCAGCGCCGAATAGTTGTCCTGGTCGCTGCGGCCGGCCTTGCGCACACCCGCTTCGAGGCGATTCAGCCAGGGCTGGGCCGCGCCGCAGCCGGCCACGCTGCGCGTCATCGCGGCATCGTCGAAGGCCGACCAGAGGCCGTCGCTGCACAGCAGCAGCGCATCGCCGGAGGCCAGCAGCTGCGGCGCGTCGAGCACCTCGACGTCGAAGCCCTCGGGCGAGCCCAGCGCCGAGGTCAGTTGCCCGGCGCCGGCCGTGCTCGCGTCGAGGCCGGCGTCGCGCAGGCGCTGCGCGAGGCTCTGGTCGCGGGTGCGAGCGAGCAGCCGGGAACCGCGCCAGCAATACAGGCGGGAATCGCCCACGTGGGCCCAGAGCGCCGCGCCGCTGTACAAGTCGACCACCACCACCACGATGGTGGTGCGCATGTCGGCCGTGAAGGTGCCGGCCACCTGCTGCGCCACGACCGCGCCGTTGGCGCCCTGCACCAGCCAGCGCAGCGCGCCCGAGCTGACTTCGGGATGGAGCGCGAAGGCCTCCAGCACGTGGGTCACCGCGGCGCGCGATGCGGTCTGCCCGCCGCCGTGCCCGCCGGCGCCGTCGCACAGCACGGCGACGAGCGAACCCGCGCCTTCCCAGTAGCCGAAGGCATCCTCGTTGTTCTCGCGCCGCCCGGCCTGGGACAGCGCGGCGAGCGAGACGCTCAATGCCCGTTCGGCCATGGCGGCTCCTTCGATGGAGGTTCGGGCGACGGGACGTTCGGCGAGGCGCGCGACTGGGCCTCGTAGGCCCGCAGGAATTCGCGCCCGAAGATGGTCTGGAAATCGTCGTCCAGGTGTTCGAGCAGTTGGGCGTGCTGCATGCGGTGGCGCTGCCACAGCGCCGCGGCGCGCAGCACCGGCACGCGCCCGATGCCGTGGGCCGGCCCCTCCCCGCTCTCGGCGGCCTCGGGGCCCAGGCGCGAGAACAGCTCGAAGACCGCCGCGCGCATGCCGGCCACCATCGCCACCTGGTGCACCAGCAGGTCGCGGTGCGCGTCGTGCAGCGCCGCCACCGGGTCGAGGAAGCCCGGGCTCGGCTCGCGCTGCAGCATGCGGGTCAGGGCCTCGGTGGCATCGGGCGAGAACTTCAGCGGGTTGTTCTGCCGCGGCGTGATGTGCGTGCCCTCGGCGCGCATCTGGCGCTTGGCGATGGCGCGGCTCTGCAGCAGCGCCAGCGTGCCTTCGGCATTGGCCCGCAACAGCGCGCCGAGATGCTCCATCCATTGCGGCGTGAGGGCCGGCGGCTCGGTCAGCAGGCCGGCGCCACGGGCGAAGGCCGCGGCGAGCTCGCGCAACTGGGGGGTTGCGTCGGCCGGGCGAAGTGCGGGCGTTGCGGCCTCGAGCGGCTCGAGCGGCATGGGCTCCGTCGGCAGCGGATCGGCTGGCGCATGGCTCGTCTGCTGGGGTTGCGGCTGCGGCTGCGGCGCCGCACGCGGCGCCGGAATCGGCGCGCCGGTGCGCACCAGGTGCGGACTGTCCTGCCAGGACACCACCGCGCCGCCGGTTTCAGGCTCGCGCGCCGGGGCCATCCCCGGCAGCGCCGAGCTGTCGGCCATCAGGTCAGGCGCATCGTCCAGGTCGAACCAGCGATCCAGCCGAGAGCGCTGCGCCATCGTGGCCACCACGGCAGGCTCGACGGCCAGCTCGAAGCCGCCGATGCGCAGACGGTCGCCCACCTGCAGCGCGCGCTCGCCGCCCGGGTCGAGCTGCTTGCCGTTCACCCACAGCGGCGATGTGCTGCTGATGCAGCGCACGCACACGGCCCGGCCCACCGGCAGCACCTGCGCATGCTGCCGCGAGACCAGGCGCAGCGGGTCCGCGAGCACCAGTCCGCAGTCCTCGGAGCGGCCGATGGTGAAGCCTTCCGGCGGCATCGGCAGCGCGGCCTCGTCGGGTTCGGTGCCGCCGGGGCGGCGCGTGACACGCAATGCGATCACGATGTGCAACCAGGTCTAGCCGAGCGCGCGCCACAGTTCGGCTTGCACACGGCGGGCATCGATGTTGGGCGTGAGCTGTTCGAGCACATGGGCGACGAATTGCTCGCGGGTCTCGGATTTCGCGGCGCAGCGCTTGGCGACGATGCGCCCGATCGGGCCCAGCGAGGACAGCAGCGCGGCCGCCGCCCTGTCGACGTCGCCCTCGCGCATCGGTGCGCCGGGCGGCGCGGCATTGGCGCTCGTCGCGGGCTGGAACCGGGTGGTCGAGGTCGCCACGGTGCCGACGCCGTTGCCGGTGCCGCTGCCGGTGGACGAGCCGCCCTTGGCCAGGAAGCGCTCGCGCGCCTCGAAGTCGACGATCGCGAAGGCGACGGCCTGGCGCACCGCCGCCAGCGACGTCAGGCCGCGCGCGGCGCGGCGCACCAGCACCCGGGCCACCGGGCCGACATGCTCGGCCAGTTCGCGCTCGACCCCGGCCAGCGCCACGGTGTCCCAGCCCGTCGGCACCGGGACCGACGGTGGGCCGGTGACCGGCTGGGGCTTGGAGGGCGACAGCGGCGTCGTGGCCGGGTCGGGGATGGACGGCACCGATGTCGCGCCCGTGCGGGAGGCGTCGGGCGAGTCGCGCTCCTTCGCCGCCGCCGTCTTCGCACCCGTGCCTCGGAGCCGGGGCGGCAGCACGATCTCGGCCGGCAGCGCGTCGGGCAGGGGCCCGGTGGCCAGCGCGAGCAGTGCCGTGCGCATCGCCATCGCATTCGGATAGCGCTGCGCCGGATCCTTGGCCAGCGCCTGGTCGAGCACCGCGTCGAAGGGCGCGAGCGTGGGGTCGTCCATCAGCTCGTGCAGCGGCTTGTGCGCCTCGTAGACGATCTTGTACATGATCGCCTCGTCGGTGCCGGCGAAGGGCGTCGCGCCGCTGAGCATCTGGTAGAGCAGCACGCCCGCCGAGAACACGTCGACGCGGCGGTCCACCTCGCGGTCGGTGTACTGCTCGGGCGCGATGTAGCCGGGCGACCCGATGACGGAACTGCCGCGCGTGAGGTTCGACGATTCGGTCCGCGCGATGCCGAAGTCGGTGATCTTCAGCCGCCCGTCGTCGGCGATCAGCAGGTTCGCCGGCTTGACGTCGCGGTGCACGATGCCGCGCTCGTGGGCGTAGTGCAGCCCGTCGAGGAGCTGCGCCATCAGGCACAGCACCTGCGGGATCTCCAGCTTGCGCGGCGAATGGATGTAGTCGCGCAGGTTCCGCCCGGCGACGTATTCCATGACGATGTAGGCGCAGTCGTTGTCCTCGCCGAACTGGTAGACCGGGACGATGTTGCGGTGCGTGAGCCGCCCTGCCGCCTTGGCTTCGACGCGGAAGCGCGCCGCCACGCTCGGGTCGTCGTCGCCCGTTTCGAGCAGGCGCCGGTGGATCGTCTTGATCGCCACCGGGCGGTCGATGGCCGGGTCGTGCGCCAGGTACACCATGCCCATCGCGCCCGACCCGATCACCCCGCGGATGGGGTACGGACCGACGTTGGCTGGGAGGGGGGCGACCATGACGGGTTCGTTCACACCTTCTTCAGGTGTCGAGCATCTTGAGGGCGTGGTCGAGGCTGTGGCGCATTCGGGTGAAGGACTGCGCCAGTATCCCGATTTCGTCATGGCCGTGCGACGGGAATTCCGGTGCCTCCATCTCGCCCAGGCTGACGCGGTTGGCCAGCTTCGACAGCATCGTCACGGGCCGGATCACCAGCAGGTAGAGCATCACGTTCAGCACGATGCCGATGGCGACGAAGATGCCGATCAGCGAGGCCATGAACACCTTGAAGGCCTGCTCGGCGCGCGCCAGCGGCACCGCCATGGGCACCGACACCACCTGCGCGCCGATCACCTCGTTCAGCTGCCACCCGAAGCCGTTGGCCGGGCCGTACTTGTCGATCAGGGTGCGCGGCGCCGCCTCGACGGTGCTGTGGCAGGCCAGGCAAGCCTGGTTGGTGATGCGCAGCGGGCGCGCGACGTAGAGCGCGCGGCCCGTGCCCGACTCGCGCTCGCCGACGAATTCCTTCGATTCGGCCTGGGCGCGGAAGCGGTTGACGATGTCCGCCTCCCAGTCGACCGCCCGGTCGCGCGGGTTGGTCGGGTTCAGGGTCGCTTCCTTGTAGGTGTAGTCGGGGAAGCTCTTGGACAGCGTCGCCAGCACCTCGGTGGCGGAATAGGCCGGCACCGTCTGGGGCAGGAAGGTGTACTTCATCTGCGTCTCCAGCAGCGGCCGGATCTGGTCGTTGGTGTAGCTGCGCACGGCCACGGCCTTCTCCATCGTCAGGCGCGCATGGTTGAGCACTTCCTCCTTGGCGTTCTTCTGCAGCAGGTCGTGCGACACCTTGCCGGCGCCGAGCACCCCCAGGACGAAGACGACCAGGAAGATCAGGTTGAACTTGAACAACAGGCGCATGAGCTTCTCCAGTCCTGGCTTTTCATCGTCGCTGGGTTGCGGGAAGACGCGCGACGGTTCACTATGGTTTTCCCGATCCGCCGCCTTCCGCGGCGGCGCGTGCGGCCTGGCGGGCGGCCTGGCGCGCCGCTTCCCGCGCGCGCCGGCGCTCGGCCTCTTCGGCCATGCGGCGCGCATAGCCCTCGGGGTCGGCATAGGGTTCCCACTCGGGATGTCGCGCCAGCTCGGCCTTGGCCGCGGCGCGGAAGCCCGGGTCGGCCGTGGCGCGCGCGCGCCACAACGGCAGCAGGGGCAGGCGCAGCGCCGGCTCGGTGCGCAGCCAGGCCGCCACGTCGCTGTAGGCGATCTCGCCGAGCGCCTTGGGTGCGGCCTGGCGCTTGCCGAACTGTTCGCCGCGCGCGGGCAACCGGTCGCGGAACTGCCGAGGCACCTTGGCCAGGAACTCGGGGGGCGCCCGCCGGGCCACAGTCGGCGAGGCACCTTCGCGCCGCTGGGCGAAGTCGCCGCCGGCCAGCTGCGAGGCCGTCTGGCCGCCGTCGCGCAGCGCCAGCCGGGCCGTGCCGCTTTCGACGAACACCTCATAGGGGGCGCCCGAGGTGTAGACCACGGTGCTGGCGGCCTGGGTCGCGATCTCGAAGGCCGGGCTGACGTAACCGAAGGCGGCACTGCTGCTGGTCTTGAGCCAGCCCTGCAGCAGGTAGAGCGGCGGTGCCGCGAGCCCCTTGCCGACGCGCGGCCGCAGCATCAGCCGCGTCGATTCGCCGATGCCGACCAGGGTACCGCCGGGCAATTCGATCTGGACGAAGGCGCCGGGCGCCGTCTCGATGATGTCCTGCTCGTTCAAGGCCACGCTCTCGGCGAGCGCGTAGCGCGTGGTCTGGCGGATCAGCGTGGCGCTGCCTTCGACGATGCCGACGATGGTGGAGGATTGCGCCCACGGAATCTGGGTGGCGACGCTGGGGCTGCCGGACTGCGCCCAGCCCGGCGAGGACGCGAGCAGGCCCGCGACGCACAGCAGAAGAGACCTGGCCGTTGTCCTTGTGAGCCGCAAGACGTAACTCCCCCGCTGGCGGCTGGCATCCCTGATTAGGGTGTCAGCCAAAAGTTGACATACAGGATGTTACCCAAGTCCCCCCCTCAGCGGTCGTGTTCTTCCGGCCAGTTTCCCTCGGCAATTCGACCTAGCCCGAAGGACGGGTCACTTCCAGTTGGCGGCAAACACCGGTGCCAGGCTGTTCTGGTAGCCCGGCAGCAGCGTGGTCTGCCCCGCCGACGGTGGGGCGAAGCTGGCCATCGCCTGCACCAGGTTGTGCACCTGGCTGTCCAGCAGCACATGCCCGT
>NZ_LYMK01000080.1 GCF_002157355.1 Variovorax sp. JS1663 | reverse complement strand
ATACTCATCCTTCGCCTCCTCCAGACTTGGTGAATACGCCAACGCGTCTGGCGGGTCAGTCTAGCGCGACGGTATCGCTCGCCTCAAGTCGCCACCGCTGGCTGCGCAACATGAGTGGCCAGCGTCCTCAGCCCGGCATCGGCTCGCGCATGGTCACGAACTCTTCGGCCACCGTGGGATGGATGCCGATGGTGCGATCGAACACCTGCTTGGTCGCCCCCGCCCGCATCGCCACCGCGAAGCCCTGCACCACCTCGCCCGCGTCCGGCCCCACCATGTGCAGCCCGACCACGCGGTCGGTCTTGCGCTCGACGATCAGCTTCATGAAGGTGCGCTCGCCGCTGCCCGAGAGCGTGTGGCGCAGGGCCTTGAACTCGCTGCTGAAGATGTTGAGCTTGCCGAACTTCGCCCGCGCCTCGGCCTCGGTGTAGCCGCAGGTCCCGATGTTGGGGTGGGTGAAGACCGCCGTCGGCGTGAACTCGTAGTCCAGCGCCCGCGGACCCGGGCCGAACAAGGTGTCCACCACCACCATGGCCTCGGCCAGCGCCACCGGCGTGAGCTGCTGACGGGTCGAGACGTCGCCCACGGCGTAGATGGAAGGCACCGAGCTGCGGTAGTGGGCATCGACCACCACGCCGCCGCGCTCGTCCAGCGCCACGCCGGCCGCCTCCAGCCCAAGGCCCTGGGTGTTGGGCACGCGGCCGGTGGCGTACAGGATGGTGTCGGCTTCGATCCGCTGGCCGCGCGAGAGCAGCGCGCACAGGCCGCTGTCCAGGCGGGTGATCATGTCGATCTCGCAGTTGAAGCGGATGTCGATGCCGCTTCGGGTCATCTCCTTGGCCAGGAACTGACGCAGGTCCTCGTCGAAGCCGTTGAGCAGGTGGGCGGTGCGGTGCAGCTGCGTGACCTTCGCGCCCAGGCCGTTGAAGATGGAGGCGAACTCGCAGGCGATGTAGCCGCCACCCACGACCAGCAGGCGCTTCGGGAAGGGGTCGAGGTCGAACATCGCGTCCGACACCACCACGTGCTCGCCCCCCGCCACCGGCGGGACGTAGGGCATGCCACCGGTGGCGACCAGGATGTGCCGTGCCGTGCGGCGCTGCTCGCCGATCTGCACCGTGTTCGCATCGGCCAGCTGCGCCCAGCCCTGGATGAGCGTGACGCCCGCACCTTCGAGCAGGCTCTTGTAGATGCCGTTGAGGCGCTTGATCTCCCTCGCCCGGTTGGCCTTGAGCACGTTCCAGTCGAAGCGCGGCGGGCCGTCGAGCTGCCAGCCGAAGCCCGCCGCCTCCTCGAAGGACTCGGCATAGCCGGCGGCGTAGCTGTAGAGCTTCTTGGGAATGCAGCCGACGTTGACGCAGGTGCCGCCCAGTTCGGCGCATTCGGCCACCGCCACGCGGGCGCCGCGCTGGGCCGCCATGCGCGCGGCCCGCACGCCGCCGCTGCCGCCGCCGATCACGAAAAGGTCGAAGTCGAATGTGCGCATGGGGTGACCGCTCCTTGCGGCCGACTGTAGCCGGCCCCAGGAAGGGCTGCTTGCGCCCCGCGCGTCAGGGCCGGTCGCTCTGCTGTCCCGGGTCCCTGATGGCACGCTGCATCTGCTGGGCCCGCACGTCGGCGGCGCGCTGCTGGATCTGCTGCATCGTGCGCTGCTGGATCTCCTGCGACTGGCGCAGCGCGTTGTGCTGCTGCATCTGCAGTTGCTGGGCCTGCTGCTGCTGCGCCTGCATCTGCTGAGCGCGCTGCGCCTGCTGTTGCTGCAACTGCTGCATCTGGAGCTGCTGGGCCTGTGCCGCCCGCTGCTGCATCTCCTGCTGCGCGCGCCAGGCCTGCTGCTGTTGCTGCTGCAACTGCATCTGCTGCTGGGCTTGCGCCTGGGCGGCGCGCTGCTGCAGCTCCTGCTGCTGGCGCACCGCCTCCCGCTGCTGCATCTGCTGCATCTGTTGCATCTGTTGCATTTGCTGCGCCTGCTGCATCTGCTGCCCCTGCTGGAAACGCTGCGCCTGCTGCAATTGCAGCTGCTGCTGGCGAGCCTGCACCGCGCGCTGCTGGAGCTGCAGTTGCTGCTGCTGCTGCGCCTGTTGGGCCTGCTGCGCCTGCTGCAGTTGCCGGGCCTGCAGCTGCTGGATCTGCCGCGGCCGCAGGTCGGGCGGCGGCAGCGCCGAGGCCGAGCGGCCGAAGCCACCCGCGTGCCGGTCGCCGCGCAGCGGCACCGGCACCGCGGTCGCGATCTGCATCTGCGCGATCCGGTCGTCCGGCACGCGCAGGAAGTCGCGCCGCGCGATCGGCCCGCGGCCGAAGATGTCCACCGGCACCAGGGAGAGCGCGCCCGGCGTGTTGCGATGCAGGTAGTCGGCGCGCGCCAGCTGCCGCTGGTAGGCGATGGCGCGGTTGACGTCGTCGACGTAGCGCTGGCTGGCGCGGTAGCCCGGCCGCCAGGCCTCGCCGGGCGCCAGCGGGAACCAGCCCACGCCCGGCCGGCCTCCCGCCGCCACGTTGGCATGAGCGCCGACGAAGCCGACCAGCGCCGGCGCATAGACCGGCCGCGGGCCCAGCCGGCCCGGCACCCAGGCCCACCGCGGCCCGACGCGCGCCCAGCGCCCGTAGTGGGAGGTGGCGAAGCCCCAGGGCGCCGCGTCGATCCAGGTCCACCCCCAGGGCGCGATCTCGGTCCACTGGCCATCGCGGTAGGGTGCCCATTCGGGGTCGACGCTGCGCGGATACCAGACCGCGCCATAGCTCGGATCGTTCTGCCAGTCACCGTAGCGATCGAGCTGCTGGTAGCCGAGCACCTCGCGCGGCACATAGCGCGCGGCAATCGACTGCGCCTCCAGCCGCTCGCGCTCCGCCACCCAGCGGTCGAAGGCCGCCTCGCCGGCACGCACCGGCGCACCGCTCACCGCGGCGAGCTGGCGCCCCGAGACGGTGAGCTGCTGGTGGGCGCCGAGCGCCACCGACTCGCCGTTCTCGCCGTAGAGCGTGACGGCGCCGGACGCCACCGCCACGCGCGTCGTGCCGGCGGCCGGGTCGGCCTCGATGCGCAGGTCGCCCGGCGCCTCGACCACGACCGCCAGGTTGGCGGTGCCGATTTCCAGGCGCTGCCCGGCCGGCAGTTCCGGCGCGCTCAGTTGCAGCCGCCCCTGGCTCAACGTGAAACGGGCGTTGTCGTCGTCGAGCTCGGACACCACGAGCTGGGTCTGGTCGTCCATCCGCAGCGCAGTGGCATCCACCTGCAGCTCGGCGCGCGCATTGCGGTCGGTCCACAGCCGGTCGCCGGTGGTGATCGGCCGGTTGGGCACCGCGTCGTACCAGCTGTCGTCGCCGGCCGGCGAGAAGCTGACCGTGCCCTGCTGCTCATTGAGGCGGGCCACGCGGCCCGGCGGGTCTTCCTGGGCCCAGGCGGCGGCGCCGGCCAGCAGCATCATCACCAGGCCCAGCAGCCAGCCGGCGGCGACGCGCGCGGCGGGCGGATGCATGTGTCGTCTCGTCATGATCGGTCCTCGGGGCAATGACCCATCCAACGCGCCAGCCCGGGCCGCGGTCGGCAACTGCATTGCAAAGTTCTGGAAACTATGACGCGGCCGGCGCAACCATGTGTAAGCCAGGGGCTCAGCGGAGCCTCGGATGCGCGAGGAAGAAGCGCAGCATCTCGGCGCTCGCGTCCGGCCCACGCGGGTCCGCGAACGAGCCTTCCGCGCTGCCACCTGACCATGCATGCCCGCCGCCGTGCAGCACCCAGTGCTCGACCACGACGCGGCCATGGGCATCGGCATGGGTCCGGCGCGTGAAGGCGCGGCCGTCCTTCGAATGTCCCCGCGTCTCGTGGGCCGGCCGCAGGCCGCCGCCGGCCTGCGCATCCGCCACCAGCTGCTCGCCGTTGCGCGGGTGCACCGTATCGTCGGCGTCGCCATGGAAGACGATGGCCGGCGGCATCGGCCCCGCGGCGGCGTGGTGGGCGCCAGGGCCGTTCTTCAGCACGGCGATGCCCGTGAAAAGGTCGCGCGCCGCGCCGCGGGGCACGCCGGAGTGCACGCCGACCGCGGCGAAGAGCTCCGGGTGCGTGCGGCCCAGGATGTCCGCCATCGCCCCGCCGGCCGACAGGCCCGCCACGTAGACACGCGCCGGATCGGCGCCGTGCTCGGCCACCATCGCCTGCGTGAGCGCCGCCAGCAAGGCTGGCTCGCCGCGCCCGCGCTGCTGGTTCTGGGGCAGGAACCAGTTCCAGCACCGCGCCGCGTTCTGCCTGGCAGTCTGGGTCGGATAGAGGACGAGCATGCCGAGCTCGGCCGCCAGCCGGTTCATGCGCGTGCCGGCCGCGAAGTCTTCCGGGTCCTGCGTGCACCCGTGCAGCATCAGCAGCAGCGGGCGGCGCCCGCGCGCACCGCGCCCCGGCACGAAGAGCTTGTAGTCGATCGGGCGGTGCCGGTGCTCGAAGCGGCCGTCCAGCCACAGGTCCGGCGCCGCGGGCGGCAGCAGGCCGAGGCGCCGCAGCAGCGCCTCGCCCCGGCGCGCGAACCCGCGCCGCCAACCCGCGAACGGCGAGCGCACCCGGCGCGCCCTAGCCGCCGTAGAGATACTTGGGCAGCCACAGCGTCAGGCTGGGCCACACATACATGAACGCCATGCAAAGAATCACGATCAGCATGTACGGCATCATGCCTGCGAAGATCTGGTTGAGCGTGACATGCGGCGGCGACACGCCCTTCAGGTAGAAAGCCGACATCGCCACCGGCGGCGACAGGAAGGCCGCCTGCAGGTTCACGAACACCAGCACGCCGAACAGCAGCGGGTCGATCTGGAAGTGGGCCAGCAGCGGGAGGAAGATGGGGACGAAGATCACGATGATCTCGGTCCACTCCAGCGGCCAGCCCAGCACGAAGATGATGGCCTGCGACAGCAGCAGGAACTGCAGCGGGCTGAGATTCATCGACAGCACCCAGTGCTCGATGATGCTCTGCCCCCCGAGCAGCGCGAATACCGCCGAGAACAGCGCCGAGCCGACGAACAGCCAGCACACCATGGCAGTGGTCTTGGCGGTCAGGAACACCGCCTCCTTGATGCGCTGGAAGTTCAGCGTCCCGGCCTGCCAGGCCATCAGGAAGGCGCCGGCCGCGCCCACGGCCGCCGACTCCGTGGCAGTGGTGATGCCGAACAGGATGACGCCCAGCACGATCAGCGTGAGGATGCCCAGCGGCATGACCGAGGACACCAGCATGCGCAGGATCTCGAACTGCTCGGCATCCATCTTCCAGTAGTACAGCACCAGCAGCGCCAGCACCGCCGCACAGGTGATCCAGAAGCCGGTGTAGAAGGCCGCGGGCACCGGTTCCGCATGCGGCGCGGCGACAGGCTCGCCGAGCTGCTGCAGGCCGCCGCCGGCCGCGGGTGCGGCAGGCTCGGCACCGGGCGGCTCCTGCACGCCGCCGGATGGGGACGAAGATTCCTGCGCACCAGGTGGCTCCTGGAGTCCGCCTTCGGCCGGCGGCTCCTGCAGCCCGCCTTCGGCCTTGGGCTCGGCCAGGGACGCCGCCGCGGGCGCGGCGGCCGCCTGCTCGGCCGCCACCGGCGCCGCGCTCTCGCCCTGTTGCGAGTAGATGGTCACGTACCACCAGACCGAGCCCAGTGTCACCACCGCCAGCAGCAGCGGCGTCAGCGCGCTGACCAGGAAGCCCACCAGCGTCAGCCAGCGCAGGCGCACGCCCTCGGCGCCGGCAGCCAGGGCCCGGCCCGGCGCGACCACCGCGGCGAGCAGCGCCGGCAGCAGGCGCTGCGAGTAGTGCGCCGCGATGTGCGCCACCGCCGGCGTGATCGGCGCACGCTGCTGCTCGGGCGGCAGGCGCGGGGCCACCTTGGGGCTGATCAAGGCCCAGCCGATCACGTACATCAGGTAAAGGAAGGCGAGGAAGAAGCCCGGGAACATCGCCGCCGCGTAGAGCTTGACCACCGACTGCCCCGCCACCGCGGCGTAGACGATGATCATCACCGAAGGCGGGATCAGGATGCCCAGCGTGCCGCCGGCCGTGATGACGCCGGCCGCGAGACGGGTGTCATAGCCGGCGTTGAGCATCGGCCGCATCGCGATCACGCCCATCAGCACCACCACCGCGCCCACCAGGCCGCTGGCGATGCCCCAGAAGGTGCAGATGATCAGCGTTGCCACCGCCAGCGAACCGGGCAGGCGGCGGAAGGCGAGCTGCACGCTGTGGAACATCTTGTCCACCAGCGCACCGCGCTCCATCACGTAGCCCATCAACACGAAAAGCGGGATGGACAGCAGGGTCTCGTTGGTCATCGCGCCGAAGGTGCGCTGCACCATCAGGTCGAAGACATGGTTGTCGAGCCAGGGCTTGGACGGGTCGTAGAAAGCGTAGAAGCCGAACACCATGCCCAGCCCCATGAGGGTGAAGGCGGTGGGAAAGCCCATCATGATCACGACCACGATGAGGCCCAGCATGCTGAGCCCGATGGCGGCATTGCTCATTGGAGTACCTCCGCGCTGCGCGCTGCGGCATTCGCCTTCGGAACGGACGTGCGGCTCATGTAATGTCCCTCCCGCGCGCCCGCGCCGCCTCGTCCAGCGCCTTGGCGCGCTCCATCGCGTCGCGCCGGGCCTCCTCGTCCACGTAGGTGCTGCTGGCGAGCTGCTGCTCGACCACGTCCATCTCCTCGGCGTCCTTGAGCCGCTCCGGCCAAGCGCCGGTGCGCAGGCACACCACGCAGCGCAGGATCTCGGCCAGCCCCTGCACCATGACGATGACGCCCGCCACCGGGATGATGAACTTGAACGGGTACACCGGCAGCGGCGTGGCGTTGAAAGTCTGCTCGCGCATGGCGAGCGAGTCGTTGAAGTAGTCCCAGCCGGCCCAGGTCAGCGCGCCGATGCCGGGCAGGAAGAACAGGATGTAGAGCGCCAGGTCCAGCGAGGCCTGGGTGCGCGGCTTCATGCTGCCGTAGAGGAAGTCGCCGCGGACATGGCCGTTCTGGGCGAGGGTGTAGGCGCCGCACATCATGAAGAGGGTGCCGTACATCATGTTGTTGGCGTCATAGATCCAGGCAGTGGGCGCGTTCAGCGCGTAGCGCTTGAAGACCTCCGCGCACACCACCAGCATCAGGGCGATGATGAGCCAGGCGAAGAGCTTCCCCGTCCAGGCGCTGAGCCGGTCGGCGGCATGCAGCAGTTGTTGAGTGTTCATCGGTGCACCGGGATGCGGCAGACACAAAACAGCCTTCCGGTGGAGGCCGGAAGGCTGGCTCGGCGGGCTGGCCTCACGCCTTCTTCTGGGTCCCGAAGTAGTGGTTGTACGCCATCTTGAAATCGACCATGTAGTCGCTCTGCCACTGGCCGGCCTTCTGGGCAAAAGCCTTCTGGGAATCGAGCACCTTCTTGAACAGCGGGTTCTCCCCCGCCTTCTTGGCGATGGTCTTGTCCCACGCGGCGAGCTGGGCCCGCAGGATGGCGTCCGGCGTCTTGTAGAACTTGACGCCCGCCTTCTTGAGCTCCTCGTAGTCCTTGGTGTTGCGATCGATGGCCTTCCAGCTCATGTCGGCGCTGGCGGCCTGCACCGCGTAGTCGACGATGGACTTGAGCTCCTGCGGCAGGGCGTTGAACTTGGTCTTGTTGAACAGGATCTCGAACTGCTCACCGCTCTGGTGGAAGCTCTGCAGCATGCAGTTCTTGGCCACGTCCTGGAAGCCGAGGGCACGGTCGCTGGACGCGTTGTTGAACTCGGCCGCATCGATCAGGCCGCGGTCCAGGGCGGGCACGATCTCGCCGCCGGGCAGCGGGTTCACCGCCGCGCCCATCTCGGTGAACACGTCCACCGCCAGGCCCACGGTGCGGAACTTCAGGCCCTTCATGTCCTCGACCTTGGCCACCGGCTTCTTGAACCAGCCCAGCGGCTGCGTCGGCATCGGCCCGTAGAGGTAGGACACCACGTCCATGTTGATGGCCTTGTAGATCTCCTCCAGCAGCGCCTTGCCCCCGCCGTAGTTGTGCCAGGCCAGCACCATGTTCGGGTCCATGCCGTAGGCCGGGCCCGAGCCCCACAGGGCCAGCGCCGAGTTCTTGCCGTAGTGGTAGGCCACCACGCCATGGCCGCCGTCCAGCGTGCCCTTGTTGACCGCCTCCAGCAGCTGGAAGGCCGGCACCACGGCGCCCGAGGGCAGCACCTCGATCTTGAGGCGGCCGCCGGCCATGTCGTTGACCTTCTTGGCGAAGTCGTTGGCGTACTCGTGGAAGATATCCTTCGCCGGCCAGGTGCTCTGGAAGCGGAACGATGCAGTCTGCGCCATGCTGACCATGGGCGCGGACATGGCGCCGGCCGCCACGGCGGCGCCCTTGAGCAGGCTGCGGCGGCGGTTCGGTTTGTTCTCGGTCATTGCGTGTGTCTCCGTAGGTGACTCTGGAAAGCCCAGACTTCCGATCTTTGACACGTGAACAAACGTCACAAAGAGGGTTTTCACGAACTGGTGAAAAATCATCGAATCGGAGGCCGCCGATCCTCCGCATTTACCCTGAAGAAAGAACGTGCAATGAGCAAGACGGATTCGAGCCCCACGCCAGTGCGCAATGCACCGGCTGGTGAACAGCAGCCGGAGGGCGTGCGCCCGGCCGAAGGCTATGCGGGCGACGTGCTGCCGGAACTGGCCCATGCCTGGATGACGAATGGCGAGGCGGTGCTGGTCGACGTGCGCAGCGACGCCGAGCGCGAATGGGTGGGTTTCGTGCCCGGCGCGGTCGGGCTGGCCTGGAAACAATGGCCGGGGATGGCGCTCAACCCCGGTTTCGACGACGGCCTGCGCGCCGCGGTGCCGGCGGGCAAGAAGGCGGTGCTGCTGTGCCGCAGCGGCGTGCGCTCGATCTCGGCGGCCCGCCGCGCCACCGAGCTGGGCCTGGAGGCCTACAACATCCTCGAGGGCTTCGAGGGCGATGCCGACGCAGAGGGCCACCGCGGGCGCAAGGGCGGATGGCGGCTGCGCGGGCTGCCCTGGAAGCAGAACTAGCGGTCAGGACTGGCGGTCGAATCGCCGGCATCACCCGGGTCTACTCCCGAGCCCACCGGCCTCAGTGATCACTTCAGCGGCGGAATCCGCAGCTTCTGCCCCGGATAGATCTTGTCCGGATGCGTCAGCATGGGCTTGTTGGCCTCGAAGATCGCGTTGTACTTGTTGGCGTCACCGTAGTACTTCTTGGAGATGGCCGAGAGCGTGTCGCCGCGCACCACGTCGTGGTACTGCGCCGGGTCGGCCGCGGGCGCCACCAGCTGGTTGTCCACCTTGGTCACGTTGGCCACATTGCCGGCCGCGAGCGAGGCCTTCTCGCTGGCTTCCTGCGAAGGCGCATTGCCCTTGAGCGTGACCAGGCCATCCGCGGCGGTATAGGCCACCTCCAGGTTGGTCAGGCCGAGGTTCTGCGTTTCGATGTAGGTCTTGATGGCGTCGCCTGCCACCTTGTTGGCATCCGGCTCACCCGCGTGCGCCGACGAGCCGCCGAACAGCTTTTCTCCCGCTTCCTTGATGAAACTCAGCAAACCCATGGGATTCTCCTTGTGTGCCTTGGTTGATGGGAAGGGCACTTTAACGGCAGGCCGTGACGCGCCCGCGTAGGCGCCCATCGCGATTGCAAGCGCCGATGAGCGCAACTCGCAATAATGCCGCGCATGGCATTCCTCGCGATCGACATCGGCAACACCCGGCTCAAATGGTCCCTCTTCGACGCGGCCAAGCCGGACGCGCAGTTGCTGGCGCACGGCGCAGAGTTCCTCGACCACATCGAGCGGCTGGCGGACGGCCCCTGGGCGGACCTGCCCTCGCCCACCTCGATGCTCGGCTGCGTGGTGGCCGGCGATGCGGTGCGGCGGCGCGCGGAGGAGCAGGTGACCGAGCGCTTCGACTGCTCGCCGCGCTGGGTGGTCTCCAGCGCCGCCGAGGCGGGCATCGTCAACGGCTACGACCACCCCACCCGCCTGGGCGCCGACCGCTGGGTCGCGATGATCGGCGCGCGCCACCGCATGCTGGCCGAGGGGCCGGCCCGGCCGATGGTGGTGGTGATGATCGGCACCGCGGTCACCGTGGAGGCGGTCGACGTGCATGGCCGCTTCCTGGGCGGGCTGATCCTGCCGGGCCACGGCATCATGCTGCGCGCACTGGAGTCGGGCACCGCGGGCCTGCACGTACCGACCGGCGAGGTGCGCGAGTTCCCCACCAACACCAGCGACGCTCTGACCAGCGGCGGCACCTACGCCATCGCCGGCGCGGTGGAGCGCATGGTGCAGCACCTGCGCGCCCACTGCGGCGCCGAACCGGCCTGCTACATGACCGGTGGCGCGGGCTGGAAGATGGCGCCCAGCATGAACGGCAACTTCGAACTGGTGGACGGCCTGATCATGGACGGGCTGCTGGTGATCGCGCAGGAGCGCATGCTGGCGTCCTGAGCCCCGGAACACGATTTACTCGCTGCGACACTTGTAACGGATTTGCGCGACCTTCGGGAGCCACGCCGAGCGCGGACGCCGGCACCGGCACCGGCACGTATAGCCAGTTGCCGCAAGCGGCGCACGAACGCGCGCGCCTAGAGTGGGGGATGGAGTACAGCCACGAACACCTCGCGATCCAGAAGACCCTGCGGCGCTTCATCGACGAGGAGATCAACCCGCACGTGGACGAGTGGGAAGCCGCCGAAGCCTTCCCCGCCCACACGGTGTTCAGGCGCCTCGGCGCGCTGGGCCTGCTGGGCCTGCACAAGCCCGAGGCGTACGGCGGCGGCGGCCTCGACTATTCCTATGCGATGGCCATGGCCGAGGCGCTGGGCCACGTGCGCTGCGGCGGCGTGCCCATGGCCATCGGCGTGCAGACCGACATGTGCACGCCCGCGCTCGCGCGCTTCGGCAGCGACGAGTTGTGCCGCGAGTTCCTGGCGCCCGCGATCGCCGGCGAGACGGTGGGCTGCATCGGCGTGAGCGAACCCGGCGCCGGCAGCGACGTCGCCGGCCTGAAGAGCCGCGCGCGCAAGGACGGCAGCGACTACCTCATCAGCGGCCAGAAGATGTGGATCACCAACAGCCTGCAGGCCGACTGGATGTGCATGCTGGTCAACACCGGCGACGGACCCGCGCACCGCAACAAGTCGCTGGTCATCGTCCCCATGGACAGCCCCGGCATCGAGAAGGCGAAGAAGATCCGCAAGATCGGCATGCATTCCAGCGACACCGGCCTGATCCACTTCGACGAGGTGCGCGTGCCGCAGCGCTTTCGCATCGGCGAGGAGGGCCAGGGCTTCGTCTACCAGATGCAGCAGTTCCAGGAGGAGCGGCTGTGGTGCGCCGCCAGCTCGCTGGAGCCGATGGAAAACTGCATCCGCGAGACCATCGAATGGGCACAGCAGCGGCAGCTGTTCGGCGGCACGCTGGCCGACCAGCAGTGGGTGCAGTTCAAGCTCGCCGAGCTGCAGACCGAGGTGGAGGCCCTGCGCGCCCTCACCTACCGCGCCTGCGACCTCTACGTGCAGGGGCAGGACGTGACCGCGCTCGCGTCGATGGCCAAGCTCAAATGCGGGCGGCTCACGCGCGAGGTGGCGGACACCTGCCTGCAGTTCTGGGGCGGGATGGGCTTCACCTGGGAGAACCGCGTGTCGCGCCTCTACCGCGACGGCCGGCTGGCCTCGATCGGCGGCGGGGCCGACGAGGTGATGCTGGGCATCCTGGCCAAGACGATGGGCATCGCGAAGCGGCCGCCGCGCGGCTGATTCCTGCCTTGCTCCCTCTCCCGCTGGGAGAGGGCTGGGGTGAGGGCTGCGATACAGACTTTGCGCCTGCTCGAAGGCCCGGCGCCCCCACCCCAGCCCTCCCCCGAAGGGGAGGGAGCAGGAACCCGTTTACGTGGAATTCCGTACAGCCCTGGTCAGCCAGCGGTCAGGCTCCGGCAACGACCCTCGAATGGTTCACAACGAGGATCGAGACAATGCGTATCAAGAGTCAGGCTGACTTCTATTCGGGAGTCATGTTCACGGTCGTGGGGGGCACGTTCGCCATCGGCGCCACCAACTACAACATCGGCGACGGCGCCCGCATGGGCCCCGGCTACTTCCCTCTCATGCTGGGCATCCTGCTGGCCCTCCTGGGCGTGGTCATCCTGTTCCAGGCGCTGGTGGTGGAGACGGTCGACGGCGAGAAGATCGGCAGGTGGGCCTGGAAGCCCCTGGCCTACGTGCTGGGCGCCAACCTGGCCTTCGGCGTGCTGCTCGGGGGCCTGCCCTCGATCGGCGTGCCGGCCATGGGCATGATCATCGCGATCTACGCGCTGACCATCATCTCCAGCATGGCGGGCGAGCACTTCAAGCTGCGTGACGTGCTGGTCCTCGCCACCATCCTCGCGCTGGGCAGCTACGTGGCCTTCATCTGGGCCCTCAAGCTGCAGATCCAGGTCTGGCCGACCTTCATCTCGGGCTGAAGGACGGAAAGAAGCACACCATGGAACTGATCCACAACCTGGCGACCGGCTTTGGCGTCGCCTTCACCTTCACCAACCTGCTGTATTGCCTGATCGGCTGCATCCTGGGCACGTTGATCGGCGTGCTGCCGGGCATCGGCCCGGTCGCCACCATCGCCATGCTGCTGCCGGCCACCTACGCGCTGCCGCCGGTGTCCGCCCTGATCATGCTGGCGGGCATCTACTACGGCGCCCAGTACGGCGGCTCCACCACCGCCATCCTGGTCAACCTGCCGGGCGAATCGTCCTCGGTGGTGACCTGTATCGACGGCTACCAGATGGCCAGGCAGGGACGGGCAGGCCCAGCCCTGGCAGCGGCCGGCCTCGGCTCCTTCTTCGCCGGCTGCGTGGGCACGCTGATCCTGGCTGCCTTCGCGCCGCCGCTGACCGAGCTGGCCTTCAAGTTCGGCCCGGCCGAGTACTTCTCGCTGATGGTGCTGGGCCTGATCGGCGCGGTGGTGCTGGCCTCGGGCTCGCTGCTCAAGGCGGTCGCGATGATCGTGCTGGGCCTGCTGCTGGGCATCGTGGGCACCGACGTCAACTCGGGCGTGGCGCGCTTCTCCTTCGACATCCCCGAGCTGACCGACGGCATCGGCTTCGTCGTGATCGCGATGGGCGTTTTCGGCTACGGCGAAATCATCGGCAACCTCTCGCACCCGGACGACGAGCGCGAGGTCTTCACCAACAAGGTCAAGGGCCTGTGGCCCACCAAGGAAGACTTCAAGAACATGGCGCCCGCCGTGCTGCGCGGCACCACCCTCGGCTCGGCGCTGGGCATCCTGCCCGGCGGCGGTGCGCTGCTGGCGGCCTTTGCGGCCTACGCATTGGAGAAGAAGATCAAGATGCGCCCGGGCGAGGTGCCCTTCGGCAAGGGCAACATCCGCGGCGTGGCTTCGCCCGAGTCGGCCAACAACGCCGGCGCGCAGACCTCCTTCATCCCGCTGCTGACGCTGGGCATCCCGCCCAACGCCGTGATGGCACTGATGGTGGGCGCGATGACCATCCACAACATCCAGCCCGGCCCGCAGGTGATGACCAGCAACCCCGAGCTGTTCTGGGGCCTCATCGTCTCCATGTGGCTCGGCAACGCGATGCTGATCATCCTGAACCTGCCGCTGATCGGCATGTGGATCAAGCTGCTGACGGTGCCCTACAAGTTCCTGTTCCCGGCCATCGTGCTGTTCTGCGCGATCGGCGTGTACTCGACCAACAACAACACCTTCGACGTGTGGATGGTCGCGATCTTCGGCTTCATCGGCTACCTCTTCATCAAGCTGCGCGCCGAGCCGGCCCCGCTGCTGCTGGGCTTCATCCTGGGGCCGATGATGGAAGAGAACCTGCGGCGCGCGCTGCTGCTGTCGCGCGGCTCGTGGAGCGTTTTCGTCGCGCGGCCGCTCTCGGCCGGCCTGCTGGTCGCCGCGCTGCTGCTGCTGGGGATCGTGCTGCTGCCTTCCATCAAGGCGAAGCGGGAAGAGGCCTTCGTGGAGGATTGAGCGTCCTCTGGGTCTGTACGCAAAGGCCGCCTTCGGGCGGCCTTTTTGTTTGGCTATGCGAGTCCGAGCAGTTGGCGAGCGAGACCGTGCGTTCGTGACGCCGGATCGGCCACCTCGTGCAGCACATCCATGTGGTTGCGCCCCGGCACCCGCTCGGCCGCAACGACCCGCGGCCCCCAGGCCTGCGCGATCAGGTCGGCCTGGCGCAGGAACTCCTCGCTTTCCTCGCCTCCGACCACGGTCGCCAGCGCGCCGCGCGGCGGTGCCGGCATGGCCGCGGGGCTCAGGCGCCGCGCCGATGCAGCGCTCAGGCCGATGTCGGCCGCCAGGAAAGGCGCGTGCCGCAGCGGCTCCAGGTCGTAAAGGCCCGAGATCGACAGCGCGGCCTTGACCAGGTCCGGCGGCAGGCCGGGCGCCACCGCCGGCCAGTCGCAGGCGAGCAGCGTCGTCGCCAGATGGCCGCCCGCGGAATGGCCGGCGACCACGATGCGCACCGGGTCACCGCCGTACGCCGCTGCGTTGGCATGCACCCAGGCCAGCGCCTTCACGGTCTGCAGCACGATGTGCTCGATGGTCACGGCCGGGCACAGCGCGTAGTCCAGCAGCACCACCATCGCACCAGCCTCCGCGAAAGGCGGCGCCACGAAGCTCTGGTCGCGCTTGCCGAGTGCGCGCCAGTAGCCCCCGTGGATGTAGACCAGCACCGGCGCGCCGGGACGCGCGGCGGGCAGGATGTCGAGCCGCTCGCCCGCATCCTGGCCGTATGCCAGATCGAGCACCCAGCCCGGGCGCTCGTAGGCACGCGCCGAAGCTTCGGCCCAGTGCGCCAGGATCGCGGGGTGTCCCGGAATTCGCGCGCGATTGTTGTACTGGGCGTCGTACCAGGCGGGCGAAGGCTGCATGGCTTCGGTCATCCGTTGGCCCAATTTCGGCTGAACTTCGGCCGGACTCAACCCCGCTTCGCAGCGGCTGCCGCCGGCACGCGCGCACCGTTCGGCCGGGGCCGGCCGCGCGCCGCCGGCTTCTGCTCCGACTCGCGCAGGGCGGCGTCGATCAGCGCGTCGGCCATCCACAGCGCGGTGCGCTCGACCTCGCGGTCGCCCAGGCCCCAGATGTCCTTGAGGATCACGTAGGGCTCGATGCCGTAGACCACCGAGAGGGCATGGTGCAGGCGCTTGCGCACCGCCGGCCGCAACTGCGGCACCAGCGGCTCGATCGCATGCTCGAGGATGCGCACGCGGTGGCCGCGGCGGTAGGGCTCCTCTTCCAGCAGCCCGGCGCGCTCCAGGCCCCATTGCTCCAGCGACAACTGCGCCGCCGCGCGCATCTGCGCCTCGAACTCCTTGAAGCGAGGGAAGGTCCGCAGGAACAGCTCGTGCACCCGCTCGCGGCCGTTGGGGTTGTCGGAGGCCAGCCGGCGCACCGGCCCGAGCGAGCTGTCGACCACCGCCGTGATCAGCGCGCTGCGGCTCGGGAAATAGCGGTAGGCGGTGGCGCGCGAGACCTTGGCGCGGGCCGCCGCCTCGGCCACCGAGGGGATGTGGCCGCTCTGGCGAATGATGTCCATGGCGGTGTCGAGCAGCAGCTTGAAGGTCGCCGCCTTGACGCCGCGCTCGGGCGGCACGGGCGGTTCGCTCAGCTTGTGCTTCAGTCGCGGCATGGGGTTTCTACGGGTTCGGGAGGACCTGGGTCTGCTTGTGGTTGTCCGAGGTCGGCACGTATGATGCACCCATCCCGATTTGAGACGCAAGTCTCAAAGTACGACGACAGTTCCCCGATCCTGCGGCGGCCGGCACGAGCGGCACATGACCGCAGGACAAGACGGAGACAAAGGCGATGCGCTTGGCCAGCTGGAGTTGGGGTGGACGCGAGCACGTCGGCACGATCTCGGCCGACGGGCGCGAAGCCACGCCGCTCGCGCTGCGCGATGCCTCGGCCGGCGTGCTGCCCCTGATCCAGGCCCTGGCGCAGGGCGACCCCCTTCCTTCCCCTTCCGGCGCGCGGCTTCCCGTGGAAGTGCTGTCGCTGCGCGCACCGCTGCCGCGCCCGCTGCGCAGCATCTTCTGCATCGGCCGCAACTACCGCGCGCATGCGAACGAGCTGGCCGGCACGGTGTTCCGCGAGGCCATGCCGCAGAGCGACCCCTGGCCGATCGTCTTCGGCAAGCTGGGCGAATGCGTGATCGGCCCGCGCGACGCGGTGCGCCTGCCCTCGCCCGCCACCACGGTGCAGATCGATTACGAGTCGGAGCTGGCGGTGGTGATCGGCCGCGGCGGCCGCGACATCCCGCGCTCGCGCGCCATGGACCACGTGTTCGGCTACACCATCGTCAACGACGTGACCGCGCGCGACGTGCAGATGCGCCACCAGCAGTGGGAGCTGGGCAAGAGCTTCGACGGCTTCTGCCCGATGGGCCCGTGGATCGTGACGGCCGACGCGCTGGACGGCCGCGCCACCCGCGTGCGCGGCTGGGTCAACGGCGCGCTGCGCCAGGACGGGCTGACGAAGGACATGATCTTCGACATCCCCACGCTGATCGAGACCTGCTCGCGCGGCATCACCCTCTTCCCCGGCGACGTGATCGCCACCGGCACGCCGGCCGGCGTGGGCATGGGCATGACCCCGCCGCAGTGGCTGCGCTCGGGCGACGTGGTGCGCATCGAGATCGATGGCATCGGCGTGATCGAGAACCCCTTCGAGTAGGCGGCGATGGCATTCCAGACGATCGACCGCGTCGCGGTGGAAGAGGAAGGCGAAGGCCCCGCCGTCGTCTGCGTGCACGGCCTGGGCGGCAGCGCCAACACCTTCACGCCGCTGATGCCCGCGCTGGCGCGGCACCGCGTGATCCGGGTGGACCTGCCCGGCAGCGGGCGCTCGCAGCGCGCGGAGGGCGAGCTCAGCATCGCGCGCTATGTCGAGACCCTGCTGCGCGTCTGCGAGCGGCTGCAGGTGGAGCGCGCGCACTGGATCGGCCACTCGATGGGCACCATCGTCTGCCAGCACATCGCGGCCGACCATCCGAAGCGCACGGCCAGCGTCGCGCTCTTCGGCCCGCTGATCGCGCCGCCCGATGCAGCCCGCAGGGCGATGAAGGCGCGCGCCGCCAAGGCACGCGAAGGCGCTGCCGGCATGCAGGAGATCGTGCAGGGCCTGCTGCAGGCCGCCATCTCCGCCGACACGCGCCAGCACCTGCCGCTGGCGGTGGCCTATGTGCGCGAGAGCCTGATGCGCCAGGAGGGCGAGGCCTACGCGCGCAGCTGCGAGGCGCTGGCCGCCGCGCCCGCCGCGGCGGTGGAGCGCATCGAGGCCCCGGTGCTCCTGGTCACCGGTGACGAGGACGGCGTGGCGCCGCCGCAGGCGGTGCGCGCCATGGCCGACCGGCTGCACAACGCCGCGAGCAAGCGGGTGGTGGTGCTGCCGCGCTGCGGCCACTGGACGCCCATCGAGCGGCCCGAGGAATGCCAGCGCGAGCTGCGCGAGTTCCTGGCCACCATTGCGAGGAGATGACATGGCGGATGTTCTCTTCACCAACGTGCGTGTCTTCGATGGCGGCGGCGAGGCGCCATTCACCGGCGACGTGCTGGTGCAGGGCAACCGCATCGCGCGCGTGGTCAAGACCGGCTACGGCGGGCGCGCCGCGCCGGTGATGGGCGCGCAGCTGATCGACGGCGCCGGCGCCTTCCTGATGCCCGGCATGGTGGAGGCGCACACGCATTTCTCCTGGAACGACCAGCCCAGCCTCGACGCCATCCAGCGCATGCCGCCGGAGGAGCACATCCTCTGGTGCGCCGAGGTCGCCAAGCGCTACCTCGACATGGGCTGGACCAGCTGCGTCGGCGCCGCCACCGCCAAGCCGCGGCTGGACGTGGTGATCCGCAACGCCATCAACGACGGCACCATCGTCGGCCCGCGCTACCTCGCGGCCAGCCAGGAGATCACCGTGCCCGGCGGCCTGGGCGACACGACCCAGCCGCACCTGCCGCAGCCCGAGTTCGCCTTCGGCGCGGTGGTCAGCGGCGCGGAGGAGATGCGGCGCTGCGTGCGCATGTTCGCCAAGTACGGCGTCGACTCGCTGAAGATCAATCTCTCGGGCGAATCCATCACCGGCATGCCCAGCGAGATGAGCCAGTTCACCGAGGAGGAGATCGCCGTCTGCGTGCAGGAGGCCAAGGCCTGGGGCAAGCGGGTGGCCGCGCATGCGCGCTCCACCTGGTCGATCAAGCAGTGCGTGAAGCAGGGCATCGAGGTGATCTACCACGCCAGCTTCACCGACGAGGAGGCGCTGGACCTGCTCGAGGAGCACAAGTTCGAGCACTTCATCGCACCCGGGCTGGCCTGGTTGATCAACACCTGCCACCACGCGAGCGAATGGGGCCTGACGCCCGAGGTGACGCGCCGCATGGGCTACCACCGCGAGCTGGAAGCCGCCGTCGAGAGCATGCGCGCGCTGCGCAAGCGCGGCGTGCGCATCCTGCCCGGCGGCGACTACGGCTTCGCCTGGACGCCGCACGGCACCAATGCCAAGGACCTGGAGTACTTCGTCAAGTACCTGGGCATGAGCACCATGGAGGCACTGCTCTCGGCCACCGCCTGGGGCGGGCCGATGATGCGCATGGGCAAGGTGCTGGGCTACGTGCGCGAAGGCTACCTGGCCGACCTGCTGCTGGTCGACGGCGATCCGCTGGCCGACATCACGGTGCTGCAGGACAAGGCGCGCATCCTGGCCGTGATGAAGGACGGTGAATTCCATCGCGCGCCGCCGGTGCGCCGCGCGCACACCACCCGCTGGGCAGCCTAGGAGAAGCACATGGCCGATGTCGTCTTCACCAACGTCCGCATCCTCGACGGCACGGGCCAGAACCCCTACACCGGCAGCGTGCTGGTGCGCGGCAACCGCATCCGGCAGGTGGGCCGCAGCACGGCGCCGATCGCGCCCGGCGGCGCGATGGTGGTCGATGGCGCCGGCGCCACGCTGATGCCCGGCATGTGCGAGGCCCACACGCACTTCTCGTGGAACGACGCGGCCACCCTCTCCGCCATCCAGCGCATGCCGCTGGAAGAGCACGTGCTGTGGTGCGCCAAGGTGGCGAAGCGCTACCTGCAGGCCGGCTTCACCTCCTGCGTGGGCGCGGCCTGCGCCAAGCCGCGGCTGGACGTGGTGATCCGCAACGCGATCAATTCCGGCCAGATCCCCGGCCCCCGCTACCTCGCGGCCAGCCAGGAGATCACCGTGCCCGGCGGCCTGGGCGACGAGACCCTGCCGCACCTGCCCTTCCCCGAGTTCAGCTTCGGCGTGAACGTGAACTCGGCCGACGAGATGCGCAAGGCGGTGCGCATGTTCCTCAAGTACGGCGTCGATTCGATCAAGCTCAACCTCTCCGGCGACAACTTCACGCCGGACTCTCCGGCCGAGACCACCTGGATGAGCGACGAGGAGGTCGACGCCGCCATGCGCGAGGTGCGCGTGCGCGGCAAGCGCGGCACCGCGCATGCGCGCTCCGCGGCCTCCGTCAAGCAGGCGCTGCGGCACGGCATCGACGTGATCTACCACGCCAGCTTCACCGACGAGGAGACGCTGGACATGCTGGAGGCCGCGAAAGACCGCATCTTCGTCGCGCCCGGCATCGCCATCCTCTACGCCATGCTGCACGAGGCCGAGCCCTACGGCATCACCCACGAGAAGGCCTGCGCCATGGGCTACCAGATCGAGTGGGACGCGGCCCTCGAATCGCTCAAGGCCATGCACCGGCGCGGCGTGCGCGTCCTGCCGGGCGGCGACTACGGCTTCGCCTTCACGCCGCATTGCCAGAACGCCCGCGACCTCGAGTTCTTCGTCAAATACCTGGGCTTCACGCCGATGGAGGCGATCCGAAGCACCACGCTCTACGGCGGCCAGATCATGATGCGGGGCCACGAGCTCGGCACCATCCAGGACGGTCACCTCGCCGACCTGCTGCTGGTCGATGGCGACCCGCTCGCCAACATCGCCATCCTGCGCGACCCCAAGCGCATCCTCGCCGTGATGAAGGACGGCGAGTTTGCCAAGGCGCCCGAGATCGCGTCGCAGCGCGCGTGGGAGCACGCGGCATGAAGCTGAGATGGCTGCCCTGGCTGCTGGTCGGCGGACCGATCGCGGCGTTTTCCATCTGGGCCCTGGTGGACAACCCGCGCCTGTACCTGATCACGCTGCTCAACGGCCTCACGCTGGCCTCGCTGTACTTCATCGTCGCCAGCGGATTCACCCTGGTCTTCGGCCTCATGCGCAACGTCAACCTCGCGCACGGTTCGCTCTACCTGCTGGGCGGCTACGTCGCCTTCGTGGTCGCGGACCGCACCGGCTGGTGGATCCTCGCGCTGGCCGCCGGCTTCGCGGTGGCCGCGCTGGGCGGCCTGCTGATCCAGCTGCTGGTGCTGCGCCACATGCAGGGGCAGGAGTTGCGCCAGACGCTGGTGACGATCGCGCTGTCCATCGTCATCGCCGACCTCCTCCTGTGGACCTTCACCGGCCAGGTGCACCAGATGGAGGCCCCGGCCTGGCTGCAGGGCCCGATCCGCGACATCCCGCTGATCCGGGCCTACTCCGCCTATCGGCTCTCGCTGCTCGGCTTCGGCATCGTGATCGGCCTGGCGCTGTGGTGGCTGCTCACGCGCACGCGGGTGGGCATGATGATCCGCGCCGGCGTGGACGACCGCGGCATGCTCTCCGCCTCGGGCGTGAACGTGAACATGGTGTTCGCCGTCACCTTCATGCTCGGCGCCGGCCTGGCCGGCCTGGGCGGCGTGATCGGCGCGGTGGAGCTGTCGATGGTGCCGGGCGAAGACACGCGGCTGCTGCTGGCCTCGTTGATCGTGGTGATCGTGGGGGGGATGGGCAGCGTGCCGGGGGCGGCGATCGGGTCCGCCATTCTCGGGCTGGCGGAGACCTATGGGCTGGCCTACGCGCCGACCTACAGCGTGGTCTTTACCTTCGTGATCCTGATCCTGGTGCTGGCGTTTCGGCCTCGGGGGATCATGGGGAAGGGGGCGACATGAGGCATTCGCCGGCGCCGGTCTTGCTCCCTCTCCCTCACCCTCTGGGGGAGGGTGGGGGTGGGGGCACCGGGCCTTTGTTTTGGCATTGCGCTTGTTGTTGCGCAGGAGCCGGGAATTC
>NZ_LYMK01000079.1 GCF_002157355.1 Variovorax sp. JS1663 | reverse complement strand
CAATCCAGGCGGCCTTCGAGCTCGACGGCGCCGCATTCTCGCAGGCGCTGAACGCGGCCCTGCAGGCCCTGCCCGCGGGCGAGGCGGCGCAGACGCTGCAACGGTTGCGAGAAGGCGACTTGATCGGGGGCGGTGGTGGCGGCGCCGAGGGCGAGCGCACTGCCAGACTGCTCGAGCAGTTCGAGCCCGTGCTGCAAGGCATCGCTGCGGTGGCACGGGGCGACGGTCAGGAACGGGCGGAGCTCGAAGCGCTGCTGACCGATTTCGAGGGCAAGGGGTTCAAGCTGGTCGAGCCCGTGCAGCGCATCTGGGCTGGGGAACGCCACGAACCCGAACTCGTGGCGGGACTCGACGCGACCGATGCCCGGCTGGTCGCGCGGGTGCTGGAAATCCTGTCTCGACCAACGGACCGGTGATCGTCATTCGCCACCAGCACCAGCCGATCGAGTTGCGCATCGGCTGCCGTTTGGTGCGTATCAGGCACCACTCTGCTTCCGCTTGCAGTCCTACCGCCTCCTGACCTCCCTCCCTACGATGAAAGCCACACGGCCTTCCGCCGTGATCCGTGCCCTGCAACTCCCAGGATGTTGAAGGGAATTTCCTGCCAGTCATCCGACTGGCTTGGCCCGGGCGATCGGGCCGTCCACTGGAGATTCGATGATGCTTTCCGTAGATGACACCGTGCGCCCCTACAGCCAGAGCCACGACGAGCGGGTTCCGTCGCGCTACGCGCTGCAGATCGGCGAGATCGACGTGATGGTGATCAGCGATGGCGTGTTTCCGCTGCCAGCGACGACCCTGGCCACCAATGCCGACCCGGCCGAGCTGGCGGCCTGGCTGGACGACGAGCGCCAGCAGCCGGACGTGTACTGCTGGCCGCTGAACGTGGTCGTGGCGCGCAGCGGCGGCCGGACCGTGCTCATCGACACGGGGATGGGGGCGGAGTACCCGGACACGCCGCGGGCCGGCGGACTTCTGACCTCGCGACTCGAGGCCGCCGGCATCGATCCCGCATCCGTGACCGACGTGGTGCTGACCCACCTGCACGTGGACCACGTCGGCGGGCTGCTCGCCGACGACGGGCTCAAGGGCCGGCTGCGTCCGGACGTGCCGATCCACGTGGCGGCCGCCGATGTCGCATTCTGGTCGTCGCCCGATTTCTCCCACAACACCTTCGGCGGATTCCCGGACGTGCTCAGGTCGGCCGCTGCGCGCTTCATGGACGCATACGGCAGCCAGGTGCGGACCTTCGACACCGAGCACGAGGTGGCGCCCGGGGTGGTTGCGCATCGCACCGGCGGCCACACACCCGGGCACAGCGTGGTCCGCTTCGCGTCCGGCGGCGAGCGGCTGACCTTCGTCGGCGATGCCGTCTTCCCGGACCATTTCGAGCGCCCCGACTGGCACAACGCCTTCGACCACGACCCCGATGAGGCGGTCCGCGTCCGGCTCCGTCTCCTGAACGAGTTGGCGGCGAGCCGCGAGCGGCTGGTGGCCACGCACCTGTCGTTCCCGTCCGTCGGCCGGGTGGCGGTCGCCGGTGACGTCTTCCGCTGGATACCGGACAACTGGCACTACTGACCGGCCCTTGACCAGCGTGGTCGTGAGGCAGCTCGGGGTTCGGTCCTACGGCTGCCTTTCGATCTCGATGCAAACTACGGGGCGTCGCGGCCGGGCAACGAGGCCTCGCGCGACCCGCCATGACGACGACCCCCGACACCCCCAGCCTCGCCCTGATCGACGCCTGCACCCGGGCCTCGCTCGAGCTGCTGCAGCGCAACCTCACGCCCCACGGCATCCTCGCCGCCACCCGCACCGAGGCCGCCGTGGCGAGGCGCTACACACGCATCTTCGGCCGCGACGCCGCGATCTGCGTGATGGCGATGTGTGGCAGCGGCGTGCCCGCACTCGAAGACGGCGCGGTGGCCAGCCTCGACGCGCTCGCGGCGCAACAGGCGGCCAACGGGCAGATCCCCAAATACGTCGACCCGGACGGCCTGGATGCCGACTTCTGGTACCTGGGCTGCATCGACGCCACCCTGTGGTGGCTGATCGGCGTGGACCACGTGCGCCGCCATGGCCGCGTCGGCCCCTCGCACTGGAGCGTGGAGGTCGGCCGCGCGATCGGCTGGCTGCTGGCGCAGGAGCACCAGCACTTCCGGCTGCTGCAGCAGAACGAGGCCAGCGACTGGGCCGACATCATGCCGCGCTCGGGCTACGTGCTCTACACCAACGCGCTCTGGTACGAGGTGAAGCGCCGCTACGCGCTGGACGACGCCGAGGCGACGCGCTACCACTTCAACCACCTGTTCAATCCCTTCCAGCCCGAGCTGCCCAAGTACCACCGGGCACGGCTGCTGCGGCACTACGCGCGCCGCGGCCGGCGCGATCCTGGCCTGTACCTGAGCTTCGTCAATCTCTCGGTGGTCGGCCACGAAGGCGACGTGTTCGGCAACGTGCTGGCCATCCAGTGCGGACTGGCGGACACCGCCATGGCCTACCGCATCGTCGAGACGCTCAGCGCGGCGAACGCCAGCGTGCCCTACCCGGTGCGCGTGGTGCTGCAACCGCTGTCGCCGCAGCACCCGCTGTGGCGGCTCTACATGGCGCGTCACCAGCAGAACCTGGTGCACCAGTACCACAACGGCGGCATCTGGCCTTTCGTCGGCGGCTTCTGGGTGATGATGCTGGCGCGGTTGGGGCTGCACCAGCCGGCCTGGTCCGAGCTCGCGCGGCTGGCGCGCGTGAATGCGCTGGACGACTGGCGCTTCACCGAGTGGTTCCACGGGCGGACGCTGGCACCGCGGGGAATGGCCGGGCAGAGCTGGAATGCCGCGACCTTCCTGCTGGCGCGGCGGGCGCTGGAGGGCGATGCGAGGGCGTGGTAGGCGCCGCGCGAGGCACGCTTCAACGAAGGAACATCACCATGCTCAAGGTCTACGTTCGAGCTGGCCGGCATGGACCCTCCCGCACACGACCTGAACACCGAAGCCTATCGCCGGCTCAGCCCCTTCGAGAAAATCCCGTCTATCGACGACGACGGGTTGGCCGTACCGTACTGACCCCAGCATCGCCCAGCCTGTCCATTGCGCGAATGTGGAGCCTCGCCGCGAGATCTCCTACACACCAATTCGCATACGCCGTCGTCCTCTTGACCGACGTCACCAGCGGTGCGCCGCATGTCGGTCATCAACCCCGCGTCACCTCAATGCTGTACACCCCCCAGGGACACAGCGCAAACCGCTCCTTCAGCGGCTTGTCCTTGAACGCCGCCAGCGTATCCGCCTCGTACACCGCCCACTGCGGCCCCAGCCCGCCGAGCGCGAGCGGACGGCCGTCGATCTCGGTCGCCACGATCATCCGGTAGCTCCGTGCATCGGCGATCTTGAGCGGCACCACGTAGCCATCCACCGCGCGAAGGGCCAGCATCACCTCGCCGGAGGTGGGCACGCCCGCCAGCTCCAGCACGCTGGTCAGCAGCGGGCCCGCGAGCGCATGAGGCTTGGCGTCGTACTCCAGCGTCGGCTTGATCCGCACGGCAGGCAAGCGGCCCAGCGCCTCCGCGTCCACGACGAAGGCCTTGTCGAACTTGACGCCGTGCTTCACCAGCAACTGGTCGAGCGCGGTATCGACGGGGCCGCGGTTGGATTTGCCGATCGCGCCGCTGATGGTGAGAAGGCCCGGGCCCTTGCGAGGCGCGTCCGCGGCCTGCGCATTCACCGCGGGAAGAAGGCCGGCGAGCGCGGTCGTGCCGAGGAAGTGTCGCTTGTTCATGGGCGCGATTGTGGGCGGCCGCATCGGCGCCTGTCCATCCAGACTTTAGGCTTACGCTTCCCCCATGCTCCACCAGTCCACCACCACCCTCGACATCCCGACGCCGGGCCGCGGCCTGGTCGAGATCACGCGGCCCGTCGCCGAATGGGTCGCGGCGCAACGCATGCAGGCCTGCAACTGTCGATTCCCGTGACCGGCGGACGCCTGGCGCTGGGGACCTGGCAGGGGATCTATCTCTGGGAGCACCGGGTGCGCGCGCATCGGCGGCAGGTGGTGTTGCATCTGGCCGGCGAGTGACCCGAACGCGGCCAGCTTGCGACCCGGGTTTCCCCCTATCTCGCCGCATGTCGATTTTCCGCAGCCTCGTTCGACGTACGGATAGAGGGTCATCCTCTGCATTTCAGGAGAACACCACATGGCCACCAACACCGTCCGTCTGCACCGCGTGCTTCGCACTCCGCCGGACCGGCTCTACCGCGCCTTCGTCGAGCCCAGCGCCTTCGAGCGCTGGCTGCCGCCCTTCGGATTCACCGGCAAGGTGCACCACATGGAGCCCGTGGTCGGGGGCGCCTGGCGCATGTCCTTCACCAACTTCGGGACCGGCCACAGCCACTCGTTCGGCGGGAAGTACCTGGAACTCGTCCCCGGCCAACGCATCGCCTACGACGCGAGCTTCGACGACCCCAAGCTGCCGGGCACCATGAAGACCACCGTGACGCTGACCGCGGTGTCCTGCGGCACCGAGATGTCCGTCGTGCAGGAAGGCATCCCCGAGGTGATTCCTGCCGAGATGTGCTACCTGGGCTGGCAGGAGTCGCTTGTCGCGCTCGCCCAGTTGGTCGAGCCGGATATTCCGGGTTGAGGCGCCTGCCCGGGATGACGTTGACGAGCGCGGCGCACGCAGCCACCATGCTGCACCGCTGTCCAGGAGGTCCCCATGGCCGAAAGCGACAAGGTGTTCGCGGGCTCGATTCCGAAGTTCTACGACACGCTGATGGTCCCCTTGATCTTCGAGGCCTATGCCACCGACCTGGCCGCGCTTGCCGCGGCCTCCTCGCCCGGCGCGGTGCTCGAAACGGCGGCCGGCAGCGGCGTGGTCACGCGGGCGCTGGCGCCCAGGCTCGGCGCCGGTGCGCGCTACGTGGTGACCGACCTCAACCAGCCCATGCTCGACTACGCCGCCGCGCGGCAGGGGGCGGACAGCCGCATCGAGTGGCAACAGGCGGACGCGCTCCAGCTTCCGTTCGACGATGCCTCCTTCGACGTCGTCTGCTGCCAGTTCGGCGCGATGTTCTTTCCCGACCGGGTCGCCGGCTACGCCGAGGCGCGCCGCGTGCTGAGGCCCGACGGGCGCTTCGTCTTCAATGTGTGGGACCGCATCGAAGAGAACGCCTTTGCCGACGAGGTCACTCACGCCCTCGCCGCGCTGTTTCCGCACGATCCGCCGCGATTCCTCGCTCGCACGCCGCACGGCTATCACGACACCGCGCTGATCCGCGAGGACCTGGGCCGCGCAGGGTTCACCGGCATCGAGATCGAGACGCTCGAAAAGCTCAGCCGCGCGCCCTCGGCACGCCATGCCGCCACCGCCTATTGCCAGGGAACGCCGCTGCGCAACGAAATCGAGGCGCGCGACGCCAGCGCGCTTCCACACGCGACGGATCGCGCGACGGAGGCGATCGCCGCCCGCCACGGCGATGGGCCGGCGGCCGGCAAGATCCAGGCGCATGTGATCGTGGCGACGCGATAGCGCAGCCTCAACCGACGGGCACATCATCATGCGTTGCGATCTGACACGCCGCCGCCTGGGCCGCTGGGCCGGTGCGGCGGCTCTCGCGCCCTGGCTCGCCTCGTGCGGAGGCGGCGGCTCGGGCGATTCGGGCGTATTCGTTCTGCCGGCGACCGCGACTTCCCGCGAGGACGGCTACCTGAAGGCCGTCCAGGACATCTCCGCGACCTACCACCCGCCGGGCATCCTGGCGGGCGTGCGCGTGGCCGGCGAGGCGCCCTGGATCCGCGCCTTCGGACTGTCCGACGTGGCCCGCGCCGCGCCGATGGCGCTGAACAGCACCTTCCCGGTCCGCAGCGTCACCAAGTCGTTCACGGTGACCTTGCTGCTTCAATTGGTGCAATCCAGGCAGCTTGCGCTGGAGCACAAGATCGGCCGCTACATCGCGGGCGTGCCCAACGGCCAGCTGATCGACCTGGCCGATCTGGCCGGCAACCAGAGCGGCCTGGCCGACTACTCGATGCAGCCGGGCTTTCTCGACATCTTCGTGAAGGACCTGCTGCACGTGTGGACGCCGCAGGAGCTCGTGGCCTTCTCGTTCGCCGTGAAGCCGGCGTTTCTTCCCGGCGAGCAATACCAGTACAGCAACACCAACACGGTGCTGCTCGGCATGGTGGTGGAAGCGGTGACCGGCCAATCGCTGGGCGACGCGCTCGCCGCGCGCATCTTCAACCCGCTGGGGCTGCGCGGCACGCGCTATCCGTCGTCGGCCGAGCTGCCGCCGCCGACGCCCACACCCTACGCGGTCGACGTCGCCACGGGTGTCGCCGAAGACCTGCCGCCCATCAGCCCGACCTCGCTGGCGGGTTCCGGCGCCATCGCCTCGACGCTCGCCGACCTGCTCGTGTGGGGTGACGCGCTGGGTCGCGGCTCGCTGCTCGATGCGGCGCTGCAGGATCTGCGCAAGTCGCGTGCGCGTGCCGTCACCAACGGCCCGGAGTACGACCGCTACGGCCTGGGCATCGGCCAGATCGGCAACTGGTGGGGCCACACGGGCAGCGGCGTCGGATTCCAGATCGCGACCATGAACCTCGCGTCACGCAACGCGACGATCTCTGTCATGGTGAACGCCACGCCCGAAGGCTCGCGCCGCGACCTCAACCTCGCGCAGGAACTGTTCGAGAAGCTGGCCGCGGTGGTCGAGTCCGCCTGAAGCGCGCACGCGCACGCGTCCAGGCATCGTTGCATTGCTGCCCCTCGTGCTCAGCGCACGTAGTTCATCAACGCGATGCCGTTCAGCCGGGCAAAGGTGCCCATCGATGCCTCCAGCGCGGTCTTCTGCTGCATGAACTGCGAGATCGCCGCCGCCGGGTCCAGGTCCTGGATGTCGGAGAGGTAGTCCTTGTCGATCAGGTCGCGCGAGGCGCCCGCGGTGTCGAGCGCGTCGATCTCGTTCATGCGCGAGCCGACGGACGAGCGGATGGTCAGCACGTTGTCGTGCGCGTTGGTGACCTTCACGTTGGCGGTGGCCAGCGCGTTCTGCAGGCGGGCCTGCGCGGCATCGCCGCCGCCGGCAGTCGGCTGGCGCAGCGCGCTCACCAGTTCGCCGATCGACGCAAAGATGTCGGTGCCGGCGTTCTTCGCGGTGGCGACCTGGAAGCTGTCGCCGTTGGCCGGCGTGCCGCTCATGCTCAGCTGCACGCCGCCGAAGCTGATGGGCGTGCCGGCCACATACGGCCCGCTGGCCGCGACCACGGGCGGCGTGTCGTTGGTGCTGACGGTGTAGTTGCCGCCGGCGAAGCTGATGGTGAAGTCCTTGCCGTACAGCGGCGCAGTCGCATCGGTGACGCCGACCGAGCCGAACACGCCGGAGCCGGTGTTGGCCGCGTTCGCGCTGGTGACGTAGCCGGCGCCGCCCTGCACCGACTGGAACACGCTGCGGCCGTCGTCGGTCACCGACATCTGGCGCGCCACGTCGATCTGGATCAGGCGCTGGCCCTGGTCGCCCATGTACTGCACGCCGCCGCCGGCGGCCGACACGAAGGGCGGGTTGGCGCTCTTGTAGCCGGCGAAGATGAACTGGCCGTTGCCGTCGTCCGCATTGGCCACGTTCACCAGCTGGTCCAGGTTGCTCTGGATCGCGGTGGCGAGCGAGGCGCGGTCGGCGTCCGACAACGTGCCGTTGCCGGCCTGCACCACCAGGGTCTTGACGTTCTGCAGGATGTTGGTGGCGGACTTCAGCGCCTCCTCTTCCTGCGACAGGGCCAGGGTGGCGCGGCCGCGGCTGGTGGCGTACTGCGAGGACTGGGCCAGCGAATCGCTCACGCGCAGGGCGCGCGCGGCGGCCACCGGGTCGTCGGCCGGGGTGAGGAACTTGGTGCCGGCGGAAAGCTGCTGCTGGATGCGGAACAGCTGCTGCTGCTGCGATCCGATGCCGTACATGCTCTGGCCGTAGAAGGCCTGGGTGCTGATGCGCATGGCGTCGACTCCTTAACTGCGGATACCGAGAATCGCGTCGAACATGGCCGAGGCGGTCTGGATCACCTTGGCGTTGGCCTGGTACATCTGCTGGAACATCAGCAGGTTGGCGGTTTCCTCGTCCTGGTTGACGCCGGAGATCGCATCGCGGCTGGCGCGGATCTGCTCGGTCACGCTGGACTGGGTCTTCTCCGCGGTGCGGATCTCCATGGTGCGGTTGCCCACCGAGCTCACCAGTTGCGCGAAGGAGGCGCCGAAGGTGGAGGTGCCGCCGTCCATGACGTTCTTCTTCTGCAGCGCAGCCAGCAGCAGCGCGTTGCTGCCGTCGGAGACGCCGCCGGTGTTCTTCTGGATCGTGAAGGTGTCGCCGTTGGCCGGGGCGCCGGTCATCTTGACGGTGACGCCGCCGAAGCTCATCGAGGCACCCGCCGTGTAGGGCACGGGCGTGCCGGCCGGATAGGTGGTGGAGCCGCCGCCCGGCAGGGTCACGGTCACGGCGGAGGCCGCCGGAAAGCCCGAGAGCGTGCCGGTGGCGCTGTCGAAGCTCAGCGTGACCGGCGCCGCGAGCGGCGCGGCCAGGTAGCCGGCATCGACGGTGGGCGCACCCAGCGCGCCGCTGCCCTTGTTGCCGGCGGTGTTGCCGGCCACCAGCGGCGAGGCCGCGGCCACCTTGGACGGGTCGAGCACCAGCACGTCCACGTCGCGCGCGCCGGTGCGGGTGGGCTGCACCAGGAAGCGGTCGCCCGCCTGCGCGGTGCCGCTGGCGGCGGCGAGCTGCACGCCGTCGAAGCTGATCGGGAAGGTGGTGTAGTTGCCCACCACCTGCTTGTCGGTGAGGCGGGTGACGGAGTAGGTGAGCACGCCCGCCACGTCCTTCACTTCCACCGAGTAGTCGCTGATGCCCAGCTGCGAGGTGTCGGTGATGCTGGCGCCCAGCACCATGTTGCCGGTGTTGTGCGCGTTGGAGAACACGCCCGGCGCGGCCTTGTTGAAGAAGTCGCCGCCCAGCACGCCCTTGAGGTCCACGCCCAGCTTGTGCTGGTCGTTGAAGGCGCTGGTCAGCGACATGGCCAGGCGGCCGATGGCATTCTGGCTGGTGGAGAGGGTCTCGTTGCGGAAGGCCATCAGCCCGCCGACGGAGCCGCCGGTGAACACGCTGTCGGCCAGCTCGGTGGCCGTGCCGTTGATGCCCACCAGCGAGAGCCCGATGCGCGTGGGATCGGCGGCCGAGGGGCCGGACTTCAGCGACATCGCCTGGTCGCCCAGCACCAGCGACTGGCCGTTGCCGATGAAGACGTTGTACTTGCCGCCGTCCTGCTCCAGCACCTTCACGTCCACCAGCTTGCCCAGTTGGTTCACCAGCTGGTCGCGCTGGTCCAGCAGGTCGTTGGGCGGCTGGCCGCCGGCCATGCCGCTCATCTGGCCGATCTGGTGGTTGAGCTTGGCGATCTGGGCCGCGTAGGTGTTGATCTCGCCGACGCTGCCCTGGATCTGCTCGTTGACCGAGGTGTTGAGGTCGCTGAGGTAGGCGTCGGTGGCGCGGAACTTGTTGGCCAGGGCCTGCGCCGCGCTGATCAGCTGCTGGCGCGCCGCCGGGTCGGCCGGGGTGTTGGCCACGCCCTGCACGCCGGCGAAGAAGTTCTGCATCAGCGGCGACAGGCCGGCGGTCTTGTCGGCGAGCAGCGAGTCGATGCGGCTGATCTGCGACTCGTAGCTCGAGAGCGCCGCGCCGGTGGCCTCGGCCCCGTTGAGCTGGGCGGTGAGGTAGGCGTCGTAGCTGCGCGCGACGGTGGTGACGCGGGCACCGGTGCCGACGAAGCCGGAGGCCAGGCCGATCGCGCCGTTGGTGGCGATCACCGAGACCTGGCGGCTGTAGCCGGCGGTGTACACGTTGGCCGTGTTGTGGGCCGTGGTCATGAGCGCGCTGCGGGCCACGCTCAGGCCGGTCAGGCCGGTATAGAACATCGACATTTGGCTTGGCTTTGAAGGTGTTTGTTCTGGATGGGCAAGGCGGCCTGCCCTGCCCTTGCTTGTTTATCGGCAGCCGCGGCGGCTTCTTTAGGCAGGCCTTATGCGAGCCTGAACACGCTGACCGTCTGGACCAGGCCGCCGGCCTGTTCCTGCATGGACTGGGCGGCCGCCGAGGCTTCCTCCACCAGGGCGGCGTTCTGCTGCGTCACCTGGTCCATCTGCGTGATCGCCTGGTTGATCTGCTCGATGCCCTGGGTCTGCTCGTGGCTGGCCGCGGTGATCTCGCCGATGATGTCCGTCACCCGCTTCACGCTGCCCACGATCTCTTCCATCGTCTTGCCGGCCTCGCCGACCAGCGCCGTGCCGGCGTTCACCTTGCCGACCGAGTCGTCGATCAGCCCCTTGATCTCCTTGGCCGCGGCCGCAGAGCGCTGCGCCAGGTTGCGCACTTCGGCCGCCACCACGGCGAAGCCGCGGCCCTGTTCGCCGGCACGCGCAGCTTCCACCGCGGCGTTGAGCGCCAGGATGTTGGTCTGGAAGGCAATGCCGTCGATCACGCCGATGATGTCGACGATCTTCTTGGAAGACGCATGGATGGAGGCCATGGTGTCCACCACCTGGTTGACGACCTCGCCGCCCTTCACCGCCACGCCGGAGGCCGAGAGCGCAAGCTGGTTGGCCTGGCGGGCGTTGTCCGCGTTCTGCTTGACGGTGGAGGTCAGCTCTTCCATCGAGGCCGCGGTCTGCTGCAGCGAGCTGGCCTGCTCCTCCGTGCGCGAGGACAGGTCGTGGTTGCCCGAGGCGATCTGGCTGGACGCCGTGGCGATGGCATCGCTGGAATGCTTGATCCGCACCACCACCTCCGTCAGCTGGTCCTGCATCAGCTTGATCGAATGCAGCACGCTGCCCTCGCCGGCCGAGCGCGCCTGGACGCCCACCGCGAGATCGCCTCCGGCAATGCGCCCGACCACGTCGGCCGCATAGGCCGGCTCGCCGCCGAGCTGGCGCGACAGCATGCGGGCCACCACCACGCCCAGGCCCACGCTGGCCAGCAGGCCCACCAGGGCCACGGCCAACATCAGCAGGCGGGAGGTCTTGAAGGTGCTCTCGGCGCCTTCCATGCTGGTCTTGGCCATGCCGTCGGCATGCGCCACCATGCTCGCCAGCACCTCCTCGAGGGCGCGCGAGTCCTTCAGCAGCTGCGCGCTCTCCTCGGCCACGCGGCCGTCGAACTGCGAGCTGTCCAGCGACTGCGCCGAGATCAGCTCGATGAATTCGCCCATGCGCTTGCGCAGCGGCGCCACGCGCGCCTCGTACTGCTGGTAGAGCCTGGTGCCCTCCTCGGTCTCGAGCAGCACCGGCTTGATCTCGGCCATGCGCTCGCCCAGTTCGCCGCCCGCCTTCCGGAGTTCGGCGATGCCGGCATTGCGCTCGCCCTTGGTCGACGCCGACAGCAGGCTCATCTGGGCCCGGCTGGCATACAGCAGGTGGATGTTGGCCGCCTGCGCCGACTCCAGCGTGTGCATCTCGTGGTGGTAGAGCCGGGCCGTGCCGGCGCTGATGCGCCCCATGTGAAAGATGCCGAGCGCGCCGATCACGGCGCCCAGCGCGGCGACCACCAGAAAGGCGAGGATCAGCCTGGCACTGACGCGGAGCTTTTGGAACCACTGCATTTTTCTTCTTCCTTCATGAGGCCGCCCATGGAACGGGGCCGGACCCGGTGTTTATCGGCAGGCCGCGCCCGAAGTTGAAGGCGCGGCCCCTTGCGTGGCGTTGACAGGCGCTAGAACTCCGTCCAGTCGCCCGAGGGTGCGGCCGCAGTGACGGCCGCCGGCTTGTGCGCCGTCGCGGGCGCGGCGGCCGCGCGAACCGGCGCCTTGGGCGCCGGCAGCTTGCGCTGCCCGGACGGCAGCACGCGGCTGGCAGCCTTCACCTGCGCCAGCACCGTCACTGCCTCGTCCCGGCCCAGCTTGAAAACGCCCACCGCCTGCACCAGGCTGGCGGCCTGCTCCTGCATCGACGCCGCGGCGGCCGCGGCCTCTTCCACCAGGGCCGCGTTCTGCTGCGTCACCTGGTCCATCTGCGTGATGGCCTGGTTCACCTGCTCGATGCCCTGGGTCTGTTCCTGGCTGGCAGCGGTGATCTCGCCCATGATGTCGGTCACCCGCTTGACGCTGTCCACCACCTCGTTCATGGTGCGGCCGGCCTCGGCCACCAGCTCGGAGCCGGCGTCGACCTTGCCCACCGAGTCGTCGATCAGGCCCTTGATCTCCTTGGCCGCGGCGGCGGAACGCTGGGCGAGGTTGCGCACTTCGGCCGCCACCACGGCGAAGCCACGGCCCTGCTCGCCCGCACGCGCCGCTTCCACCGCGGCATTGAGCGCGAGGATGTTGGTCTGGAAGGCGATGCCGTCGATCACGCTGATGATGTCCACGATCTTCTTGGACGACGCGTGGATCGAGCCCATGGTGTCCACCACCTGCGACACCACGCCCCCGCCCTTGACCGCCACCTCGGAGGCCGAGAGGGCCAGCTGGTTGGCCTGGCGCGCGTTGTCGGCGTTCTGCTTGACCGTGCTGGTGAGTTCCTCCATCGACGCCGCGGTCTGCTGCAGCGAGCTGGCCTGCTCCTCCGTGCGCGAGGACAGATCCTGGTTGCCCGAGGCGATCTCGCCCGAAGCGGTGGCGATGGTGTCGGTGCCGCTGCGCACCTGCCCCACCACCCGCGCCAGGCTCTCGTTCATGCGCTTGAGCGCCTGCATGAGCTGGCCGGTCTCGTCGCGCGACTCGACCTCGATGCGGGTGCTGAGGTCGCCGCCGGCGACCGTCTCCGCCACCTTGACCGCCTGGGCCAGCGGCCGGGTGATGCTGCGCGCGATCAGGAAGGCGCACAGGCCGCCGGCCAGCAGCGTCAGCACCGTCATCCCGATGCGCAGGTTGAAGGCGTTCGCGTTCGCCTCGTCGATCTCGCGGCTCATGCGGTCGATGTCGCGGCGCTCGATCGCCAGCAGCGCCAGGACCTGGCTCTCGTAGGCCTTGGCGGCGGGCTGGAAGACGTCCTTGAACACCGCGTCGGTCTCCTGCGGGCTGCCGGTGGCCTTGGCCTTCTGCACCGCGTCCTTGGCCAGCTGGTACTTGGCGCGCAGGTCCACGATGGTCTTGAAGGTGGCCTTCTCCTCGTCGGTGAACAGCAGGGCCTCGACCTTGGCCATGGTCTCGCTGCCCTTCTTCACACTGTCGGAGATGACGTCGGCGAAGGTCACGGGCAGGGTCGCGTCGCTGGTGCGGGCGATCATCGCGGTGCGCGCGATGGCCGAGTAGGTCAGCACGTACCAGTCGGAGATGAGCCGCTCCTTGGCCAGCGGGCTCTGCATCATGACGCGCGTCGCCTCGGCGTTCCTGGCGGCGCTCATCAACGCAAAGGCCGCGGAGACCAGGGTGAGCAGCAGCACCAGGCCGAAGCCCAGGGCGAGGCGTGTTCCGATGCGCAGGTTGGAGAAGGACTTCATGATTCGAGTTCGGGTTGGAGGGAATGGGAGGACGGCGAAGCGCCGAGCCTGAACACGCTGACGGCCTGCACCAGGCTGCCGGCCTGCTCCTGCATGGACTGGGCGGCGGCCGAGGCTTCCTCCACCAGCGCCGCGTTCTGCTGGGTCACCTGGTCCATCTGCGTGATGGCCTGGTTGATCTGCTCGATGCCCAGCGTCTGCTCGTGGCTGGCCGCGGTGATCTCGCCGATGATGTCGGTCACGCGCTTGACGCTGCCGACGATCTCTTCCATGGTGCGGCCGGCCTCGCCGACCAGCGCCGTGCCGGCGTCCACCTTGCCGACCGAGTCGTCGATCAGGCCCTTGATCTCCTTGGCCGCGGCGGCCGAGCGCTGCGCGAGGTTGCGCACCTCGGCGGCCACCACCGCGAAGCCCTTGCCCTGCTCGCCGGCACGTGCTGCCTCGACGGCCGCGTTCAGCGCCAGGATGTTGGTCTGGAAGGCGATGCCGTCGATCACGCCGATGATGTCGACGATCTTCTGCGAGGAGGCATGGATCGACGCCATGGTGTCCACGACCTGGCTCACGACGTCGCCGCCCTTGACGGCGACCTCGGAGGCCGAGAGCGCGAGCTGGTTGGCCTGGCGCGCGTTCTCGGCGTTCTGCTTGACGGTGGAGGTCAGCTCTTCCATCGACGCCGCGGTCTGCTGCAGCGAGCTGGCCTGCTCCTCGGTGCGCGAGGACAGGTCGTGGTTGCCCGACGCGATCTCGCCCGAGGCGGTGGCGATGGTGTCGGTGCCGTGGCGCACCTCGCCCACCACCCGCGCCAGGCTGGCATTCATCTCGCGCAGCGCGTGCATGAGCTGGCCGGTCTCGTCGCGCGATGCCACCTCGATGCGGGCGCTGAGGTCGCCGCTGGCCACCGTCTCCGCCACCTTCACCGCCTGGCCCAGCGGCCGGGTGATGCTGCGCGCGGTCAGCCAGGCGCACAGGGCGCCCAGCACCAATGCCAGGGCCGACAGCCCCATCATGAGGTTGCGGCCGCTGCGATGGTCCCGCGAGATGCCGGCCGCGACCGAGTCGATCAGCTCGCGCTCGTGCAGGGCGATCTTCGCCACCGCGTCCTCGTAGACCGTCAGCGCGGCCGCGAAGCGCGTGTCGGCGAGCTGGTTGGCACCCGCGGCGTCGCCGGCCGTCTTGAGCTTCACGATCTCGGCGAGCGTGTCCAGCACGACCTTGCGCGCATCGGCGACCTGGCCGTACAGCTTCTTCTCCTCGGCGGTGCTCAGCAGCTCCTCCAGCTTCTTCTGCACCGGGTTGATGCGCTGCGAGGTCTCCAGGCGGCTCTTGGCGAAATGGGCCTCGGCCGCCGGATCGCCGGACTTGACCATCGCGAAGGTCTGCACGATCGCGGTGCCCAGGAGCTTGGCCCACTCGCTCGCGAGCCGCTCCTTGACCAGGGCGCCCTGCACCATCTCCTCGGTGGCGTCGCCCACCCGCTCCAGGCGCAGCATGCCGGTGCCGGAGATCACTGCGAGCAGCAGCAGCACGGACGCGAAGCCGAAGCCCAGGCGCGTGCCGATCTTCCAGTTCTTGAAGTTCATGGGGTGACTCCTCATGCTCAGGCCGCGGCGGCCTTTTCCACGAGGCCCATCTCTTCGGAGGACATCAGGCGGTCGATGTCCACCAGGATCAGCATCCGCTCCTCCAGCGTGCCCAGGCCGATCAGGTAGTCCGTGTCCAGCGCCGAGCCCATCTCGGGCGCCGGCTTGATCTGGTCCGCACTCAGCGTGATCACGTCCGACACGCTGTCCACCACCATCCCCACCACGCGGCCGCCGATGTTCAGCACGATCACCACCGTGAACTGGTCGTACGTCGGCTGCCCCAGCGCGAACTTGATGCGCATGTCGATGATCGGAACGATGATCCCGCGCAGGTTCACCACCCCCTTGATGAATTCCGGCGCATTCGCGATGCGCGTCACCGCGTCGTACCCGCGCAGCTCCTGCACCTTCTGGATGTCGATGCCGTATTCCTCCTCGCCCAGCGTGAAGGACAGGAATTCCAGCGGACGGCCGCCGGTGGAGGAGGACAGGATCGCGCCGTGGGCGGCGGCCTGCTTCGAAGATTCGGTGCTCGTGTTCAACATGTCTTGGTCTCTCTCTGAAGAATGGTGGTCGTCCGCCGGCGGCGCCGGTCCGTCAATGGATCAGTGGCCCCGGGAGGCGCGCGGGGCGCGGCCGTCGAGCCTGAAGACGCTCACCGCCTCGACCAGGCTGCCGGCCTGCTCCTGCATGGACTGGGCGGCGGCGGAGGCCTGCTCCACCAGTGCCGCGTTCTGCTGCGTCACCTGGTCCATCTGCGCGATGGCCTGGTTGACCTGGTCGATGCCGGTGGCCTGCTCGCGGCTGGCGGCGGTGATCTCGCCGATGATGTCGGTCACGCGCCGCACGCTGCCCTCGATCTCCTCCATCGTCTTGCCGGCCTCGCCGACCAGCGCCGTGCCCGCGTTCACCTTGGACACCGAGTCGTCGATCAGGCCCTTGATCTCCTTGGCCGCGCCCGCGGAGCGTTGCGCCAGGTTGCGCACCTCGGCCGCCACCACCGCGAAGCCGCGGCCCTGCTCGCCGGCACGCGCGGCCTCGACCGCGGCATTGAGCGCCAGGATGTTGGTCTGGAAGGCGATGCCGTCGATCACGCCGATGATGTCCACGATCCGCTGCGAGGAGCTGTTGATGGAGCCCATCGTCTCGACCACCTGGCCGACGACGCCGCCGCCCTTCTTCGCCACGTCCGAGGCCGCGAGCGCGAGCTGGTTGGCCTGGTTGGCGTTGTCCGCGTTCTGCTTGACGGTGGAGGTCAGTTCCTCCATCGAGGCCGCGGTCTGCTGCAGCGAGCTGGCCTGCTCCTCGGTGCGCGAGGACAGATCCTGGTTGCCCGAGGCGATCTCGCCCGAGGCGGTGGCGATGGTGTCCGTGCCGCTGCGCACCTGGCCGACGATGGCCGCGATGCTGTCGCGCATCCCGGCGATCGCATGCAGGAGGCTGCCCGTGTCGCCGCGCCGGAGCTCGATGGCCACCGCCAGGTCGCCTTCGGCGATGCGGCGGGTGATGGCCGCCGCCTGGGCCGGCTCGCCGCCCAGTTGCCGGAGCAGCCCACGCGACAGCGCCCAGCCGAAGGCGAACAGCAGCGCAGCCAGCGCCAGCGCATAGACCGAGAACTCCGCCAGGCGGCCGAGGATCGCGGCCTCGACCTGGTCCATGTACACGCCCGAGCCGATGATCCAGCCCCAGGGCTTGAAGCCCTTGACGTAGGAGACCTTGGGCACCGGGTCCTTGCTGCCCGGCTTGGGCCACATGTAGGGGACGAAGCCCGCGTCCTGCGTCTTCACCATGTTCACGAACTCGACGAACAGACGCTTGCCGGTCGGGTCCTTGTTGTCGGAGAGGTCCTTGTTCTCCAGGGCCGGGTTGATCGGATGCATCAGCATCCGGGGTGTCATGTCGTTGAGCCAGAGATATTCGTTGCCGCTATAGCGCAGGGCGCGGATCGCCTGCATGGCCTGCTGCTGGGCCTGCGCCTCGCTCAGCTCGCCCTTGGCCGCCAGCGCGTGGTAGTGGACCAGCAGGCCATGCGCGGCCTCGACGACCTGGCGCACGCCGGCTTGCCGGTCCTCGAGGATCAGCTTGCGCTCGGACACCAGGAAGAGCGCGGTCAGCAGCAGGATGCCGGCGACGGCGCTGCAGGTGAAAAGACCGAGTTTCTTCGCGATGCTCATCGCGCGGAGGTTCGGCAAGTAGGACATGTGGATGTCTCCGGATCGGGGTGTTGGTGCGGTGCTCGATCAGTTATCGGCAATTGCGCGCCGGTCTTGAGTCCCGCGTTCCGGAAGAAGGCCAGGCGCGTGGGCTTCCAGCTTGAACACGCTCACCGCCTGCACCAGCCGATCGGCCTGTTCCTGCATCGATTGCGCCGCGGCGGCGGCTTCTTCCACCAGGGCGGCGTTCTGCTGCGTCACCTGATCCATCTGGGTGATCGCCTGGTTGATCTGCTCGATGCCCTGGGTCTGTTCGTGGCTCGCCGCGGTGATCTCGCCAACGATGTCGGTCACGCGGCGGATGCTGCCCACGATCTCTTCCATGGTCCTGCCGGCTTCGCCCACCAGGGCGGTGCCCGCATCGACCTTGCCGACCGAGTCGTCGATCAGGCCCTTGATCTCCTTGGCCGCCGCCGCGGAGCGTTGCGCGAGGTTGCGCACTTCCGAAGCCACGACCGCGAAGCCACGGCCTTGCTCGCCGGCACGGGCCGCTTCGACCGCCGCATTGAGCGCGAGGATGTTGGTCTGGAAGGCAATGCCGTCGATGACGCCGATGATGTCGACGATCTTCTTCGACGAGGCATGGATCGAGGCCATGGTGCTCACCACCTGGCCCACCACGTCGCCACCCTTCACCGCCACATCGGAAGCCGACAGCGCGAGCTGGTTGGCCTGGCGCGCGTTGTCGGCGTTCTGCTTGACGGTGGAGGTCAGCTCTTCCATCGATGCCGCCGTCTGCTGCAGCGAACTGGCTTGCTCCTCGGTACGCGACGACAGGTTCTGGTTGCCGGCCGAGATCTGGCTCGAGGCGGTGGCAATGGCATCGGTGCCCTGCCGCACGCCGCCAACCACGCCAGCCAGGCCCTGGCGCATGGCCTCCACGGCGCGGGTGATCACGCCCATCTCGTCGCGGCGGTCCGACGCCAGCCGTCGCGACAGGTCGCCCTGCCCCAGCGCCTGCACATGCACGCTCAGCAAGCTCAGGGGGTGCACGGTGCGGCGGATGAAGACGATCAGCGCAAGGCCCAACAGCACGGCAGCCAGCGCAATGCAACCGCCCAGCCAGGCCATCTGCCGATAGAGCGCCGCCAGCACTTCCGCGGTGGGCACTTCCGCCACCACCAGCCAGCCCGTCGCCTCGCTTCCCGCCACGGAGGCATGGCGTGCGCGCCCGTCCGCCGGCGCGAGCACGGCCCGTGCGTCGTCGATCCACAGGGCCTCCTTGGCCGAGATCCGCTCCAGCCATGCGGCCGATTCGTCGCCCGGCAGGAGCTCGGCCAGCTTCTTGCCGGCTGCCGTCGGATGAAAGACCAGCGTCGCCGCGGCGGCCCCGCCCGTGGGATTGACGATGTAGAGCCCGCCGGTGTCGAAGATCTGCGTCTTCTTCACGGCCTCGCCGAAGGAGGCCTGCTGCTGCGCGATGTCCAGGCCGATGTAGAGCACGGCAACCACGCGGCCGGCCGCATCGCGCACCGGCTCGTAGACCGTCATGAAAGGGCGCCCGAACAGCATGACGCGGCCCACGAAGCGCTTGCCCTCGCGCAGGACCGGATAGGCCCCACTCCTGCGGTCGAGCAGGGTGCCGACGGCACGGTCGCCGTTCTCCTTCTTCACCGAGGTGGTGACGCGGCGGAAGTCCTCGCCCTGCGCCACGAACACCGTGGCGTTGGCGCCGGGAAAGTCGCGCGCGAAGGCATCCACCTCGGCGATGCGCGCGGCGTCGATGGGCGTTCCGCCGCTGCTCAAGGCGCCCTGCGCGGCCGCGTCGAGGACGAAGCTGGCCGCGAACTGGCGCCGGAAGACGCCAAAGGCGTTCTCCGCCGTGAGGCGCATGGTCTGGTCGAAGATGTCCAGCGACCGGGCGATGGCCTCGGCCTTGGCATTGGCGTACTGCGCGGCGCTGCGCTGCTGCTGCGAGGAGGCCATCGCGTAGAAGACCGCCAGGACGAGCACCGCCACCAGGAACATCCCCGCGGCAGCGCCGAGGGTCATGGTGCGGCTCAGGGAAACGAAGGACGGGTCGCGCTTCGAGGAGCTCGCGCTGTTCATCGGCACCTCCCCCGGCTCAGAACTCTGTCCAGTCGCCGGCCGCGGCGCCCGCGCTCGCCGCCGCGGGCCGTGGGAGCGGGCGATCTCGCTTCCCGGGCGGACTCGAAGGCGAAGGCGAAGGCGAAGGCACGATGCGAATGGCCTGCGCGCCGGCGTCGAGCCGGAACACGCTCACCGACCGCACCAGGTGGCCCGCCTGCTCCTGCATGGACTGGGCCGCGGCGGCGGCCTCCTCCACCAGCGCCGCGTTCTGCTGGGTCACCTGGTCCATCTGCGTGATGGCCTGGTTGATCTGCTCGATGCCCAGCGTCTGCTCGTGGCTGGCCGCGGTGATCTCGCCGATGATGTCCGTCACCCGCTTCACGCTGGCGACCACCTCGTCCATGGTGCGGCCGGCCTCGCCCACGAGTGCCGCCCCGGCATCCACCTTGCCCACCGAGTCGTCGATCAGGCTCTTGATGTCCTTGGCGGCCGCGGCGGAGCGCTGTGCCAGGCTGCGCACCTCGGCGGCGACGACGGCGAAGCCCTTGCCCTGCTCGCCGGCACGTGCCGCCTCGACGGCCGCGTTCAGCGCCAGGATGTTGGTCTGGAAGGCGATGCCGTCGATCACCCCGATGATGTCCACGATCTTCTGCGAGGAGGCGTGGATCGAGCCCATGGTGTCCACCACTTCGCCCACCACCTTGCCGCCCTTCACCGCCACCTCGGAGGCCGAGAGGGCCAGCTGGCTCGCCTGGCGCGCGTTGTCGGCGTTCTGCTTCACGGTGCTGGTCAGCTCTTCCATCGAGGCCGCGGTCTGCTGCAGCGAGCTGGCCTGCTCCTCGGTGCGCGAGGACAGGTCCTGGTTGCCGCTGGCGATCTCGGTGGAGGCTGCCGCGATGGTGTCGGTGCCGTGGCGCACCTCGCCGACCACCCGCGCCAGGCTGGCGTTCATGCCCTGAAGCGCCTCCATCAGCAGGCCGGTCTCGTCGCGGGTCTTCACCACCACCTCGCTGCGCAGGTCGCCGGAGGCCACCGTCTGAGCCACCTGCACCGCCTCGTTGAGCGGGCGGGTGATGCTGCGCGTCAGCAGCCAGGCCAGCACCGCCCCGAGGGCCAGCGCCAGCACGGCCAGCACGATCACGTTGACGCGGCCGGAGCGGTAGAGCGCCTCGACCGACTCGGCCGCCTTGTCGATGCGCTCGCCCTGGTGCGCGAGCATGCCGCGGATGCTGGCGTCGTAGGCCTCCAGGAGCGGGATCAGCTTCTGGTCCGTGAGCTGCTTGGCCTCGTCCAGTTTTCCTTCTCCCTTGAGCTTGAGGATGTTGTTGCGCAGGCCCACGTAGTCGCTGCGCCGCTGCTTGATGTCGGCGCTGATTGCCTGCTCCTCGGGCGTGTCCAGCATCGTCTCCAGCTTCTTCTGCGTCTCGGAGATGAGCGCGCTGGTCTTGGTGATGTTCTTCTGCAGGTAGTCCTGCACTTCGGGGTCGTTGCTCTTGAGCAGCGCGAAGGTGCGCACGCTGTTGTTGCTGGTGTTGAGCAGCCAGTTCGCGGCCAGCCGCTCCTTGACCAGCGAGCGCTCCACCATGTCCTGCATCGCCTCGCCCACGTTCTGCAGGCGGAAGACGCCGATGGCCGCGACGACGGCCAGCAAGGCCAGCACGAGCGCGAAGCCGATGCCCAGGCGGGTTCCGATACGCCAGTTCTTCATGTCACATTTCTCCCTTGGTTCGGTGGGGGTCAGGCGGCCAGTTTCTCGATCAGGCCCATCTCTTCGCTGGACATCAACCGGTCGATGTCCACCAGGATCAGCATCCGCTCCTCCAGCGTGCCCAGGCCGATCAGGTAGTCCGTGTCCAGCGCCGAGGCCATCT
>NZ_LYMK01000078.1 GCF_002157355.1 Variovorax sp. JS1663 | reverse complement strand
TGGCCAGGCACCTTGGAGATGGCCAGCCTCGTGGGCGGTCTCGGTGTTGCGCTGGCTGGTGGCGACGCCAGCCTGGTCTATCTCGGCGCAGGCGCCGGATCGAACGCAGCCGAGAACAACATGGTGGGCCAGATCACGATGCTGGCGCAGAACGTCGCGCGCTTCAATCAAGCCGGCTGGCAAGGTCTGAGCGCCGCAGGACAGGCGGCCATATTGCGATGCGCCGCCAGCAACTGGTGCGCCTCGCTGCCGTTGATGGCTGCAGCGGTGGGGTATGTCAACAGCACCCAGTTCGCGGCCAACCAGCCCTCGCTCGCGGATCAGATCCCGACGGGTTATGGCGCAGGCGGCGTTCGGGTCTTGGATGGCTCGACCAGCACGTCGGCGGATGTCGTGCAGGGGCCGAACTCGACAATAACGCCTGGCACGGCGCTGAGCAATCCAGGGACGCCTGGCTATGGCGCGTCCAATCCAAACGTAGGTGGGACATCCACTTCGATACCCAACAACGGGCCGATGGGAGGCAGCGTCGTAATGAGCGCGCCTGGCCACCCTCCCTTTGATCCATCCCGCGATCCGTCTGTAGGAAACTACCGTGGCAGCACACCCGCAACCGTCGGTCTCATTAACGATGTACTCGCAGGGGCTTTTAATACAACGACCGGAACCGGTGTCCCTAATGCGAGGCAGCCGCCAGCGATTTCAAGGCAACAGGATTTCGACTATCTAACGCAAGGAGCGAGGGTGATTCGTCCAAATCCGGACGTGCAGATTGGGATACTCGGGGATGGAACACGTGTTGTCAGCAGGCCAAGCACTACAGGTCCCATGACGATTGAAATTCAACGCTCGGATGGAAGATCAATAATCGAGATTCGCTATGAATCAAAATAAGCACCCCCCTTGGCTGGATCAAGCAGTAGATGGAGGCCTGTTTCAGGCTTCCGCGAGTGACATTGCATCCGCACTCTCTCTACGCGAGCTATATGACTATGACTATGGAATCCGATTTAAAGGAGAGGCTATCCACGCGCAAGGCTGGTCTGTAGGATTTGTTAAAGAGAGTGCAACGGAGGATGACAGTGCGTTTGCGAGATTTTTTCAAGAGCTGAGTGCACTTGGTGAGGCGGACATGTTAGCAATCCCTGCCAAGGCAGTTCGTTTCGAGCTCACAGGGACGCATGATGTTTTGGATTTTTTTGAACCACCCTTGATCGCGAACGCAAAATTCGATTTTGCTTCCTATGTGGAAATTCGATCAAGCATGATTCAAATGATCCACGGTTCTTTTTTTGTCTTCCCAAAAAGCGGAAGAGCTTTGCTGCTCAACAGCAGCGGTAAGTATGCGATGTTCGCTGGCCCGCGAAGGCTTGTGGAGAAAATTATCGATGTTGATATCGAAGCATCTTGGGAGGCGGTACGCGCAAATGATCAGCTAGATCCATTGCTGTTGCCTCGTCTTCGCCCAGCAATCATTGCCTACGGAATGTCGCCCTAACAGGCAGATGGCGCAGCTGACCAGCGACACCATCTGGCCGGACGCGAGGCGGTGCTGATCTCGGCCGACAACATCAACAACCTGGCAGGCCGCATCACGGGGCACCACGCCGTCGATCAGCTGCCGCTGCAACTGGTCCGTGAACCGGCCTGAACCATTGGTCGCGTTGGCGAGGTTCTCCGGCAGCAGGCCGGACGTGCTTAGCCCCTGGATGGCACCCGCGGTCAGCATGGACGTGACGATCGCCTTGATCCCCTCGCTGCTGCCCAGTTCCTTGAGCACCTTGCCCAGGTCGCCCCCCTGTAACGGTAGCGGGCAAAGTACCGATTGTGCAGCTGGCCTGACGAATACGGGGCCAGCCAGAAACAATTTAAATGGGACGTTTGGTCTTGGCTACTACAACGGCGTGGGCGGGGAGCTGGAGGTAGAGCTTGCTAATGGCGAGCCCGTGGGCGGCAAAGCCGGTATCGGCGGGGGTTATGGGGTTCACTTTACTCGTCAATCTGCTTCTGGGGCATTAATGCAGGGCGGATTTGGCGGTTACAAGTCACCAGCGATCTGGGAGTACAACCCGCAGCAGCCTGGCGAAATAAGAATAGGACCTTCCTTCACCTTGGGGGTTGGCGCCGGAACCGTTGGCGCGGAATTTTCCGCTGGTGGCGGCATGACAGTAACCAACAAAGAGGCCGGAGGGTATTTTCAGGCAGGAACGAGTATCACAATCTCGCCAGTGATTCCCAGGATAGGTACTGAGGTCAAATTCAATATTATCGACTTCAGTGTCAAGGCGCCCTCTCTAGCAATCTCGAGGAAAGAAAAATGAGCGACCTTAAAAGAGATTGCATTGGATTTGATGAAACCATCGCAGACAATCTTTTGTCGAAACGTTTTAGGAAAAGACATCGACTAGGCATCGCCTGTATAGCATTTCCTCTTGGCTATTGTTTCTTCCTCGTGCCAATCATGGTTAAGATGATTGATCCGAGGATTGCTATTGCTCTTGCCTGTATCTTCATTTCATTGGCACTTAGTTATATTCATTCCATCTACCGTTGTCCGCGCTGCGGCACGCGACCCATTGGAGGGGTGCCTGGAACGACCGGTATTCTTTTGTTCCCCAAGAAATGCAGCAAATGCAAGGGGCCATTGCTGTCTGATGACAAATGGAGTCAAGGCCGATAACACACTAGATCGTTGGACGGCATCTCCTTGGCCAACACCGATGGTGACCTCGGCAAGGGGCCGCTGGAGTAGCAAGAACTCGCGGGAGGGCCAGTAGAGCCGAGAGGGCGGCACTATTGTCAGCCGTGCCGGCAGCGTGAGCGCTTCATTGATCCGAAGAATTGGTGGCCCCTAGCATGGGTCGGTATCGGCTTTGGCCTCTCTCGACTCAACATGCCGAGTGCGATCCCGGGAATTGCGGCCGGGTTGGGATTGATTTTTCACAGGAGCCGACCGAGAACGCCGCCAAGAACACCCTTCCAGAAAGACAAGGCCTATGAAATCGTCCAACCATCGATGGCTGGGTGTTTTTTGAATTTTTCCCTCTGGTTTGCCTTGCTTTTTTCGATCGTCGGTGCTCTTGTCAGAGGAGTCTGGTCACCGTTTTACGGTTGGCTCATGACCGACACTTGGCAATGGGAGCCGTTCAGTCGCTGGCTGCAGTATGTGACGAAGGGAGCAATCAGTGGTGTCGTCGCCGGGGCGCTCTTTACTACGTACGCATGGCTTACCCAGACTCCGTCCTCGCTGCCCCGAAAGATTCTGGCCACAGCATTGGTCATCGGCTTGTGTGTCGCGATGATTGTCTTTCGCGCGAGTATATTGGACAGGTGCTCCCAAACTAGTTAGCGGCTCCCCGATTTAACATATCAGACACTCAGCTTAGTAATGCCGAAATTGATGGACTTTATGCAGGGAGCTCGACATCGATAGGTGTTTCAATGTATGGGGATAACGGCGGGGAATTCTTGGTCGCCAACTGGCGCAAACACCTTTCGAGGAACAACCGACATCGGAATAACATCACCAGGATTTAGTCTTTCCGGCGGGACTGGCTTGGCCACGTGTGTATGTTGGGCGCAAATTTTTTCTTCAAAACCAGCCCTTTGCCGCCGCCTAGCGGAAAAACGGGCTTAGCTCTACTGGAAACAATTTCGCAACTGTTTACAAAAGCTGGCGCGACAGTCAATCCAGGGCGTTGTGAAATGATAGCAAAGCATCATATCGCCGTTATTTGCAAGAAAACGCAAGTTCAGCGTGTTGAATTGGTTGATGCGGCGATTGCTGACGGTTGGCGCTACGAAGGAAAAAGTCCTTTTCCAGGTTTTGCGAATGCCCTTATTTTTTCCCGAAACAGGGACTCATTGACAATGGAGATTGACGATAAGGAATTTGTTCGTGTGATCAGTATTCGGCGAAAATTCAGCTGAATTTGATCAATGTAATGGATCAACGCGGGGCAGTAAGATTTCTTGATGGGAAATCGGGCGCTGCTGCTGGGTTCAATGATTGCGCAGCCTTTCATTTGTTAAGGGCCGCCTAAAATGATCGATCTCGACCGTGCGGAAAGAATAGCATCAATCATTTGCAGGAGATGGGAGGAAGAATGGGAATTCCCCATTCAGTGGCCGTTCCGAGCGACAGTTCGACAAATAAGGTGGCAGGTCGCACGGTTACAGGACGCAGCAAGCCGGCGACAGCAACGATCTCCCAGAACCTCGCCACCTGACATCCGGTGCGCGGACTGCGCACTACGACCCGCACCGCCCCTTGTCATTCGACTTGAAGCAAAAGTCTGCCGTCAGGCTCGACGACTCCCAAGGCACCTGCACACGCCCGGTCGCCTCCGCCACGCCGATGCGCACCCGCTTGAAGAGCTGCTCGATCTGCAACCCCGGCGTGGCCATGTTGGCCAGCAGATGCTGCGCATAGACGCTGTGCTTGCCGCTGGCGCCGTCAAGCGCCACGCCGTTGGGGGCGGTCGAGAAGGCGACCAGGGTGCCCACCGGCGCGTCGAGGGTGGCCAGGCCGCCCGGCGTCGCGCCGCGGAACTTCAGGCGCCGTCCGTCGGGGCCGACGATGACGCCGGCGGCGAAGGGGTTCACGCGGCAGGCGTCGAGCACCACGATGTTGATGCCGGTTCGGATGGCGCTGAGCCGGTCGACGAATTCACCGACGTCAGCGCTCTGGCGCGGGATCTCCTCTTCCGTCTGCGGGTCGGCGTCGACGGGCACCAGGTAGTTGCGGCCCTTCACCTGCACGCCGTGGCCAGCGTAGAAGAGCATGCGGACCCCAGCCTTCGGTGCGCGCACCGAGAACTCGCGCAGCGACTCGATCAGCTCGGGCAACCGGGTGTTCTGGCGCAGGGTCACCTCGTAGCCGAGGCCGCGCAGGGACTCCGCGACCGCGGCGGCGTCGCCGGCAGGGTTCTTCAAGGGGGCGGCGCGGTAGGCGCCGTTGCCGATCACCAGGGCGATGCGCGACTCGGCGCCAGCCGGGGCGCTCATGGCGGGCGCCAGGCGCAGCGCCGTGGCGCCCATGGTGCATTGCAGCAGCATGCGGCGGGTCAGCAGCGTGGCCATGGCGGCTACTCCCGGGGCGGCACGCCGGGTGCCAGCGAGGCGGCCTGGACGATGGGCGCCGCCTGGACCTTGGCGAGGGCCTTGGCCTCGCTGCCGGCGGGCACGCGCAGGTAGTAGTCGCCGAGCTGGCCCGGGCCGCCGGCCAGTTCGCCCTGGACCTGGACCATCAGCATGCGGATGTCGGCCTCCTTGGCGTCGGGGGCGAAGCTGACCTTCAGCATCGGGCCCTCCTCGACGCGGACGGCGTTCAGGGCGCGGATCTGGTCGGCGTCCTCGCGGGCGTGGCCCATCAGGTTGAGGATCACGCCGCCTTGTACCGCCACCAGCGCCAACCCGGCCAGGGCGAAGCTCGGGCGCATGCCGAAGTTGCCGAAGAGGGCGCCGAGGCGCTCGGCCAGGGTCGGGCGGTCACCCTGGATCAGGCGCATGGTGCGCGCCAGGCCGATGGTGGCCGGCACGGCCGGGGCGTTTTCCCGCACGCGCACCTGCAGCGAACGGTACCAGTCCAGCTCGCTGCGGGCCTCCGGGTGCTGGGCGATGTAGTCGTCGACCCAGGCGCGGTCTTCGGCACCCAGCGAGCCGTTGACGTACCAGGGGACCAGTTCTTCGAAACGTTTGTTCATGATGCCTGTGCTCCCGCGGCTGGGGCCGCGATCTGCCTGCACGGGACCTTCCCGTGGCGCCACTGGGTTGCGGGAGCCCGGCGGATGGTTCAGTTTATTTTTGCGCGCTTGTCCGGTGCACCGCAAGCTCAGGAGGCGAGGGCGCCCTTGGCGTCCGGCGCGGTGCCCTCCTTGCGCAGCAGGGACTCCAGGCATTTCTTGATCTTCTGGCGGGCGTGGAAGAGGCGGGTCTTGACGGTGCCCTCGGGGCAGTTCTGGATTTCGGCCACCTCGGCCAGGCCCAGGCCCTCGTAGAACACCAGGTGCATGCATTCGCGATGCTCGTCCGACAGCTTGCCCATGCAGTGCTGCACGCCCTCGCGCCGCTGCTTGCCGGCCAGCTCCGCGTAGCCGTCGGGGGTGTCGGCGGCGGTGGTCTCGGCGATGTCCTCGAGGTCACCGTGCACCTCGTCGGGCCGGCGGGCGCGGTAGACCATCAGCGCCTTCCGGCGCGCGATGCCGATGAGCCAGGTGGAGAACTGGGAATCGCCTCGGAAGCGGTCCGGGTGGCGCCAGACCTCGTAGAGCGTGTCCGCCAGCACTTCCTCGGCCCGGGCGTGGTCGTTCAGCATGTTGAGCACGTAGGCGTAGACCCGTTGGCTGAACGCCTTGTACAGCTGGCGAAACGCCGCCTGGTCTTCGCGGCCGATGCGTACGAGCAACTGGGTGACCTCGTCGTTGTCCATGCGGGCGGGTGGGGGTGGCGGTGACGCAACAATATACGCCCGAGTGTGGCGGCTTCAGAGCCTGTCGTGCTGCCTATGGCAGATGGCCGACGGCCTCTTGAATGTGCCGCTCGAAGCGCTCCAGCAGCCGGTGCATGTCCTTGCGGGCTTGCGCGAATTCCTCGGACTGCCCACGCGCCACCAGGTCGCGTTCGAGCTCGGCCCGGGACTCGAACGTGCACTCCCATCGAACGTCGGGGCCATCGCCCTCGAGCTTCCGGAAGATGCGGCCCGGCGGCAGGCCGAGCTGCACGCGGATGTCGCTGGCATGCCGGCGCTGCGCAAGAACCGCGTCGGCGCTGCCGGGCAGCGCGTAGTAGTTGGTGATCTCGATGACCATGAAGTGGGCCTCCTTGCCCGGTGCGATCCCTTGTTTTATCGCGCCGTGTTGGTGGGTGGATGACGAGTATTGACAATCACATTATTTGATCACACACTGTGATCACAGTAAAGGTTCCGCAGATGGGCTGCGCGGACCAGACACCCCTGTGAGGAACTCATCGATGCCGACGATCCGGTCCATAGACACCCTGCTGGTCCAACTTCCCACGCGACGAGAGCACAAATGGACCGGCCTGACCGAGTCCATCGGCCGCTACCTGCTGACCCGCGTCGTCGACAGCGACGGCCGCGTCGGCTGGGGGGAGGCCCCCGCATTGAAGGACTGGGGCGGCGAGTTCGGCCGCTACTTCGGCGAGTCCACCGCCATCGCCAGGATGGTCATCGAGAAGTACCTCGCGCCTTCACTGGTCGGTGTCGATCTCGGCAATTTCGCGGAGATGCATGCGCGCATGGACGCGGTCATCCGCGGCTATCCCTATGCCAAGGCGGCGGTCGAGTTCGCCGCCTACGACGTCACGGGCCGCTGGCTCGGCCTGCCCGTGCACATGCTGCTCGGCGGCAGGGCGCGCTCGCGCATCATGGTCACCCATTCGATCGGACTGATCCCGATCGCCGAGGCCGAGAAGGAAGTGGCGCAGGTCGCGGAAGAAGGCATCCGGACGATCAAGATCAAGATCGGCGTCGACGCGAAGCGCGACATCGACATGGTGCGCACCGTGCGTGCGGCGGTGGGCGAGGGCGTCGAGCTGTGCGTCGATGCCAACGAAGGCTATCGCACGCCGGGCGAGGCCATCGCGACGGTGCGCGCGATGGAGCCGTACCGGCTCAAGTACGTCGAGCAGCCGGTGATGGGCATCGAGCGCATCGCCGAGGTGGCGCGCGCGATCGACGCGCCGGTGATGGCCGACGAGTCGGCCTGGAGCGCGCACGACGCGATCCAGATCAGCGAGCAGCGCGCGGCGCAGATCGTGTCCATCTACACCACCAAGCCGGGGGGGCTCTACAAAGCGATGGAGGTCGCGGCCGTCTGCCGTGCGGCCGGGATCGTCTGCAACGTCAACGGCTCGGTGGAGACCGGCGTGGGCAACCTCGCCAACATCCACCTGGCCGCCGCCGCGCCGGCCGCGACGCTCTCGTGCGTGGTCCCGGTCTCGACGCCGGCCGAGTGGCAGAAGGGCCAGGTCGGCGGCATCTACTACCGCGACGACCTCATCGTCGCACCGATGCGGCTGGTCGACGGCGGCATCGACGTGCCGACCGGGCCGGGCATGGGCATCGACGTCGATCTCGCGAAGGTCGAGAAATACACGGTGCGCGACTGAGCGCCTGCGACAACAACATACACATCCACGGAAGGTTCCAGATGCGCAAAGCAATCATCGAGCGGCAGGTCCAGGCGATCGCCGAGCACGGACTCGACGCCATGGTGTCGTGTTCCCCCGAAAACTACGCCTACGCGACCGGCTTCGTCGTGCCGTCGCAGCCGCTGATCAGGCATCGCCATGCGATGGCGATCGTCACGGCCGACGGCCGCACGGAGCTGTTCTCCGTCGACATGGAGGCCAGCACGGTGAAGCGCCGCGCACCGGACGTGCCCACGCGCATCTGGGCCGAATTCACCGACGACGCGATGGCCGTGCTGGCCGACCAGCTGGCCAGGCTCGGCCTCGGGCGCGGCCGCATCGGCATCGAGATGGACTACCTGCCCGCGGGCGACCTGGCACGCCTGCAGAAGGCGCTGCCCGAGGCGCGCTTCGAGCATTGCGAACAGATCCTCGCGCGGCTGCGACAGATCAAGACCCCGGAGGAGATCGCCTTGCTGCGCCGGCTGTCGCGCATCGCCGACCAGGCGATCACCGATGCCCTCGCGTCGGTCAAGGCCGGCGACTCGGAGATGGACATCGCCGGCCACCTGACCCGCAACGTCTATGCACTCGGGGCCGAGCATTTCAAGCTGATGATCATCGCCACCGGCGAGCGCAGCGTGCTGCCCAACGTCGGGCCGAGCGATCGCAGGCTCAAGCCGCGCGACGTCTGCCGGGTCGAGATCTTCTCGGTGATCGACGGCTATCAGGCCGGTGTGTGCCGCACCGCGGTCGTGCACGAGGCGCCGCCGAAGGCCGAAGCCATCTGGCAGCACCTGGTGGACTGCAAGTACCGCATCATGGAGATGGTCAGGCCGGGCGCCAGCTGCCGCGCGATCTACGATGCCTTCATCGCCAAGTTGTCCGAGATGGACCTGCCGCCCATCTCCTTCGTCGGCCACGGCATCGGCCTGCATCTGCATGAAGACCCCTACCTGGGCAAGACGCCCGTGCTGGGCCGGCCCGGAAGCGACGCCCTGATCGAGGAGGGCATGGTGCTCGGCTTCGAGCCGCTGTGCTATGAAACGGGTCACGGCTTCGGCATGCAGAACAAGGACATGCTGCTGGTCACGGCCAATGGCTGCGAGCTGCTGTCCGACTACGCCGACACCGACAAGCTGCTGGTCGTCAAGGGCTGAGCGGCTGCACGACAACTCCAAACTGGAAAGACCCTCATGCGCACGCTCATCGAGCACCTTGAATTCGCATTCCTCGTCGATGCCGGCGACACGGTGGTGCGCGACGCCAGCATCCTGATCGAGAACGACCGCATCGTCGACATCGGGCCCGCCGCGGAAGTCGCGGCGCGGCACCGCGACGATCGTTTCGACCGCGTGATGGACGGGCGGATGCTCGGCATCTGCCCCGGCTTCGTCGACAGCCACGTCCACCTGTCCGAGACCTTGTCGCGCGCCGTGTTCCCCGACAACCTGAACACGCGCGCCTGGGTCTTCCACTGGGCCAAGCCCTTCTACGCGCACATCACCGAGGAAGACGAGTACTGGGGAGCACTGCTCGGCATCACCGAGATGCTGCGCAACGGCACCACCTGCTTCATCGACATGGGCTCGCAGTACGACCCCGGTATCACGGTGCGGGCGATGGAGAAGACCGGCATCCGCGGCGTGACCGGCCGCCATGCCGCGGACAACCCGCCGCCCGAGCTGCCGCGCGGCTGGACGCAGGAGATGGCACGGCACCACTTCTTTCCGAGCGCGGAGGCGGCCCTGGCGGAATTGGAGGCCTGCGTGCGCAAGTACGACGGCGCGCTCGACGGGCGCGTGCGCTGCTGGGTGAACATCGAGGGCAAGGAGCCCTGTACGCTGGAGCTCCACGTCGGCGCGCAGAAGCTGGCGGAGCGGCTCGGCGTCGGCACCACCTACCACCTCGCCACCTCGATCGAGGAGGCGAAGGTCTGCGAGGACAAGCACGGATGCTGGCCGATCACGCGCATCGACCGCGCGGGCGGCATCGGCGCCAACCTGGTCATCGCCCACGGTGCTGCCGTCAGCGACGAAGAAGTGAAGCTGCTCGCCAGCCGCGGCGCCAAGGTCGCGTTCTGCCCGTGCTCGTCCTTCAAGCTGGGCAAGGGGGCGACGGCCATCGGCAAGTACCCCGAGATGGTCGCTGCCGGCGTGACGGTCGGGCTCGGCACCGATGGCGTGTCGGCGGCCGGCAACATGAACCTGATGCGCCAGATGCTGATCGTCGCCGGGATGTTCAAGGACGCGCGCATGAAGCCGGACGTGTTCACGGCCCGCCAGGCCCTCCGGGCGGCCACGATCGAGGGCGCCAAGGCCGCGATGTGGGACCACGAGATCGGTTCGCTCGAGATCGGGAAGAAGGCCGACTTCATCCTGTTCGACCTCGATCACATCGAGTGGACCCCGTTCCACGATCCGCTGCAGGCGCTCGTCTTCTCGGCATCGACCGCATCGATCTCGCAGACCTGGGTCGACGGCAAGACGCTCTACAGCGAGGGCAAGGTGCACGGGGTCGACGAGCCGGCACTGCGCCGCAAGGCGAGGGAACTGGCCGCGGCCGCGGTGGAACGCGCCGGCCTGCACGACGAGAACGTCGAGACCACGACCACGCTCTACGACAACGGCAATTGATGCATGTGGGGCATCCGGCCCGCCGCGCTCATCGGGCGGGCGGGCCGTTTCGATTTCGCCTGCTCAGACCAGGCTGCTTTCGTAGACGCTGCGGATCGAGTTCTCGATCGCGCGCTGGGTCAGGTCGCGCGCGATGAAGACGATCCAGCCGCGCCGTGCCGACCCGTCCGGCCAGGCCGGCAGGTGCTCGATCGGATAGAGCACGTACTGCACGCCCTGCACGACCACCGGGCGCTCATCGTCGGTCACCGCCAGCAGGCCCTTCACGCGCAGGATCGAATCGCCGCGGCTGGCCAGCAGAAGCTCCAGCCACTCGACGAAGGCGGCCCATTCGACCGGCTCGTGCAGCGACACCGTGAAGGTCTTGATGGCGTCGTCGTGTGCTGTCGCAACGAGCGGTGCCGGTGCTCCGGGTGGCGCATCGAAGATGGGTCCGAGCTGCACGGGGCAGGGCGCTCGCCACTGTTCATCGGCCTCCCTCAGGATCTCGGCCGCAGGCAGCCGCGCCTTGCGCGAGACGACGAGGCTCGCCGAGGGATTCATGGCGCGAAGCTTCGAACCCAGCGCATCGGCTTCGGATTCGCCGACCAGGTCGGCCTTGGTCACGATCAGTCGGTCGGCCGTGGCCAACTGCTGCCTGGCTTCGCGATGGCGCGCCAGCGTCTGCTCGCCGTTGATGGCGTCCACCGTCGTGATCACCTGGCCCAGGCGGAACCACGGCACGAGGGTGGCCTCGCTGAGGATGGCCTGCATGATCGGCGCCGGGTCGGCCATCCCGGTGGTCTCGACGACGACCCGGGCAAAGGCAGGAATCTTGCCGCCGCGCATCAGCGCATGCAGCTCGGCCAGCGTCGACACCAGGTCGTCGCGCACCGAGCAGCACAGGCAGCCTGAGCTCAGCAGCACGACGTCTTCGGCGACCTCGCGCACCAGCAGGTGGTCGAGGCCGACCTCGCCGAATTCGTTGATGACGACCGCCGTGTCCGCCAGGCCGGCATCGGCCAGCAGGTGCCGCAGCAGCGTGGTCTTGCCGCTGCCGAGGAAGCCGGTCAGCACGTGGACCGGTACGCGGCCGTCAGCCCGGGGCGCGGCGCGGTCCATCGTCACGCCACTTCGAAGATGGCATCGATCTCGACCGCGACGTTGCGCGGCAGCGAGTTGCAGCCGACCGCCGCGCGCGCGTGCCGGCCCGCGTCGCCGAAGACCTCGACCATCAGGTCGGAGGCGCCGTTGATCACCTTGGGATGGTCGCCGAACTCCGGCGTGGCATTGACGAAGCCGCCGAGGCGCACGCAGCCGGCCACACCGTCGAGACTGCCGCCCAGAATCGTGCGCAGCTGGGCCAGGATGTTGATCGCGCACAGGCGCGCCGCCTTCTGTGCCTCCTCGACCGAGAGGTCCTTGCCGACCTTGCCCACGTACTGGTCCTTGCCGCCGGCGGTCGGGACCTGGCCCGCGATGTAGATCAGCGAGCCGCTCCTGCGGGCCGGCACATAGTTGGCGGCGGGAGGGACGGCGTTCGGCAGTTCGATGCCAAGTTGCGCGAGGCGTGCTTCGGGTCCGTGCGTTGTCATTCTCTGTTGTCCTTGGGAGTGAAGATCAGTTGCCGAAATAGAGGTCGTCGAGCGGGGCGGCGAGGAGGTCGTCGACATCCGACTCGCTCAGGGCCGGCGCGAGCGCGCTGCCCGTGGTCCGGATGTCGCGCAGCACGCCGTTGCGGGCCGTGGCCGGCTTGCGGGCGCGCAGCCCTTCGAGAATTTCGATGTGCGCGGAGGCGTCCCAGGGCGTGCTCGGCGAGAGGAGCGACAGGTACATGGTCGGCCCGAACTGCAGCCACAGCGATTCGATCAGGGGCATGACCACCTCGGTGCGCGATGCCTCGTACAGCGTGAAATGAAAGCGCTGGTTCGAGGACAGGCAACCCAGCAGGTTGCGCTTCGCGATCGCGTCCAGCAGTTCTTCGTTGATGGCGGTGAGGTTGGCGAGCAGGGCGGGCGTGCAGTTGCGGCACGCCAGCTCCGTCGCCATGCCCTCGATCAGCTCGCGCACCGCGAACAGCTCCTTCAGCTTCTTGGGCGTGAGGCGCGGCACGCGCACGGAGCCGCTGGCCGTGGCCTCCAGCGCATTGATGACGACCAGCCGCGCCAGCGCATCGCGCACCGGCATCGGGCTGGTGCCGAAGCTGCTCGCAAGCTTGCGCAGGCTCATCACCTGGCCGGGAGCGAAGGCGCCCACCATCAGGCCGCGCCGCAGGCGCTGGAAGACTTCTTCCGGAACACTGCCTCGCGGCCGTTTGCTCGGTGCTTCAGCGCTGGTCGGTGGAATGCGTTCGGCTGTTTTTTCCATGAGCGTTCTCAGGTTGTTGTCGTGATGCGGGTTAACCCGGTTGCTTGTGATTATATGTGTGATCACACTCTGTGATCAATAAGGGTTTAGGCGCACGACAGTCGAACCCTAAGCCCCCGCGGCCGCGAGGGCAAGCGCTGGTTTCTTCACCCACTCAACGACACAGGCGGTATTCCCATGCGACTCCTGCGACTCGGCATCTCCTTGCGCTCCCATCTCAAGACGGCCGCCCTGGCCGCCGTGCTGGCCACGACCTCCACGGCCTGGGCGGCGGATCAGGTGAACGTGCGCTTCAGCTGGAAGCTCAAGGGCGAGTACGGTCACCTCTACATGGCCCAGGAGAAGGGCCTCTACGCCTCGAAGGACCTGGCGGTGCGCATGGGCGAGGGCGCGGGCGCGCCGGCGGCGCTGGGCGCGCTCCTGCAAGGACAGGAAGACGTGGTGGTGATGCCCGCGATCTTCGCGGTCTCCGCTATCCAGAAGGGCATGCCCGTCAAGATCGTCGCGCTCTACCATCCCCGCACACCGGTGGTGCTGATCTCGCGGCCCGACAAGCCGATCGCGCAGCCCAAGGACCTGGAAGGCAAGACCATCGCCCACTCGGTCGGCGAAACAGGGACCTCCTATCTGGCCGTCTTCTGCGCGGTCAACGGCATCGATTGCGCGAAGGTCAAGAAAATCCAGATGGATGCGCAATCGCGCGTGCCGCAGTTCCTGCAGAAGCAGGTCGACGCGGTGAGCGTCTACCGCACGAGCGACCTGCCGGTGCTCGAGGCCAAGGTCGGCACCCCCTTCACCGTGCTCGACCTGGCGCAGCATGGCCTTGCGATCCCCGGCCTCGCCGCGGTGTCGAGCAATGCGGCGATCGCCAAGCGGCCCGAGGTCCTGCGGCGCTACCTGGCGGCGGTCAACGAAGGCATCGATGCGACGCGCAAGGACCCGAAGGCTGCCGCGGCCGCCTTGATGAAGGCCTGGCAGGGCAGTCCATCGCAGGAGGTCGTCGAGGCGCAGGTGCGCGCGACGATGGACGCGGTCACGTCCACGCCCGGCAAGCCGATCGGGTGGACCGACTCCAAGGCCATCTCGCAGGCGCTGGACCTGCTCAAGACCGATGAATCGATCGGCACGCCCAAGCCCGTCGAAACCTTCTTCACCAACGACCTGCTGCCCGCCCTGTGAACGAAGGCCAACGCATGACTGAACTCAAACACTCCCAAGCCGTCCCGATGCCCACTGCGCGCAAGCCCAAGAAAAAGGCCCCCGGCGGCAGCTTCACGGAGCGCTACGCCTCCGTGCTGCTGGCCGTGGCCATCCTCCTCGTCTGGCAGTTCGCGGTGCCGCTGCTGGGCCTGTCGGAATTCGTGCTGCCGACGCCGCTGGCCATCGGCAAGCGGATCGTGACGGATGTCGATCTGCTGGCCGCCCATTCGTACATCACGCTGCTCGAGGTGCTCGCGGGCTTTCTGGCCGGCGTGCTGATCGGCATTCCGCTGGCGCTGGCGATCTTCTATTCGAAAGCCTTCGAGCGTGCGGTCTATCCGCTGCTGGTGGCGCTGCAGACCGTGCCGAAGATCGCGCTGGCGCCGCTGCTGGTGCTCTACCTCGGCTACGGCTGGTGGCCCAAGATCAGCCTGGCGTTCCTGATCTCCTTCTTTCCCATCGTGATCTCGACGGTGGTGGGCCTCCAGTCGCTCGACAAGGGCCTGGTCAACATGGTGCGCTCGATGGGCTCGACCGAATGGCAGACCTTTTTCAAGGTCCGGTTGCCGGCCGCGCTGCCGAGCATCTTCGGCGGTCTGAAGGTGGCCATCTCCCTGGCGGTGATCGGCGCCATCATCGGCGAGTACATCGCCGCGGAACGCGGGCTGGGCTACCTGCAGCTGCAGGCGAATTCCCAGTTCGACACGACGCTGAACTTCGCCACCGTCGTCACCATCTCCCTGCTCGGCGTGCTGCTCTACTTCGTGCTGGCACTGATCGAGGCCAAGGTTTCCTATCAACGTGAAAGTGCCAAATGAGCAATGCAGCCAACGTGCGGGTCGAGGGCGTTTCCAAGACCTATGAAGTGCGCGCCGGCGATGACGTGAAGGCGCTGGACCGGGTCGACCTCGACATTGCGCCGGGCAGCTTCGTGGCCATCGTCGGGCCGAGCGGATGCGGCAAGAGCACGCTGCTGTCGCTGCTCGCCGGCCTGACCCCCGTGTCCTCGGGCCGCCTGCGCATCGACGGCGACGAGGTCGTCAAGCCGCATCCCAAGGCCGGCGTGGTCTTCCAGTCCGACCTGCTTCTCCCGTGGCGAAGCATCATCGACAACGTGCTGCTGCCGATCGAGATCAAGGGCAAGGACCGGGCGGCCGCCGCCAGCCGCGCGCGCGAGCTGCTCGCCCAGGTCGGCCTGCAGGGCTTCGACAACAAGTTCCCGTTCGAGCTCTCGGGCGGCATGCGCCAGCGCGTGGCCATCTGCCGCGCGCTGATCCAGGAGCCGGGCCTGCTGCTGATGGACGAGCCCTTCGGCGCGCTCGACGCGCTGACGCGCGAGCAGATGATCATGGACCTGCAGACCATGTGGCTGCGGCTGGGCAACACGGTCCTGTTCATCACGCACGGCATCGACGAGGCCGTGTTCCTCGCGGACCGGGTCATCGTCATGTCGCCGCGGCCCGGTCGCGTGGATCTCGACCTGGCCATCGACATTCCGCGCCCGCGCCGCTGGAGCGGCATCCACGAGAACCCCGCCTTCCAGCACCACGTGCGGCAGGTGCGGGAGATGTTCGAAGCCAAGGGCGTCCTGGTCGCTCACTGAGGCACACCATGAAAGTTTCGATTCTGGGCGCCGGCGCCGGCGGCGCCGCGGCCGTGGCCGAGCTCACGCAGGCCGGCCATCAGGTGGTTCTGTGGAACCGTTCTGCCGAAACGCTCGCGCCCTTCCAGGCACTCGAGGGCGTTCGCTACGAGGGCGTGCTCGGCACGGGCATCGCGCACCCGCGCCTGATCACCGCCGACCTGAAGTCGGCGATCGAAGGCGCAGATGCCGCGGTCGTTACGCTGCCGACCTTTTCCCACGCGCCGGTCGCGCGGGCCCTGGCCGCGGCGGGCTGGCCGGCGAACAAGCCGGTCGTGCTCAATCCCGGCCACACCGGCGGTGCGCTGGAGTTCGCCCATGCGTATCGCGAAGTGCGCGCGGACCTGCCGCCGATCGCGGAGTTCTCCACCCTGACCTATGTGGCGCGCAAGTACCAGGCGGACGGCGTGACCGTCACCGGGCGCGCGTGCCAGGTCCGTGCGGCAGCGCTGCCCGGCGGAAATGCCGCGCTGGACGTCGCCTGCGCATTGTTCCCGGGCGCTTCGCCGGTCGGCGACGTGCTCGCCTCCGCACTCGCCAATGCCAACCTCGTCCTGCATCCGCCGGGTGCGGTGCTCGCCGCCGCCTGGGTCGAGGCGACGCAGGGCGACTTCACCTTCTACGTCCAGGCCATGACGCCCGGCGTCGCACGCACGATGCGCGCGCTCGACGACGAACGGCTCGCCGTCGCCGCCGCCTTCGGCCATCGCCTGCCCAACCTGGTCGAGGAGATGAAGCTGATCGGCACGGTGGAGTCCTCGGTCGCCGACACGCAGGACTTCGTGGCCGCGATCGCGGGCGGCGAAGCGAACAAGCGCATCAAGGGCCCCGACTCGCTCCAGCACCGCTACTACCGCGAGGACTTCGGGCATGGCCTGTTGCCCTTCCTGGAACTGGCGGCCATCGCCGGCGTGGCGACGCCGGTGGCGCGATCGCTCTTCACGCTCGCGCAGGCGCTGGTCGGCATCGACTATGCCCAGGGCGGGCGCACCGCCGAGGCGATGGGCATCGCCGGAATGTCCAGAAACGAACTTCTACAACATGTGAGGCAGCAGCCATGAACTGGGACCAAGTCGTCATCGCGATCGTCGGCGGCGATCGACGCGAGCAGGAGATCGCGCGCTGCGCAGTGGCCGCGGGCGCCGAAGTGCGGGCCTATGGCTTCCCGTGGCCCGAGCAGGGCATCGAAGGCGTACGCCGCACGGCGAATGCGCGTGAAGCGCTGGAGGGCGCCGACATCGCGCTCTTCCCCATTCCCGGCATCGCACCCGACGGCGCGCTGTTCGCACCCCAGTGCGCAGAGCGCATCATTCCCGACGCCGCCATGCTCGGCGGCATGCGCCGCCCGGGCCACATCATCCTCGGCTGGGCCGACCCCAAGCTCAAGGCGCACTGCGAGGCCGTCGGCATCACGCTGCACGAGTACGAATGGGACGAAGATCTCATGCTGCTGCGCGGCCCGGCGATCGTCGAGGGCATGCTCAAGGTCCTGATCGAGAACACCGACATCACCATCCACAAGGCCAAGGTGTGCCTGGTGGGGCAGGGCACCATCGGCTCCCTGGTCACGCACACCCTGCTGGGGCTCGGCGCGCACGTGCATGTGGCCGCGCGCAATGCCGTTCAGCGCGCCGCGGCCCACGCGGCCGGCGCCGAGTCGCACGAGCTGACGGCCCTGGCGGACGTGCTGCCCGGTACGGACATCGTCATCGCGAGCGTGCCGGCGCGCGTGCTTGGGCGCGAGCAGCTCGGGAAACTGCCCCCGCACGCCCTGCTGGTCGACCTGGCCGCGCCCCCTGGAGGCATCGACCGCGATGCCGCGCAGGAACTCGGCCTCAAGTTCGTCTGGGCGCGCGGCCTCGGCGCGCGGGCGCCCATCACGGTGGGCCGCAGCCAATGGAGCGGCGTGCGCCGCCGCATCGACAACATCCTGAAAGAGATCCAATGAGCCAAGCCGACCTGGTGATTCGCAACGCACGCGTGGTGCGGCACGACGGAGAGTTTCACGGCGGCGTGGCCGTGAAGGACGGAAAGATCATCATGACGGGCGCCGACGGCGCCCTGCCCAAGGGCCATCGCGAGATCGACGCCGGCGGCCGCGTGCTGATGCCGGGCGTGATCGATCCGCACTGCCACCTCGGGGTCAAGTACCCCTATGCCGAGGACATGCGCACCGAGACGGCCGCCGCGGCCTCGGGCGGCGTGACCACGGCACTGCTGTACATCCGCAACCTCAAGCCTTCCTACCTGCCGTTCTACGAAGAGCGCAAGGCGGTCGGCGAAGAGAACTCGATCATCGACTTCGGCTTCCACTTCGGCATCCAGCGCGAGGAGCACATCGCGGAGATCCCCGAGATCGTCGCCAAGACCGGCGTGCGCTCCTTCAAGTGCTACTTCGGCTACGAGCCGGACAACCCGATCGGCATCGTTCCCGCGACCGACGGCTGGGTGTACGCGGCGATGCGCATCCTGTCGAAGATCCCCGGCGGCCTGATCAACGTGCATTGCGAGAACACGCAGATCGCCTCCTGGCTTAAGAACGAGATCAAGGCAACGGGCCGCCAGGACCTGGGCGCCTACACCGAATCGCGCCCCGCCTTCTGCGAGGTGGAGACCATCCGCCGCATGATCTTCCTGGCCGAGCGCACGGGCTGTTCGCTGCACCTGGTCCACACCTCCGTCGGCATGGGGCCGGTGCTGGCGGCCGAGGCGCAGGCGCGCGGCGTGCACGTCACCGTCGAGACCTGCCCGCACTACCTCACGCGCACCGCCTACGACAGCGACCTCGACATGCGCGCCAAGATCTCGCCGCCGCTGCGCGACAAGGAGGAGCAGGAGGGCCTGTGGCGCGGCGTGCTGAACGGCTCCGTCTACAGCCTGGGCACCGACCACGTCCCCTTCCTGCCGAAGAAGCTGGAAGACCTCTGGACGGAACTGCCCGGCGTGGTGTCCTTCCCCTGGGAGCTTTCGCTGATGCTGCACTTCGGCGTCCACCAGCGTGGCCTGCCGCTGTCGCGTCTGGTGCAGATCAACTCTGCCAATCCCGCGCGCCGGTTCGGCCTCTGGCCGCGCAAGGGCAACATCGAGGTCGGCTTCGATGCCGACATGGTGCTGGTCGATCTCGACGAGGAGCGCACGGTCGAGCACACGGGCAAGGGCACCTGCATCTACGAAGGCTGGAAGCTCAAGGGCTGGCCGGTGCTCACCGTCGCGCGGGGTGCGGTGCTCTACGAGAACGGCGCAGTCGACGAAAGCCAGTTCGGGCGCGGGCGCTGCGTCAGCGTGCCCGCCTGATCGCCGGAGAACATGGAAACCGGACTCGACATCCCGATGCGGGGCAGCGCGGCACCGGCCGCGCGCAGCCTCGGCGAACGCGTCGACGCGCTGCACGCCGCGGCACGCGAACTCGCGCAGCGCCCGCGGCGGCCGCGACAGGAGCGCCTGTCGGGCCTGCACAACCCCTGGGGCCATGGGGACACGGCGGTCGATCCCTGGCTGCTGCTGGATCTGTGCGAAGACTCCGAGGTGCTGGACGGCGTGGAAGCACGCATCGGCCCCGACATCGTCCTGTGGGACACCGAGCTGTACCTGGAGGCCGCCGCCTACCAGCGCTTCGTCGCGCAGGGGAGGGAGGGCCGCTACTGGCCGGCGATGCCCTTGCAGGGGGCGGTCGTGCTGGTCCAGGCGGGCCGGCCCGCACAGCCCCTGATCTTCCTGGACCTCGCACGGATCGCCCGCGAGGGCCTGCCGGCGCTGGATCCGCTGTCGCCGCTCTATGTGCTGCGCTACATGCCGGCCACCAGCCACTTCGTGCGCGACGGCCGCGCGCTCGCCAACTGGGTGGCGATGGAGGAGCAGCCGCTCATCAACTACACGACCCGTCCGCTCTGGCTCATGCGTGGCGAGGACCGGGCCGGCAGTGATTTCGTCACAGGCTTTTCACCACCGGTGCCGCGCTGGGCCGGCAACCAACCCAAGGAGAACTGACATGCCATTCGTGATCGTCGAAATGTGGCAAGGCCGCACGGTCGAACAGAAGCGCAACCTGGTCAAGGCCATCACGCAGGCCATGGTCGACCATGCGGGCTGCAAGCCCGACCACCTGCACGTGGTGATCCACGACACACCCAAGGACAGCTGGGGGCGCGACGGCGTGCTCGGCATCGACATGAAGGAAAAATAATGACCCTCGACAATCTCGATCCGCGCACCTCGGCCCTGCTGGTCATCGACCTGCAGAACGCATTCATCCATGACAAGGGCACGCTCGGCATCTCCGGCGTCGACACCCAGCGCCTCTCGGCGATCGTGCCGACGCTGGCCGAGCTCATTCCGCGCTGCCAGGCCGCCGGCATCCCGGTGATCTGGACCGTGCAGGAGCACTTCGCGGTCGATGCGAGCCGGGCCCGCAAGAAGCTCGCCGGCCACACGTCGCGGCGCAAGCAGGTCTCCGCCCTGGCGGGAAGCTGGGACGAGGAGATCGTCGAGGAGCTCAAGCCGCTCGCCGCGGTCAATCCGGCCTACGTGATCCGCAAGCACCGCTTCGGCGCCTTCTACGAGACGCGGCTGGAGATGATGCTGAAGATGCTGGGCACGCGGACCCTGTTCGTGGCCGGCACGACCACGAACGCCTGCGTGGAGACCAGTATCCGCGAGGCCTATCTGCGCGACTACGACGTGGTGGCGCTCGACGATTGCATCTCGGGCGTCAATGGCGAATGGGAAGCGACGGCCAAGAAGGTCTGGAAGCAGTACTTCTGCGAGATCTCCGATTCGAAGGAGATGCGCGCGTGGATCGATGCAGAGGCGGCGCCGCGCACGCTCGGCTTCGGCCACATGCTGCTGATGGTGCAGGACGTGCCGCGCTCGGTGGGCTTCTACGTCGACCAGCTCGGCTTCTCGATCCGGCCGGCCAAGCCGCTGGCGGACGGCCGGCCGTTCACCGCCTTCCATCAGGGGGTGGCGGTCGTCGGAGGGCGTGCGCCCTCGCACCGGCAGATCGATCACATCGCGTTCGAAGTCAACGACGTCCGCGCGCTGCGCGACAAGCTGAAGAAGTCCGACGTCGAGTTCCAGCAGGACCTGCATGACGGGCCCTACGGCCTGACGATCTACGTGACCGATCCCGACGGCACGCGCGTCGAGCTGTACCAGGTGGGCGCGACCGCCTGAGCGGTCGCCCTGCGCCCGCCCGCGAGCGCGGGCTTTCTTGCGACAGGCAGTGCCGCCTACCAGGCTGCTGGAGCCGAGATCACCGACGCGGCCGGTGCCTTCGCCTGCGAACTCGTCCTCAAGGTGCGCGCCCCTTCCCAG
>NZ_LYMK01000077.1 GCF_002157355.1 Variovorax sp. JS1663 | reverse complement strand
CAGCAGCAGACTTGGGCCGCATCACCCCGTGCCACTGGATCAACAACCAATCCGTGCCCCTTGACGGGAGCGACCATATCAGGGTCCTCGTCAGGCGGGGTAGATCGCGCCCAGCACGCGCGCTCCGCGCGCGCCGGTCACGCTGGCGAGGTTGCCCGACTCGCGGCGCATGGTGCTGCGCGCCAGCCAGGCGAAGGCGGCCGCTTCCACCTGCTGGGGCGGCAGGCCGCGCTCGGCCGAGGAGAGCACCTGCACCGCCGGCAGCAGGGCTCGCAGGCGGGACAGCAGGTGGTCGTTGAGCGCGCCGCCGCCGCAGACGATCAGCAGTCGGATGTCCCCGCCGTGGCGCTGCAGATCGGTCGCGCAGAGCATGGCCGTCAGCTCGGCCAGCGTGGCTTGCACGTCGGCCGGCTGGCTGGCGGCGTTGCCCAGGCGGGCGGCCAGCCAGGCCGGATTGAAGAGGTCCCGGCCGGTGCTCTTGGGCGGTGGCTTGGCGAAGTAGGGGTCGGCCAGGCAGCGCGAGAGCAGGTCGGGCAAGACGGTGCCGCTGGCTGCCCAGGCGCCGCCCGTGTCGAAGGGCTTGCCGATATGGCTCTGGCACCAGTGGTCGAGCAGGGCGTTGCCGGGCCCGCAGTCGAAGCCCAGCACCGTGCCGGCGCCGGCCGGCAGGAGGCTCAGGTTGGAGATGCCGCCAAGGTTGAGCACCGCCACCGCCTGGTCGCCGCGCGCGAACAGCGCCCGGTGGAAGGCCGGCACCAGCGGCGCGCCCTGGCCGCCGGCCGCCAGGTCGCGGCTGCGGAAGTCGGCGATCACGCAGATGCCGGTGAGCTCCGCGACCAGCGAGGGGTTGTTGATCTGCAGGGTGTAGCCCACGTCGTCAAACTCGCCGGGCCGATGCCGTACGGTCTGGCCATGGGCACCGATGGCGGTCACGGCGTCGGCGGAGGTGCCTGTCTCGGTCAGCAGGCGCTCGACCACGCCGGCGTAGACCCGTGCAAGCCCGTTGCCGGCCAGGGCGGCGCGGTGAAGCTCGTTGTCGCCGCCCAAGGTATTGAGCGCCATCAGCTCGGCGCGCAGCGACACCGGAAAGCTGGCGGCGGCGTGGGCCTTGACCGTGATGCGCTCGCCGGAGAAGTCGGCCAGGACGCCATCGACGCCGTCGAGCGACGTGCCGGACATCAGGCCGATGAAGAGCTCTTCAGCCATGCCGGTGCGAGAGAGAAGGGGCTAGTCGGCGCTCGCCTGGACGACGGAGAAGGCCGCCGCCAGCTCGGTGCGGGTGGCCAGCGCCAGCCGCTCGAAGGCCGGCCGCGCGGCCGCGGAAATCGGGGAGCCGCCTTCCTGCTGCGCGATGGTCGACGGATCGCGGTATTCGCCGTTGACGCGGAACTCGAAGTGCAGGTGCGGGCCGGTGGCCCAGCCGGTGGAGCCGACCGCGCCGACGGTCTGGCCCTGGCTCAGCGTCTGGCCGACCCGAACGTCGATGCGGCTGAGGTGCGCGTAGGCCGTCTGCTGGTTGTTGCGGTGGTTGACGATGACGATGTTGCCGTAGCCGCTCTGCACGCCGGCGAACTCCACCGTGCCGTCGCCCACGGCGCGCACGGCGGTACCGGTCGGTGCCGCGAAATCGATGCCGTTGTGCTGGCGCCAGCTGTTCAGGATCGGATGCATGCGCATCGCGAAGCCGCTGGAAACCCGCGTGAACTCGACCGGGGAGCCCAGGTAGGCCCGGCGCAGGCTGTCGCCGTTCGGCCGGTAGTAGGTGCCCTTCTGGCCGGGCTCCTGGAACCACAGCGCCTGGTGCAGCTTGCCGTTGCTCTCGAACTCGGCCGACAGGACCCGCCCGGTCCGCAGCGTCTGGCCATCGGCCTCGAAAGTCTCGTAGACGACGGCGAAGCGGTCGCCTTTGCGCAGCGAGCGGAAGTCGACGTCGCCGGAGAAGATGTCGGCCAGTTGGCTGGCGACGGGGTCAGGGATGCGGGCGTCGTCGGTGGCGGCGAAGAGGGAACTGCGCACGATGCCGCTGGCCAGCCGGGTGCCGGGCGTCAGCGCGTCGGTTTCGGTGCGGGCGCGGAAGCTGCCGCCGACCTTCTCGACCACCAGGCGCTTGAAACCGCCGTTGCCATCGGGAATCCAGCGGGCGCTGAGTTTCTCGAGGCTGTTGTCCTGCGTGGCCTCGATCGTGACCGTGCGGCCGGCGCGGCCCAGCAGGGCCATGCGGGCCTCGGCATTGCCGCGCACGAAGGCGGCGGCCGCATCGTCGGCGATGCCCAGGCGCCGCAGCAGCGCCTCGGCGGTGTCGCTCGAGCGGGTGATCTCGGTGCGGAAGAGGGTGAAGCCGTGGGTGTCGAGCGCCTCCACCTGGTCGGCGAAGGCCAGCGGCTTGACGGACTCGAACACCTGCTTGACGGGGAGTTCGGACGCATCGGGCCCCAGCGAGGCGACGGCGAAGGCACCGCCGCCGGCACACAGCAGCAGCGCGGCGATGGCCGCAGTGATCTGCCGGGGATAGGTGCGGAAGGTATGGGCTACCTTGGATGCAAACGCTTCCTCGGCGGCCAGGATGCCGTTGATCAAACTACGAATTCCAGCTCAGGTTCTGCAGATCCGCGCTGCAGGAGGCCGTGTCGGACGGGGGGCAGGGCGGTGCGGAAAAAGCGCCGCTTAGAATCCGGCGCTTGAAAAAGTCGGGCTGAGTATATCTTCGGACATAGTGAAATTTGCCCCAAAAAGTCATGAAACCCGGTTTTGTTACATCCACAAGTCTGTCTGACGGAGTAGGACAAGCTCTCGAAATTTCGCTTCGTGGAACGGATGAGCTGCTCCCCCAGGACGACTGGGTCAAGAAGCTCCAGCGCTCGGAAGCCACCGGCCAGCCGCTGCGCATCAAGCTGGGCCTGGACCCGACCGCGCCGGACATCCACATCGGCCACACGGTGGTGCTCAACAAGATGCGTCAGCTGCAAGATCTGGGCCACCAGGTGATCTTCCTGATCGGCGACTTCACCACCACGATCGGCGACCCGTCGGGCCGCAACAGCACCCGGCCGCCCCTTACGCGCGAGCAGATCGAGGCCAATGCGCAGACCTACTACCGTCAGGCCAGCCTGGTGCTGGACCCCTCCAGGACGGAGATCCGCTACAACTCCGAGTGGAGCGATCCACTGGGGGCCCGCGGCATGATCCAGCTGGCCGCCAAGTACACGGTGGCGCGGATGATGGAGCGCGACGACTTCCACAAGCGCTTCAAGGCCGGGCAGTCGATCTCGGTGCACGAGTTCCTCTATCCGCTGATGCAGGGCTACGACTCGGTGGCCCTGAAGTCGGACCTGGAACTGGGCGGGACCGACCAGAAGTTCAACCTGCTGGTCGGCCGCCATCTCCAGCAGGAGTACGGTCAGGAGCCGCAGTGCATCCTCACCATGCCGTTGCTGGAGGGGCTGGACGGCGTCGAGAAGATGTCGAAGAGCAAGAACAACTACATCGGCATCGCCGAGGCGCCGAACACCATGTTCGCCAAGGTGCTGTCGATCTCGGACGAGCTGATGTGGCGCTGGTACACCCTGCTGTCCTTCCGCTCGCTGGCCGAGATCGAGGCGCTGAAGGCCGAGGTCGCCGGCGGGCGCAATCCCAAGGATGCCAAGGTGGCGCTGGCCAAGGAGATCACGGCGCGCTTCCACAATGCCGCGGCCGCCGAGGCAGCCGAGCAGGACTTCATCAACCGCAGCAAGGGCGGGGTGCCGGACGAGATCCCCGAGGTTGCGCTGCCGGGCGCACCGCTGGGTATCGCCCAGTTGCTCAAGCAGGCGGGCCTGGCGCCCTCGACCTCGGAAGGCAACCGCCTGATCGACGGCGGCGGCGTGCGGGTGGATTCCGGCGTGGTCAGCGACAAGGGCCTCAAGCTCGGCGCCGGCACCTATGTCGTGCAGGTCGGCAAGCGCAAGTTCGCACGTGTGACCCTGAGCTGAGCGGGCGCGACGTCAGCGGACTTCGATGGTCACGCGCCGGTTGCGCGGTTCCTCGACCTCGTCGGCCGTGGGAATGGCCAGGTCGCGCTCTCCGCGGCCGACCGCCTCGATGCGCTGCGCCGGGAAGCCGCGCGTTACGAACAGCTGCTTCACCTGCTCGGCCCGCCGGCGCGACAGGTCGTCGTTGCGTGCCTGGGTGCCGATGGTGTCGGTGTGGCCCGTCACCACGATCTCACCACCGCTGCGCGCCTGCGCGGCCTTGAGCGCCTCGTTCATGGCGATCTGCGAGGTGCCGGTGAGTACTGCACCGCCGGTGTCAAAGTACACCGTGTAATTGAGCGCCGGCGGGGGCAGCAGCTCGAACAGCGCCTTGTTTTCGGCCTGCAGCCGGGCCGGGTCGGCCTTGTCGATCACCGGGCCGCCGCGGCTGCGCGCGGTCGCCCGCTGGTAGGGCTGGGAGAGGGTCTCCTCGGTGTCGTTGTTGCCGCGCACGACCACCGCCGAGGCCGAGCCGTCGGCCTGCGGCAGCAGCACCACACGTGTGATCGAAGGCGTGGAACAGGCCGCGAGCAGCAGGGCCGACAGGATGGAGGCGGCGAGGGCGAGACGGCGGCGCACCATCACTGGGGAGCGTCCGCCTGCACGATGAAGTCGGTGCCGCGAATGCCGATCGTGGCGGTCTGGGTCTCGACGCGCACCGCATCCGGCTGCGTCTTGCCGATCAGGCCCGTCACCATGCGCATCGAGCCGCGCAGCAGCGAGAGCAGCAGGCCGCCGTCGCGCGTGGTCGAGTCGAAGTGGAACTGCTTCAGGTCCAGGCGCGACGAGGGTCCGATCACCAGCGTCGTGCCGTCGCGCAGCACGAGGCTGGCGGCAGAGTCGGCGTCGGTCTGGATGCGGTCGATGGGCGCCACGGGATCGCCGGCCTGCGCCGTGCGTGCGTTGCCGTCGGCGCCGAGCAACTGCACCTTGCCGCGCACCGTCTTCAGGATGCCAGCGTGCTCTGCGCCCGGCGGAGCGACGGGCGGCGCCGGGCTGGTCGCGGTCTGGGCCAGCGCGCCTGCACTGGCGAGGAGGAGGGCACACAGCGCCGCAGCAATGCGATTCTTCATAGGTGTTGCAACACGAAAGTTCTCGAACTGGCCGCCGATGGTACGCGACGTCCCGGCGCGAACCGCGCCGACGCGATAATCCGCGACCCGCCAGCGGCGCTGCTCTGAGTCCTTCTTGCCAGCTTCGGTTCCTTCCTCACCCCGGGCATTGAGCCCCCAGATGCTGCTGCGCGCCTCGATCGCGGTCGCGCTGGTCACCATCGTGCTCAAGAGCGTGGCCGGCTGGCTGACGAACTCCATGGGGCTGATCTCCGATGCGATGGAGTCCTTCGTGAACCTGGCGAGCGCCATGTTCGCGCTGGCCATGGTCACGATCGCGGCGCGGCCGGCGGACGAGGACCATCCCTATGGCCATCACAAGGCCGAATACTTTTCTTCGGGCTTCGAGGGCATCCTGATCTTTGCCGCGGCCGGTGCCATTGCATGGGCCGCAGTGGTGCGCCTGCTCTCGCCCGAGCCACTGCAGCAGCTGGGCTGGGGCCTGGCGCTGTCGGTGCTGAGCTCGGGGCTCAATGCCGCGCTGGCCATCGCCCTGTTCCGCGCCGCGCGCACCCATCGATCGATCGCGCTGGAAGCCGACGCGAAGCATCTGATGGCCGATGTCTGGACCTCGGCCGCGGTGCTGGTGGGCATCGTCGCGGTCGGCCTGACGGGCTGGCTCTGGCTCGACCCGCTGCTCGCGATCGGCGTGGCGCTCAACATCGCGCGCGAAGGCGTGAAGCTGGTCTGGCGCTCCTCGCAGGGCCTGATGGACGAGGCCCTCGATCCCGCGTCGCAGGCCCTGCTGCACGCCGCGCTCGAGCAGTTCGCCGCCAGCGTGCCGGAAGGCCGGCAACTGCGCTTCGACGACATCGTGACCCGCCGCGCCGGCCAGCGACGCTTCGCGGATCTGCACATGCACGTGCCCGGCGATTGGTCGCTGCAGCGGGCCGCGGGCCTGCGCGACACGCTGGAGCAGACACTGATGGATGCCATGCCGGGCCTGCGCGTGACGATCCAGTTGCTGCCGCTGGGCATGGAGGCGCGCGCCACCCGGATGGAGGAAAGCGAATCGTGAAGGCATTGCTGCAACGCGTGGCCGAGGCGCGCGTCGACATCTCGGCGCGGACGGTGGGCGCCATCGGCCCAGGTCTGCTGGTGCTGCTGTGCGCCGAGCGCGGCGACCACGATGCGCTGGCCGACCGGATGCTGGCGAAGATCCTCAAGCTGCGCGTCTTCTCCGACGAGGCCGGCAAGATGAACCGCAGCGTGCAGGACATCGGCGGCGGCCTGCTGGTGGTGAGCCAGTTCACCCTGGCGGCCGACACCAGCGGCGGCAACCGTCCCAGCTTCACGCTGGCGGCGCCGCCCGACGAGGGGCGGCGGCTCTACGAGTACTTCGTGGCGCGGGCGCGCGAGGCGCATCCTGTCGTCGCCACTGGCGAGTTCGGCGCCGACATGCAGGTGCGGCTGGTGAACGACGGGCCGGTCACCATCCCCCTGCAGATTCAGTAGGGGTTGCGGATGCCGAGCCGCGCGAGGATCTCGATCTCGCGCGCCTCCATCGCCTCGGCGTCGGCCTCGCCGGTCTCGTGGTCCCAGCCCTGCGCATGCAGGGTGCCGTGCACCAGCAGGTGCGCGTAGTGCGCGGCCAGGGTCTTGCGCTGCTCCTTCGCTTCCCGTGCGACCACGGGCGCGCACAGCACCAGGTCGGCCATCACCACCGGGGCCTGCGCGTAATCGAAGGTTAGCACGTTGGTCGCGTAGTCCTTGCCGCGGAACTCGCGGTTGAGCTGCTGACCTTCCTCGGCGTCGACGATGCGCACAGTGATCTCGGCATCGGCCTCCAGCGCATGGCGGATCCAGCGTGCGACCCGATGCCGCGGCAGCGCCGCACGATGCCGTGCCACGTCGCGCAAGCGCGCGAACTGCAGCGAGAGCGACAGGTCGGCCAGTGCCATCACTGACCGGCGGTGCGTTTGCGCGCGCCGTCGTAGGCATCGATGATGCGGGCCACCAGCGGATGCCGCACCACGTCGCCGCTGTTGAAATGCGTGATGGCGATGCCGTTGACCCGCTTGAGCACGCGTTCCGCATCGACCAGGCCGCTCAGTTGCGCCTTGGGCAGGTCGATCTGGCTCACGTCGCCGGTCACCACCGCCTTCGCGCCGAAGCCGATGCGGGTGAGGAACATCTTCATCTGCTCGGGCGTGGTGTTCTGCGCCTCGTCCAGGATCACGAAGGCGTTGTTGAGCGTGCGCCCGCGCATGAAGGCCAGCGGCGCGATCTCCAGCGTGTTGCGCTCGAAGGCCTTCTGCACGCGCTCGAAACCCATCAGGTCGTAGAGCGCGTCGTAGAGCGGGCGCAGGTATGGGTCCACCTTCTGCGTCAGGTCGCCCGGCAGGAAGCCGAGCCGCTCGCCGGCCTCCACCGCCGGTCGGGTGAGCACGATGCGCTGCACCGCGCTGCGCTCCAGCGCGTCGACCGCGCTGGCCACCGCCAGGTAGGTCTTGCCGGTGCCGGCCGGACCGATGCCCAGCGTGATGTCGTGGTTGGCGATGTTGTGCAGGTAGACGCTCTGGTTGGGTGTGCGCGCCTTCAGGCCGGCGCGCCGCGTCGCGAGGGTCACTGCGCCGTCCTCGTCCTCGCCGAGCGAGCTGTCGCCCGCGAGCGTGAGCTGGACCACGGCCGCGTCGATCGGCCGCTGCGCGATCTCGTAGAGCGCCTGCAGCACCTCCATCGCGCGCTGCGCGTTGGCCTTGTGGCCCTCGACCTTGAACTGCTCGTGGCGGTGCGCGATCTTGACGTCGAGCGCTTCCTCGATGCGCCGCAGGTGTCCGTCCAGCGGCCCGCAGAGGTGCGAGAGGCGGGCGTTGTTGGGCGGGGCGAAGGTGTGTCGCAGAATCACGCGGACTTCATTTCTCGAAAAAGGGCACCCATGATAGGCAAACTCACCGGCATCCTGGCCGAGCGCAACCCGCCCCAGGTGGTGGTGGACTGCAACGGCGTCGGCTACGAGGTGGATGTGCCGATGAGCACCTTCTACAACCTGCCCGGTGCCGGCGAGCGCGTCTCGCTGCTGACGCATTTCGTGGTGCGCGAAGATGCGCAGATTCTCTACGGCTTCGGCACCGCCGCCGAGCGCGCGGCCTTCCGTCAGCTGATCAAGATCTCGGGCGTGGGGCCGCGCACCGCGCTCGGCCTGCTCAGCGGCATGAGCGTGGCCGAGCTGTCACAGGCGGTCACGCTGCAGGAGGCAGGCCGGTTGGTGAAGATCCCCGGCATCGGCAAGAAGACCGCCGAGCGGCTGCTGCTGGAACTCAAGGGCAAGCTGGGCGCCGAGATCGGTGCGCCGGCCCATGCCGCCACCGATGCGCAGGCCGACATCCTCCAGGCGCTCGTAGCGCTGGGCTACAGCGACCGGGAGGCGGCGGCGGCGCTGAAAGCCCTGCCGAAGGACGTGGCGGTCGGCGAGGGGATCAAGCTGGCGCTGAAGGCCCTGGCGAAGTAGCGGCCGCGCGCTACGGCGTCCACCAGAAGCGCAGCGCGTGGAAATAGATCGGCGCAGCGAAGACCACCGAGTCCAGCCGGTCCAGCATGCCGCCGTGGCCCTCGATCATGGTGCCCCAGTCCTTCACGCCGCGGTCGCGCTTGATCGCCGACATCACCAGGCCGCCGAAGAAGCCCATCACGCAGATGGTGAGTGACATCAGGGCGGCTTGCCAGGGGTTGAAGGGCGTGGCCCAGTAGAGCGCGGCGCCCAGGGCGGTGGCGCTGGCCACCCCGCCCACCAGGCCCTCCCAGGTCTTCGAGGGCGAAAGCTCGGGCGCCACCTTGCGCCGGCCGAAGAGCTTGCCCCACACGTACTGCAGCACGTCGCTGCCCTGCACCACGATCACCAGGAAGGCGATCAGCAGCAGGTTTCGGCCCTCGAAGCCGGGGATCGGAAGCGTCAGCAGCGCCGGCACGTGGCTGATGCAGAACACGCAGACCATCAGCCCCCATTGCACCTTGGACGTGCGCTCCAGGAAGCGCTTGGTATCGCCGCCCACCGCGGCGAGGATGGGCAGGATCAGGAAGGCATAGACCGGAATGAAGATCGCGTAGAGCCCGTACCACTCGATCCAGATCAGGAAGTACTGCACCGGCAGCGCGATGAAGAAGGCGACGGCGATCGCGTGGTGGTCGCCGCGGCGGGTGTAGGCCAGGCTGATGAACTCGCGCAGTGCGTAGAAGGAGATCAGGTAGAACAGCACGATCACCCCGCCCTTGCCGAACGCGAAGGCCAGGCCGATCACGGCGACCATCACCCACCAGGCCTTGACCCGCGCGTTGAGGTTGTCGATCACCGAATGGGGCCCGCCCCCCGCCACGCGCCACTTGAGCAGCGCGCCGATGGCGGAGGCGAGGATCAGCACGCCGGCGACGCCGCCGAAGAGCATCCAGGTGGCATGGGTGGAAGCATTGAGGGTCACCTCGGTTTCTCCGATGCGCAGTGCATGTTCGTGGAACACCGCGGAACCGGCTTTGCCGGGCCGCTGGTGTTGCCCCCGGTGAGGGGGTTGGCGGACCACACGAAGTGGGGGAGCCTGGGGGTGAGCGTCATGTCAACGGTCGTACTCGGGCCGCAGGTCCAGCATGGCGGCCCGGGCGCGGGCGATGAAGGCGGCCTTGTCCTCGCCTTCTTCCAGCGCGATCGGCGCGCCGTAGCGTACGGTGCAGGCCAGCGGCACGGGCACCAGCGTGCCCTTGGGCAGCACGCGCTTGAGGTTCTCGATCCACACCGGCACCAGCCGCACCTGCGGGCAGGCGCGCGCCAGGTGGTAGAGCCCGCTCTTGAGCGGCAGCAGCACCTCCTCGCCGATGTTGCGCGTGCCCTCGGGGAACATGATCAGCGAATCGCCTCCCTGCAGCGCTTCCTTCATCTGGTCGACCGGGTTGACGGCGCCCTCGCTGCCCGGCGCGGCGCTGCTGTCGCGCCGGATCATCAGCGCGTTGAACACGTCTCGGCCGATGAAGCGGCGCAGCGACGAGGCCTCCCAGTAGTCCTGCCCGGCGACCGGACGCGTGAGCGCGCGCAGGTCGGGCGGCAGCGTGGCCCACAGCAGGACGAAGTCACCGTGGCTGGTGTGGTTGGCGAAGTAGAGGGTCTGCTCGGCCTTCGGGCCGGTGCCGCTCCAGATGGCGCGCACGCCGGTCAGCAGCTTGGCGAAGAGCACGATCAGCCAGGCCGAGACGAGGGCGGCCGCTTGGCGTGGCAGGCTGGGGGCGGTGGAACTCATGAGTGGCGGGGAGAGCTTCATTTCCAGTCTTGCATCGCCAGCGCCATCGCGAAGACCACGGTCTGCGCGACCACGGCGATGCCATGGCGCTGCAGCAGCTGGCGGGCGCCGAGCACGCGATCGGCCAGGGCGCGCTTGCCGTCGGCGGCGCGGCGCAGGCCGAGCGTCTCGAGCGCGCGGTCCATGGCGATTGGCGAGGGAATCGTGTCCTTGGCCAGCCCGTCGAACAGCGCCGAATCCAGCCGGATGCGCAGCGCGAGGTAGCGCTCGGGTAGGCCGATCAGCGCAACGACTGCGAAGGCGGTCCAGGCTGCGGAGGGCAGGGAGCGTCCGGTCAGGGCCAGCACCAGGCCCGAGACCAGGGACAGCACAAGGCCCCACGTCGCCAGCACGCTGCCGGCCTGCAACAGGCCGGCAGTGGTCGCGCACAAGGCGCGGTCGTCGTCATTCATGGCGAACCTTCCCGGAAGTCAATTGGTCCAGCAGCGCCAGCCAGCCGTTGCGCAGCACGATCTGCGGGCGCGCCTGCCGCACGGCCGCGTGCGCCGCGTCGAGGCTGGCGGCCGTCCCGTGCAGGCCCAGCCACGCGACCACCGACGCCGCGCTGCGCGAGAAGCCGAGCGCGCAGCAGACCCAGACCGGCTGGCCGCGGCTGCGCAGTCCCTCGATCACGGCAGCGGCCCGGCGCAACTGCTGCGCGGGCGGCAGCACCAGGTCCAGCATTGGCACGCAACGGGCCGTGGGCACGGCTGGCAGCTGCAGCTCAGCGCACAGACCGACCAGCCCGGGGCGGCCCGCCGCCTCCCATTCGGCGTGGCTGGGCCGTCGGCCGAGGCGCAGGCCCGGTGCCACTTCCACCGAGGCCGGCAGGCCGCGCGTCCAGAAGCAGGCGTTGAGGGCGGCACCAAGGCGGTAGGGCGCGAAGAGCCAGCGCGCGCTCCAGCGCATGCGGCCTTGGCGGTCCATGCCGAAGCCGCGCGCGCCGAAGCCCGCGTAGTTGAATGCGACCAGCATCAGCGCGAGCGCCGGCCAGGCGAGCCACAGGGCCATGCCTCCGAGGGCCAATGCGGCGACGAGGAAGAGCAGGGCGCCCGCCGCGTAGAACGCCGCGAGCTTCCAGCGCTGCGGATCGCGCGCCAGCCGCCAGCCGTGCGGCAGCGACACCACGCGCTCCAGCGGCCAGAGCCACACGCAGACGAGGCCCAGCAGCGCGCCGGTCGGGATGTCGATGAAGTGGTGCTGCCAGGTGGTGAGCACCGAGGCGCAGATCGCGAAGGCCCACAGGTGCAGCACGGCGCGCGCCCAGGGCGCTTGGATGCGGCGCCGGTAGAAGTCCCACAGGATCACGGCCAGCGCGATGTGCAGGGAGGGCGCCTGGTTGAAGGGCTGGTCGAACCCGCGCAGCGCGTTGAACAGGAAGGCGGGCGCGCCCTCGACGGCCGGCTGGCCGAAGCTGAAGCGCAGCGGCCACAGGATGAAGCAGCTCACTGCCACGGCCTGCGCCGTCAGCAGCCGCGCCGCGTGCCGGTCCAGCTCGTGGCGGTTGCGCGCAAGGAAGAGGGAGAGCGCGTAGAAGGCGTTGATGGTCCAGTAGGGAAAGATGGTCCAGGGCCAGAAGGGCACTTCGCGCTCCCAGCCGAAGACGAGCGCCGGCACCGCCGCCTGCCGCGATGCCCACCAGTTCGCGAAGCCGTAGGTCACATAGAAGAGCGGGCCCAGCAGCGCCAGCCAGGCGGCGGCGCGCTTCCAGGGGCGCGGCCGAGTGGCGCTCATGGCCCGGTGCGCACCGCCAGGGAGACCGTGAAGATGCCCCACTCGTCGATGCGCTGCTCGATCTTGCGAAAGCCCGCGGCCTCGACCAGCTGGTCCATCTCGGCCTGCGTGCGGCGGCGCATCACCCAGGCCTGGCCCTGCCGGTGGCTGGTGAGGGCGCGCGCGATCATCTCCAGCTGCGGATGCCAGGGCTGGCCGGTGTAGACCAGGTAGCCGCCGTCCTCCACCGCATCGCCCACGCCGGCCAGGGAGCGGCTCACCATTTCGTTGTCGGCAAAGAGCTCGTACAGGCCCGAGACCACCGCCAGCGTGGGCCGCGGCACCACGCTGGCGAGGCTCATGCGGTCGAAGGCGTCGGCCTGCACGAACTGCGCGCTGTCCTGCAGTTCCTTCTCGGCGATCAGGGTGCGGCCGTCGCGCACGTTGATGTCGCTGTAGTCGCGCAGCAGGATCGAGCTGGCCTTGACTGGACTGGACAGCACCGCGTCGAGCACGTAGCGGCCGTGGCCGGCGGCGATGTCCATCAGGCGCACCTCGCGATGCCGCTCGGCCAGCAGCTCCATCGCCTTGCGCAGCAGTTCCTCCACGTGGATCTTGCGCTGGCGGATGCCGCGCCAGCCGATGGACTCGAGGTACGTCCGGTCGATCATGCGGCCCAGTGGACCGGCGCCCTGCGCCTCGTTGCGGTAGACGTAGTCCAGCGTGCTGCCCGAGTCGAAACCCGTCTCGTGGCCCAGCTTCACGCCGCGCGACAGCAGGCCGCCGAAGCGCAGGCCTGCACGCGTGAGCGCCCAGTAGGCGCCGCGCGGGGACAGCGCGGACAGGGGCTCGGCCAGGGCGCGCGACTCGTCGGCAGTCGCGCCGTTCAGGTGGGCGCCGCGCAAGTCCACCGGCTGCGGTGGCTGGTCGAACAGCGCCAGCACGAATTCCCGGATCGCCTGCACGGCCGGGGCGCGGTCCTTTTCGCCCAGCGTGTCGTGGAAGAAGCCGGGCAGCTCCAGCTTGCGTTTGACCGCGCTGCCCAGCCGGTCGAAGAAGTCATCCTGCGGCTGGCGGTGCACCACCCAGTCCGCGCCGGAGATCAGCAATTGCGTCGGCAGCGTGATGGCGTTGGCATCGGCGACCACGCGCTCGGCGGCCTCGTACAGCCCGAGCAGGATGTTGACCGCGATCGGCCGCGTGATCAGCGGGTCGCTTTCGTAGCTGGCGATGCGCTCGGGGTCGTGGGTGAGGAACTTCGCCTTCACGTAACTGTTGACGAAGAAGAGCCCGCGCAGCTTGTGCATGAGCGCCAGCCCGGCCCGGGCGAAGGGCACGTACAGCTTGACCTTGAAGGCCGGCGAGGCGAGCGTGAGGCCGCGCACCCGGGGCGCATAGTCGTGCGCCCAGGTCGCGACCAGCACCGCGCCCACGCTCTGCGCGACCACGTGGATGTCCTCGGGCGGCACGCCGTGCGCGCGGCCGATGTGCTCGATGAAAGTCTGCACGTCGCGCACCGAGGTCGCGAAGCCGGGGCTGAAGCCGCGCTGCCCCGGCGAGCGGCCGTGGCCGCGTGCGTCCCAGGCGAAGAAGTCGAAATCGGGCAGCGCCAGCTCGTCCACCAGGTGCGCCATGCGCGCGCCGTGCTCGTGGCCGCGGTGAAACAGCACGATCGCGCCGCGCCGCGTGCCGCCGGTCGCCGGCCAGTGCCGGTAGAACAGCGAGACGCCGTCGTGCGTCTGGAAATGGTGCTCCTGGGGCGTGCGGGCGTCGCTCGTCGGCGTCATCGGCTTCCTTTTTCTTCTGTGTTTTTCAGGCGCGGCGCGGCGCCTCGGCCAGCGCGCGGCGGATGCGGTTGACGATGGTCCAGGCGACCAGCGCCGCCACGATCGGCATGAGCAGGGCGCTCCAGGCCGGTAGCGGTCCGCCGAGCGCAATGTACAGGCCCAGCGCGCTGAACACGAAGGCCCGGTCGCTCTTGCCCATCGGCCCGTCGTAGCGGCGCGTGGCGCCCACGGTCGGGCCCAGTGCACCGGTGAATTCGGACAGGCCCGCCAGCACGATCACGGTGCCGACCCAGAAGGGGCTGAAGGGCGCGACGAGCGCGAACGGGAGGTAGAGCGCCGCGTCCGACAGCACGTCGGTCAGCTCGTTGAGGAAGGCGCCGAGCGCGCTCTGCTGGCCATGCTCGCGGGCGAGCATGCCGTCGATCGCATTGAAGGCCATGCGCAGGAACATCCACAGCGGGATCAGCGCGAAGGCAGCCGGGCCGGGCGCGGCGAAGAACAGCCACAGGCCCAGCGCGACCGAGATGGCGCAGGCCGCGACGGTCAACTGGTTGGCGGTCGCGCCCATGGCGTGCAGGCGCCGCACCAGCGGGCGCAGCAAGGCCTGGAATCGCGGCTTCAGTTCATAGATGGACAAGACCCCATCCTCCTCGGTGGCGCATTCTGCAGCACAGTCTGCGTGGCCAGTCCGCCGCCGAAGCCCGGCCGGCCGTTCGGCCGACTAAACTGTCCGTCCAGCCTACGCCCCTCATGAGCATCCAGACCGACGATTTCGCCCCGGCCCCGCAGCGCGTGATTTCCGCCGCCCCCGCCTCGCCCAATGAAGAGGCGATCGAGCGGGCGCTGCGGCCCAAGCTGCTCGACGAGTACGTGGGCCAGGCCAAGGTGCGCGAGCAGCTGGAGATCTTCATCGGCGCCGCGCGCCACCGCGCCGAGGCGCTGGACCACGTGCTGCTCTTCGGCCCGCCGGGCCTGGGCAAGACCACGCTGTCGCACATCATCGCGGCCGAGCTGGGCGTGAATCTGCGCCAGACCTCGGGCCCGGTGCTGGAGAAACCCAAGGACCTGGCGGCGCTCCTGACCAACCTCGAGCGCAACGACGTGCTCTTCATCGACGAGATCCACCGCCTCTCGCCGGTGGTCGAGGAAATCCTCTATCCCGCGCTGGAGGACTACCAGATCGACATCATGATCGGCGAGGGTCCGGCCGCGCGCAGCATCAAGCTGGACCTGCAGCCCTTCACCCTGGTCGGCGCCACCACCCGCGCCGGCATGCTGACCAACCCGCTGCGCGACCGCTTCGGCATCGTCGCGCGGCTGGAGTTCTACACGGCCGAGGAGCTGGCGCGCATCGTGCACCGCAGCGCCGGCCTGCTCTCGGTGCCGACGGACGAGGCCGGCGGCCTGGAGATCGCGCGCCGCTCGCGCGGCACGCCGCGCATCGCCAACCGCCTGCTGCGCCGGGTGCGCGACTACGCGCAGGTCAAGGGCGACGGCCGCATCACCGTGGAGCTGGCGCACAAGGCGCTGGCCATGCTCGACGTCGACCCGCAGGGCTTCGACCTGATGGACCGCAAGCTGCTGGAGGCGGTGATCCACCGCTTCGACGGCGGGCCGGTCGGCCTGGACAACATCGCGGCCAGCATCGGCGAGGAGCCGGGCACCATCGAGGACGTGATCGAGCCCTACCTGATCCAGCAGGGCTACCTGCAGCGCACGCCGCGCGGGCGCATCGCCACGCTGGCCGCCTACCGGCACCTGGGCGTCGCCGCGCCGCAGCGCGACGGGGACATGTTCGGCAACTGACCTCCCATGCATACCCGTGATCTGAGCGGCTGGCAGCACGAGCACCGCTTCCAGGAGGACCGCCGCGACGCCGAGCGCAGCACCCGGCTGGTCATGTGGATCACCGCGGCCGCGATGCTGATGGAGATCGGCGCCGGCTGGTGGTTCAACTCCATGGCGCTGCTGGCGGACGGCTGGCACATGAGCTCGCACGCGGTCGCGATCGGGCTCAGCGCCTTCGCCTATGCAGCAGCCCGGCGCTACGCGGGCGACCGGCGCTTCGCCTTCGGCACCTGGAAGATCGAGGTGCTGGGCGGCTTCGCCAGCGCAATGTTCCTGCTGGGCGTCGCAGTGCTGATGGTGGTGGGCTCGCTGGAGCGGTTGTGGGCGCCGGCGCCCATCCACTACCAGGAGGCGATGGTGGTGGCGGTGGCCGGCCTGGCCATCAACCTCCTGTGCGCGAAGCTGCTGGGCGGAGCGCACCACCATCACCACGACGACGACGACCACCACCATCACGGTCACGAAGGCCAGGCGCACGGCCACGACCTGAACCTGCGCTCGGCCTACCTCCACGTGCTCGCCGATGCCGCCACCTCGGTGCTCGCGATCCTCGCACTGGCCGGCGGCTGGTTTTACGGCTGGGCCTGGCTCGATCCGCTGATGGGCATCGTCGGCGCCGTGCTGGTGGCGAGCTGGGCGCGCGGCCTGCTGATGGAGACGGGCAAGGTGCTGCTCGACCGCGAGATGGATCACCCGGTGGTGGACGAGATCCGCGAAGGCGTGGAGCAGGGCCTGGCCGATTCGGAAACCCGGATCGCCGACCTGCACGTGTGGCGCGTCGGCCAGGGCGCCTATGCCTGTGCGCTCACCGTTGTCACGCATTCGTCGACGCTGACACCCGATGACGTGCGCGCGACCTTCGCCATGCACGAGGAAATCCGGCACTCGACCATCGAGATCCACCGCTGCCACGCGGACGCGTGACACCCGCCGCGGCGCTCCCGGCCCTGTCACCGAAGCTTCACCGCGCCGCCATGGCTGCGTCATCCGCCCTGGCGACGATGACCACCCATGCAACGCGATGACGCCTTTCTCCGTGCATGGCGCGACACGGCCGAGACCGTCCCGGGAGCGGACGAGGAGGACGTCTCGCGTCCGCCCAAGCGCTTCCGCACCCTCTGGATCTCCGACCTGCACCTGGGCACGCCCGGCTGCCAGGCCAAGGCGCTGCTCGACTTCCTGAAGCACACCGAGTGCGAGACGCTGTTCCTGGTCGGCGACATCATCGACGGCTGGCAGCTGCGCCGCCACTGGTACTGGCCGCAGGCGCACAACGACGTGATCCAGAAGCTGCTGCGCAAGGCGCGCAAGGGCACGCGGGTGATCTTCATCCCGGGCAACCACGACGAGTTCGCCCGCAAGTACCTGCACCACAACTTCGGCGGCATCGACGTGGCCGAGGAATGGATCCACGAGACCGCCGACGGCCGCAAGCTGTGGGTGATGCACGGCGACCTGTTCGACGGCGTGATCCAGTGCGCCAAGTGGCTGGCCTACGTCGGCGACTCGCTCTACGAGTTCACGCTCAAGCTCAACCGCCACCTCAACTCGCTGCGCGCACGCATGGGGCTGCCGTACTGGTCGCTGTCGAAGTACCTGAAGCTCAAGGTCAAGCGCGCGGTCAGCTACGTGGGCGACTTCGAGGCCGCGGTGGCGCGCGAGGCACGCAAGCGCGGCCTGCAGGGCGTGGTCTGCGGTCACATCCACCATGCGGAGCTGCGCGACGTCGACGGCATCCTCTATGCCAACGACGGCGACTGGGTCGAGAGTCTCACGGCGCTGGCCGAGCATGCCGACGGCACGCTCGAGATCCTGCACTGGGCCCAGCACATGCCGGTCACGACGCGGACCGGCCGCGCAGCTTCCCGGCGCGAGCCGGTGCACGCATGACGGGGGCGCGCGCCGAGGCTCGCCGGACCGTCGACCTGGTCTACTTCAATGCCGGTGGCGGGCATCGCGCTTCCGCGCTGGCGCTGGAGGCCGCGATCCAGCGCGCAGGGCTGCCGTGGACCGTGCGCCTGGTCAACCTGCGCGAGGTGCTCGATCCGAACGACGGCTTTCGCAAGCTGACCGGCATGGATCCGGAAGACGTCTACAACAAGCGACTCGCCCGCGGCTGGACGTTGGGCCTGACGCACGAGCTCAAGGTCCTGCAGGCCGTGATCCGGTGGGCCAGGCCGAAACTGGTGCGCCCCCTGCAGCAGCACTGGCTGGCGACCGAGCCGGACATGGTGATCTCGCTGATCCCCAACTTCAACCGCTCGCTCTACGAATCGGTCGCCACCGCGCTGCCGGGCGTGCCCTACGTGACGGTGCTGACCGACCTGGCCGACCATCCGCCGCATTTCTGGATCGAGAAGGGGCAGGACCAGTACCTCGTATGCGGCTCGCAGAAGGCGGTGCAGCAGGCCCGGGCGGCGGGCTACGCCGAGGATCGCATCCATCTGACCTCGGGCATGATGATCCGGTCTGCCTTCTACGAGACCCAGCCGATCGACCAGGCCGCGGAGCGCCGCCGCCTGGGGCTGGACCCGGATCGTCCGACCGGCCTGGTGCTGTTCGGTGGGCAGGGCTCCAGGGCCATGCTGGGCATCGCGAAACGGCTGCCCGACGTGCAACTGATCCTGGCCTGCGGCCAAAACGAGTCGCTGGCCATGGCCCTGCGCGCGCAGCCGGCCAAGGCGCCGCGGTTGGTGCTGGGCTTCACGCCCGACGTCGCCCACTACATGCAGCTGTCCGATTTCTTCATCGGCAAGCCGGGGCCGGGCAGCGTCAGCGAGGCCGTGCAACTGCACCTGCCGGTGATCGTGGTGTGCAACAGCTGGACCCTGCCGCAGGAGCGCTACAACGCCCAGTGGGTGCGCGAGCAGGGGGTGGGGCTGGTCCGTTCCAGCTATGCCAAGGTGCCGGGCGCCGTCGAGGAACTGGTCCGCGACCTCGAGCGCTATCGCGCGGCGACCTTCCGGGTGCAGAACCGCGCCGTGTTCGAAATTCCCGCGATCCTGCAGCGCATCTTGGCCCAGGCGGACGCCCCGGTCGACGGCGAGCAGATCATTCCGAGTCTGGCGGTATCGGCCGGGCGCTGAGGCCCTGGTCGAGTCTTCTACAGACCCACCACGCGCCGGAAGACCTCCACCACCAGGACCCCCAAGACGGCCCCGCCGACAAAGCGTGCCCATGACCAGCGCCTGCGAGCCGGTTCATGCGTCAGGTGGGCCGGGTTGAGCGGCGCAAGCCTGCTGTGATCGGACTCTTCCTCGGATCCAGGACGGCCAAAGAGCATGTAATAAATTCTCCGTACCTTTCAGTGAAGTGATGCGGCAGAATATTAGTACTGATTTCTGATTTTTTGGAAAAATGAGTACTTAAGTGTTAGCATGCTGACAGCGCTGAGCCCCTGACGCCGGCGCCGTCGAGGAGCTGGCAGTGAACAGATCGTGGAGCGTGGTGGCAGGCCTGATGGCTCTGGTGGCCGGCTTGGCCGGGTGCAAGAGCAACGGCGCCGGCACGGCATCTGCGCCACCCGGCAGCGTGTCGATCACGGCCTCCGGTGTTTCCGTTCCGGGAACCGCGATCCAGCCACAGCCGGTGGACAAGACCGCCGAGTTCCTGGGCGCATTCCGGCCCAGGGAGCAACAACAGTAGAGAAGCCGGCGCTGTTCAGCCCGTATGCGCGCCGCCGTGGATGCGCCGGGGCATCCGGCTGTGCACCCGGGCGCGCATCCTGGGCATTGACGTGAGGCTGCTCGGCCAAGTGCCGGCCCGCTCCGCCGCCAGCCAGTTGATGTGATCCTGCCGCTTGAGCGCCAGCTCCACGGCCGCCTGCGAACGGCCCTTGCGAGCGTCGAACCAGGCCAGGGGCGCGGTCACGACAAACCCGATCAGCGAGACGATCGCGGCAATCAGCGCGGCGACTGTCACGAGCAACTGGAAGTCACGCAGATCGAACCCGGCTGCCGCCGGTGCGGCCGCTGCGGATGCCGGCGCCGGGTAGACCCATGGCTCCGGCGGGAAGGCGAGCTCGATCCAGATCAGCGTGGCGGCCAGCACCGTCGCCAGCACGAAGGTCCACGCAAAGAAGCGCTGATAGCTCTTGTGCACTGCTGCAGCCGGTGAATCCATCTGGCGTGCTCCGGGAACGATTGGGGGGAAGCAGCCATCGTCACGATGCGCGCGCGGAAAGGTGTCGGACAATGCGCACGTCACATGCCAGACCCGCTTGACGAGTCGGCTCCAAGAAAAAAGCCTGCTATCGATGTGATAGCAGGCTTTCCTGGTGGGTGGTGGCTCTTCACGGACTCGAACCGCGGACCTGTGGATTATGATTCCATCGCTCTAACCGACTGAGCTAAAGAGCCGAGCCCTAGATTATAGCTGCTTCATCCGGCCTTCGGCAGCTTCGCGAGCTCCTCGCTGACCAGGCGCACGATCAGCCGGTCCAGCGTCTGCACCGAATAGTTGCTCACGTCGTGCACCGTCTCGCGTCCCGGCCCGCTGGCCGGATTGGTCGCCTCGCGATAGGTCAGGAACACGAAGCGCCCGCCGGTGTACTGCGCCATCTGGCGCTGGATGTATTCCCCTTGCTTGTCGAGCCCGCTCGCGCCGACGCTGAACAGCTTGATGCCCTTGCCGAGCGCAGCCATCATGTCCTCGTCGTACTGCGGGCCGCCGTAGTCCAGGTGCGGCGGCGCGTCGGCCAGCAGCACCACCATGCGGGTGGTGTCGTTGCCGCGCCAGCTGAGCCGGTGCACGGTCTCGTTCAGCGCCTCGTTCATCGCCTCGGGATAGTCGCCGCCGCCGTTGGCTTGCAGGGCGTCGAGCACGGACTGGAAGGCGCCGAGGTCGCTGGTGAAATCGTGGCGGCGCACCAGGAACTCGTCGCCGCGGTCGCGGTAGGCCACCAGGCCGAAACAGGTGTCGGGCCGGCTCGGCAGGCGCGCCACCTCGGCGGCAATACTGCGCAGACTGGCCTTGAGCTTGCCGATCTCGTCGCCCATGGAGCCGGTGGCGTCGATCAGGAAGACCAGGTCCAGGCGGGCGCGCTGTCCGGCCGGCGCCGCATCCAGCACCAGGTCGACCCCGCTCTTCTGGCCACGGCGCAAGAAGCTCGTGCCCTGCCGCCCGTTCTTGCGAACGGCCACCTCATAGACAGCGCTGCCGGAAGGATCGAAGGCATTGGGATGCAGCCAGGCCTGGCCGGCCGCGTCGGTGCGAGCCCACATGGCCGCACCGCTGGGTGCCTGCACCGCCACCTCGGCGTCCGGCACGGGCGCCCCGCGGGTGTTGCGCACCTGAAGCAGGTAGCGCTCGCTCACGTCGCGCGCGCGGTGGACGACCTGGGTGCGCTGGCGGAACTGCAAATAGGCACTGAAGTCGGCGTTGTCGTCCACCACGCCGGCGGTCACGATCTCCTGGGGCGGACGCGGGCGCTGCATCGGTTGCGCGCCAGGCGCGGGCGGTGCGAATCGCGGCGCGGCCTCGCCTTCGGCCGCCAGCGCCTCCTTGCCGGCGCGCGCGAGCGGCGGGGGGCTGGCGGGTGCCGGCATCGCCGCCGCGACGTCGGCCGAGGCTTCGCCGGGTGCCGTCCGGCGGGCCCGCTCCTCGCGAGCCGACGACGAGCGGGCCGCGCCGTAGCCACCGGCGGCAAAGGCCTCGTCGCGTTGGCCCGCTATGCGCCCGGGCGTCTCGGTGGTCTGCACCGGCCGCGCGCAGTGGGTGGCCGAAGGAGCCTCGAAGTTCGGGGCCGCCCGCGCGACCGGGGCCGGCCACTGCGGCGTCGGGAAGCGCGGCGGCTCGGGTTGCGGTGCCGGCGTCGGCCAGCGCGTGGGGCCGGGCGCGATCTCGGTGGCACCGGTGCTGCAGCCGGCGAGCAGGAGCTGGGCGCACAGCAGCGCGGCCAGCGAGCGTTGGAAGAGGTGGGAAGGGCGAGGATTCATCTGCAGCTCCGGTTGTGGATGCAAGCTGATACGGCCGCCGGACGCGAAGCGGGTTAGCGCCGCTTTTTTTTCGAGGCATCGCTAACCCCGGGCGACGCCGTCGTCCGTAGAACGAGAGGTGAAAATCTGCCGATGCTTGCGCCACCCGCCGCGAACCCCGCGCTCCACGACACCATGCCGGACGACCAACTGATGCTCGCCTACGCCGCCGGGGACACGACCGCCTTCGATGCGCTCTACGCGCGCCACGAGAGCGCGCTGTTCCGCTTCGTGCGGCGGCTGATGGGCATGCGCCTCGCGGCCGAGGTCGAGGAGGTGTTCCAGGAGACCTGGATGCGCGTCATCGCGGCGCGCCAGAGCTTCTCGCCGCAAGGCGCGAGCTGGCGCACCTGGGCCTTCACCATCGCCCACAACCTGGCGATGGACCGCCTGCGCCTGAGCGGCCGCGAAGTCGCCTTCTATGCCCACGACGAGGACGGCGACGGCCTCGAGGCCGCGCGCCTGTTCAGCCGCGGGCTGGTGGGCGGCGGGTCCGCGCCCGCCGCCGACGCAGCCCATCCCTCGGCCGAGGAGCTGGCCTTCTGGCGCGCCGCCGGCCGCCGCCTGCTCGCCTGCCTGGACGAACTGCCCGACGAGCAGCGCTCGGCCTTCCTGCTGCACCACGAGGAGGGCTTCACCGTCGAGCTGATGGCGCAGACGCTCGAGATCAACTTCGAGACGGTGCGCAGCCGCCTGCGGTACGGCCTCAAGAAGCTGCGCGGCTGCATGGAGCGCTACCTCTCGGTGCTGGAGCGGCGGGCATGAGACATCCTGTGTCAACCCCCGACGCTTGCGAGATGAAGCATGGCGGCGGTGTGGCGGAGCGGATCGTAGGT
>NZ_LYMK01000076.1 GCF_002157355.1 Variovorax sp. JS1663 | reverse complement strand
CCGCCCGCCGAACGGGCCGTCTCAGGGGCGACGACGCAGGTGCCCTGGGCCTGATTGAAGACCAGGCGATAGGCTCGGTTAAGGCTGGCGTGGCGGTGCATGAACTCTCTCCCGGGAAGCGATGCGATATCAGATGTCGTCGACGGGCAGCGCGCTCAGAAACGTTGACGCAGGCTCAGCCACACCCAGGCCGCGGTGCGGCTGCCGTCCTGGTTGCGCCCGCTGACGCCGCTGCCGGGGTTGTTGCCCAGCGGCACGGCCAGGGTGAGGCTGGCGGCCAGGCCGGTGGGGCTGGTCCAGTTCAAGCCCACGCCGGCGGCGGCCAGACCGTAGGTGTTGTGGCCGCTGTTGCGCGTGTCCCAGCCGGCCCACGGATGGCGGTGCTGGCGCACGACGCCGCCATCGAGAAAGACGAAGCCGTCAAAGACGCCGGGAGCGTTCCAGGCAAGCGGCCGATGCAGTTCCAGCTGCATCAGGTGGGCGCTGTCGCCCAGTCCGTCGTCCCCTGGGAAGGCTCGCACGCCCGAGGGGCCGCCCAGGGCCATCTTCTGCGAGGCATCGAGGTTGCGCGAGGCAAACTGGCCCGCCAGGCGCATGCGCCAGTACCACGGCGCATCGAGGTTCTGCTCGCGCCGCAGCTCGTAGCTCAACCGCGTGGCGATGCCGGCGGCTCGCGGCCCGGCCGCGTCTTGCATGCGGTCGACAGGCTCGCCCAGTGTCAGGCGGCTTTGCCCGAGGGCGACGCGCCAATCGCTGATGCCACCGCCGCCCCAGCCGTCGCGGGCATTGCCCCACAGGGCGAGCGTCGCACTGTCGACGCGGCGCTGGCGCAGCGTGGCGCCCAGGGTGTCGTCGTTGTAGCGGCCCTGCTCCGCGCTCAGACCGATCCAGACGCTGGCATCACCGCTGCGCTTCAGCGGGTAGGCCAGGCCCAAGCTGGTGGTACGGGCACTGCCGCGCGCGTCCAAGGCACTGAAGTCACCACCCAGGCGGTAGTGAAGTTCAGAATGGGCCAGGCTGGCACGCCAGCCGTCAGAGCCCAGCGGCACGCTGTAGCCGGCACTGAGATAGTCCAGGCGTTGAGCGGCCAGGGCTGTGAAGGTGACCTGGTCGCCTCGGCCGGAGAGGTTGTTGAGTGCGAGCTGCGCATTCGCCTGCGCGCGACCGGTGAAGCGGCTGCCGGCGTTGCCCAGGCCGACCTGGCCGCTGAAGAGCGGCTCGTCCTGGATATGGAGGGCCAGGTCGCTGGTGCCGGTTTGCGTGCCTGCCTGCAGCACGCCGTCGGCGCGCACGCCGGGCAGGTCGTTGGCCAGCAGCAGACCGCGTTCGAGGTCGGCTTGTGAGTAGGGCTCGCCCGGGCGCAGGCGGCGGGCGACCACGGCTTCGACGAAGGCTCCGTCAGCGCGCTGCGGCACTGGTTCCGCTGGGATGACGCGGCCGAAGCGGCCTTCGATGACGCGCACGCGCAGGGTGCCAGCACTGGCGTCCTGGGGTGGGATCAGCACACGGGCGAACCACCCGCGATCGCGGTATGTCGCGACGAGGGTTTGCGCGGCGGCTTGCAGTTCACCGAGGCTCAATGGCTTGCCACGATAGGGATCGAGCTGGCGTGCCAGGTCGTCGGCCGGAATGAGGCCGGCGCCTTCGATGCTGAAGTGCTGGATGGTCAGCAGTGGGCCACCGAGGTCGACTGCCGCCTCGGCGGGACGGGAGGGTGGCGCCACTGCGGGCGGCGGGGGCTGCAGGGTTTGCTCGATCTGGCGCTGGAGCTGGCCCGCGCCGGGGACGTTGGCCGCGGGCGGTATGGCCTGCGCCTGCACAGCGGCGGCAGTCAGCGTCAGCGCCGCAGCCAGGCAAGGATGGGCAAGCCGCGTCGCGGACAGTCGATGGGTCAGGGCAGATCGCATTGGGAAATCCTCGAGAGCTGTGGCAGTCGCCGAGCAGGTCTTGCCGGCGCGGAGACGAGCGCCGGCAAGAGCCTCGCCGCCCACGGCAAAGAAGATTCCGGGTCCGGCTCAACCGGTACTTGTTGGCCTCAGCAACAAGGGACAACCTCGAAGGAAAGGCGTACGGTTGCGGCGCCGCCGATTCTCTGGAGGCCTGCGGCCACCAGCGGAATCACGCGACAAAAAACGACATTTGCTCTTCCCGTCTGCATTCGGTCACTGCAGGGGATGCGCGTTACTGCCTTCGCGCCGGATGGCTGCATGCCAGCCCATGCGCCCCAGGGCCCACGTGGCGAATCGTGCCAACAGGTCTTACACGCCCTGGTCGTCGAAGCCCACGCGCCCGGCCTCGATGGTGATGCGGCGCTCGCACTGCGCGGCGATCCCGCGGTCGTGCGTCACCAGCACCAGCGTGGTGCCCAGCTCGCGGTTGAGGTCGAACATCAGCCGCATCACCTGCTCGCCGGTGGCGAAATCCAGGCTGCCGGTGGGCTCGTCGGCCAGCAGCAGCGCGGGCTGCACCACGAAGGCGCGGGCCAGCGCGACCCGCTGCTGCTCGCCGCCGGAGAGCACCTTGGGGTAGTGGTTCAGCCGCTGGCCGAGGCCGACGCGGCCCAGCATCTCGGTAGCCGCCTTGCGCGCGTCGCGCCGGTCGGCCAGCTCCAGCGGCAGCATCACGTTCTCGAGAGCACTCAGGTTGCCCAGCAGCTGGAAGCTCTGGAACACGAAGCCGACCTTGCGGGCCCGCAGCGCGGCGCGCTCGTCCTCGTCGATCGCGAACAGGTCCTCGCCCGCCAGCTTGACGGTGCCGCGGGTGGGTGTGTCCAGGCCGGCGACGATCGACAGCAGCGTGCTCTTGCCCGAGCCCGAGGCGCCGACGATGGCGGCCGTCTCGCGCTCGCCCAGGGTGAAGTCGATGTCCTGCAGAATGTCCAGCGTGCCGGCGGAGTCGGTGACCGACTTGAAGACATGTTCGACGGCGACAATGGCGGCGGGTTGGATCGAGGACATTGAAAGGTGTGGACGTGGTGAATCGGCGTCACTTTATCTTGGCCGGCACGCTGGCCGGCAGCGCGGGATCATGGTCCGCGGGGGTATGGGCCCAGGCCGCGGGCGGCAAGCCGGTGATCCTGGTGGTCGGCGACTCGCTGTCCGCCGAGTATGGACTGAAGCGCGGCGAAGGCTGGGTGCCTCTGCTGGAGAAGCGCCTGGCCGAGCAGAAGATCGCGGCCACGGTGATCAATGCCAGCATCAGCGGCGACACCACCGCCGGCGGGCGAGCGCGGCTCGCGGGCCTGCTGACGCAGCACCGGCCGACGCACGTGGTGCTGGAGTTGGGGGGCAACGATGCGCTGCGAGGTCTCTCGCTGGCCGGCACCGAGGACAACCTCACGCAGATGACCAAGGCGGCCCAGGCAGCCGGCGCCCAGGTGCTGATCGTCGGCATTCAGGTGCCGCCCAACTACGGCAGCGACTACACGCGGCGCTTCGAGGCGATCTTCACCAAGGTGGCGAGCGCGACCAAGGCGGCGCTGGTGCCGTTCCTGCTCAAGGGCATCGCGGACGGACCGGAGGCAGCCACGCTGTTCCAGGCCGATCGCATTCATCCCACCGCCGCGGCCCAGCCACGGATGCTGGACAACGTCTGGCCGACGCTGCGCAAGCTGCTGGGGTCGTCCCGGTAGACAAGACGCAAAAAAAGCCGCTGCGGGCATGCCCGCAGCGGCTCTTTCCTCTACGCCATGCGCCGGTCGGCGCGCTTCGTCTAGCCGTCCTTGGTCGGCTGCTCAGGAATGGTGGGCGGATCACGCTCCAACGATGCGACATCGGTTTCCGGGTCGCCCTGTGCAAGGCCCGGGCTGCTCGGGTTCAATTTGCGGGCAGCCTTCTCCCGAGCCTTGTCTTCCTTCTTCTTCTTCTTGGCCAACTCCTTCTGACGCTTCTCGTAGCCGTAGTTCGGTGTTGCCACGTCTGCTCCTTCCTGAAAGGCAGTCCCGGTGACTGCGTCCGCTCAATGTAAGCGATAACCGAGCCGGTTCAGAGCACCGCGAGGGCTTGTTCGAGGTCGGCGCGCAGGTCGTCCACGTCCTCCAGACCGATCGAGAAGCGCACCAGCGTGCCCTTGTGAGGCCAGTGCGAGACGCCGGGCTCCCGCATCAGGCCGATGTCGTAGGGCACGACCAGGCTCACCGGGCCGCCCCAGGAGTAGCCGAGGCGGAACAGCTGCAGGCCATCGCAGAAGCGGTCCACCTGCGCGGCGCTGTAGCGGTCGTCGAAGACCACCGAGAACAGGCCGGCCGCCAGGTCGGTCGCCCCGCACAGGCGCAGCCAGTTGGCATGGCCGGGTGAGCTCTCCAGCGCCGGGTGCAGCACCTGCGCGATCTCGGCGCGATCGGCCAGCCAGCGGGCCAGTTCGCGGGCGCTGGCGTCGTGCGCCTGGTAGCGCAGGCCCAGGCTGGGCAGCGAGCGCAGGAGGGTCTCGACGTCGCCGACGCCGATGCCGAAGCCCATGCGCATGTGGCTGAGCTTCAGGGCGCGGTGCAGCCGCTCATCGCGCGTGACCACGCTGCCCATCAGCACGTCACCGCCGCCACTCGGGTACTTGGTGAGCGCGTGGATCGAGATGTCCACGCCCTGCCCACTGCCGTTGAAATCGAAGGGGGCGAAGGCCAGGCCTGCGCCCCAGGTGTTGTCCAGCGCGGTGAGGACGCCGCGCGCGCGGCAGGCCGCCACCAGCGCCGGCAGATCCGGGAATTCCATGGTGACGGAACCAGGCGCCTCCACCCACACCAGCCGGGTGCGATCGGACAGCTTGGCTGCGAGATCGGCCGGGTTCATCGGGTCGTAGAGCCGGTGCGTGATGCCGAAGTTGGCCAGCTCGCCGCTGCACAGCGCCTTGTTCGGGCCATAGGCGTTGTCGGGCACCAGCACCTCGTCGCCGGTTTTCAGGAAGGCGAAGGCCACCAGCGCGATGGCTGCCAGGCCGCTGGGCACCAGCAGGCACTCGTTGCCACCTTCCAGCGTGGCCAGCCGCTCTTCCAGCGTGAAGGTGGTGGGGGTGCCGTGCAGGCCATAGGTGTAGCCGGCCTTGGTCTTCCAGTCGCGCGCACGCATGGCGGCGACGTCGGCGAAGAAGACGGTGGAGGCCTTGTAGACGCCGGGCTGGGGCGCGGCGAAATGGGATGGCGGCTTGTAGGGGTGATGGATCAGTTCGGTGATGGGCTTCTTCGGCATGGCGCCATGCTAGTCGACGCCGGCCGCGGGGCGTCCGACAATGGCCGCATGCTGCTGACGCGAGCGCCCTGCCCCCGGCTGCGCCCCTTCGTCCGTTCGCTGTGGGCGGCGGTTCCGGCCGGCTGCGCATCCGCTGGGCCATTGCGCGAGCATGTGCTGCCGACCGGCGACATGGCGACACCCATTGTTCGACAGGAGTTCCCGATGGTCATTCATGAGCTTTTCGCCTACCTCTGCGTCGGCGATACCGCCAAGGCGATCGCCTGGTATGGCGAGGTGTTCGGCACGACCGAAAAATTCAGGCTGACCGAGCCCTCGGGCCGCATCGGCCACGCGGAGCTGGATTTCGGCGGCACGACGCTGATGCTGTGCGACGAATTTCCCGAATACGGCATCCGCGGCCCTCTGAGTGTCGGCGCGACCTCGGTCACGATCCATCTGCACGTGGATGATGCGGATGCGTTGGTCGATCGCGCGGTGAAGGCCGGCGCCACGCTCGAGATCGCGGTGCAGGACCAGTTCTACGGCGAGCGCTCGGGTTCCTTCAAGGACCCTTTCGGCCACCGCTGGAACGTGGGCCACAGCATCGAGGAGCTGTCGCCCGAGGAGATGCAGCGGCGCTACACCGAGCTGATGAAGTCGGGCGAATAGCAGCGAGGATGGCGGCCGCCGCCGGGCCGCCCCAAGTCGGCCGCGCCGCCCCCTCGGGCGGGAGTTACACGGAGCGAAGCGCAGTGAAAAGCCGGGGGCTTTTTCTCTAGACGGACCACTTCTCGATCAGCTTCTCGGCACCGAGCGAGTCGTAGCCCTCGAAGGGCTGGTGGATCCAGGGATTCGTGGGCAGGTACTCGACCGAGTAGTCCGGCGTGAAGGTGGACAGCGCCTTGGTCCAGATGACGGCGCTGCGCAGCTCGGTGATCGGCTGGTAGTTGCTCTTGAGCATCTCCACCACCGCGTGCAGCGTATGGCCGGAGTCGGCCAGGTCGTCCACCAGCAGCACGCGGCCCGCGATCTCGCCCTTTGGCGTCGTGATGTAGCGCGCAATGTCCAGGTGCCCCTGGATCGTGCCGGCATCAGCCCGGTAGGAACTGGTGGACATGATCGCCAGCGGCTTGTCGAAAATGCGCGAGAGCACGTCGCCCGGCCGCATGCCGCCCCGCGCCAGGCACAGGATGGTGTCGAACTGCCAGCCCGACTGGTGCACCTTGATCGCGAGCTTCTCGATCAGGTTGTGGTACTCGTCATAGCTCACGTACAGGTGTTTGCCGTCTTCGGTCAGCATGGGAAGCCTTCTTCTCGTGGTGGTCGTTCGGTCAATCTGCCAGGTAGGGATGGCGCATCATGATGGTGTGGTCGCGGTCCGGGCTGGTCGACACCATGTGGATCGGCACGCCCGTGACCTGCTCGATGCGCTGCAGGTAGAGCCTCGCATTGACCGGCAGCTTGTCGTAGTGGGTGATACCCACCGTGCTCTCGCTCCAGCCCTCCAGCGTCTCGTAGACCGGCTTGCAGCGCGCGATCTCGTCGGCCCCCAGCGGCAGGATGTCGGTGTATTCGCCGTCGAGCTGGTAGCCGGTGCACAGCTGCAGCTCCTTCAGGCCGTCCAGCACGTCGAGCTTGGTGATGCAGAGGCCGGAGAGGCCGTTGACCTGGGCAGAGCGCTTGAGCAGCGCCGCGTCGAACCAGCCGCAGCGGCGGCTGCGGCCGGTGGTCACGCCCTTCTCGGCGCCCACGGTGCTGAGGTGCCAGCCGACGGTGCCGGGCTTGTCCCATTCGAGCTCGGTCGGGAAGGGGCCGCCGCCGACGCGCGTGCAGTAGGCCTTGGTGATGCCGAGGACGTAGTGCAGCAGGCCCGGGCCCACGCCCGCGCCGGCTGCGGCGTTCCCGGCCACGCAGTTGCTGGAGGTGACGTAGGGGTACGTGCCGTGGTCCACGTCGAGCAGCGTGCCCTGCGCGCCCTCGAACAGCAGGTTGGCGCCGGCGCGATGGGCGTCGTTGAGCTCGCGCGACACATCGGCCATCATGGGCCTGAGCAGTTCGGCGTGGCGCATGGCCTCGTCGTAGACCGCGTCGAATTCGATCGCCGGCGCACTCAGCACCTGCGTGAGCACATGGTTGTGCAGCTCGAGCAGCACGCGCAGCTTGTCGGCGAAGCGCTCGGGATGCTTCAGGTCCTGCACGCGCAGGGCACGGCGCGCGATCTTGTCCTCGTAGGCCGGGCCGATGCCGCGGCCGGTGGTCCCGATCTTCTCGATGCCGCCCTTCTCGCGGTAGGCCTCGCGCGCGATGTCCAGCGCCGCATGGAAGGGCAGGATCAACGGGCAGGCTTCGCTGATGCGCAGGCGCGAACGCACCTCGACACCGGCCTTCTCCAGTCCCTCGATCTCCTCGAACAGCTTGGCCGCCGACAACACCACGCCATTGCCGATGTAGCACTTGACGCCGGGCCGCATGATGCCGCTGGGGATCAGGTGCAGCGCAGTCTTCACGCCGTTGATGACCAGCGTGTGGCCCGCGTTGTGGCCACCCTGGAAGCGCACCACGCCCTGCGCGCTCTCGGTCAGCCAGTCGACCAGTTTGCCCTTGCCCTCGTCGCCCCATTGGGTGCCGACGACGACCACGTTTCGTCCGGTGGTGATGCTCATGATGTTGCGCTTCTCAGATTCAGATGCTTTGGACTTTCCACTGCCCGCCCTGCTCGACCAGTTCGCGGTCGCAGTGGAATTCGTCGATCTCGCTCTCGTGGCCGGGCAGCACGCAGACCACGGTTTCGCCCCGGCCGCGCAGGTCGGCGATCGTCCGGCCCAGACCCGCGGCATCGCTCCAGGGCGCGCGGATGGCGGCGCGCAGCGGCCGCGCGGGCAGCACGCCCACCAGCTCGCGCACGTCGAGGCTGAAACCGACCGCCGGACGGTTGCGGCCGAATACCGCCCCCACTTCGTCGTAGCGGCCGCCGCGCACCAGCGCGTCGCTGGCGCCCTCGGTGTAGATGCCGAAACGCATGCCGCTGTAGTAGGCGTAGCCGCGCAGGTCGGCCAGGTCGAAGCTCACCCGGGCGCCGTCGAGCCTGCCGGCCAGTTGCTTCAGGTCGGACAGCGCGTGGCGCATGGCCGCCGTGTCGGGCAGCACCTTGGCCGCTTCGTCGAGTACCGCGGCATCGCCATAAAGCTGCAGTAGCGCCAGCAGGCCCTGGCGCGAGGCAGCGGGAAAGCCGGCGGTGATCCCTCCCAGGCCGCTGGCGTCCTTGGCAGCCAGGGCCGCGTGCACGCGCGCGATGGTGGCTGCGTCGACCGGGACGCCGGCGAACAGCGCCCGCACGATGCGCGCATCGGCCAGGTCGACGATGACGGGGTTCCTCACGCCGGCTGCGCGCAGGCAGTCCAGCGCCAAGCGCAGCACCTCGGTGTCGGCCTCCAGGCCGGCATGGCCGTAGATCTCGGCGCCGAACTGCAGGGGCTCGCGCGTCGCATGCGGGCGATCGGGACGGGTGTGGAGCACCGGGCCGCAGTAGCACAGCCGGGCGACGCCGCGGCGGTTGAGCAGGTGAGCGTCGATGCGGGCCACCTGGGGGGTGGTGTCGGCACGCAGGCCCATGCTGCGCCCGGAGAGCTGGTCCACCAGCTTGAAGGTCTGCAAGTCCAGCGCCTCGCCGGTGCCGGACAGAAGAGATTCCAGGTGCTCAAGGAGGGGCGGCATCACCAGTTCGTAGCCGTAGCCACGGGCGGTGTCGAGCAGCTGGCGTCGAAGTTCTTCGATGTGACGCGCCTCGGAGGGCAGCACATCGGCAATGTGATCCGGGAGGACCCAGGCTGACATGGGGATCGGGGGCGTGGTTAAACCCGGATTCTACCGGGCCACCGCTAGGCCAGAATCCAGAGGAGGAAGAGACCCAGGAGGATGCTGCAGAGGCCGAAAAAGCGCAGTTGCCCGTCGCGCAGCTGCATGAGCTGGCCGAAGCCGCGCCGCCAGCCGCCTGGCGAGATGAAGGGCAGGATGCCCTCGATCACCAGCACGAGCGCCAGCGCGCTCCAGAAGGTCTCCCCGCTCACGCCGGCACCGGATTTGCTATCGGCGGGGGGCCGCGGCGGCACCGCCCGAGCTCTGCATCGCGCGGAAGAAGTCGGACGAGGGATCCAGCACCATCACGTCGCTCTTCTTGTTGAAGCTCTGCTTGTAGGCATCGAGGCTGCGGTAGAACTGCGCGAACTGCGGATCGCGGCCGAAGGCCTCGGCATAGGCCGAGGCGGCGCGTGCGTCGCCCTCGCCCTTGATCTTCTGCGCATCGCGGTAGGCATTGGCCACGATCACCTCGCGCTGGCGGTCGGCATCGGCGCGGATCTTCTCGCCCTCGGCGAAGCCGGTGGAACGCAGCTCGTTGGCCACGCGCTTGCGCTCGGCCTCCATGCGGCGGTAGACCGATTCGGTGATCGCCTCGACGTAGTCGACCCGCGTGACGCGCACGTCGATGATGTCGATGCCCCAGGGCTTGGTGCCCTTCACCACCGCCAGGGCCTCTCGCTGCACGTCGCTCATGAGGGCCTCGCGGCGCGTGGAGATCAGCTCGCGCACGGTGCGCTTGTTGACGTTCTCCTGGAAGGCGTTGCGCACCACGCGGTTGAGCTGCACGGCGCCGGCGTTCTCGTCGAGGCCGACGTTGCGGATGTACTCCGAGGGGTTGGTGATGCGCCAGCGCACGTACCAGTCGATCACCACGCGCTGCTTCTCTGCCGTGAGCATGGGCTCCGGGTCGAGGCTGGACAGCGTGAGCAGCCGCTTGTCGATGTACGACACGTTCTGGAAAGGCGGCGGCAGCTTGAAGTTCAGGCCCGGCTCGGTGATCACTTCCTTGATCTGCCCCAGGGCGTAGACCACCCCGAACTGGCGCTGGTCGACCACGAAGAGCGTGGAGCTCAGGAGCGCGAGCGCCACCAGGATGGATGAAACGATGAAGCCTATTCTGTTCATTGTTGTGTTCTCCTCAGCGCACGTCCCGGTCACGCGAGCGGCCGTCGCGCGCGCGGGATTCGCCCGGTGGTGCGACCGGGATCACCGACGACTGGGTCGGCGCGGTGCCCGCCACGCTCGGGCTGGCGCCGTCAGCCGGCGCGCCGGCCGCGCCTTGCCCGCTCATCTGGACGAGCTTGTCGAGCGGCAGGTACAGGAGGTTCGACCCTTGCTTGGAATCGACCAGCACCTTGGTCGTGTTGGTGTAGATCTGCTGCATGGCGTCGGTGTACATCCGGTCGCGGGTGACCTGAGGGGCACGCTGGTACTCGGCGAGCACCGAGCTGAAGCGCTGCGCATCGCCCTGCGCCTGCGCGATGATGCGCGCCTTGTACGCCTCGGACTCCTCCTTGAGGCGCGAGGCGGTACCGGTGGCGCGCGGCACCACGTCGTTGGCATAGGCCTGGGCCTCGTTCTTGGTGCGCTCGCGCTCCTGGCCGGCCTTGAGCACGTCGTCGAAGGCCGCCTGGACCTGCTCCGGCGGACGCAGCCCGCCCTGCTGCAGGTTGATGCCGACCACCTCGATGCCCACCTTGTAGCGGTCCAGGATGTTCTGCATCAGCGCGCGCACGCGCGGCGCGATCTGGTCGCGCTCCTCGGCCAGCGCCGCGTCCATCTTCATCTTGCCGACGACCTCGCGCACGGCGGTCTCGGCCACCTGGACCACCGCGTCGGTCGGCGTCTTGCTCTCGTACAGGTAGGCGCGCGCATCGCTCAGGCGGTACTGCACGGCGAACTTGATCTCGACGATGTTCTCGTCCTCGGTGAGCATGGCGGAGTCGCGCAGGCCGGTGGAGCGCACGATGGTGTCGCGGCCCACGTCCATCGAGCGGATCTGGGTCACGACCACGATCTCGTGGCGCTGGATCGGGTACGGCAGGCGCCAGTTGAAGCCGGCGCCGACGGTCGCCTTGTAGCGCCCGAACTGCGTGATCACGGCCTGCTGGCCTTCGTTGACGATGAAGAAGCCGGTGCCCAGCCAGATCAGCACGGCGACCGCCGCGACCAGGCCCAGGCCGACGCCGGCGTTCTTCATGTCCGGCTTCATGCCGTTGCCGCCATTGCCGCCGTTGGGGCGCCCGCCGTTGCCGCCGCGGCCGCCGCCGAACAGCCCACCGAGCTTTCGGTTGAAGTCGCGCCAGAGTTCATCCAGGTCCGGCGGGCCCTGGTTCGGCCCCTGGCCGCGCGGACGGTTGTTGTTGCCGGAAGGGCCCGAATCCTCGTCGGGCCGGTTGGCGTTCGGACGGTCGCTGTTCGAGGAGGGCTCGTCGCCCCGGCCCCAACGGCCATCGTTCAGGTTGAAGATGCCCTGAAACCGTCTCCACACTGGCTTTGCATTCATTCGTCGAGTTCTCTGGTCAGTGGGGGGATTGTGCCAATGCGCCGAAGTCATCGTGCAATTCGGTGCCCGACTCTGGGGTCATGCCCTGCTGCTGCGCCGCCAGCGCGCGGCGCGCGAGCTCGGTTCGCAGCAGGGGCAGGCCCTCGCCGCTGTGGGCGCTCAGGAAGATGCGCGCCACCTGCGTGCCATCGACCTCGATCTCGTCGGTCAGGGCGACCGGCCGCTGCGCGTCCTCAAGCGCGTCCAGCTTGTTGAAGACCAGAAGCTGCGGCACGGTATCGGCGCCGATCTCTTTCAGCACCGCTTGCACCTCTGCCATCTGCTCGGGATGGTGTGGGTTGGAGGCATCCACCACGTGCAGCAGCAGGTCGGCATCGACCGCCTCCTGCAGCGTGGCCTTGAAGGCGTCGATCAGGCCGTGCGGCAGTTCGCGGATGAAGCCCACCGTGTCGGAGATCGACACCTTGCGGTTCGCGTCGCCCAGGTACAGGTGCCGCGTGGTGGTGTCCAACGTGGCGAAGAGCTGGTCGGCCGCATAGGCGCGCGCCTTCACCAGCGCATTGAACAGGGAGGACTTGCCGGCGTTGGTATAGCCCACCAGCGAAATGTTGAAGGTGTCGCGCCGCTCGCGCTGGCGGCGCTGGGTGCCGCGCTGGCGCTGCACCTTGGCCAGGCGCTCGCGCGTGCGGCGGATGGCGTCGCCGATCATCCGGCGGTCGAGCTCGATCTGCGTCTCGCCCGGGCCACCGCGCGTGCCGATGCCGCCGCGCTGGCGCTCCAGGTGGGACCAGCGGCGCACCAGGTGCGTGCTGAGGTATTGCAGGCGTGCCAGCTCGACCTGCAGCTTGCCCTCGTGCGAGCGGGCGCGCTGGGCGAAGATCTCGAGGATCAGGAAGGTACGGTCGTACACCGCCACGCCGAGCTGCCGCTCGAGGTTGCGCTGCTGCGCCGGGCTCAGGGCCTGGTCGAAGATCACCTCGCCGGCGCCGTGCAGTTGGGCCAGCTCACGGATCTCCTCGGCCTTGCCGCTGCCGACGAACAGGGCGGCGTCCGGGGCGCGACGCTTGGCGACCAGGCGCGCGACGGGTTCCAGGCCCGCGGTCTGCGCGAGCAGGCCGAGTTCCTCGAGTTCGCCGTCGAAATGGGGCAGCCCGAAATCGACGCCGACGAGAACGACGGCTCCCTCTTTTCGGGAATTCAGTTCAGACAAGCGGTATCAATGGGAAGAAAGCGCGGCGGCAGGGCCACCGCGCTCCGTGCCGTCAGGCGGCAGCTTCGTCGCTCTCGTTCGCCGAGAAGTTGACGGCCCGGCCTGGCACGATGGTGGAGATGGCGTGCTTGTAGACCATCTGGGTCACCGTGTTGCGCAGCAACACGACGTACTGATCGAAAGACTCGATCTGACCTTGCAGCTTGATGCCGTTGACCAGGTAGATGGACACCGGCACATGCTCTCGACGCAAGGTGTTCAGGAAGGGGTCTTGTAGGAGTTGCCCTTTATTGCTCACGATATTCTCCGTGTTCAAGAGTAGTTGTTGGACCAGCCACCTTAACACAGCACTTCCGCACCGCAGCACGAAACCCTATTGGCCCCTGAAAAATAACGGCACCCGAAGGCCGGAACTTTGAGCACGGGCCGGGCTCCGCGACCAGGTGCTTGCCCCGAAATGCGGCACGGGCGCGCCATCGGAGGGCGCAGGTGCCTGGGCTCAGCCGTCCTTGTCGGCGTAGGGATTTTGCTGCGTCTTGAACTCGATGCGCAGCGGCGTGCCCACCAGGTCGAATTCCTTGCGGAAGCGCCCCTCGAGGAAGCGCTTGTAGGCCTCGGTCACGTGCTCCAGCGAGTTGCCGTGGATGACGATCACCGGCGGGTTCATGCCGCCCTGGTGCGCGTAGCGCATCTTGGGCCGGAACATGCCGGACTTCTTGGGCGCCTGGAACTGCACTGCCTCCTGCAGGAGCCGCGTGAGCACCGGCGTCGACATCTTGCGGGTGGCGGACTTGTGGGCCTGCGCGATGGCCTGCCACAGCGGGCCCAGGCCCTGGCGCTTGATGGCGGAGATGAAGTGCAGCGCGGCGAACTTCAGGAAGGCGAGCCGGGTCTCGATCTGGCGCTGGATCTGCTCGCGCTGGTAGCTGTCGACGGCGTCCCACTTGTTGATCGCGATCACCACCGCGCGGCCGCTTTCCAGCACGTAGCCGGCGATGTGGGCGTCCTGGTCGGTCACGCCCTGGGTGGCATCGATCAGGAGCAGCACCACGTTGGCCGACTCGATGGCCTGCAGCGTCTTGACCACCGAGAACTTCTCGATCGCCTCGAACACCCGGCCCTTGCGCCGCAGGCCCGCCGTGTCGATCAACTCGAAGCGCTGGCCGTTGCGCTCGAAGGGCACCGAGATCGCGTCGCGCGTGGTGCCGGGCAGATCGAAGGCCACCAGGCGCTCTTCGCCGAGCCAGGTGTTGATGAGCGTGGACTTCCCAACGTTGGGCCGGCCGGCCACGGCGAGCTTGATCGGCTTGTTGACGTCCTCTTCCTGGTCGTCGTCCTCGTCCGGCTCCGGCAGCGCGAGCGGCTCGAGCGCCAGCTCCACCAGGCTTCGGATGCCCTGCCCGTGCGCGGCCGAGACGCCGTGCACCTCGCCGAAGCCCAGCTCGTAGAACTCGGCCAGCCGGGCGTTGTCGTGCATGCCCTCGGCCTTGTTCGCCACCAGCACGCAGGGCTTGCCCAGGCGGCGCAGCTCGTTGGCGATGTCGTGGTCCTGCGCCGAGAGGCCTTCGCGCGCATCGACGACGAAGATCACCACATCGGCCTCGGCGACGGCCTGGCGGGTCTGCTTGGCCATCTCCTTGAAGATGCCGCTGCCCGCGTCGGGCTCGAAGCCGCCGGTGTCGATCACGATGAACTCGTGCCGGCCCTGGCGGCCGTTGCCGTAGTGGCGGTCGCGGGTGAGGCCGGCGAAGTCGGCGACGATGGCGTCGCGGGTCTGGGTCAGGCGGTTGAACAGCGTCGACTTGCCGACGTTGGGGCGCCCGACCAGCGCAATGACGGGTTTCATGGTCGAGCGCTCACGTTTCTGATGGATTTATTCGGGCCGGTAGCCGAAGACGTTGCCGTTGCGGGTGACCACGACGACCGTGTTGCCCGACAGCACGGGCCGTGCGGCAATGGCGGAGCCGTCCGGCGTGAGGCGGTTGAGTGTCGCGCCGTCCTCGCGCGAGAGCACGTGCAGGAAGCCGGTGGCGTCGCCGAAGATGAGCGAGCGGCCGACGGCGAGCGGCGCGGTCAGCGTCCGGTACTTGAAGCGATCGACCTGCCAGGCACGCTCGCCGTCGTTGCGGCGCCAGGCCACCACGTTGCCGTTCTCCTCGGTGCCGTAGACGAGGCGGTCGTCGCCGCTCAGCCCCTCGGCGCTGCTCGCCGGCTTGGTCCAGATCAGCGTGCCGCGCGAGGTGTCGACGCAGCCGACGCTGGCGTAGTAGGCGCGCGCGCAGACCGAGTCGCCGACGCGGCTCGCGCTGCCGGTCAGGTCGACCAGGCGCTCGACATCGTTGGTGCCACGCGGCGCGGCGATGGGCGACTCCCAGCGCGAGCTGCCGTTGGCCGGGTTGATGCCGACCAGCCGGCCGCCGATGCCAACCACCAGTGTGTCGCCGACCGCAAGCATCACGCCCGGGCGCTTGAGCACCAGGTTCTCGGCGGTGCGCGTCTGGGACCACAGGCGGCGGCCGCTCTGGCCGTCCCAGGCGCTGACGGTGCGGTCCGCGGTCTGCACGAAGACGCGGCGGCCGGCCACCAGCGGCGCAGTGAAGGTCTGCGCCGACAGCCGCTGCCGCCACAACACCTTGCCAGCCTGGAGGGCGACGAGTTCGTTGTCGGTGGTCACCACCGCGGCCAGCGATCCATCGCTGCCCGCGCCGGCCGCCAGCGGCGCCCCCACGCTGGCGCGCCAACTCTCCTGGCCGGAGCGCGCGTCGATCATGACCACCGTGCCATCGGTCGAAGCGACGGTCACCATGTCGCCGCTCACGTCGGTGACGAGCGGGAATTCCACCTTGGGGATGCGGATGCTCCACGCCTGCCGCACGCCCAGCACCGCCTGGACCGGCGGCAGCTCGGCCGGCTTGGGCTTCGACGTGCCGGAGCAGGCGGCGAGTGCGGCGATCACGAGCACGGCAGCGCCTGCGCGCAGGGCGGAAACGGGAAGCATCGAACGACGGCAGGAATTCATGGTGTGTTATTTGGCGGCAGATGCGTTGGCGGCAGGGGCGTTGGCTGCAGCGGGGGCCAGGCTCTGAGGATCGACGCCGACCGCATTGAGCTTGATCTCGACCAGTCGGCGGAACTCGTTAGCCGGCGAGAAGGCGGACCAGGCCTTGCGGTACTCGGCCTTGGCCTCCTCGCGTTTGCCCTGGGCCATGTACACGTCGCCCTTGCGGTCAGCCGCCAGGGCCTCGAACTCCTGGCTGGGCATGCCGGCCGAGAGCTGCTTCAACGCCTCGTCATAGGACTTGGCATCCAGCAGCTCGCCGGCCAGGCGCAGCCGGGCGACGGCCTGGTAGCCGGGATCGGTCCCCTTCTCGACCACCCAGGCCAGCGCCGCGCGCGAGGCCTCGGCATTGCCCTTCTCCTGCAGCACGCGGGCAGCCAGCAGGCCGGCCTGCTGCGCATAGGCAGTGGAGGCGAACTTGTTCTTCATGTCGGCCAGCGCACGCTCGACGCGTGCCGCGTCGCCGGCCTGTGCGCCGCGCTCGAGTTCGTCATAGAGTGCCGAGGCACGCGCTGCCTGATCGCGCTGCCAGTACTGCCAGCCGGTCCATGCCAGGAAGGCGCCGGCGGCGAGCACCACGACCCAGGTGATCAGCGTTCCGTAGGTGTTCCAGAAATGCCGGAGCTGGTCGAGCTGCTCCTGTTCTTCGAGGTCGAGATGGGTGGCCATGCGCTGTCAGTTGTTGGGAGCCGGGGATTGTAGGGTGGCGGCCCAGGCTGCCAGGTCGGCCAGCGGCCGCGCCACCTGGGCGCCGGTGCCGTCGCGCAGAGCCTTGACGGTGACCTCGCCGCGCGCCAGTTCGTCGGCGCCGAAGATCAACGCGTAGGTGGCGCCGCTGCCGTCGGCCTTCTTGAATTGCGACTTGAAGCTGCCCAGGCCGTCGGCAGTGGCCGCGTGCATCTGCGCCCGCACGCCGGCTTCGCGCAGTTGCTGCAGCGTGCGCAGCGCGACCGGCATCGCGGCCGCATCCGGCACCACCGCGTAGGCGTCGGGCACCGGCATGGGGATCGCGGTGCCCTGCTCCTTCAGCAGGTCGAGCACGCGCTCCACGCCGATGGCCCAGCCCACCGCGGGCGCCGGCTTGCCGCCGAGCTGCTCGAACAAGCCGTCGTAGCGCCCACCGGCGCATACCGTGCCCTGCGAACCGAGCCGGTCGGTCACGAATTCGAAGACGCTGAGGTTGTAGTAGTCGAGGCCGCGCACCAAGCGCGGGTTGATGGTGTAGGCGACGCCGTTGGCATCGAGGATCGACTTCAGCCCGTCGAAGTGCGCCAGCGATTCGGCGCCGAGAAAGTCGATCAGCTTGGGCGCCGCTTCCACCACGGCCTTCATTGCCGGGTTCTTCGTGTCGAGGATGCGCAGCGGATTGCTGTGCAGGCGGCGGCGCGCATCCTCGTCGAGCTGGTCGGCATGCGCGTCGAAGTGCGCGATGAGCTGGGCGCGGTGCTGGGCACGCTCGGCCGGCTGGCCCAGGCTGTTGATCTCCAGCCGCACGTCGGTCAGGCCGATGGCCTTCCAGAGGGCGCAGGCCAGCAGCACGAGCTCGGCATCGACGTCCGGCCCGGCGAAGCCCAGCGCCTCGACGTCGATCTGGTGGAACTGGCGGAAGCGCCCTCGCTGCGGCTTCTCGCGCCGGAACATCGGGCCGATGGCCCACAGGCGCTTGCCCCCGTCGTAGAGCATGTTGTGCTCGATCGCGGCGCGCACGATGCCGGCGGTGTTCTCGGGGCGCAGCGTCAAGTGGTCGTTGTCGCCGTACTTGTCCGAGCGGTCGTGGAAGGAATACATCTCCTTCTCGACGATGTCGGTCACCTCGCCAATGCCGCGCACGAACAGCGCCGTGTGCTCCAGGATCGGCGTGCGGACGTTGCGATAGGCATAGCGAGAGGTCACCTCGCGCACGATGCCTTCCAGCCATTCCCACCGCGCCGATTCCGGCGGCAGGGTGTCGTTCATGCCCTTGACGGCATTCAGTTTGTCAGCCATTGGATTGCGAAGCTCAGGCAGCGGTGGCTGCGCCGAAGCGTTTCTCGACGTAGTTTTCGACCAGTTGATGGAACTCGGCGGCGATGTTCTCGCCGCGCAGCGTGAGCGCTTTCTCGCCATCGATGAAGACGGGCGCGGCCGGCGCCTCGCCGGTGCCGGGCAGGCTGATGCCGATGTCGGCATGCTTGCTCTCGCCGGGGCCGTTGACGATGCAGCCCATCACGGCCACCTTCATCGTCTCGACCCCAGGGTACCTGGTGCGCCAGACCGGCATCTGCATGCGCAGGTAGTCGTCGATCTGCTTGGCCAGCTCCTGGAAGGTGGTGCTGGTGGTGCGGCCGCATCCCGGGCAGGCGGTGACGCTGGGCACGAACACACGCAGGCCCAGGGCCTGCAGGATTTCGTTGGCGATCACCACTTCCTGCGTGCGCGATTCGCCGGGCTGGGGCGTGAGCGAGACGCGGATGGTGTCGCCGATGCCTTCCTGCAGCAGGATCGACAGCGCCGTGGCCGAGGCAACCGTGCCCTTGGTGCCCATGCCGGCCTCGGTCAGCCCGAGGTGCAGCGCGTAGTCGCAGCGCTTCGCGAGCTCGCGGTACACCGAGACCAGGTCTTGCACGCCGCTCACCTTGCAGCTCAGGATGATCTGGTCGCCACGCATCCCCATGGATTCAGCCAGTTGCGCGGACCCGATGGCCGAGCTCACCAGCGCCTCGTACATCACCTGCTTGGCATCCCAAGGCTCGGCACGGCGGCTGTTGACGTCCATCAGGCTGGCCAGCAGCTCCTGGTCGAGGCTGCCCCAGTTGACGCCGATGCGCACCACCTTGTTCCAGCGCATGGCGGCCTCGATCATCTGGCCGAACTGGCGGTCGCGCTTGTCGCCCTTGCCCACGTTGCCGGGGTTGATGCGGTACTTGCTGAGCGCCTCGGCACAGGCCGGGAAGTCGGTCAGCAGGCGGTGGCCGTTGTAGTGGAAATCGCCAATCAGCGGCACGTCCACGCCCATGCGGTCGAGCTGCTCGCGGATGTAGGGCACCTGCGCCGCCGCCTCGGGGGTGTTGACGGTAATGCGCACCATCTCCGAGCCGGCCTGCGCCAACTCCTTGACCTGGATCGCGGTGCCGATGGCATCCACCGTGTCGGTGTTGGTCATTGATTGGACCCGCACGGGCGCATCGCCGCCCACCGTGACGATGCGCGGCCCCCAGGCCACGCTTGCCTGGCGGGAACGGCGGGCGCGCGGTGCGGCCGGTTCGATGGGCAGGCAGTTGCCGGAACTCACCAAGTCATCGCTCATGGCTTCACCTCGAAACGTGCAACGCCGCCCGCGCGCGTCAGGGGCTTCAGGTCGAAGGGCTTGCCGCGTACCTGCACGTCGATGCCCGACGCCCGGCCGACCACAACCGACAGCGGCGGCGTGCCCGTCAGGCCGACGGTCTCGCCGGCCTGCACGGTGCGGCGCAGCAAGGACTTGCCGCCGGCCTCGTTCACCGTGACCCAGGATTCCTCGCGGGCGACAAAGACGATCAGGTCGGAGGCGGCGGCCGCGGGCGGGGTCGCAACCGCCTGAGCAACCGGAGCCGGTGCCGCCGGTGCGGGGGCCGCGGCGGGCGCTGCTGCCGGCTGGACCGGCTCGACCACATGTCCGGCCGGCGACGAGGGCGCCACCGCCGACGCGGGCTGGGTATCGGTCGACTCGCCCGGCGCCGTGATGCGAGCGAAGACCTCGCCGAGGCGGTCGAAAAGGGACTGCGGCAGCCAGAACAGCGCGGCCGCGCCGACCAGCAGCAGCACGACCACCGTCAGCAGCGGGCGCGACGGCCGGCCGGCCGGATTGCCGGAGCGTGCTTGCGACGGCAGGGCCTTGCTCATGGTGCGGTCGGCCTCGGCCAGGCCCGCGGGCTGGGCACCCGGCAGCTTGGCCAGGACGGGTGCCGGGTCGATGCGCAGCGCACGGCACACGCTCGCGGCCAGTGCGCGCGCGAACACGGGATCGGGCAAGGCCTCGATGTCGTCGGCTTCCAGCGCCGCCAGCTTCTGCGGCGTCACCTTGAGCGCTGCGGCGACCATGTCCAGATGCAGGCCATGCGCCTCGCGCGCCTCGCGCAACATGTCGCCGGCCGTCATATGGGTCCTGTCGCCGGTCATCAAGGGCACAGTGGCCGAGGCGCCGAACTCGCTCGCCTTCTCAATCATTGAAACTACCGCGCTCATAGGCCACCGCCTCGCGCGACTGGGGGAAGCGCCGCTGCAGTTGGCCGGCAAGCTGCGTCGCCGCCTCGCGGTTGTTGAGCTTGCGCTCGACCTTGATGCCCAGCCACAGCGTCTCGGCGCTGGCCGACGGACCGTTGTTGATGCGGCGGATGTAGAACTGCGCGCGCGACCATTCCTCGCGCTGCGCCAGCAACGAGGCCAGGTTGTAGCCGATCACCGGATTGCCGGCATCGAGCTCGTAGGCCTGCGTCAGGCTGCGTTCGGCCTCGGCGCGCTGACCGGCGCGCAGCTGGCACACGCCCTGGGTCATCAGCGTCTTGGCACGATCGCCATAGGTGGAAATGGCCAGCGCCGCCGAGAACTGCTGCTGCGCGTCGCCGAAGCGGTTCTGCTGGCACAGCAGCCAGCCGTAATTGTGCAGCGTGTTGGGGTCGCGCGGGTTCAGCGCGATCGCACGGCGGAAGCTGTCCTCCGCCAGGCCCGCATCGTCCAGCCGCATGTAGACCAGGCCACGCAGGTTGTAGGCGTCGGGGAAACTCGGATCGGCAACCAGCGCCTGCTTGATCTCGTCCAGCGCCACCGTGGGCTGGCCCTGCTCGAAGTAACCGATCGCCAGTTCGAGGCGCAGACGGGCGCGCTTGCGTGCATTGCCCTCGTCCGAGTCCGTGACGATGCCGGCCGCATTCCCGGCGGTGCTGGGCACGCCGGCTTCCTTGGTCGCACACGCGGCCAGCAGGATGGCGGCAACGACACCGAGCAACGCTTGCATGATCCGCTGCTGCGGGATCGAAGGGGCCTGGATCATCGGTTCATTGCTCCTGGACGGTGGATGCGGCCTTCTTCCGCGCCGGATGCAGCACGACGGTGCGCCGCTCGGCCATGCGCCGGGCCGCGTTGGTGCGATCCTTCACGTCGCCGGCCAGTTGACCGCAGGCGGCGTCGATGTCGTCGCCGCGGGTCTTGCGCACGGTGGTCACGATGCCGGCTTCGCTCAGGAGCTTGGCGAAGGCCAGCACGCGTGGCTGCGGCGAACGCAGCAGGCCCGACGCGGGGAAGGGGTTGAAGGGAATCAGATTGAATTTGCAGGAGATACCCTGCGCCCGCACCAGTTCGATCAGCTGGCGCGCATGCTCGGGCTGGTCGTTCACGCCGTCGAGCATGCAGTACTCGAAGGTGATGAAATCGCGCGGCGCATGCGCCAGGTAGCGCTGGCAGGCATCGAGCAGTTCGGCCAGCGGGTACTTGCGGTTGAGTGGCACCAGGTCGTCGCGCAGCCCATCGTTGGGCGCATGCAGCGACACCGCCAGCGCGACCGGGCAATCGGCGCCGAGCCGATCGATCATGGGAACGACGCCCGAGGTCGACACGGTCACGCGCCGGCGCGACAGGCCATAGGCATTGTCGTCCAGCATGGTGCGCAGGGCCGGCACCAGGGCCGCGTAGTTCTGCAGCGGCTCGCCCATGCCCATCATCACGACGTTGGAGATGACGCGTTCCTCGCGCTTGAGGTGCTTGCGCAGGAAATGCTCGGCAAACCAGAGCTGGGCGACGATTTCGCCGGTGCTCAGGTTGCGGCTGAAGCCCTGGTGCCCGGTGGAGCAGAAGCGGCACCCGACGGCGCAGCCTGCCTGGGAGGATACGCACAGCGTGCCGCGGTCATCCTCGGGAATGAAGACAGCCTCGACCGCGTTGCCATCACCGACGTCGAACAGCCATTTGATGGTGCCGTCGGCCGATTCCTGCTGCGTGAGCACCGGCAAGCCTTCCACGCGCGCATTGCCGGCGAGCTTCTCGCGCAGCGACTTGGCGAGGTCGGTCATCTGCGCGAAGTCGCTCGCGCCGCGCTGATGAATCCAGCGGAACAGCTGCGTGGCCCGGAAACGCTTCTCGCCGAGCCTTTCGCAGAACGCGGCCAGCCCGTCGAGATCGAAGTCGAGCAGGTTGGCCGTGGTCATTGCGGGAGTGCGGGCTCCGCCTCAGCGGGCCTTGAGCTCGGGAAAGAAGAAGGCGATCTCGACCTTCGCGGTTTCGGCGGCGTCGGAGCCGTGCACGGCGTTGGCGTCGATGCTGTCGGCGAAGTCGGCGCGGATGGTGCCGGGGGCAGCCTTCTTCGGGTCGGTGGCGCCCATCAGGTCACGGTTCTTGGTGATCGCATCCTCGCCTTCCAGCGCCTGCACGAACACGGGGCCGGAGATCATGAACTTGACCAGGTCGCCGAAGAACGGACGCTCCTTGTGCACGGCGTAGAACTGCTCGGCGTCAGCCTGCGACAGCTGGACCAGCCTGGCGGCCACGATCTTGAGGCCGGCGGCCTCGAAGCGGGAGACGATCTTGCCGATGACGTTCTTCGCCACGGCGTCGGGCTTGATGATGGAGAGGGTGCGTTCGATGGCCATTGAAGTGCTTTCCTGAGTGCTTGGATTTCGATGAGTTCCGTCAAGCCGCAGCCCACGGCCGCGCTCCCTTGACAAAGCCTCTGATTTTAACCGGCGCGACTGCCGCTCCCGATGACGGGGGCGCCAAAACCGCAGCCGGCGTCTTGTGTGCTCCGGTGACGCGCCCTGTCAGCGGCCTCGGCGGCGGTTGCCGCCGCCCTGGCCGCCGAAATTGCCGCCCGAAGGCCCCCCGCCACCGCCGCGCCGGGAGCGCTGTTCCTTGCGCTGGCGCGAGAAGCTGTCGGCGCCGATGTAGCCCAGCGAGGTCTTCATCGGATCGGGCTGGTTGCCGCCGCCCGGCGCGCTATCACGCCGGGCGCCCTGCCCTTGCCCCTGGGCTTGGCCGCCTTGCCGGTTGCGTCGACCCTGGCCGCCACCACCACCACCACCACCACCACCAC
>NZ_LYMK01000075.1 GCF_002157355.1 Variovorax sp. JS1663 | reverse complement strand
CAAAGAAAGTAACTCGCCCGCCGGGGCGAATTCCCGGCTCCTGCGCAACAACAAGCGCAATGCCAAAACAAAGGCCCAGTGCCCCCACCCCCACCCTCTCCCAGAGGGAGAGGGAGCAAGGCAGAAGCCCGACGGGGGCCGCACCATGAGCGCAGCCCAATGGCGCCGCGCCATGCGCTCACCCTCAGCCGCACAGCCCCGCGCCCTCGCCGCCGTCACGCCGGCACCCCGGCCCGCCGCCGCGCCCGCAACGTCGAACTGGCTCGCCGCCCTGCACCGCACCGTGCACGCACGCCACCTCGCCGTGCTGGCCTTCGTCCTGGTCTTTCCCTTCGTGGCCACCCCCTTCATCACTTTCCAGGTCGCCGCCCAATCGCTGGTGCTGGGCCTGATCGCGCTCTCGCTCACCTTCCTCGGCGGCTACGGCGGCATGGTCTCGCTGGCGCAGATGACGGTCGCCGGCATCGCCGGCTACGCCCTCGCGGTGCTGGGCACCAGCAGCAGCGGCGCCGACATCGCGCTGCGCTGGCCCTGGTGGGTGGCGGTGCCCTTCGCGCTCTTCATCGCCACGCTGTGCGCCACGCTGATCGGCTGGCTGTCGGTGCGCACCGAGGGCATCTACACGATCATGATCACGCTGGCGATCGGCGTGGCCTTCTACTACCTGGTGCTGCAGAACTACAGCATCTTCAACGGCTTCCAGGGCCTGCGCGAGATCTATCCGCCCAAGGTGTTCGGCATCGGATGGCGCGACCCGGTGCCCTTCTACTTCCTCTGCCTGGCCTGCGCGATGGCGGGCTACTTCCTGGTGAAGTGGGTGGTGCGCGCGCCCTTCGGCGTCGCGCTGCAGGGCATCCGCGACAACCCGCGGCGCATGGCGGCGCTGGGCTATCACGTGGTCGCGCACCGCGTCGCGGCCTATGCGCTGGCGGGGCTGCTGGCCGCCGTCGGCGGCGTGCTGCTGGTCTGGTACAACGGGCTGATCACGCCGGGCTCGGTCAGCACCTCCTGGCTCATCAACATCCTCGTCGTCGCCGTGCTCGGCGGCATGCGGCACCCGATCGGCGCCTTCCTCGGCGCCATCGTCTTCGTGCTGCTGCAGACCTTCGCGATCGACCTGATCGACCGCGAGCGCTTCAACCTGCTGATCGGCGGCGTGTTCTTCGCGATCGTCCTGTTTTCCCCCGACGGCCTGCTCGGTCTGTGGGCGGCGCTGCGCGCCCGCCTCGGCTCGAGGCCAGGCTTGACTTCCAACCAAAGGAGACAACCGTGAACGTGAACAAGCGACTCTGGGTTCGTTCGATGTTGGGCGCGGCCGCGCTGGCGGCGCTGGCGGGCAGCGCGTGGGCGCAGGGCCAGCCGGTCAAGATCGGCCTGCTCGCCACGCTGGAAGGCCCCTTCGCGGCCGGCGGCGCGGACGGCATGCGCGGCGCGGAGCTGGCGGTCAAGCAGCGCGGCGGCACGGTGGCCGGCCGCAAGATCGAGATCATCAAGGCGAGCTCCGACGCCAAGCCCGACGTGGCGGTCAACGCCACGCGCAAGCTGGTGGAGCAGGACAAGGTGGACATCATGGTCGGCCCGCTCTCGGGCGGCGAGGGCATCGCGGTCAAGGACTACTCGAAGACGCAGCCGCAGGTGACCTTCATCAACGGCGGCTCGGGCGCGCAGGCCACCACGCTGGACAACCCCAGCCCCAACTTCTACCGCTTCAACACCGAGGGCGCGCAGTGGATGGTGGGCCTGGGCAAGGCAGCCATGGCCAAGGGCTACAAGAAGGTGATGGTGATCGCGGAGGACTACGCCTTCCCCTACTCGCAGGTGCAGGGCTTCATGACCGAGTTCTGCAAGGCCGGCGGCAAGGTGCCGGAGAAGGCCTGGGTGCCGCTGGGCGGCAAGGACTATTCCTCCGTCATCGCCAAGATCCCGAAGGACGTCGATGCGCTGCTGGTGGTGCTCGGTGGGGCCGACGCGGTGAACTTCCTCACCCAGTACGAGAACGCCGGCGGCGACAAGCCGATGCTGGGCGGCTCCATCACCGTCAGCCAGGACGTGCTGAACTACAAGGGCAAGCGGCGCGACTCGCTGGTGGGTACGCTGTCGGCCGGCCCGCTGGCCGATGCCTACGACGGCGCCGACTGGAAGGCCTTCGTCGCCGACTACCAGAAGACCTACCCGGTGTCGGCTGGCGGCTTCCCGAGCCCGAGCCTGTTCGCCTACGTGTACTACGTCAACATGAAGGCGGCGCTGGACGGGCTGGACGCGGTGAAGGGCGACCTCTCGGGCAACCAGGCGAAGTTCCGCGAGGCGCTGTCGAAGATGACGCTGAAGACGCCGAACGGCGACGTCAAGCTGGATGCGAACCGGCAGGCCATCGGCACCACCTTCGTGACCGAGGTGGTGAAGGACAGCCAGGGCAACCTCTTCAACAAGGTGCACAGCAAGGTCGACAACATCGACCAGCTGCTCGGCATGAAGAAGGAGGAGTTCAAGATCGGCTCGCGCGACGTGCCCGCTTGTCCTTGAAATGTTGCTCTCCCCCAGGCTCCCCCACTTCGTGTGGTCCGCCAACCCCCTCACCGGGGGCGCACCCGGCGGCCCGGCAAAGCCGGTTCCGCGGGTGCTCCCGAACGGGCCGGCTTCGCGGCCTGCGTGTTTCATGCATCGCGGGTCACGCGATAGCCTGGTGGAAGACTGAAAAGGAGTAATGCGGTGGCTTCTGTCAGCACTTTGCGCACCGGCACCGCTGCGCCCGCCCAGGCTGCGGCTGTGACCGCCCACGCGCCGCTCGCTTCGAGCGACGCGCTGGTGCTCAGCGGCGTGACGCGCGCCTTCGGTGCGCTGCGTGCGGTCGACGGGGTGTCGCTGTCGGTGGCCGCCGGCGAGAAGTACGCCATCCTGGGATCCAACGGCGCCGGCAAGACCACCCTGTTCAACACCATCACCGGCGACTTCCCGCCCACCGCCGGCCGCATCCATTTCTTCGGCGAGGACATCACCGCGCTGCCGCCCTACGACCGCATCCGCAAGGGCCTGCGGCGCACCTACCAGTCCTCGCTGCTGTTCCGCGAGCTGACGGTGCGCGACAACCTGTTCCTCGCGGTGCGCGGCGTGGCCAACGGGCGCTTCGGCTTCCTGCGCGCGAGCGCCGGGCATCCCTCGATGCTGGCCACGCAGGACCTGCTGGAGCGCACCCGGCTGGCCCACATCGCCGAGGAGCGCGTCGCCAACCTGGCGCATGGCCAGCAGCGCCAGCTGGAGATCGGCATGGCGCTGGCCGGCGCGCCGCGGCTGATCCTGTTCGACGAGCCGGCCGCGGGCCTCTCGCCCGCCGAGCGGCGCGAGCTGGTGGCGCTCCTGCGCTCGCTGCCGGCGCACATGAGCTTCGTGCTGATCGAGCACGACCTGGACATCGCCCTGCGCGTGACCGAGAAGGTCACCGTGATGCACAACGGCCGCACCCTGCGCACCGGCACGCCCGGGGAGATCGAGAACGACGCCCAGGTGCAGGCCATCTACATGGGGAGCCGGCACTGATGGCCTGGCGGCGCACCTCACGTCACACCTCCCGCGACAACCCGCCCGCGGCGGCCGGCGGCAGCGGCCCGGTGCTGGCGATCGAATCGCTGGACGTCTACTACGGCCGCGCCCATGCGCTGCAGGGGGTGAGCCTCACGCTCGAGGGCGGGGTGCTCGGCATCGTGGGCCGCAACGGCATGGGCAAGACCACGCTGTGCAACGCCATCACCGGCCTGGTGCCGGCGCGCGGCAGCATCCGGCTGGCCGGCGAACAGATCCTGGGCCTGCCGCCGCACGAGATCACGCGCCGCGGCATCGCCTACGTGCCGCAGGGCCGGCGCGTCTGGCCCTCGCTCACGGTCGAGGAGACCCTGCGCCTGGTGGCCAGCCACCGGCGCGAGCTGGAGCGCATCTACGCCATGTTCCCGCGCCTGGGCGAGCGCCGCGGGCACGGCGGCGCGCAGCTTTCCGGCGGCGAGCAGCAGATGCTCGCCATCGGCCGCGCCCTGCTGCTGGACCCGCGGCTGCTGGTGATGGACGAGCCCACCGAGGGCCTGGCGCCGGTGATCGTCGAGCAGGTCGCGCAATCGCTGCGCACGCTCGCGGCCGAGGGCCGCATCGCGGTACTGCTGATCGAACAGAACCTCGGCGTGGCGATCTCGGTGGCCGACCGCATCGGCGTGATGGTCAACGGCCGCATCGCCCAGCAGATGCCGGCCGCCGAGCTCGCGGCCGACCTGGCACTGCAGGAGCGGCTGCTGGGCGTGCGCTCCAACGGCCACGAGGAGGCCAGTGCGCCGATCGCCACGGCCGACGCACCCGCTCCGAGCCAGGTCTTCACCGTCCGCCGCGCGCACGCGGATGGCGCGCCGACGATGGATGAACTCGCGGCGCGCACGGTGCGCGGCTTCACCCGCTGGAATGCCGGTGCCGCCGCCGCGCCGGTGAGCGACATAGCGCGCGCGGCGCCATCGGGCCCGCCCTCTCCCACAAGCGGCAGGGGGAGCAACAGCCAGGCGGAGCCAGGCGGTGAACGGCCGGCCGCTCAGCTGTTCGACTTTCCGGTCGCTGCCGGCAGCACCCGCGCCGCCTACGTGGCGGGCACCTTCGATACCAAGGGCCGCGAGCTCTTCTTCCTGCGCCAGTGCCTGGAGCGCCTGGGCCTGCGCGTGGTGACGGTGGACCTCGCGACCTCCGGCAAGACCTCGCCGGCCAGCGTGCACCCGCGCGAGGTGGCACGCCACCATCCGCAGGGCGAGTCGGCCGTGTTCAGCGGCGACCGCGGCAGCGCCACCACCGCGATGGCGCAGGCCTTCGAGGCTTTCGTGCGCACCCGGCGCGACCTGGGCGGCCTGATCTCCGCCGGCGGCTCCGGCGGCACCTCGATGGCCACTCAGGGCATGCGCGCGCTGCCGATCGGCGTGCCCAAGGTGATGGTCTCGACCATGGCCAGCGGCGACACCCGGCCCTACGTGGGGCCGAGCGACATCTGCATGATGTATTCCGTCACCGACGTGCAGGGCATCCACCGCATCAGCGAGCAGGTGCTGTCCAACGCGGCCCACGCCCTGGCGGGCATGATCGCGCACCCGCCGGTGGCCTCCGAGGTGCGCAAGGCTGCGCTCGGCCTCACCATGTTCGGCGTCACCACGCCCTGCGTGCAGGCGGTGACGAAGCGCCTGGAGGAGGACTACGACTGCCTGGTCTTCCACGCCACCGGCGTGGGCGGCCAGTCGATGGAGAAGCTGGCCGACTCGGGCCTGCTGGCCGGCGTGATCGACGTCTCCACCACCGAGATCGCCGACGAGATCGGCGGCGGCGTGCTCTCGGCCGGGCCGGCGCGGCTGGACGTCTTCGCGCGGCACGCCCTGCCCTATGTCGGTTCCTGCGGTGCGCTGGACATGGTGAACTTCGGCGCCTGGGACAGCGTGCCCGAGCGCTTCCGCGCGCGCCGGCTGTACCGCCACAACCCGACCGTGACGCTGATGCGCACCACGCCCGAGGAGTGCCGCGCCATCGGCGCCTTCATCGCCGCCAAGCTCAACGCCATGCGCGGGCCGCTGCGCTTCCTGATTCCCGAGGGCGGCGTCTCGGCCATCGACCGCCCGGGCCAGCCCTTCCACGACCCCGAGGCCGACCGCGCCCTGTTCGAGGCCATCGAGCAGGGCTTCCGGCCCGGCACCGGGCGGCGTCTGCAACGGCTGCCCCTGCACATCAACGACGAGGCCTTCGCCGAGGCGCTGGTCGCGGCCTGGCGCGAGATCGCCAGCCCTGCCACGCACGCCCGGCGAGCCTGAAAAAGGGAGACGACCCCATGCCCCGCATCCCACGCAGCACCCTGCTCGAACGCTTCCGCGCCAAGATCGCGACCGGCCGGCCGCTCATCGGCGGCGGCGCCGGCACCGGGCTCTCGGCCAAGTGCGAGGAGGCCGGCGGCATCGACCTGATCGTGATCTACAACTCCGGCCGCTACCGCATGGCGGGGCGCGGCTCGCTGGCCGGCCTGCTGGCCTACGGCAATGCCAACGACATCGTCTGCGAGATGGCGCGCGAGGTGCTGCCGGTGGTGAAGCACACGCCGGTACTGGCGGGCGTGAACGGCACCGACCCCTTCATGATCCCCGACGAGCTGCTGCGCCGCCTGGCCGGCCTCGGCTTCTCCGGCGTACAGAACTTCCCCACCGTGGGCCTGATCGACGGCACCTTCCGCGCCAACCTGGAAGAGACCGGCATGGGCTACGCGCTGGAGGTGGAGCTGATCGCCCGCGCCCGCGCCTTCGACCTGCTGACCACGCCCTACGTCTTCTGCGAGGCCGACGCGCGCGCCATGGCCGCGGCCGGCGCGGACATCATCGTGTGCCACCTGGGCCTGACCACCGGCGGCACCATCGGCGCCGGCACCGCCCTCGCGCTGGAAGACTGCGTGCCCCGCATCAACGCCTGGGCCGCGGCCGCCCACGCGGTCAACCCGGAGGCCATCGTGCTGTGCCACGGCGGCCCCATCGCCACGCCTGAGGACGCGCACTGGGTGCTGGCCCGCTGCCCGTCCTGCCATGGCTTCTACGGCGCCAGCTCGATGGAGCGCCTGCCGACCGAGGCAGCGCTGACCGAGACCACGCGCCGCTTCGTCGGCATCACGCGATAACAGGAGACGAGACCCATGTCCGGTGCTCAATTCGGTAATTTCATCCTGGGGCTGATCGTGGTCGCGATCGTGGTCGCGCTCGCGGTCTGGCTGCTGCACTGGCTCTACCTGCGCAGTTCGAAGGAACGGGCCTTCGTGCGCACCGGCCTGGGCGGGCAGAAGGTGGTGCTCGACGGCGGCGCCTTCGTGCTGCCCATCGTGCACGACGTGATCCCGGTCAACATGAACACGCTGCGGCTCGAAGTGAGCCGCGGCCGCGACAAGGCGCTCATCACCAAGGACCGCATGCGGGTCGACGTGATCGCCGAGTTCTACGTGCGCGTGGCCACCAGGCCGGAGGCGGTGGCCGCGGCCGCGCAGACCCTGGGCCTGCGCACCATGGAGCCCGAGCAGCTCAAGGAGCTGGTGGAAGGCAAGTTCGTCGACGCGCTGCGCACCGCCGCGGCCGAGATGACGATGGAAGAGCTGCACGAGAAGCGCGGCACCTACGTGCGCCGGGTGCGCGAATCGGTGGCCGAGGACCTGACCAAGAACGGCCTGGAGCTGGAAGCGGCCTCGCTCACGCAGCTCGACCAGACCGGCATGGAGTTCTTCAACCCCAGCAATGCCTTCGACGCCGAGGGCCTGACGCGCCTGACCGAGCAGATCGAGCACCGCAAGAAGCAGCGCAACGACGTCGAGCAGGACACGCTGATCGCCATCCGCAACAAGAACCTGGAGGCCGAGAAGCTCTCCCTCGAGATCGACCGCGAGAGCGAGCATGCGCGCCTGGCGCAGCAGCGCGAGGTGGAGGTCGCGCGGGCCCGCCAGCGCGCCGAGCTGGCGGCCGAGCGCGCGCAGCGTGAACAGGATGCGGAGGGCGCGCAGATCGCGGCCAAGCAGAGCATCGACGCCGCCCGCATCCGCGCCGAGCAGACCATCGAGGAGGAGCGCATCTCGAAGGAGCGCGCGATCCAGGGCGCCGAGATCGAGCGCCGCCTGTCGCTGGAGCTGGCCGAGCAGCAGCGCGCCATCGCCGTGGCGCGCGAGAGCAAGGCGCAGAGCGAGGCCCAGGCCGAAGCCGAGGTGGCGCGCGCCGAGGCGGTGTCGGCCGAGGAGAAGGTGTTCACCGCGCGCGAAGTCGAGATGGCCGAGCGCAAGAAGGCGATCGATCTGATCGCGGCCGCCCAGGTGGCCGAGCGCGATGCTCTGCGCCTCACGGCCGCGGCCCAGGCCGAGAAGGACGCCAGCGCCGACCGCGGCGCCGCCCTGCGCGCCCAGGCCGAGGCCGATGCCGACGCCGACAAGATCCGCTCGATGGCGATGCGCGTGCGCGCCGAGATCGAGGCCGAGGCGCAGCGCATGATGAACGAGGCGCACAACATGCTCTCGCCCGAGGCGCGCATGTCGGCGCTGCGCATGAAGCTGGTGGAGAAGGCCGAGGCCATCATCCGCGAATCGGTGCGGCCGATGGAGCGCATCGAGGGCATCAAGATCCTGCACGTCGACGGCCTCGGCGGCGGCAGTGGCGGTGGCGTGCCCAACGGCGAAGCCCACGGCGGCTTCGCCGACGGCCTGGTCAACTCGGCCCTGCGCTTCCGCGCCCAGGCGCCGCTGGTGGACCAGCTGCTGCGCGAGATCGGCATCGAGGGCGGCGACATCCAGCGCCTGGTGGGCGAGGCCAGCGGCGCGCAGGCCGCCCTGCCCTCCAGCGGCGCGAAGAAGAAGGAATAGCGCATGGTGCAGGTCTATGTCTCCAGCGTCATCGACGCGGGCGCCGACAGCGTGTGGTCGCGCGTCCGCGACTTCAACGGCATGCCGCAATGGCACCCGCTGATCGCCGACAGCCGCATCGAGAACGGCCAGCCGGCCGACCGCGTGGGCTGCATCCGCCAGTTCCACACGCGGGACGGCGGGATGATCCGCGAGAAGCTGCTGGCGCTGTCGGACTACGAGTACAGCTGCACCTACGAGATCCTGGAAAGCTCGATGGGCGTGTCGAACTACGTCGCCACGCTCAAGCTCACGCCGGTGACGGACGGGGCGCGCTGCTTCGCCGAGTGGAGCGCGGAGTTCGAATGCGCCGAGGGGCGCGAGGGCGAGCTGACCGAATCCATCGGGCAAGGCGTGTTCCAGGGCGGCTTCGATGCGCTGAAGCGCCACTTCGGGGGCCGCTAGTGCTTCAAAGGGTCGTGCGCTCGACCATCATCGACGCACCGATCGAGCGCGTCTGGGCCGTGCTGCGCGACTTCAACAGCCACGACCAGTGGCACGCGGTGGTGGAAGCGAGCCGCATCGAGGGCGGCGAGCGCAGCGACCAGGTCGGCTGCGTGCGCAGCTTCAGCTTGCGCGACGGCCACCGCATCCGCGAGCAGCTGCTGACCCTGTCGGACACCGAGCACAGGAGCACCTACTGCATCGTCGAGGCCACCGTGCCGCTGCAGCGCTACGTGGCCACCGTCACGCTGAAGCCGGTGACGGACGGCAACCGCACCTTCTGGCATTGGGAGTCCACCTTCGCCACCCCGCCCGGGCAGGAGCGCGAGCTGCGCGAGATGGTCGCGCGCGACGTGTACGAGGCCGGCTTCGAGAACCTGCGGCGGCACCTGCGGCAAGGCGGGGACCTGCGCGCGCCCGGGCAGGCCGAGCCGATGCCTTCGGCCCTGCCCTTGCCGACGCGCCGCGTGGTCGTGGATCGCCACGGCGGCCCCGAGGCGCTGCGCCTCGAAGACGCCGAAGCGCCGGCGCCGCGCGAAGGCGAGGTGCGCATCCGGCAGCGCGCCGTCGGCGTGAACTTCATCGACGTCTACCTGCGACGCGGCTGGATCCCCGCGCCGCTGCCGCTGGTACTGGGCATGGAGGCGGCCGGCAGCGTGCTCGACATCGGGCCGCAGGTGGCCGGCCTGCTGCCCGGCGACCGCGTCGCCTACCTCGGCCCGGTGCCGGGCGCCTACTGCGGCGTGCGCTGCGTGCCGGCCAGTTGGGTGGTGCGCCTGCCCGCCGCCATCGAGGACGAGGCCGCCGCCGCGCTGCTGCTCAAGGGCATCACCGCCGACTACCTGCTGCGCGACCTGGGCCAGGTGCGGCGCGGCACGCGGTTGCTGGTGCATGCGGCGGCCGGCGGCGTGGGCCTGCTGCTGTGCGCGTGGGCGCGCCGGCTCGGCGCGACGGTGCTGGGCACGGTGTCGAGCGAGGAGAAGGCCCGCGTGGCGCGCGAGCATGGCTGCGAGCACGTGATCGTCACGCGCGACTACCGCTTTGCCGATGCGGTGCAGCGCCTGTGCGGCGGCGTGGACGTGCTGGTCGACGGCCTGGGCGACGCGGCCCGCGACGAAAACCTCGCGGCCCTGGCGCGCCGCGGCCACTGGATCAGCCTGGGCCAGGCCAGCGGCCCGCTCGCCGCGCTCGCACCCGACGCGCTGGTCGCCAAGTCGCTGAGCTTCTCGCGGCCGGTGGTCTTCGACTACGTCGCGACGCCGGCCCAGCTCGCCGAGCGCGCGCAGCGCGTGTGGGACGCCCTGGCCGAGGGCAGCATCCGCCTGCCGCCCATCGAACGCCATTCGCTCGAATCGGCAGCGCAGGCCCATGCGCGCCTCGAATCGCGCGCCACGCTTGGCGCGCTGGTGCTGCTGCCCTGACCCAGCTGCGAACGAACCCAAGGAGCCATCGCATGATCGTCGGCATGAACCACTTCACCGTGACCGCGGAGGACGAGCAGAAGACGCTGGACTTCTACACCGGCCTGCTCGGCCTGCGGGTCGGCCCGCGGCCGGACCTGGGCTTTGCCGGTGCCTGGCTCTACGGCGAAGGGCCGCAGGCGCTGGTGCACCTGTACTTCGGCCGGCCGGTGCCGGCGCAGCGCACGGGCGTGATCGACCACATGGCCTTCACCGCGCGCGACCTGCGGGCGGTGAAGGCGCGCTTCGACGAACGCGGCGTGAAGTACGAGCTGCGGCAGCAGGCGGGCGCGGGCACGTGGCAGCTGTTCTGCCATGACCCGAACGGGGCGAAGGTGGAGTTGGATTTCGACGCGGCGGAGCAGCCCTAGCGCTTCGTTTTCCGGGCGCCCACGTACGCCGCGAGGTGCTCGCCGGTGAGGGTGGAACGGTCCGTTACGAGATCAGTCGGCGTTCCCTCGAACACCACCCGCCCGCCGTCGTGGCCGGCACCCGGCCCCAGGTCGATGATCCAGTCCGCATGCGCCATCACCGCCTGGTGGTGCTCGATGACGATGACCGACTTGCCCGCATCGACGAGGTGATCGAGCAGCCCGAGCAGTTGCTGCACGTCCGCCAGATGCAGCCCTGCGGTCGGCTCGTCGAGCACGTAGATGTCGCCCTTCTCCGCCATCTGGGTCGCCAGCTTGAGCCGTTGCCGCTCGCCGCCGGAGAGCGTGGTGAGTGGCTGGCCGAGACTGAGGTAGCCGAGCCCGACGCTGGCCAACCGGTCGAGGATGGCGCTCGCGGCCGGCGTGCGTGCCTTGCCCTCGCCGAAGAAGGCCCGGGCCTCGTCCACCGGCATCGCGAGCACCTCGCTGATGTCGCGGCCACCCAGCTCGTATTCCAGCACCGAAGCCTGGTAGCGCTTGCCTTCGCAGGCCTCGCAGGGCGTGGCGACGCCGGCCATCATCGCCAGGTCGGTGTAGATGACGCCGGCACCGTTGCAGGCCGGGCAGGCGCCTTCGGAGTTGGCGCTGAACAGCGCCGGCTTCACGCCGTTGGCCTTGGCGAAGGCATTGCGGATCGGGTCGAGCAAGCCGCTGTAGGTGGCCGGGTTGCTGCGCCGCGAGCCGCGGATGGCGCCCTGGTCGATGGACACGACGCCCGCGCCGGCGGGGATCGCCCCATGCACCAGCGAACTCTTGCCGGAGCCCGCCACGCCGGTGACCACGCAGAGCACGCCCAGCGGGATGTCGACGTCGATCTTCTTTAGGTTGTGGGTCGCGGCCTTGCGGATCTCCAGCGCGCCGGTGGGCTTGCGCACCGCCGGCTTGAGCGCAGCGCGGTCGTCCAGGTGCTGGCCGGTGACCGTGCCGCTGGCCCGCAGCCCCTCGACCGTGCCCTCGAAGCAGACGGTGCCGCCCGCCGCGCCGGCCCCGGGGCCGAGGTCGACGGCATGGTCGGCGATGGCAATCGCCTCGGGTTTGTGCTCCACGACCAGCACCGTGTTGCCCTTGTCCCGCAGGCGCAGCAGCAGGCCGTTCATCCGCTCGATGTCATGCGGATGCAGGCCGATCGTGGGCTCGTCGAAGACGTAGGTGACGTCGGTGAGCGAGGAGCCGAGGTGGCGGATCATCTTGACGCGCTGCGCCTCGCCGCCCGACAGCGTGCCCGAGGGCCGATCGAGCGAGAGGTAGCCCAGCCCGATCTCGGCGAACCCGTCCAGCAGGTGCTGCAGGCCGGCGAGCAGCGGGGCCACCGACGGCTCGTCGAGGCCGCGGACCCAGCCGGCCAGGTCGCTGATCTGCATCGCGCATGCATCGGCGATGTTCCTGCCCTTGATCTTCGACGAGCGGGCCTCCTGGGTGAGACGGGTTCCCTCGCATTCGGGACAGGTGCTGAAGGTCACCGCCCGCTCCACGAAGGCGCGGATGTGCGGCTGCATCGCCTCGACGTCCCTGGACAGGTAGGACTTCTGGATGCTCGGGATCAGGCCCGCGTAGGTCAGGTTGATGCCGTCGACCTTGATCTTCGTCGGCTCCTTGTGCAGGAGGTCGTGCAGCTCGCGCTGGGTGTACTTGCGGATCGGCTTGTCCGGGTCGAAGAAGCCGCAGCCGCGGAAGATGCGGCCGTACCAGCCTTCCATGCTGTAGCCGGGAATGGTGAGCGCGCCCTCGTTGAGCGACTTGGCGTCGTCGTACAGGGCGGACAGGTCGAAGTCGGTGACCGCGCCCATGCCCTCGCAGCGCGGGCACATGCCGCCGAGGCGGTTGAAGGTCGCCTTCTTCGTCTGCGTCCTGCCCTCGCCCCGTTCGACGGTGATCGCGCCACTGGCCTGGACCGACGGGACATTGAAGGCGAAGGCGCCGGGCGGGCCGATGTGCGGCTTGCCCAGCCGGCTGAAGAGAATGCGCAGCATCGCGTTGGCATCGGTCACGGTGCCGACGGTGGAGCGGGCGTTGGCCCCCATGCGCTCCTGGTCGACGACGATCGCCGTCGTCAGCCCGTCGAGCCGGTCCACGTCGGGGCGCGGCAGCGTCGGCATGAAGCCCTGCACGAAGGCGCTGTAGGTCTCGTTGATCAGCCGCTGCGATTCGGCCGCGATGGTGCCGAAGACCAGCGAGCTCTTGCCCGAGCCGGAGACGCCGGTGAACACCGTCAGCCGGCGCTTCGGGATCTCGATGCTGATGTCCTTGAGGTTGTTCTCGCGCGCGCCCTGCACGCGGATCAGGTCGTGGCTGTCGGACGTGGGTGATGCGGGCGGCTGCGTGTTCTTCTTCGTGGCCTTGCTCATCGTGTCAGCGCCGCTCCTGGATGCGCAGCATGTTGCCCGCGGGGTCGCGGACGGCGCAGTCGCGCACGCCGTAGGGCTGCTCGGTCGGCGCCTCCACGACCTCGGCGCCGCGGGCCGCGAGCCGCTCGAAGGTGGCGTCGAGGTCGGGGGTGGCCAGAATGAGGGTGGCGTAGGTGCCCTTGGCCATCATCGCGGCGATGGTGCGGCGCTCGTCGTCGGTGACGCCGGGACTGGCCTGCGGCGGGTACAGCACGATCGAGATGCCGGGCTGGCCGGCCGGGCCGACCGTGATCCAGCGCATGCCGTTGTAGCCCACGTCGTTACGCAGCTCGAAACCGAGGGTGTCGCGGTAGAAGCCCAGCGAGGCCTCCGGGTCGTCGTGGGGGAGGAAGGTCGAGTGGATGGTGATGTTCGTCATGGCGCTCATGCTAAGTCGTGCCCGGGGGCCGGCGCTTCTTGATTCCTGATCGGTCGCGTCACCTGCCTGGCGATGCACGACGGCATCCCGCGCGTGGCCTGCGCGGCCTGGCGCCGGTACGCGCCCGGCGACATGCCGACCAGTTCGGTGAAGCGCGTGCTGAAGGTGCCCAGCGAGCCGCAGCCGACCGCGAAGCAGGCCTCGGTGACGCTGAGGTCGCCGCGGCGCAGCAGCGCCATCGCGCGCTCGATGCGCCGTGTCATCAGGTAGGCGTAGGGCGACTCGCCGTAGGCGAGCTTGAACTGGCGGCTGAGATGCCCGCCCGACATGTCCACGCCGCGGGCGAGGGCCTCGACGTCCAGCGGCTGCGCGTACTCGCGGTCGATGCGGTCGCGAACGCGGCGCAGCCGCGCGAGGTCTTGCAGGTGTTGCGCTTCGGTGGTCTTGCGGGTCACCGGCGCGATCGTGCCATGCCGGACCCGAGCGCTCAAGCCGGCCCTTCGCCGATTGCAAAACTGCAAGACCGATCGTGCAGGAACGCAGCGCGGCGCGGGAAGCATCCGCGCAAAGATGGACGCGTGGTGGGCCCGCACGGCCCTCACACTCCACAACCTCAACCCGGAGCCTTCTCATGAATGAGTCCAGCGGCAGCTCGCCCGCCACCCCCAACCGTCCCACGCAACAGGTCAAGCCAAGGCGCGGCTTCCTGAAGACATCGGGCCTCGGCGCCGCGACGGCACTGCTCGCCGCGACCGCCACCACGGCCGCCGCCAAGCCCGGCAGACCGCCCGCGCGCAGGGCGGAGGGCCTGGGGATGCCCTGGGAAGACCAGTACGGCTATGCCCAGGCGGTGCAGGTGGGCGACACGATCTACGTCTCGGGGCAGCTCAGTCACGACGACAAGGGCAACATGGTGGGCCCGGCGAAGCTCGATGCCTCCGGCCGGATCGCGGACCACGCGAACATGGAAGTGCAGATGCGCCAGACCTACGCAAACGCGAAGAAGATCCTGGCGCGCTTCGGCGCCTCGCTGGCGGATGTGGTGGAGGAAGTGCTCTACGTGACCGACATGGAGACCGCCTTCGCCGCCGCCGGCCCGGTCCGCAAGGAGGCGTACGGCTCGCAGAAGCCGAAGGTCGCGAGCACCATCCTCGTCACGCCGCGGCTGGCGCTGCCGACCCAGCTGATCGAGATCAAGTTCGTCGCGAAGGTCTGAGCCGGCGCTCAGCTACCCGGCTCCCGTGCCGGCGCATGGGGCCGCTCCCCTTCCAGCAGCGGACGCAGCTTCACCATCTCCGCGGCCAGGAAATCGAGCATGGCCCGCACCCGCGGCACGCCGCGCAGGTCCGGGTGCGACAGCAGCCACAGGTTGTTGCCCAGCGCGGGGGCGAGCGGGCCCAGGCGCGTCAGCCCCTGCCGCGTGTCGCCCACCACGCACGGCAGGTAGCCCACGCCGATGCCCGCCTCGATGGCCTCCGCCAGGCCCGACACGGTGTTCACGGTGTAGCCGATCCTTTCGGCGGGCACGTTCGTCCGCACGAAGCGGGTGGAGCTGTGGCCCGCCAGCTCGTCGTTGAGCGTGACCCAGGGCTGCTCCTCCAGCGGCGATGCGCCCGCGGAACGGCGGCGCGCCGTGGGCGACATCGCCTTGCCGTAAGGCGCCCACACCATCCGCGCGATCCTGACGCCGGCCAGGTTCTCCGGCGGATGGTCGGTCGCCCGGATCGCGATGTCCGCATCGCGTCGCGCGAGGTTGAGCGAGGGGTTGCCGACCCGCACGTTGAGCCGCATCTCCGGATGGCGGCGGCTGAAGACCGCGAACAACGGCGTGAGCAGCTCGGTCAGCAGCGTGTCGTTGGTGGCGATCGACAGCTCGCCGCGCGGCTGCTGCACCCGCTGCTGCCCGGCGATCCTGCGCGCGACCGCGGTCACGTCCTCGTCGACGCGCTCCGCCAAGGCCAGCAGTTCCTCGCCGGCCGGGGTCAGCGCATAGCCGGCGCGATGGCGCTCGAACAGCGTGGCCTCGAGGACGGCCTCCATCTGCTCGAGCCGCCGGAAGACGGTCGACACCGCCAGCCCCAGATGCCCGGCAGCGGCGGACAGGCCGCCGTGCTCCGCGATCGACCGGATCAGGCGGAGGTCGTCCCACACGAGGCGCCTGGCGGACTTGTCCATCGGTTCAGCGCTCCAGGAGGATGCGCAGCATCCGCTGCGGATTGGCGAGGAAACCGTGGAAGGACTCGCCCCTGCCGCGCAACGGCGTCATCCGGCTGGCGCACGGCGTGGAGATCATGGACGCGCCGGATTCTGCTCGCCGGCGCGGAAAGCCTGCGGCGTCATGCCCTGCTGCCGCACGAAGGCGCGCTGGAACGCATCCACCGAGCCGAAGCCGCTGCGGCTCGCGACCCGCTCCTGGGTCCAGCGCGTGCGCCGCAGCAGCTGCGCCGCGGCCTCCACGCGGGCCTGCTCGACGAAGCGCGCCGGCGTGCAGCCGGCCTGGGCCGCGAAGGCGCGCGCGAAGTGCCGGGGGCTCATCTGCGCCTGGGCGGCCAGCGCATCCACCGACAAGTCGTCCTGCAGGTGCGTGCCGATCCACGCCACCAGCTCGCGCAGCCGGTCGCTGGCCGTGGCCTGGGCCTCGAGCGCCCGGCTGAGCTGCGGCTGCTCGGCGCCGCGCAGCATCGGCAGGGCCAGCGTGCGGGCGATCTCCATCGCCACCGCATGGCCCAGGTCGTCCTCGACCAGGGCGAGCGCCAGCTCGATGCCGGTGGTGACGCCGGCCGAGGTCCACACCGGTCCGTCGCGCACGTAGATGCGCTCGCGCAGCACGCGCACCTGCGGCCGCAGCGCCTGCAACTGGTCGCAGGCGCGCCAGTGGGTGGTGGCCTCGCGACCGTCGAGCAGGCCGGCGGCGGCCAGCGCGAAGGCGCCGCTGCACACGCTGGCGATGCGGCGCACGCGCGGCGCGGTCTGCGCGAGCCAGTCGCCGATGTGCTGCTCGACGATGGCCGCGCGTACGCCGGGCTCGTCGCCGCCGGCCACGATCAGGGTGTCGATCGCATCGGGGAGCTGGTCCAGCCTGCAGGTTCCGGCAAGACTGAGTCCACCGTTCGTCGCCACGGTGCCGCCCTGCGGCGACGCGAAGTGCAGGCGGTAGCTGCCGGGACGCAGCAGCTCGGCCTTGCTGAACACGCTGGCCGGGCCGGCGACGTCGATGGATTCGGCACCGTCGAAGGCGACGATCACCACTTCGCTGGCAGGAAGCGCGGCTTCTTCGTCCTTGTGGGGCAAAGGGGGCATGCGTAGGCTCGGGCCATGACAGTCTTCGAAGGACAGCCATGTTCTGGGGTTGGATACGGATGGTGATGATGGCAGGTCTGGCCGCCTGGATGCTGGGCGGTTGCGGCACGCGCGCGGCACTGCCGCCGGTGCCGGACGACGCGGCGGCGAGCGCGAAGGCGCAGCAGGCCTTCGTCGAGGCCATGAAGCCGCGGCGCGATGGGCGCCCGGTGATCGCGATCCTGGCGCTGAACGAGGGGACCGAGATGACCGACCTGCTGCTGCCGCACGCCGTGCTGCAGCACGCCGGCGTGGCCGAGGTGCGCATCGTGGCGCCGCGCGCGGGCCGGGTGGCGCTGTACCCGGCACTCGAGGTCGACGGCGCGCAGGACATGGCCGCCTTCGACCGTGCGCATCCGGCGGGCGCCGACTACGTGATCGTGCCCGCCATGCGCGAGGACGACGACCCGGCGGTGACGGGCTGGCTGCGGCGGCAGGCCGGCCGGGGCGCGCGGGTGATCGGCGTGTGCTCCGGTGCACGGGTGGTCGGGCAGGCCGGCCTGCTCGACGGCCGCCGCTTCGCCGGCCACTGGTTCGACCGCAGCACGCTGCGCAAGCGCCACCCCGGCGCGCAGCACGTGCCGCACCAGCGCTACCTGGCGGATCGCGATGTCGCCACCACCACCGGCATCACCGCCTCGGTGCCGGCGATGCTCGCGCTGGTGGAGGCGATCGGCGGCCGCGACACGGCGCAGGCGATGGCGGCCGAACTCGGCGTGCGCGACTGGAGCCCGGTGCACGACAGCACGCCCTTCGGGCTCGATGCCGGCCGCGCGACGCGCTACCTGCTCAACAAGGCCGCCTTCTGGCGCCACGAGGACTGGCGCGTCGAGGTGCGCGAGGGCCAGGATGACGTCGCCCTCGCCCTGGCCGCGGACGCCTGGTCGCGCACCGGGCGGGTCGATGTGGAGGCCTCCGCGTCGGGCCCGGTTCGGCTGCGCAGCGGCCTGATGCTGGCGGCTCGCCCCGTCGATGCCAGCGCGCCGCGCCTGCCGCTCGAGACCGCGCTCAAGCCGGTGCAGCAACTGGACCGCACGCTGTGCGAGATCGCCGAACGGCACGGCGCCGCGCGGCGCGACTGGGTCATGCAGGAGATGGAGTACCCGGGCCCCGTGGCCTGCGCCGGCTGAGAGCGCCTGCTGCCGGCGGGCCATCGGCGGCGCGGGAGGGCCTCAGCCGATCATCAGTTCCAGGTCGGCCGCCAGTTCCTCGGGTGCCGGCATGTCCTCCAGGCTGTCGGGCGGCAGGCCGAGCGCCTTCAGCACCTCGACGGGCCACGCCGCGCCGGATGCGGCGGCCCCGTCACGGTCCAGCGCCATGCGCCAGACACCCAGGTGCAGCAGGCCGGCCAGCGGATCGAGAGATGGCATGTCCAGCGGCCGCGCGAAGCCGCCCAGCGCGGTCACGTATTCGTCGGAGAAGTCCCAGCGCGAAGCCAGCCTGGCGCTCACGTCGCCATAGTGGTAGCCGAAGGCCTGCTCCTCTGCCGCGAAGCGGCGCATCGAATCGAAAGGGGAGGCCGCGTTGACCGCGGCGATGTCCTCGGGCCGGACGATGGCCATGATCAGCTGCCCGATGGCATGCATGCTGCCGACGGTGAAGGCCAGGTTCGGATCGACCGCACGGCCCAGCCCGGCCAGGTGCCGGGCCACGGAGGCCACGCGCAGGCTGTGGCGCCAGAAGTTCGGCAGGTTCACGTGCGGCACCTTCTGGAAGGTGCCGGTGAGATTGGCGCTGATCACCAGCGTGCGGATGGCGGACAGGCCGAGCATCCGGATGGCCTCCTCCATCGTCGCGACCTTGCGGCGCAGCCCATAGAAGGGCGAGTTGGCCAGGCGCAGCATGCGGGCGGTGAGGACCTGGTCCGCCTCGATCTTGCGGGCCACCTGCGACAGGGAGGCGTTCTCGTTGGCCAGCACCTCGATCAGGTCGCGGACCACCTTGGGCACGGTGGGAAGGGTATGGTTCTCGGCGAACAGCTGGTCTAGGGCGGCGGCAGGCATGCTTGGACAGGCCGGAAGGCATCGGTGAGGCGGCGGGGAGGAAGTAGATTGTCCTACAGGCCGAGGGGGATCCCCGGGGCACTTGTTGCGAATCGTGCGCGGCCTCCGCCCCCCGGGGACGCCGCTGCACTCCACTCTCCGGTGCCGGTCCAGGCCTGACTCAGGGGGTCACGTAGTCCGACACCACTTTCCACTTGCCGTCCACGATCTGCGACAGCCGCGACTGGTCGTTGCCCAGGCGCTTGGTGGCGGTGAAGGTCATCTTCGGCGCGCCGAACATGTCGGCCTCGAAGGTCATGCTGTCCATCGCCCTGACGAAGCTGTCGGTCGTGAGTGTGGGCCCCGCCTTCTGCGCGGCCTTGATGAAGTCATCGATGATCATGTAGCCGTAGACCGAGAACACGGTCGGGTCCTCGTTGAACTTGGTCTTGTACTTGTTGGCCCAGAAGCGGATCGGCTGCGAGGCCTCGTCCAGGTAGGGGTTCTGCGCCGTGTGGGTGGCGTAGACGCCGTCCATGGCCTTGCCGCCGAGCTTGTGGATCAGGTCGGTATAGGCCGCGCTGGAGCCCAGGAAGGTCGGGTTGAAGCCGGTCTTGCGTGCCTCGCCCACCGTGCCGATGGTCTCGCGGATGATGGTGCCCAGCACCACCAGGTCGCAGTTGGCGGCCTTCATCTTCGCGACCTGGGAGGAGAAGTCGGTCGCGCCGCGCTTGTACGAGGTCTTCTCGGCGAGCTCCATGCCCGCGGCCTTGAGACCGGCCTCGGCACCGCGCTGCACCTCCAGGCCGAACTCGTCGTCCTGGTAGATGGTGCAGACCTTCTTCGCGCCCTTGTCCTTGATCATCTTGGGCAGCGCCAGCCGGATCTGGTCGTAGTAGGTGGCGGCGAAGGAGTACTTGAGCCTGTGATGCGGCTCGTACATCTCGCGCGCCGCTGTGATCGGGAAGAAGTTGACCACGTTCTTCTCGAACTGCACGGGCATGGCCGCCATGTTCTGGGCGGTGCCGATGTGGCCGGCCATGATGAAGATCTTGTCCTGGTTGACCAGCTTCTGCGCCGCCAGCACGGCCTTCTTGGGGTCGTAGCCCGAGTCCTCGACGAAGAGCTTGAGCTTGCGGCCGTTCACGTCGCCCTGCTCGTTGAGCTCGTCCACGCGCAGCTGCATGCCGTTGCGCGCCTGCTTGCCGAAGCCGGCCAGCGGGCCGGAGAGGTCCTGGATGGTGCCGATGCGGATCTCGTCCTTGGTGACGCCCTGCGACTGCGCGGCGGCACTGCCGGCACCCAGTGCGAGGCCGGCCACGGCGCTCATGGCGGCCAGCGGGATCAGAGCCTGGATCTTCATTGCGTGTCTCCTCGGTTCGTTTGCTTGCTTACGGAAAACTAGGCATACAGCGCGTCGATGCGCTCGGCGTACTTGGCCTGCACCAGCTTGCGCTTGAGCTTCATGGTGGGCGTGAGCTCCTCGTCCTCGGCGGAGAGCTGGGTCTCCAGCAGGAAGAACTTCTTGATCTGCTCGACGCGGGCGAACTTCGCGTTGACGCGGTCGATCTCGCCCTGGATCAGGTCCAGCACTTCCTGCGCGCGCGTGAGGCTCTGGTAGTTGCTGAAGGGCACGTCGTGGTCCTGCGCGAATTTCTCGACGTTCTCCTGGTCGATCATGACGATCACCGTGAGGTAGGGCCGGGCGTCGCCGATCACCACGGCGTCGGTGATGTAGGGGCTGAACTTGAGCTCGTTCTCCAGCTCGCTCGGGGTGATGTTCTTGCCGCCTGCCGTGATGATGATGTCCTTCATGCGGTCGGTAATGCGGAAATACCCGTCCTCGTCCATGACCCCTACGTCGCCGGTGTGAAGCCAGCCTTCGGCGTCGATGGTCTCGGCGGTCTTCTCGGGCAGGTTGAGGTAGCCCATGAAGACGTTGGTGCCGCGCACCAGGATCTCGCCGGTGGCGGGATCGACGCGCACCTCGTTGTAGCCGGCGGCCGGGCCGATGGAGCCGGGCTTGATGCGCCCCGCGGGCACGCCGGTGGCCGCGCCGCAGGTCTCCGTCATGCCCCAGACCTCGAGCATGGGCACGCCCAGGGCCAGGTACCACCTGACCAGCTCGGGCGAGATCGGCGCCGCGCCGGTGACGAGGAAGCGGGCGCGGTGGATGCCGATGAGCTTTCGCACGTTGTCCAGCGCCAGCCAGCGCGCGAGCATGAACTTCAGGCGCAGGCCCGCGCCCACCGGCTGTCCCGCGAGCACGCGCCCGGCGATGGCGCTGCCCACGCCGATGCTCCAGCCGTAGGCGGCCTGCTGCAGCCCGCTGGCTTCCTTGAGGGCGATCATCACGCCGGAATAGAACTTCTCCCACACGCGCGGCACGGCGGTGAAGACGGTGGGCGCGATCTCGCGCACGTTCTCGGGCACCGTCTCGGGGTTCTCGACGAAGTTGAGGATGGCGCCGGTGTAGAGCGCGAAGTACTCGCCCCCCAGGCGCTCGGCGATGTGGCACAGGGGCAGGAAGCACATGCGCTCGTCGTGCTCGTCCTGCGCGACCAGGGTGTTGTAGCCGCGCACGGTGTGGACCAGGCCGCGGTGGCAGTGCATGGCGCCCTTGGGCTTGCCGGTGGTGCCGGAGGTGTAGACGAGGATCGCGAGGTCGCCGGGCTGGCAGCCGGCGATGCGCTGCTCGAGCTCCTGCGCATGGCCCTGCAGGTGCTCGCGGCCGAGGGCGCGCAGGGCCTCCAGGCTGATGACGCCGGGGTCATTCAGCTCGCGCAGGCCGTCCATGTCGAACACGACGATCTTGCGCAGCCTCGGCAGCGAGGCGCGCACTTCGAGCGCCTTGTCGAGCTGCTCGTCGTCCTCGACGAAGAGCACGCTGCTGCCTGAGTCCTCGCACAGGTAGTGCACCTGCGAAGCGGCGTCGGTGGGGTAGATGCCGTTGGCCACGCCGCCGCAGCTGAGCACGGCGAGGTCGGCCAGCACCCATTCGACGACGGTGTTGGCGAGGATGGAGGCGCATTCGCCGGGCGCGAAGCCGAGCGCCATCAGGCCGCCGGCGATCTCGCGCACCGCCTCTGCCGTCTGGCGCCAGGTCCAGCTGCGCCAGATGCCGAATTCCTTCTGCCGCATCCAGACATGGTCGGCGCGCGCGGCGGCGGCGGTCCAGAAGATGGCGGGGATGGTCTCGCCCGCCACGACGGTGTCGGTGCGGGGGCGGATGTGCTCGATGTCCCAGAGTCCGCGGGCGGCCATGGTGCTCACCTCCAGGTCTTCTTCTTTTTCCAGCGGCGTTCGCCGCGCACGCCCTCGTCCTTGAGGCCGAGGTAGAACTCCTTGATGTCCTCCTTCTCGCGCAGGCGCTCGCAGGTGTCTTCCATCACGATGCGGCCATTCTCCAGCACGTAGCCGTAGTCGGAGGCGTTGAGCGCCATGTTGGCGTTCTGCTCGACCAGCAGGATGGTGGTGCCGCGTTCGCGGTTGATGCGCACCACGATCTCGAAGATCTCGCGCGTGAGCTTGGGCGAGAGGCCGAGGCTGGGCTCGTCGAGCAGGATCAGCCTGGGCGCGGCCATGATGGCGCGCGAGATGGCGAGCATCTGCTGCTGGCCGCCGGAGAGCAGGCCGGCTTCCTGCGTCGCGCGCTCGCGCAGGATGGGGAAGTAGCCGTAGACGCTCTCCATGTCGCGCGCGACGCCGTCGCGGTCGGTGCGGGTGTAGGCGCCCATCAGGAGGTTGTCCTTCACCGAGAGCAGCGGGAAGACCTCGCGCCCCTCGGGCACGTGGCACAGGCCCTGCTGGACGATGTGGGCCGGGTCCTGGGCGGTGATGTTGCGGCCCTGGAATTCGATGCTGCCTTTTCTGGGATCGATGATGCCGGAGATGGTCTTCAGGATGGTGGTCTTGCCGGCGCCGTTGGAGCCCAGCACCGTGGCGATCTCGCCCTGGCGCACCTTGAGGCTCACGCCGCGGATGGCCTTGATGGGTCCGTAGGCGCTTTCGACGTTGAGCAGCTTTAGGACGGTGTCGTCGTTCATACGCGCGCTCTGCTGTCTTGCTCCCTCCCCCGCTGGGGGAGGGTGGGGGGGGGGGCACCGGGCCTTTGTTTTGGCATTGCGCTTGTTGTTGCGCAGGAGCCGGGAATTC
>NZ_LYMK01000074.1 GCF_002157355.1 Variovorax sp. JS1663 | reverse complement strand
ATCTACGAGTTCGACGTGGTGGACATGCCGGTGACGGTGGCGGTCGACGCGGGGGGCACCAGCGCGCACATCACCGGGCCGGCCGCGTGGCGCAAGCGCATCGCCAGCGGCGAATACCCATCGATCCCGTTGGTCGCTTCGCTCAGCCCTGCAGCCTGAAGGCCTTCGCCATCTCCACCACCGCCTGCCTGTCGAAGGCATTGACCTCGTCGATCAGCTCGTTGCTGAACAGACGGGCCGGGTCGCCCAGCTCATCGGCCAGCTTCGGGTTCTTCGTGCTTTCGGCGGTCATCTCGATGTTCGCCTTCCATTCGGCCAGCGACGAGGCGCCGATGCGCTGGTCCGGGTCGTCGGGCCGGCGCATCCAGCTGTTCCGGCGGTCCTTCAGGATGAAGGCCAGCTCCTTGCGCGCCTCCGCCTCGCTGCGGCCCTTGGGCCGGCTCTCGGGGTACACGGCCCAGTGCAGGTCGATGCCCGCGTCGAGGTTGGTGTGGGAGAAGAGGGTGGACTTGGCGATGCCGCGGAACAGCGCCACCAGGGCCTTGCGCTCTTCCTTCAACAGCTTCCGCGGCACGCAGATCCAGCCTGATCCCACCTGCGCGAACTTCGGCGTGATCGGCACGTAGCGCAGCGCGGTGCCCACCAGCTCGATGCGGGCCGCCGCGGTGTCGAAGGTCACCATGGCATCGACGCGGTCGTTGTCGATGGCGGCACCCGCGGGCGCACCGTCGCCGATGGCGATGTACTCGCACTTGTCGTCCTTCAGCCCCAGCTCGGCGAGCATGGTCTTGGTGATGACGATGCCGGTGTCGCCCTGGCTGCGCACGCCGATGCGCTTGCCCGCCAGGTCCGACGCCGACTTGATCTGGCTGCCCGGCTTCACCACGATCACGTTGGCATTGCGGGGCAGCCATTTGTAGACGCTCACCAGGTCCAGCCCCGGGTCCTTGGCCATCGCCGGCAGCAGGATGCCGGGCACGGCCGGGCCGAAGTCCACGTGCCCGGCGCGCAGGCTCTGCAGCGCCTGCGTCATGCTGGACATGTTGACGTACTCCACGTCCACGCCGTCCGGCTTGTAGAAGTTGAGCTTCGGGTGCTGGCCCGCGGTCACGAAGCACTGCTGCGGGTCGTTCACCGCCGCGGTGTTCGCCACCTTCATTACGCGCAGCTTCTGCGCCATGGCCGGCAGCGTGCCGCACAGGCCGAGGGCACCCAGGCCCAGGCCGAAATCACGTCGAGTCCACATGGTTCACTCCTAGCTGAAAGTAACGAGGGTTCAGACGTTCACGGTGCGCTGCGAGCTGTCGGCCGGCATCCAGTGCAGCACGCGGCGCTGGATGCGGCGCAGCAGGCTGGTCAGCAGGATGCCGATCACCGACAGCACCACGCACACCGCGAAGCTGCCGCCGGTGTCGGCCTGCGCCTCCATCTGCAGGATCAGCACGCCCAGGCCCGCCTGGGCGCCGACGAACTCGCCCACCACCGCGCCCACCACGCTGAAGGCGGCGGCCATGTTCAGGCCCGCGAAGATGTAGGGCAGGGCGCTCGGGAACTTGGCCTTGCGGAAGATCTGCCAGGGCGTGGCCGAGAGCGAGCGCAGCAGGTCGATGCGGTCCGGGTCCACCGCCTTGAAGCCCGCGATGCTGGTCACCAGCACCGGGAAGAAGGTGAGCAGGCAGATGATCATCACCTTCGAGCCGATGCCGAAGCCCAGCCACACCACGATGATCGGCGCCACCGCCACCTTGGGCACGCTCTGCAGCGCGGCCACGTAGGGCTCGAGCAGCGCCTCCAGCTTCGGCATCTGCGAGACCACGATGCCGATCGCCAGGCCGATGCCGCTGCCGATGCCGAAGCCCAGCAGGATCTCGGTCAGCGTGACGCCGCCGTGGTACCAGAAGCCGTCCTTCGCCAGCGGCCCGGTGGCCAGGCCGCGCCAGAGCGCGATGCCGATGTCGCTGACCGGCGGCACCAGGTGCCTGGGCACCTTGAACAGCCTCACGGCCGCCTCCCACGAGCCGAGCAGCGTGATCAGCAGCAGGATGGACTGCACGCGGGTGGAGGCCAGCGGATTGGGGCGGCGCTGGCGCGGCGCCTTCGGGGCCGGGGCGGTGTCGTCGTGCCGCGCGGCGGCGTCGGGGGTGAGCATGGCGGTCGTCATGGCAGTGGCCCTTTCAGTCGAATGAAGCGGCATGCGAGAAGCGCTCGCGGATCGATGCGGTGGCGGATGCGAAGACCGGGTCCGACATCATGTCCATCGTGCGCGGCCGCGGCAGCGCGATGGGCAGCACGCGCTCCAGCGTGCCGGGGCGGGGCGACATCACGAACACCTGGTCGCCCAGGAACACGGCCTCGGGAATGGAGTGCGTGATCAGCACCACGGTCTTGCCGCTCTCCATCCAGATGCGCTGCAGCTCCAGGTTCATGCGCTCGCGCGTCATCGCGTCCAGCGCGCCGAAGGGCTCGTCCATCAGCAGGATCTTGGGGTCGTGCAGCAGCGCCCGCGCGATCGAGGCGCGCTGCTGCATGCCGCCGCTGAGCTGGCGCGGCAGCTTGTGCTCGAAGCCGTCGAGGCGGACCATGTGCAGGAGCTGCATGGCGCGCTCGCGCGCCTTCTTCATGTCCAGCCCGATCACCTCGGCCGGCAGCATCACGTTCTCGAGGATGGTGCGCCAGGGCAGGAGGATGGAGCTCTGGAACACCACCCCCACGTCGCGCCGCGTGCCCTGGATCGGCTGGCCGTCCAGCACCACGCTGCCGACCTCGTAGCCGAGCAGCCCGGCCAGGATGCGCAACAGCGTGCTCTTGCCGCAGCCGCTCGGGCCGACGATGGTGACGAAGCTGCCCTGCCGGATGCGGCAGTCGATGTCGCTCAGTGCGAGCACGCCGTCGGTGCCGCCGCCGAAGGTCTTGGAGAGCCCTTCGATGCGGATGTAGTCGGCTCTTGCTCCCTCCCCCGCTGGGGGAGGGTTGGGGTGGGGGCACCGCGCAGCCGGCGCGTTCATGAGGATCGTGTTCATGCCTTGACTCCAGCAGGATTCAGAAAGCGAACGATGTGCTGCGCCAGCACCTCCGGCGCCTGCATCGCGGTGACGTGCCCGATGGCCGGCAACAGCACCGCATCCGCCCCTCGGATGCGTCCCGCCATCGCCAGCGTGACCGTGGGCGGCACCACGCGGTCCAGCTCGCCGGCCACGACCAGGGTCGGTGCCACGATGTCGGCGACCCCGTTGTCCAGCGTGGTCGCCACGGTGGCGGCACGGCGTGCGGCGCGGGCCGATGCCGGCCGCGCGTCCGCGAACACGCGCCGCAGCTCCGGGCGCTGCTGCAGGAAGGCCTCGGGAAAGAACCAGGTGGCCAGCTCCTCCGCCGTGCCGGGCAGGCCCTGGCGCAGCGCGGCCAGGCGGCGCGCGTCCGGGCACAGCTCCTCGTAGGGCCGCGGCAATGGCCAGGTGCTGGCCAGGACCAGGTGGTCGATCGCCCGCGGATGCAGCAGGGCCAGGGCCTGCGCGACCCGGCCGCCGAAGGAGGAACCGAACACGTGCGCCCGCTTGAAGCCCATGGCGCGGATGAACTGGTGCGCATCGTTCGCCAGGTCCGCCAGCGTGGCCGCGCGCTCCGGCCCCTCGGTCTCGCCGCAGTCGCGCTGGTCGTAGGCGATCACGGTGAAGTGCTTCGCCAGGTGCGGCACCAGCGCGGCGAACATCTGGCGCGAGGCCTCCGCGCCGTGCATGAGCAGCAGCGCCGGGCCCTGGCCCGTGCGCTCGAAGGCGATGCGCACCTCGCCGGCCTGCACGAAGTCGGTCATGGCGCGCCTCCCTCTTCCTCGTTCATCCAGAAGGTCATCTCGATCTTCAGGCCGCGCGGATCGTGGAGGAAGAGCTGGTGGATGTCCCAGCCGGGGATCGGGGCCTCCGCGAAGGGCACGCCCAGCGCGGCGAGGTGCGCGCGCATCTCCGCGAGCCCGCGCGAGCGGAAGGAAATGTGGTCGACATGGCCGGTGACCGGCTGCACCGCCGCATCGGGCGTGGCGAGGTGCGCATACAGGTGGACGATGGGCTGGCCGTCCGCGTAGAGCCAGGCGCCGGGCGCCGGGATCTCCGGACGCGCTCCGGCCGTGAGGCGCATCACGCGCGTGTAGAAGTCGACCAGCGGCGGCAGCTCCTGCGGCGTGCAGCGGATCGTGTAGTGGTGGAGTGCGGCGACCGGCATGGCATCAGTCCAGCAGTCGGGCGAGAACGGCGGACAGCTCCGCCGCCGGGTCGGCCGGCGTCCACGGCATGCGGAAGGCCACGTGGCCGTCCGGCCGCACCAGCACCGCGCCGCGCAGGCCGAGCAGCAGGCCGTCCTTCTCGTGCGAGTCCTCCAGCTGGCGCACCTGCACCACGCATCCGTTGCGGCCCGACACGGCACGCGCGGCCTCCATCCAGCCGTCCGCCTTCGGTCCCGCCACCAGCACGAACTCGCGGTCGAACCAGTCCAGCGTGGTGTGGCGTCGCGCGAGGTCCAGCCAGAGGTGCGGGAAGCGCGCGCCGGGCCGGTCGGTGGGCTCGTACCAGCGCGGGCGCAGGATGTGCCTGCCCGTGCCGTCGGGGATCACCGCGCCGTCCTCGTAGCAGAAGCCCAGCGACTGGCCGATGCTGTGGATGTGGTTGTCGCTGTCGCGGATCCAGAAGTCGATGCGGTCGCGGTTGCCCGAGCGCAGCGCCTCGTCGCACTGGATGAAGCGGGTCGCGTTGTGCAGGCTGAAGTCGGCATTCGACTCGGCGACCGGGCGGCGCTCGCGGTCGTAGCTGTCCAGCAGCCGCGCGCCGGCGCGGCCGGTCAGCACGAAGGCCAGCTTCCAGGCCAGGTTGTGCGCATCCTGGATGCCGGAGTTCATGCCGTAGCCGCCGTTGGGCGGGAAGCGGTGCGCCGAGTCGCCCACCAGCAGCACGCGGCCCTGGCGGAAGGTGGCGGCCACCTGGCGGCTCATGCGCCAGACCGAGCGGTTGATCACCTTCACGTCGAGGTTCGGGACACCGGAGACGGTGCGGGCGAGTTGCGCCACCTCGTCGTCGGTGCGCTCGCCGATGCGCTCGTCCGTCTCGCGCCCCACCGGCAGCAGGTTCAGCCACCGGTCGCGGCCGTTGGTGTTGAGGACGGTGGTGATCGGGTAGGGCGAGTCTTTCGCGTACACACGCCAGCCGGCGCAGAGCGTGGCATCGCGCACGTGCGAGAGATCGGCCTGCCAGTACTCGTTGGCCATCACGGCCAGGGTGGCAGGCCCGCGCATCTCGATGTCGGCCTGCCGGCGCACCGCGCTGGCCGCGCCGTCCGCCGCGATCAGGTACTGGGCGTGCCAGGTGAAGGTCTCGCCGCTGTCCACCTTGCGGCCGGTCACCGCGATGCCGCCGGGCCCTTCGTCGTACTGCAGGAACTCGTGGCCGAAGAGGAAGCGGCCCACCTCGCTCCGGCGGGCGTGGTCCAGCAGCTCCATCTCCACCGTGTCCTGCGACTGGATGATCTTCCAGCAGGGCGAGTGGCCGACGTTCGGCTCGGGGTGGGTGCGGCCCCACTCGTGGCCCGTCATCGATTCGCAGAAGGCGAAGAAGTCGGAGCCGTCGGGCAGCGCGTGGCGCTTCATCTTTTCGTCGATGCCCCACTGGCGGAAGATCTCCATGGTGCGCGTGTAGGTGCCGCGCGCCTTCGGGTGGTCGGTCGTGGTCGGGCTGCGTTCGAGCAGCACGAAGTCGATGTTGAAACGCTGCAGCAGGATCGCCATCGACAGGCCCACCGGGCCACCGCCGACGATCACGACAGGGACTTTGCTTTGCATGTTCAGGCCTCCATGGCGGAAGAAGCGAGGGGAACCCCGGTGAAGCGGTAGGCCAGCCCGGGGTGGACGGGCACCCAGCGCGCCGCGGCCAGGGCCAGCAGCCGGATGCCCAGCACTTCCTGCGGCAACCAGTGCGCGCGGGTGCCGAAGACGTTGAAGGTGGCGAAGCACAGGTTGCCCTGCAGCAGCGGCACGTTGACCACGCGGCGCAGGCCGTGCAGGCGCATCTGCTCGAAATCGTCGAAGCTGCGCGCCAGCGCCTCCTCGCCTTCGCCGACGAACACGCGGCCCCGCAGGAACAGGCACTCGGTCCACGGGCTCGGCGTCTTGCGCTTGATGCCGTTCACCGGGTAGCGCGCCGCCTCGGACGAATAGAAGCGGCGCAGGCGGATCTCGTCGTCCGGGTCGCCGGCGGTCGTCACGTTCTGCTGGATGCTGAAGATGCTGTCGGGCGCGATCAGGCGCCGGTGGCGGTCCACCTGCTGCAGCGCGGCCTCGGTGCTGCGCGCCTCGGCGAGCGCGTCCAGGAGGCCGGCCGTCAGGGCCGTGAAGTCCGGTGCGTTGGCTTCTTGCATGGGGAAAGTCTAGGCAGCGCAATTCACCAATGCGCGTTAAATTTTGATGACCCGATAACCCTGGAGTTATGACCGTGGTGACTGCCCGCGACCCGGCCGCCGACCTGCAGCACGCGCTGCTCACCCGCCTGAAGCTGCGCCAGCTCTCGCTGGTGCAGGCCATCGACCGGCACCGCACGCTGGGCCGCGTGGCCGCCGAGATGCGGCTGAGCCAGCCGGCCATCACCAAGGCGCTGCGCGAGGTGGAGGACATCTTCGGCAGCACCCTCTTCGAGCGCAGCCCCCGCGGCCTGGTCCCCACGCCGGCGGGCGAGGCGGTGCTGCACTACGCGCGCCGCTGGCTTGCGGAGCTGGAGGCCACCACGCGCGTGCTGACCTCGCTGGAGGCGGGCCGCAGCGGCCGCCTGCGCGTGGGGCTGACGCAGCAGGTGCCGCAGCAACTGCTGTCCGCGGCGCTCGCCCACCTGCTGGACCGCCGACCGCGCATGGCGGTGCTGACGCGCGAGGGCACGACCGACGAACTGGTCGCCGGCCTGGTGGCGCGCGAGCTCGACTGCGCGATCGGCCGCTCCTACGACGGCGACGCGACCGGCTTGATGCAGGAGGCGATCTACCAGCAGGAGCCTTGCCTCGTCGTGTCCGCGAAGAGCGTCAAGCGCCTCTCGCGTGGACCGCTGGACTGGGCGCGGCTGGCGCAGCTCGACTGGATCCTGCCGCCGCCGAACACGCCCATGCGCCGCACCTACAACGCGGTCTTCGTCGGCGCCGGCGTGCAGCCGCCGACGCCGATGCTGGAGACGACCTCGATCCGCAGCATGGAGACGGTGCTGCGCTCGGAGCCGAACGCCATCACCATCTTCGCGCGCGACGTCGTGGCCGAGATGGAGCGGGCCGGGCACTGGGCCGCGCTGCCCTACCGCCTGAGCTGGAGCCTGCCGCCGGTGAGCTTCTTCACCCTGAAGGAACTGGAGGGGCACCCGATGGTCATGTCCCTGCGGGCCGTGGTCGTGGAGACCGCGCGGGCGATGCAGCACAGGGCAGGGGAGGAGCGGCTCGCGGAGGAACCGCGACGCGGGCGCTCATGAGGGCCCCCCTTCGCCTTCCACCCGGCCGCTCAGCCAGCATCCGCGGACGTGGCCCTCGGCGTCGAAGCGCGGGCGCACCTCGATGGCCGAGGGACATCCCATCGCCCGGCCCTGGTGGATCACGCAGACCACCGGGTCGGCGGGCGATCCGGTGCTCAGCTGGCCGGACGCCGTGAGGTGCCCCCAGAGCGCCGCCGCGGCGATGCCGGTGGCTGCGTCTTCGGGGTAGCCGGAGGACTTGGGGAACTGCCGGGCGTACACGGCAGGGGCGCGATCTCCCGCCGGCTCCAGCGCGAAGGGATAGAGCCCGGTCGAGCCGATGGCTTCGCATGCGGACTCGATGGCGGCGAAGTCGGGCACCAGCGCATCGAGCGCCGCGGCATCGGGCAGGGCGACCAGGGTCTTGATGCGGCTCGTGGCCGCATTGGTCATCGTCGGTGCCGGTGGCGCGATGCGCAGCACGGCCGCGACGCGTTGCTGCTGTACCGCGTCGAGCGCGCGGGCCTGCACCGCGGGCTGCGAGATCCAGACCCGCTCGCGTGCTTCGTCCCATTCGGCATCGACGATGCCGCTGAGTGTCTCGATGCGCGCACGCGGCGATGTCCACATGCCCCAGCGGCGCAGGGCCCACAGGGTGCCGACCGTCGCATGGCCGCACATCTCCATCTCGTGCTGCGGCACGAAGAAGCGCAGGCGCCAGTCGGCGCGTGCGTCGGAGGCCGGCAGCACGAAGGCCGATTCATGGCCGTGGCGCCGGGCCACGTCCTGCATCTGCGCCGCCGTCATGCCCTGGGCATCGGCCACCAGCGGCACCGGGTTGCCGCCCCCGGGCCCATCGACGAAGACGCGGATGCAGACGACCGCGCCGGGCCGCGGCATGCGCCGGCAGATGAGGGATTCAGTCAACGGTCGCTCCCACGGATTGCGCGATCTTTCCCCAGTAGGGCACGTCCTTCGCCACCGCGGCCTGCAGCGCGGCGGCCGGACCGGGGCGGGCGTTGACGCCCTTGGCGGCCAGGTCGGCAGCCACGGCGCGATCGGCCAGCACCTTGTTCAGCGCGGTGTTGAACTTCTGCACCACGTCCGTGGACGTGCCCTTGGGAAAGGCGACGCCGTACCAGAGCGACTGGTCGAAGCCCGCGATGCCCTGCTGCGCGAAGGTGGGCACGCCCGCCAGCAGTGCGTTGGGCGCCGTCGCGGCCATGGCACGCAGCCGGCCGGAGCGGATGTAGGGCGCCAGCCCGACCGGGTTGTCGAACATCAGCTGCACCTGGCCGCCGATCAGGTCGGTGTAGGCCGGCGCGGCGCCGCGGTACGGCACGTGCACGAGCGGCACCCCCGCCAGCGCCTTGAACTGCTCGCCGAGCAGGTGCGAGACCGTGCCGGCGCCCACCGAGGCGAAGCTGAAGTCCTGGGGCTGCTTCTTGAGCGCGGCGATCAGCGCCTTCACGTCGCCGGCGCCCACGCCGGGGTTCGTGGCGAGCACGTAGGGCGAGAGCCCGATGAAGCCCGCGTATTCGAAATCCTTGTGCGGGTCGTAGCCCAGCTTCCTGAAGACGCTCACGCTCACGGCATGGGTGCTGGTGGTCGCGATGCCCATCGTGTAGCCGTCCGGCGCGGCCTTGGCGACGAAGCTCGAGCCGATGGTGCCGCCTGCGCCGCCGCGGTTGTCGATGACGATGGGCTGGCCCAACTCCTTCTGCAGCATGGGCTGGATGGCGCGCACGACCAGGTCGGTTCCGCCGCCGGCGGGGAAGGGCACGACCAGGGTGATGGGCCTGGCCGGCCAGGCCTGGGCGCCGGCGGCGGTCGAGGCGGCCAGTGCGAGCGCGAGCAGCGAACGCAGCGGCCGGGCATGGGAATTGGATGGCATCGGGCACTCCTTGGGACAGGTGAAGCCGATGCTAGGAAGCGATGCGCACCCCGTAAAACCGGGAAGCGACAGCGCGCAATCCCGTTTGCGACAGGTGCTCCAAGAGGCCCCGATTGTTTCCGCGAGATGAACGCCGGGGTGCGAAAACGCACATCCACAACGCCATCTGCCGGCGCACACTTCATCCCACGGACCAACCCCCTGATTCATCTACCTGAAAGGAATCGACAAATGAACACCGCTTCCAAGCTCCTCTCCGCTTTCGCCCTGGCCATCGTCGCGGCCGCTGGCGTTCATGCAGAAACCTATCAAGGCGTCACCACGGTCACGTCGACCCAGAGCCGTGCAGCGGTGCGCGCCGAAGGCGCAGTCGCCGCTCGCAGCGGCGACCAGTTCAGCGATGCCGCCGGCCAAGGCGTCGTCAGTGTCGCGAACTCGATCGACCGTGCATCCGTCCGCTCGCAGGGCGTGGCGGCTGCGCGCAGCGCCAACCCCTACGCGGAAGGCTACGGCCAAGGCGTGACCCGGGTCCAATCGGCCGTCGACCGCTCGAACGTGCGCATGCAGGCCAGGGCCGCCTCGCACGGCGATCGTCTCCCGCTCTGAAAGCGACTGAACCAGGAAAAAGCCGGGCCGCGCCCGGCTTTTTTTCGTTGTGCGTCAGTCCGGCGCGCCACGCAGCAGCCGGCCCAGATGCCCGCTGCTCGCGAAGCCGAGCTGCGCGCTCACCGTCGCGAAGGGCAGGCCACGGGCCAGCAGCGTGCGGGCGTGCGCGGCCAGCAGGCGCCGCCGCAGTGCGACGGGACTGGCGCCGAGTTCTTGCCGGCAGGCGCGCTGCAACTGGCGCATGGAGACGCCGAGCTCGCAGGCGAGCGCATCGATCGATGGCAGGGGCTGCTCCCATTCCAATGCCGAGGCCAGGCGGCGCAGCATGTCCTGCGCGAGCGAAGCGCGTTGCAGCGGCAGCGCGAGGGGCTTGACCGATGCCAGCTGCATGACGATGGCGCGCACCAGCGCCTCGGCGCTGCGCGGCGCCAGCGTGGGCGAGAGCAGGGCATCGAGCATGGCCATGGTGGCGCCGTCGAGATGGATCGCCGCCGGCGGCTTCAGGCCGCGCACGAGCTCGGGCGCCAGGTACAGCTCGCCGTGCTGCTGGCGGTGGGTCTCGGCGATCGTGTGATGGGCCGTGGAGGGTGGCAGCAGGACCGCCGTCTTGCGCGTCAGCCGGGCGGTGTGCGCATCCAGCAGGGCGCTGGCGCCCTCATCCAGCCAGGCGCTCTTCAGTCCGCCGAGCTGCGGCCAGAGCAGCATCGCGCAATCGTGCAGGTGCCATTCGCATTCGTAGTGCGGCTGCCGGCTGTGGCCGAGCGAGAAGCCCGTGCTGGCCACCAGCGGCAGCTTGGATGAGAGGTGGGCGACGACGGTCATGAAGGCATCCGATGCACGGATGGTGCCAGCAAAGCCCGTGGCCGTCAGCGATCCGCCTCAGCGGGCCTGCGCGGGCGCTTCGTCCACCACCCGGTTGCGCAACACGCCCACACCCTGGACCTCGGCCTCCACCATATCGCCCGGCTTCAGCAGCTTGTCCGGCCGCTGCTTGCGGAAGCCGGCGACGCCCGAGGTCGTGCCGGTCGTGATCACGTCGCCGGGCTCCAGCGTCACGCGCGACCAGTACGCGACGATCGCGCCGAAGTCGTAGACCATGTTGCGCGTGTTGTCGCGCTGGCGCACCTCGCCGTTCACGCGCAGTTCCAGGTCCAGGTTGCCGGTGTCGCCCACTTCGTCCAGCGTGGCGATGCAGGGGCCGAGCGGGCAGCAGGTGTCGAGGTTCTTGCCCTGGAAGTGAATGCCGTGCGACTGCTCGGCGAGGATGATGTCTCGCATGCTCACGTCGTTGACCACCGTGATCCCGGCCACGACCGCGCGCCAGTCCTGGGCGGGCACGTCCTTGCAGCGCGTGCCGATGACGAGGCCGATCTCGATCTCGTAGTCCAGCTCTTCGGTGAGGCGCGATCGCACGATGTCCTGGTCCGGCCCGATCACCGCCGACGGCATCTTCAGGAAGGCGAGCGGGTAGTCGGGCACATCCAGCCGCACCTGCTGCTTGTGTACTTCGTCCACGTGCGAGCGGTAGGTCCCGCCCGCGGAAATGATCTTGCGCGGCCGCGGCACCGGCGCCAGCACGCGGACGGCGCTCGCCCGCTGTGCCACGCGGCCGGCGAGCAGCCCGTCCGCGTGCGCGGCGCGCGCGTGCGCGTCGGCCGCGCGCGCGGCCTGCATCGACAAGGGCCCGCCTTCCAGGAAGTGGATCATGTCGCCCGGAATGCGTACCGCCGCGATCTGCGCCGCGAACGGATCGTCCGCCAGCGTCGCCGCATACGCACGCCGCAGGTCCACGATCCGGTCGCCCTGCAGGCTGCCCACGCGCGGCGCGGCATCGCCCGGCTCGACAAAGCTCACCAGCTTCATGCGTCCTCCTCGCGACGGCGGACCGCCCGCAGGATCGCCTGCAGGTCAGCGCAGCCGGCCGATGCCTCCAGCGCGGCCTGCGCATGCTCCGAGACGCGCCCGCCGGCAAATTCGACGGCGGTCACGCCCGCGAGCGCCCGCAGCGCGGGCGCCACCACGCGCGCCGCGGTCACCGGCCTCAGTTCGCAGCCCACGCACATGCCGGTGAAGCGCACGCGCACCACGCCGCGCTCGTCGAAGGACTGGAGCGCCAGCCCGCCGGCGTGCGAACGCAGCAGGCTGTCCAGCGCCTGCACCCGGAGCTGGACGGCCTCCATCACGCGGCCTCCGCCACCAGGCCCAGCCTGCGCCGGGCCGCTTCGAGGTCGACGCCCATGATCCGCGCGAAGTTCCCGCCGAGGATCTTGCGGCGGTCCTCCCGCGTGATCTGCGGGTAGCCATAGCCGGCGCGCAGGTCGTCGGGAATCTGCAGTTCCATGAAGGCTTCGAGGTACGGCTGCGGATTGCCTGCGAGTGCCGCTTCCGAGCCCCACAGGATCTTGTCCGAGCCGGCGGTCTGCAGCAGGCGGCCGATGTGCTCCTGCACGCGCCGCGGCGCCACGCGGTAGAAGGCCATGAAGCCGGCCAGCGAGAGATAGACATTCGGGAAGCGCGTGGCGATCGACACCATCTCCTCGAAGTAGGGCAGCGCGAGGTGATGCACGATGAAGTCGGACTGCGGGAAGTCGCGCGCCGGGGCCTGCAGGTCCACCGGGCTCAGCCACTCCATGTTCTGCAGGCCGTAGGGGTTGCCCTTGTGGAACTGCAGCACCCGCACGCCGTTGGCCAGCGCCCTTTCGTACATCGGGTAGGCGAGCTTCTCATCGTCGCAGCGCCAGCAGTCCTTCAGCTGCGCATGCCCGTTGTAGAACTTGAAGGAGCGCGCGCCGAGCACGCGGGCCTGGTGGTCGATCTGCTCCAGCGCGTCCGCCAGTCCCCGGTAGCCCGGGTCCACGCCGCCGCAGAACAGCACGCGGTCCGGATACGCGGCCGCCATCGCATGCTGCGTGCGGACCGGCGAGTACCAATCCTCGAACCAGTCGAACATGGGCACGGTCTGGGCCATCGCCATGTCGGTCGCGGAGCCGTCGAACACCAGCGCGTGCATCTCCTCGACGCTCCAGCGGATGTCCCACTGGAACTCGCGCCGCCCGCCCGGCGCGGCGCGGGGGTCGCGCACCTGCGCCCGGATGTAGTCGAGGATGCGGTCCCGTGCCGGCAGCGCGTCGTCGCGGTCGGCGCGCACGTTGCCGGCCGAGAGGTCGTAGAGGTGGATGACGTTGTCGAAGACGAACAGGTTGTCGATCATGCTCACTCCAGGCGGATGTTGGCGGAGCGGATCACCTCGCCCCAGTGGTCGTACTCGGCGCGGATGAAGCGCCGCGATTCGTCCGGCCCCATGTCGTAGGGCACGAAGCCGAGCGCCGCGAAGGCATCGCGCACCTCCTTCTGCTGCAGCACCTTGTGGACTTCGGCGGCCAGCCGCTCGACGATGGGGCGCGGCGTCGCCGCGGGCACGAACAGCCCGCCCCAGCCGATCACCTCAAAGCCGGGAACGGTCTCGTTCGTCAGCCGCGCCTTCGGGAATTCCGGCAGGAGCGTCGGGCTGGCCACGGCGATCAGCTTCACCCGGCCGTCACGAATGAAGGGCGTGGCGCTGGCGCTCGGCTCCACCAGCAGCTGGACGCGGCCGCTGGCCAGGTCGGTCAGCGCCGGCAGCGTGTTGTAGGGCACGTGGACGATGTCCAGGCCTGCACGCGCCTTGAACACTTCCATCGCCAGGTGCGCGTTCGAGCCGATGCCCGGCGAGGCATACGAGACCTTGCCGGGGTTGGCCTTGATCCATGCGATGAGCGAGGGCAGGTCGTCGGCCGGCACCGTCGGACTGGCGATGAGGAGCAGGTGCGCACGCGCCAGCATCGCCACCGGCGCCAGGTCCTTGTTGGGGGCGTAGCCGAGCCGGGTCATCAGGTGCGGCGTGGTGACGAAGGTGCTGGACGCGCCGCACACCAGCGTGTAGCCGTCGGGAGGCGCCTTGGCCGTCGCCTCGACGCCCACGTGGCCGCTGGCGCCGGGACGGTTCTCGGGCGTGAAGGGCTGGCCGAGCAGGTCGCCGAGGCGCTGGGTGACATGGCGGCACAGGGCGTCGGGGCCGGACCCCGCGGGGGCCGGAACGACCACGCGCACCGGGCGCGTGGGCCAGTTCGACTGCGCGTGCAGGCCGATGGCGGCACAGCTCAGTGCCAGCACGGCGGCCGCACGCCCGAGGCTGCGGATCTTCATGGTGTTGTCTCCTGCGGCGATGTGGGCTGCCGCTGCCCGCAATCTAGAACCGGGACGCGCCGGATGCCTTGACCATCGCGGACATTTTGTTGACATTCGCGGACATGCCCCGTGCCACCGCCAGCGCCAACGTCCTGACCGGCTTCGGGGCGCTGATGCGCTCGCTGGGCGCCGACCCGGCGCAGCTGCTGCGACGCGCGCGCATTCCCTTGTCCGCATTGAGCGATCCCCAGGCACGCCTGCCCGTGACCGCGGTGGCGCGGCTGCTGGAGGATGCGGCGCAGCGCTTCGGCTGTCCCGACCTGGGCCTGCGTCTTTCGCAGGCGCGGCGCCTGTCGCACTTCGGCGCGGTCGGCAAGCTGGCGCGCGACGAGCCCGACGTGCGCCACGCGCTGCAGGCGATCAGCGCGTGGATGTACCTGCATTCCGAGGTGAGCCTGGACCTCCAGGAAAGCGAGGGCAGCGTGGCGCTGTGCGCCTACCACGGCGATGCCGTGGCCGCCTCGTCGCCGCAGGTGATCGACCTGGTCGCGGGCGGCATCTTCCAGATCATGCGGCACCTGTGCGGTCCGCAGTGGCATCCGCAGGCCGTGTGCCTCGCCCACGCGGCGCCTGCGGATGCGCGCTCCTACCGTCGCTACTTCGGCTGTCCGGTGGCGTTCGACGCCGACGGCAGCGCGCTGTTCATCGCGCCGGAGGACCTCGCGCTGCCGCTGGCGGAAGCCGACCCGATCTTCCGCAGCGAATCCGAAAGGCAGCTGCAAGCCTGGGCCGGCCTCAAGGCCCGGCCGGTGGAAGCCCGCGTGCGCGAGCTGATCGGCGTGATGCTGCCGAGCGGCCGCTGCACGATGGCGAACGTCGCGCTGCGCCTGGGCCTGCAGGAGCGCACCTTGCGCCGGCATCTCGATGCCGCGGGCCTGAGTTTCGCGAGCGAGCTGGAAGCGGCGCGGCGCGAGCTCGCCCGCAGGTACGTCGAGCGCTCGGACAAATCGATCGGCGCGATCGCAGGGCTGCTCGGCTTCTCGGAGACCAGCGCGTTCTCGCGTTGGTTCAGGAAGGGGTTCGGTTGCGGACCCAAGGCGTGGAGGATTTCGCCTAGCCCAAATCGGCCGCGTTGACAAGAGCACTCATGAAGGAGGCGCCACCCCCCTTTCGGGTACACACTCGCGCCAGCGAGGACGAAACGTTGATGAAGAAGATCCAGCTCAACGATGAACAGTGGAGAACGCTCGAGGCGTTGCGGGACGCCGTGGTCAAGCGGCACCCCACCGACACGATCAAGGTTTCCAGCCGGCTGCGCTCCAACGGCCTGGTGGTGGAAGACCGCCGCGGCGGCTGCATGCTGACCGACCAGGGCCTCAGCCGCCTCAACCAGGGCCGCTAGCCTCCCCGCGCCTTCAGCCCACGCTGCCCGCGAAGCGCTGCGCCAGGCGCTCGCGCCGGAAGGCCTCGGTGAGGAAATCGATGAAGACCCGCGTCTTCGCCGGCAGCAGCGTGCGGCTCGCGTAGTACAGCGAGATCGCGCCCGCATCCGCATACCACCCCGGCAGCAGCCGCACCAGCGCGCCGCTCCACCCCGGCCCGACCGACACCGACATGAATCCCGACGGCGGCCCGGTCTCGAAGATCGTCGGGCCCGGCATGGCGGTCGGCCGCTACGGCCAGCCGGCCGAGATCGCGAGCCTGGTGGCCTACCTGGCGCGTCCCGAGGCGGGCTTCGTCACCGGTGCGGACATCGTGGCCGACGGCGGCTTCACGGCCTGACCGGGTCCAGCGCCCACAGCGCCGCCCCCGGCATGTGAGCGAAGGCCTCTGTCATACGGATGACGCCTTCGCGCAGCACGACGGTCTCGCCGGTGAGCACCTGCTCGAAGCGCGTGCCGTCCGGCAGGCCTTCCACGCGCACGACCGTGTCTTCCCAGCACTCGCCCACCGGGGGCTCGCGTTGCGGCGCCAGCGTGCTGCACAACCGCGCCGCGGCCAGCACCAGCAGCCGGCCTCCGTGCCGGCGCGCGAAGGCCACCACGTGCGCCGCCTTGGCGCCCTGCGCCTCCAGGCCCTGGTAGTCGCCCTCGCGGAACAGGTCGGCCTGCGCGCGCCGCAGCGACAGCATGCGCCAGGTGACCCACAGCTTGGCGCGCCCGTCGCCGGCCGTGCGCAGCAGCTCGGTCAGGCGCGACGGCAGATCCGGCGCGCGTGCCAGCGCTTCGAGTTCGTCCAGGCACCGCGCACGCGTCTCGTAGTCCACCGGCCGGCGGTTGTCCGGATCCACCAGGCTCAGATCCATCATCTCGTTGCCCTGGTAGAGGTCGGGCACGCCGGGCGAGGCGAACTTCAGCAGGGTGAGCGACAGGCTGTTGAGTGCACCGTACCAGGCCAGCGCGCGGCCCAGGGCCTGCAGGTCGTCGAGGAAGCGCGGGTCGGCGCCGGGGCCCAGCAGGGCGCGCACGAAGCCTTCGAGCGCCTGCTCGTAGGCCTCGTCGGGATAGGTCCAGCGGGTGTGGACCTTGGCCTCGCGCGCCGCCTTGTGCATGTAGCGCACGATGCGCTCGGCATAGGGCTCGCGCGCCGCCGCGTCGAGCCGGCCCTCCGGCAGGGTGCCCAGCAGGGTCTGGTAGAGCAGGTATTCGTCCGCGCTCGAAGGCGCGCCGGCCGGCGCGCCCTCCGCCTCCAGCCGGCGGCGGATGCCGCGCGAGAGGTTGCGCCAGCGGCGCAGCGCCAGGCGCCAGGTGGCCGGCATCTCGGACAGCACGTCGATGCGGCAGCGCACGTCCTCCGAGCGCTTGTTGTCGTGCGTGGAGCTGGCGAGCATGGTGTGCGGCCAGTGGCGCGCGCGGTCGGCGCTGGCCTCGTGGAACTGCGCCACGGTCATGCCGAAGCGGGCCGGCTCGCCGCCGACTTCGTTGAGCGATGCGAGCGGGAAGTAGCGGTAGAAGGCGGTGTCCTCCACCCCCTTGGCCGTGACAGGCGCGCTGAACTGCTGGAAGCGGATCGCCAGGCGCAGCACGCGCTGCCGCAGCGCCTCGTCGGCGCCGGGCACGGCCCGGCCCAGCAGGGTCTGCTGCACGAAGTCGTAGATCGTGCGGTCGGCCTCCAGGCTGCTGCGCCGCGCCTCGCGCACGGCCCAGGCGATGAAATGCTCGTCCTGTTCCGAGGGCGCATCGAGGATGTAGGTGCGGTAGACCGGCAGGCAGGCCGCCACCTCGCCGAGCGCGCGCTGCAGGGCGTTGAAGGTGTAGTCGCGGGTGTGCCGGTCGGCCCGCGCGATGCGCAGCAGCTCGGTGGCGAGCACGGTGAGCTCCGAGGCCAGCGCACTGCGCATGATGTCGCGCTTGCCGGCCCGCGCCAGCGCCTGGAAGCTGTCGCGCACGCCGCTGAAGTTGCGCCAGATCTTGCCGAACTTCTCCGCGGCCCCGGTGTCGATGAGCACGCCGTTGGCCACGTTGGCGAAGCGGTAGCCGGTGGTGCCGTGGATGTGCCAGTCCTCCGGCACCTCCTCTTCCTCGGCCTTGATCTTCTCGGCCACCACGTAGAGCGGCCGTACGGGCCGGCCGGCCTCGTCGCGCTCCGCCAGCAGCAGTCCGGCGCGGCGCGCGTAGCCTTCCTGCAGCCGGCGGAAATACTGCGCCGGGTCGTACAGGCCGTCCGGATGGTCGATGCGCAGGCCGTCCACCAGGCCGGCCGCGGCCAGGTCCAGCGCGAGGGACTGGGTGGCCTCGAACACCTCTTCGCGCTCCATGCACAGCGCTGCCAGCGTGTTGATGTCGAAGAAGCGGCGGTAGTTGATGTCGTCCGCCGCCACGCGCCAGTAGGCGAGGCGCCAGGACTGTTCCTCGATCAGCGCATGCAGCGCGTCGCGCGCGCCGGGCAGGTTGAGCTCGGCCACGCGCGCGGCGACGGCGCGCGCCACGGCGGGCTCGCGGCCGGCCAGGCGGGCCAGCTGGGTCTTCAGCAGCTCCTTGTCGCGGGCGCGCTCGGCGCGCGCGGCCTCGTCGCTCGCGTCGCGGCCCTGCAGGCGCGCGAAGCCCGAGGCCGCGCCGGCGAGCTGGACCGCGAGCTGCGTGTCTTCCAGCCGCAGGCTGGCGGCGGCGAGCACGCGCGGGTAGCTCTCGGGCGCGAGCGGAAAGCGGTGCTCGAAGTAGTGCACGGCCAGGCTGCCGCCCTCCGCCTCGAAGTGCAGCACCAGGTCGCCGCGCTCCAGCGCGTCGCCATAGTGATCGCCCAGCACCGGCACCAGCACCTTGCCCGCGAGCTCGGGGTTGAGCGGCTGCCAGTCGATGTCGAAGTGCTGGGCGAAGAGCGAGGCGGGGCCGTTCTCCAGCACGTCCATCCACCAGGCGTTGTCGGCGCCCATGACGCCCATGTGGTTGGGCACCAGGTCCAGCAGCTGGCCCATGCCGTGCGCGCGCAGCGCCGCGGCGAAGCGGTCATAGCCCGCGCGGCCGCCGAGCTCGGGATTGACCTGGTCGTGTGCCACCACGTCGTAGCCGTGCATGCTGCCGGCACGGGCGCGCTGGATCGGCGAACAGTACACGTGGCTGATGCCCAGCCGCGCCAGGTAGGGCAGCACGCGGATCGCATCGTCGAAGGCGAAGTCGCGGTGCAGCTGCAGCCGGTAGGTGGCGCGCGGCACGCGTGCCTGCACCGAGGCGCCGCGCGCACGGCCGGTGCGTGCGTGCGGGCGCAGCCGGGTGAGGGTGCGGCCGAGCGCGGCCAGGGCCTCGCCCTCGGCCAGTGCCTCCAGCTCGATCGGCAGCTTGCGGCGCCAGTTGGGCTGCTCGTGGGTGGTGCCGGGCATGTTGACCTGCTCCGCGGCGCCCGCCACGTCCTCCAGCTGGACCATCATCACCGCCGAGGGCCCGGCGGCGAGGAAGGCGTGCACGGCCTCGACGATGGCCGGTGCGAGCCGGGGCTCCGCGCTGGCCTGGGCGATCTCCTCGGTGCCGAGCAGTCCTTTGCGGTGCAGCGAGAAGAGCAGCTGCAGGCGCTGGCGCGCGCGCTCGATCAGCTGCTGCTCCAGCTGAGTCGCATCGGCGATGAGCCCGAGCGAGAGCCGCAGCCGCAGGTCCTCGCCGCGCCACCAGCCGGCCAGGGTCGGCAGGTCGTGCGTGGCCACGGCCGCCAGCGCCTGGGCCGGATAGGCCTCGGGCGCTCGGAAGCCGCCGTCGCCCTCGCGCTCGAAGAAGAGCAGGCGGTAGGACAGCACGCCCGCGCGCGCCAGCGCCTCGCGCATCTCGGGCGCGACGGTGCCCAGGTCCTCGCCGATCACCAGGCAGCGCTGGCGCTGGCTTTCGAGCGCGACGATGGCCAGCAGCTCCTGCAGCGGATAGTGCACGTAGCCGCCCTCGCGCGCGCTGCGGCCGGCAGGGATCCAGAAAAGGCGCATCAGCCCCATCACGTGGTCGATGCGCAGCGCGCCCGCGTGGCGCATGTTGGCGCGCAGCGTGTCGATGAAGAAGCGGTAGCCGGCGGCGCGCAGGCGGTCCGGCCGCAGCGGCGGCAGGCCCCAGCCCTGGCCGCCGGGATTGAACTCGTCCGGCGGCGCGCCCACGCTGGCGTCGGCGGCGAAGCCGGCGCCTTCGGTCCAGACGTCGGAGCCGCCGCGGTCGCTGGAGACCGCGAGGTCCAGGTACAGGCCGATGCCCAGGCCCAGCGCCTTGCATTGCGCCGCGGCGCGCGCGAGCTGGACATGGGCCAGCCATTGCAGGTACTGGTGGTATTGCACGCGCGCGGCGTGCTCGCGGGCGAAGGCCTCGACGGCGGGGCTCGCGGGATCGCGGTAGGCCTCGGGCCAGACCGGCCAGCCCCACACCTGCGCGTCGGCCTCGTGGAAATGCGCCTGCAGGGCCTCGAAGAGGGCATGGCCGCGCAAGGCCGTGCCGCCCTCTGCCACGAAGCCGAGGAAGGCGCGGCCGGCATCGTCGCGGGCGGCGCTGCCTTCGCCGTCCAGGTGGTGCGCGCGGAAGTGCGCGAACAGCAGCGCGAGCACCTCGAACTTGGCCTGCGCGACGCCCGCATGGTCCACCAGCTCCGCCTCGCGGAGCATCGCGAGCCGGCCCTGGAACTCGGGCGAGCCCACCAGCCGCTGCGCGCTCTCGCAGCCGGCGAAGTCGGCCACCGCCTCCACGTCGATGTAGAGCACGTTGAGCCAGCGGCGCGAGGACGGGCTGTAGGGGCTCGCATGCGGCGGGTTGTGCGGGAACAGGGCATGCAGCGGGTTGAGGCCAATCACCTCGGCGCCATGGCGGGCCATCTGCGTGACCAGCTGCACCAGGTCGCCGAAGTCGCCCATGCCCCAGTTGCGCCGCGAGCGCAGCGCGTAGAGCTGGACCGCCGTGCCCCAGACGCGGCCGCCGTCCTGCAGTGCGGCGGGGCACCAGCAGCGTTCGGGCGCGCTGACGATCAGGGTTTCGCCGGGCAGGCCGTCGATGCGCAGCCGGTGGTAGCCCATCGCCAAAGGGAGGCCGAGCCGCGGCGTGCGCTCGCACCAGCGCTCGCCGGCCAGGTCGAAGCTGGCGTTCTCGGGCAGCGCATGCGCGTCGAGCTCGCCCTGCTGCTGCAGGGCGCCGGCCTCGTCGTGCAGTTGCCAGCGCAGGCGCGGCAACGCGGCCGGCAGGCGCAGCGGCAGCGCCCAGTCGGGGTCGAGCGCCCGGACCGTGAGCACGGGCGGCAGAGTGGGGGCGGCGGGCGCGGCATCCTTCGCCGGTAGTCCGAACTCGGCCAGCAGCGCCAGCAGGGTCTCGCGCGGCACCGGCTGGTGCTGGCCCCAGATGTCGTGGTAGTCGAGCGCGATGCCGCAGTCGGCGCACAGGCGGGCGATGGCCTCGGCATCGGCGCTGGAGAGGACGTCAGACAAGGCCGGACTCCTGCAGCGCGACGAACACGCCGCCGCGGGCGATCCGCAGCAGGCCCTGCGGGCCTTCGCGCTCGATGGCGCTGGCATGCAGCACCTCGCCCGGCGGCGCGGCCACGCCCTCGGCCGGCCGCTCGCCGAAATGGGCCAGCAGATGCAGGCGCGGGTCGTCCTCGCCGCGGGTGGTGTCGGCCAGCGTCCATTCGACACGCAGCAGCCCGTCCTTGGCATCGAAGCGGCCGGCGCCGCGCTGGCCGGCCAGCAGCGGCACCAGCTTCTGGCGGCGCAGCGCCAGCATCTCGCCGACCTGGACGCGCCAGGCCTCGTGCAGCGGGTCTGCGCATTCGTCCCAGCGCAGCTTCGAGGCCTCGAAGGTCGACGCGGCATTGGGGTCTGGAATGCGTGCGCGCGCCGCCTCGTCGGCGAAGGCCTTGAAGCGGCCGAACTCGGCGCGCCGTCCCTCGGCCACTGCGCGCGCGAGCTCGGGGCCGAAGTCGCAGAAGTACTGGAAGGGCGTGGAGGCCTCGAACTCGTCGCCCATGAAGAACATGGGCACGTGAGGCGAGAACAGCAGGCAGGTCCAGGCCGCGCGCACCAGGGCGATGTCGCCGATCGCATGGATGCGCTCGCCGAAGGCGCGGTTGCCGACCTGGTCGTGGGTCTGCAGGTAGGAGACGAAGGCGGGCAGCGGCAGCTGGCTCGTGTCTTCGCCGCGCGGCTCGCCCTCGCGGAAGGCGGAAGGCTGGCCCTGGTAGACGAAGCCCTGGGCCAGCGCGCGGCCGAACTGCGCGACCGGGTCGTCCGCATAGTCGGCGTAGTAGCCGTCGGTCTCGCCGGTGGCCAGCACGTGGGCCGCGTGGTGCAGGTCGTCGTTCCATTGCGCCGTGGCCGCGACGGGGCGGCCCTGCGCGTCGCGCACGAGCAGGGAGGCCTGGTTGGCGTCGTTCTCCAGCACCACGTGCACGTGGCGCTCGCGGCCCGGGCCGTCGCGCAGGGCGTGGCAGATCTCTTCGACGATGTGCGGCGTCGAGTCGTCGCGGATGGCATGGATGGCGTCCATGCGCAGCCCGTCGAAGCGGAACTCCTCGACCCAGTAGAGCGCGTTGTGGATGAAGAAGTCGCGCACCGTGCGCGCCTGGTCGCCGTCGTAGTTGATGGCCGAACCCCAGGGCGTCTGGTGGGCCGGGTTGAAGAAGGGGGGGCAATAGGCGTGCAGGTAGTTGCCCTCGGGGCCGAAGTGGTTGTAGACGACGTCGATCAGCACCATCAGGCCGAGGCCGTGGGCTGCGTCGACCAGTGCTTTCAGTTCGTCGGGGCTGCCGTAGCTCGCGTCGGGCGCGAACTGCAGCACGCCGTCGTAGCCCCAGTTGCGCTGGCCCGGGAAGTCGGCGAGCGGCATCAGCTCGATGGCGGTGATGCCCATTTGTGCGAGCGCGGGCAGTCGTTGCGAGGCGGCGGTGAAGGTGCCTTCGGGCGTGAAGCAGCCCACGTGCAGTTCGTAGATGACGGCCTCTTCCCAGGGGCGGCCGCGCCAGGCGTCGTGCTGCCAGTCGTAGGCGTGCGGGTCGACGACGACGCTCGGGCCATGCACGTCATCGGGGTTGCTGCGCGAGGCGGGGTCGGGGACCTGCAGGCCGTCGGGCAGGCGGAAGCGGTAGGCATCGCCGGCGCGCGCGGCGGGGAGGGTGAGGCGGTGCCAGCCCTCGTTGTCGCGCACCATGGGATGCGGATCGGCTGCCGTGCCATGTTCCAGCACCACCTGCGTTGCTCCTGGCGCCCACAGGGTGAAGCTCACGGCGGTGCCGTCGAGCATGCTGGCGCCGAAGGGCATGGCGTGGGCGTGCTTCATCGGGTCATCTTTCGCACGGGCGTGCCTTGCTCCCTCTCCCTCTGGGAGAGGGTGGGGGTGAGGGCATTGGGCCTTTGTTCTGGCATTGCGCTTGTTGTTGCGCAGGAGCCGGGAATTCGCCCCGGCGGGCGAGTTACTTTCTTTGTCTCGCCAAAGAAAG
>NZ_LYMK01000073.1 GCF_002157355.1 Variovorax sp. JS1663 | reverse complement strand
CGCCTACTACATCGACTACCGCAACCTGCGCCCGAAGTTCGTGGAGACCTTCCTGGCCAAGCTGGTGAACTGGGACTTCGCCCAGAAGAACTTCGGCTGACCCGCCCTGGCCGCCGTGCGCATTTGCACGGTCGGCGCGCCTTTGTGGCGCAGCGTGCGTCGCTTTGTGAATTCCTCGCTTTCTGTTCGTCCTGTGGCTGCGTACAACCGGCGCATGCACTGAAAGACGAGGATTCACATGGATACCGAAGCCATCGCACTGATCGTTGACGAACCGATCGCCGGCCATTTCTACTGGGTCCTGCAGAAGCAGGACGGCACCGACTGCCGACCCGTCGACGCCGCCGAAGGGCCGATGCCGACCTATGGCGCCGCCATGATGGCGGGCATCGCGGCGCTGCAGCGCCGGCATGACGAGCGCGGCGGGCCGCCGACGGTGCATTGAATCCGTGGAGGCAACGCTCGCCTCCCCCCTTTGAATGGGCGCAGGGCATCGCCCGGACCTCCCTGCAGTGCGGCCCGAGGCCGCCTTGCCGCATCAGCGCATCGCCCTTCGGCAAGCCCGCCATCGCGATTCGTGTACGCTTCATGGCCCTCTTTGCGGCACACTTCCCGCCCACTGTGCAGCCTCCGGCTGCGCCTCCAACAGAGAGACACCCCATGATCCGCAAGCTGCTGACCGTCTCGGTCCTGGCACTGGCCGCCGTCGCCGTGCAGGCCCAGCCCTATCCCGCCAAGCCCGTCCGCCTGATCGTGCCGTTCCCGCCCGGCGGCGGCACCGACATCCTGTCGCGGCTGGTCGCGACCAAGCTCACCGAAGTCAGCAAGTGGACCGTGGTGCCCGACAACCGCGCGGGCGCGGGCGGCACCATCGGCATCGCCGAGGCGGCGCGCGCCACGCCCACCGGTTACGACATCGTGATGGGCCAGAAGGACAACATGGTCGTCGCGCCCTGGCTCTACAAGAACCTGAGCTACGAGCCGACCAAGGACCTCACCGCCATCGCCCACGTGGCCTACACGCCGGTGGTGATCGTCACGCGCACCGAGTCGAAGTTCAAGACGCTCAAGGACGTGGTCGATGCCGCGCGCGCCGCGCCCGACACCGTGACCTACGGCTCGCCCGGCAACGGCACCACCATCCACCTGGCCGGCGAGATCTTCAACGGCGCGGCCAGGATCAAGATGCGCCACGTGCCCTACAAGGGCTCGAACCCCGCGATGATGGACGTGCTGGCCGGCAACGTGGACCTGATGGTGTCCTCCCTGCCCTCCGCGATGAGCCAGATCAAGGCCGGCAAGCTGCGCGCGCTGGCGGTGACCTCGGCCAAGCGCAGCAGCTCGCTGCCGGAGATCCCGACCGTGGCCGAACTGGGCTACAAGGACTTCGACGTGAGCACCTGGTACGGCCTCTTCGCGCCGGCGGGCACGCCCAAGGAGATCATCACCACGGTGAACGCCGAGGTGAACAAGCTGCTGGCCACGCCCGAGATGAAGGCCGCGATCATCGCGCAGGGCGCCGAGCCGCAGAGCATGACGCCCGAGCAGTTCGGCACGCTGCTGAAGACCGACTACCTCAAGTGGAAGGACATCGTGAAGGCTTCGGGCGCAACGATCGAATAAGCGCCGCTCAGGCGTCGCGCACGTCCGCCACGGGCTTGCTGCCGAAGTCCGTGCGCTCGAGATAGGCCAGCACCTTCGCCGCTGCCGATTCCGGGCTGTCGAGCTGGCCCTGCGCCTTCATGCGCTCGAAGCGCGCACGGTCCGGGAACATGTCGGACTCGGCCCCGCGCAGCTGCACCTGCATGTCGGTGTCGATCACGCCGGGCGCGAGCGAGACGATCTTCGCGCCGGTGCCCAAGGCTTCCTCCTCCAGCGCCACCGCGCGCGAGAAATGGTCCATGCCGGCCTTGGCCGCGCAATAGGGCGCCTGGCTCGCCATCGCGTTGCGGCCCAGGCCCGAGGAGATGTTGAGCACCTTGCGCGCGCCGCGCCAGCCGTGGGTGGCGGCAAGGAAGGCCGAGGTCAGCAGCAGCGGCGCCTCCAGGCCCACCCGCAGAGCCTGCGCCAGTTCGTCCGCGGCCGCCTGCGCCAGCGGGCGTGTGCGGCCGACGGTGCCGGCGTTGTTGATCAGCGTGGCGCTTTCATAGGCCTGGCCGTCCAGGCCGCGCAGCCAATCCGCCAGGCGCACGGCCACGGGCACCGGGTCGGCCAGGTCCTGCTGCCACTGTTCGAGCTGGGCGCCGGATTCGCGGGCGCGGGCGGAGAGCTGCTCGTCCGCGCGGCGCGAGATGCACAGCAGGCGCTGCCCCGGGCGGGCCAGCAGTTGTTCGGCCATGGCGCGGCCCAGGCCGCGGGAGGCGCCTGTGATGATGGTGAGTTGCGTTGAATTCATGCGTGATCTCGTGAAATGCTGCATCGACAACGACTTGTCGTGCATTCCGGATCCTATAGGTGCATTGACGAACCGCGCAGCGCCTTCTTACATTCGTCCGATGCCCATCCAATACGAGCCCACGCGTGACCCGCGCCACTTTCTCGCGGGCTTCGGGCTTTCCGTGCCGGAAGAACAGGCGCCGGTGGTCCGGCCCGGTGCGCAGGGCACCTTCATCCGCCGCCCGCGCGGCGACCGCGAAGGCGCGGCGATGACGGGGCGCTTCGAGGCGGCGCGGGGCCGCTGGGGCCTGATCCCGCTGTTTTCCCAGGACCGCGAGGTCCCCTACACCTTCGAGGCCCGCGGCGAGACGGCCGCGAGCGAGCGCAACTTCTACCAGCCCTGGAAACGGGGCCACCGCTGCGTGGTGCTGGCCGACGCGCTGTACCGCCGCGGCGACACCGAGGACACGGTGGTGCGCGTCTCCCGCGCCGATGGCGAGCCGCTCGCGCTGGCGGGCCTGTGGAACGGCTGGCGCGCGCCGGACGGCGAATGCGTCGAGAGCTTCGCGCTGCTCACGCTGCCCGCGGTGGAAGCGCCGGCGCAGCGCCGCGTGGTCTTCCTGCGCGAGGCCTGGGTGGACGACTGGCTGCACTGCCCCGTCGAGGAAACCGCCGCCTACCTGCGCCCCTACGCGCTGGACAAGCTGGTGCGCCGAGCCATCGTGCGCGACCCCAGCATTCCCCTTCCCAAACGCCAGCCCCCCGGCTGAGCCTCAGCCCTCGCCCTTGGCGGCCATGCCGCCGTCACGCAGCGCCGCGAGATCGAGCACCCGCAGCCCCCCGTACTCCACGCGGATCGCGCCCTGCGCCTGCAGCGTCCGCAAGGCTTCGTTGACGCGCTGGCGCGAGAGTCCGATCAGGTAGGCCAGCTCCTGCTGCGTGATGCGCAGCAGCTTGCCGACGCCGGGAAAGAGCACCGGGTTGAACAGCGCCGCCAGGTTGCGCGCCACGCGCGCGTCGGGGTCGTTGAGCCGGTCCGCCTCGCGCGCCGCGATGAACTGGGCCAGCCGCTCGTTGAGCTGGTTCATCACGAAGCGGTTGAAGCCGATCGAGTGGTCCAGCAGCCAGTGGAAGTCGTCCACCGGCAGGCCCGCGACCACGCTGCGGCGCAGGGCCTGGATGTTGTAGCGGTAGGGCTCGCGCTTGAGCGCGGTGCCCTCGCCGAACCAGCCGCCCGGCGGCAGGCCGCTGTAGGTCATGGAGGTGCCGTCGGCGTTGTCGTTGCTCATCTTGAGCAGGCCCTCGACCACGCCGAACCAGTAGGTGGGCGAGCGGCCGATGCGACAGACCAGGTCGCCGGGCTCGGCATCGCCGACCACCACCGCCGCCTCCGCGCGCCGGCGCTCGGTGGGGGTGAGCGTGTGCATCCAGGGAATGTTGTGCAGCTCCTCCACGGTGGCCGGCCGCACGCGGTCGCGCAGGGAAGAGGTGCCGCTGGGCGCGCCGGGAATCATCGGGAAACTCCGGGGAGTAGTGTCCCTAGGATTGTCGTTGAAACGACAAGTCGACGACAAGCGCGGTTCTACAGTCCGCCCATCGTGCAAAGCAACGCCAACACCTTCCCCCGCCTGCTGCTGGCCCATGCGCAGCACCAGCCCGACGCGCCGGCCGTGCGCGAAAAGGACCTCGGCATCTGGCAGACCTGGACCTGGTCGGCCGCGGCGCGCGAGGTGCGCGAGATCGCCTGCGGCCTGGCGAGCCTGGGCTTCCAGCCCGGCCACAACCTCGCGATCGTCGGCGCCAACCGGCCGCACCTCTACCTGGCCGTGGTGGCGGCGCAGAGCCTGCGCGGCGTGCCGGTGCCGCTGTACCAGGACGCGGTGGCGGGCGAGATGGTCTTCATGCTGGAAGACGCGGCCATCGACTTCGTGATCGCGGAAGACCAGGAGCAGGTGGACAAGCTGCTCGAATGCCGCGAGCTGCTGACGGCCCAGGGCAAGCAGGGCCTGCGCCACATCGTCTACGACGACCCGCGCGGCCTGCGCCACTACGACCAGCCGGGCCTGATCGGCTACGAGCGCCTGCGCGAGCTGGGCCGCGCGTTCGATGCCGCGCAGCCCGGCTTCTTCGATCAGAGCATGAACGGCGTCGAGCCCGGCGACGTCGCGGTGATCCTCTACACCTCCGGCACCACCGGCCGCCCCAAGGGCGTGTGCCAGACGCATGCCAGCTTCATCGCTGCCGGCCGCGGCGGCGTGGAGACCGACCGGCTCGGCCCCGGCGACAACATCATGAGCTACCTGCCGATGGCCTGGGTCGGCGACCACCTGTTCTCGGTGGCGCAGTGGCTGGTCGGCGGCTTCACCCTCAACTGCCCCGAGTCCACCGCCACCGTGATGAACGACATGCGCGAGATCGGGCCCAGCTACTACTTCGGCCCGCCGCGCACCTTCGAAGGGCTGCTCACCGCGGTGTCGATCCGCATGGAGGACGCGGCCGCGCCCAAGCGCTGGCTGTACGCGAAGTTCATGGCCCTGGCGCGCCGCGTGGGCGCGGACATCCTCAACGGCCAGAAGGTGGGCCTGGCCGATCGCCTGCTCTACGCGCTGGGCGACCTCACGATCTACGGCCCGCTGCGCAACGTGCTGGGCATGAGCCGCATCCGCGTGGCCTACACCGCGGGCGCGGCGATCGGGCCGGACCTGTTCCGCTTCTACCGCTCGATCGGCGTCAACCTCAAGCAGTTCTACGGCCAGACCGAGACCTGCGCCTACGTCTGCCTGCAGCAGGACGGCAAGGTCAAGCTGCAGACCGTGGGCAGCGCGGCGCCCGGCATCGAGCTGCGCATCGCGCCCGACGGCGAGGTGCTGGTGCGCGGCGTGTCGGTGCTGAAGGAGTACTACAAGCGGCCCGACGCCACCGCCGAGGTGCTCGACGCCGAGGGCTACTTCCACACCGGCGACGCCGGGGTGATCGACGCCGAGGGGCACCTGCGCATCATCGACCGCGCCAAGGACGTGGGCAAGCTCTCGGGCGGCGCGATGTTCGCGCCCAACTACATCGAGAACAAGCTCAAGTTCTTCCCCCAGATCAAGGAGGCGGTGTGCTTCGGCAACGGCCGCCGCGAGGTCTGCGCCGCCATCAACATCGACTACGAGGCGGTGGGCAACTGGGCCGAGCGCCGCGGCCTGCCCTACGGCGGCTACGTGGACCTGGCCGGCAAGCCCGAGGTGCTCGAGCTGGTGGCCGACTGCATCGCGAAGGTGAACGCCGACCTGGCGAGCGAGGAAGGCATGGGCGACACCCAGATCGCCCGCTTCCTGGTGCTGCACAAGGAGCTGGACCCCGACGACGACGAGCTCACCCGCACCCGCAAGGTGCGGCGCGGCTTCATCGCCGACAAGTACCGCGTGCTGGTCGACGCCCTCTACGGCGGCAAGGCCGAGCAGTACATCGAGACCCAGGTCAAGTTCGAGGACGGCCGCACGGGCACGGTGAGCGCCACGCTGCAGATCGTCGAGGCCAGGCGATTCCCACCGATGAAGGCGGCCGCATGAACGCACAGAACTTCACCGAGGCCGCCATGCTCGCGACCGTTGCCGAGACGGCCATCGGCCGCGGCCGCCGCACCGGCGACGTGATCCTGGACGTGCAGAACATCTCGCTGTCCTTCGGCGGCGTGAAGGCGCTGACGGACATCAGCTTCAACGTGCGCGAGCACGAGGTGCGCGCCATCATCGGCCCGAACGGCGCGGGCAAGAGCTCCATGCTCAACTGCATCAACGGCGTGTACCAGCCGCAGCAGGGCTCCATCACCTTCCGCGGCAAGCACTTCAAGCACATGAATTCGCGCCAGGTGGCCGAGATGGGCGTGGCGCGCACCTTCCAGAACCTGGCGCTCTTCAAGGGCATGAGCGTGCTCGACAACATCATGACGGGCCGCAACCTCAAGATGAAGAGCGGCCTGCTCGCGCAGGCCCTGCGCTGGGGCCCCGCCGAGCGCGAGGAACTGGCGCACCGCGAGTTCGTCGAGCGCATCATCGACTTCCTCGAGATCCAGCTGCACCGCAAGACGCCGGTGGGCCGCCTGCCCTACGGCCTGCAGAAGCGGGTGGACCTGGGCCGTGCCCTGGCCATGGAGCCGCAGGTGCTGCTGCTGGACGAGCCCATGGCCGGCATGAACGTGGAGGAGAAGCAGGACATGAGCCGCTTCATCCTCGACGTGAACGACGAGTTCGGCACCACCATCGTGCTGATCGAGCACGACATGGGCGTGGTGATGGACATCTCGGACCGCGTGGTCGTGCTCGACTACGGCAAGAAGATCGGCGACGGCACGCCCGACGAGGTGCGCAACAACGAGGACGTGATCCGGGCTTACCTCGGAACGGAACACTGATGGGCTTTTTCCTTGAAACCCTCTTCGGCGGCCTCATGGTGGGCATGCTGTATTCGCTGATCGCCATCGGCTTCGTGCTGATCTACAAGGCCTCCGGCGTCTTCAACTTCGCGCAGGGCGCGATGGTGCTGTTCGCGGCGCTGGCGATGGCGCGCTTCGCGGAATGGCTGCCGCGCTGGCTCGGTTTCGAAAGCCAGGTGCTGGCGAACGTGCTGGCCTTCGTGGTCGCGATGGCGGTCATGATCGCGGTGGCCTGGCTGATCGAGCGGCTGGCGCTGTCCAGGCTGGTCAACCAGGAAGGCATCACGCTGCTGATGGCCACGCTGGGCATCGCCTACTTCCTCGACGGCCTGGGCCAGACGCTGTTCGGCAACGACATCTACAAGATCGACGTCGGCATGCCCAAGGAGCCGCTGATGGTGCTGGAGGGCACCTTCCAGGGCGGCCTGCTGCTGAGCCAGGAGGACCTGATCGCCGCCGGCGTGGCGGCCGCGCTGGTGGCGGTGCTGGCGCTGTTCTTCCAGAAGACGGCCACCGGCCGCGCCCTGCGCGCGGTGGCCGACGACCACCAGGCCGCGCAGTCCATCGGCATCCCGCTCAACCGCATCTGGGTGATCGTGTGGTCGGTGGCCGGCTTCGCGGCGCTGGTGGCCGGGATCATCTGGGGCTCCAAGCTGGGCGTGCAGTTCTCGCTCTCGCTGGTGGCGCTGAAGGCGCTGCCGGTGGTGATCCTGGGCGGGCTGACCTCGGTGCCGGGCGCCATCATCGGCGGGCTGCTGATCGGCGTGGGAGAGAAGCTTTCGGAGATCTACCTCGGGCCGATGCTGGGCGGCGGCATCGAGATCTGGTTCGCCTATGTGCTCGCCCTTGTCTTCCTGCTGGTGCGGCCTCAAGGGCTCTTCGGCGAAAAAATCATCGATCGAGTCTGAACATGCTTTACCGCGAGAACGGCCAGTTCAAATCCACCTACCGCGCCGACCAGCAGGTCTTTCCGATCCTGCAGGACCGGGTGTTCATCCTGGCGCTGCTGGTCTTCGCCTTCGCGGTGGTGCCGCTCTTCGCCTCGGAATACTTCTTCCGCGCGATCCTGATCCCCTTCCTGATCCTCTCGCTCGCCGCGCTGGGCCTGAACATCCTGGTGGGCTACTGCGGCCAGATCTCGCTGGGCACCGGCGCCTTCATGGCGGTGGGCGCCTACGCGGCCTACAACTTCCACGTGCGCATCGACGGCATGCCGCTGCTCGCCTCGCTGCTTCTGGGCGGGCTGTGCGCCACGGTGGTGGGCGTGCTCTTCGGCGTTCCCAGCCTGCGCATCAAGGGGCTGTACCTGGCGGTGGCGACGCTGGCCGCGCAGTTCTTCGTGGACTGGGCCTTCCTGCGCATCAACTGGTTCACCAACAACTCGGCCTCGGGCTCGGTCAGCGTGGCGGGCCTCAACCTGTTCGGCCTGCCGGTGGAGACCGCGACGCAGAAGTACCTGCTGTGCCTGGCGCTGCTGGTGGTCTTCGCGATGGGGGCCAAGAACCTGGTGCGCAGCGCGATCGGCCGCGAGTGGATGGCGATGCGCGACATGGACGTGGCGGCCGCGGTGATCGGCATCCGCCCGGTCTACGCCAAGCTCACCGCCTTCGCGGTCAGCTCCTTCATCGTCGGCGTGGCGGGCGCGCTGTGGGGCTTCGTGCACCTGAGCACCTGGGAGCCGGCGGCCTTCAACATCGACCGCTCCTTCCAGCTGCTCTTCATGGTGATCATCGGCGGGCTGGGCTCGATCATGGGCAGCTTCTTCGGCGCCGCCTTCATCGTGCTGCTGCCGATCATGCTCAACCAGATCCCGGGCTGGTTCGGCCTGTCGATCTCGACCGCGCTGGCCTCGCACCTCGAATTCATGATCTTCGGCGCGCTGATCGTGTTCTTCCTGATCGTCGAGCCGCATGGCCTCGCGCGGCTCTGGTCCACCGCGAAAGAGAAGCTGCGCCTCTGGCCCTTCCCGCACTGATTGATTTACCCGGCACTTCAACAAAAGGAGACAAGCATGAAGCTGAAATCACTCGCACTCGCCCTCGCCGCCGTCTCGGCGCTGGCCGCCACGGCGCCGGCCTTCGCGCAGGCCAAGGAGCAGTTCTTCCCGCTGCTGGTCTACCGCACCGGCCCCTACGCGCCCAACGGCACGCCCTGGGCCAACGGCAAGCAGGACTACATCAAGCTGATCAACGCGACCGGCGGCATCAACGGCGTGAAGATCTCGTACGAAGAATGCGAGACCGGCTACGCCACCGACAAGGGCGTGGAATGCTACGAGCGCCTGAAGGACAAGGGCGCCACGCTGATCGACCCGCAGGCCACCGGCATCACCTTCGCGCTGACCGACAAGGCGCCCGCCGACAAGATCCCGCTCATCACCCTGGGCTACGGCCTCTCGGCCTCGCAGGACGGCAGCGTGTTCAAGTGGAACTTCCCGCTGATGGGCAGCTACTGGACCGCCGCCGACATCCTGATCCAGCACATCGCGAAGAAGGAAGGCGGCGCCGACAAGCTCAAGGGCAAGAAGATCACGCTGGTCTACCACGACTCGCCCTTCGGCAAGGAGCCGATCCCGCTCTTGCAGGAGCGCGCCAAGATGAACGGCTTCGAGCTCGGCCTGATTCCCGTGGCCGCGCCCGGCATCGAGCAGAAGTCCGCCTGGCTGCAGGTGCGCCAGTCGCGTCCCGACTACGTGCTGCTGTGGGGCTGGGGCGTGATGAACTCCACCGCGCTCAAGGAGGCCGTGGCCACCGGCTACCCGCGCGAGAAGATGTACGGCGTGTGGTGGGCCGGCGCCGAGCCCGACGTGAAGGACGTGGGCGCCTCGGCCAAGGGCTACAACGCGCTGGCGCTCAACACCTCGGGCACGCAGCCCAAGGTGATCCAGGACATCCTGAAGAACGTGCACGACAAGGGCCAGGGCACCGGCCCGCGCGACGAGGTCGGATCGGTGCTCTACACCCGCGGCCTGATCATCCAGATGCTGGGCGTGGAAGCCGTGCGGCGCGCACAGGAACGCTTCGGCAAGGGCAAGGTCATGACCGGCGAGCAGGTGCGCTGGGGGCTGGAGAACCTCGCGCTCGACCAGAAGAAGCTGGACGCGCTGGGCTTCGCGGGCGTGCTGCGGCCGATCAGCACCTCGTGCCAGGACCACATGGGCTCGACCTGGGCGCGCGTGCACACCTGGGACGGCGCCAAGTGGGGCGGCATGAGCGACTGGTACCAGGCCGACGAGCAGATCATCAAGCCGATGGTGAAGCAGGCCGGCGACAAGTACGCCGCCGAGAAGAAGCTGCCCAAGCGCGATGCCAGCGACTGCGCCGCCTGAAGACTTGCCTGACGAGGAGCACGACACATGACGGCTGCACGCCATTCGGGAGATGCGGTGGGACCGGCTTCGCCGGGCCACTCGCATCGCCCCCTCGCGAGCGAGGGGGTTGGCGGAGCGCCGCAGGCGCGCAGCCTGGGGGAGCGTTCTGTGCTTCTCGACGTCAACGGCATCGAGGTCATCTACAACCACGTGATCCTCGTGCTCAAGGGCGTCTCGCTCACGGTGCCCGAGGGCGGCATCGTTGCGCTGCTGGGCGGCAACGGCGCCGGCAAGACCACCACGCTGCGCGCGGTGTCCAACCTGCTGGCCGGCGAGCGCGGCGCGGTCACCAAGGGCACCATCGAGCTGCGCGGCGAGCGCATCGAGGCGCTGTCGCCGGCCGAACTGGTCAAGCGCGGGCTGATCCAGGTGATGGAGGGCCGCCACTGCTTCGCCCACCTCACGATCGAGGACAACCTGCTGACCGGCGCCTACACCCGCACCGACGGCAAGGCCGCCGTGGCGCAGACGCTGGAGAAGGTCTACACCTATTTCCCGCGGCTGAAGACGCGGCGCACCTCGCAGGCCGCCTACACCTCCGGCGGCGAGCAGCAGATGTGCGCCATCGGCCGCGCGCTGATGGCCAACCCCAGCATGGTGCTGCTCGACGAGCCCTCCATGGGCCTGGCGCCGCAGATCGTGGAAGAGGTGTTCGGCATCGTGAAGGACCTGAACGAGAAGGAGAAGGTCACCTTCCTCCTGGCCGAGCAGAACACCAACATGGCGCTGCGCTACGCCGACTACGGCTACATCCTGGAGAACGGCCGCATCGTGATGGACGGCGAAGCGCAGAGCCTGCGCGAGAACGAGGACGTCAAGGAGTTCTACCTGGGCGTCGGGGGCGCGGATCGCAAGAGCTTCCGCGACGTGAAGAGCTACAAGCGCAGAAAGCGTTGGTTGGCGTAATGGCTTCCCCCCAGTGTTCCCCGCATCAGTCCGCGAGAGGACGAAGCGTATGACCGACTACTACGACGCTCTTGAAGTGCGAGACCCCGAGGAACGCGAGCGCGACCTGCTGGGCGCCCTGCCGAAGCAGATCGCGCAGGCCCAGACCGCGGCGCCTGCCTTCGCGAAGATCCTCGACGGCGTGGAGCCCGCCGACATCGGCAGCCGCGAGGCGCTGGCCCGGCTGCCCGTGACGCGCAAGTCCGAACTGCTCGCACTGCAGCAGGCCGGCCGCGCGAGCGACCCCTTCGGCGGCTTCTCGGCCATCCGCTTCGGCCCGCGCATGCTGCGCGTGTTCGCCAGCCCCGGCACCATCTACGAGCCCGAGGGCGAGGCTCGGGACTACTGGCGCACCGCGCGTGCGCTGCACGCCGCGGGCTTTCGCAGCGGCGAACTGGTGCACAACTGCTTCAGCTACCACATGACGCCGGCCGGCGCGATCATGGAAAGCGGCGCGCGGGCGCTCGGCTGCACCGTGTTCGCCGGCGGCACCGGCCAGACCGAGCAGCAGGTGGACGCCATCGCCGATCTCAAGCCGGCCGGCTACGCCGGCACGCCCAGCTTCCTCAAGATCATCCTGGAGAAAGCGGCCGAGCGGAACGTCGCCCTGCCCTCGGTGACCAAGGCCCTGGTGTCGGGCGAGGCCTTTCCGCCCAGCCTGCGCGACTGGATCGCCGAGCGCGGCGTGGCGGGCACGCAGTGCTACGCCACCGCCGACCTGGGCCTCATCGCCTACGAGACCACCGCGCGCGAGGGCCTGGTGCTGGACGAGGGCGTGATCGTCGAGATCGTGCGCCCCGGCACCGGCGACCCCGTGCCCGAGGGCGAGGTGGGCGAGATCGTCGTCACCACGCTCAACCCCGACTACCCGCTGATCCGCTTCGGCACCGGCGACCTCTCGGCCGTGCTGCCGGGCCGCTGCCCCACCGGCCGCACCAACGCCCGCATCAAGGGCTGGCTGGGCCGCGCCGACCAGACCACCAAGGTGCGCGGCATGTTCGTGCACCCCGGCCAGGTGGCCGGCATCGTCAACCGCTTCCCCGAGGCGCAGCGCGCGCGCCTGGTGGTGGAGGGCGAGATGGGCGACGACCGGATGACGCTCAAGGTCGAGTGCGCAGCGCAGCCCGAGGGCCTGGCCGACCGCATGGCCGACGCCATCCGCGAACTCACCAAGCTCCGCGGCGCCGTCGAGTTGGTGGCGCCGGGCAGCCTGCCCAACGACGGCAAGGTGATCGAGGACGCGCGCAGCTACCGCTGAAAACTCGCGCGGCCTGCGCTCTCAGGCGTGCGCGTGCAAATTGACCAGCGTCTCGATCAGCACGCGGTTGAAGGCCGTCAGGTCATCGGGCTTGCGGCTCGTGATCAGCTGGCCGTCGGCGACCACCTCGCGATCGATCCAGTGGGCGCCAGCGTTGGTCAGATCGGTTCGCAGCGAGGGCCACGATGTCATGGTGCGCCCCTTGACCGCCTCCGCCTCGATCAGCATCCACGGCCCGTGGCAGATCGCCGCGATCGGCTTGCCCGCCTTGACGAAGTCGCGCACGAAGGTCACGGCCTGCTCGTCGACGCGCAATGCGTCCGGGTTCGCCACGCCGCCCGGCAGCACCAGCGCGTCGTACTCGTGTGCTGCCGCCTGCTGCAGCGGCACGTCGACATCGAACCGGTCGGCAGGGCTGTGGTGCTTCCAGCCGCGCACCTGGCCCTTTTTCGGCGACACCAGGCTGGTATCGGCACCGGCCGCATCGAGCGCCTTGCGCGGCTCGGTCATCTCGGACTGCTCGAAGCCGTCCGTTACGAGAATGGCGACCCGCAGGCCCTCGAGTTGACGCTTGTTGATCATCGGGATTCCTTTCGTTGAAGCCCCCAAGCTAAGCCCGCGTGTGCGCCTCCGCATCGGCAGGTGTCGGCTGTACATGTCGGACAACACGGCGGGCCCCGGCTGCAGGCCCGCATTCCACGAAGCGGGCTCAAAGTCTGCCAATCGCCCGCATCCGAGTCCTGCCGTAGGAGGCCGCTGACAGACATGCGTCCGTTCCCGTGGAGAGTGAATGCGTTTGTGTTCACGGAGGAACTTGGTCATGCCCGTCCTGTGTGGTGCTTGCGGAAGCAAGAACCGGGATAACGCGAAGTACTGCATCGGTTGCGCCGGCCGCCTGCCCGGCTTTGCACCCAGCGCGCCCTCGGCGCTGGACGCCGTGCTGGGTGCGAGTGCGGGTGCGCGCGCGCCCCTGGCGCCGGTCGCAGCGGCGCGCGGCCCGCGCCCCTGGCGGCGGGACGATCCCCTTGCCCTGCTGCCGGCGGAGACGCCGGCCTTCTGGCTGCGCCTGGGGCTGCTGGGCGTGGCCATGGGCCTGGCCTTCATCGGCTGGTACGTGTATGTGACGCGGGGCTTCGCCGCGCCGGCGTTCGTGAACGAACTCACCGCGGCCTTGGAAACGGAAGACCGAAGGCCTGCCGCGGACGAAGCGCAGACGGCGCCGGCCGTGCCCGATGCATCGGCGCCGGACTCCGCGACGCCGAGCCCGGCCGCGGCGCCCGCTGCGGCCGCGCCGCCCGCCGCACCGAAGACGCCCGCGCCCAAGGCGGCGGCCGCGCCCGCGCGGCCCGCGCCAATGCCAACGCCAACCTCGACGGCCAAGGCCGAGCCGCCCGCAAAGGCATCGGCCCCGGCACCGGCCGCAGCGCCTGCACAACCGGAATTCCCGGTGATCCGCGGTGCATCGGCCGCGCCGACGGAGCGCCGGCGCAGCGAGCCGCCCCGAACGGAACGCCAGCCCCGCGCCCCGGCCTGGGCCGACGACGATGCGCAGCCGGCGGTCGCTGCCGCCGCGCCGACGATGTCCTGGATCCGCCCGCCGGGCTGGACGCGCGACGATACCGGCATGCCGGCCGCCCGCGCCCCCGTGCCCGTGGTCGCGCCGCCGCGCGGCCAGGCCCGCGGCGATGGCGGACCGCCGCTCGCGCCCGGCCCGGGCCCCGTCTACAACTACAGCTCGCCCGGCAGTTCGGCATCTGCCGGCAGCGACGCCGGCCCGCCGACGGCGCCCGGCCCCGGGCCCCTGTTCAGCGCCCGCCGCGCCCCCGCCGTGGCCGCGGACGACTCGGGGCCACCGGTCACCCCGGGTCCCGGCCCGGTGTACAACTGGATGTCGACGCGCGAGCGCTAGTGCCTCCTTGCGCTGCCCCTGCTTGCCGGAACTGTTTGTGCAATGTTCAAGAAATGCTTGATTTCGTAAGGGCAATTCGCTATCCGGTTGGCGGAACGCGGCGATAAGATCGCGGCCCATTTAACCCGGACTCGTTCATCAGGAGAGAACATGAAGAGACTGCTGGCTTTTGCTGCCATCACCGCCGCCGTCACCGGCGCGTATTCCCAGGATTTCCCCGGCAGCAAGCCCATCACCATCGTGGTCCCCTTCTCCGCCGGCGGCCCGACCGACCGCGTGGCGCGCGACCTGGCCGAGGCCCTGCGCAAGCCCCTGGGCGGCGGCAGCATCGTGATCGACAACGTGCCCGGCGCCGGCAGCTCGATCGGCGCAGCCAAGGTGGCCCGCGCCACGCCCGACGGCTACACCCTGCTGCTGAACCACATCGCCATGTCCACCGTGCCCACGCTGGTGCGCAACGTGCCCTTCAAGGTCGAGAGCGACTTCGAGTACCTGGGCATCATCAACGACGTGCCGATGACGCTCATCGCCAAGCCCGCGATGAAGGCGAACAACTACAAGGAACTCACCGGCTGGATGGCCGAAAACAAGGGCAAGATCAACCTCGGCAACGCGGGCGTGGGCTCGGCATCGCACCTGTGCGGCCTGCTGTTCCAGAGCGCCACCAAGACCGAGATGACCCCGGTCCCCTACAAGGGCACGGCGCCCGCCATCACCGACCTGATCGGCGGCCAGATCGACCTGCTGTGCGACCAGACCACCAACACCTCGCCGCAGATCGAGGCCAAGAAGGTCAAGGCCTATGCCGTGACCACGCCCAAGCGCCTGGCCACGCCGCTGCTGAAGGACCTGCCCACGCTGCAGGAGTCGGGCCTGAAGGACTTCCAGGTCACCATCTGGCACGGCCTCTACGCGCCCAAGGGCACGCCGGCGGCGGTGACCAAGAAGATCAACGACGCGCTCAAGACCGCGCTGAAAGACCCGGACTTCATCAAGAAGCAGGAAGGCCTGGGCGCCGTGGTCGCCACCGACAACCGCGTCGAGCCCGCCGAGCACAAGAAGTTCGTGCAGGCCGAGATCGCCAAGTGGAGCCCGATCATCAAGGCTGCCGGCGTCTACGCCGACTGAAGTTGTTGTTTCGATGACATGAAGGTGGCGGCGCGGGCGCGCCGCGCCTTCGAATCCGGATGGAGCGGCCTGAGGTACTCGTGCAACGCGAGTGCCGCCGCCCCCACCGCAGACGCCCATTCCCCATAGCGCGCGGCGCGCACCACCGGCGGCCGCATGCCGGCGCTTTGCGCATAGCGGTTCACCGTCTCGATGGCCTCGGGCAGCAGCCCGGGATGTTCGAAGCATGACTGCCCGCCGACCACCATCGCGCGCGGCTCGAAAGTGACCCACAGGTTCTGCAGCAGCACGCCCAGGAAGGCGGCGCCGCGCATCGCGTCGGCCCTGCCGCTGCCCAGCACGCGCGAGCCCAGGAAAGCCTCGGCGCAGCCGCGCCGGCCGCAGGAGCACAGCGGCCCGTCCACCTGCAGGATGGTGTGGCCGATCTCGCCGGCCATGCCGTGCGCGCCGGTGAAGAGCCGGTCGTTGAGCACCACGCCGGCGCCCACGCCCACGTCGCAGCTCACGAAGACCAGCGGGTCCTCGCTCTCGCCGCCGGCGAACTCGTACTCGCCCAGCGCGGCCGCATCCGCATCGTTCTGCAGCTGCACCGGCAGCTGTGCGACGCCCTCGGCCGCCAGCGCCGCAACCAGGTCGGGCAGCAGGCTCACCTGCCGCCAGCCGAGGTTGGGCGCGAAGCGCACCTGGCCGCTTGCGTCGTCCACCGCGCCGGGCACCCCGACGCCGATGCCCGAGGGCCGCAGCCCCAGCGCGCCGATCGCCTTGTGCGCGGCCGCCACCATGCGCGCCGCCTGCCCGCACACCGCCCGCGGCGACTGCGACGCCAGCGGCTGCGCCTCGGCATGCAGCAGCTCGCCCATCAGCGACACGCAGACCACGCGCAGCGTCTCCACCGCGATCTCGACCCCCGTCAGCGCACGCAGGCCCGCATGGATGCGCAGCGGGATCGACGGCCGCCCCAGCCCGTCGGCCACCGCGGCGCCGGCCTCGAGCAGCCAGCCGTCCTCGAGCAGCTCGCGCACCAGCAGGCTGACGGTGGACTTGGTCAGCCCGCTCTCCGCCGCCAGCCGCGCGCGCGACAGGCCCGGCCGCGCGCGCAGCAGCCGCAGCAGCACGCTGCGGTTGATGCGCTTGACCAGCTGCTGGTCGCCGAGCGTGGTCATGCCGCGGCCGCGTGCTCGGCTTGCGCCTTCCCCTCCGGCCGCTTGCCCGCAATGATCATCCCGAGCACCTCGTCCTCCGTCACGTCGGCGGTGCGGTAGGTGCCCACCAGCTTGCCGTTCTTCATCACCGCCAGGCGGTCGCTCAGGCCGAACACGTCGGGCATGTCGTGCGTGATCAGGAAGATGCCCACGCCGTCGGCCTTGAGCTGCTTGACCAGCGTGCCGACCATCGCCGTCTCTTCCGGGCCGAGCGCGGCACAGGGCTCGTCCATGATCAGGATGCGGGCGTTGAAGTACAGCGCCCGGGAGATCGCCACCACCTGCCGCTGCCCGCCCGACAGCCGCCGCACCGGCACGCGGATGTTGGTGAAGTTCTTGTTCAGGCGGCGGAAGACCTTGCGCGCCTCCGTCTCCATGAAGTGGTCGTCCAGCGTGCGCCAGGGCGTGAGCTTCTCGCGGCCAAGGAAGAGGTTGGCCACCGAATCCAGGTTGTCGGCCAGGGCGAGCGTCTGGTAGATCGTCTCGATGCCCTGCGCCTGCGCCTCCGAGGGTGTGCGGATGTGCACCGCCTCGCCCGCGATGCGCGTCTCGCCCGAGTCGATGGGGTAGGCGCCGGCCAGCATCTTCATCAGCGTGGACTTGCCCGCGCCGTTGTGGCCCAGCAGCGCAACCACCTCCCCGGGGTAGAGGTTGATGCTGACGTTGTCCACCGCCTTCACGCCGCCGAAGGCCTTGCGGATCTCGCGCAGCTCGACCAGGGGCGCGGGTGCCACCAACGTCGCGCTCATCGCGTATCCCCGAAGCGCTTGCGGTACAGCACGTCGAACACCACCGCCACGATCAGCACCTGCCCGATGATCACCATGCGCTTGCCGATGGCCACGTCCAGCAGCAGCATGCCGCTGTCGAGCGACTGCATGATCAGCGCCCCCAGCACCGACCCGAAGATCGACCCGCTGCCGCCCGCCAGCGCCGCCCCGCCGATCACCGCCGCCGCGATCACGTACAGCTCCATGCCCGAGCCCAGCGAGTTCGTGCCCGCGTTGAGCCGCGCGATCGAGACGATCGCCGCCACCGTCACCAGCACCGCCAGCAGCGCGAACAGCATCATCGTCACCCGCTTGACCGGAATGCCCACCAGCGCCGCCGCATCCGGATTGCCGCCCATCGCGAACACGTAGCGCCCGAAGCGCGTGCGGTGCACGATGAAGGACAGCAGCACCGCCACCAGCGCCCAGATCAGCACCGGGATCGGCAGCCCCTGCGGCTCGGACTTGGAGGCGATCTGGTAGCTGTTCATCGCCCAGGCGAAGGCGAACACCGCCACCACCGGCACCGCGGTGAGCAGCACGTCCACCACCAGCGGCTCCACCGGCATCTCGTGCCGCTGCCTCGCGCGGCGCTGCTGCAGCATGCGCGCGAACAGCACCACCGCCACCAGCGCGGCGAGCGCCCAGGTCGCCGTCGTGCCGATGCCGCCGTCGTAGCCGCCGCCCAGGCGCTGGAAGAACTCGTCGTTGACCGGCTGCGTCTTGCCGTCCGCCACCAGGAAGGCCGCGCCGCGGAAGGACATCAGCCCGCCCAGCGTGACCACGAACGAGGGCACGCCCAGCATCGCCGTCAGCCCGCCCTGGTACAGCGACACCAGCAGCGCCACCGCCAGCCCCGCCAGGCAGGAGGCCGGCCAAGACCAGCCCGAGGTGTACTGCAGGTACGCCACCAGCACCCCGACGAAGCCCATCACCGAGCCCACCGACAGGTCGATGTGCCGCGCCACGATCACCAGCACCATCACCGTGGCGACGATGCCCACCACCGCCGTCTGCTGCGCGACGTTGTAGAGGTTCTCCGGCGTGAGGAAGAGCCCGCCCGACAGCCAGTGGAAGGCCAGGGCCATCACCACCAGCAGGGCGCACATCAGCAAGAGGCGCAAGTCCACCCCGCTGCGCTGCCACAGCGACTGCGATTGCGGTTCGCTCATCGCGCTGTGCTGTTGCTGCTTACTTGCAGGCCGCGGGGGCCTTGTCGCCCGTCACGCCGCGGCAGAGCTCGTCTTTCTTGATCCAGCCGGCCTTGACCACCACATCGAGGTTGTCGCGCGTGATCGGCACCGGCGTGAGCAGGTGCGAGGAGATGGCGATCTTCTTCTCGCCGCCGCTCCAGTTGGCCGCCTTGTCCGGCGTCTTGCCCTGCACCAGCGCCATCGCGGCAGAGGCGGCCTCGCGGCCCAGCTCGCGCGAGTCCTTCCACACCGTGACCGTCTGCGTGCCCAGCGCCACGCGGTTGAGCGCCGCGAAGTCCGCGTCCTGCCCCGACACCGGAATCCCGCGGATGCCCTTGGCCGTGAGCGCCGCCACCGCACCGCCGGCCGTGCCGTCATTGGCCGCCACCACCGCATCGACCTTGCCGCCGGCCTTGGTGAGGATCTGCTCCATGTTCTTCTGCGCCACCTCGGGCTTCCAGCCATCGGTGTACTCGTCGCCCACGATCTTGATGTCGCCCTTCTTCACCGCGTCGGCCACGATCTCCTGCGCGCCCGCGCGCAGGAAGTTGGCGTTCGGGTCGGTGGGCGAGCCCTTGATGAACACGTAGTTGCCCTTGGGCTGCACCTTGTAGACCGCACGCGCCTGCATGCGGCCGACCTCGACGTTGTCGAAGGTGATGTAGAAGACGCCGGGCGTTTCGATCAGCCGGTCGTAGGCCACCACCGGCACCTTCTGTTTCAGCGCCTTGTTGACCGCGGGGAGGATCGCGTCCTTGTCCATCGCGAGCACGATCAGCGCCTTGGCACCCTTGGACATCAGGCCGTCGATGTCGGCGAGCTGCTTCTCGGGCGAGCCGCCGGCGTCGGCGCTGATGTACTTGGCGCCCATCTTCTCAAGCTGAGACTTGATCGCGGCCTCGTCGGTCTTCCAGCGCTCTTCCTGGAAGTTGGACCAGCTCACACCGACGACGGTCTGGGCGCTTGCGGCGATGGCGGACAGGCCGAGGGCGAGGGTGGCCAGGGCGCGTAGGGGCTTGGTCATGGGTGGGTCTCCGGGGTGTTGGGCGTCCTTGGACGCGTGTTAGTTCGGAAGGCGAACTAACTATGACTATGCGATCTGGGCGCGGCCATCCGGGATATCCCTGCGGGAAAAGGCACTACACGGGCGCTACGAAGGCTTTGCTGAGGCGTGCACAAAGGCTCCGCACGCTACTCGGATTGCATTGAGGCTAGCAATGCACGCCGCGCTTCCTTGGACATCCGATGGGCCTGCAACAGGATCGCGGCCAGCACGTCGTCATCGCAGTAGAGGAAAGCAAGAGGAACCTTTAGTACTTTGGCGATCTGCTTGGCCGTCCGTACAGGTGGCTCATGCACGCCAGTTTCGTAGCGACTGATTCGGGCACTGCTGCTCGACTCGTCGAGACCGATGAGTACGCCAAGCTTGTCTTGCGCAATGCCAGCCATCTCGCGCGCTTCACGAAGCCGCTTGCCGAATAGCGGAGTAGCGTCTCCCCGGGTGCTTGAAGCCATTCTTCGATATTCGAAGAATGGCGCTATACTTTCTCTACGAATATCGTAGTCCTACCTTGACAGCACGGCCTTTGCTTTTGGAAATCATCTGTGAACTCAGCGCATGTTTCTGAGCTAGCCGCGACGACAGAAGGTCCGTATACCTATTCGATCCTCCGCTACGTGCACGACATCGGCACAGCCGAGTTCATTAACGTCGGCGTCGTCGTCGCGTCTTGCAACGCGCCATGCGTAGCGGCGAAGTTCAAGACTAGCTATGCCCGTGTCAAAGGCGCCTTTCCATCGCTGGATGCAGAGATCTTTCTGACTCGCATGAAGCGCTTGCAGGCGTGCTTCGACGCCATCGACGCAATCCGGTATTGTGAGCTGCGCGCTCGCGAAGGCCAGTCCGTCGCGGCTTTGATCCGCTCAGTTGTGCCGTTGGAAGACAGTGCGCTCCACTGGTCGCCCGCCGGTTCAGGCATTGGCGGTTCTCTGGCAGCGACGCTGCCACTGCTCTACGAGCGTTTCGTCATCAGGCATGACCTCCGACGGCGACGTTGATACCGCACGCCGCATCCGGCGCCCGCGGTTTCAAATAGTCCAGATCGAATGCGTCCCTGTCCACGACGGCCAAGTAGCTGCCCAGCAGGGCGGATGCGTACGGCATCCGCACTCGGCCAACCCGCCGGAGGTTCCAGGTGAAGCCGCCTGTCACACCAGGTGCCTCGCCCTTCGCTGCCTTGGCTTCGATAAACGAACCATGGGCGATGTGCTGGAAGGGACCCTTGGCGGAAAGCGTCAGCTGACATCTGGAGTCCTTCACGTCCTTGGCAGGCGAGCCCTTGACGGCAGAACGCGCGTCGTGTGCATCCTTAAGGGCTTTGAAAGCCGATCTGCCGCTAACCATCTGCCCGGGCAGCAGCCACTCGGGCACGGCCTGGCCGTAGTCATACAGAAGGCGGCCGTCGGGTCGGTAAGACACAAGGTCCAAGAGGTCGAGTCGAATGGAAGTGGTCTTCCTCAGCTCACATACCCATTGCTTGCCGTCGAGCAGGAAGGGAAGCCGAATTTGCTTCTGATTCGGGGGCGAATCGATCGTCGCAAGCGGCTTGAGCAAAACCAGGAAGCCGGCTTCCGCGTCGCGATCACCATTGGGACGCAACGTGACATCGCAAGGCTGTGCGAGCAAAATGAAGCGCTGAGCCAAGGCACCGCCTTGGGGATCCACTTCAAAGACATCGCCGCAGGCCAGCGGCGAGCAGCCCTTGTTGACCAGGTCTTCGGATTCCCAGACCTCCAGCTTCCGGAAAGTCTCCAGCTTTTGATGGTGGATCGTGGCGTCGATATCGAGCGGTACGACGCGGAGCGAGCGCAGCCGACGCTCGTTCTCACGGGTGGCGGCGTCGACGGAGAACAGGTGGCGGAACGATTCCGACATGGATGCGGTGAGCGCTCGTTCCACGACGTGGAGCTCGGAGACACCCTCCGCATAGGCTCGGCCAATCGCGTACTCATCCAACTGTTCGGGCGGGACTTCAAGCAGGTCATTGCTCGCGGTCTTGAACGCCTTCTCAATATGGCTCTGAACGCGCACCAGGACCTCGTGCACGTTGCGGCGCAGTCCGGCCCTCTTGATGGCTATACGCAGCGCCTGGGCGACGACACCGTCGCGACCTTCCACCGTTGAGTCCGCTTCACCGATCGGGTAAAGACGCTCCTTGGCGATGACGCAAACAGGGGAGACGTCTAGCGGCCCCTCCGGCGAGAGGGCGTTGCGCAGCTCAAGCTCCTTCTCTGCCTCATTGCTCTTGGTTGCGTAGTGGGTCAGCAGCAAGGCAGTCGCCTTGGAACCCGCGCCGTGAAGTGCTTTCAGGAGGTCCAAGCCCCTCGTGTTGCCGGCAGCCCCTTGAGCATCATTCAAGTCAATGATGTAGCTGATCCCCGTGTCGCCCGTATTCTTGGCAAGCTCAAGCATCGCGCCTTCTGCCGTGTCGAAGGGCCAGCGATCCTCTTTCGCGATGGCAAGATGCGTGCAGACGCTCTCGATTTGCTCGTCGGACAGGTCGGCGGTTCCGTTGTCTTCCAGCTTGAGCTGGACCTGACGCAGCAGGCTGATCCGCTCCCGCACTGTCAAGTTTGCGACTGCTTGCTCCAGCTCGTGATTTCCGGTGTCGTCGGTGTCAGCAATCTTGCGCAGCGCACCTTTCATCGGCTCAGGGCATAGATCTACCGCAACATCGGCGTGTTCGGTGAGAAGGTCGGTCAGTTCCGCGGCCGACGCGGTAGCGAAGCGGTCGTCAATCCAGATCACTCGTGTTGAACCGAGCAGCTTTAGCGCCTCGATGGGCTTCATTTCTTCCCTCCGTGCATGACTGACCCAAGGTTCACGATGAACCTGTACCTGCGACCGTCTTGGTTCTTTTCTGTGCTCAAGCTAATGTTGCAGCCGTCCGCTGCGAGCAATTGCGATGAGATGAATAGGCCCAGGCCTTGGCCGCGTTCCGATGCGGGCTTGGCTGAAATGAACATGTCGAAGATGCTGTCCTCATAGGCGGGATCGATGCCCGGGCCGCTATCAGCCACTGAGAAGCCGGACGAAGTAATCTCGACGCGAATCTGCTTCGGCCGCTTTATCTCCAGCACGTCGGTGCCACGGCGAAGCCAATAGACGCTGTTCCTAATCAGGTTGTCCAAGACGGCTAGCAGTCGGCCCCGATTGATCCTGGCGATAGCCTGGCCAGCTTCGCCTCGGATCTCGAAATCGATACCTTCCCGCTTCAAGCCGCCGGCGCGGTTTTCCCGGTACTGCGAGACGAAGTCGAAGAGGTCGATCGTTTCCTTGACCGCCCGAGTCCGTGGAAGCAGCGGATCGATGATGGCTGCAGCGCTGGTGATGCTTGCACAGGCGGCGCGGATAGGCCGGGTGTGGCGCGCAACGCTCTTCTCATTTGCACGGCCCTCTTTCACGACCTCCTCGATCGCCACGATGCGCCGCCTGATCTCTACGATGTGAGTGCGCAGCTCATGCGCCAGGCCACGGGCGCTCAGGCCGACGGCGGCGCTCTCGTAAAGCGACAGCATCCGCTCTTTGCTGTCGGTGAACTCCTGCCTCAGCATGCGCACCGCGCTGCTCGCCTGCGCCCCTATGTCCAGATTGCGCTGGACGGTCTGAGCCTTCTGTAGGGCCGTCTTCAGCACGTCCGTGGCGCCCACGCCGTCCTGCTGCTCAACAAGCCCCAGGCCCTGCTCCAGCGCTGCGACGATCGACAGAGCGTCCTGTTTGGCGGCGGCCGCGCCCTCCATTGTGGTCTCAACGACATCGAAAGAGCGTTCCGCGGTCGGTGGGCGATTGATGGCCCCCGGTACGACCTGAATAGCATACTTGTCCATCGCACGGCGGACGGCTTCAAGCGATTCGTTCGCGAACGTCTTGCACTCCAAGGCAATGGCGTTGAAGCCTCGATAGGCATCGTTTTCGACGAAGCTTTCACGATCGGACTTCTCGACCAGCTTGTAGTTGTGCTCGCCGGTCAGCGCAAAGTACCCGAGTGTGTTGTGCACACGCAGCTGGTAGGTGCTTCCTGTAGTCATGGCCTCGGCAAGCCTGAGCCAGTCGCCTTGAGAGCGCACTCGGAATCCATCGCGCAGGATGGAGATCCCAGCCATCCTTTTGATCGTCGCCCGATCAATGCCCAGTCCTGCTGCAGCTTCTGTATCGGCTTCAGAGTCTGTCGGGGTGGAATCGGTAGGCTCGTCGATCGAAAAGTCCCGCAAATTGAAATAATAGAACGCTGCGCTGAAGGGGCCGGGGTCTTCTGACTTGACCTCTTCACCGCCGGTCTTGATGTTCGGCCAGGGAATCGTCTGGGTGACTTCAACGAACCATTCGGGGCTAGGCCGGGGAACAACCTTGTATCGCTTCATCCGCGCGGGATCGCTCAGCCATTTGAGAAATCCGTCGCCTTCGTCGGTCCCAAAAACGTCGTTGGACTTCTGCTTCTGAGTCTTGCTGCTACCGATGGCGGCCCGAAACAGCCGCTCTCGGAAGCGGGCAACACACTGCAGTTCGGGTACATCGGCCGGTCCGGCCTGCCACTTGAACTGGAAATCGGCGACCGCACGCGCAAGCAGCGTCTCGGTAACGGTCACGAGGCTGGTCTTGTCGCGATCGACATCCACTGTGACCGGGAACTGCGCCTTGGCCTCGAACGGAGACACCAAGGTGGCCAGGCTGAGCTTCAGGGCCGCGGCGCCGTTGGCCCATTGGCCGACGTTCTTCAGACCATAGACGGAAACACGCGTTCCCTTAAATCGATCCGGATTCGGGAGGTCCGTCTCGACGAAGACCGGGATTTGGTCAATGGTTTCGGCTTTCTCGCAGTCAGCCCATCGGAACACTGCGGATGCCAATGGCTGGTCCTCACCCGTACTCGTCTCCACTTTCAAGATGTCGCCGAGCTTCATGGAGCCCAGCCGGCCAACACCCTTGTCGCCGAGCGGAGTGCGGCCCAGGCGCGTCTTTGCTTTCTGCTTCCCTTCGGCAGACCGCTTGTACGATCCGCTGATCGTGAGCCAGGACTTGCGCAGGTTTTCCGCAGCGATCCCATCACCTGTGTCCTCAATAGTGATGTGGCCAGTCCAGTTGAGCCGCCGACGCACGAAGTGGGTGGCTTCGACCAACCCTTTATCCCGCCAGTCGTCGCGGACGTTAAGTTCCTCGTCTCCCCTAGTGAAAGTTACACGGACGTTCTCGGCCTCTTCGCTGAAGTCGAGCAGCCGGCCTGCTAGTGTGCTGTCCCGCTGATACGTGAGCAAAGTCGATGCAGTTTCTCAAGGATCGACTCGGCAGTGGCAGTCCAGCGGAAG
>NZ_LYMK01000072.1 GCF_002157355.1 Variovorax sp. JS1663 | reverse complement strand
GGGGTGGTGGTGGCGTCCATGGCGTGGGCTCCTCGCTCTCTGTTCAGTTGACGCGCCGCTCGCGGCCGCGCCAGTAGGGCTCGCGCACGTCCTTGCGTGAGAGCTTGCCGTTGGCGTTCTTGGGCAGGTGATTGGTGAAGTCGACGGAGCGCGGGCGCTTGAAGTCGGCCAGGCGGCCGCGGCAGAAGTCCATGAGCTCGCCGGCCTCGGCGCGGGCGCCGTCGCGCAGCACGACGATGGCCTTGACCGATTCGCCCCAGTGGTCGTCGGGCACGCCGATAACGCAGACCTCGTACACCGATTCGTGCTGCGCGAGCACGGCCTCGACCTCGGTGGGGTAGACGTTGAAGCCGCCGGAGACCAGCATCTCCTTCTTGCGGTCGACGATGTGGATGTAGCCCTCGCGGTCGACGCGGGCCAGGTCGCCGGTGTGGAGCCAGCCGTCGTCGCCGAGCGCGTCGCGGGTGGGCTCGGGGGCGCGCCAGAAGCCGGCGAAGACGTCGGGGCCGCGCACGCAGATCTCGCCGATCTCGTCGCCCTCGACGGAGCGGCCCTTTGTGTCGAGCACCTGGATGTCGGATTCGCAGGCGGGGCGGCCGCAGGCGGAGAGCAGCTCGGGGCGGCCGCCCTCGATGGCGAGCGCGTGGTCTTCGGTGGTGAGGGCGATGACGCCGCCGGTGGTCTCGCCGGCGCCGTAGCCCTGCGCGAGCACCGGGCCGAAGGCGGCCCAGGCCTCGCGGATGCGCGCGGGGGACATGGGCGCGGCGCCGTAGGAGACCAGGCGCAGGCTGCTGAGGTCGCGGGTGCGGATGCTGGGCTCGGCCAGCAGGGCGTTGATCATCGCGGGGACGAAGAAGCACATCGTGACCTTGTGCTTCTCGATGGCCTCCAGGATCTCGGCGGGCTGGAAGCGCTCCATCAGCAGCACGGTGGCGCCCTGGTAGAGCATGGGCTGGATGAACATGCCGCTGGCGTGGGTGATGGGGCCGCAGAGCATCAGCACGTCGCCGCGCTGGGCATGCATGCGGCCCATGGAGACCTTGCGCAGCGACGCCATGCGGTTGCCGACGGTCTGCATGGCGGCCTTGAGCTTGCCGGTGGAGCCGGAGGTGTAGTGCAGCACGGCCAACTCGTCGGGGCGCATGTCGACGTGGATGTGCGTGTCGGGCGCGTCGGCGAGCAGGGCCTCGTAGTCGAGCCAGCCGCCCTCGGCCGGCGCGGGCGCGAAGGCGATGCGGTGCTTCAGGCCGGGCAGGGGCGCGGCGGCTTCGTCGACCATGGCGCGGTGCTCGGGGCCGGCGAGGCAGGCGGCCGGCTCGGCGTTGGCGAGCGCGTCGGCGAGCTCGGCCGGGGCCAGGCGCGCGTTGAGCGCGACCTTGACCAGGCCGGCCTTGTAGAGCGCGCATTCGAGCTCGACGATCTCCGGGCGGTTGGGGGAGACGACGGCGACGCGGTCGCCGCGCTGCAGGCCCAGGGCGAGCAGGGCGTGCGCGAGGCGGTTGGAGCGCTGCTCCAGTTCCGCATACGTCACCGCGCGGTCGCGGAAGAGGATGGCGGGCCGGTCGGCCCAGAAGCGTGCGCTGCGCGCGGTGTACATGCCGAGGTTCATAAGGTGTGTCTCCGTGTGGGTGCAGTCTAGGAAGGCGAGAGGATGCGTTGGATAAGCGAGCGGCCCGTCTTGATAAGCTGGCGTGATCACCCGGCAAGGCGAATGGAGGCATCCCATGGGCGTGCGGCTCGACGACATCGACTACTTCCTGGCGGTGGCGCACCACGGCAAGGTGCGCGCGGCCGCGGCGGCGCTGGACGTGTCGCAGCCGGCGATCACGCAAGGCCTGCAGCGGCTGGAGAAGGAGCTGGGCTTTCCGCTCTTCGAGCGCAGCAGCCGCGGCATGCAGCTCACCGCGGTGGCGGTGCAGTTCCGCGAGCGCACGCAGGCGCTGCGCGCGAGCCTGGGCGACGCGATCAAGGAGGCGGCGGACATGCACCTGGGCGCACTGGGCGTACTGCGGGTGGGCGTTTCGCCGCTCTACGCGCAGCGGCTGTTCGTGCCGGCGACGGTGGCGCTGCACCGGCAGCGGCCGGCGGCGCGGCTGCGGGTGATGCTCAACCTGAACGACGCGTTGATCGCGGCGCTGCGGCTGGGGGACATCGACGTGTCGATCAACGCGCTGCCGGGCGCGATCCCGCCGGACCTGCACGCGCTGCCGCTGATGGACGACGCGCTGTGCCTGGTGGTGCGGGAGCACCACCCGCTGCTCGCGAAGCGGCGCCTGCGGCTGGCGGACCTGATGGATGCGCAGTGGATCCTGCCCGGCCCGGCGGTGGCGGCGCGGCGCAACGTGGAAGGCCGCCTGGCCGAGGCCGGCCTGCCGCCGCCGCGGGTGACGGTGGAAATGGGCAACACGGCGGGCGGGCAGTTGAACCAGTTGATCGCGCAGAGCGACCTGGTGTCGATCATGAGCGAGTCGCAGCTGGGCACGAGCAGTGGTCAGGGGCTGGCGCCGCTGCCGATGGCGGAGGCGCGTTTCACCCGGACCATCGGTGCCCTGACGCGCCGGGGCGTGGTGCTGCCGCCGCTGGCGCAGCGCTTCCTGGAGCTGCTGGAGGAAACGGCGCGGGGCGAGGCGGGGGCGGGCCCGGCGCGGCGGCGATCGGCGAGCGCGGCGCCGGCCGCCAGGGTGAAGAAACAGGGGCGCGGCTGAAGCCCCTGCGCGGGAACGCCTTCCCGCGGGTTGAACGCACGAAGAAAAGCCGGGCTCGGCCCGGCCTTTCTCGCGCGATGCGCTTCAGCTTCAGATCGCGAGGCGATCGCCGCGGGCGGCTGCGCGGGCCTGGGTGCGCACGCTGGCGCGGTCGACCTGCGATTCGACGCGCGTGACGCCTTGGCCGTAGCCTTCCGCGTAAGGGTTCGCGCTGCGGGCAGCGGCGACTCCCTGCGAGCGGACCGAGCCGCGCTCGACCGAGCTGGCGATGTGGGTCACGCCTTGCCCGGCGACGTCGCTGAACTGGTCGCCGCTGCGTGCAGCCGCGACGCCTTCGGCGCGGACCGCCGCGCGGCTCTGGGTCGACGTGACCTTGGCCACGCCGTCATAGGTTTCTGCGTGGACGCCTGCGGCAGCGAGGATCGCGAGTGCAAAGCCGGAGATGAGCTTGGAAGCGGTGTTCATGATCGGATTCCTTCAGGTCGTTGAATGGGGTTGGTGTGGGAAGAAGTTTGCGCCCGCAAGGGGCCTCGTGCATGTGCGTTTTCGCACCCCGGTGTTCATGTCGTGGAAATAATCGGATCTTTCAGGAGAACCCATGTTTGACCACGTCAAGTTCGGCGTCAGCGACTTTGCAGCGAGCAAGGATTTCTTTCTCCAGGCACTCGAGCCGCTCGGCGTCGCCGTGGTGGGAGAGGGACAGCCGAGCTACGGCGTCGAGATGAGCCCGAAGGGCCAGGCCTCGCTGTGCCTGTTCCAGACCGCGGAGAAGCCGGCGCATCTTCACCTGGCGTTCAAGGCCCAGAACCGTGGGCAGGTGGACGCCTTCTATCGCGCGGCACTGGCGGCGGGTGGCCAGGACAACGGGGCGCCGGGTCTGCGCCCCCACTACCACGCGAACTACTACGCAGCGTTCGTCATCGGTCCGGATGGGCACAACGTCGAAGTGGTTTGCAACGAGCCCGAGAGGACCGAAGCCAAGACGGTGAAGCGAATGGACAACGTCCTGATCGTTGTCGACGACCTCGAGGCGGTGAAGGCGTTCTTCATCGAGTTGGGCCTCGAGGTCGAGGGCCAGAACACGGTTGAAGGGACTGCGGTCGGGAGCCTTATAGGACTCGGAGACGTCCGAGCAACCCTCGCGATGCTGCGGACTCCCGATGGGCAGGGAATTGAACTGGACAAATTCCATACGCCCAGTGCAGTCAGGTTCGGACCCATGGACGCGCCGGTGAACGCTCTGGGTCTTCGTCGCATCATGTTCGCCGTTGATGACATCGATGCCGTCATTGCGCGGATGCAGGCCCACGGAGCAGAACTCATCGGCCGGATGCAGTACGAGAAATCGTATCGGCTCGCCTACATTCGTGGGCCGGAGGGCATCATCGTCGGGCTTGCCGAGCAGCTTGGCTGAAGGCGGGCGGCGTTTTCAGGTACTTGCCGCAGATTGGCGTCGAGCCGAACGCACAGGGAAAAGGCATCGGGGCGGCGTTGATGCGTCACGCTCTCGCCCGTTGCGACCAGGAGCGAACACTGGCATATCTCGAGGCTTCGAAACCGCAGAACATCCCGTTCTACCAGCGCCATGGTTTCAAGGTGATAGGCGAGATCCAGGTGGGTTCGGCACCGCTCGTCACGCCCATGCTGCGTGAGCCCCGCCGACCATGACGCATGGCTCGGGGCGAGCGGGCCAGGGCCAGCAGGCCTATCTGCGCGCAAAGAGCGGCTGCTCGTAGTGCGCGACGCGGGTGATGCGCCCCGCCATGCACACCTCGCGGAACTGGTAGAGGAAGGCCGCGGTCGGCGCGGCGATCCAGGTGTCGCCCACGGGCATGCGCAGCACGGGGTGCACGCTGTCCTCGATGGGGTCGAGCAGCGGCGCGTCGGCGCGCATGAACTCGCTGACCGGGATGCGGTGGATGCTGGCCACCTCGGCCTCGCTCGGCACCAGGGAACGCGCGGAGCCGGCCCAGACCACGAACGGCGTGATGGCGAAGCCCGAGCGGGTGGCGAAGTCGTCGAGCCGGCCGAGGATCGCGGACGCATCGAGCTGGAGCCCCACTTCCTCGTGCAGCTCGCGCAGGGCGGCCTGCTCCTGCGTCTCGCCATCGTCGACGCTGCCGCCCGGCAGGGCCCATTGGTTGGGGTGATTGCGCAGGGTGAGGGCGCGGCGGGTCAGCAGCACGGCGGCCTCGGTGCTCCACATCGTAGGCGCGCGCATGCCGGGCAGCACGGCGCCGAAGCCTTCCTCGATGATGGCGAGTGCCACGGCGGCGCGCTTCGCGCCCGGCGGGTTCAGCGCGTGGCGCTCGAAGGCCTGCAGGCGGCCGGCGATGCGGCTGCGCAGGGCGTCGTCGGCCGGCAGGGGAAGGTGGGAGCGCGGCATCGGGTGATTCTGGCGCAAGGGCGCGGCACGGCGCCGATCAGCCGGCCTGCGGGGCACGGCGCTCCTGCGGCTTCAGGCCCGGCAGCCGGGCGAGCTGCTCCGCGAGGAACTCGACCAGCAGCCGCACGCGCAAGGGCTGCTGCCGCCGGGGCGCGTAGAGCAGATGGGCCTGCTGCACGGGGCCGGTGTGGCGCGGCAGCACGCGCACGAGCTCGCGCGTGGCGACCCGGTCCGCCACCGCCCAGGCGGGCTGCAGCGCGATGCCGACGCCCTGGCGCACGCAGTCGAGCATAGCCACGGCGCTGTTGACGCGGTAGCGGCTGCGCACGGGCACGTCGACACTGCGGCCGTCGCGCTCGTCGCGCAGGACCAGGCCGTCGTCGGCGCCGGAGGCATAGCGGATGTAGTCGTGCGCCGTGAGCGCCTGCGGCTGGCGCGGGCGGCCGCGGCGCGCAATGTAGTCGGGCGCGGCGACCAGCCAGCGGGGCCAGCTGCCAGCGGGGCGGGCGACGAGGTTCTGCGGCAGGGGGCCGCCCAGGCGCAGCGCGACGTCGATGCGCTCCTCCACCGGGTCGATGAAGCGGTCTTCCAGCAGCATCTCGATCTCGATCTGCGGATGGCGCTCGAGGAAGGCCAGCACCATCGCGTTGACGCGCAGCTCGCCCATGGCGCGGGGCGCGCTCAGGCGCAGCAGGCCGCTCGCGGTCTGCGTCTGCGCGTGCAGCTCGGCGAGCGCCTCGTCGTAGTCCTCCAGCAGGCGCTGCGCGCGCTCGTGGAAGCGCCGGCCTTCGTCGGTGAGGGCGAGGCGCGCGGCGCCGCGCTGAAGGAGCCGCGCGCCGATCGCGTGCTCCAGCGCGGAAAGCAGCTTGCTGACCGTGGGCTGCGTGGTGTGCATGGCCCGCGCCGCGCCGGAGAGGGAGCCGAGCTCGACGCTGTGGACGAAGGCCTTGAGGGCGCGGAGGGTGTCCATGGTGGGTATTCGAATCTGGAATTCGGTCGATTCCATTCTGCCTTCTTCTCAACGGATCGGGCATGCGGGACAGTGCAGGCACCTCTTCGCTTTTTCATCCAGGAGATTCGAGATGCCTTCCGTTCTTCGCACCCCATGGGCCCGCTTCGCCGGCGCGGCCGCGCTGGCTGCCGTTCTGTCGCTGGGCGCGCACGGCGCCGCCGCTGGCCCGCTCGCCACGCATTGGGCGCCCAGCTGGACGGCGGCACCGCAGCCGCTCTGGCAGGGCGACTTCGTGCTGCCCACCAACGTGCCTTTCCAGTTCAACCGGCAGACGCTGCGCCAGGTGGCGCGGGTGAGCATCGGTGGGCCGCGGCTGCGGGTGGAAATCAGCAACGAGTTCGGCACGACGCCGCTGCGCATCGGCGCGGCCTCGGTGGCGCGGCATCGCGAGGGTTCGGCGGTGGAGGCGGGCAGCGAGCGGCCCCTGCGCTTCGGCGGCCGCGGCGAGGTGGTGCTGGCGCCGGGCACGCGCGCGGTGAGCGATCCGGTCGACCTGCCGGTGCCGGCGCTGGGCCGCGTGGCGGTGTCGCTGTACCTGCCGCAGCCGACGGCGCCGTCCACCTTTCATTGGGATGCGCACCAGACGGCGTATGTGGCCGAGGGCGACCAGACCGCCGCGGCGCGCCTGCCGGCCAACGCCACGACGCTGGGCACCCGCGTGTTCCTGAGCGCGCTGATGGTCGAGTCGCCCACGCCGCCGAAGACGGTGGTCGCGCTCGGCGATTCGCTGACCGACGGCAATGGCAGCACGCCGGATGCGGACCGCCGCTGGCCCGATGCGCTGGCCGAGCGGCTGAGCGGGCGCGGCGTGGCGGTGCTGAATGCCGGCATCTCCGGCGGTCGCCTGCTCAAGCCGGGCATGGGGCTGAGCGCGCTGGCCCGCGTGCAGCGCGACGTGCTGGGCCAGCCCGGCGTGCGCGCGATGGTCGTGATGCTGGGCACGAACGACATCGGCTGGCCGGGCGGCCCCTTCGCACCGCAGGAGCCGCCAATGACAGCCGAGGCCATGATCGACGGCCTGCGCCAGCTGATCGCCCAGGCGCACGCGCACAACGTGCGCATCGTGGGCGGCACCATCGCGCCGAACGAGAACGCGCTGCAGGGCACACCGATCGAAGGGCACCACAGCCCCTCGAAGGACCGCGTGCGGCAGACCGTCAATCGCTGGATCCGCGAGGGCGGCGAGTTCGATGCGGTGGTGGATTTCGACGCGTTGCTGCGCGACCCGGCGCGCCCGTCGCGGCTGCTGCCGGCCTACGACTCGGGTGACCACCTGCATCCGGGCGACACGGGTGCGAAGGCGATGGCGCAGGCGATCGATCTCGATGCGCTGCTTGGCGAGCGGGTGTCGCAGCCTTGATGCGTGCGGGGCGGTGCTTTTTGTATGGCCCTGTATCCAGGGCCGGCGCGGACACGAGAGCATTCAAAAACCCCGCCATCCCGACACACCGGAGATACGCGCCGCCGATGCAATAGGGACTCCGATTCAACGACCAAAGGATTTCCCAGTGACCAAGATTCGAACCTTCGCCACCGCCCTGCTGATCGCGGGCAGCAGCCTCGCCATGGGCTTCGCGCATGCGCAGCCTGCCGGCATCGGCCGCACCGACATCCTGCAGCATGAGCTCGGCCGTTCGGGGCAGGAGATCATCCAGGCACGCGTCGACTTCGCCCCCGGCGCGGTGTCGGCGAACCACTCGCATCCGGGCGTGGAGGTCGCTTATGTGCTGGAAGGCACGCTGGAGTACCAGGTGGAAGGCCAGGCCCCGGTCACGCTCCAGGCCGGCCAGGCCTTGTACATTCCGGCCGGCGCGAACCACCTGGCGCGGAACGTCGGCACCGTCAAAGCGGCCGAGCTCGCCACGTACGTGGTGGCCAAGGGCAAGCCGCTGATCGTGCCGGCGAAATAGGCGGTTGACCGCCTGAATGCACGGCGAGCTCAGCGCAGGCTCTCAGGTCGCCTTGATCGCAAAGCGCTTGATGATGTCCCCGTACTGCTTCGTCTCCAGCCGCATGCGCTCGGCAAACTGCCGGCCCGGCATGGCGACCAGGTCGGTGCCCAGGGCGACGAGCTTGGCCCGCGTCTCCGGCCGCTGCAATACCGCCGCGGCGGACTTCTCCAGCTGCTGGACGACCTCGGCAGGCGTGCGCGCAGGCACCAGCAAGCCGTACCACGCGACGAAGTCGTCGTCGCGCATCAGGCCCAGCGCTTCGCCCAGGGTCGGAACGTCGGGCACCAGCGGCGAGCGCTTCGGCTGCGTGACGGCCAGCGCCACCAGCTTGCCCGATTGCAGGTGCGAAAGCAGCGGCGGCGCGCCAACCAGCGCGAAGGACACCTCGCCGCCGAGGGCCGCGACCGTGGCAGGCGCCGCGCCCTTGTAGGGCACGTGCACGATGTCCATGCCGAGCTGCGAGCGCAGCAGCTCCACGGCGATGTGCTGCGGCGTGCCGTTGCCGGGCGTGCCGATGGTGATGCCGCCCGGCGCCTTGCGCGCCGCCTCGAGCGCGGCACGCAATGTCTTCGCGCCCAGGGAGGCGTTCGCGACCAGCAGGTTGGGCGACTGGGACACCAGCATGATGGGAATGAAGTCGCTCAGGGGCGCATACGGCGCCTTGCCGTGGAGCGAAGGCGCGATGGTCAGCTCCGGATTGCCGGCGAAGAGGACCGTGTACCCATCCGGTGCCGCCTTCGATGCGGCTTCGGCGCCCAGCATGCCGCCGGCGCCGGCGCGGTTGTCGACGACGAAGCTCTGCCGCAGCGCCTCGCCCAGGCCCTGCGCCATCAGGCGCGCGACGGCATCGATGCCGCCCCCGGCGGCGTAGGGAACGATCATCTTCACCGGCGCGCCGGGGTAGGACTGCGCGAAGGCCCGGCCCATGCCAGTGGCCAGGGAGGCGCCTAGCGCGGCGAGGACGGTTCTGCGTTGCATTCGATGTCTCCTTCGTTCTGATCGAGTATCCGGCCCGGGTTGAGCAGCTGCTGCGGGTCCAGGGCCCGCTTGAGGCGCCGCATGAGCTCGACTTCCGACGGGCTGCGCGAGACGAGCAGGAATTCCTTCTTGAGCCGGCCGACGCCGTGCTCGGCGCTGATCGTGCCGCGGCGTCCGCGCAGCGCGCCGTAGGCGGTCTCCTCCACCGCATGCAGCGCCTGCGCATCGACCGGCCCGCTGATGAGGTGCAGGTTGTTGTCGCCGAGGTGGCCGAGGAACAGATGCTCGGCGGAGGGAACACGCTGGGTCAGTGCGGCCTCGACCTCGCCGATGTAGCCCGCGGTGTCGGCCCACGGCATGCCGATGTCCAGCGCCGCCGTGGGTTTGAGGTGCGACAGCACTTCCGGGATCGATTCGCGCAGGCGCCAGAAGGCCTCGCGGTGCGCCAGGGTGGCGGCGAAGGCGCAGTCGGTGATGCCGCCGCTCCCCAGCGAATCGGCCAGGGCCGACTGCAGCGCGTCTTCCATCGACTGGCCGGCCGATCCGGCGGCTTCCACCAGCACATGCCAGGGGGCCGCGGCGCCCAGTGGCGCGGCCTGTTCGCAAAGCCGCGAAGCCAGTCCCACGAAACGGCCGGACATGAATTCGAAGGCGCAGAGGGCCGGCCCCATGCGGCCCTTGAGCGCACGCAGCAAGTCGGGCAGGGCCTCGAAGCGGTCGGCCGTCACCCAGGCGGCAGCCACCTCGCCCATCGGCGGATGCAGCCGCAGCGTGAGGCGGGTGATGATGCCCAGCGTGCCCTCGGTGCCGATGAAGAGGAAGCGCGGATCGAAGCCCGTGCTGTTCTTGACCAGGCGCGTGAGCGAGGACACCACCGTGCCGTCGGCGAGCACCGCTTCGACGCCCAGCACCGAGTCGCGCATGGTGCCGTAGCGGATCACACGGATGCCGCCCGCGTTGGTCGCCGCATTGCCGCCCACGGTGCAGCTGCCGCGCGCGCCGAGGTCGACCGCGAACATCCAGCCCTGCGCGGCGGCCGCCTCCTGCACCTGCTGCAGCGTCGCGCCGGCCTGCACCTGCATGACGCCTTCGAGCGCATCGATGTCTTCGATGCGGTTCATGCGCTCGAGATTGATCACCACGTCGCCATCGCCGGGCACGGCCCCGCCCGCCAGGCCGGTCATGCCGCCCTGCACGGTGATGCGGCGGCCCTCGGCGCGGCAGCGGCGCACGAGGGCGGCGACTTCCTCGGTGGTGGTCGGGCGGTGCAGCTCGCTCGGCATGCCGTGCGGCAGGCCGCTCCAGTCCTTCAGGAAGCGCTCGTCGATGGCGGTCGCATTCATGGCGCCGGCCTCACCGAGGCCTGCATCCTGACCGGGGTGGACGTGGACGAGCCCAGCTGGTGCGCAGCATCCGGCCCGCCGTAGTGTTCGATGAGCCGGGCCTGGTCGGCCTGCGCCTGCCGGTCGACCGCCTCGGGGTCGCAGATCGCCAGCAGGGCCTGGTGCATCTCGGCGAGCACGTGCGCATGCGCGGCGCTGCCGGCGAGATCGACGAGTTCCTCGGGATCGTCCTGCAGGTCGAAGAGCTCGGGCCGGAAGCCGACATAGTGGTGGTATTTCCAGCGCCCCTTGCGCAGCATGAAGCCGGCGCTGTTGCTGCCCGCCGCGTGGTACTCGCTGAGGATCGGACGCTCGGGCTCGGGCGCGGCGGCCGCGATGTCGTACAGCGAGCGCCCCGGCCGGCCCGCCATCTCCGGCGCCGGGTCGAGGCCGGCTCCTTCGAGGATGGTCGGGAACAGGTCCAGCAGGTCGACCGGCGTGTCGCACACCGAGGGCGCGACGCCCGGGCCGGCCAGCAGCATCGGCACCTTCACGCTCTCCTCGTACAGCGTGGACTTGCCCCACACGCCGCGCGCGCCGAGGTTGTCGCCATGGTCGGAGGTGTAGATGAGCTGCGTGCTGTCCTCGAGCCCGGCTTCGCGCAGGGCGGCCGACATCAAGCCGACGTTGTGGTCGAGCCAGCTGCACAGGCCGTAGTAGGCGGCGAAGGCGCGGCGCCGCTCGTGCGCATCGGCAAAGCGTTCTTCCGAAGGCATGAAGTCGCAGTACTCCTGCACCCACGGATGCCGCAGGTAGCCGGTGGCGGGGTGCAGCTTGGGCTCGGGCAGGCTGTCGAGAGGGTAGAGGTTGTAGAAGGCCTCGGGCACCACCAGCGGGAAATGCGGCGCGACCAGGCCCACGTACAGCACGAAGCCCTGCTCGGCGCGCCGGGCGGCCTCGCCCAGCCAATCGACCGCGCGCTGCGTCACCGCGCGGTCGTACTGCGTGTACGACGATTCGCCGGGGCCGATGCGCTCGCCCAGCATGCGCGGGCCGTCGGGCCGCGGGCGGAAGGGGTTGCGGATGGAGGCCCACACCATGCCGTGGCCGCCGACCACGTGCATCGGCAGGTGCTCGGCGTCGAAGCCAGCAGGGTCCTCCTCGCTGCGGTAGTGCAGCTTGCCGATGCTTTCCACGCGGATGCGGTGCTCCTGCAGCACATGGCCCCAGCCGCGCTGTGCGCCGGTGTAGGGCATGGCGTTGTCCCACAGGCGCAGCTGGTGCACCCGCAGGCCGGTCGCGAACGCGGCACGCGCCGGCACGCAGATCGGGCTGGGTGTGTAGGCATTGGTGAAGCGCACGCCGCGGCGCGCGAGCGCATCGAGATGCGGCGTCTGCACGAAGGGATGGCCGGAGCATCCCATCATGCGCGGGTCGTGCTCATCGGACATGATGACCACGACGTTTCTCTTCTCTGCCATGTCTTGTCTCCTGTTGAAGGAGACTGTGAGCGCTCCGGCGCTGCGAATCCAATACTGTCTGCGGATACGCCGCTTTCATTTTTTCTTATGGCTCGCCCCGGGAAGGCTGCCGTGGAGCCGGCCGTCGCGCACCATGCCGTGCACCAGCGTGACGAGCGTGTCGCGCACCGCCTCGGCCGCGGGCGCCAGCGGCCGGTCGCGCGGCCACACGACCGCCTGCACGCGGGTGAGCGCCGGGCCAGCCACCGGCCGGCCGGCGATCGCCTTGGCCAGCACCGCGTCGTGGCAGGCGCTAGGCGGCATGATCGAGAAGGCGAGGCCCTCGCGCACCACGCCGATCAGCATCGCCGGGCTGTTGAGTTCGTAGCGCACGTCGAGCCGCCGCCCCGTCGCGCTCGCGGCCCGCTCGATGATCTTGCGCAGGTCGTGGGCGCCGTCGGGCTCCGCCAGCGGAAGCGCCGCAACCTGCTCGAAGCTCATCTGCGCGGGCTTGCGCCGCATGGACGCGGCGGCACCGAAGAGCATGAAGCGCTCCTCGAACAAGGGCAGCGACTCCATGCCCTGGAGCTCCGAAGGGCTCGGTACGGCCGCCAACTGCGCCTGGCCCGACTCCACCTGCGCCCGGACCTCGGACGACATGCCTTCGCGCACCGTCAGCTCGATGCCGGGGAAGGATTCGGCCATGGCCCGCAGCAGCGGCGCCACCAGCAGGCCGGCGATCGATCCGGCGATCGAAAGACGCACTGCGCCGGAGGGCCGCACATCCCGGCCCGCGACCTGTTCCTTGAGCGCGTCGGTGCGCGCGAGCAGGTCGACGGCCTTGTCGAAGAGCAGGCGCCCGGCGGGCGAAAGTTCCGCGCCGCGCGCGTGGCGCTTGAACAGCACGACCTCGAGGTCTTCCTCCAGCGCCGAGATGTTCTGGCTCAGCGCGGGCTGCGCGATGCTGAGGTGTTCGGCCGCGCGCGAGAAGCTGCGGCTCTGGGCGATCTCGACGAAATAGCGGAGCTGGCGCAGGGTGATGTTCATGGGCGTGCTCGATGTCTCCGGCCCGGCGGTCCTACAGGGGACAAGCACGCGTTCTCACACCCCGCAGGTGCGAGCCGCGTGCAAACTCGCGTGTCGTTCGCCGCCGGCTTGGGTCGGCATTGTCGGCGGTCTGTCTTCCACTCTTCCAAGGAGCGCATGCATGGAAACCCAAGAGCTGCACCGCGGGCGCCTGATCGACCACATCCAGCTGGTCGTGCGCGATCTGCCCGCGAGCCAGGCCTTCTACACGGCGGTGTTCGAGGTGTTGAAGATTCCGCTGGGCGGCACCGGCGAAGGCTATTTCTGGGCGGACGAGTTGTTCGTGTCCACGGCCGACAGCGAAGCCGCGCAGGGCGAGCTGACCGGGCGCCACCACCTGGCCTTCCAGGCCGGGGACAGGGCGACGGTCGATGCCTTTTACGAGGCCGCGCTGGCGCATGGCGGCACCGACAACGGCGCGCCCGGCGAGCGGCCCTACCACCCGGGCTACTACGCCTGCTTCGTGCTGGACCCGGACGGGAACAACATCGAAGCGGTGTTCCACGGCGAGGCGCAACGCAGCGCGCCGTCGGTGAAGGTCACGTTCTGAGGGGCCGCGCAGCCTTGCTTCAACGTCCTACATCTTCACGCGCAAGAGGCCGGCTCCACCAAGGGCTGAACCGCGGGCGCGGACGCCACGGTGGCCGCCGCCACGATGGGCGCCAACGGCCGGATCGACACGCAGACGATGCGCCAGCCGGTCATCGGCTTCGTGCTGACCAACCTCGGGTTGGAGGCGGGTGTATCGCTGCAGGGAGCGAAGATCAGCGAGGTGCGCGTCTAGCCCGAGGGATTCGCGGCGCGATTCACCCCGGCCCTTCGCGCCGCAGGCTGTTGCCCAGCGCGGTCTTGCGCAGGATCACCGCGAAGGACTGCACCACGGCGGGCCTCGTTTCGCCGAGCCGCCAGAGGATGCCCGGCGTGCGGATCGGCGTCGGGCTTTCCAGCGGAATCACCTTCAGCCCCGGCATGCCCTCCGGCACCGCGTTGATGGCCACGATCGATCCGATCATCGTGCGCGCCACCAGCGCGAGCATCGGCGCCACGGTCGACATCTCGGCCACCACGGTCGGCTCGCAGCCCGCCGCGCGAAAGCACTCCTCCAGCATCGTCCGTGTGGAGAAGGCCCGCGACACCAGCACCAGGTCCTGCCGGTGCAGCTCCACCATGCGGATGCGCTTGCGCTCGGCCAGGGGGTGCGCGGTGGCGACGACCAGCACCATCTCCTCGTTGTAGAGCGGCTCGAACCACAGGCCCCGCGGGTCCTCGGGCCGGTAGGAGATGCCGAGGTCCAGCTCGCCCGCCACCAGCCGCGCGGCGATCACCTCGGCGGCCAGTTCCTCGACCGTGATGCGCACCGTGGGATGCCGCGCCAGCGAGAGCGCCACGCATTCGGGGATCAGGCCGATGTTGAAGGTGTGCGTGGCACCGATGCGCACCTGGCCCGTGAGGTTGCCGGACCCGGGCTTGAGCAGGGCGACGCCCTGGTCGACCTCCCTCAGCGCGCGGGCGGCAAAGCCGCGCAGCAGCTCGCCGGCCTCGGTGGTCACGACCTTCTTGCCGATGCGCTCGAAAAGCGGCTGGCCCAGCTCGTCCTCGAGCTGCTTGATCTGGTGCGACAGGGTGGACTGGGTGACGTGCACCCGCTCCGCGGCCCGCGTGAAGCTCAGGCAATCGGCCAGCGCGACGAAGTAGCGCAGATGGCGCATCTCCATGAAAACCCCTGCGAATGATCGACAGCATCGATGATATCCATGGAAATTCATCATTTGTCGCTGGCTTTCCCGAGGCCTATCGTCCACGCCACACCAGAGAGACAACAGGAGACGCGACGTGGCCGACTACAACCAGGACAGCATCACCCAGGACGTGCTCGATGCCTTCGCCAAGACGCCCGACCCGCGCCTGCGCGAGCTGATCACGGCATTGGTGAAGCACATCCATGCCTACGCGCGTGAGGTGGACCTGAAGCCCGGGGAATGGCTCGCGGCGATGAAGTTCCTCGAGGCCACGGGGCGGATCTCCACCGACAAGCGGCCCGAATTCATCCTGCTGTCGGACACGCTGGGCCTGTCGATGATGGTGGTGGCGCTGGACCAGGCGCGCGCCAGCGGCCCGGCCCAGGGCGCGACGGAGGCGACCGAGGCCACGGTGGAAGGCCCCTTCTACTGGGCCGGCGCGCCCGAGCAGCCGCTGGGCGCCGACATCCGCGGCGACGCGCGCGGCGAGCCCACCTTCTACATGGGCCGCGTGACCGACGTGCACGGCGCGCCGCTGGAAGGCGCCCTGCTCGACGTGTGGTCGGGCGACGGCGAAGGCAAGTACGACGTGCAGCTGAGCAGCGAGCCGACGATGGCGGCGCGCGGGCGCTTTCGCACCGATGCGCAGGGGCGCTACTGGTTCTGGTCGATCCGGCCCGCGTACTACCCGATTCCCGACGACGGCCCGGTGGGCGACATGATGCGCGCCACCGAGCGCAGCATCTACCGGCCCGGCCACATCCACCTGCAGGTCTCGGCGCCGGGGCATGTGACGCTGACCACGCAGGTGTTCGTCGGCGGCAGCCCGTACATCGAGCAGGACGCGGTGTTCGGCAAGCGCGACAGCCTGGTGGTGGACTTCGAGTCGCACCCGCCGGGCAAGGCGGTGGACGGGCGCGAGATGCCCGTGCCCTATTACTCGGCGAGCTTCGACGTGCGTCTCGCGCCGGTGCCGACCTGAGCACCGCTCCCTCTACTCACTTCTCTTTGCAAGGACCCTCATGAAGATCGGCAAGGCCACCGTGCCGCGCACGGCCATCTGCACCTCGGACGAACACACCATCGTGATCCGCGGGCGCGACCTGTCGAAGGAGCTGATCGGCAAGATCGCCTTCGTCGACCATTTCTTCCTGCTGCTGACCGGGCAGATGCCGAGCGCGGGCCAGGCCGCGGTGCTCAACGCCACGCTGGTGGCGATCGCCGAGCACGGGCTGGTGCCCAGCGTGCAGGCCGCGCGCATGACCTTCGCCGCCGCGCCCGACGCGATGCAGGGCGCGGTGGCGGCAGGCATCCTGGGCTGCGGCTCGGTGGTGCTGGGCTCGTCGGAGACGGCGGGGCGCATGTACGCCGAGATCGATGCGCAGATGCAGGCCGGCACGCCGATGGACGAGGCGGCGCTGTCGGTGATGAAAGCCTGGCGCGCGGCGGGCCGCTCGGTCCCGGGTTACGGCCACCCGCTGCACAAGGAGCGCGACGCGCGCGTGGGCGCGCTGTTCGACGCGGCCAAGGCCGCCGGCACGAGCCTGCGCTTCGTCGAGATCGCGGAGGCCTGTGAACGCCTGATCCCGGGGCTGCTCAACAAACCGCTGCGGCTGAACGTCTCGGGCGCGATCCCGGCGGTGCTGCTGGGCGCGGGCTTCCCGGTCGAAGCGCTCAAGGGCGTGCCGATGCTCGCGCGCACCGCGGGGCTGATCGCGCACATGGTGGAGGAGATCCGCCAGCCGATCGGCTTCGCGCTGTCGTACCAAGCGACGCGCGAAGTCGAGTACGAGGGTGAGGTGCCCCCGGGTTTCGGGACGCACGCATGATCCCCGTCCTCCAGGGCCTCAAGGTCATCGAGCAGGGCACCTTCATCACGGGGCCGGCCGCCGGCATGCTGCTGGGCGACCTGGGCGCGGACGTGATCAAGGTGGAGGTACCGCAGACGGGCGACCCCTTCCGCGCCTTCAAGAACGGCCTGTACAGCCCGCACTACCAGACCTACAACCGCAACAAGCGCAGCATCACGCTCGACACCAAGGACGCGGCCGACCGCGAGGTCTTCGATGCGCTGATCGCGGATGCCGACGTCTACATCCAGAACTTCCGCCCCGGCGTGGCGGAGAAGCTGGGCGTGGGCGCGGAGCGGCTGCGGGCGCTCAACCCGAAGCTGGTCTACGTCGCCATCAGCGGCTTCGGCGCCACCGGCCCGGCGGCCGGGCGGCCGGCCTACGACACGGTCGCGCAGGCGGCCAGCGGCTTCCTCAACCTGCTGGTGAACCCCGAGAACCCGCGCGTGGTGGGCCCCGCCATCGCCGATGCGCTGACGGGCTTCTATGCCGCCTACGGCGCACTGGGCGCGCTGTTCGAGCGCGGCCGCACGGGCACGGGCCGCAAGGTGGAGGTGTCGATGCTGGAGGCGATGACGCACTTCAACCTCGATGCCTTCACGCACTACTTCCAGGTCGACGAGGTGATGGGGCCCTACAGCCGGCCGAGCGTGTCGCAGTCCTACGTGCTGCGCTGCGCGGACGGCAAGTGGATCGCGCTGCACATGTCCTCGCCGGAGAAGTTCTGGCGCGGCCTGGCGGTGGCGATCGAGCAGCCGGACATCTTCGAGGACGCGCGCTTCGCCACCCGCGAGGCGCGCATCGACAACCAGGAGACGCTGATCGCCTTGCTGGGCGAGCGCTTCCGCACCCAGCCGCGCGACGAGTGGTGCCGCCGCCTGGCGTGCGAGGACGTGCCGCACGCGCCGATGTACGACACCAGCGAGGCGCTGGAAGACCCGCAGGCCAAGCACCTGCAGCTGATGACCTCGGCCGAGCACCCTGTGATGGGCCTGTTCCGCACGGTGCGCTCGCCGGTCAGCTTCGACGGCGTGCGCGCGCTCGAGGTGCGGCCGCCGCCGATGCTGGGCGAGCACAACGATGAGATACGCGCTTCGCTGAAGCAGCGCCACTGAGCCCGCAAGACAACAAGGACGGAGACAAGCCATGAATTTCAGGACGACGATGCGATGCCTGGCCGCCGCGCTGCTGGTGGCGCTGGGCACCACGGCCGCCGCGCAGGACAAGGGCCCCATCAAGATGATCGTGCCTTTCGGCGCCGGCACCACCACCGACCAGGTGGCGCGCGTGGTGGGCGAGGCGCTGGGCAAGCAGCTGCAGCAGCCGGTGATCGTGGACAACCGCGCCGGCGCGGGCGGCTCGACCGGCAGCGACCTGGTGGCCAAGGCCGCGCCCGACGGCCGCACGCTGGTGATGGGCACGGTGGGCACGCACGCCATCAACGCATCGCTCTTCAGCAAGCTGCCCTACGACCCGCTGCGCGACTTCGCGCCGGTGGCCTTCGTCGGCTACACGCCGACGCTGCTGGTGGTGTCGGCCGAGTCGCCCATCAAGTCACTGAAGGACCTGGCCCAGGCCGCGGCGCGCCCGGCCGGCGTGACCTTCGCCTCGGCCGGCAACGGCACCTCGGGGCACCTGGCGGGCGAGCTGCTGGCGCAGCGGCTGGGCGGCAAGATGATCCACGTGCCCTACAAGGAAGGCGCGGCCGCGCTGACGGGCGTGATCGGCTCGCAGGTGGACTTCATGTTCTATCACCCGGCCGCGGTGATGCCGCAGATCAAGGCCGGCAAGCTGCGCGCGCTGGGCGCCAGCGGCGCGGTGCGCAGCGCGGCGGCAAGCGAGGTGCCCACGCTGATGGAGCAGGGCGTCGCCGACTTCGACCTGGTCGCCTGGTTCATGCTCTACGCGCCGGCCGCGACGCCGGCGGACACGCTCGCGAACCTGCGCAAGGCAGGCGCCGCCGCGCTCGCCCAGTCCGACGTGGCCCTGCGGCTGCGCGACCAGGGCATCGAGGCGCGCTCCCTGCGCGCGGAGGAGATGCAGCCCTTCAACAAGATCGAACTCGTGAAGTGGGCCGGGCTCGTCAAGCGTTCCGGCGCCCAGGTGGATTGACCCTTTCTTTCGTTCGCATCACAAAACCATAGGAGACGAGGATCATGAAGACGCAGCAGCAGCTTCCAGGCATTCCCCGCCGCACGGCCATGGCCGCCCTGGCCTTCGCCGCATCGGGCATCGCGCTCGCGCAGCAGCCCGCGGGCCAGCCGGTGCGCATCGGCAGCACGCTGGCGCTGACCGGGCCGCTCTCGGCCACCGCGCAGATCCACAAGCTGGTGGGCGAGATCTACGTCGAGCAGCTCAACAAGCGCGGCGGCCTGCTGGGGCGGCCGGTGGAGTGGGTGGTGAAGGACGACCAGTCCAAGCCCGATCTCGCGCGCACGCTCTACGAGCAGCTCGTCACCGCCGACAAGGTGGACCTGCTGATGGGCCCCTATGCGACCGGAGCCATTCTCTCGGCGATGGGCGTGGCGCAGCGCTACAACAAGGTGCTGGTGCACCACACGCTGGGCATTCCCTCGCTGGCGAAGTACGACATGCAGTTCCCGGCCTGGTCGATCGGCTCCGACCCGGCGACCACGGTGCCCAACACGCTCTTCGACGCGCTCGCGGCCTCGGGCAAGCCGCCGAAGACGGTGGCGGTGGTGACCAGCAAGTTCCCCTCGATCCAGTTCATGAGCGCAGGCGCGCGCGAGGTGATCAAGAAGCGCGGGCTGACCGAGGTGCTGTTCCTCGAATGGGATTTCGGCAACCGCGACTTCGGCCCCATCGCCAACCGCGTGAAGGATGCCAAGCCCGACTTCGTGTGGGTCGGCGCGATCGGGCTGGAGGGCAACCTGCTGCTCGACGCGATGAAGAAGATCGACTATGCGCCGCCGCTGCACTTCTATCTGTACCCGGCGCCCGGGCCGCTGCTGGCCTCGCCGGATGCGAAGAACGCGCTGTCGGCCACCATCTTCGAGGACCAGCCGCCCTTCACCGCCAACCTGGGCGCGGCCGAGTTCGTGAAGATCTACCGCGAGCGCGCGACCAAGGCCGGCTTCCCCGACACCTCGGTCGAGACCCAGGCCGCCGCCTCGTACACCGCCTGGCAGATCCTGGAGGCCGGCGTGGTCAACACCAAGAGCCTGGACGACAAGGCCATCGGCACCTGGCTCAAGGCCAACCGGGTCGACACGCTGCAGGGCAAGCTGCGCTTCGACGGCACCGGCAACTTCGGCGACGACCTGATGCGCATCAAGCAGATCCAGGATGGGAAGTGGGTGGTGGTGTGGCCGAAGGAAGTGACGTCCGGCGGCGCAAAACTCATCACTCCCTGACATGTCGGGCTTCACGCTGCCCAGCATCTCGCTGCTGTCCCAGTCGATCCTCTCGGGCATCTTCGTCGGTGCGCTCTACGGATTGATGGGCCTGGGCCTCAGCCTGAGCTGGGGCCTGCTGCGCCTGATCAACCTGGCGCATTTCGCCTTCGCCTTCCTGGCGGCTTACCTGTGCTACCAGATGGCGACCATGGGCATGGACCCGCTGCTGACGCTGGTGGTGATCGTGCCGCTCTTCTTCGCGCTGGGCGCGGCGCTGCACTGGGTGATGGTGCGCTTCTCGGTCACGCCCTTCAACTCGCTGCTGCTGACCTTCGGGCTCACGGGCATCGCCGAGAGCGTGATCCAGTCGATCTGGACCGCCGACTTCCGCAAGCTGGAGTCGAGCTACGGCGAGCACAAGTTCAAGGTCGCCGGGCTCTTCGTGCCGGTGCCGGAACTGATCACGCTGGTGATCGCCGTGGCGCTGGCCTTCGCCGTGTGGGCGGTGCTGCGCTACACCGACCTGGGCCGCGCGCTTCGCGCCGCCGCACAGGACGGCCCGGTGGCCGCGGCCTTCGGCGTGAACGAGCGGGCGTTGGGGCTGATCCTGGCCGGCACCTGCGCGGCGCTGGCGAGCATCGCGGGCGTGTGCCTGGCGCTGAGCTTCACGCTCACGCCCTCGCAGATGTATGCCTGGATCGGCGTGGTGTTCGCCGCCGTGATGCTGGGCGGACTGGGCAGCGCGCTCGGGCCGCTGGTGGCCGGCACGCTGATCGGCGTGAGCGAGGCGGTGACGATGGCGGTGACCGCGCCTTCGTGGGCGCCGATCGTGTCCTTCACGCTGCTGATCGTGATCCTCATCCTCAAGCCCGGGAAGGCGGCATGAAGCGAACCCCTGTCTTCATCCTCGCCGCCGGCGCGGCGCTGGCCTTCCTGCCGCAGCTGGGCCTGCCGGCGTTCTACGACTCGTTCCTGTACCTGGTGCTGCACTGGGTGGTGCTGGCCACCTCGTGGAACATCCTGTCGGGCTACTCGGGCTACTTCTCCTTCGGGCACGGCGCCTTCTTCGGCGCGGGCATCTACACCAGCGCGAACCTCATGTCGCGCTTCGACTGGCCCTTCCTGTGGACGCTGCCCGTGGCCGCGCTCGTGGCCGCGGTGCTGGGCGTGGCGCTGGGCGCGGTGGTGTTCCGCGTCAAGGGCGTGCGCGGCGAGCTGTTCGCGCTGCTGACGCTGGCCATCACCTTCGTGATCGGGACCATCGTGGTCAACACACCGCTGGACGGCGGCAACGGCGTCTCGCTGGCCGCGGTGGCGGTGCCGAAGATCGGGCCCACGGCCTCGTCGACCTTCTACCTGCTGGCGCTGGCCGCGGCGGTGGCGACGCTGTTGATCGCCTGGGGCATCCAGGTGTCGAAGTTCGGCGCCGGGCTGTTCGCGATCCACGACGACGAGGATGCAGCCGAGGTGATGGGCGTGCCGACCTACCGCTACAAGCTGCTGGCGCTCGCGATCTCCTGCGCGCTGGCAGGGGTGGCGGGGGGCATCCATGCGCTCTTCCTTTCCTATGTGACGGCGGGCGAGGTGTTCACGATCGCGGTGCCGCTGACGGTGGTGCTGATGAGCGTGCTGGGCGGGACGCGCCACTGGGCCGGGCCGGCGATCGGCGCGGTGGCGATCACCGGGCTGCTCTACAGCTTCACCGCGGCCGACCATGCGGTGGCGGGCAAGGCGCTGATCGGGGCGGTCCTGATCGCGGCCATCCTCTTCATGCCGGAGGGCATCCTGGCGCGGGTGCAGCGCGTCTGGCGGCGCGCGCCTGCCTTGCCCCCTCTCCCTCTGGGAGAGGGCCTGGGCGAGGGGACCGGCCCTTCGAACCGGCACGGCGATGGCGCAGGCCCGGTGCCCTCACCCCAACCCTCTCCCCAACCCTCTCCCCAACCCTCTCCCAGAGGGAGAGGGAGCCAGACCCCGGGCGAGGTGCTGCTGCGCGTGCAGGGCCTCCGCAAGTCCTTCAAGGGCGTGCGTGCACTGGCCGGCGTGAACGTCGAGGTGCGGCGCGGAGAAATCCTCGGCCTGCTCGGGCCCAACGGCTCGGGCAAGTCCACCTTCATCAACGTGGTGAGCGGCCATTACACGCCCACCGGCGGCTCGATCTGGTTCGAGGACAAGTGCCTCAACGGCTTCCCGGCCCACCGCATCGCGGGCAGCGGCATCGCGCGCACCTACCAGATCCCGCGGCCCTTCGGCCACCTGAGCGTGCTGCAGAACGTGGCCATCGCCACGATGTTCGGCGGCGCGATCGGCGACCCCGTGAAGGCCAATCGGCTGGCCATGCAATGGCTGGAGTTCACGGGGCTTCAGGACAAGGCGATGGCGCGGCCGGAAGACCTGAACCTGCACCAGCGCAAGTTCCTCGAGCTGGCGCGCGCGCTGGCCTCGCGGCCGCGCCTGGTGCTGCTCGACGAAGTGCTGTGCGGGCTGACGCCGAGCGAGATCGACGAGGCGGTGGCGCTGATCCGGCGCATCCGCGACCAGGGCGCCACCATCGTCTTCGTCGAACACGTGATGCGCGCGGTGATGGCGCTGACCGACCGCATCGTGGTCTTCAACCATGGCGAGCTGCTGGCCGAGGGCGGGGTGCGCGACGTGATGCAGCGCCCCGAGGTGATGAGCGCCTATCTGGGGCAGGTGGCCCATGCTTGAAATTCGCGACCTCGAAGTGGCCTATGGCGCGGCCCGCGCGCTGTGGGGCGTGTCGCTCGACCTGCGCGACCGCGAGCTGCTGTGCGTGGTCGGGCCGAACGGCGCGGGCAAGACCACGCTGATCGGCGCCATCGCCGGCATGCTGCGCGCGCGCGCCGGCCGCATCGTGCTCGACGGGCGCGATCTCACGCAGCTGCCGCCGCATCGCTTCTGCGAGGCCGGCATCGCGCTGGTGCCCGAGGGGCGCCGGCTCTTCACCGGCATGAGCGTGCTGGAGAACCTGGAGCTGGGCAGCTTCATGCGCGAGGCGAAGGCGCGGCGGCGCCAGACGCTGGACCAGGTGATCGAGCTCTTCCCCGTGATCGAGGAGAAGCTCGCGAGCCCGGCCGGCGAGCTCTCGGGCGGGCAGCAGCAGATGGTGGCGATCGCGCGCGCGCTGATGGCGCGGCCGCGCCTGCTGCTGCTGGACGAGCCCTCGCTCGGGCTCTCGCCGCGCATCGTGAACGACATGTTCGCCGCCATCCGGCGCATCAACACCGAGGGCATCTCGGTGCTGCTGGTGGAGCAGAACGTCGCGATGGCGATGGAGGTGTCGCAGCGCGCCTACGTGCTGGAGGAGGGCCGCGTGGTGGCCGAGGGCCTGCCGCAGGAGCTGATGGCGCGCCCCGAGATCCAGCACGCGTACCTGGGCGTGTGACGCCCTCGAATTCAACCGGAGAAGCCCATGCTGTTCCCCACCACCATCGTCGGCAGTTTTCCGCAGCCGGAGTGGCTGATCGACCGCGCCAAGCTCGCGGGCCGCTTCCCGCCGCGCGTGCGGGCGCGTGAGCTGTGGCGCATTCCGCCGCAGTACCTGGAGGAGGCGCAGAACGATGCGACGCTGATGGCGATCCGCGCGCAGGAGGAGGCCGGCCTGGACATCGTGAGCGACGGCGAGATCCGGCGCGAGAGCTACTCGAACCGCTTCGCGACCGCGCTCGACGGCGTGGACCTCGACAACCCCGGCACGGCGCTGGACCGCTCGGGCCACCCCAACCCGGTGCCGCGCATCGTCGGCCGCATCCGCCGCCGCCATGCGGTGGAGGTGGAAGACCTGAAGTTCCTGCGCGCGCACACCGACCGGCAGGTGAAGATCACCGTGCCCGGGCCGTTCACGATGCTGCAGCAGGCGCAGAACGATTTCTACGAGACCGAGGCAGAGGCGGCGATGGACTATGCCGACGCGGTCAACGCCGAGATCCGCGACCTCTTCGCCGCCGGCGCGGACGTGGTGCAGATCGACGAGCCCTACATGCAGGCGCGGCCCGAGAAGGCGCGGCAGTACGGGCTGGATGCGCTCAACCGCGCGCTCGACGGCATCACGGGCACGACCGCAGTGCACATCTGCTTCGGGTATGCGGCCATCATCCACCAGCGGCCGAGCGGCTATTCCTTTCTGCCCGAGCTGGCGCAGTGCCGGTGCAGGCAGGTGTCGATCGAGACGGCGCAGTCGAATCTGGACTGCGCGGCGCTGCAGCCGCTGGAGGGCAAGCGGATCATGGTGGGCTGCATCGACCTGTCCACGCCCGAGGTGGAATCGGTGGAGACCATCGTCCAGCGCATCCGCCGCGCGCTGCCCTACGTGAAGCCGGAGAACGTGATCCTGGCGCCGGACTGCGGCATGAAATACCTGCCGCGCGCGGCGGCGATCGGAAAGCTGCGCGCGATGGTGGCGGCCGCCCGGGTGCTGCGCGAGGAGCATGCGGCGGCCTGACGTCCGCTGCGCAAGCCTACAGCTGGCAGAAGATGGTCTTCATCGCCGAGTCGTTGCGCTTGTAGTTCGGCCCCGGCACCGTGAAGACCTCATCGAGCAGCACGAGCGCCGTCATCTTCGCCACGTCGAACAGCGGCTCGCGCTGGGCGCCGCCATCGATCTGGTGCGCGCGCAGCAGCTCGGTGCCCTTGGTGCCGATGCCGTAGCACTGCGGTTCGACCAGGCGCACGCGCCCGTTGTAGGAAAAGCGCAGCCTGCGCTTCTCCAGGATGGCCTGGACGATGAGCGGGTTCATCGCCGACACGCGCATCATCAGGCGCTCCCCGGCTCGCGCTGCAGCAGGGCGGCGCAGCGCTTGACGCGGCCGATGGTGCCCATCGCGCCCACGTCGAGTTCGGGCCGCTCGCGGCGCCACTGATCGAGGATTGCGTCCACCGCGTCGGCCGGGCGCTTCTTGCTCACCATGGTCAAAGCCCCATTTGCCTTGATGCCGGGATTTTCTGCTGTCGCGCGCCGAAGCGGATCACAATGCGCCTTCGTTCCATGGGCTTGGAACTGCAGGCATGCAGGACGATTCCCTCAAGCCGGCGCAGGCTCTGCGCCGGCTGATCGACGGATACCAGCTTTCACAAGCGATCCACGTCGCGGCAACGGTGACCTGCCCCCTTCAGCCGTGCCAGTGTTGAGTTAGCGAGTCCAAGGTTTTGGAGACTACTTGATCTCCGGTGATTGCCCAGCATC
>NZ_LYMK01000071.1 GCF_002157355.1 Variovorax sp. JS1663 | reverse complement strand
CGCCAAAGAAAGTAACCAAAGAAAGGCGACCCCACTGTGCGTGTCCCTCCGCTTCGCTACGGGCAACCTGCGGTGCTCGCGCAGCCGGCCCGCCGCAGAACTCGCTGCGCGCCCTTCGGGCGCTACGCTCAAACAGCTGCGGCAAGTCAGTTTACGAAGCACGCCTGTCCTTCGGCAGGCGTGCGGGCCGGCTGCACTGCGCTCCTCGGCACGCACAGAGGGGATGTGGGGCGGGCCATCGCTGCGCTCGGCCACCAACGGCGCGCTTCGCTTCGCGGGGGATTCGGCGCGTGAGCTGGCGCAACGTGCAAGCAGGCCAAGTGCGCGTGCCGCCCAACCCCCCACAGAAGGACGCGCCATGGCGCGTTGGAGTTCAATCCCCTTCGCGCGTGCTGAGGAGAGGAATACAGCCGGACTCCACGCCTGCCGAAGGACAGGCGTGCTTCGTGATGCGATCTTTACGATCATCTCCTGCTCTTCTGAGATCCTCGGCCTCGCCCGGCTTACCCGGCGCCTTAGCATATGTCGCTACCGCAGGCGCGAACCGTCGGGATTGACGGCTTCCTCATCTCTGCGCGTGGGGTAGTACACCTTCTTATCTTCAAGCTCGTAGAAGAGGATGCCGTGGATTCCTTGTGCAGAGGATTTTTCTATACGACGCTTCCAGATGTTGTTGAAGGCTGCGTCAAGTCGCTGCGCGTCACCCTTGGCGTAGACCTCGTCAATGAAGGCGATGTCCGTTCCATGTGCAAATACAAGATCGAACTCGTCTTCCGTTGCTGAGAAGATGTCGTAGACGCAGTTCACTGCGCCATCAATGACTTGAATGTTTTTCACGGCTTCTGCTTCGGCTTCACGTTCCTGTATCCACCGCCAGCTGTTTGCACATCCCAATGCGCCCCCCCATGTGCCCTACCTCCTTGACCCGTCGGGAACCAAACATTGCCCTTGGCATCCAGCCACCCGTGGCTCGAACCTCCACGTTTCGGATTGGGATTCGGCACCCAACTCTCGCCGGTCTTGGGGTCCTCGAAGCCGTCAGCCTCGGTAGGCTTTCCTGGTGCTTTCGGCCCATTCGGATCGTAGGCATTCTGAGGCGGTTTGGCCAACATCGGTCAGGTCATGTTCCAACCGATCCATGCGCCTGCGCCTGCGCCGACCACTCCACCAATGACGGTGCCGGCTGGACCGAAGACAGACCCCATCTCCGCACCGGTCACTGCCCCCGCAACGGGATTCAACCCATCCGGGTCAGCGTACATCATCGGATTGCCTTCGGCGTACACGGCGTGCGCCCCGGTCGCCAGACCGATCCATAGCGATACCGCAACCACCAACTTCCTGATCCAGTCGCTCATCGATTCACCTCCTTTGAATTTCGTTCGTCTTATTGACCCGAGCCTCGATCAAAGGCGCGCCGATATCGCGTTCGGAACCGTCCGCCGGCAGATCGACGCCTGTCGGGGCAGAAGTCGACGCTGCGGGCACCGATGTCGCCTCGACACGCCACCCCGACCGCGAGCGCGATGGCGCCCCGATCCGATCCGAGCACTGCTGCGAAAGCCCGAGTCGCAGTTGGGCGGCTTGGGATCTCGCGAGTTCATCGGTGGCCTCCGAACACAGATCGATACCAATACTTCCGGCTGTGTGCAAACCAATGCCGATTGGCTTCGTTGCAGAAAGCTTTCAAGTCTCTCCTGTCGATCCGATACCGGGTGAACAAGCCGATGAGATCCGCCAGACTGGCATCGTCAATTGGATTTTCGAAAGCAAGGGCCAGCCCCTCGGGCGTTCGCTTGAACTCCTTCAAAGCCTTGAGTCCTTCGAGCCACCCGAAGAAATGCTTTTCGTCTTGGTAGCAATAGAACTGAGGTTCGTTGACAAGAATGGTTGTCATCGTAGTAAGTCGTTGATGTTTTGGCCTGGTGGCACGTTGACGTGTCTGCCGTTAGGTAGTTGGACATCCCAATGCGAACCACCGTGAGCTCGTCCACCCAGCCCTGTTGGGCACCACACTCGCCCACGATCGTCTTGCCAGCCATGGCTTGAGCCACCTCGCCCGGGATTAGGGTTTGGAACCCAGTTTTCTCCACCCCGGGGATCGTTGAACCCTTCGGCTTCGCCCGGCTTACCCGGCGCCTTTGGCCCTTTCGGGTCGTATGCATTCTTGGGAGGCTTGGCCAACATCGGCCCCGTCACATGCCAGCCGATCCATGCACCCGCCCCCGCGCCGACCGCGCCGCCGATGACGGCGCCGGCGGGTCCGAAGACTGAACCCATCTCAGCGCCGGTGACCGCACCCGCAACAGGATTCAATCCATCCGGGTCTGTGTACATCATCGGATTGCCCTCGGCGTACACGGCATGCGCCCCGGTCGCCAGACCGATCCATAGCGATACCGCAACCACCAACTTCCTGACCCAGTCGCTCATCGATTCACCTCCTTTGAAATTCGTTCGTGTTATTGACTCAAGCCTGCCTTCGCCCGCTTGATCCGCTCGCGGTACGCGGCTTGCTCCGCCGCGGTGGGTGCCTTGAAACCCAGCGCCTTGGCCCTGTTGCCCCAGTACTGCCAGCCGTCGTCCAACTGTTCGAACCGCGACCGCAAGCTCACCGGGATATCGCCCGGCCGTGGGTACTTGTCGATGAACTGCCGTTGCCGCAGCCCCTTGTAGCCAAGATAGGCGTGGGTGATCGCCACCATGTCCTTTGGGTAGTGCTCGACCAGCAGCAATGCCAGCTTGATGCGCGCCTCGTCGGCCTCATCGGTCTTCTGGCCTTCGTAGTGCTCCAGCAAGGGGTCGATGGTGACGACAGCCGCTTCCTCTCGGGTCAGCGGCTTCAGGTAGACGCCGTTTGCAATGGACTCAGGTGTGATCGAGGGGAATGTCTTGCGCTGGAACTCGTCGTCGGCCCAGCCGCCCCCGTTGGTCGCTTCGACGCCGTACCACTGCCCGTTGTCGCCCCGGAACTTCAGGTACAGGTGCTCGGGGGCGGAAGCCAGGGCCACGGGAATGCCGAGCTTCTGGCCCAGGATGACGAACAGCGTGGGCATGGAGACGCAGTTGCCGCGGCGCGTGTTCAGGTACACCGGCAGCAGCTTGGCCCGTGGGCTGCGGTCGTCCTGAAGGTTGTAGAGATACGGCTGGCGCCCGCTGAGCAGGGGCGGGCGGTACAGGTAGTCGCGCAGGGCCTTGAACTTCACCAGATTCGAGGCGCCGGGTGGAAAAGTGGCCCGGACCTCTTCAGCCAGTTGCTCGATCTGCTTCGTGGCGGTGGCCACATCGATGGACGGATCGATCATCCGATCGACCGCGAGCTTGATGGCGCCCAGATCCATCTGCGACTCGGGCTGCTGCAGCAGTGCCCGAACCGTCTTGAGGTCGGATGCGTAGGAGTTGGGCGTGGGGCGCTGCGCATGGGCGTGCGATGCCAGGAGCAGCACCAGCAACACCCATGACAGTGCCGCCCGCGTGGCGGTACTGACGAAGGTTTTCACCGTTCTTCTTTTGAAATGTGTGACGGCGCGGAGGATATGTCGCTGTGCGAGGCCACCCCTTTGGGGTCAACCCTGATGGGCGTGTCCACGGGCTTGTGGTGCGCGTCACGCCACTTCCATCGCTGCGCCTGGCGACCTGAGAGCTGCGGATCTGCGCGGCAGAGGGCTTCGGGGTCTGGGGAGTTGTTGCGCCCGTTCGCTTGGTTTTTGTCTTGGTGGTTGTTGGATGCCGGAGCCGGGAATTCGCCCCTGCGCAACACCAGCCAGCAAGGCAAGAACAAAGCCCCAACAACAGCAAAGCAAGACCAACAACAGAAAGGCAAGAACAAAGCCCCAAGATAGACCGCAATCCCCCCCCTGATCGATCGATTGTCGACCGACACCTCGCCGAATAATCGGCCACGACCCGGCGATACCCGCCGAAGCTCCCCAAGAGCAGAAATGGCTGAAGAAAGCGATCTCGAAAAAACAGAACCGGCCTCACCACGGCGCCTGGAAAAGGCGCGCGAGGAAGGCAACGTGGCCCGCTCGCGCGAGCTGGTCACCTTCGTTCTGCTCGCCACCGCGGTCGGCGGCCTGTGGGCCATGGCCGGATCGCTGGGCAACAGCTTTCGCGGCGCGCTGGGCCAGGGCCTGCGCTTCGAGCGCGCGGCCGCCTTCGACCCTTCCTTCATGCTGACCCAGGCCGGGCTGCAGGTCATGCAGGCCCTGGTCGCGATGGCGCCCTACATGGGCATGGTCATGCTGGCCGCCCTGGTGGCGCCGCTGATGCTCGGCGGCTGGCTGTTCTCCACGCAGGCCCTGGGCCCCAAGTTCGACAAGCTCAACCCCATCGCCGGCCTCGGCCGCCTGTTCTCCGCCCAGTCGCTCGCGGAACTGTTCAAGGCGCTGGCCAAGTCGCTGCTGATCGGCGGCGTGGCCTGGCTGGTGATCATGGGCCACATGGACGAGGTCAACGCGCTGATGGCCCAGTCCGAACGCGCCGCGCTGCCGCAGATGATCATGCTGGTGGCGCGCAACTGCGCGCTCATCGTCGCCGCGCTGCTGCTGATCGCGCTGGTGGACGTGCCCTTCCAGCTGTGGAGCTACTACCGCAAGCTGCGCATGTCGCGCGAGGATCTGCGCCAGGAGCACAAGGAAAGCGAGGGCGACCCGCACATCAAGGCGCAGATCCGGCGCCAGCAGCAGGCGGTGGCGCGCCGCCGCATGATGTCCGAGGTGCCGAAGGCCGACATCGTGGTCACCAACCCCACGCACTTCGCGGTGGCGCTGAAGTACGAAGACAGCCAGATGCGCGCGCCGCGCGTGGTGGCCAAGGGCACCGACCTGGTGGCCGCGCGCATCCGCGAGCTCGCGGCCGAGCACAAGGTCCCGGTGCTCGAGGCGCCGCCGCTGACCCGCGCGCTCTACAAGAACACCAAGCTCGGCCAGGAGATCCCCGCCGGCCTCTACACCGCCGTGGCCGAGGTGCTGGCCTGGGTCTACCAGCTCAAGCGCTGGAAGTCCGAGGGCGGCGAGGCGCCCCGCACGCCGGGCGAGCTGCCCATTCCCGAGGCCCTTGAATACAACCCGACGAGCGCATGAACGCCATCGCCACCTTGCTGCGGCTGCCGCCGCAGAGCTTCTCCGGGGCCGCCATGAAGGGCCTGGCCGGCCCCATTCTCATCATCATGATCCTGAGCATGATGGTGCTGCCGCTGCCGGCCTTCCTGCTGGACCTGCTGTTCACCTTCAACATCGCGATGTCGGTGATGGTGCTGCTGGTGAGCATGTACACCATGAAGGCGCTGGACTTCGCGGCCTTCCCGGCGGTGCTGCTGTTCTCGACCCTGCTGCGCCTGTCGCTGAACGTGGCCTCCACCCGCGTGGTGCTGATGCACGGCCACACCGGCCCCGACGCGGCCGGCAAGGTGATCGAGGCCTTCGGCCACTTCCTGGTGGGCGGCAACTTCGCGGTCGGCGTGATGGTGTTCATCATCCTGGTGATCATCAACTTCATGGTGATCACCAAGGGCGCGGGCCGCATCGCCGAGGTCGGCGCGCGCTTCATGCTCGACGCCATGCCCGGCAAGCAGATGGCGATCGACGCCGACCTCAACGCCGGCCTGATCGGCGAGGACGTGGCCCGCAAGCGCCGCACCGAGGTGGCGCAGGAGGCCGACTTCTACGGCTCCATGGACGGTGCCAGCAAGTTCGTGCGCGGCGACGCGATCGCGGGCCTCCTGATCATGGTGATCAACATCGTCGGCGGCCTGGTGGTGGGCATGCTGCAGCACGGGCTGGACTTTTCCACCGCCGGCAAGACCTACACGCTGCTGGCCATCGGCGACGGCCTGGTGGCGCAGATCCCGGCACTGGTGATCTCCACCGCGGCCGGCGTGATCGTCTCGCGCGTGACCACCGAGGAGGACGTCGGCCGCCAGCTCACCGGCCAGCTCTTCTCCAACCCGCAGGTGCTGTTCCTCACGGCCGCGATCATCGGCCTGATGGGCATGATCCCCGGCATGCCGAACCTGGCCTTCCTGCTCATCGCGGGCGGCCTGCTGTGGTTCGGCCGCAGGCTGCTGCTGCGCGCGCCGCAGAAGGCAGCCGAGCAGGCTGCCGCCGCGCAGGCCGCCGCTGCCGCCGCCGCCGCGCCGGCCGCCGAGGCGGCGGAGGCCAGCTGGGACGACGTGGCGCTGGTCGATCCGCTGGGCATGGAGGTCGGCTACCGCCTGATCCCGCTGGTGGACCAGTCGCAGCAGGGCGAGCTGCTGGGCCGCATCAAGAGCATCCGCAAGAAGATCGCGCAGGAGCTGGGCTTCCTGGTGCCGGTGGTGCACATCCGCGACAACCTCGAGATCCAGCCCAATACCTACATCATCAGCCTCAAGGGCGTGGAGATCGGGCGCGGCGAGGCCTTCCCGAACCAGTGGATGGCAATCAACCCCGGCCAGGTCACCGGCACGCTGCCCGGCACGCCGACGCAGGACCCGGCCTTCGGCCTGCCCGCGGTGTGGATCGACGCGAGCCAGCGCCAGCAGGCGCAGGTGCTCGGCTACACGGTGGTCGATGCCTGCACGGTGATGGCCACGCACCTGAACCACCTGATCCAGACCCATGCCGCCGAGCTGCTCGGCCGCCAGGAGGTGCAGCTGCTGCTCGACCAGGTCGCCAAGACCGCACCCAAGCTCACCGAGGACCTGGTGCCCAAGGTGCTGTCGCTCAGCACACTGCACAAGGTGCTGCAGAACCTGCTGGAAGAAGAGGTGCCGATCCGCGACATGCGCACCATCCTCGACGTGATGGCCGAGCATGCGCCGACCGTCAAGGACGCGACCGAGCTGACCTCGATCACCCGCCTGGCCCTGGGCCGTGCCATCGTGCAGCAGCTGTTCCCGGGCGACGCCGAGATGCAGGTGCTCGGCCTGGACAGCACGCTCGACGGCATGCTGCAGCAGGCCATGACCAGCAACAGCGGCATCGAGCCGGGCCTGGCCGACAACCTGCTCGTGCAGACCCAGGCCGCGATGGCGCGCCAGGAGCAGCTGGGCCTGGCGCCGGTGCTGGTCGTGCAGCACCCGCTGCGCGTGCTGCTCTCCCGCTTCCTGCGGCGCAGCCTGCCGCAGCTCAAGGTGCTCTCGAACGCCGAGATCCCTGATTCCCGCCGCATCAAGATCACCGCCACCATTGGAGGAAGAGTTTGAACATCATCACCGACGTGCGCAGCGCCGCACGCAAGTTCGTCGCCGCCACCAGCCGCGAGGCGCTGCGGCTGGCCCGCGAGGCCCTGGGTTCGGAAGCCATGGTGCTGACCAACCGCGTCGTGGCCGACGGCGTCGAGATCGTTGCCATGGCCCCGGAGGAAATGGAGCAGGTCGCGGAACAGGCCGCACCCGCACCCGCACCCACGACCGCAACCGTGGTCTCCACCGCGATGCCGGCGCCGGTGCCGGTGCCCTCGATGCCTTTCATGCCCTCGGCCGTGCCGCCGCGGCCGGCGGCGCCCGCGGTGCCGCTGCTGATGCGCGCGCCGGTGCCGGCGCCCGAGCCGCCGATGCCCGTGCCCCAGTCGCTCGTGCCCGATGCACCGGCTGCCGAAGCGCCGGTGGCAGCCGCGCCGGCCGACCCCGTGCTCAGCGAGCTGCACTCCATGCGCGGCATGATCGAGGAGCAGTTGGCCACCGTGGTCTGGAACGACCGCCAGCGCCGTGACCCGATGCGCGGCCGCCTGCTGCGCACGCTGCTGGGCGCCGGCTTCAGCGCCCGCCTGTCGAAGGCCATGCTGGAGCATCTGCCCGCCAACCAGAGCTATGCCCAGGGCATGGCCTTCGTGCGCTCGGAGCTGATGCGCACCGTGCCGCTGATGGAAGACGAGGACGCGCTGCTGGCCCAGGGCGGCGTCTATGCCTTGGTCGGCCCCACCGGCGTGGGCAAGACCACCACCACCGCCAAGCTCGCGGCCCGCTGCGTGATGCGCTTCGGCGCCGAGAAGCTGGCGCTGGTGACCACCGACAGCTACCGGATCGGTGCCTACGAGCAGTTGCGCATCTACGGCCAGATCCTGAACGTGCCGGTCTATGCGGTGAAGGACGCGACCGACCTGCAGCTGGTGCTCAACGACCTGCGCAACAAGCACATGGTGCTGATCGACACCGTGGGCATGAGCCAGCGCGACCGCGCCGTCTCCGAGCAGATCGCCATGCTCTCCAGCAGCCAGCGGCCGGTGAAGCGGCTGCTGCTGCTCAACGCCGCCAGCCATGGAGACACGCTCAACGAGGTGGTGCATGCCTACCGCCAGGGCAGCGGCGCCGGTGGGCTGGCCGGCTGCATCTTCACCAAGGTGGACGAGGCCACGCACCCCGGCGCGCTGATCGACACCGTGATCCGCCACCGCCTGCCGGTGCACTACATCTCCTGCGGCCAGAAGGTGCCGGAGAACCTGATGACGGCCGAGCGCGCGGCGCTGGTCGACAGCGTGTTCCAGGCCAAGGCGCCGAGCGCGCTCTTCGTGCCCGGCGAGGGCGATCTGCAGGACAAGCCCACCGGCGAGGCCGCCACGCAGGTGGCCGAGGCGCAGGCCGAGACCGAGCGCATGCGCCTGCGCTACCAGCGCCTGATCCACGCCATGGCGCACGATGCGCAGGAGGTGGCCGCGGCGGCCAAGGCGCTGTCTGCCGCCGACCTGGGCTTCGACCCCGCGCGCGAGCTGTGGCGCATGGCAGCCGACGAGAACGTGCTGCACAAGGCCGTGATGCAGTCGCTCAAGGCCCATGCCTGGAGCGAGATCGCCACCGGCTGCGATCGCCACGTGCTGGCGCTCGGCGGCCAGGTGGGCCTCAAGTCGAACGAGGGCGGCGATGCCTACAGCTGCGAGGGCAGCCTGCTGCTGTCGGACCGCAGCGGCATGCCGCTGGCCGCGCCCAATCAGTGGCTGTCCACCGCCGGCGCGCGTCCCGGCACGGAGGCGGCGCGGCGCACCGGCATGCGCCAGCCGCAATGGCTGGCCCAGCAGGATTTCGGCAGGCCCGTGGTGCACGTGTGGCCGCGGCTGCCCGGCATCGATACGCTGGCCGAGGTGCAGGCCCGGGGCCTGGCCTGGCTGGCGCGCGCGCCGGGTTCCACCGCGGTGGTCGATGCGGCGAGCGGCCGCAACTGCACGCTGGCCCGGTTGACGCTCGAGTTCGGCGCGGCGCACCCGGTGCGCTTCAAGGGCAAGTCGGCGATGCGGGCCGAGGCCCAGGTCGAGGTGCTGCTGCGCGGCGAGCACGGGCTGCCCGCGCTGCGCTGCGTGGTCAGCCGGGTGATGGAGCCGAAGAGCGGCAAGATCCTGACCCAGGGTTACCTGCTGTCGAACCTCGGCGCCGAAGTCAGTGCATCGCAGCTCGCGCAGTGGCAGGCCTGGGCTGCGGAGGCCGAACCCTGCTTCCGGCTGATCCGCCAGGGCTTGCAGCTGGTGGGCGGCCTCGGCGAGGTGGGCGATCCGCACATGATGAAGCGCGTGCTGATCGCCGGCCAGGCCACCACCACCGTGTGGCGCCTGCTGCACGCGCAGGACGAATGGGCGGGGCGCACCCGTGCGCTGCTCGGCCAGCTCACCGGCCGGCGCATCCGGCCCGACCGCGCGCCCTCGGGCAACGTGCTCTACGAGGGCATGGCCAAGCTGTTCCTGCTGCTGGAGGCGCTGGGAGCGTGACAGGAATGATGTCGGATCAGGCCGAGGGGCTGCGCCGCCTGCTGGCGCAGTCGCGCACCCGAATGCTCGCCATCGCGAGCATGGGCCGCGGGATGGGTGCCACCACGGCCGCGATGAACCTGGCCGCGGCCCTCGCGCTGCAGGGACGCGAGGTGCTGCTGCTCGACGAGCATGGCACAGGTGATGGCACGGCCACGGCCCACTGGGGCCTGGACCCATTGGGCACGCTGGCCGACGTGGCCTGCCAGCGGCTGACCCTGCACGGCGCCGCCGCTCGCTCGGGCTGCGGCGTCCAGGTGCTGCCGGCGGTGCCGCGCGCGCCGACGGCCTGTGCCGATCCGCGCACGCTGTGGCAGGGCGACGTGATCCTGGTCGACGCCGCGCTGGACGGCGAGGGCCGGCTCTCCGGTCTCGCACAACTCGCCGACGACCTGGTGCTGGTGATGCAGCCCCACGCGGCGGCCATCACAGCCACCTACGCGGGCGTGAAGCAGCTGCACTACGCGTACGCGCTGCGGCAGCTGCGCTTCCTGGTCAACGGCGTGGCCGAGCCCCGGGCCGCGCAGCAGGTCGCGGACAACCTGGCCCAGGCCGGCAGCCGCTACCTCGCGGTCTCGCTGCTGCCGGCCGGCTGGGTGCGGGCCGAGCCCCACACGCATGACGCGCAGCGGCTGGCCCGCACCGTTGTCGAGGCCTTTCCCGCCAGTCCGGCGGCGGCGGACTTCCGCCGCATCGCCGACGAAATGGGCCACTGGCCCTGGCGCCCGGGCGCGAGCCTGGGGGCGCCACAACCTGCACTGCAATCGGCGCCGCAGGCGCGGCGCGCGAACACCGCCGCGGCCTGCTGAGGCCGCGGTACCCGAGAAGGAAAGAAGGACGGCCGTGTACACCGCACAGGGAACGATTGAAAAGTCTCATCTGCTCAAGCAGCACCAGCCCATGGTGCGCCGCATGGCGCTGCAGATGATCGCCAAGCTGCCCGCCAGCGTGGAGCTCGACGACCTGATCCAGGCCGGCATGATCGGCCTGCTGGATGCCTCCAGCCGCTACCAGGACAACCGCGGCGCGCAGTTCGAGACCTTCGCCAGCCAGCGCATCCGCGGCGCCATGCTCGACGAGCTGCGCGCCAACGACTGGGGCTCGCGCGGCCTGCGCCAGTCCGCGCGCAAAGTGGAACACGCGATCCAGGCGCTGGAGCACCGGCTGGGCCGCGCACCCAGCGAGGGCGAGATCGCCAAGGAGCTCGACATCACGCTGGACGCCTACCAGGGCCTGCTGCAGGAGATCCAGGGCTGCCACCTGCTCTACGTGGAAGACTTCTCGGCGGACGGGGAGGGCGAGAGCCCCTTCCTGGACCGCCATGCCAGCGACGCCCGCAGCGAGCGGGTGGGAGACAGCGACGACCCGCTGGCGCAGCTGATGGAAAGCGGCTTCCGCCACCAACTGGTGGCTGCGATCGGCGAGCTGCCCGAGCGCGACCAGCTGTTGCTCAACCTCTACTACGAGGAGGAACTCAACCTGCGCGAGATCGGCGCGATCCTGGAGGTGAGCCAGTCGCGCGTGTGCCAGCTGCACAGCCAGGCCATCAGCCGGCTGCGGGCCAAGCTGCAGGACCTGCTTTAGCCGGCCGTTCCTGCTTTTCCCGTCTTGCGGGCGCCCGCCTTGTAGGAAAAGTGCGCGAGCCGCCCGCAGGGGTTTGATTTCCGCCGCGCGATCACCCAGCATGGCTGCCATGGACACGCCCATCCTCAGCGCGTTGCCCGGCGCAGCCCCGACGCTCGCCGGTGAAGGGTCCGTGCTCGACGAGCCCGGCCTCGAAGGCACCGTGGTCGCACTGACCGCGGACCACCATGCCTACGCCAGCGAGCACGAGCGCGCCACCCGCGCCCAGATCGCGTGGCGGCTGGCCCGGCTCAAGAAGGCGCGTTTCCAGGGCGAGTACGACAGCGCGCAAAGCTATGCGGCGCCGGTGTACTTCGTCCCCAGCGACACGCTGGTGGGCAGCACGTGGGCGGAGACACTGGGGATCCAGAGCCACCAGGCGCTGTTCGGCGGCGTGGTGCCGCATCCCTTCGTGCTGACCAAGACCATCACGCATCCGCTGGTCGATCCGGGTGCCGCCGCGCCCGCGGGCTGGTCCCACGGCTTTGCCGGCCAGGTCGCCCATACCGTGCTCGAAGGCTATTCCGCCTTCGCCGCCGACGACGCGCGGCGCGCGGGGCTGCGCCTGCTGGAGCTGGGGCCGGTGCGCCTGAAGCCCGCGCGCGCCACCGGGGGCCGCGGCCAGCAGGTCGTGCGCGACCGGCAAGCCCTCGAGGACAGTCTTGCGGCCATGGATACCGCAGAGATCGCCGCGCATGGCCTGGTGCTGGAAGAGAACCTCCGGGAGCCCGTGACCTACAGCGTGGGCCAGGTGCACGTGGGCAACGCCGTCGCCAGCTACTACGGCTGGCAGCGCCTGACGGTCGACAACCATGGCCACGAGGTCTATGGCGGTTCCGACCTCACGGTCGCACGCGGCGGGTTCGACGCGCTGCTCTCGCTCAGCTTCCCGGACGAGCTGCGGCTCGCGGTGGAGCAGGCGCGCATCTTCCATCGTGCGGTGGAGGGCGCCTTCCCCGGCTTCCTCGCCTCGCGCATCAACTACGACGTGGCGCAGGGCGTCAATGGCGCCGGGCGCTGGTGCTCCGGCGTGCTGGAGCAGTCCTGGCGCGTCGGCGGTGCCAGCGGCGCCGAGATCGCGGCGCTCGAGATCTTCGACGAGCAGCCGGAGCGCCGGGCGGTCAATGCCTCCTGCTTCGAGTTCTACGGCGAAGGCGTGGTGCCGCCGCCCAATGCCTGCGTGTACTTCAGCGGCGTGGATGCCAGCGTCGGCCCGATCACGAAGTACACCGTGGTCGAGCCCTGACGAAGCAAGCCGGATTCATTCACAGCTTGCGATGCCCACCCGACAGGCACTGATCGATATCCCCGTCGACGGCGTGCACATCGCCGGCACGCTGATCGCACCCTCGACCATGGTCCCCGGCGTGCTGCTGGTGCACGGCTGGGACGGCAGCCAGCAGCAGGACGCCACGCGCGCGCGCGAACTCGCGGCGCTGGGCTGCATCTGCCTGACCTTCGACCTGCGCGGCCATGCGCGCCACGTGGCGCAGCGCGAAGCCGTCACGCGCGAGGACAATCTGCACGACGTGCTCGCGGCCTACGACACGCTGGTGGGCCATCCGGCGGTGGACCCGAACGCCATCGCGGTGATCGGCAGCAGCTACGGCGGCTACCTGGCCGCGGTGCTGACCTCGCTGCGCCCCGTGCGCTGGCTCGGCCTGCGGGTGCCGGCCATCTACCGCGACGAGAACTGGGAACAGCCGAAGCGTCGCCTCAACGGCGACGACCTGACGCTGTACCGCCAGGCCAGCATCGAGCCCGAGAAGAACCGCGCGCTGGCCGCGTGCGAGGACTTCCTCGGCGACGTGCTGCTGGTCGAGTCGGAGAACGACACCATCGTGCCGCACCCCGTCATCGAGAACTATCTGGCCGCCTTCAAATACGTGCGCTCGATGACCTACCGCGTGATGGAAGGCGTCGACCACGCGATGTCGAAGCGGGTCTGGCGCGAGGCCTACACGCAGCTCGTGGTGGCGTGGATGACTGAGATGCGCCTGGCCGCGAAGGTGCAGGACAAGGCGCGGCCGCCACAGCAGCCGCAGCGCTACGAGACCTGGCCCAGCGCGACCCCCGAGCAGGCGCGCAGCGTGCTGCAGGAATCGCGAAATATTTAATACCCTCGTTTGCTGCCGACCCTTCAGGAATCGTTCGACTGAGCCGAAAAGCACTCAGAGAGCAATTCAAGACAGGAAGCAGCCACATGTCCAGACTCATCATCCTCGCCCGGCATGGCAGCGTGCGGCAGGTCAACATCAAGGGCCAGTTCACCTCGATCGGGCGCGATCCGGCCTGCGAGGTGCACATCGACAGCCTCGGCGTGAGCCGGCGCCACGCCAGCATCCACTGGACCGGCGACCGCTTCGTGCTGACGGACCTGGCAAGCTTCAACGGCACCTTCGTCAATGACGATCGCGTGGAGTCCCACGCGCTGAAGAACGGCGACGCGATCACGATGGGCGACTGCCGCCTGCGCTTTCTCTACAGCTCGCAGGCGCTGCCCAGCGAAGACGCGCTGCGCCTGGTGACGCAGGTCAACGGGCTGGAGGATCTGCACGCGGCGCGCGAGCGCAGCGAGTGGGTGTCCTTCTTCCGGCGCGGCAAGACGACGAGCGGCCAAGGCGGCGCGTTCGCGCGCTACCGTTGAGCCAGCGCGGGGTCAGCCGCGCGGACAGAACGCGCCGGCATCGGCCCAGGCCTTGATCAACGCGCCGAACTCCTTCTGCGTCCCAGGCGCCGGCGTGCGGCCGGCGCCGGGGTTCCAGGCCCAGCCGACCAGCGAGTCCTCGGCCATGTGCTTCACCAGGGCGGCCATGTCCATGTTGTCGTTGCGGGACTTGTCCTTGATCTGCTCGCAGATCTGGCCGAGCGTGCGGCCCTGCCATGCCATCGAGGCGGGCGCGAGATGCCACTTCGGATGCCCCGGCATGCGCGCGCTGTCGAAGTTGGCCGCCTGGTGACAGGTGGCGCATCGCATTGCCGCCGCGCCGAAGCCGTCGGCGCCGCGCACCACCCAGGGCTGGTGCGGGCTCAGTGCATTGGTCTGCGTGGGCCGGTCGCCGGAGGGATGGCAGTTCAGGCAGCGCGGGCTGTTGAGCACCTTGCCGGCCTCGGTGAAGAGAGCGATGGCGCGCTCCTGCCGGTCCGTGATGCGATCGAACTCGGAGACCGGCTTGAGCGTTTCACCGCCCGGCTGTGCCGCAGCCAGGCCACTGGCGAGCAGCAGCGCGGCCAGAAGGAGAGTCTTGCCGGGTCTCATGCGGCCTCCCTCACCATCGGCAGCTGCCGTGGCCGCTCGGCGCCGGCGAGCCGCGCGAGCGCATTGGCCACGGCCGGGCCGATCGGCGGCACGCCCGGCTCGCCCACGCCGGTGGGCTTCTCGCTCGATTCGACGATGCGCACCTCGATCGCCGGCATCTCGTGGATGCGCAGTGAACGGTAGCCGTCGAAGTTGCTCTGCACGCGCCGGCCGCCCTCCAGCCGGATCTCGCCATAGAGGATGTGGCCGAGGCCGAAGCCGATGCCGCCCTCCATCTGCGCGCGCACGATGTCGGGGTTGACCACGCGCCCGCAGTCCACCGCGCACCACACCTTGTGCACCCGCGGCTCGCCGTTCTCGCCCATCGAGACCTCGGCCACGTGGGCGACATAGGTGCCGAAGGACTTGACGATCGACACACCGCGCGCCCGCCCACTGCCCGCGCTGGGCCCCGACCACTTCGCAAGATCGGCCACCGCGCGCAGCGTGGCCGCGAAGCGCGGGTCCTCGCCGAAGAGCGCCAGGCGGCCTTCCACCGGGTCCTGCCCCGCGGCCTGCAGCAGCTCGTCGACGAAGCATTCGACCGCGTAGCCGGTGTGCGTGGAACCCACCGAGCGCCAGGACAGCGTCGGCACGCCCACCTTGCGGATGTGCAGGTCGCAGCGGAAGTTGTCGATCTTGTAGGGGATCTCGTTGGCGCCCTCGACCATGGTGGCGTCGATGCCGTCCTTGAAGAGCATCTGCTCGAACAGCGTGCCCTGGATGAAGGACTGGCCCACGATGGTGTCGGACCACGCGACCACCTTGCCGCCGCGCAGCGCACCGCGCAGGCGGTGCACGAAGAGCGGGCGGTAGCGCCCGCCCTGCACGTCGTCGTCGCGGGTCCACATCAGCTTGACGGGCCGCTCGGGCCCGAAGGCCTTGGCCACCTGGGCCAGCTCGGTCGCGAAGTCGGCGGTCATCTCGCCGCGGCGGCCGAAGCTGCCGCCGGCGAGCATGGTCTCGATCCGCACCTGCTCGGGCTTGAGGCCGAGCACGCCGGCGATCGTGGCCTGGTCCAGTGTCTGGATCTGCGAGCCGAAGCGGGCGAGGGCGCCCTGGTCGTTCCAGCGCAGGAAGCCGTCCAGCGGCTCCATCGGCGAATGCGCGAGGTAGGGAAAAGCGTATTCGGCCTCGACCACCTTGTCGGCCGAGGCGAAGGCCGCATCGAGATTGCCGTGCGTGGCGGCGACCGCGCCGGGCGTGCGCGCGGCCGTGCGGTACTCGGCGAAGAGCTGCTCCGTGCCGCGCTTCTCGGCGGCCGAGTCGTCCCAGGTGATGCGCAGCTTGCTGCGGCCCTTGATGGCCGGCCAGGTGCTCTCCGCGTAGACCGCGACGCCGGTCGGCACCTGCTTGATGGCCACCACGCCCTTGACGGTCATGGCCTCGATGGCATCGAAGGAGGCCACCTTGGCGCCGAAGAGCGGCGGGTGCGCGACCACCACGGTCAGCATCCGGGGCTCGTGGATGTCGATGGTGAACTGGGCCTTGCCATTGGTCTTGGCCGGCACGTCGAGCTTGCGCACCGCCCCTTCGCGCCCGATGAGGCGGAACTGGGATGGGTCTTTCAGCCGCACGTCGGCCGGTGCCGGCAGCTTCGAGGCCGGGAGGGCGAATTCGCCGAAGCGGCCTTGCCTGCCCGAGGCGGCATGGCGGATCACGCCGCGCTCGACCGTGATGCTCTGCGCCGGCACCTTCCATTTGTCTGCGGCGGCCTGCACCAGCAGCGCACGCGCCATGGCCCCCGCCTGGCGCATCTGGTCGAAGGAGTTGGAGATCGCGGTCGAACCGCCCGTGCCCTGGAAAGGCCCGAAGGCCAGGTTGTTGTAGAGCTTCGCGTCGGCCGGCGCGTGCTCGGCGCGCATCTGCGACCAGTCGGCATCCATCTCCTCGGCCACCAGCGTGGTCAGCCCGGTGAAAGGACCCTGGCCGAACTCGATGTGCTTGATCAGCACGGTGACCGTGCTGTCGGTGCCGACCCGCACGAAGGCGTTCGGCGCGAAGGCGGCCGGGCTCGCGGCGGCCGCCCGGGCCTTGGTGGCGGCCAGCGCGTTGCCCGCAAGCGGCGCGAGCCAGACGCCGATGACCAGGCCGGCGGTGCCCTGCAGAACGGTGCGGCGCGAGAGCGTGGTGGAGTCTGTTGCTGCGTGTGCCATCGCTCAGGCCCCCAGGGCGCGCGCCGCGTCGTGGATCGCGGCACGGATGCGGTCGTAGGTCGCACATCGGCAGATGTTGCCGTTCATCGCCAGGTCGATGTCGCGGTCGGTCGGCTTCCTGACCTGCCGCAGCAGCGCCACCGCGCTCATGACCTGGCCCGACTGGCAGTAGCCGCACTGCGGCACGTCGCGTGCCACCCAGGCGGCCTGCACCGCCTTGGCCTCGCGGCCCGTGAGGCCCTCGATGGTGGTGATGGCGCGCTTGCCGACCGCGGCGATCGGGATGGCGCAGGAGCGCAGGGGCTGGCCTTCCAGGTGCACGGTGCATGCACCGCATTGGGCGATGCCGCAGCCGAACTTGGTGCCCGTGAGCTGGAGTTGATCGCGCAGGGCCCACAGCAGGGGCGTGTCGTCGTCGACGTCGACGCGGTGCTCCCTGCCGTTCACTTTGAGGACATGGATCATGGCTCTCCCTTCCGTTCGGGATGGCTGGGTGGAGGAGGCGGGGGGGCTCCCGGTCGCACGGATGGCGAGAAGCAATGTAGCGCGATCAACATCGCGATGAAAGTGCGTGCCTGCAGGCCGGCGCCGCCTGCCGGCGACCGGGAGGCCGCATCCATGACCAGGCTGTCCCGGCTGCGACATCCGCTGCTGGGACAATCGGTGGATATCCGCTGAAATTCCGCTCCGGCCTGTCGCAAGGTCTCGCCCATCGCTTTATGAGACAGAAAAAAACCTATCGCATCGTCATCGGCCTTCGATGGACCTCCTTTGCCTATGAGAGAGAGGGCATGCAGATGCTGGGAACCATCCAGCGCGGCCTGCAGATCGGTGCGCTGGTGAGATTGGCCGATGGCAGCTATGCGCAGGTCAATGGGGATGTCGTGGAGCCGCTGAGCAAGAGCCGCGTGGAGTTCGCGCTGCTGGCGGCGAAGGGCGCGCGGCCGCCCGAAGCGCCGGTCGCCAATGCCTCCAGGCCATCGCCGTCGACGGTGGTGGTGATCAAGAAGCGGCGAAAGATCGTGCTGCCGATCGACGCGTAGGGAACGCGCCGATCACACGGCCTCGGCAGGCGCGATCGCCGGAGCCTGCGACGCGGAGCGATCCGCCATCACATCGTCAACCATCGGTAAAGAGCGTGTCGCTCGGCATGAAATGTGTTGAGCACTTGTCAAGCGGCAAAGCACGGGGGCGCTTTCGCCGCGCGCGTGAGGGGGCGTGGGCACGGGGAATCTGATCAATTGTGTCTGCCTTCGATGGCTCGCCAAGCCGTTCTTCTAGAGTCGTCAGGCAGGCTTTCACACTCACGACACAATGATTGCTCACCCGCCCCTCCGTCCTCCCCCGGCTTTCGGCATCGACGTCGAGCCGGAGGACGTTGACGGCGGCGTCACCCGCGGCACCAGCTTCGTCGACAGGGTGCACTTGCTGCACAACGAGAACGCTGACTAGTGTTCGGAGCATCTTCAGCAGCAACAACAGTCACGCCGCGACGATGAGCAAGCCAGGTTCAGGTGCAACTCTTGAATTGCATTCGAGCTTGATCGAACTTGCCAGGCGGCAACTGGCGCAGGGGCCTGAAGGTTCTGGACGGGAAGCATGGGATCTGCTCGCCGCCATCGACGTGCCGGAACCGATCGCGCACGTCTTCGATCACGAGGAGGTCTGCGCACAGGCGGCTGCCTGGCTCGAGCTGTGTGAGCGAATGCCCAATGCGGCGAAGCTGCACGCCTGGTTCCTCTACCACTGCGCGAGAAGCGCGGCTGTCACCGATCCGGAGCGCAGCAGGCGGTGCCTCGCTGCCGTTGCCCAGGAGTTCGCATCGCGCGGCGAACTCGTCGCCCAGGCGCTCGCCCGATGTGCGCTCCTGGAGATAGAAACATGTGCGGCGCCGGCATTGGCGAGGGGGCGTGCGTGGCTGACAGACGCGAAAGGCCGAAGGGAACTGCAGCAGCAGGTCCGCACGGCGCTGTCGGAAAAGACTTCACCGATCAGGCTCCGCCTGGGCGCAGCGGCCCTGGATTGCGGGGTATTGGCGAGCGATGGCGCCTCCGAATCCGAGATCGTCGCCGAACTCGATGCGCAGTTGCACAACCTCGAAGCGAGCCTGGCGACCATCGATTGGTGTGTCGCGTCGGCGGACTGGCACGTGCGGCACAGCGGCGCTCTTTCCGCTGCGGAAGCCCTGCTGCGCCAGGCGCTGCGGTCTGCGGCTGCCTTGCACGCCCGATCGGGCGTGGCGCGCGTGCAGAACCTGCTGGCCGCAGTACTCATGGCGCGCGGAAGCACGGTGTGGCCGCCCACGGCTGCCGCACTGCTGCATCCGTCCCACCGGCTGGATGATCTGCGTCGGGCGAATCTGGCAGGACTCAAGGCCCTGTTCCTCGGGCAGGCTCCGGATCAAGTCACGCGTCGGGCCGCGGCGCTCGAGGTTTCCGTCGATCGTCAAAGCCTCGGCACTTCAGTCTTCGGCCCGGTCGACTATCGGATCGCGGTGGCCTCCGTCTGCGCAGAGGCGGGCATGCACTCGCTGGCCCGGGCCTGGCTCGATGGCGCGACGTTCGACGTGCTTGGGATCGGGAACGCGGTTCTTGTCGATGCCGCGCTGCTTCTGCGAGGGTGGGAACTGGCAGCAAGCGGCCGCGAAGCCGAAGCCGTGGAGGCGGTGCAGGCACCGCTCATGCGCCACGCAGCGCGCGGCCAGTTGGCGCTGTTTCCGTATGCACCCAAGGTCGCGGCCACCCTGGTCGGGCTTGGAGTCCTTGCGGGAGCAAACGGGCCCTGGTTGCGCGAGATCGTCGCGCGACAAGGGCTTCGTGCCCCCGACGACACGTCCCCGGCATGGCCGTGGTCCATCCGAGCGCACGTGCTCGGAACCCCGGAGGTCTACCTGGGCGGCGAACGAGTGCAGGTCGCCGGCAAGATGCAGCAAAGAGTATGGGAGCTGCTCTGCGTGCTTGCCGCGGCCGGACCACAGGGAAAGTCGCAGCAGTTCGTCGCGCGCCAGCTCTGGGGAACGAGTGAAGCGCCCGAAGGGGCATTGCGCGTTGCGATTCATCGGCTTCGAAAGCTGCTCGGCAGCGACGAGGCGGTCATGGTCCGAAACGGCATGGTCATGCTGAACAGCGAACTCGTGTGGACCGACCTCCAGGCATTGCAGAATCTGTGCGATCGCATCGTCGATCGACGTGAGCACACCTTGGTGTCACATGTGCGTTCGAAGGTCGACCACCTCTTGCGCCTGTACCGCGGCGGCATGTTCTGTGCCGACTCGCTCTCCTGGGTCCTGGCCGTCCAGCGGAAGGTCTTCATGCGGTTCATGGCCGCCGCATCGCTTCTCGCCGAGCAGCTGGAAGCGCATGGCGATTGGTCGGGCGCATCGCGGATCTATCGCCGCATGCTCGATCCGGAGCCGCTGAGCGAAACCGCATACCGCGGACTCATGCGTTGCGCGACCGCGCAGGGCGACATGGCCACGGCCTTCAGCCACTACCGGTTCTGCCGCGACACCCTGGCGATCGTTCTGGGCCGCGATGTCAGCCCCGATACCCGTTGCCTGGCCGAGGATCTTGGCTTCCTGCAGCCGAACGGCCCCGCCTTGTCCTGAGCCCTGGCCGGCCGCAGGCATTGGCTGCAACAGAGATCATCCGAATCGCTGAAGCTGTAACTCGCGGGTAATTCAGCAGGGCCTACATTGCCTCGCGAGAACCGTCGGGGCACATCGCCCGTCCCCACTGTGATCAGTCCTTCCGTCTGAGCGTCCAGCTTGTGCTGCTTCGCAATGGGCGATCGCCAATCGAATCAACGAAACACAGGAGACTCCATGTCACTCGATCTGAACGGTACCGCAACAGGCACCAACGCCGTGACGTCCTACATCGACGATACCGCGGCCATCGTGGTCGTGCCCGCGAGCGTGGTGGTGGGCGCGGGCAGTTCCACCTCGAACACGGACGGAATCGATCGGATCCGCATCAGCGGCAACTGGGCGGCTGGAGACGGCCTGCAGATCGGCGCTCTGCCCTCGGGGCTGGTGCTGTCCGGCGCGGGCATTCCCAGCGGAGCGACGTCGTGGACGGGGCCTGTACAGGGGGACGTGTACATCCAGCGCGCGTCGCCGTCAGTGACGATCACCGACCTCATGTGGCAGGCGGCCCTGCAATCCGTGCTGTTCTACAACAGCACGCCGGCGGCCGGTGCCGAGGGCGTCACGGCGCCCACGCGGACGATCGCCTTCGATACCCAGAACGCGTCCGGCACCCTGCTGTCCCACGCCACGACGACCATCAACATCGACAACGCGCCATGGGCTGTTGCCGATACGGCCACGGCGGTGGAAGCGGGTGGGGTGAACAATGGCACCGCGGGCACCGACCCGACAGGCAACGTGCTGACCAACGACGTCGAACCGGACGCGGGCGACACCAAGACGGTATCGGCAGTGTCCTTCGGCGCCACCAGCGGCACGGTGGGCCTTGCGCTGGCCGGCGCCTACGGCAGCCTCAAGCTCAATGCCGACGGAAGCTACACCTACACGGTGGATAACAACAACGCCACCGTGCAGGGGCTGCGCACCAGCGCGAACACGCTGACTGAGACCTTCAGCTACACGATGCGCGACAACGCTGGCGCCACCAGCACCAACACGCTGACGGTGACCATCCGGGGTGCCAACGACGCGCCCGTGGCGGTGGCCGACACTCTGCACGTCACCGAGGCAGGAGGAGTGAACAACGGCACGGGCGGCACGCAGGTCGCGGTAGTGAACATACTGAGCAACGACACCGACGTGGACACCGATGGGGACGACCCCGACGGCAAGGAGATCACCGGCTGGTCCGGCAACATCTCGTCCTACGGGTCGGCCCAGATCGTGTCCGGCGTCTTCACCTTCATCGTCAACAACAGCAATGCAGCTGTCCAGGCGCTGCGCAGCTACGACGACACGCTGACGGCGACCTACGACTACACGATGCGCGACACGGCAGGCGCCACCAGCACGGCCAGCGTGACCGTCGTGATCCACGGCGCCAACGATGCCGTGGTGGCCGTGGCCGATACGGCCACGGCGGTGGAAGCGGGCGGCATCAACAACGGCACGCCGGGCACCAACCCCGGCGGCAACGTGCTGGCCAACGACACCGACGTGGACGCGGGCGACACCAAGACCGTGACGGCGGTGGCCTTCGGCACGACCAGTGGCACGGTGGGCAGCGCGCTGGCCGGCGCCTACGGCAGCCTCGTGCTCGGTGCCAACGGCAGCTACATCTACACGGTGGACAACAACAACGCCACCGTGCAGGCGCTGGGCTCCAGCGCCAACACCCTCACCGAGACCTTCACCTACACCGTCAGCGACACCGCCGGTGCCTCGAGCACCACCACGCTGACGGTGACCATCCAGGGCGCCAACGACACGCCGGTCATCACGGGCACGAGCACCGGAGCGGTCACCGAAGACACGGCGGTGAGCGCGGGCAACATCAGTGCCAGCGGCAAGCTGAACATCGCGGATGTCGATTTCCAACAGTCCTCCTTCATCGCGCAGACGGCGGGGGAGAGCACCTATGGCGCCTACACGGTCGGCACCGATGGCGCGTGGACCTATACCGCGAGCAACGCACAGACGGCCATTCAAAGCCTGCGTGCCGGACAGACGCTGACCGACACCTTCGCTGCGACCTCTTGGGACGGCACCACGCAGCTCGTGACGATCACGATCACCGGCACCAACGACGCCCCGGTGGCCACGGCCGACACCACGACAGCGGTGGAAGCCGGTGGCGTGAACAACGGCACGCCGGGCACCAACCCGACGGGCAACGTGCTGGCCAACGACACCGACCTGGACGCGGGCGACACCAAGACCGTGTCGGCGGTGGCCTTCGGCGCGACCAATGGGACCGTGGGCAGCGCGCTGGCCGGTGCCTATGGCAGCCTCAAGCTCAACGCCGACGGCAGCTACGCCTACACGGTGAACAACAGCAACGCCACCGTGCAGGCGCAGCGCACCAGTGGGAACACGCTCACCGAGACCTTCAGCTACACGACGCGTGATGCGGCAGGCGCCACCAGCACCAGCACGCTGACGGTGACCGTCCAGGGCGCCAACGATGCGCCGGTCTCCGCCAGCCTGGGCCAGTGGTTCAGCGGCACGGCCGCTGCCGTCGTGGACCCGCACCAGAACCTTGGCGCGTCCAGCAACTTCACGATGGAGTTCAAGGTCAACCCGACCGAGACCATCACGCTGAAATCGCAGAGCACCACCGGCTCGGTGGGCGCCAGCGGCCAGCATTACGCCATCTGGGCGCCGCAGGGGCGGGTGACCTGGGGCAGCGCCAACGACGCCGGCATCGGCGTCTCGGTCGGCACCAACGGCATCTCGGTGTACCAGCACACTGACTACATCCTGGCGCCGCTGCTGACCTGGGCGGGCGCCGTCAACGCCGAGACGCAGGTCGCGGTGGTGTTCAACGACAAGACCCCCACGCTGTACATCAACGGCGTGGCGGTGCAGACGGGGCTGCAAAGCACGATCGCCAACCTGCATCCGTCCACCATCATCGGCGGCGGCAGCTATGGCTACTTCAAAGGCAGCGTGTCGGACTACCACGTGTGGGATTCCGCGCTGAGCGCCGCGCAGATCAACGCCAACCTGAACAAGGGGCTCACCGGCAACGAAGTGGGGCTGCTGAACTCGCAGCTGTCCACTGCCGTGGCGGAGAACGCGGCTGCGGGCGCCGTGGTGGGCACGGTGCGCGGTGCTGACGTGGATGCGGGCGAGACCTTCACCTACAGCCTGGTCAACAACGCCGGCGGCCGCTTCACGATCGACGCCACCACCGGCGTGGTCAGCGTGGCCGGTGGCGCGGTACTGAACTACGAGGCGAACACCAGCCACGAACTGGTCGTGCGCGTCACCGACGGCGGCGGCCTGCCCACGGACCAGACCATCAAGGTGCGCGTGGCCAATGTCAACGAAGCCCCCGTGGCGGTGGCCGACACCGTCACGGCGATCGAAGCCGGCGGCGTGAACAATGGCACCCCTGGCACCAACCCGACGGGTTACGTGCTGACCAACGACGTCGACCCGGACGCGGGCGATACCAAGGTGGTGTCGGCAGTGTCCTTCGGCGCGACCAGCGGCACGGTGGGCAGCGCGCTGGCCGGCGCCTACGGCAGCCTCAAGCTCGACGCCGACGGCGGCTACACCTACATGGTGGACAACAGCAACGTCAGCGTGCAGGCGCTGCGCACGGGCAATACGCTCACCGACACCTTCAGCTACACGATGCGTGATGCGGCAGGCGCCACCAGCACCAGCACGCTGACGGTGACCATCCAGGGTGCGAACGACGCGCCGACGCCCGTGGCCGTCACCGCCGACGCCCTGGAGGCCGGCGGCGTGAACAACAGCGCCCCCGGCACCGACCCTTCCGGCACCCTGATCGGCGGCCCGAACCCGGAGGGCGACGCGCTGCGGCTGACCGACGTGTGGCTGCCCGTGCAGCTCTCGAACGGGAGCTGGAGCTCTCTGCACCAGACGCTGGGCCCGGGCCCGGGCCCGGGCTCGGTCGCGGACATGTCGACCAAGTACGGCACGCTGCACCTCACCAGCAGCGGCAGCTACCAGTACATCGTCAACAACGAAGACGGGCGCGTGCAGGCGCTGCGCACGGGTGCCGACACACTCACCGAGACCTTCACCTACCAGGTGGCCGACGAGGACGGTGCGACCGGCACCAACACGCTGACGGTGGTGGTCCACGGCGCCAACGATGCGCCGGTGGCGGTGAACGACGCAGTGAATGCCGCGCGTAGCGCTGGCGTCTACGCCGCCGAAGGCGACGTGCTCGCCAACGACACCGACGTCGACAGCAACGACAGCAAGACACTCGTCGGCGTCCGCCCGGGCGCCTATCAGGGCGGCTTCACCCAGGTCATGCAGAATTCGCCGCTCGTGCAGGCAGGCCAGTACGGGATGATCCAGATCTCGAGCGACGGCCACTACACCTACAACGCCTACGCCCCCGGCGGCGATCCGGCAGAGCAGGCGGCGGCGCTGGCGATCGCCGCACTGCGCCCGGGCCAGACGCTGACCGACTCCTTTGAATACCAGATGGAGGATGCCGCGGGGCTCGTCAGCACCGCCACCATCAACGTCGTCATCCAGGGTGCCAACGATGCGCCGGTGGCCAGCGCCATCGTCGTCGACACGGCAGTGGAAGCTGGCGGGACGAACAACGGCACACCCGGCAACAACCCCGAAGGCAGCGTGCTGCCGTACGTCCACGACGTGGATGCGAACGACACTGTCGCCGTCTCCGGCGTCTCCTTTGGTGCCACCAACGCCGCAGCGGGCAGCGCGTTGGCCGGCGCCTACGGCAGCCTGACGATCGACGAGAACGGCCACTACGCATACACGGTCAATAACCTCAATGCGGCGGTACAGGCGCTGCGCACCGGCAGCGACACGCTCACGGACACCTTCACCTACACGGTGCACGACGCCGCCGGTGCCACCAGCAGCAACACGCTGAAGGTGGTCATTCACGGTGCCAACGACGCGCCGGTGGCCACGGCCGACACCATGACGGCGGTGGAAGCCGGCGGCGTGAACAACGGCACGCCGGGCACCAACCCGACGGGCAACGTGCTGAACAACGACGTCGAACCGGATGCGGGCGACACCAAGGTGGTGTCGGCGGTGGCCTTCGGCGCGACCAATGGGACCGTGGGCAGCGCGCTGGCCGGTGCCTATGGCAGCCTCAAGCTCAACGC
>NZ_LYMK01000070.1 GCF_002157355.1 Variovorax sp. JS1663 | reverse complement strand
ATCGGCTTGGCCGTGTCGGCAAACCAACTCTTGATCCTGACACTGTCGCTGGCGCTGTAGGAGAGCAGCAGGTCCAGCCCATCGCGGCTGGCCGTGACGGAGGCAGGCGCGATGCCCGCGGCGAAAGACACGGAATCGATATCGCCCGTGCTGTCGACGCTTTCTTCGATGCTGTCACGGCCATCGCCCAGCGCGAAGACATAGGTGTCGCTGCCGGTGCCGCCGCGCAGGAGGTCGGCGCCGGTATCGCCCTGCAAGATGTCTGCACCGGCCTCGCCATCCAGGGTGTCGTTGCCCTGGCCGCCGCTCAATCTGTTGTTGGCGGAATTTCCCACTAGGCTGTTGTCATCGCTGTTGCCCGTAGCGTCACCGGCCGAGGTTCCGGCCAACACCAGATTCTCGAAGTTCGGCAGCAGGTAGAAATGGGACTCGTAATAGCTGGACGCGTCTACATAGACGGTATCGACGCCTTCCCCCGGCTGCTCTGTGTACCAGTCGAAGTCTTCGATGATGTAGGTATCGTTGCCGGCTCCACCGAACAGGGTGTCCAACCCGCTTCCTCCGGAAAGAAGATCGTCGCCGTCTCCCCCTTGCAATTCATCGTCGCCGTCTCCCCCATACAGTTGGTCATCTCCGCCCAGGCCAATCAGCACGTCTGCATATCTATCGCCATATATCCGCTCGCCTCGGTCGCTGCCAGTGAGGGTGTCGCCGTATGCGTCGCCTCGGATGGTGGTGATTTTTTCCTTCATGCCCTCCCAGGTCCAAACCGTGCCGTCGGCAAATGCAACTTCGTCGATGACGGTGTCCGACGGCAGGAATTCGCCGTTGAAGTAGTGATACATGTATTCGATCGTCAGGCTGCCACCATCCTGAAAGACCATCTTCAGATCCGATTCACGGAGCTCGATGTCTGAGATCTGGTCCGGCGCCATGGCCAGCTCGATCCGATTGAAGCCTGCGTCGTGATAGAACTCCCGGATCAGATCGTTCCCATCGCCGAGCGCGTATTTGAAGGTGTCGTTGCCGTCGTACCCGGACAACTGATCATCGCCACGGCCACCAATCAGGACATCGTTGCCGTCCTCGCCGTCCAGTCTGTCATCGCCATCGCCGCCAAGAAGAAGATCGTTCCCTGCGTCGCCCTCGAGCCGGTCGTTGCCTTGGCCTCCTGCCAGGATGTCGTTGCCATCCTTTCCGCGAAGTACGTCGTTTCCGAGCCCGCCATCGACGTTGTCGTCCGTCTCGAAGGCATTGATGGCGTCATCGCCGGGGGTCGCCAACAGGGCCCGCGACCTGACGTCATCGATGGTCCACACGGTGCCGTCAGAAAACTTGATCGCTTCGAGCGAACGATCGGCAATCAGTGCACCAGAATCTTCGGCGAAAACACCGGTCCACAAGACATATTGCGAGGGGTTCCCCTTGAAAGTGAGCAACACATCGTTGGCGGAATCTCCAGTGGTCTTGACTTTCACGTTGACATCGCCAGGCGCAATGAGGCTGCCGAGTTCCAACAGGTCGGCCCCTCCCTTGTCTGCCACGATCAGCCGGCCATCCCCATACTGATAGCGGTAGGTATCGTTGCTGACGGTACTGTCGTCTTGGGCAATATCGAGCCCACCACCACCCACATAGATATCGTTGCCCTCGCCGCCGAGCAAGCGATCGCTGCCGACACCGCCATCCAGTTCGTCATTGCCTCCAAGGCCCCACAGCTCGTCGTCGCCCGCGCCGCCACGCAGGACATCGGGGTTGCTTGTGCCGTACAGGCGGTCATTGAGGTCCCCGCCCTGAGTGGTTGCAGCAATCTCGCTGCTGCTCCACGTGGTGCCATCCGAGAAGACGATGGCCTGAATGGGGTTGCCCGAGCTGCCCGGGCTGCCATTGGCATAGAAGGACGAGACCTTGATGGCATCGAGGGTGCCGCGAAGGGAGAGGAGCAGGTCTGTTCCGACGCGAAAGGCATCGATGTCGTTCTTCGCGATGCCGGGACCGAATTGCAGGACGCTGCGTTGCGCGGTGCTGGAGGCAGGTGCGGCCTGGATGACATCCATGCCATCGCCGCGCCGAAAATGATAGGTGTTGTTGCCGGTGCCGCCATCGAGGACGTCGTTGCCCGTGCCGCCTTGCAGGAAGTCGTCCCCGCCATCGCCGTAGAGGCGATCGTCTCCATCTCCACCGTCCAGGAAGTCGGCGCCCTGAAGGGCCGGCGCCCATGCGCTGCCATCACCGCGCAAGGTGTCGTTGCCCGATCCTCCCAGGAGGGTGTCGTTGGCACCGCCGCCGTCCAACGTGTCGTCGCCATTGCCGCCGTCGAGGCGGTCGTTGCCGTGCTCAGCGAGTGCGATGTTTTCGGGATCGCCGAAGAGCAGGTCGTCCCCGTCGCCTCCGACCAATTCATCGGAGCCCGCGCCGCCGTCGAGTTCGTCGTTGCCGCTGCCGCCATCGAGGTAGTCGTCGCCGGCATACTGAGCGCCGAGGCCGTCGTCGTCGCCCAGGATCAGGTCAGCGCCCGCGCCGCCGTAGAGTTCGTCGGCCTGGCCGCCACCGTAGATGGTGTCGTCTCCATCGCCGCCATCGATGAAGTCACGCCCATGGCGGGCAGGGTCAAGTTGGTGCTTGACGGTCCAGTTGGCGCCGAACTCGGTGTGGGTCTCCTGGGGAGTTTCGGCTTGGGCGACGTAGTCACCCCAGAGGATGTCGGCGCCCTCCCCGCCTTCGATGAAGTCGTCTCCCTCGTAGCCAGCCACCGCGTCGATGCCGCTGCCTGCGAAGACGATGTCATCGCCCGCGCCGGCGTTGACGGTGTCGTCGCCTGCACCGGCGTAGATGGTATCGGCACCGGCCCCGACGTTGGTGCCCATGGCCTTGCCGCCGTTGACCTGGGCGTAGGTGAGCTGGGTGCCGGCGATGTAGCTGTGAGTGTCGCCGGGCTCGGGAACGATGTCCTGTGCACGCATGGCGAGCAGGCCAGACAGGTCGGTGTTGGCAAGGGGGTCGATGTTGAAATCGATGTGGCTTTCGGTGACGACGCGCCGGCCGGTGCTGTCGGTGTTGGTCTCGCCCACGCGGGCGCTGTGCACGCGCATGCGCAACCAGCGGTCGGGGCCATCGGCCGTGTTGCTGCCGCTGCTCCAGGCGGTGACGGCGTCATCGCTCTGGTAGCTGGCGTTGTCGCCATCGGCCAGGATGATGTCGGCTCCGGCGCCACCCACGAGGGTGTCGTCTCCGGTGCCGCCGAAAAGGACGTCGTCGCCGGCTGCGCCAATGAGCTGGTCGTCGCCTTCGTTGCCGGCGAGCATGAGGGTGGCGCTGCCGTTGGCAGTGGCAGCCTCGCCGGTGGCAATGGCCGCGTCGAGGGTTGTTTCCAGACCAGCCCAAAGGCGGTCATCGCCGCCACCGCCGTTGAGGATGGTGCCAAAGGGGGAGTTGGCCGCGCCGCCGGTGATGGTGTCGTCGCCTGCAGCACCGGAGACGCTCAGGTAGCGACCATCAGCGAAGACGGCGTTTTCCAGGCGCAAGTCCGCGTTGTACTGTTCGGGCGTGAGCGCAGCCAGCGCGGTCCTGTCGGCGGAGGTACTGAGGTCGAAGGTGTGTCGGGGGACGACGACAACGGGCGGCGTGGGCGCGGGCACGCTGATGCCGAGGTCGCTATCGCTGAAGTTCCTGATGACGACGGTGCTGCCCGCGCCGGTAATGGTCAGCTCTTTGCTGAGGGTGTTGAGGCTGTAGCGGATCGGCTGGGCGGGGTTGCTGTCGTCGTGCCAGACGGTGTAGGGCTGGGCAGCGCTGGCGCTGGTGACGAGTTCGCCGGCGCCGGTCAAGGGACGACCGGCCAGTTGAATGGTGCCTTGGTCGTCGGCGTCGAGGACGATGTCGCGTCCAGTACTTGCCCCAACGATATAGGTGTCGATGCCAGTGCCACCTTCGAGGTAGTCATCGCCCTCGCCGCCGTTGAGGGTGTCGGCACCTGCACCGCCATACAGACGGTCGCCCAACGCATTGTCGAATCCCTGCAGGAGATTCGCGCCATCATCGCCAAACACAATGTGCTGATCCGGCAGCTTGGTGCCTTCCCTGCTCTTGGCGATCAGGGTCTTGGGTGTGGCACTCGCCGCGTCGTAGTAGTCGAAGACCAGCGCACGATCCGAGGGCACACTGGCGTCATAGATCTGGCCGGTATCGTTGTTCTGGTTGCCTTGAATCATGAGGGTGTTGAGCAGCCGAGCGCGGTCAGCCATCCACGCATTGCTGTAGTTGCTCGCAGCGCCACCTGACTGCAAGGCTTCTTTGTCGTCAAGCCAAGCCTGGTACTGATCGCTCCACTCGCTGTCTTCCCACAGACCTTTGAGCTTCGCCTTGCCGGCATCGCTCGCGGCTGTGAGCTTGAAGGGACTCAGGGTTTCAAGCGCGACGATGTCTTCGAAACCAGTGCGGGCCTGCGCCTGTGTGCCAAGATTGCCGCCAACCGCAGATATGACGACATCGCCTTGGATGGCCTTGAACTCATCGCTGTTGACGATGGACGCGAGGGCGTTGTGGAACTCGCTACGTCCACTGTAGCCGTCCTTGCTGTCGACCTCGAACCACGTGTTGCCGCGGGTGTCGCCCTTGAGAGGAATGATGTCGACCTTGAGGGTGCGCGCCAATGCGTTGACGATGTTGTCCAACGCGTCGCCTTCGGCCTTGCCCTGGCCCCAACCGATGATATCGCTCTCACCTATTGCATTGGTGGCGGCCTTCATGAGTGGCACGAACTTCGCCGTGCTGAAGGTGGGGTCGAGCCTGGCGAGCGTGTCTTGAACCGCCAGCGAGTCGACGATGAGCACCAGGCTGTGGGTGTCGCCGAAGTCGTTGTGGCTGAAGTCGTTGACCAGAAGCTTGATGTCCCAGTTCAACAGGCTGGTCAAGGCGGCGCTGACCGCAAAGGTGCCTCGATGCAATGGTTGGTCTTCGATGATGATGCCAACGGCCTCGCCGTAGTGCACCTGCGCGTTGGCGACTGCCGTGGGGAAGTTGCTGGCGAAGACATCGTAGAAATTGAGAATGAGCGTGTCGGCGTAGGTGCGATCGTCTTCAAGGGTGTTCTCCACCGCAGCGCCAGTGGATCTCGCCTTGGTGTCTTTGGCTGCGATGAGAACGCCGAGCTGGTAGTCGAGTTCGACGGCATCGACGGCTTGAAAGTCGGTGGCTAACGGAGGCATGCCGCTGTTAGTCACGGTGGCGACGCGGTCTCTCTCCTTGGCAATGGTGAAGGAACGCCCGAGTGCATCGGCGAGCAACTGGAAGTCCGCGACCTGGTATGCGGTCTCGGTGGGTGGCCTTTGCTTGGCGGCGGTGATGGCCTGCTCGACCATGTCTTTGGCTTCAGCCAACTCTGCCCCATTGGGGTGTATGGGCAGCAAAGCCTTGATCTGCTGGTAGAGCGCCTCGCCTTCAGCGGTGGCGAACTCGGAATCGGCGCCGAGATGACGCACCTCGAGGAAGTTGTCCAGAACCTGCCTCAGGCTCTTGCCGTTCAACAGATCGCCGACGCCGGCGCCGTTGAAGGTGTACGTGGCGTTGATGGGATTGGGAGTCCCGCCGATGGCCTCTTCCTGCCTAAGCAAATTGAACGCAGTGGCCAGATGCCCACCCAAGCTGTAGCCAGTGACGGAAAACTTGTCCGACGCGCCGATCTTGCCGCTGGACTTGAGGCTGGCGTACCAGGCCTCCATGTCGGAGATCTGACCAAAGGCCCAGCCCTTCTCCTTGATTTCAAGAGCATTGGTGGCCTGGTTGTCGCGCGTGGCGTCGTCGGCGAATTCGGTGCTGCGGAAGGACAGGACGAGCTCGCCTGCCTTGATGCCGCGGGATTCGTCGGTACGAAGGGCTCGGAACAAAGTCCCTGAGAAGCCGGTTGGTGTATTGCTGATGTGCTCTACGACCGTCCAATCCTCAACGAATTCGTCGGCCTGGACTTGCGTGAATCTGCTGGAGCGCTCGTTGCCGGTCTTCAGAACGAGATCATCAATCAGTCCGGCGTACTTGCTACCGGGTGGCTGGTTTTTCTGATCAAACAACGCCTCTGCAGCCATCTGCAAATTTGCGTATTTCAGGTATGTTGCAATATCACTCATCACCAATCTCCCTACTTCGGCTTCAGAACTTGATCAACAAACATTCGCGTCGGTGCTCCAACCCAACCTTTCAGCTCTGGGCACGTCCTCGCGAAGCCCCAAGGCGCGCGAGCGCCTGCTGTACTCCCCTGTCCGGGGTCCATCGCATACCAAGTGCTATGCGCCAGAACCTCTTTCGTTTGGACGTCTGTGACGGTTACGGTGGTACCCGCGATCCAGTATTCGCGATCTCCTGGATCAATCATGTTGACGAACGAAACAGCATATCGGGCTGGCTTTCCGTTTAGAAACGACTTCGACAATTTGCGGGAATCCGGATTGCCACGCTCATCCAAGGTGTAGCGGTAGAGCAGACCGTCATCGCCTCTGACGTCAACGTATCCATAGCCTGGTAGATCAGAAGGCGCATAGTTCAAATAGCCTCGAGGACTTCGTTTGTCTTCGTGGTGTTCCCACTGCAGAAAGCTAGCTACATAGCCTTCCTGGTACCGCTCATTTGCTAGCGCCGCATCGGGCCAATTGGGATCACTCCTATCAGACGACTTGCTTCGTTCGCGAATGTTCAGCAGCAAAACACCCTCGACGTTGTCAACCCTCTTGTAGATCCTTTCTCCCGCCGTCTTGCACCGTTGATCGAATATCACCTTCGCTACCTTGTACTTGCGTTCGTAGCGAATCCGCTCGCCTATGCCCGGCCACAACGGAGTGCTGAACAAAAGTACAACCAAGGTGACCTTCAGCAGCTTTCGCTTCCAGTTCCCGCCACTCCACAGGGCATAGACAATGGCCGCAAGAAACAGAAGACGCACTATCCATCCGACACCGCGCAAAATATCTGCGCCGATACCTAGTTCAAGCACGGCTCAGCGTCCTGACTTCTAAGGTCGTAGTTGCAGTGTCTTTTGCACCTTTTTTCTGCTTCTTGATTTGAGGAATTTCTCTATACGTGATCGAGACCACAGCCAAGCCCAGCAGCACCGCCAAAACAAGTACGAACGCCATCCAAGCGATCACGATCGATTTGCGCTCCGACTCCGCGACTTCACGGTTTTGCTCTGGAAGCCGCATTGCATCGTGCGAGCAAACTGCGTCCAGTTGAATTTGTTCTTGTATCTTCATTGATTGCTCAGTTGGCAAAGGCGCTGTGCGGCAGCGAACAGGTCCGACACCTGAATGAGTCGCCCTCAACGCTCCCGCTGGCCGCCCGCTGCACCGGGCTCAGCAGGTACGCCATGATTCGCCGCCCCATCTTGATCTCCGCAGTCAACTTCATGCCCGGGCTCCACTTGACCGCCTTGCCATCCACGTCGACATGGCTGCGCCCCAGCACCAAAGTCACAGGAAAGGCCGCGCTTCTCGTCGTTCACCGAATGACCCTCGCTAATTTAGGAGACCGATCTGCGACGCGATAGGAGCAACGACTATTTGCGAGATCTATATCGACGCAGAGCCGCGAGAAGGCCGAAGAGAAGATGGCGCGGTGGGAGTTGGCGGTGCGAAGAGCGACGCTGGTTTGAGCTGCGGCTATTGCGTGGCGGAGTCATTGGCCCCACGCTTGCTACGCCCTGCATCCGCGCCGCGGCCGCGCGCGGCGAGCTGGCCTTCGGCACGGTGGACAGCTGGCTGATCTGGCAACTGACCGGTGGCAAGGTGCACGTGAGCGACGTGAGCAATGCCTCGCGCACCATGCTCTTCAACGTGCACACGCACGAGTGGGATGCCGACCTGCTGAAGCTGCTGGACATCCCCGCGTCGTTGATGCCCGAGGTCAAGCCGTCCAGCACACATTTCGCGGACACCGATGCCGGCCTCTTCGATCGCTCCCTGCCCATCGGCGGCGTGGCCGGCGACCAGCAGAGCGCCCTCTTCGGGCAGGCCTGCTTCGAAGCCGGCATGGCCAAGAACACCTATGGCACCGGCTGCTTCCTGCTGATGCACACGGGTGGCGCTTTCCAGCCTTCGCACAACGGCCTGCTCGTGACCAGCGCCGCGCAGACGGCCGGCATGCCGCCGCAGTATGCGATGGAGGGCAGCGTCTTCGTCGGCGGTGCGGTGGTGCAGTGGCTGCGCGACGGATTGAAGGCGATCCAGGGCAGCGCCATCTGCTGATGCAGTTCCAGGCGGACCTGCTGGGGATTCCGGTCGTGCGGACCGAGGTCATCGAGACCACGGCGCTCGGTGCCGCCTACCTGGCGGGGCTGTCGACCGGCGTGTACCGCGACGCTGGCGAGCTGTCCAAGCAGTGGCGGGTCGAGCGGCGCTTCCTGCCGACGCTGAGCCGGGAGAAGGCCGAGGAGAAGATGGCGCGGTGGGAGCTGGCGGTGCGGAGGGCCACGCTGGCCTAGGGGCTCGGGGGCCGCTCATGCGGCCCCCTTCTCCCTGCACCGCTACTCCCTGAGCCTCTCGTGTGGCCGGAGCAAGATAGCCGATGCCTCGCGGGGCTGCAATGAAACGCACCCCCTCCCAAAGTCGATCAAAAGAAACCCGTAGAACTTGCGCCCTATGGCACGCCCGCACGCTTGCGTATTGGGATTAACACCTCAGTGGCTCACCACGCTACCGTGTCACCCGCGACGCCTGAACACGCCGGCCGCGAAGCTGGCCCGTTCGGGAGCACCCGCGGAACCGGCTTTGCCAGGCCGCAGGGTGCGCCCCCGGTGAGGGGGTTGGCGGACCACACGAAGTGGAGGAGCCTGGGGGAGAGCTTCAGTGCCCCGGCACCAGGAAGTCCTGGCTGATCCGCCAGCCCAGCTCGTTCACCCGGTCGAGGAACTGCGTCAGGTACGCATGCAGGCCGGTGGCGAGGATCTCGTCCACGCGCGCGTACTGCAGGTCGGCCAGCAGCTTGCCGGCGCGCCGCTGGGTCTCGGCACTCTGGTCGTTCTGCACCTTCGCGAGATCGTTCACGACCTCTATCAGGCTGGCGTGCAGCGAGCGCGGCATGTCGGCGCGCAGGATCAGCAGCTCGGCCACGCGCTCGGGCTTGATCACGTCACGGTACACCTTGCGGTAGACCTCGAAGGCCGAGACGCTGCGCAGGATCGCGCTCCAGTGATAGAAGTCGTACTCCTGGTCCTCTTCGGTCGCGGCGCCGAAGAACTCGCTGTTGAGGGCGTGGAACTTCACATCGACCAGGCGCGCCGTGTTGTCCGCGCGCTCGATGAAGGTGCCCAGGCGCGAGAAGTAGAAGGCCTCGTCCTGCAGCATGGTGCCGACGGTCACGCCGCGCGAGAGGTGCGAGCGGAACTTGACCCACTCGAAGAACTGGCCCGGGTCGCGCTCGAAGTCGCCGGCGCGCAGCATGCGGTTGACCTCCAGCCAGGTGGTGTTCTGCGTCTCCCACGACTCGGTGGTGAGCGCACCCCGCACGGCGCGCGCGTTCTCGCGCGCCGCGCGCAGGCAGGACAGGATGGACGAGGGATTGGACTCGTCCTTCACCATGAACTCCATCACCCGGTCCGGCGTGATCTGGTCGTACTTCTCGTTGAAGGCGGGCAGCAGCTCGCTGATCGACAGCAGGCCCTGCCAGCCGTACTTGGCAACCTCGGCCGACTGCGGCAGCAGCGAGGTCTGGTAGTTGACGTCGAGCATGCGGGCGGTGTTCTCCGCGCGCTCGGTGTAGCGGGACATCCAGTAGAGGTGATCGGCGGTACGCGACAGCATGGTGTTCCTTCCTCCTCGGAAATCAGCTCGACTGGGTCTGCGTCTGGGACTGGGCCTGGCCAGGCTCGCCGTTGCGCGGCTTGTTCCACCGATCCGCCTCGAGGATCCAGGTGTCCTTGGTGCCGCCGCCCTGCGAGGAGTTGACCACCAGCGATCCCTCCTTGAGCGCGACCCGCGTGAGCCCGCCCGGCACCATCTGCACCTCCTTGCCCGAGAGCACGAAGGGTCGCAGGTCGATGTGGCGCGGCGCGATGCCGGCCTCGACGAAGGTGGGCGAGGTCGACAGGCTCAGCGTCGGCTGCGCGATGTAGCCGTCGGGCTTGGCGATCACCGCCTTCTTGAAGTCCTCGATCTCGGCCTGCGTCGCGGCCGGGCCGATCAGCATCCCATAGCCGCCGGCGCCGTGCACTTCCTTGACCACGAGGTCCTTCATGTGGGCCAGGGTGTAGTCGAGGTCCTCCTTGTTGCGGCACATCCAGGTCGGCACGTTCTTGAGGATGGGCTTCTCGCCGAGGTAGAACTCGATCATCTTCGGCACGTAGGGATAGATCGACTTGTCGTCGGCAACGCCGGTGCCGACCGCATTGCAGATCACCACGTTGCCCTCGCGGTAGGCGCGCATCAGGCCGGCCGTGCCGAGCGTGGACGTGGGGCGGAACACCTCCGGGTCGAGAAAGTCGTCGTCCACGCGGCGGTAGATCACGTCCACGCGGCGCGGACCGCGGGTGGTGCGCATGTAGACGAAGTTGTCCTTGACGAAGAGATCCTGCCCCTCGACCAGCTCCACGCCCATCTGCTGGGCGAGGAAGGCATGCTCGAAGTAGGCGCTGTTGTACATGCCGGGGGTCAGCACCACCACCGTGGGCTCGGCGGTGGCAGGCGGCGCGGAGGCGCGCAGGGTCTCCAGCAGCAGGTCGGGATAGTGCGCCACCGGCGCGACGCGGTTCTGGCTGAAGAGTTCGGGAAAGAGCCGCATCATCATCTTGCGGTTCTCCAGCATGTAGCTCACGCCGCTGGGCACGCGCAGGTTGTCTTCCAGCACGTAGTACTCGCCGCTGCCGCTCGCGTCGGGCGCACGCACGATGTCGATGCCGGCGATGTGCGAGTAGACGTCGTTGGGCACCTTCACGCCCACCATCTCGGGGCGGTACTGGGCGTTGTCGAAGATCTGCTCGGGCGGGATGACCCCGGCCTTGATGATCTCCTGCCCGTGGTAGACGTCGTGGATGAAGCGGTTGAGCGCCGCGACGCGCTGCACCAGGCCCTTCTCCATGCTCTCCCATTCATGGGCGGGGATGATGCGCGGCAGCAGGTCGAAGGGGATCAGCCGCTCCGTGCCCGAGCCGTCCTCGTCCTTCGCGCCGTAGACGGCGAAAGTGATGCCGACCCGGCGGAAGATCATCTCCGCCTCCTCGCGCCGCGAGCGCATCATGTCGACGGGCTGCTTTGCGAGCCACTGGTCGTAGCGCTTGTAGTGGTTACGGACCGTCGCGCCGTGGTAGGGCAGCTGCTCGTACATCTCGTCGAATTTGTGCATGGGCGATCCAATCTCCTTGGACATAGCTTAGCAAGTTCAAGGCCAGAAACCTTGCCGCGCTTACCCGATGCTGCCGGGTTCAGGGCGGCTGATGGTGCCAGTAGCGCCGGGCTTCCTGCCGTTCGCAGCGTACCCGATGGGGTTGCGTGCTGGCCCAGTGGGCCGCACCGCAATGCGCCGAATCGACCACGGCGACGCCGCGCTCTGCATAGCGCGCCAACACCTCCGCGGCCGGGTGGCCGAAGCGATTGCGCCAGCCGGCCTGGACCAGCGCGATGCGCGGGCGAACCGCGTCGAGCAGCGCCGGGCTGGACGAGGTCTTGCTCCCGTGATGCGGCACCAGCAGCAGGTCCGCCTGCAATCCCGGCGCCCGCGAGGCCAGCGCGGCCTCCTGCAGCCGCTCGATGTCGCCGGCCAACAGCGCGGCGGCGCGCCCGTTGCCGATGCGCAGCACGCAGGACACCGCGTTGGGCCGGGTGAACCCCGCGTAGTCGCCCGCTTCCGGATGCAGAATCTCGAAGCGCACGCCGTCCCAGGTCCAGGACTGGCCGGCCAGGCAGCGCTGCACCGGCCGCAGCTGCCGCAGCGGATGCCCGGCCTCGACCGAGCTGCGCAATTCGGCGCCAGGCTGCATGGCCAGCACGGCCGGCGCGCCGCCGGTGTGGTCGCTGTCGCGATGGCTCAGGACCACCGTGTCGACCCGCTCGTCCAGCGCCCGCAGCAACGGCACCAGCACCCGGTGGCCGGCGTCGCTCTCCAGGCTGTAGCGCGGGCCGGCGTCGTACAGCAGGCTGTGGCGCGCGGTGCGCACCAGCACCGCATTGCCCTGCCCGACGTCCGCCGCCAGCAGCTCGAACTCGCCATCGGCCGGCCGCGGCGCCTGCCACAGCAGGGCCGGCAGCAGCAGCGGCAGGCCCTGCACGCGCAGCGACCAGGGCAGGCGCATGGCCAGCAACGCGCCGCCGGTGACGCCGGCGATGGCCGCCCAGAGCGCAGGTGCCGGCGCCGACAGCGTCGCCAGCGGCAGACCGGCCAGCCATTCCAGCAGCCAGGCCAGCAATTGCACGGCCCGCGCGGCCAGGTCCCACAGCAGCGGCACGGCCGCCCCGAGCATGGCCAGCGGCGTGATCACCAGCGTCACCCAGGGAATGGCGAGCATGTTGGCGGCGAGCCCCACCACCGACAACTGCTGGAACAGCAGCAGGCCCAGCGGCGTCAGCGCCAGGGTCACCGTCCATTGCTCGCGCCACATGCGCGCCAGGCGCGCCACGGCGCCGCCGCCGGTCTCATCCGGCGACCCGGCGGCAAACAGCACGCCCACCGCGACGAAGCTGAGCCAGAAGCCCGGCTGCAGCAGCCCCCACGGGTCGAAGGCCACCACCACCGCGCCTGTGCACAGCCAGACGAAGGGCCAGGGCCACTGCCGCCCGGTGAGCCGCAGCAGCGCCGCCGTGGCCAGCATCCAGACCGTGCGCTGCGCCGGCAGGCCCCAGCCGCTGAAGAGCGCGTAGAGCGCCGCCAGCACCACCCCGCCGGCCAGCGCCGCCTGCGGCGCCGGCCACCACAGCATCAGGCGCGTGCTACGCCGCCAGGCCATGCCGACCAGAGCGCCGGCCAGCCACGCGAACATGGTGATGTGCAGCCCGGAGATCGACATCAGGTGGGCCACGCCGGTGGCGCGGAACATGTCCCAGTCGGCGCGCTCGATCGCGGCCTGATCGCCGGTCACCAATGCCGCGATCACGCCGGCCTGCCGCCGGTCGGGCACGCGCTCGAAGACCGCATCGCGCACCGCCTCGCGCGCCCGCTCGACCGGATGGCGCCAGGTCCGGCCCATCGGCTGCGGCCGGGCGTCGCCGGCACCGGTGCGCACGTAGCCGCTGGCCTGCACGCCCTGCTCCCACAGGCGCAGCTCGAGGTCGAAGCCATGCGGATTGAGGTTGCCGTGCGGCGCCTTCAGCCGCACCTGCAGGCGCCATCGTTCGCCGGCATGCACCGGTCCCGGCGCCTCGCCCGCCTGGGCCCGAGGCGCCTGCTCGGGCGCGCGGCCCCACAGGCCGGTGTTGTCCGCGTACCAGCCCAGCGCGATGCGGGCAGGCACGCGCGGCGGCGGGTCCTGGCCAGTGTCGCCGGCCCACCGGGCCGCCTCCACGTCGAAGAGAAAGCGCACCCCGCCTTCGCCGCGCTGCGGCATCTGCGAGACCACGCCCAGCACCTGGAGGTCGCGCCCTTCGAGCGCCGGCTCCAGCGCATTGGCCGCCTGGACCGACGAGCGCCAGCCCGCCAGGCCGGCGCCGCCCAGCGCGCCCGCAAGCAGCAACGCCGGCAACAGCAGGCGCTGCCGGCGCCCCGCGCGCGGTCGCCAGCTCCAACCCGCCGCGGCACCGACCAACAGGGCAACGTACGCGGCGTGATCCCACAGCACGGCCTGCTGCAGTTGCAGCGCCGCCCCCGCCACCGAGCCGGCCATGAAGGCGAAGAAGCCCAGTCCGCGCCCCGGCGCGTCGGGCGTCACAAAACACTCCCCGGAGTCATGCTGCAATCACTCCCTCACACGCATTCAATGGCGCGCTAATTGCTATGCCCTAGTATGCGTCTCGTCCAGAGGCCTCTTTCGACCACCACGAAAAAATGTCCATCCACGCCGCACTCCACCACGTCACCCACTACAAGTACGACCGACCGGTACAACTGGGGCCCCAGGTGGTTCGCCTGCGCCCCGCGCCGCACTGCCGAAGCAAGGTCATTTCGTACTCGCTGCGGGTCGAGCCCGAGCAGCACTTCATCAACTGGCAGCAGGACCCCTTCTCCAACTACCTCGCGCGCCTGGTCTTCCCGGAGAAGACGCGCGAGTTCAAGGTCACGGTCGACCTCGTGGTCGAGATGGCGGTCTACAACCCCTTCGACTTCTTCCTCGAGCCGCAGGCGGAAAACTTTCCCTTCAAGTACACGGAATCGCAGGCACAGGAACTCGCGCCCTACCTCGTGGCCGACCCCGCCACGCCGCTGGTGGCCGCCTACCTCGAAAAGATCGACCGCAAGCCCCAGCGCACGATCGACTTCCTGGTCGGGCTCAACCAGCAGGTGCAGAAGGACGTCGGCTACCTGATCCGCATGGAGCCCGGCGTGCAGACGCCCGAGCAGACGCTGGCCAACGCCTCCGGTTCCTGCCGCGACTCGGGCTGGCTGCTGGTGCAGCTGCTGCGCCATTGCGGCCTGGCGGCGCGCTTCGTCTCGGGCTACCTGATCCAGCTCACGCCCGACGTGAAAGCGCTCGACGGCCCCAGCGGCACCACGGTCGACTTCACCGACCTGCACGCCTGGTGCGAGGTCTACCTCCCCGGCGCCGGATGGATCGGCCTCGATGCCACCTCGGGCCTGATGGCCGGCGAAGGCCACATCCCCCTGGCCTGCACGCCCACGCCATCGAGCGCGGCGCCGATCGAAGGCGCGGTGGACGAGGCCGAGGTCGACTTCGGCCACGAGATGAAGATCACGCGCATCCACGAATCGCCGCGCGTGACCAAGCCCTACACGGAGGAGCAGTGGGCCGAGGTGCTGGCCCTCGGCGAGGCGGTGGATGCACGCCTCGCGGCCGGCGACGTGCGCCTCACCATGGGCGGCGAGCCCACCTACGTCGCCACCGTCGACCGCGACGCGCCCGAGTGGAACACCGATGCCCTCGGCCCCACCAAGCGCGGCTATGCGACCGAGCTGGTGCACCGGCTGCGCGCCGAATACGGCGAAGGCGGCTTCCTGCACTTCGGGCAGGGCAAGTGGTACCCGGGCGAGCAGCTGCCGCGCTGGGCCCTGTCGATCTTCTGGCGCGCCGACGGCCAGCCGGTGTGGCACGACCCCGCACTCTTCGCCGACGAACGCCACCCCACCCACTACACCAGCGAAGATGCCGAGCGCTTCACCCGCGCGCTGGCATGCCGGCTGGGCCTGACCGACCGCTTCGTGCAACCCGGCTACGAGGACGTCTACTACTACCTCTGGCGCGAGCGCCGGCTGCCGGTGAACGTGGACCCCTTCGATTCGAAGCTGGACGACGAACTGGAGCGCGTGCGCCTGCGCCGCGTCTTCACGCAGAAGCTCGACGCCGTCATCGGCTACGTGCTGCCCATCGAGGCGGCGAACGCGGACACCGATGCACCCGCGCTGGCCGGCCCGGGCTGGAAGACCGGGCCCTGGTTCCTGCGCGACGACCGCCTCTACCTCGTGCCCGGCGACTCGCCCATGGGCTACCGCCTGCCGCTGGACTCGCAACCCTGGGCCAGCAAAGGCGACTACCCCTACCTCGTGGAGCGCGACCCGAGCGCGCCGCGCCCGCCGCTGCCCGCCTCGGCCCTGTTCCGCGAGCGCTACACGGGTGCGGTGGGCGGTTCGGTGGACCTGGCCGAGGTGCCCTACGAGTTCGGCACGCCCCAGCAGGCACCCGCCGCGCTGCGCTTCCAGGCCGCGCACGGCAATCCTGCGGCGGCCCGCGCCCAGGCGGCCGTCGGCTCGACCACGCAGCGCCATCCGCAGCGCGGCGAGTCGGCCCACTGGGTCACGCGCACCGCCCTGTGCGTGGAGGTGCGCGACCCGCGCCGCGCCAACGGGCCGGCCGCCGAGAAGGTGGGCAGCGCCTCGGGCCTGCTCTACGTCTTCATGCCGCCGCTGGCGCGGCTGGAGGACTACCTCGACCTGCTCGCCGCGGTCGAGGCCACGGCCGAGGAGCTGGGCCTGCGCATCGTGATCGAGGGCTACCCGCCGCCGCGCGACCCGCGCCTGAAGATGCTGCAGGTCACGCCCGACCCGGGCGTGATCGAGGTCAACATCCACCCGGCTCACAACTGGGGCGAGTTGGTCGCCCACACCGAGTTCCTCTACGAGGCGGCCTTCCAGACCCGCCTGTCCGCCGAGAAGTTCATGACCGACGGCCGCCACACCGGCACCGGCGGCGGCAACCACTTCGTGCTGGGCGGCGCCACGCCGGGCGACAGCCCCTTCCTGCGCCGGCCCGAGCTGCTGGCCAGCCTGCTGCTCTACTGGCACAACCATCCCTCTCTGAGCTACCTGTTCTCGGGCATGTTCATCGGCCCCACCAGCCAGGCCCCGCGCGTGGACGAGGCGCGCAACGACCAGGTCTACGAGCTGGAAATCGCCCTGGCCCAGATCGCGCGCAGCCGCGAGATCCACGGCCAGGAGATGCCGCCCTGGCTGGTGGACCGCACGCTGCGCAACATCCTGGTCGACGTCACCGGCAACACGCACCGCAGCGAGTTCTGCATCGACAAGCTCTACTCGCCCGACTCCACCACCGGCCGCCTGGGCCTGCTGGAGCTGCGCGCCTTCGAGATGCCGCCGCATGCGCGCATGAGCATTGCGCAGCAGCTGCTGCTGCGCGCCCTGGTCGCGCGCTTCTGGGACGCGCCGTACGGCGCACCGGTCACGCGCTGGGGCACCGAGCTGCATGACCGCTTCCTGCTGCCCACCTTCGTGAAGATGGACTTCGAAGACGTCATCAGCGAGATGCGCCAGGCCGGCTTCGCCTTCGACCCGGACTGGTTCGCGCCGCACTTGGAGTTCCGCTTCCCGCTGGTCGGCCAGGTGCAGGCCATGGGCGTGGAGCTCTCGCTGCGCAATGCGCTGGAGCCCTGGCACGTGATGGGCGAGGAAGGCGCGCCCGGCGGCACGGTGCGCTACGTCGATTCTTCGCTGGAGCGCATCGAGGTGCGCGTCACCGGCCTCAACGAGAGCCGCTACGCCATCACCGTCAACGGCCAGGTGCTGCCACTGCAGCCCACCGGCACGGCCGGCGAATTCGTGGCCGGCGTGCGCTACAAGGCCTGGAACCCGCCCTCGGCCCTGCACCCCAGCATCGGCGTGCACGCGCCGCTGACCTTCGACATCGTCGACACCTGGATGAAGCGATCGCTCGGCGGCTGCCAGTACTTCGTCTCGCATCCGGGCGGGCGCAACTACGAGACCTTCCCGGTCAATGCCTACGAGGCCGAGAGCCGCCGCCTGTCGCGCTTCTCGCGCATGGGCCACACGCCGGGCCTGCTGCGCACGCCGCCGGCCAACATCGAGATCGCGGGCAGCCGCGAGTTTCCGTTCACGCTGGACCTGAGACGCTGATGGCATGGGAACATGGTGTGAGAATGGACGCACCTTGGATCCCTTGAACGAATCCCTCTTCGATGCACAGGCGCTGGAGTCGCCTGCCGCGCTGGCCTCGTCGCTGGCGCCACCGGCCTCGCCGGGGCACTACGACGAGCTGCGCGGCATCGTCACCCCGGCGCCGGCAGGCGTGCCGCGGCTGGGCGTGCCCTCGCAGCCTGCGCCGCTGTACGACGCCTCCTTGCCGGCGCCCGCGCCTGCCGACTCCGCCGCCGACGGCTCCGACGACGACGAGCGTGCCCCCCTGGCGCCGCACTGGGCCGGCTTCTTCGAGCAGCTCGGCACCGAAGGCTTCGCCGACCTGCCGCGCCGCGCCGTCAGCCTGCAGCGCCAGATCCGCGACAACGGCGTCACCTACAACGTGTATGCCGACGCCGACGGCCCGCAGCGCCCCTGGTCGCTGGACCTGTTCCCGCTGATCGTCTCGCCCGAGAGCTGGGCGCAGATCGAGGCCGGCGTGCTGCAGCGCGCGCGCCTGCTCAACCGGCTGATGGCCGATGCCTACGGCCCGCGCCAGATGGTCACCGAGGGCCTGCTGCCGCCGGCCCTGGTGCGCGGCAACCCGGGCTACCTGCGCGCCATGCACGGCGTGCAGCCGCCGGGCGACACCTGGCTGCACATCGCCGCGCTGGACCTGGCGCGCGGCCCCGACGGCAACTGGTGGGTGCTGTCGCAGCGCACGCAGGCCCCCTCGGGCCTGGGCTACCTCCTGGAGAACCGGCTCGCCATCGCGCGCCAGTTCCCGCAGGCCTTCGAGTCCCTGCGCGTGCAGCGCCTGGCCGCGACCTACAACGCGATGATGGAAGGCCTGCAGCACATGTGCCCGGCCGGCCAGCCGCCGCACGTGGTGCTGCTCACGCCCGGCCCCTACAACGAGACCTACTTCGAGCATGCCTACCTGGCGCGCTACCTGGGCATCACGCTGGTCGAGGGCAACGACCTCACCGTGCGCGACCAGCGCCTCTACCTCAAGACCCTGCAGGGCCTGCGCCCGGTGCACGGCCTGATCAAGCGGCTGGACGACCAGTTCCTCGACCCGCTCGAGCTGCGCCCCGACTCCACGCTCGGCGTGCCGGGCCTGCTGCAGGCGGTACGTGCCGGCAACGTGCTGGTGGCCAACATGCCCGGCACGGCCTGGCTCGAATCGCCCGCGCTGCTGGGCTTTCTGCCCGCGCTGTCGCGCCGCCTGCTGGGCGAGAAGCTGCTGCTGCCGGCCCTGCCCACCTGGTGGTGCGGCGAGCGCGCCGCCATGGAGGCGGTGCTGCCGCAGCTGGCCGGCTGCACCATCAAGCCCACCTACAACGGCGCGGACGGCCATGCCAGCTTCGACACCGTGCTCGGCAGCCGCATGGGCCGGCGCGAGCTGGACGAATGGGCCGGCCGCATCGTCCGCGAGGGCGAGGAATACACGGTGCAGGGCTACCTGCCGATCTCGCAGGTGCCCACCTGGACGCAGGACCTCGGCCCCGGCCACATCACGCCGCGCTCGGTGCTGCTGCGCGTGTTCGCCGTGAGCGACGGGCCCCAGTCCTGGCGCGTGCTGCCCGGCGGCCTCGCGCGCCTGGCCGGCGCCGACGCGCAGATCGCTTCCATGCAGCGCGGCGGCAGCAGCGCCGACGTCTGGGTGCAGACCCATGGCGAGGTCGACCGCACCACCCTGCTGCAGTCGCATGCCACGCCGGCCTCCCTGGCGCGGCACCGCGCCCCGGTCACCAGCCGCGCGGCCGAGAACATGTTCTGGCTGGGCCGCTACACCGAGCGCGCCGAGAACGCGGTGCGCCTGGCGCGGCTCACGCTGGACCTGCTGGGCGGCGAGGACCTCTCCTCGCCCGCCATGCTGACCTGGCTGCACGACATGGCCCTGCGCAACGCGCTGGTGCCGCGCGAGGTGCCCAGGCTCGCGCGATCGCGGCGCGTGTTCGAGCGTGCGCTGATCGACGAACTGGCCGACATCGACGAGGGCGGCAGCGTGGGCTACAGCCTGCGCTGCATCCGCCAGGCCGCGGCCGCGGTGCGCGAGCGGCTGTCGCCCGACCACTGGAACCAGATCGTGCGCGCCGAGGCCGAGTTCGTGCGCCGCAGCGCCGAGCAGGCCGCGGAGCGCAGCGAGGGTGGCTACGCCAGCGCCGCCGCGCTGCGCATGCTGGAATCGACCAGCACGGCGCTGTCCGCGATGACCGGCGCCCAGACCGACCGCATGACGCGCGACGATGCCTGGCGCCTCCTGTCCATCGGCCGCCACATCGAGCGCCTGGCCTTCCTGTCCGGCGCGCTGGCCGCCGGCTTCGAGATCGGCTCGGTACACGACGTGAGCGGCTTCGAGGCCATGATCGCGCTGTTCGACAGCACCATCACCTTCCATGCCCGCTACCAGCAGCGCCGCGACGTCGCGACCATGGTCGACCTGCTGGTGCTCGACGGCGACAACCCGCGCTCCCTGGCCTGGGTCACGCACACCCTGCGCGGGCGCATCGCGCGGCTGGCGGGCAGCGCCCCGGGCAAGCTCACCGCGCTTTCACACGAGCTGCCGGACCCGGGCGCCTGGACGCTGGAGCACCTGTGCGAGCCCGGCTCGGACGCGTGCCACGCCGCCTTGCTGCAGCTGCTCGAAGCCTGCGAGACCGCGGCCTACCACGTGTCGGATGCGATCGGCATCCGCTACTTCACCCTTACCTCCGAATCGCTTCGCTCCGTCGGCGCCTAGGACCATGCTGCTGCACGTCACCCACGAAACGCGCTACGCCTACTCGCCGCCGGTCGAGACGGCGCAGCACCTGGCACACCTGAAGCCGCTCGGCACGGGATCGCAGCGCCTGGTGAGCCACGCGCTCACCGTCAGCCCCCAGCCCGCGCAGCGCAGCGAGTCGCCCGACATCTACGGCAACGGACGCGCCTTCTTCGCGCTGGATTCGACCCACGACGGATTGGTGGTCACGGCCGAAAGCGTCGTCGAGACCGCGCCGCCCGTGCTCTCGCCCACCGCGGCGCGCGAGCTGCCGTGGGAAACGGTGCGCGAGCGCTTCCGCTATGCCAAGGACGTGCCCTTCGACCCCGCGGCCGAGTTCGTCTTTCCCTCGCACTACGTGCCGCGGCACGACGACTTCGCGGCCTATGCGCGGCCCAGCTTCGCCCCCGGCCGCGCCGTCTTCGACGCCGCCATGGACCTCACGCTGCGCATGCATGCCGACTTCCGCTACGACAGCGGCAGCACCGAGATCAGCACGCCCGCCATCGAGGCCCTGGCGCAGCGCCACGGCGTGTGCCAGGACTTCGCCCACATCATGATCGCCTGCCTGCGCACCCTGGGCCTGCCGGCGCGCTACGTCAGCGGCTACCTGCTGACGCAGCCGCCGCCGGGCCGGCCCCGGCTGATCGGCGCCGATGCGTCGCACGCCTGGGTCTCGGTCTACATCCCCGGCGCCGACGGGCCGGGCGACTGGGCCGAGTTCGACCCGACCAACGGCCGCCAGCCCGGCGAGGACTACGTGGCCCTGGCCATCGGCCGCGACTATGCCGACGTCTCGCCGATGCGCGGCGTGCTGCACGGCGGGGCGCGCCACACGCTGGAAGTGCGCGTCACCGTGCAGCCGCTGGAAGAACTGCGGGCCGAGGCGGCGCGGGCGGCACGGTCCCAGACACAGACACAGTCCCAGACACAGACACAATCGCCATCCCAAGACCCAGACAAGGAGCCTTCATGAGCATCAACGACAAACTCAAGAGCCTCGGCATCACGCTGCCGCCGGTCTCGACGCCCGCCGCAGCCTACGTGCCCTTCGTGCAGACCGGCAAGCTGGTCTTCCTCTCCGGCCACATCGCGAAGAAGGACGGCAAGCCCTGGGTCGGCCAGCTCGGCGCGGCCATCGCCACCGAGGAAGGCCAGCAGGCCGCGCGCGCGACCGCGATCGACCTGTTGGGCACGCTGCAGGCGGCCACCGGCGACCTGAACAAGGTCAAGCGCATCGTCAAGGTGATGAGCCTGGTCAACTCCACCGCCGGCTACACCGAGCAGCACCTGGTGACCAACGGCGCCAGCGAGCTCTTTGCCGAAGTCTTCGGCCCCGAAAAAGGCGCGCATGCACGCAGCGCCTTCGGCGTGGCGCAGCTTCCCTTCGGCACCTGCGTCGAGATCGAGCTGATCGCCGAAGTCGAGTAGTTGGACGACACCGACCGCCACCTGCTGACACTGCTGCAGGCCGACGCGCGCGCCCCGGCCGCGGAGCTTGCACGCAAGCTCAAGGTGGCCCGCACGACCGTGGTGGCACGCATCGCGCGGCTCGAACGCGAGGGCGTGATCGCCGGCTACGGCGTGCGGCTGGGCCAGCCGCTCGAACAGGCCGCCGTCCGCGCCTACTGTGGCCTGAGCGTCGCGCCGAAGATGGCGGCCGCCGTGATCCGCGCGCTGGAGCGGCTGCCCGAGCTGGAGGAACTCTCTGCCGTCAGCGGCGAGTACGACTACATGCTCGCGCTGCGCTGCGAAACCAACGAGCAGCTCGACGCCCTGCTCGACCGCATCGGGCTGATCGAGGGCATCGCGCGCACCCACACCTCGGTGGTCCTGAGCCGCAAGATCGACCGGCGCAGCGCGGTCGCCGGCATCCAGCGACCGCCCTCCCCCTGACCTACGACCCTTCGGCCGAAGCCTGCAGCGCCGGCCGCGGCCGCTGCGCCCGGCCCAGCGCGCCGACCACCACCGCCGCCACCATCACCAGCGCCGCGCTCACCAGCATCGTGCTGGAGATGCCCGCGCCGTCCACAACAAGGCCGCCGATCAGCGAGCCGCTCGCGATGGCGACCTGGAAGCCACTCACCAGCAGGGCCTGACCGGCTTCCTGCGCATCGGGCACGGCCTGCATCATCCAGCCCGTCAGCGCCACCGGGATCAGGCCGAAGGCCACGCCCCAGATCACCACCACGGCCGCGCCGCCCACGAGCCCGCCGCCGATCAGCGCGGACAGCACCAGCGCCCCCGCCAGCAGTACCGCGGCCGTCAGCGCCGCCACGCGCACGCTGCGCGCCACCAGGCTGCCGCCGAAGAAGGTGCCGACGAAGCCGGTCGCGCCGTAAACCAGCAGCAGCGTCGTCACCGCATCCGGCCCGAGGCCGAAGTTCTGCTGCAGCAGGGGCTTGAGATAGGTGTAGGCCGCGAAATGCCCGGCGATCAGGAACAGCACCGCCAACAGGCCGACCTGCGCCATGCGGCGCGTGAGCGGCGTCAGCAGGTCGCGCGGCCGGATCGCGCGTGCCGGCGGCATCGGCGGCAGCAGCCAGATCTGCATCAGCAGCACCACCGCCGCCAGCACGCCGGTCACGGCGAAGGCGGCGCGCCATCCGGCCAGGGTGCCGAGGAAGGCGCTCAGCGGCACGCCGAACACCGTGGCGCCGGAGATGCCCGCCAGCACCACCGACATGGCCCGTGCCTGCGAGGCCGGCGGCACCAGTTGCGTTCCGGCGCCCGGCGCGAAGGTCCAGAAGCCGCCGATGCACAGGCCCAGCAGCAGGCGCGCCACCAGCATGGTGGCGAAGTCGGGCGCCAGCGCGGCCAGGAAGTTGGAGGCCACCAGCAGTGCGCTGAGGGCGATCATCACGGTGCGCCGGTCGAGCCGGCCCGCGGCCACGATCAGGGCCGGGCCGGCGAAGGCGGCCAGCACGCCGGGGATGGTCACCATCAGCCCGGCCGTGCCGTCGGAGACTCGGAGGCCGGTGGCGATGTCGGTCAGCAGCCCGATGGGCAGGAACTCGGTCGTGACCATGGCGAAGGTGCCGACGGCGATCGAGCCCACGCCCAGCCAGGTGGCACGTGAGGCTTCGACGCTGCGCGCAGGCGCCGCGCCCGACGCGAGCGCGACTTCTTCGCAGGTGGTGCAGGGAGCGTTCATGAAACGGTTCTTTCCGGGAAAGGAAAAAGCCCGGCCAAGCGAGTTGCCCGGGCTGGTTGCGATGAGCTTCGAGTCTGATCGCGGCGCAGGCCGCCTCCAAGACGGCGCGGGGAAGTTGTCCGTTTCCCTATCGCCAACAATGCGGTCCGCAGAAGCTCATGCGCAAAGCGCCTAACGCGGGTCGGCCGGGACCTGACGGTCATCAGCGCCACCGACGGCAACCATGGCCGCGCCCTCGCCGCTGCAGCGCAGAGCCTGGGCTGCCCCGACACCTCCTACGAAGGCCACGAGGAGATCCCGCGCGACGTGATGCAGGGCTACGGCACCATCGCGGCCGAGCTGGTCGAGCAGACAGGCGCCACGCCGGAGCGGCCGGCGCCCTTCACCCACGTGATCCGTGATCGCGGGCGTCGGTCAGGTATGGTTGACGACGACGCCATCGCGAAATTCCTTTCGACTCTCCTTCGCCCTCGGCCCCACAATCCCCGTCGCACTGACCCCTTTCGGGCGCCACGCGGTCTTCATTGGACTGTTCAGAATCGCCTGCTTCGCGGCAGCAACCTTCTCGGCGCCTGTGCCCTTTTGGGCTGCCACCATTCGCTCCCACGTCTTTCTTTGTGTGACCGCCTGCCGTGAGTCCAGGTCTGGGTCGTAAAGATCCTCCAGGAAATAGTCCAGCAGGCGTTCCTCCTCCGTGGCGCCACTCGCAGGCTGGGTGGCCGATCGCTTGTGGATCTGGTTGTCGGACCCGGACATGTACTTCTGCATGAGAAACTGGTCATAGCCGAAGATCTGGCATGACTGGTAGCCTGCCTTGAACATCGCCTTGGAGAACACCTTCGCAAAGGACGGCTGCCCAGCGTCCCCGTCGAGGCCTCCTTTGCAAGCCCACAGCTTGACCTTTGCCCTGCTCTCCGGCGGAAATCCGAGGGTCTTCAGATGGCCAACGACGTCATCGACACTCACTCGATCGCCGTGAGCGCATACGGCGCTTGTCGACAGATAGTCCAGCCCCTTGTTGCAATGGCCATTGATGTAGAGCTGGTCCGTATCCTTCAGCAGATTGGCCAGTGGCTTGCTCGTGCTTTCCCCCGAGGGCGCGAACACATACTCGGAGGGCTGGAAACCCTTGTCACCCTCGCTGGACGCCTTGAGCACGGACGACAGATTGCCCGCAATTGCGGACGGAAAGGGAGTGAATATCTTCTTCACGATAGCCTCCTGTGTGAGCCATGTGCGCTGGTCGTGAGCAGCGGATGATGGCAGGCGTTGACACTTCCGGCAATCCACGATGCTCCGATTTCTCCTTCGCATCGGCGCTCGTCAGGTCCGCGAAGAATCCGGCATGCCGAACCCGCACTGACTGGCGAATGGGGCGCCCGGACGCTATCCTTTCTCGCCAAGCCCATCCGCGCGAGTCAACCCTGGAGTGGCCATGCCGAGAATCGAACAGAAGTTGATAGAACCGGGCAGTGACATGGAGCGCGCCCTGGCAGAGCTGAGAGGGAGGTTTGTCGCGAAACTGGGGCAGCCGCTTCAATGCGAGTTCGAGAAATTCAAAGAGTGGCTGCAGGCCTATGTGGGTGCTGGCGGCGACCTTCTTGGCGGTTGCAACATACGGGCCGAGGCATTGGCGCCCGTGCTGTCCAAAGCTGGCGAGAAGTCCGGCTTGCTCGCCAGCATGATGAGGGCGCCGGGAAAGACCATCGAGCAGAAATGGACCGCGGTTGAAGAGGCTTTGAACAAAGGACGGGCGCTTGTCATTGAAGGCAGAGGCACCGAGATCAGCGGAGACAAGAGCAAGTTCGCGACCTTCACGAGCTTCCATGCCTTCGTTTTGCTGCAGGTGATCGAGGACGGGGAAAAGAAGAAATGGTTCATCGGCTTCGATCCGGATGTCAGTGCGACGACCGAGACCAGGGATCTGTGGAACAGCTTGATCAGGGCCGCCTTCAACACCCAGGACGTGGAACTCGGCAAATGGAACGCGCAGGTCAAGGATCTGGACCGCAATGCGTTGCACGGGATCTTGACGACAATGATTCTTGGCGCGACGGCCAGCGGGTTCGGGCCACTGGTCAGGAGATACGCAATCGACAGGACAAAAGGTCTGGAGCCGCCTCATCGCGGCTGAGTTGCTGGAGTCGTGATCCTCGTCGCCATCTCACCAAGCAACAGCCGATGCTCTGCCGGCGGCTCATCCGGTTCACTGCCACTGCCTGCACACTATCCGATGGCAGCACCGTGTCCGGCGCGACACTGAATTCGGGTCGGGCATCGGTCAAAGTTGGGGATGAGCCCATTCGTTGCTGGCCGTCGACTCGCCACCGCGAACTTCAGCAGAAGACTGATCTGAGTCATTCGTGCCCGGCGGCCCAAGGGGCGGCGGCGATCATCACCGGACTTTCGCCGGACAGCGGCTCATATGACTGCTGCGCCCCCCGAGATCGGGTACTTAAGGTGGCTCGGTCGTGGTCCGGTCTCCGGTCGTGAATGACAGGTGGGAGGAGAGGAGGAGAAACCATGGGCACTGTGACCTGCCCCCTTCAGCCGTGCCAGTGTTGAGTTAGCGAGTCCAAGGTTTTGGAGACTACTTGATCTCCGGTGATTGCCGAGCATCGCCAG
>NZ_LYMK01000069.1 GCF_002157355.1 Variovorax sp. JS1663 | reverse complement strand
AGGGCGCGCTTCGCCCCGAGGGCATCGATCTCGCGGCCCAGCTGCGCCAGGCTGCCGGGGCCGAAGACCACGCGCTGCGGCTGGCTGGTGTAGGTGAACGCATGCATGGCCGCCCTCTTTCGTCCTTCTATTCCAGGCTCAGGCCGCGCTCGCGCACGAGGCGGGTCCACTTGTCCTGCTCGGTGCGCAGCGCGGTGGCGAACTGCTCGGGCGTGCTCGCGATGCCGGTCAGGCCCTGTTCGCGCAGGCGCTGGTCGAAGGCCGGGTCGGAGACGATCTTGCGCACCTCGGCCTGCAGCCGATCGACCACGGGCCGCGGCGTGCCGGCCGGTGCCAGCAGGCCGACCCAGGAATTGACCTCGAAGCCGCGGTAGCCGCTCTCGGCGACGGTGGGCGTGTCGGCATAGGCCGGCACGCGCTGCGCGCCGGTCTGGGCCAGGGCGCGCAGCTTGCCGGCCTTGACGTGCGGCTGCGCGAGCACGGCCGAGAGGAACATCATCTCGACCTGGCCACCCAGCAGGTCCTGCTGCGCGGGCCCGCCACCACGGTAGGGGATGTGCGTGACGAAGGTGCCGGTCTGCGCCTTGAAGAGTTCGGCCGTCAGGTGATTGCTCGAGCCCGGGCCCACGCTGGCGTAGTTGAGCTGGCCCGGTTTGCTCTTGAGCAGCCCGACGAAGCTCTTGAAGTCCTGCGCCGGCACCGTGGGATTGACGACCAGCACCAGCGGATTGCTCGCGATCTGCGTCACGGGCTGCAGATCCTTGGCGATGTCGAACGTGAGCTTCGGATAGACCAGCGGATAGGTGGCGTAGCTGTCGAACACCATCAGCAGCGTGTGGCCGTCGGGCGCGGCCCTGGCCACTTCCGCCGAGGCCACGGTGCCGCCCGCGCCGCCGCGGTTGTCGATGATCACCGGCTGGCCCAGCGCTGCCTGCAGGCGCGGCTGCAGCTGGCGTGCGACGGTGTCGACGATGCCGCCGGGCGGGAAGGCCACCACCACGCGCACCGGCTTGCTGGGCCAGGCCGGCTGCGCGTGGAGCGCCCCGGCCGCGGCCAGGGCCAGGCCGCAGGCGGCGAGAAGACGGATCGCGATGGAGGCCATGTTTCGTTTCTTCCTTTTCTTGTGATTGCTGCTTCGTTCAGCGCTTGAAATGCGGCGGGATCTGCGCGTCGACGTTGACCCACACGCTCTTGACGTGCGTGTACTCGCGCATCGCATCGAAGCCCATCTCGCGGCCGTAGCCGCTCTGGCCCACGCCCCCGAAGGGGGAGCCGGGGTTCACGCGCTTGTAGCTGTTGATCCAGACCATGCCGGCGTGCAGGTCGCGCGCCACCTTGTGGGCGCGCTGCAGGCTGGTGGTCCACAGGCCGCTGCCGAGGCCGTAGTCGGTGCCGTTGGCGATCTGCATCGCCTCCTCGTCGTCCTTGAAGGTGAGCACGGTGACGAAGGGGCCGAACACTTCTTCCTGCGCGACGCGGTCGCGGAAGCTCTTCGCGCGCACCACGGTCGGCTCCACGTAGCAGCCCTTCGCGAGATCGCCGCCCAGCCCCTTGCCGCCGGCGAGCACCTCGCCGCCCTCGCCCTTCGCGACCTCGACGTAGCTCAGCACGCGCTCGCGGTGCTGGGCGCTGGTGAGCGGGCCCATCTCGGTGGCGTCGTCCAGCGGATTGCCCAGCCTGATCGACTGCGCGAGCGGAATGAACTTGTCGAGGAAGGCATCGGCGATCTTCTCGTGCAGCATGAGGCGCGAGCCCGCGATGCAGGCCTGGCCCTGGTTGTGGAAGATGGCCCAGGCGCTGCCGTTGACGGCGGCCGCGAGATTGGCGTCCTCGAAGACGATGTTGGGCCCCTTGCCGCCGAGCTCGAGCTGCACCTTCTTGAGGTTGCCGGCGCTGGCCGCCACGATGCGCCTGCCGGTGGCGGTGCTGCCGGTGAAGGCGATCTTGGCGATCTCCGGGTGCTCGGCGATGTACTGGCCGGCCACGCTGCCCAGGCCCGGCACCATGTTGACCACGCCCTGGGGCATGCCGGCCTGCGCCATCAGCTCGACGATCTTGAGAGAGGTCAGCGGCGTGATCTCGGCCGGCTTCATGACGATGCAGTTGCCGGCCGCGAGCGCGGGCGCCATCTTCCAACTCGTGAACATGAGCGGGAAGTTCCACGGCACCACCTGGCCCACGATGCCGACCGGCTCGCGCAGGGTGTAGTTGAGGAAGCCCGCCTCGACCGGGATGGTCTCGCCCTGGAACTTGTCGGCCATGCCGCCGAAGTAGCGGAAGCAGGCTGCCGTGCGCGGCACGTCCAGTGCGCGCGAGTCGCGCACGGGGTGGCCGGTGTCCAGCGATTCGAGGCGCGCGAGCTCCTCGGCGTTGGCTTCGATCAGGTCGGCCAGCCTGAGCAGGATGCGTCCGCGGTCGGCCGCGGCCATGCGGCTCCAGGCGGGGAAGGCGCGCTTCGCGGCCCCGACGGCCTTGTCGACGTCGGCCTTGCCAGCCAGCGCCACTTCGACGATGGTGGAGTTGTCGTGCGGGTTGAGGGTGGCCAGCGTCTCGCCCGACTCGGCATCGACGAAGCGGCCGTCGATGAAGAGCTGGTGGCGGATCGGCGTCTCCAGGCCGGCGGCCTTCTGGATGTCGATGAGATTCATGATGAGAGGCACTCCCTGTTCAGGTTCAGCCGGCCTTGCCGGCCAGCCACGGATAACGCGCGGTGTCCTTGCCCGCGTAGTCGGGGTCGAGATAGATGAAGCAGCGCTGGATCAGGAAATCGCTTGAACACGTCGCACCAGCGGCCGGCGCCCCACTCCGGCACGCAGGCGCGCCAGGGGCCGTCCGCATGCTCGCCGTAGCTGGTGCCCTCGCAGGCGAACAGGTCGGCGCTGGAGCGACCGACTTGCGTTGCTCGTCGGTCATGGTTTGATGGGTGAGGGCCATGGCATGTCTCCTTCTTTCACTTGAGTGGCTGCATGTATGAATCGCCGGCGCGAGGCTGCCCCGGCATCGGACCGGATGCGGTCTGCCATGAATGTCTCCTCAAACAGGAAGCAAAGCTCGGAAGGACGCGCCGCCGACCGGACCGGGCGGGTGCCCAGCGGCGCGTCGTCGCCTAGAAGGAAACGGGAATCTCGGGGCTCTCGCCCTTCTGGATCTCGTAGACCAGGCTCGGGGAGCCGTTTTCCCACACCAGCAGCATCGAGCGCTTGGGGCTGAAGCCCTGGTGGCGGCAGTAGGCGGGCATGGCGGCCATGTCGCCGGCCTTCATGATCACGCGGGCCATGGGGCGGCCGGTGTTCTTGTCGCCGCAGTCCCAGTGGATCTCGTCGGTCATCTGGAAGAACCACTCGACGCGGTCGTTGCCGTGGATGATCGGCAGGATGTGCTCCTCGGTGGTCGGGCACATGAAACTGTGCTTGACGACGGAGGTGAAGCTGGGGTTCCAGGTGACCTGCGAGCGGCTCAGGAAGCCGAAGAGATTGAAGGCATGGACCTCGTTCTCGAAGCCGGGCTCGGGGTGCAGCTCGGGCTGGGCCTGGGGCACGTCGGCGAAGGCGCGGTTGACCGGGGCGCCGGTGTCGTCGCTGCGCAGACGCAGGTCGTCCTTGAGGCCCACGCAGCGCTTGGCCAGCTCGCGCGCCCGGGTGATCTTGGCGGTGTTGTTGCCGTTCTTGCGGCCATAGGGCGAGCCGGTTTCCTGGGGCGCGGAGAAGGGGTCGAAGCTCGCGTTGGTCCAGTCGTCGAGCATGGCCTCGAAGGTGGCGCGGATCTGGGCAGTGGGGAAGTTCTCCAGCAGGTCGATGCCGGCTTCCTTCATGGTGCCGTTGTAGCTGCCGGCATAGAGGTCGACCGACTGGTAGTGGTTGACGGTGCCGACCACGTCGTCGAAGTTGACCCAGCCGTAGAAGAAGCCCCAGGCGACGTCGCGCATGAGGGCGCGCAGGTAGTTGCCGATGTCCATGGTGTGGCTCATCGGACGGCCGTCCTTGGTCTTCCAGGTGATGTGGGCGAAGTATTCGTCGCGGCGGAAGCCGAAGCTGCCGAGGCTGAAGTCCTTGTAGCCGAGCGTGGCGTCGGGCTGGGAGGCGATGACCTTGGCGAGTTCTGCGGGGGCGTTCATGGTGTGGCTCCTGGGATTCGGATGGGTCAGTGCGTCTGGCAAATATCCGCCCACTTCTCGACGGAGAGATCGCCCTTGCAGGTCTGCAGGACGATGACGCCGGGTTCGCCGGGGCTGCGGAACTGGTAGGCGGTGTTCTTGGGCAAGAGGCCCTGGTGGCCGCGCGTGAGCTTCATCCAGCCCATCTTCTGGCCCTTGGGCTCGCCCTGGACGAGGACGGCGCCGTTCTTGTTCTCGTCGGCGACGGCCTGCGAGCCGTCGAGCTTGACGAGGTGGATCTCGATATCGCCATCCATGACGAGCGCGAACTCGTCATGCGCACAGGTGTACCAGGGCGAGCTGCCTTCGGCCCGCAGGGCTTCCAGCACGTAGATCTGGTTCTGGCCGAAGACGACTTTCTCGTAGGGCTTGCTCTTGCTGGCGATGTCGAAGCAGTTCGACATCGCGTAGTGCTTGACGTCGTCGTCGATCGGCTCGACATGGCCTTTCTCGTAGTTCTTGAGCGAACCAAAGCGGGTCTGGTAGGCAGTGGCGGTCATGGGCTTGTCTCCTGGGGTCATCGATGCAGCATGGCTGCGATGGGGTGAACTCTAGGAACAGCGGGCCCCATCCGGTAGGCCTCAAATGCGGGCCGCATTGTTCGGCGGTCCCGGTCAATCGGCAGGGTTTTCCCGGGAGCGGATCAGGATTTGCGGCCGCGCCAGTCGGACAGGAAGGAGAAGAAGCACAGGCCGAAGAAGACCACGCCGGCGAGCCCGGTCCACCGGTCCTTGGCGGTCTCGCCCGCCACCATCATCCAGGCACCGCCGATCACGAAGACCAGGCTGGCGAGGGCGCAGACCAGGTCGAAGACACCGGCGAGGGCCGAACGCGCGGCCGGGGGCGAGACGTACGGACGCGGCTCGACATGGCCCAGCCGGGACGGCAGCAGCGCGAGCGGCTCGAACACCTCTTCGCGGTACATCCGGAAGCGGCGTGTCGCCGCCTCGACCTCGAACTCGCGGGTCTCGCCGGTGCGGTCGGTCAGCGTGACGGCCACGATGCCTGCGCGTGGAAAGCGCAGGGCGGTGCGGGAGCGGTGGTTGGCCTCGCTCACGAGCACCTCGCCGCTCGCCGCGTCGATGAGCTGGACCGTGATCCACGTTCCGGCGCGCTCGTCGTCCGTGCGGTGCACTTCGATGCGAACCTCGCCGTCGGGCGACAGCGCGGTCTCGAGGGCGTCCCTGCCTTCGAAGAGGAGCGTGCCGACGCGAGGCCTGTCCTCGTTCATGGGCCGATGCCGCCTGCCGTGCCGCCGCTTCAGGCGTCCGCGATGAGCGCAGCGGGCAGCAGCCCGCGCTCGACCATGGCCGCGTCCCACGGCGCCACGCGCGTGAAGGCGGCGGTGATGTGCTCGATGAAGAGCTTGAGCTTGAAGGCATTGCGCGAGGTGCCTGCATAGACCGCGCTCAGCGAGAAGGACGACAGCTGGTGCTCGGCCAGCACCACCTGCAGCTCGCCGCGCAGGATGGCGTCGCCGGCCACCAGCGTCGGCAGGCAGACGATGCCCGCGTGCTCCAGCGCGTACTCGCGCAGCAGGTGCACGCTGTTGGTCAGGAGCGCCGCGGTCATGTACAGCGTGATCTGCTCGCCCTCGTGGTGGAAGGTCCAGCGGTCGCGGCTCGGGTAGCCGGAATAGAGGCCGAGCCGGTGCTTGTGCAGGTCGCGCGGGCTCTGCGGCGTGCCGTTCGCGCGCAGGTACTCGGGTGTGGCGCAGAACACCCGGCGCACGGGGAAGAGCGGGCGGGAGATCAGCTCGGTGGAGGCCGCCGGAAAGATCTGCAGCGCGCAGTCCACGCCCGCCTTCACCGGGTCGACCACCGCATCGCTCACGATCAGCTCGAGATGGATGTCGGGATAGCTGGCCTGGAAGGCGCGCAGCACCGAGGCCAGGTGCCCCAGCACGAAGCCGGTGAGCGCATGGATGCGCAGCGTGCCGGTCGGGCCGGCGCGCGCGCCGCGCATCTGGTCCATCACGTCGTGGGCCCGGCCCACCAGCTCCGTGCAGTCGCGCAGGAAGGCCTGGCCCACGTCGCTGAGGCGGACCACGCGCGTGCTGCGGTGGAACAGCGGCGCGCCCACGTGGTCCTCGAGCTGCTTCACGCGGGTGGTGACCACCGACTTGGCCACCCGCATCTGCCGCGCCGCCTCGGCGAAGCTCTGCGTCTGCGCGACCCGGACGAATGTCTCTATGTTTTCAAGTCGGTCCATGGCTCGCAATGTAGCGGCCGCACAGCGCATGCGCCCCTGGGGCGGGTGCTAATCTCGCCCCATGTTCAATCCCACCCAAGAGGAAGTGCGGCGCTTCTTCTGCGACGTCTACGCCAAGAGCCGGCAGGGCCTGCCGATGGAGGCACTGGAGATCATCGCCAGCCGCTGGATCGACGAGCACCCCGAGTACCACGCCGACCTGATGGATGCCGATGCGGCGGTGGCCCGGGTCTACGACGGCCAGAACGGGCGCGAGAACCCTTTCCTCCATCTCTCGATGCATCTGTCGATCAGCGAGCAGTGCTCGATCGACCAGCCGCGCGGCATCCGCCAGGCGGTGGAGCTGCTGGCGGCGCGCCGCGACTCGCTGCTGGATGCGCACCACGAAGCGATGGAATGCCTGGGGCAGATGATGTGGGAGAGCCAGCGCGCCGGCCGTCCGCCCGACGGCCAGGCCTACGTGGCCTGCGTTCAGCGGCGCGCCACGCGGGACTGAGCCGCGCTGCTCTCGCGCAGCAGCGCGACGAGCGTCTGCCGCGCCGGCGAGGGCTCGGCATCGCTGCGCAGGAGCAGGCCCACCGGTTCCTCCGTGCCGACGGTATCGACCGCCAGCCGCGCCAGCAGGCCGCTGGCCAGATCGTCGTGCGCCGCGCCGATGGGCGTGAACCAGACCGCATCGGAGCGGATCAGCAGCGCGCGGGCCACCGAGAGGTCCAGCGTCTGCGTGACGTGCGCCGGCAGGCGCAGGCCGAGGCCCGACAGGAAGCTTTCGGTGTGGTGGCGCGGAATCGTGCCCTCGCCGTAGACCACCAGCGGGTGCTGCAGCACGTCCTGCACCGAGGGCGTGAGCTTCGCCAGTGGGTGGCCGGCCCGCGCGACCAGGGCCAGCGGCTCGGTGTAGAGCAGCTCGAAGGTCAGGCCGGCCATCAGTTGCGGATCGCTCATCCGGCCGGCCACCAGGTCCAGTTCGCCCGCACGCAGCGCATCGAGCAGCGACGCGTTGGCGCCGGTGTGAACCTGCACCTGGAGCTCGGGCAGCCGCTCGCGCAGCGCGGCCAGCGCCGGCGGCAGCAGCGACGGCGCGACGCTGGGCAGCGCGCCGACACGCAGGCGCTGCAGCCGGGCGCCCGAGGCCGGCATCAGCGCCTGGGCGCCGGCGTCCAGCGCCTCCAGCACGCGCAGCGCATGCGCCAGCAGCTGCTCGCCGGCGGCCGTGAAGCCCTGGATGCCGCGCCGGCCCGCGCTGCCGCGCTCCACCAGGCGCGCGCCCGCCAGCGTTTCCAGCTCGGCCAGGGTCTTGGACACCGCCGGCTGGCTCAGCGCCAGCCGTTCGGCCGCGCGCGCCAGGTGACGCTCCTGGGCGACCGCCACCAAGCAGCGCAGATGCCGCAGTTGCACCCCGCGCAGAAAGGCTTCCGACTTGGCGGTCATTCAATTACCGTTGATTATGAAAAATCGCAAAAACTTCAATTTACATCAGCAATGCGCATGAATACAGTTCAACCCATCCCCACGAACCCGGAGACAAGTTCATGAGTTCCACCCCCTCGCCGAAGGGCGCGCTGCCCACCCTGACGCCGCGCGACTGGACCAGCCATCCCTCGTACATCTACTCGGGCTACAAGTCGACCGCCAAGCGCGGGCCGACGCAGGCACTGATCCCGCTGAAGGCCTCGCTGGGCGAGCTGCGCCAGCCGGTGTACGGCCACGACAGCATCGGCGAGCTGGACCACGACCTGACCCGCAACGCCCGCCGCAACGGCGAGCCGCTGGGCGAGCGCATGATCCTCACCGGCCAGGTGCTCGACGAGCGCCGCCGCCCGTTGCGCAACACGCTGGTGGAGCTGTGGCAGGCCAACGCCTGCGGCCGCTACGTGCACAAGGTGGACCAGCATGACGCGCCCCTGGACCCCAACTTCCTCGGCGCCGGCCGCTGCCTGACCGACGACGAGGGCCGCTACCGCTTCCTCACCATCAAGCCGGGTGCCTATCCGTGGGGCAACCATCCGAACGCATGGCGGCCGCAGCACATCCACCTGTCACTGTTCGGCGAGCACTTCGGCAGCCGCCTGGTGACGCAGATGTACTTTCCCGGCGACCCGCTGCACCAGTACGACCCCATGTTCACCGGCACGCCGGAGCACGTGCGCAACCGCCTGATCGCCGACTTCAGCCTCGACGTCACCGAAGAGGGCTACGCGCTCGGCTACGTGTTCGACATGGTGCTGCGCGGCGCCGACGAGACGCCTTTCGAAAACCGTTGAGCCACGGGAGACACACATCATGATGAGCGCACTCGAGACCAACTTCGGCCAGACCCCCTCGCAGACGGTCGGCCCCTACTTCGCGTACGGCCTCGCGGCCACCCAGTACGGCTACGACTTCGACCAGCCCTTCGACGCGGTGCTCGCGCTGGACAACGCACGCGGCGAGCGCATCCGCCTCGAGGGCCGGGTGATCGACGGCAACGGCACGCCGATCGACGATGCCCTGGTCGAGATCAGCCAGCCCGACGGCACCGGCGCCTACCCGCAGTCTGTGGAGGATGCGCAGGCCATCGGCTTCCGCGCCTTCGGCCGCGCGGGCACCGGCACCGACGCGCAGAACCGCTTCGTGTTCCACACCGTCAAGCCGGGCGCCGAATCGGCCGGCGAGGCGCCGCACGTCAACGTGATCGTGCTGATGCGCGGCATGCTGCTGCACGCCTTCACCCGCCTCTACTTCAGCGACGAGGCAAAGGCGAACGCGGAGGACGGGGTGCTGGCCAGCGTGCCGGCGGAAAGGCGCCAGACGCTGGTCGCGCAGCGCAGCGAGACGGGCGGACAGGTCACCTACCGCTTCGACATCCACATGCAAGGGCCGAGCGAGACTGTCTTCTTCGATGTCTGAGCGTCCGCGCGACCCAAGAAAAAGCCCGCTCGCCGCGGGCTTTTTTGTTGAGCAACGCCGTCTTACCTGGCGTGGTGGATGCGCGACTCCGGCACCGTCTTCAGTTCGCCGGGCAGCGAGCTGACGTAGCTGGCCAGTTCCTTCAGCTCGGTATTGCTGAACTTCTTGGCCTGGCCGCTCATCACGCCGTTGGAGCGGCCGATGGTCAGGTGTTTCTCGACCTTGTAGGACTTCAGGGCGACCAGCAGGTAGTCGGCATGCTGGCCGGCCAGCTTGGGCACCGTGCCGTCGTTCGGCGTGTTGAAGTTGGCGCCATGGCACTTGGTGCAGGCGTTGTCCTTGTCGCGCGAGATCAGGGCCTGCACGCGTTCGCTGGGCTGGCGCGCGGCGGTGGCGGGGGGCGCATCGCCTTCCTGCACGCCGAGCTGGCTGTAATAGGCGGCGAGGTCCGCGATGTCCTGCTCGCTCAGCGAATCGGCGATGGCGCGCATGGTGGGATGCTTGCGGTCGCCGCCCTTGTAGGCCGTGAGGGCCGAGACGATGTAGGTAGCGCTCTGGCCCGCGATCATCGGGACCTTGTGAACCTCAGGGAAGCTGGCCTGGTAGCCGATGATGCCGTGGCAACCCACGCACATCGCCACCTTCTTCGAACCATTTTCGGCACTGCCCGTGATCTTCTGGGCCTGGGCCGAGACCGTCACACAAGCGACAGCGAGGGCAAACACCGTGGACAACAACTTGTTCATTTTGCGCGCACAATCTCGTGGAGAACTGGTTTCTTCAAGTCAACATTTGATTATATGCGGGGGTCCTCGGCGGTCCCGCGCGTGAGGCAGCGAGCGTCGCGCAACGCAGATGAATGGAATGTTGGGTCCCTTCATCCACCCTGCTCTTCCACTTGCCATCCATGAAATTCAAGGGTTCAGACAACTACGTCGCCACACAGGATCTGATGCTTGCCGTGAACGCGGCGATCACGCTCAAGCGCCCGCTCCTGGTCAAGGGCGAGCCGGGCACCGGCAAGACGATGCTGGCCGAGGAAGTCGCCAGTTCGATCGGCCTGCCGCTCCTGCAGTGGCACATCAAGTCCACCACCAAGGCCCAGCAGGGCCTCTACGAATACGACGCGGTGAGCCGGCTGCGCGATTCGCAGCTGGGCGACGAGCGGGTGAAGGACATCCACAACTACATCGTCAAGGGCGTGCTGTGGCAGGCCTTCACGGCCGACCAGCCGGTGGCACTGCTGATCGACGAGATCGACAAGGCCGACATCGAATTCCCGAACGACCTGCTGCGCGAACTCGACCGCATGGAGTTCTACTGCTACGAGACGCGCGAACTGGTGCAGGCGAAGCACCGGCCGGTGGTCTTCATCACCTCGAACAATGAGAAGGAGCTGCCCGACGCCTTCCTGCGCCGCTGCTTCTTCCACTACATCAAGTTCCCCGACGCCGAGACCATGAGGAGCATCGTGGCGGTGCACTTCCCCAGCCTCAAGCAGGACCTGCTCGCCGCCGCGATGAAGACCTTCTACGACGTGCGCAACCTGCCCGGCCTGAAGAAGAAGCCTTCGACCTCCGAGCTGCTGGACTGGCTCAAGCTGCTGGTGGCAGAGGACATCCCGCTGGAGGCGCTGCAGAGCAAGGACGACAAGGTCGCGGTGCCGCCGCTGGTGGGCGCGCTCCTGAAGAACGAGCAGGACGTGACCCTGTTCGAGAAGCTGGTCTTCATGCAGCGCCACAACCGATGAGCGTGAGCCGCCCCACCACCCGCCAGTTGCTGCTGCTGGGCGTGGCCCAGGCGGTCCTGTTCGTCGCGGGCGCGCTCCTGGGCCGCTGGCTCGGCCTTCTGTTCGGCCTCGATGCCTTCGGCGCCGGCTACGGCAACAGCAGCATCGTCGGCATCCTGCTGATCGGCCTGGGCGGCGGCGCCGGCGCCCAGCTCGGGCGCATGTGGTTCACGCGCAAATACGGTTCACCGAGGAGTTGAGGAAGATGGCATTCGTCGAGCCCGTCACGCTGCGGTCCCGCGGGATCGCGCTGGTGCCCCTGGCGCTGGACCACGAGGAGGGCCTGCGCGCTGCCGCGGCCGACGGCGAGCTGTGGACGCTGCGCATCACCTCCGTGCCCGAGCCGCAGGAGACGCGCGCCTACATCGATACCGCGCTGGCGGCCCGGGAGGCCGGCCACCGTTTCGCCTTCGCCGTCACCGACGAGGCCAGCGGCACGGTACTCGGATCGACCAGCTTCCACGACATCCTGCCCGCGGTGAAGCGCGTGGAGATCGGCTACACCTGGTATGCGAAGCGCTGCCAGCGCACGCACGTCAACACCACCTGCAAGCTGCTGATGATGAGCCACGCCTTCGACACCCTGGGCTGCCACGTGGTGGGCTGGCGCACCGACAACTTCAACCATGCCTCACAGCGCGCCATCGAACGCCTGGGCGCGCGCAAGGACGGCGTGATCCGCGGCCATGCGCTGCGCCGCGACGGCACCATCCGCGACACCGTGATGTACAGCCTGCGCTCGGGCGAGTGGCCCGAGGTGCGGGCACAGCTGCTCTACCTGCTGGACAAGCCGCGTCCTTCCCGCAACGAGGAGTGATTCGCCATGCTGATCGACTTCTTCTACACCCTGCGCTCGGCCAAGCTGCCGGTCTCGGTCAAGGAATACCTGAGCCTTCTGGAAGCGCTGCAGGCCGACGTGGTCGGCCCGAACTCGGACGGTGCCTACGGGCTCGACGACTTCTACTACCTCTCGCGCACCGCGCTGGTGAAGGACGAGAAGCACTACGACAAGTTCGACCGCGCCTTCGCCGCCTACTTCAAGGGCGTGGAGCTGTTGACCGACTTCACCAAGGAAGTGCCGCTCGACTGGCTGCGCAAGACGCTGGAGCGCGAGTTCACGGCCGAGGAGAAGGCCAAGATCGAAAAGATGGGCTGGGACGAGCTCATGGAGACGCTCAAGAAGCGCTTCGAGGAGCAGAAGGAGCGCCACGAGGGCGGCAGCAAGTGGATCGGCACCGGCGGCACCTCGCCCTTCGGCCACGGCGGCTACAACCCGCAGGGCATCCGCATCGGCGGCGCGGGCAAGAACAAGAGCGCGGTCAAGGTGTGGGACCAGCGCGCCTACAAGGACTACGACGACAGCCAGGAGCTGGGCACGCGCAACATCAAGATGGCGCTGCGCAAGCTGCGCAAGTTCGCGCGCGAGGGCCACGAGGACGAGCTCGACCTCGACGAGACCATCCACAAGACCGCGGCCAACGCCGGCTATCTCGACATCAAGATGCGGCCGGAGCGCCACAACAACGTCAAGGTGCTGCTGCTGATGGACGTGGGCGGCACGATGGACGAGCACGTGCAGCGCGTCGAAGAGCTGTTCTCGGCCGTCAAGACCGAGTTCAAGCACCTGGAGTTCTATTACTTCCACAACTGCGTCTACGACTTCATGTGGAAGAACAACCGGCGGCGCTTCTCCGAGAAGTTCCCGACCTGGGACATCATCCGCAAGTACAACAAGGACTACAAGCTGATCTTCGTCGGCGACGCGACCATGAGCCCCTACGAGATCCTGCAGCCGGGCGGCAGCGTCGAATACAACAACGAGGAGGCCGGCGCCGAGTGGATCCAGCGCCTGACCCACGCCTTTCCCAAGTTCGCCTGGATCAATCCGGAGCCCCAGGGAGTCTGGCAATACCGGCAAAGCATCTCGGTCATGCAACAACTCGTGTCCCACCGCATGTTCCCGCTCACGCTCAAGGGCCTGGAGGAGTCCATGCGGTTGCTGTCGAAGTAGGCCGCGTCTGACGGACGGCATAGGCAGGCGGTGATACTTTGAATGCAGGAGCTAATGCGAAAAAAGTTGTCACAAACCTGAGACCTGGAGTTACATTTAACACCTAAGGATTCAAATAAGACGCGTCAATGACGCGGATTCCGTTGGAGGTGTTGCCATGTCCGCCGTACTGTCCCTGCCGCTCGATCCACCGGTCCTCGAACAGCCGCTGCCGCCGGCAGCGCCCGAGGCGCGGTTCCAGCCCGCCGATTTCGTGAGCATCCGCGGCGTGCGCCTGCCGCGGACGGAACTGGTCAACCGGGATCTCTTCTCGGAGGAGAAACGGGAGCAGCTGCGTGACCAGCTGATGGCCGCCCGCCCCTTCCCTCACCTGGTGCTGGACGACATCTTCCATCCCGCCCTGCTGGAGCTGGTGCTGGAGGAATTCGAGGCCCAGCCGGACAACTGGACCGACGTCAAGAGCCGTTACGAATCGACCCGACGCTCGGTGCTCGGCCCGACGCTGGCGCCGGCGACGCAGCTGTACTTCGACATCATCCATTCCGGCTGGTTCATCGACTGGCTGTCCTCCCTGACCGGCGTGCCCTACCTGCTGTCCGACCCGAAGCTCTTCGGCGGCGGCCTGCACGAGAGCCGCACCGGCGCGACCTTCGCCGTGCACCGCGACTTCAACCGCCACCGCCACCTGGGGCTGAAGAACGAGATGGTCTTCATCACCTACCTCAACAAGGGCTGGAACCCCGACTGGGGATCGGCCCTGGAGCTCTGGGACAAGAAGCACGACCGCTGCGTCACCACCGTGCAGCCCGAGTTCGGCCGCACCATCCTGCTGCCGCACGGCCCGGTGAGCTACCACGGCCACACCAAGCCGCTGCAGGCGCCCGACGGCCGGCCGCGCCGCTCGGTGGCGGCCTACTACTACACCAGCCCGCTGGCCGGCAAGCAGCACGGCGACGAATCGGCCTCGGTGTTCATGAAGACGCACCGCGTCGACCGCGCCAAGGCGATCGCCCGCATGCTGACGCCGCCGGCGGTCTGGATGCTGGCGCGCAAGGTGACCGGGCGCGCCTAGCGAGCGAACGCTGCGCGGCCCCCGCCTACGGGGCCTCGCCGGGCGTGCTGTCAAAATGACCGCATGCTCAGGGTGCTCCGTTGGCTCGCGCCGGCTTGGATGCCGGCGTTTCTTTGTGCAGGCATCCTTCTCGTGCAAGGCTGCAGCCTGCTGCCGAAGAGCGAAGCGGCGCAGGAGGAAACCGGCGCCAGCCCCGTGGTGGGCGACCGTCCGTCCGGCACGCGCGAAGCGTTCACGGTGGAGGTGCAGGCCCCCGACACGGTGCGCGACTACCTCGTGCGCAATCTGGAGATCCAGCGCTACCGCCAGCTCGACGACCTGGGCGCGGCCGAGCTCTCGCGCCTGATGGTGGCGGCCGAGGCCAATGCGCGCGAACTGCTCGGCACCCTCGGCTATTTCACGCCCACGCTCGCCCTGGAACTGAAGGAGACACCCCAGGCCAAGGCGCCGCGCGAGGTGCGCATCACGGTGGAGCCGGGCGAGCCGACGCGGATCCGCGCAGTGGATATCGATTTCAGCGGCCCGATCGCCAGCGACCCCGAGGCCGCGGCCCAGCGCGAGGCGATCCGCCGCGACTGGCCGCTGCGTACCGGCGAGACCTTTACCCAGACCGGCTGGGACAACGCCAAGGCGGCCGCACTGCGCAGCCTGACGGCCAGGCGCTTTCCGACCGGCAGCGTGGCGCTGAGCCGGGCCGAGATCGATGCCGACCGCGCCCAGGCCGGGCTGCACGTGCGCTACGAATCCGGCCCGGCCTACCGATTCGGCCCGCTGGACGTGCGCGGCAGCGAACGCTACGACGCCGACGGCGCGCGCCGCATCGCGCGGCTGCCGACCGGCAGCGACTACGACCAGCAGAAGCTGCTCGATGCGCAGCAGCGCCTGGCCAGCAGCGGCTACTACGACTCGGTCTTCCTCACGCTCGACACCGACGGCAACAACCCGCTGTGGGCCCCGGTGATCGCCCAGGTGCGCGAGGCGCCGCTGCAGAAGGTGGTGCTGGGCGCCGGCTTCACCACCGACAGCGGGCCGCGGCTGTCGGTGGACCACATCCACAACCGCATGCCCCTTCTGGGCTGGCGCGCGGTCTCCAAGCTATCGGTGGACCGCGAGACCCAGTCGCTGGGCACCGAGTGGAACGAGATCCCCGACGACAAGGGCTGGCGCCGCTTCGGCTCCGGCCAGCTCAAGAGCGAGACCTCGGGCAGCTACAAGGTCGACAGCGGCCGCCTGCGCGGCGGCATCGGCAAGACCAGCGACCACATCGACTACAACTACTTCCTGCAGTACGACTACGCGCAGAACCGCGGCTTCAACGCGCCGCCCTCGGCCTCGGCGCTGTCGATCAACTGGGGCTGGACCGGGCGCTACTTCGACGACATGAGCGCGCCGACGCGCGGGCATGGCGTGGCGCTGGAGGTGGGCGCCGGCTACACGTTGACCGGCGAACGCCTGCCCTTCACCCGCGTCTACGGCCGCTGGCTCGGCATCGTGCCGCTGGGCCGCGCCGAAGAGGGCGACAAGGCGACCGAGGCACGCCGCGGGCGCCTGCAGCTGCGCGCGGAGGCCGGCGCGGTGGTCGCCCAGGACAGGGCCCAGATCCCCTCCACCCTGATGTTCCTGACCGGCGGCGACACCACCGTGCGGGGCTACGGCTACCGCCAGATCGGCACCGAGCGCGCCGACGGGCAGATCATCGCGGGACGCTATCTCACGGTGGCCAGCGTCGAATGGCAGCAGCCCTACATCCACCAGGGCAAGCCGACCGACTGGGAGAGCGTCGTGTTCGTCGATGCCGGCGCCGTCGCGGACAAGCCCGGCGATCTCAAGACCAAGGTCGGCCTGGGCGTGGGCGCGCGCTGGCGCAGCCCGGTGGGGCCGGTGCAGGCCGACCTGGCCTATGGCGTGGACACGAAGAAGTTCAGGCTCCACCTGCGGCTGGGTTTCACCTTCTGACCATGCAGCCGGACGCCTCGCCCCCCTCCTCCCCGCCCCGGCGCTCGCGTGCCCGGCGCGCACTGCGCGCGCTGGCCTGGAGCCTGCTCGGCCTGGTCGTGCTGGTGGGCGCGCTCGTGGGCGGCGCCTGGTGGTGGCTGGGCACGAACGAGTCGCTCGCCTTCGCGCTGGCCCGGGCGGCGCGCTACCTGCCGGCCGGCCAGAGCCTGGAAAGCCGCGAGGTGAGCGGCTCGATCCGCGCCGGCGGGCGCATCGGCTGGCTGCGCTGGCAGAGCGAGAGCCTGGCCGTCGAGGTGCACGAGGCCACCATCGGCTGGACGCTGCCGCCACTGCTCGAGCGCAAGGTGAAGCTGGGCGAGGTGCACGCGGCGCAAGTGCTCATCGAGCCGCGCGGCCCGAAGGAGGACAAGCCGCTCGAACCGCTCGCGCCCATCGTGCTGCCGGTGGCGGTGGAGCTGCCCTTCAGCATCGACACCGTGCAGTGGGCCGGCCCGCCCGCGCTGAAGGCCGAGAAGCTGGCGGGCAGCTATCGCTACGAAGGCGACGAACACCGGCTCGTAATCGACGGCGTGGACATCGCCGAAGGCCACTACGCCGCACGCGTCACGCTGCAGGGCCCGGCGCCGATGGCCCTCGACGCCGCGCTCGAGGGCCGGATCCGGGCGCCGCTGGCCGAAGACCGCGCCATCGACGTGCTGGCCAGCGCCAGCGCCAAAGGCACGCTCGCCACGGCGGATGCGCGGCTGGCCATCGAGGCACAGGTCCGGCCCGCCGAACCCGGCGCGGCAGACCCGATGGAGGCGCAACTGCGCGCCCACATCGCGCCCTGGCTGCCGCAGCCCGTGATCGACGCCGATGCGAAGCTGCAGAACCTCGACCTGGCCCTGCTTTGGCCCGACGCCCCCGCCACGCTGTTGAGCGGCGAGATCCAGGCTGGCCCCGATGCAAGCGCACCGGTTGGCAGCACGGTCTGGCAGGCCCGCGCCGACATCCGCAATGCGCGGCCCGGCCCCTGGGACGGCGGCCGGCTGCCGGTCGAGCAGGTGCAGGCCCGCGCCAGCTTCGACGGCAGCACCTGGACGCTGCCCGAGGCCACCGTGCGCGCCGGCGGTGGTCGCATCGATGCGAAGGGCAACTGGAGCCCCGCACCTGCGCCCTGGGACATCCATGCGACGGTGGGCGGCGTGAACCCCGGCGCATTGCACACCGAGCTGGCCGGCCCGCCGGTGAGCGGCCGCATCGAGGCCGGACAGCGCGAGGACACCCTCGTGTTCGATGTCGCGCTGCAGGCCGGGCGCGGCGCCGGCAGCAAGGCGCTGCAGGGGCTTCGCCTCGACCGCGCCCTGGCCCGCGGCCAGTACCAGTTGTCGACGCAGGTGCTGGACCTGCGCACGTTGCGCGTGGCGGCCGCCAACGCCACCCTCGAAGGCAAGCTGCAGCTGCGCATCGCCGAGCAAGGCGGCAATGGCGACCTGAAGCTCTCGATGCCGGGCGGGCAGGCGCAGATCCAGGGCCGCATCGCGCCGGCCAGCGGCGGCGGCGAGATCCATGCGCGCATCGACGATGCCGCCGCCTTGCAGCGTTGGGTGGAAGGCCTGCCAGAGCTGTCGGCCGTGTTCGCGGGCGCCACGGCGCAAGGCAGCGCACAGCTCGACGCCAGCTGGCAGGGCGGCTGGCAGGCGGTGCAGCGGCGGCTGCAGAACGCGAGCGCGCCGGCCGCCCGCGGCCAGGCCGAGCCGACGGTCAAGGCGCTGCTCACGGTGCCGCGCCTCGCGGTCCAGCTGCCGCCACCCGCCCAGGGCGGCACGGCCACCGACATCCAGCTGCGCGATCTGCGCGCCGACCTCGCCGGCAGCCTGGCGCAGGCCACGCTCGCGCTCCAGGGCGAGGCCGCCACCGGCACGCAGAAGCTCACGCTGGATGCCCGGGCCAGCGGCGGGCTGGAACGCGCGAGGCAATGGCGTGCCTCCATCACCAGCCTGCGGGTGCAGGCCCAGGACAGCACGCGACCCGGCCCCTGGATCCTTGAGGTGGAACGGCCGCTCGCCGCCACGGTGAGAAGCGGTGATGCCGGCCGCCTCGAGGTCGAGGCCTCCGCCGCTGGCGCCACGCTGCGCGGCCCAGTCCCGGGCACGGTACGCATCGACTGGGAGCCGCTGCGCTACAGCCACAGCGGCGCGGACGCCAGCCGCGTGTTCCGGCTGAAGTCGCAGGGCCGCCTGCGCGGCCTGCCGATGGCCTGGGCCGAGGCCCTGGGCAGCAGCGCGGCCCTGACCGAGATGGGCCTCAGCGGCGACTTGCTGTTCGACGGCGACTGGGACATCGATGCCGGCGACACGCTGCGCGCCCGCGCCCGCGTCACGCGCGCCAGCGGCGACATCCGCGTGCAGGCCGGCGAGGCCGCGCTGGTCACCCGCATCACCAGCCGCGGCACCGGCACCGCCGGCGAGCGCACGATGAACACGGCCGGCGAAGGCCCCAGCACGCCGGCCGGGCTGCGCCGCGCCGAACTCGGTCTGGATGCCGAAGGCGACACCCTCCGGGCCACCCTGGCCTGGGACAGCGAGCGCGCCGGCCAGATCCGCGCCGAGGCCAGCACGCAGGTGCAGCAGCGCGCCGGCGGCTGGCAATGGGCGGCCGACGCGCCGCTGGCCGGGAAGGTCAGCGCCCGGCTGCCCAACCTCGGCGTGTGGTCGATGCTGGCGCCCCCGGGCTGGCGCGTGGCCGGCACGCTGGAAGCCGACGCCGCCCTCTCCGGCAACCGCACACTGCCGCGCTGGAACGGCACGCTGGCGGCCGACCAGCTGGCGCTGCGCGCCCTGGTCGAAGGCCTGGACCTGCGCAACGGCCGCCTGCGCGCCGCGCTCACCGGCGAGCGCATCGAGATCACCGAATTCACCCTCAAGGGCGGCACCGGCAGCGCCACCCGCATCCCGGGCCAGAGCGGCAACCTCAGCACCGCGGCCAGCGAGGCCGCGAGCGACGGCGGCAGCCTGTCGGCACGCGGCGAGCTGAGCTGGGGCCCGGCGCCTGCCACGGGCACCGGCATCCGCCTGGCGGTGCAGACGCAGCTGCGCAAGCTGCGCGTGCTGGTGCGCACCGACCGGCAGGTCACGCTCTCGGGCGACCTGCAGACGCGGCTGGACAACGGCCAGTTCACCGTGCGCGGCAACCTGAAGACCGACCGCGCCGTGATCATCCTCCCCGACGAGACCGCGCCCAGCCTCGGCAGCGACGTGGTCGTGCGTTCGGCCGCCAAGGACCGCGAGGCCGCCGAAACCGCCCGGCGCCAGGCAGCCAGTGAGGCCGCCAGCCAAGCGGCGCAAGGCGCGCGGGCCGAGACCGCGAAGCCGCCCGACATCGCCATCGGCTTCGACCTCGGCGAAGACTTCGCCGTGCAGGGACGCGGCATCACGACCCGGCTGGAGGGCAAGCTCGACATCCGCAGCACCGCGCTGAACGCGCCGCCGCGCATCAGCGGCGAAGTGCATACGGTCAAGGGCCAGTACCGCGCCTACGGCCAGCGGCTCGACGTGGAGACCGGCATCGCCCGCTTCAACGGCCCCTACGACAACCCAGCGCTCGACATCCTCGCGATCCGGCCCAACATCTCGCAGCGCGCCGGCGTGCAGATCACCGGCAGCGCGCAGTCCCCGCGCGTGCGCCTCTATTCGGAGCCCGCGCTGTCGGACGCCGAGACGCTGTCCTGGGTGATCCTGGGCCGCGCCTCGGCCACCAGCGGCGGCGAATCGCTGCTCCTGCAGCAGGCCGCGCTGGCGCTGCTGGGCAAGCTGGGCTCGGGCAGTTCGGGCGGCGGGCTCGCCAGCCGCTTCGGCTTGGACGAGATCGGCTTCAAGGGCCCGAGCAGCGGCGGCGAAGTGCGCGAGTCGGCGGTCACCTTGGGCAAGCGGCTGTCGAAGGACTTCTACGTGACCTACGAGCGAAGTCTCTCGGGCACGCTGGGCACCCTGTTCATGTTCTACGACCTCACCCGCAGCCTCACCCTGCGTGGGCAGGCCGGGCAGCAGAGCGGCATCGACCTCATCTACACGCTGAAATACGACTGACCACGACGAACTGGTAAAGTCGCGACCGCCTTCCGTCCCTGTAGTTCAATGGATAGAACGGGGTCCTCCTAAGACTCAGATACAGGTTCGATTCCTGTCGGGGGCACCAGTATGCGGTTGATTTTGTTCAATTTTCCCGCTCGCCGGGACCGCGCCGGGACAAAGTACCCTTGCGGCCAGGCGGGAGCCCAGCTCGGTCTCACTGGCATATACCTTGCGGCGATTCGGTGAGGAATTCCCGATACGCGTCCACAACTAGAGCGATGCTGTAAGCCGCTACCTATAGCCAAACAACGCCCGTTTGGTACCATCGTTAATAGCGAAGCCGTTACAAGTTGTCAGCGGCGAACCGAAGGAGCATCAACATGGAACACCTCAAGAACTTCCTCATGGGAGTGGGTGACGTGCTGTCTGCATTCGGCACGGCCCCTCAATACCGATACCCTAAGCCGGGAGATCGACGCTTAGACGCCGAGCGAATCGCCGGCGACTGGCGACTCGTGGGCAAGGACATGGAAAAAACAATAGAGCGGGAAAAGAGGGAAAGAAGTGGGGCGATCAACTACGGCGCAACTCAAGGATAGAGATCGCCACCTGACGGTATCAGAGCACCAGACGGATGCTCCGATACTGCCGATGGCACAGATCGAGAAACTTCACCAGATCGCACCTGATCGGGTGCCATGGGTCTTTGACGAAACCACGAAGGAAGGCAATTTTCGACGTAGTGAGACAACCAGGGTCAACACCTTTGTCTTCGTCGAACGACTTCTCGGAATCGTTGCTGGCCTCGTAATTGGGTTCTGCGCTCTGTATGCGTCGTACCACCTAGCAATGGCGAATCACGACGCTGTCGCGGGCGTGATCGGAGGCACCACCGTGGTTGGCCTGGTTTCCGCGTTCGTCATCGGCGTACGGCGCAGGACCAACAACTCAAAGTAGCAATCATGCTGCCCTACGAAGCCCGCTCCGGCGGGCTTTTTCTTGCGCCGAGGCTGGCACACTGCTGCTTCCAACCCGAGGAGAAGGCATGCAGACGGCGGTTCAGAACATTGTGCAGACCGAAAACGGGCCCCGATATGTACGAGAGGGCTACTGCGAGGGACACAAGGTCGTCGTCGTGACCGCTTACGACGCGTCGCTCGATGCCTATCCTTTTCACGTCTACCTTCACGATACCAACGGCGTAGGCCCGCGCCAGCGATTGGGCAACGTGCCCACGCGATGGACCGGCGACACCCAAGAGAGCGCCTTCGAGCAAGGAATGCAGCTTGCGGTTCGGCACCTGACGCGCCGGACCGGATTCCAGACCAAGGTTGAGTAGGGTCACGCGCACATGAAATACACAGCAATCGTCGAAGCTGACGGAGCATCTATCAAGCAGATCGAGACGGCCCGCGCAGCCTACATCGGCACGCTCATCCAGCAGCAGGGCGGCGAGGAGGAAGTCTTGAAATGTTGGCGAGCCTATGCGCGCAGGGTGCGCTGACGGCCTGAAGCGAGCTTTTCGCCTCTTTCCGCGGTATGGGCCTTCGTCGGGACGCCTAGTACCCGGCGTCCATCTCCACGCCGCCTACGATCACGGACTTCCTCGGCCCGGATTCGCGAAGCACATCGAGCCTGTACTGCATGCCCTCGCCGACCTGCAGCGCGACTCGCTCCCCACCTTCCGACTCGTAGTCCGCGGTGAGCACGGCTTCGAGGCGCCAGCCGGCAGGCATCGCACGATATGCCGCGCTGACCACATCTTGGGCGATCCAACTGCACGCCACAGAGAAATCCATGCTGAAGCCTTGACCCCTCCATCGAGGCAGCACGTAGATCAACGCCAGCTTGCACAACGCCGTGACCTGGCGCAGATCCGAAATGCGCAATGCCACCATCTGCATGCCAACATAACCGATCGGCACGCCGTCGAAGAACCCCACCACCACCAACGGCTGGCCCTCCGCATACACGCCTGAGGGTGGTTCGACGCCCCATCGCCTGATGTAGCGGCGGCCGAGCCCATGATCGACTGCGATGGCCTCGCGCGGCAAGTCCGCCTTCTGCCCTGCCCTGAGGATCCGCCGGAGTTCGGAAACGCTCGGCTCACGTGGATTGACCACAACCTGCAACGGGGCTCGCGACGCAATCGGCTTGAGGCGCTCGGCCACTTCGCCAAACGTGTCGCCAAGATCCAGGCATTCAGCCTCGCGCTCCGCAGCCCCGATCCACTCGCTGAACGCAAGGCCGCCAGCGGCAAACCGGCAGGTGAGACCCGTAAAGTGCTCCTCGCGCACCATGGTCCGGCGCCGTCTGGATATTGCCATGTGCTCAAAGTGAGGTTTTCGCCGGATTGTCGCCACAAGCCATCGAGGAGGACAAGCGATGAACGAGACCATCGGATCCGAAGAATGCGCCGAGCTCCTGCGCTGCACTCCCAGCCAGATCGAGGAGCTCGCGCGCGTGGGCGAGATCCCGGGGCTGAAGTTCGGCCGCAGCTGGCTGTTTGTGCGTGCGGACCTGCTTGCCTTTCTCGCCGAAAAGGCCAGAGCAGAGGCCGCGCAGCGCCGCGCGAACCGGCAACCCAAAGCTCCATCAGCACTGAACACGCGGCCGCGCCGCCAAATCCCGCCTGCGCTGCCGCAGCCGGCCCAGCGGTAGCCAACCTGCAATCCTAAAAAAGCCCACGCGCGCGAACGGACCGGGCCTACACCGCCTTCGGCCTGGCTCGGCACCCTGGTCCCGACCACAACAGGAGACAACATGGCAGACGACCCGAACAAAACCGGCCTCGATCGCAAACTTATTTCGCTGGAGCAGGAGCACGAGAGGCGCGATTGGGCGGCGAGCCTCGGCTGCACCGAGGACCAGCTGCGCATGGCTGTGCAGGCCGTCGGCAACTCCGCGGATGCTGTTCGAAAGTGGCTGGCCGGCCACAAGTAGCGAATCGCCATGGCTGCAGGTTGCCCAATTTGCGCGTGGTCTGGCTGGGTGTGCGAGAACCATCCCGATCGCCCCTCCGAGGTCGCGACCGAAGGAGGCTGCAGCTGCGGCGGTGCCGCGGCGCCGTGCTGCTGCAATCCGGAGGCTGAGTTGGTTGGTTGGGTGAAGGTCTTCGCAAGGGCCGGGCCTAGAAGAGCTCCGGCTCGTCCTCGGGCTTCACTGGCGGTGGCGCAGGCTCCTGAGCCTTTGGCTTGGCCCGCTCGGGCTTCGGCTTCGCGGCGCGTGGTGGGTCTGGCGGCGCGGGGCCTGCGTCGAAGATCTCGGCCGGCGGGACCTTGAGCAACTGCTGCGCCTGCTCGACAGTGCCTTCGAGCCATTGATCGAAGTCGGCTGCCTCGATGGGGATCACGCTGCGCTTGTCCTGGCGCTCCAGCGGCAGCACCAGCTTCGTTGCCGGCTCCACCTCGGGCTTGTGCATGCGCCCCATCAGCGGATGGCCGTCGGCGTTGATCGTCAGCATGGTGTAGCTCTCGAACTCGTCGCCAGTGGCGTTGTCCCCCCAGACGTTCCAGAGGCCAGCCAGGCCCCAGGGCGCGCCGTCGGCGCGGCGGAAGCGCCACCACTCGCACCTGCTGAAGGGCTGCTCGTGCGGCCCCCAGTAAGGCTCGTCGAAGGCGTCCGCCGGAATGATGCAGCGCTGCCCGCGCTTCCATGGATCCTTGTAGCTAGCCTTCTCCGCCAGCTCCTCGCTGCGGGCGTTGTTCGTCGGGTACCTGAGCTTCGGCTCCTTGGCGAACCAAGGGACCAGGCCCCATTGCCCCACTACCAGCTCGCGTTCGTAGCCGGCCGCGTGCCGCCGTCGGCGGATGAAAGGTCCTGGCGCGCGCGGGAAGATCTCGAGCTGCCATTTCGGCTGGTTGCGGGAACCGACGTGCCAGAAGCGCTCGATCTCTCCCTCTTCCGGAGCGATGTAACGGTTGCACATGGGCCCACTGTAGCCGGTCCGGCTACTGTATATTCAACCAGTGGATTGGGTGGTTTACAGGACACGGCACGAGGGCGAGAAGCTCCCCAGCAAGGAGTTGGTGCTCTACGGGCGCCGCGTTGGCAATCTCGTCTACCGGGAACGGCTCCATGACCCGAGGCCGGGCCGCAGCATCTGGCTGGCGGTGCTGCTGCGACCGGACGGCGACACATATGTCATTCCGCCGCTCGACCGCGCCAGGATCCGTCGCGTCAAGGACGGGGTGCTGATCAGCGGACTCGAGGTGGTGGCCCGCCGCAGAGCCATGAAGAACATCAAGTCCGACCGCTATCCGCAGACTTGGTGGTGCGTGCCTCTGCCCTGGGACAGGCACCAGCCGACCACGCCAGACCCCGTCGTTGCGCGTGCCGAGGCGCGCCGCCGCGGCGAAATCCCAGGGTTGGAAGCGTTTCAAAATGAGGAACACGATGATCTGGCAGCCTGAGACCCCGACGCTGCAGCTCGGCAAACCGCTGAGCCACCACCAGGAATGGCAGCTTGCATTCGCAAATGAGTGGTGTCGCCTGGCCGAGGGCATGGCCGACGAGCATCAGGTCTACGACCTGGCGAACGAACTCTATCCGGTGCATGGCGCCCGCGACCCAGTGCAGGTTGCGCGCGAGGATTGGGACATGCCAGCCTGATGCGGCTCGCCGTCCGCAGCGGGGGACCCGTGTTCACACGTCCATCTTTGCAATCAGGGGCACGCGTCGCTCTTTGCAACTCCTACGCGGCCCCCTTCGTAGCGATCTTGCGCACCGCGTCGCCGCTGGCCTTGCTGCCGCGGCTGGAGCCGATGAAGTAGGCGATGGCGCCTGTCAGGCCCGTCTCGACGGTGGCATAGGCCCGCACGATCAGCGCCCTGATGAACTCGTCCGCCGGCAGCGTTCCGAAGTAGAACGCCGCGAAGGTGCCGGCCCACAGCAGGAACAGCACGGCCAGGATGACCTGGGGCGTCGGGTCGCGCGTGGCCACCTGGCGGGCGCGCGCATCCTGCACATCGCGCAGGTAAGCGTCCTCGGCTGCCTGATTGATCTTGAGCACGTCGATGTCGAGCTCGCGCATGCGGATGGCCAGCGCGTTCTCGGCCTGCTTGATCGCGACGACCTGCTCGGGACCCAGGCGCCCGGTGGACAGCACGGCGGCGATGTCAGCCTCGGTCGCATCGCGGTTGCCCAGCAGCGCGGCGCCGAGCTCGGCCACGGCAGCGCCGATCAGCGGGCCGCCCAGGACGGTGCCCAGCGCCGGCGCGATGCCGGCGACCAGGCGCTTCCAATCGAAGTCCGCCATGCTCAGGCCTCCAGCATGTTGTCGGCCACGCGGTTGACCCAGCCCGCAAGGAACGGGTCGCGGCGCTCCTTGGGAATCGCGGCGTAGTAGAGCAGCCGGACGGCCTGGAGGCGACGAAGTGCCCTGTTGGACTCCATCGTCTGCGCTGCCTGCAGCGTCTTGGGGCCGAGCACGCCATCGTCGAAGGCGCCCACCGCCCGCTGAAGTAGCTTGATCGCGGTCACAGGCTTGCCTGGCGCGCTGGTGTTGACGGCCAGGTCGAACATCTCGAACTTGAGCATGTCGGGCAGCGCGTCGCAGCCGGCCGGGCCCCAGAAGTCGCGGGCGTAGATCGCTTTCGCGCGCGCCAGCGTCAAGTTGGGGATGTCCTCGCCCGGATAGCTGCGCTTGCTGACGCCGAACTTGGTCTCGCCGCCGGGGTCGCGCGGATCGTTGACATAGCCCTTCTCGACATCGATCAGACGCTCGAATGCTTCGTCGAAGTTCATGGGGTGTTTCCCTCCTGCATGTACCAAACTGCGGCCTCCAGGCGCGACGCCACATTGATCCGGTCAAAGAGCCGGCCGACGTGGTTCTTCACGGTGTAGAAGCTCAGGCCCAACTCGCGGGCGATCTGCTTGTTGTTGAGGCCCTTGACGATCAGCACGAGAACATCGCGCTCACGGCGTGTCAGTTCGGTTTTCACGCCTGTTCCTTGGGGTGTAGGGCATCAGGTCGGCCCATTGGCTGGGCGTCAGGTA
>NZ_LYMK01000068.1 GCF_002157355.1 Variovorax sp. JS1663 | reverse complement strand
GGGTTGATGACCGGAATCCCGTTGGGCGCCACGAGGATCGTTGGGCGTGTGCCCCCAGGGGCCATCGGATTGGCGACGATCTGGGCGGGCGCAGGTGTCGAGCCCATCAGCGCCGCCGCAACGAAGACCGGCGTCGCGCCGCTCGCCTTGCCCGCTGCGCGTGCAGTCTCCTGCACCACCACCCTCAGCCCGCGCGCGGCGTTGAACACCACGCGATGCAATCGCTTATTCATTTTCTTGGTTCCCTGCTGTGCAAGGGAGACCAAGCTCATGGCTTCAGCGTTGTCGCTGCCTCGCTCCCGTTGCGAGGCGCGATTCTGGGGGCGTTTCGCTCAGATCAGAATCTGATCTTTTGTCGCGACATCGGGTCGCGAAGATCAGAACGCCGCGCGGCGCTTCCCAAGAGTGTGAGCAGCAATACGAACTCAGCCCGCGAACCCGCCCTCATCCAGGAAGGCCTGTTCCTCCGGCGTGGTCTCCCGCCCCAGCATCGGGTTGCGGTGCGGGAAGCGGCCGAAGCGCGCGATGATGTCCCGGTGCAGCACGGCGTAGCGCTGCGTGTTGGCATCGAGCGCGGCATTGAGCTCGACCGAGCGCTCCTGGTCCGCCAGCGATTCGGAATGCATGAAGGGCAGGTAGAAGAAGGCACGCAGCGCCTCGTCGAACTGCCGGTCCAGGCCGGCCTCGATGGCGGCCCGCGCCACCGCGCGCGCCTTGCCGTCGGTGGCGAACATGTGGGCGCTGCCGCGCCAGGCGTTGCGCGGGAACTGGTCCAGCAGCACCAGCAAGGCCAGTGCGCCCTCGGCATCGGCTGCCCAGCCGTCGAGCGCACCGGCCGCGGCGGCATGGTGCGCAGCCTCGAAGCGCGACTTGAACTCGACGTCGAAGGCCTCGTTCTTGGCGAACCATCGTTGGGGACCGGCATCGCGCCAGAAGGCGGCGACCTCGTGCGCGGAGGGCAGGGGAGCGGCAGTCGTCATGCGCCGGATCATGCCATCGCGCGCTCCGAAACTCGGGCTTGCGGCCGACACGCGGGGCGTTGCGCGCGGCCTATGCTGGCCGCTTCCGCACTATGGAGATCCATTCATGAATCGATATGCCACCCTCTTGCGTGCCGTCCTCGTGACCGGCGTGGCGACCGCGGCCCTGGCAGGCTGCGGAATGATGTCCAGCTCCAATACCGCGAGCTTCAGCGGCAGCATGAACGCGGCCAGCGAAGTGCCGCCCAACATGACGCGCGGCAGCGGCCTGGTCGAGGCCTGGCTGAACAGGGACACCAATGTCCTCAAGTACAAGATCATCTATACCGGGTTGAGCGGGCCTGCCACGGCGGCGCATTTCCATGGCCCGGCGGCGGCTGGCGAGAATGCCGGCGTGGCGCTGCCCTTCGCGAATCCCGCGAGCCCGATCGAAGGCCAGGCGACATTGACGCCGGCCCAGGCGGCTGACCTCTCAGCCGGCAAGTGGTACGCCAACATCCATACCGCGGCCAACCCGAACGGCGAGATCCGCGGGCAGCTGCTGCCGAAGATGTAGCCGGGCCTGCGCATGGTGTCCAATCGGCGCCATGCGCACCACCCGCTCCAGCAAGAAGCCCGAACGCACCACCCCGCGTCCCCGTTCCTCGAAGACCCGCGTCGACATCACGACCGCCCGGAAGGCGCTGGTGCTCCAGGGCGGCGGCGCGCTGGGCGCCTACCAGGCCGGGGTCTATGCCGGCGTCTTCGAGAAGAACAAGGCGCTCGACTGGGTGGCGGGCGTCTCGATCGGCGCGATCAATGCGGCGCTGATCGCAGGCAATCCGCCGCAGCGGCGCGTCGAGCGCCTGCGCGAGTTCTGGGACCTGGTCTCCTCGGGACTGGCGCAGCGCCTGCCGCCGGGATGGGGTGACCGTTCGTTCTTCAACCAGTGGAGCGCGACATCGGCCGCGGTCTTCGGCGTGCCCGGCTTTTTCACGCCGCGGCCCAGTCCCTCGCTGCTGCTGGGCGCCGCGTCGCCGGTGCTGAGCTACTACGACACCTCGCCGCTGAAGTCCACGCTCGAGCGCCTGGTCGACTTCGACCGCATCAACGACCGCGAGATCCGCTTCAGCGTCGGCGCGGTGAACGTGCGCAGCGGCAACTCGGTCTATTTCGACAACATGTCGCAGCGCATCGGCCCCGAGCACATCATGGCCAGCGGTGCGCTGCCGCCCGGCTTTGCGCCGGTGACCATCGACGGCGAGGACTACTGGGACGGGGGCATCGTCTCGAACACGCCGCTGCAATACGTGCTCGACACGCACCCGCGTACCGAGCCGCTGATGGTGCTGCAGGTGGACCTGTTCAGCGCGCGCGGCGCCATGCCGCGCACGCTGGCCGAGGTGATGGAGCGGCAGAAGGACATCACCTATTCCAGCCGCACCCGCATGAACACCGACGCGCTGGCCTCGAATCTGAACCTGCAGCAGGCGGTCGCCGACCTGATCGCCAAGCTGCCCGCCTCGCTGCGCAAGGATCCGAGCGTGGCCGCGGTGTGCAGCCAGCTGACGCACGAGCCGATCGAGATCGTCCACCTGATCTACCGCGACAAGCCCTACGAGATCGAATCGAAGGACTACGAGTTCTCGCGCGCCTCGGTCGACGAGCACTGGGAGGCGGGGCTGCGCGACATCTGCAAAACGCTGGAGCATCCGGAATGGCTGCGTGCCGCCTCGCAGGCCAATGGCGTGACCACCTTCGACATGGCCGAGCCGAACACGCCGCGCGTCCGGCGGCCGATGCGCGTTCCGGCGATGCAGGAGGGGAGCCGCTGAGGGGGCCAGTCAGGCTGGCCAAAGACTTCTGCGTCACGCTCTGTCACGGGCACGCCGCTTGCAGGCGCCATCATCATTCCCTTCACTCCTCATTCCAGGACTCCCCATGCAACTCAAGGACAAGGTCGCATTCGTCACCGGCTCGGCCAGCGGCATCGGCAAGGAAATCGCCATCCTGTTCGCGCAGGAAGGCGCCAAACTCGTGATCGCCGATCTCAACCAGGAAGCGGCCGACGCCACGGCGGCCGAACTGCGCCAGAGCGGCGCCCAGGCCATGGGTGTCGCGGTCGACGTCACCAGCGAGGCGCAGGTCGATGCCGCGGTCGAGGAAGCGGCCAAGGCCTTCGGCGGCATCGACATCCTGGTCAGCAACGCCGGCATCCAGATCGTGCACCCGGTCGAGGAGTTCAGCTTCGCCGACTGGAAGAAGATGCTGGCCATCCACCTCGACGGCGCCTTCCTGACCACCAAGGCCTGCCTGAAGCACATGTACGCGCAGGGCCGCGGCGGCAGCGTGATCTACATGGGCTCGGTGCACTCCAAGGAGGCCTCGCTGCTGAAGGCGCCCTACGTGACGGCCAAGCACGGCCTGATCGGCCTCGCCAAGACAGTGGCCAAGGAAGGCGCCGCGCACGGCGTGCGGGCCAACGTGATCTGCCCCGGTTTCGTGCGCACGCCGCTGGTCGAGAAGCAGATCCCGGAGCAGGCGAAGACGCTGGGCATCACCGAGGAGCAGGTGGTCAAGAACGTGATGCTCAAGGAGACGGTGGACGGCGAGTTCACCACCACCGACGACGTGGCGCGCGTGGCGCTGCTCTTCGCCGCCTTCCCGACCAATGCGCTCACCGGCCAGTCGCTGGTGGTGAGCCATGGCTGGTTCATGCAGTGAAGGCGGCTACAGCTTCAGCTCCCAGGTCTCGCCCACCAGTTGCTGGCCGAAGCCCTCGTAGGCCTCCGACTTCGTCAGCTTGAAGCCGCGTGCCGCGTAGATGCCGCGCGCGGCAGTGAGGCAGCTGTTGGTCCACAGCACCATCTTCCTGTAGCCCTTGCGGCGCGCGAAGGCGATGCATTCGTCCGTCAGCCGCGCGCCCAGGCCGAGGCCGCGCGCCTGCGGGGCGAGGATCAGCAGGCGCAGCTGCGCCACGGTGGCCGACTTGCGCACCAGGAACACCGCGCCGACGCGTTCGCCGCCCAGCTCGGCGATCCAGCACCGCTCCCATTCGGGCTGGAACTTGCGCAGGAACTCGCCGGCGATCTCGGCCACCAGCGCTTCGAATTCACTGTTCCACCCGTATTCGCGCGCATAGAGCTCGCCGTGCTGCTGCACCACCCAGCCGATGTCGCCCGGCTGCGGATCGCGCAGCACTGCGGTAGGCGGCCGCGCCGGGGCATTGGCCTCGGGCTCGATCAGCGCCTGCACCTGCTGCATCGCCGCGATCAACTGGCGTTGCCGCGGCGCCGAGAGTGGCGCGAGGAGGGCGCGGGCCTCGTCGCGCGACTTCTGCTGCAGCGGGGCGAAGGCGGCGTGGCCGGCCTCGGTCAGGCGCAACAGGCTCTGGCGCGCGTCGCGCGGGTGGGTTTCGCGCGCGAGCCAGCCCTGGGCCTCGAAGCGGCGCAGGATGCGGCTGAGGTAGCCACCGTCCAGGCCCAGGTCCTTCCCGATCTCGCTGGCCACCGCCTGCTCGCGGTGCGCCAGCTCGTAGAGCACGCGCACGTCGGTCAGGGACATGTCGCTGCCGAGATAGGGGTCGAGGGCGCCGATGCGGCGGGTGTAGAAGCGGTTGAAACGGCGCACTGCCTTCACGGCGGCGACTTCGTCGGGGGAGGGGCTGACGGCAGTCATGCTTGCCATTGTCAATCGAATACTTGACTAAGGCAAGTAATCAAGCGAATCCGGCTTTTCATGCAGATGACCTTGGATTCGACGGCTCGCCCCCCCAGCACTTAAAATCGCGGGTTGCCCGGAACCGGGCCACCGCGGCCTGCATCGCCGCTCCACACCCCACATGAACGCCCCCGTCGACGTCTCCTTTTTCGCGCGCGCCGCCAAGCCGCTGACCAGCTACCGCAAGTACTGGGCGGCCCGCTTCGGTACCGCCCGCTTCCTGCCCACCACGCGCACCGAGATGGAGGCCCTGGGCTGGGACAGCTGCGACATCGTGATCGTCACCGGCGACGCCTATGTCGACCACCCCAGCTTCGGCATGGCGGTGATCGGCCGCATGCTGGAGGCGCAGGGCTTCCGTGTCGGCATCATTGCCCAGCCCGACTGGCACAGCGCCGAGCCCTTCAAGGCGCTGGGCAAGCCGAACCTGTTCTTCGGCGTGACCGCCGGCAACATGGATTCGATGATCAACCGCTACACGGCGGACCGGAAGATCCGCAGCGACGACGCCTACACGCCCGGCGACGTCGGCGGCCGGCGGCCCGACCGCGCGGCGATCGTCTATTCGCAGCGCTGCAAGGAGGCGTGGAACGACGTCCCGATCGTGCTCGGCGGCATCGAAGGCTCGCTGCGCCGCATCGCGCACTACGACTACTGGCAGGACAAGGTGCGCCGCTCGGTCGTGGTGGACGCCAAGTGCGACCTGCTGCTCTACGGCAACGCCGAGCGCGCCATCGTCGAGATCGCGCACCGGCTGGCTGCGCGCGAGCCGGTGCAGCACATCACCGACGTGCGCGGCACCGCCTTCGTGCGGCGCGAGACGCCGGAGGGCTGGTTCGAGATCGACTCCACCAGCGTGGACCTGCCGGGCCGCGTCGATGCGCATGTGAATCCGTATCTGATGGTGTCGGAGCAGGCCAAGGCCCACGGCGCGACCTGTGCGAAGGAAGACGAGGCCCAGGCGGTCGCCGTGCAGGCCCAGGCGGCCGCGAAGCCGGTGCAGTTCGTCGCCAATCCGGCGGTGCGGCTCAGGCCGCCGCCGCGCGATCGCTCGGTGATCCGCCTGCCGTCCTACGAGCAGGTGCGCGCCGACCCCGTGCTCTACGCCCATGCCAACCGCGTGCTGCACCTGGAGACCAACCCCGGCAACGCCCGCGCCCTGGTGCAGGCCCACGGCGAGGGCGCGACCGCGCGCGACGTCTGGATCAACCCGCCGCCCATCCCGCTCACCACGGCCGAGATGGACCACGTGTTCGACTTGCCCTATGCGCGCAGCCCGCATCCGCGCTATGCCGACGACAACGGCAGCCACGACGGCGCGACCAAGATCCCGGCCTGGGAGATGATCCGCTTCAGCGTGAACATCATGCGCGGCTGCTTCGGCGGCTGCACCTTCTGCTCGATCACCGAGCACGAGGGCCGCATCATCCAGAGCCGCTCGGAGGAATCGATCATCAAGGAGGTCGAGGCCATCCGCGACAGCGTCAAGGGCTTCACCGGCACCATCTCCGACCTGGGCGGGCCGACCGCCAACATGTACCGCATCGGCTGCAAGAGTCCGGAGATCGAGGCCGCCTGCCGCAAGCCCAGCTGCGTGTACCCGGGCATCTGCCCGAACCTCAATACCAGCCACGACCCGCTCATCAAGATCTACCGCCGCGCGCGGGCCCTGAAGGGCATCAAGAAGATCCTGATCGGCTCCGGCCTTCGTTACGACCTGGCCGTGCAGTCGCCCGAGTACGTGAAGGAACTGGTGCAGCACCACGTGGGCGGCTACCTCAAGATCGCGCCCGAGCACACCGAGCAGGGGCCGCTGTCGAAGATGATGAAGCCCGGCATCGGCAGCTACGACCGCTTCAAGCAGATGTTCGAGAAGTTCAGCGCGGAAGCGGGCAAGAAGCAGTACCTGATCCCGTACTTCATCGCCGCCCATCCGGGCACCAGCGACGAGGACATGATGAACCTCGCGCTCTGGCTCAAGCGCAACGGCTTCCGCGCCGACCAGGTGCAGACCTTCTATCCGTCGCCCATGGCCACCGCGACGGCGATGTACCACACCGACCGCAACCCGCTGCGCAAGATCACGCGCGACAGCGAAACCGTGGACATCGTGCGCGGCGAGAAGCGCCGCCGCCTGCACAAGGCCTTCCTGCGCTACCACGACGCCAACAACTGGCCCATGCTGCGCGAGGCACTCAAGAAGATGGGCCGCGCCGACCTGATCGGCAACGGCAAGCACCACCTGATCCCCACCTACCAGCCGCTCACCGACGGCAGCTACCAGAGTGCGCGGCGCAAGAACTCGACGCCGGTGGCGCTGAAGCCGGTCCAGCCCGTGAAACCCGCAAAAGGCCGCATCCTCACGCAGCACACCGGCCTGCCCCCGCGCGAGACCGGTGCGGCGCGCGGCAAGCCGGTCCGCAAGGGCCGCTGAGCCTCAACCGCCCCCGCCCGGGCGGCAGCCCGCGCTGGCAGGCGGTACCCGGGCACTCGTTGTATGGTGTAGGGATGAACAGCCGCTCGGCCTCCTTCCGGCTCCCTGCCATCTGGCTGGGACTGCTTCTTGCCGCCGGTGCGACCATCGCGCGGGCAGGCCCGCTGGATGCCGGCTCCGCGCCCGCCCTGCGCGAGCAGCACCAGAAGCTGGCCGGCCAGCTGTCCGGCAGCCCGCTGAAAAGGCCGATGCACCTGGAATCCACCGAGACCGACGGCGGGCTCCAGGGCGACGTCTACGCCGTGGTCGATCATCCGCTCGACGAGGTGCGCACGGCGCTGGCGAACGGCGGGCAGTGGTGCGAAATGCTGCTGCTGCACATCAACAACCGGCGCTGCCGAGTGAGCAAGCAGGGCCAGGGCGAGGTGCTGACGCTCAGCGTGGTCCAGCGCTACGACAAGCCGGTGGAGCAGGCCTTCGAGCTGCCCTTCGTCCATCGCACCGCGAGCAACAGCAGCGACTACCTGGCGGTGCGGCTGTCGGCGGAGAGCGGTCCGCTGGGCACCAGCAACTACCGCGTCTCGCTCGAAGCCGTGCCGCTCGGCGAGCGCCAGAGCTTCCTGCATTTCGGCTATTCCTACGACCACAACATGATGGCGCGGCTGGCCACCAAGGCCTACCTCGCGACCTTCGGCAGCCACAAGATGGGCTTCACCGTGGTCGGCCAGAAGCCGAACGGCGAGCCCGAATACATCCGCGGCGTGCGCGGGCTGATGGAGCGCAACGCGATGCGCTACTTCCTCACCCTCGACGCCTACCTGGACGGGCTGGACGCAGCGCCTGCGGAGCGGGCCGAGAAACGCCTGCACGCCTGGTTCGAGGAGGCCGAGCGCTATCCCCGGCAACTGCACGAGATCGACCTCGCGACCTACCTCGAGCACAAGCGCGCGGACCGCAGGCGCGACGGCCCGAAGCCCTGACCCCTGGGCCCTCGGTCTTCAGCGAAGCACCAGCACCGGCGTGTGCGAGTGCGTCAGCACCTGCAGCGTCTCGCTGCCCATCAGGAGCCGCTTGAGGCCGCGCCGCCCGTGCGAGGCCATCACGATCAGCTCGCTCTTGTGCACGCGGGCCGCCTCGATGATGGCCTCGGCCACCAGCTCGGATTTCATGATCACGGCGAGGGTGCTCCGGACGCCGCGCGCGTCGGCCTTGGCCTTGACCGCGTCGACCACGCGCTGGGCCTCGGCATCGGCCTCGCCCTGCATGCGCTGGACCTCCATCTGGGTCAGCAGCAGCGAGCCTTCGAAGTAACCGGTGGGATAGTGGTGGACCACCTTCACGGCGACCAGCTCGGCGTTGGTGAGCAGGGCAAGGTCGATCGCGCTGGTGACGGCCAGTTCCGAGAGCTCGGAACCATCGGTGGCGACGAGTATGCGTTCATACATGGCGCTCTCCCGGGGCGGGAGACGCCCGCCCCCAAGGCGCAGATTAGCGCCGGGGGCGGTGGGCAACAAGCATACGGTCTAGGCGCCGCCGCCTAGCCCTGCACCTGGCGCCAGGCTTCGTAGAGGTCCTCGCCCTCCGGCCGCACGCGCTGGCCTTCGAGCTTCATCTCGCGCTGCTCGATCGGCCTGGCGATCTCGATGTAGCCGCGTTCGGCCGACAGGTCGTAGGGCGCGCCGTCCTCGTTGGAGTAGGCGTAGTAGACCTTCTTCACCCCAGCGAGGTACATGGCCGTGAGGCACATGGGGCAGGGGTAGCCGCTCGCATACACGGTGCTGCCGCTCAGGTCGGTGCTGCCCTGCGCACGGCTGGCGGTGCGCACCGCCTGCATCTCGGCGTGGGCGGAGGGATCGCACAGCGCGTCCACTTCGTTCACGGCGCGGGCCAGCACCTGGCCGTCGCGCACCAGCACGGCGCCGAAGGGCCAGGTCCTGCGCTCGCGCACGTTGTCCATGGCCAGGCGGATCGACTCCAGCAGGTATTTCTCGGTGTCTTTGTCTTGGGTGGTCATTCGTCGTCCAGGCGGGTGAAGGAAAACGGCTCAGCTGCCGCGGTAGGTGGAAAAGAACCACGGCGAGCAGAGCAGGGGGATGTGGTAATGCTGCGCTGCATCGAAGACGCTGAACTGCACCGGCACTTCCTCGGCCAGCGCGTCGTTCGCCTTGAAATGCGCGTTCACGTGGAAGCGCAGCTCGAAGCGACCGGTGCGGCTGGCCTGTGCCGCGAGCATCGGCGCATCGGTGCGCCCGTCCGGATTGGTGCGGGTGCTGTTGAGCCGTGTCGGCGGCGTGGTCGAGAGGTCGAAGAGGTCGACCTGCATGCCGGCGACCGGGCGGCCGGTGCGCACGTCGAGCACGTGGGTGGTGATGCCTGCCATGGGATGGTTCCTTTCGGGGGAGTTCAGCTGCCGCGGGAGTAGGTGTAGGCCCAGGGCCCGAACTGGATCGGCAGGTGGATGCGCTCGGCCGCGTTCACCACCTGGAAGCGCACCGGCAGCTTGGTCAGGAAGGCCGGCGTGGGCAGCACCGCCTTCTTCGCGGCGAAGTAGTCATCCACGTGCAGCAGCAACTGGTAGCGGCCGGGGCGATAGCTCTCGTCGACCAGGAGCGGCTCGTCGGAGCGGCCGTTGGCGTTGACCGTGAACGAGCGCACCGGCTTGTAGTTTTCGCCGTCGAAGGCCGAGAAGTCGATGCGCAGGCCGGCGGCGGCCGCGCCGTGGAAGGTGTCCAGCGCATGGACCGTCAGGCGCGGGCTGACGCCGTGCAGCACGATCGGGCCGCTGGCGCGCGCCGGCGCCGGCGTGTCGGCCGCCTGGGCGCCGCGCGCCGTGAGCATGGTGGCGCCGAGGGCCAGGCCCGAGAGAGCGAAGCGTCGGCGTTCGGGTTGGCGGATGTCGTCCATGTCAGGCTCCCTTGCGTGCGGTCTTGCGGGCGATGAAGGTGATGACGAGCACGGCGGCCAGCAGTTCGATCACCGCGACGAGGTACAGGCCCGCGCTCACCTTGCCGGTGGCGTTCTTGATCAGGCCCATCAGGTAGGGCGCGCCGAAGCCCGCCAGGTTGGAGATCGAGTTGATCAGCGCCACCCCGACCGCGGCCGCGCCGCCGGCCAGGTACATGTTCGGCAGCTGCCAGAACACCGGGATCGCGCTCATGGTGCCCACCAGCGCCAGCCCCATCGCGAGCAGCGGAACCAGCGGCGGCAGGCCGGGAACCGTCAGCGCCACGGCCAGCAGGGCCATGCCGCTCGCGCCGCAGATCGCCGCGCCGCTGAAGTGCCAGCGCACCTCGCCGCGGTGGTCGGAATGCCGGCCGTTGAGGATCATGCCGGCCGCGCCGAAGATGTAGGCTGCCCCCGCGATCCAGCCCACCGCCATCGGCGTGGCGAAGCCGGTTTCCTTGATGACCGTGGGAATCCAGAAGGTCAGCGTGGAGTTCGCGCACAGCAGGCAGAAGAAGATCGCGATCAGCAGCCACACCTTCGGGTTGGTGAAGAGCGTGCGCCAGTCGCTGCCGCGCTCGCCCTGGGCGCGGCTGTCGCGCTCGAGCTCGTCGCGCACGATGCGCTTCTCGTCGGCGCTGAGCCAGTGGGCCTGCTCCGGCTTGTCGGTCATGTAGAAGAAGGCGACGATGCCCGCGATCACCGAGGGGATGCCTTCGAGCACGAACAGCCACTGCCAGCCCGCCCATCCGTGCACGCCGCCCATCGAGCTCATGATCCAGCCCGCCAGCGGCCCGCCCAGCACGCCCGCGATGGCCGAGGCCGACATGAAGGTGCCGAAGGCCTTGGCGCGGCGCTGCGAGGGGTACCAGTAGGTGAGGTACAGGATCACGCCGGGGTAGAAGCCGGCCTCGAAGGCGCCCAGCAGGAAGCGCAGGATGTAGAACTGCGTGGGCGTGGTCACCCAGGCCTGCAGCATGCAGATCAGGCCCCAGCCGATGGTGATGCGCATGACCGTCTTCTTGGCGCCGATCTTCTGCAGCAGCATGTTGGAGGGCACCTCGAAGAAGAAGTAGCCCAGGAAGAAGATGCCGGCGCCCAGGCCGTACACCGCCTCGCTGAAGCGCAGGTCGTCCAGCATCTGCAGCTTGGCGAAGCCGATGTTGACGCGGTCGAGCCAGGCCAGCACCCACAGCGCGCCGAGGAAGGGCAGCAGGCGCCAGGAGATCTTGCTGTAGGTCGCATCGACCCGGTCGGGGGAGGCGGCGGCGCCGGGCAGGGCCGCGGAAGGTGTGCTCATGTCGAATTCCTTTGTCTCTGGTGTCTGTCGTTCTCGGGCCCCGCCATGCAGGACGGCGCCAATGGTCCTCACTCCAGGCCCTGTGCGAAACTGGGCAGGCGCAATAGAGCGCATAGCAAAGTCGATATCCGGAGGTTTGCCGCACCGTGTCCCGCGCCGACGATCCCTTCGAGACCTACCTGCTGCGCGTGCTGTGCGCGCTGATCGCGGAGCAGAGCGTCTCGCGCACCGCGATCCGGATGAACCAGTCGCAGCCGGCCATCAGCGCGGCGCTCAAGCGGCTGCGCGAGATCTTCAGCGACCCGCTGCTGGTGCGCGACAAGAACACCATGGTGCCGACCGCGCGGGCGCTCGCGGTGGCCGCGCAGGCCCAGGCCGCGCTCGGTCTGCTCGACGGCCTGCTGAGCTCCGGCGACGGCTTCGACCCCGCGACCACCGAGCGCAGCTTCACCATCGCCATGCCCGACTACCTGGCGCCGCCCTTCCTGGCGCAAGTGGTGCGCGCCTTCCGCGCGCAGGCACCGAGCGCGCGCCTGGTGGCGCAGCCGCTCGGCCCCCAGTACGACTACGAGATGGCGCTGCAGGACGGCACCATCGACATCGTGATCGGCAACTGGCCCGAGCCGCCCGAGCACCTGCACATGTCGACGCTGCTGGAGGACGAGATCGTCTGCGTCATGGCGGCCGACCATCCCTTCGCGGCGCCCGGCCAGCTCACGCCCGAGCGCTTCCTGCAGGCGCCGCACCTGGTGCCGATGCCCTATTCGATCGCCCAGCGCGGGGTGGTGGAGTCCAGCCTGGCCACGATGCGCGTGAGCCGCGACCGGCGGGTGCAGTGCCCGTATTTCGGCCTCGCGCCCAGCCTGTTGCCGGGTACCGATCTCATCATGACCACCAGCCGGCATTTCGCCGCCTACCACGCGCGGCACCTGCCGATCGCTCTCGTGTCCTCGCCCATCGAGTTCGCGCGCATGCGCTTCTACCAGCTCTGGCATCCCTCGCAGCACCGGGCCGCGCCGCACGTGTGGCTGCGCGGCCTGCTGACGGCGGCGGCGCCGGTGCTCACCGATCCGCAGGCGAACTGAGCCGTTCAGGCCCTGCTATGGGCCGTATAACAGCGCGCGCCTTCTGGACGCGGCGGCCGCTTCCTACACTGCCGCCCATGTCCACCGAACTCCACACCCTCGACCTGCGCGCCCTCAACGCGATGGACCGCGCCGCCTTCACCGCCGCCCTGGGCGAAACCTTCGAGCACTCGCCCTGGGTGGCCGAGGCCGCCTGGGCCGCGCGCCCCTTCGACTCGGTGCAGGCGCTGCACGACGCCATGATGGCGGTGGTGCTCGACTGCGGCCGCAGCCGCCAGATCGAATTCCTGCGCGGGCATCCCGAGCTCTCGGCCGGCGCCGTGCGCGCAGGGGCGCTGACCGCCGATTCGATGGACGAGCAGAAGGGCGCCGGCCTGGGCGCCCTGTCCGGCAGCGAGGAGGAGAGCCTGGCGCGCCTGAACAAGGCCTACCGCGCGCGGCACGGCTTTCCCTTCATCGCCTGCGCGCGGCACTACACCAAGGCCGGCATCCTCGCGGAGCTGGCCTCGCGCACCGCGCGCGAGCCGGGCCAGGACCTGGCCGAGGCCCTGCGCCAGATCGGCTTCATCACCCGGGCACGGCTGGAGCGGCGCCTCGCCGCCTGAGTGCTCGCCGCAGGCGGGCAGGGGATTGTGGCTGGAGTTCCCCCGACGCATGATCCGGTCGCAGGCATTGCTCTTGCTCTGGAGACGTCATGACCTTCACACACCCCACGCGCCGCGGCGCGCTCCGCTGGATCGCTGCCGCGGCGGCTGCCGCCTCCCTGCCGGCGCGAGCCGCGTGGCCGGACAAGCCGGTCAAGATCGTCGTGACCTTCGCGGCCGGTGGCTCCAGCGACATCCTGGCGCGGGTGCTGGCCGAGCAGCTCACGCGCAAGCTGGGCCAGCCGGTCGTGGTCGACAACAAGCCCGGCGCCGGCGGCACCATCGGTGGCGCACAGGTGGCGGCGGCGCCGGCCGACGGCTACACGCTGATGCTCTCGAACACCACGCCCATTGCGCTCGGTCCCTTCGCGCTGGAGAAGCAACCCTACGACCCGGTGACGGCCTTCACCCACATCGCCTACCTGGGCTCGGCACCGCTGGTGCTCATGGCCAGCAAGGAATCCGGCATCAAGAGCTTTGCCGATCTGGAGGCGCGGGCGCGCAAGGACGGCCGGCTGGACTTCGGCTCCGGCGGGCCGGGCTCGGTGGGCCATGTGCACGGCGAGCTGATCCGCAAGATCACCGGCGCCAACCTGGTGCACGTGCCGTACCGGGGCGGGGCGCCCATGACCACCGACCTGATCGCCAATGTGGTGCCGGTGGGCATTGACGTGATCACCGCCTACGTGCCTTTCTTCAAGAGCGGCCAGCTGGTGCCGCTGGCGGTGACCGGCACGGCGCGCTCGCCGCTGATGCCCGACGTGCCCACCGTGGTGGAGCTTGGCCAGCCCAAGCTGGTGTTCGAGAACTTTTTCGGCCTGAGCGGGCCGGCCAAGATGCCGGCGGACCTCGTCGGCCGGCTCAATGCCGCCTGCAACGAGGCCATGGCCCTGCCCGAGGTGCAGAAGAAGCTGGTCGAACTGGGCATCGTGGGCAAGCCCGGGACCGCGGCCCAGTTCGAGGGCTTCGTGAAAGAGCAGGTCGGGGTGCTCGGGCCCGCGGTGAAGGGCGCGGGCATCAAGCTCTGAAGCGGCGGGCTCAGTCTTCCAGGGTGAGCAGCGGCACGTCGCGCTCGATCGCCATGGCGTCGAGCTGCGCGCGCGTGCGGGTACGCAGCCAGGCGGCCAGGGCCTCGCGGGTGGCGGGGTCCATCATGTCCCGCGCACCCAGGCCCGCGGCCTCGCAGAGGCGCGCGGCGAAATGCGGCTCCAGCGCCGCCACCGCCACGCGGCCGTCGGCGCAGGCATAGACGCGGTAGCCCGCATGGGCGCCGCCCACGGCGCCCGAGGGCTGTGTCAGGCCCCAGGTGCGGGGCAGGGCCAGCCAGTCGGCGGCGGCGTTGAGCGCGACTTCGAGGTACGCGCCGTTGCCCGGCGCCGCGCGCATGCGCAGCACGGCCTGCAGCACCGCCTCGCTCGCCAGCAGGGCGCCGCCCATGTCGGCGTAGAGCGTTGGCGGCAGCGCGGTGCTGGTGATCAGGCCGCTTTCGGCCAGGTAGGTGAGGTCGTGGCCCGGTTCCTCGGCACGCATGCCGGGCGCGCCGACGATGGCCACCTGCGACAGCGCGGGATGGCGCGCATGCAGGTGCTCCCAGTCCAGTCCCAGCTTGGCCAGTGCCGAAGGGCGGAAGGAGCTGAGCAGCACGTCGGTCTGGGCGAGCGCCTGGTGCAGCTGCGCCAGGCCGGCTTCGCTCTTCAGGTCCACCGTCCGGATCTCCACGCCTTCATGCAGCGCCGCATAGGCAGCCCGGTTGTAGTGGCCCATCGGGTCGCCGGCCGGCGGCTCGAGCTTGAGGCAGCGTGCACCCATGGCGCGGCAGCGCATCAGGGCCGCGGGGCCGGGCAGGTTGAGCGCCAGGCTCAGCACGCGCACGCCGGCCAGGGGGGCGAAGGCGGGGGCGGCAACGGAAGAAGAAGGGGGCATATCGGGCGTCTCCTCGCGCGCAACGGGCTGTCACCTTGGGAGCTTACCGGCTCGGCCTGCCCGATCTACGATGCGGCTGCATCCGTTCATCCACCCAGACCCAAGGAGACCCTCATGTACCAAAGCGATCTCATGGCCGGCCGGCGCATCCTCGTGACCGGCGGCGGCACCGGCCTCGGCAAGGCTATGGCCGAGCGCTTCCTCGGCCTGGGCGCGGACGTCGCGATCTGCGGCCGGCGCCAGTCGGTGGTGGAGGAGACGGCGGCGCAATGGCGCGCGCAGTTCCCGGACCGCAAGGTCGATGCCTTCGGGGTGGACATCCGCAACGCGCAGAGCGTGGAGGAGATGGTCGACGCCCTCTGGCAGAGCGGCGGGCTGACCGGCCTGATCAACAACGCGGCGGGCAACTTCGTCGCGCCGACCGAGAGCCTGTCTTCGCGCGCCTTCGATGCCGTCGCCAACATCGTCTTCCACGGCAGCTTCTACGTGACCCAGGCGGTCGGCAAGCGCTGGATCGCGGAGGCGAAGGCGGGCCAGTGGAAGGCGGGCGATCCCTACCGCAGCGTGATGAGCATCATCGTGACCTGGGTCGACAACGGCGGCCCCTACGTCGTGCCTTCGGCGATGAGCAAGGCCGGCGTGGAGGTGATGACCAAATCGCTGGCCACCGAATGGGCGCGCTACGGCATCCGGCTCAACGCGGTCGGGCCGGGCGAGATCCCTACCGAGGGCATGAGCAAGCGCTTGAACCCCGGCGAGGAGCCCGGCGCGCGCAGCAAGCTGCGCAACCCGATGGCGCGCACCGGCCAGATGAGCGAACTGCAGAACCTGGCCGCCTTCCTGATGGCGCCGGGCCAGTGCGATTGGCTCACCGGCCAGAGCATCATGATGGACGGTGGCCATGCGCTGGCCACCGGCGGCAACTTCTACGAGCTGCGCGAATGGAGCGATGCGCAGTGGCTGGAGGCGCGGGAGCGGATCGAGGCGCAGAACCAGAAGGACAAGTCCCAAAGATAAAGCCCCCAGGCTTTTCAACGAGGGGGCTGGGCCGCCTTGGGGCGGCCCGGCGGCGGCCCGTCAATCGACGATATCCGCGCTCCGTTCCTTCAGCAACGCACGCAGGAAGGAGCGATGGCAATGCGATTCGTCCTCGCAGTAGCAGCCGATCGAGAAGGCGCTCTGGTGCGAGAGCGCGGCCAGCAGGTCCAGGCTGCGGCTGGCGTCGGGCTCGGCCATCTCGGACTTGAACTTGCGGCCGAAGGCGGCCCATTGCGCCGGTTTTCCGGAGGCCACGGCCGCCTGGGCCTCCTTCATGGTCTCGGCCGAGGGTGCGAGGTTGGGGTACCAGACGTCATACCAGTTCTGCGAGGCGAACTCGCTCTTGGGCACGCCGCGCGGCGGGCGGCGCACCGTGCCGATGCGCAGGCCCTCGCCGGGGGCGCGCTCGCTGCCGAGGCGGACGATTCGGATGGCCATGGCTGTCTCCTCCTGGACGGGTTTCGGTGTTGACTTTGCGACAGCGGCGATCATCGCCGAGCCGCGATACTTCGGGCACTGACTCCGGAGACAGGCATGAACGACCGCATCGAATCGATCCGCCACCCCGACGGCGTGGTCGAACTGCAACTCTCTCGCGCCGACAAGATGAACGCGCTCGACCCGGCGATGTTCGACGCCCTGATCGACGCGGGCGAGCAGCTCTGCCGCGACGAGCGCGTGCGCGCGGTGGTGATCGCCGGCCGCGGCAAGGCCTTCTGCGCCGGGCTGGACATGCAGTCCTTCGAGCGCATGCAGCAGGGCCCCGGCAGCGGGCTGCTCGGCCAGCACGCGGCCACCGACCTGGTCGAACGCACGCACGGCATCTCCAACGCGGCGCAGCGGGTGGCCACCGTGTGGCGCGAAGTGCCGGTGCCGGTGATTGCGGCCCTGCACGGCGTGGCCTTCGGCGGCGGGCTGCAGGTGGCGCTGGGTGCGGACATCCGGCTGGTCGCGCCGGACACCCGGCTGTCGGTGATGGAGATCAAGTGGGGCCTGGTGCCCGACATGGGCGGCATGGTGCTGATGCGCGAACTCGCGCGTGCGGACGTGGTGCGCGAGTTGTGTTTCACCGGCCGCATCTTCTCGGGCGAGGAGGCGGTGGCGCTGGGGTTTGCGACGCGCGTGTCGGCCGACCCGCTCGCGGATGCCCTGGCCATGGCGCACGAAATCGCGCAGAAGAGTCCCGACGCCATCCGCGCCGGCAAGCGGCTGCTGAACGCCGCCATGGCGCACAGCGCGGCCGAGCTGCTGCTGGCCGAATCGGTGGAGCAGAAGGCGCTGATCGGCAGCGCCAACCAGACCGAGGCGGTGCGTGCCAACCTGGAGCGGCGCCCGCCGCGCTTCGCAGGTTGGGCCCAGCTTTCCGAAACTTAGAAGAGCAGGGCCACCGCCCATCCGAGGCCCAGGCCCAGCAGCAGCGCCCCGCCCACGCGCAGCGCATAGCGGGGCCCGCCGGCGATCGCGGCCACCGTGCAGCGCGTCAGCGTGTTGACGCTGACGGCAATCAGCGCGCCGCGCACGAAGCGCTCCGGCGTCAGGTTGCCTGCCGCATGCAGCGAGGCCATGGAGGCGATGGGCGAATGCGCGTCGGCCAGCGCGGCAAGGGCCACGCTGATCAGCAGGCCGGCCTCGCCGAAGCGGTCCTGGGCATGGCTGACCACGAGCGCCACGACGGCCAGGAGCGCTGCCACCGCCAGCGCCTCGCGCGGCCGCAGTGCGCTGTGCGAGCTGGCGGGCGGTTCGGCGTCACCGCTGCCGCCGCGGGCGCGCCGCGACAGCAGCGGCAGCAGGCCCGCCACGGCAGTGCCGACCGCGGCCGCGAGCGCCGCCGGCAGCAAGGCCAGCGCCGCGGCAGGCGACAGGGCGGCGCTGAGCACCAGCGCCTGGATCCAGGTGGCCACGCCCGACAGCGCCGCGCCGCCCGCCAGCACGCCGGCCTGCTCGGGCTGCGCCTTGGCACGGCCCCCGAAAGAGGCCACGGTCGCGGTGCTGGAGATGAAGCCCGAGACGAAGCCGGAGCCCAGCATGCCCGCGCGTGCGCCCAGCCAGCGCACCGCCATGTGGCCACCGGCCTGGATGGCCAGGATCAGCACCACCATCGCCGCCAGCGGCCGCGGGTCGATGCCGCCCAGCCAGGGGAGGGGGCCGGAGGGGATGAGCGGCAGAACGATCAGCGCGAGGGCGGCGAGCAGGAGCCCGTCGTGCAGTTCCTGCTCGCTGAGCAATTGGGTGGCGAAGCGGTGCAGCCGGCGGCGCATGGCCAGCAATAGCGCGAGGCCGGCACCGCAGGCCGCGCCGAGTGCCGGCCCGATGGCCGACTGCACGCCGATCAGGTAGGTGGTGAAGAGGGCGAGTTCGGTCGTGAGCCCGGGGTCGTCCTCGCTGCTCTTCCAGTACGCGAGCATGCTGGCCAGCCCGATGAAGACTGCGCCGATCGGCACGAGCCCCGGCACGGGGAGCAACTGCGCCAGGGCGCCGCATAGCGCCGCGATGGTGAAGGTGCGCAGGCCGGCGGCTGCCCTCTCCTCGCCTTGCCCCTTGCGGCGCTCGCGCTCGATGCCGATCAGCATTCCCACGCCGAGGGCCACGGCCAGGCCGATCAGTGCGTCCTGCGGGATGCTGGTGTTCATGTGTCGTCGCGGCGCCCGGGGGGAGCAGGCAAAGAGGAGGCACAGGCGATTTTGCCCAACGCAGCGAGGCTGCCTGCGCTTCCCGGCATACTGCAGGCGCTCGCAACTCGCATGAATCCCTCCAGACATGGACAAAGAAGTCGACCCCGCGGTACTCGCCGTCATCAATGAAAAACGTTTGTCCGGCGAGAAGCGCACGCCGGTCGACATCATCGCCAGGATGGGCGTGCTCGATGCCCGCGACAAGGCCTCCGAGCAGGCCTGGCTGGCGACGGGCGACAACATCATCGCCACCATCTGGGCGGAGCTCGTGAGCATCGGCGCCGGCGGGCGATGGTTCTGTCTCGAGTCCCTCGACACGCAGCGCCGCATCGGCGGCGGCGATCGCAGCGTGCTGCAGATCCAGCGCGCCAAGGACCGGCTCGGCCTGCTCAAGCGCTCGCTGGACGCGGGACAGGGCGTGAGGGCGGTGCTGCAGACGAACCGGGTGGCCATCCTCGAGGCGGAGAGCGACCGGGCGGCGAGGGTGTCGACCCGGGTGCCGGACGACGAAGAGTGGCACGTCGCCGTGTGGGAGCCTGCGCGAAAGTTCGCTGTTCTGGTTCGCGGGCCGCGCGGGTGGCTGCCGGACGATGAAGAGCTCCAGGCAGCGCGGGCGCGTGCCGGCATACCCACCGAGGTGCCGGAGGACGCATCAGGGCCGGCGTCCGCGGACGATCCGCAGGCCGCCGCCATGGACTACCTCGCGCGCCACTTCGCCGGCTACGGGTACAAGGCCGACGACGTGTCCGCGCGCAAGCTCGGCTACGACATCGAGGTGTCGGACAAGAAAGGCAAGGTTTTGCTGCAGCTCGCGGTGAAGGGCACCGCGTCGGGCAGGACCGGCTTCAAGCTCACGGACGAAGAACGCGCCTGCGCGAAGAAGGGCGACCCCTGGCGCCTGGCGGTGGTGACCGATGCCTTCGGCCCCGCGACGCAGCACAAGCTCTACAGGGCCTCCGAGATCGACAAGGCGCCCGGCCTCGAGTCTTTCGGATAGCGAGCCGGCGTCACGCCGGGACAGCCCGCGGCAGCAGCGCCGGCACCAGCGGGCGGCTCAGCCGCTCGCACCACCAGCGCAGCGCGCGGCCTTCGGCGCCCGTCTTCCACGCGAGCCAGAACGACTCGGAGGCCCGCTGCTCCTCGGTCGCCAGCTCCACCAGCGTGCCGCGGGCCAGCTCCCCGCCGATGCAGGCGCGCGGCAGGTAGCCGTGGCCCAGGCCGTCGACCTGGCAGGCGATCTTGGCCGCCATGCTGGGCACGGTGATGCGCGGCTGCCCGGCGAGCAGGCCCACGGTGCGGTCCGACAGGCTGCGGGCGCTGTCGCCCACCACGATCGCGTTGTAGTCGAGCAGGTCGCCGCGCTGCAGCGGCCGGCCAAGACGGGCGAGGGGATGGGTGGGTGCCACGCAGAAGGCGAAATCGAGGCTGCCCACGTTCACAGCCTGGTAGCCCCCGCCGGCTGGCCCCTCGCCGGCGGCGATGACGAGGTCGGCACGGCCCTCGCGCAATGCCTCCCAGGCGCCAGTCAGGGCTTCGCAGGCAATGCGCAGCCGGGTACCGCAGCGCAGGTCCTCGAAGGCGCGGACGTCGCCGATCAGCGATTGCGTGGGAATCAGCGAGTCGTGCACCAGCCGCAGCTCCGATTCGTAGCCGGTGGCGATCTGCCGCATGCGTGATTCGAGGTCGCTGGCGGCCGTCAGCAGCCAGCGACCTTCCTTCAGCATCTCGTCGCCCGCAGGGGTCAGGGTGACGCGCGGTCCGTTACGCTCGAAGAGCTGCATGCCCAACTGCTCCTCGAGCTTCGCCACGGCATACGAGATGGTGGAGGGCACCTTGTTGAGCCGCGAGGCCGCCGCGGCGAAAGAGCCGTGGCGGGCGATGGCGTCAACGAGTTCGATCGCTTCGAGGGTGAGCTTGAGCACGGGAGGCTCCACGGTATTGAGGGTCCGGATTCATGTTCGAAAAATTCGATGGTGGGCACCAAAAAATTTCGTCAACAACCGGACGGCAGGCCACGATGATTGCGCCAATGCCGAGGGGAAAACAAAAAATCGGATCCCCAAAGCAGATTGTGAATTCAATCGAATTCAAGACGGAAGTCAAGGGCTTTTCCGACCACCGCCTGCCGCTTCCGTCCTTCGCCAACGCAACCCCTGAACGAGGAGCCTTCCATGACCGTCAAAGCCACCCCCACCCCCGGCGCCAAGCTGCTCACGCCCGCCGACCACACGCTGGTGATGATCGACTTCCAGTCGCAGATGTCCTTCGCGACGCATTCGATCGACGCCGTCAACCTGCGCAACAACGCGGCGCTGGTAGCGCAGGCGGCCGCGGGCTTCAAGGTGTCGACCATCCTGACCACGGTGGCCGAGAAGAGCTTCTCCGGCCCGATGTTCAGCGAGATCACCGAGGCCTTCCCGGGGCAGAAGCTGCTGGACCGCACCTCGATGAACACCTGGGAAGACGCCGCGGTGATCGAGGAAGTGAACCGCATCGGCAAGCCGCGCATCGTGCTGGCGGGCCTGTGGACCAGCGTGTGCATCGTCGGCCCGGCGCTGTCGGCGCTCGACCAGGGCTTCGAGGTCTACGTGATCGCGGATGCCTGCGGCGACGTCTCGGCCGAGGCGCACAACCGCGCGATGGACCGCATGGTGCAGGCCGGCGCACGCCCGATGACCTCGCTGCAGTACCTGCTGGAACTGCAGCGCGACTGGGCCCGCGGCGACACCTATGAGATGACGACCGGCATCGCCAAGAAGGTGGGCGGTGCCTACGGCCTGGGCATCACCTACGCCAAGTCCATGTTCGGCGCGCACGAAGGCTGAGCTGCAACCCGAGGTGCCGACCATGAAGCCCTACATCGTCTCCCTCGCGCTGGGCCTGCTGGTCGGCGTGATCTACGCGCTCTTCCAGGTGCGCTCGCCGGCGCCGCCGGTGATCGCCCTGGTCGGGCTGCTGGGGATCCTGCTCGGCGAGCAGATCCCGCCGCTGGTGAAGCAGGTGTTCCATCGCGAGACGGCGAACACCTCCTGGCTGCACCACCAGGTCAAGCCGCACATGTTCGGCGAGCTGCCGAAGTGCGCGCAGACGCAGTACGCGTCCACCGCCCGTCCATCCGAAGAGCGAAGCTCATGACATCATCCGCCGACCCCGGGCGCCGCCGCTTTCTGGGCGCGTTGGGCGCCACCCTGGCCGCCCCGGGCCTTGCGCAAACCCCCAACCCGAACAAGCCTGCCATGCCCGACACCCAGACGCCCGAGCTGATCCTGCGCAACGGCCGCATCACGACGCTGGACCGCGCCAACCCCATCGCCAGCGCGGTGGCGATCCAGGGTGGCCGCTTCACCCGCGTGGGCCGCGACGAGGACATCCTGCCGCTGGCCGGCAGCGCCACCCGCGTCATCGACCTGAAGGGCCGCCCGGTGCTGCCCGGCCTGATCGACAACCACCTGCACATCATCCGCGGCGGCCTGAACTACAACCTCGAGTTGCGCTGGGACGGCGTCAAGAGCCTTGCCGACGCCATGGCCATGCTCAAGCGCCAGGTCGCCATCACCCCCGCGCCCCAGTGGGTGCGCGTGGTGGGCGGCTTCACCGAGCACCAGTTTGCCGAGAAGCGCCTGCCCACGCTGGAGGAGATCAACGCGGTCGCGCCCGACACGCCGGTGTTCATCCTCCACCTGTACGACCGGGCGCTGCTCAACGCGGCCGCGCTGCGCGCCGTGGGCTACACCAAGGACACGCCGCAGCCCCCGGGCGGCGAGATCACCCGCGATGCCAGCGGCAATCCCACCGGCCTGCTGCTGGCCAAGCCCAACGCGGCCATCCTCTACGCCACGCTGGCCAAGGGCCCGAAGCTGCCCATCGAGTACCAGCTCAACTCGACCCGCCACTTCATGCGCGAGCTCAACCGCCTGGGCGTGACCGGCGCGCTGGATGCCGGCGGCGGCTTCCAGAACTATCCCGAGGACTACCAGGTCATCCAGCAGCTGGCCGATGCGGGCCAGCTCACCATCCGCCTGGCCTACAACCTGTTCACCCAGAAGGCCAAGCAGGAGAAGCAGGACTTCCTGAACTGGACCGCCAGCTCCAAGTACAAGCAGGGCGACGACTACTTCCGCCACAACGGTGCCGGCGAGATGCTGGTTTTCTCGGCCGCCGACTTCGAGGACTTCCGCCAGCCGCGGCCCGACATGGGCCCCGAGATGGAGGGTGAGCTCGAAGAGGTGGTGCGCATCCTGGCGCAGAACCGCTGGCCCTGGCGCATGCACGCCACCTACGACGAGACCATCGCGCGCTCACTCGATGTGTTCGAGAAGGTGAACCGGGACATCCCGCTCGCAGGCCTGAACTGGTTCTTCGACCATGCCGAGACCATCTCGGACAAGTCCATCGACCGCATCGCGGCGCTGGGCGGCGGGGTGGCGGTGCAGCACCGCATGGCCTATCAGGGCGAGTACTTCGTGGAGCGCTACGGCGCCGCCGCGGCCGAGGCCACGCCGCCGGTCAAGCGCATGCTGGACAAGGGCGTGAAGACCTCCGCCGGCACCGATGCGACCCGCGTGGCCTCCTACAACCCGTGGGTGTCGCTGTCCTGGCTGGTCACGGGCAGGACGGTGGGTGGCCTGCAGATCACGCCAGAGCGCAACCTGCTGGACCGCGAGACGGCGCTGCGGATGTGGACCGAAAAGGTGACCTGGTTCTCCAACGAGGAGGGCAAGAAAGGCCAGATCGCGGCAGGGCAGTTCGCCGACCTGATCGTGCCGGACCGTGACTTCTTCGGCTGCCCGGAATCGGAGATCGCGGACACGAGTGCGCTGTTCACGATGGTGGGGGGCAAGGTGGTGTGGGCGGCCGGGGAGTTCGCCGCGCACGACGAGGGCTCGGTGCCGCCGGCGATGCCCGACTGGTCGCCGGTGCGCCGCTACGGCGGCTACGGGGCGTGGGGTGAGAAGGACGGTGCGCCGCTGCAGAAGGTGATGCGCCAGGCGGCGATGGCCTGCGGCTGCGCCAACAGTTGCAATGTGCACGGCCACGGGCACGCATCGGCCTGGGGCAGCAAGCTGCCGGTGTCGGACCTCAAGAGCTTCTGGGGTGCGCTGGGCTGCGCCTGCTGGGCGGTTTGAGACGTGAGGTACGAGATGCGCTGGACCACTTCCCCCGCGTTGCGATGGATCGCCTTGCTGCTGCTGTGTGCGGCCTACCTGCAGGGCGGGTTGCAGAAGGCGCTGGACTTCCCGGCGGCGATCGCCGAGATGAACCACTTCGGTCTCGCGCCCGCCGCGCCGATGGCGATCGCGGTGATCGTGCTGGAGCTGGGCGCGGCAGCGCTCATCCTCACCGGCCGCCTGCGCTGGCTGGGCGCGCTGGCGCTCGGGCTCTTCACGCTGATGGCGACCTTCGTGGCGCTGCGCTTCTGGGAGATGCCATCCGGGCAGGCGCGCTTCATGGCCGCCAATGCCTTCTTCGAGCACCTCGGCCTGGTCGGCGGCTTCCTGCTCGTCGCCTGGCAGGACCTGCGGGAGCGTGCCCATGTCTGAGATCCAGCCCGGCGCGAAGGCGGCGGCCCCGGGCGCTTTCGCGCCGCTGCGCCAGCCGGTCTTCGCGGTGCTGTGGACCGCCACCGTGCTCGGCAACATCGGCAGCTTCATGCGCGACGTGGCGAGCTCCTGGCTGGTCACCGACCTCTCGGCCAGCCCGACCGCGGTGGCATTGATCCAGACGGCGGCCACGCTGCCCATCTTCCTGCTGGCGATCCCGGCCGGCGTGCTGTCGGACATCCTCGACCGGCGCCGCTTCCTGATCTTCGTGCAGCTGGTGCTCGCCGCCGTGAGCGGCGCGCTGCTGGTGCTCGCGCAGACCGGTGCGCTGACGGTGGAATACCTGATCGCGCTGACCTTCGTCGGCGGCATCGGCGCGGCGCTGATGGGGCCGACCTGGCAGTCGATCGTGCCCGAGTTGGTGCCGCGCGCGGACCTCAAGAGCGCGGTGGCCCTGAACTCGCTGGGCATCAACATCGCGCGCTCCATCGGGCCGGCGGCCGGCGGGCTGATCCTCGCCAGCTTCGGCGCCGCCGTCACCTACGGGCTGGACGTGCTGAGCTATGTCTTCGTGATTGCCGCATTGCTGTGGTGGAAGCGGCCTGCGGCCACCGACAGCGCGCTCCAGGAGAACTTCCTCGGCGCCTTCCGCGCCGGGCTGCGCTACACCCGCGCGAGCCGCGAACTGCACGTAGTGCTGCTGCGCGCGGCCGTCTTCTTCGCCTTCGCGAGCTCGGTGTGGGCGCTGCTGCCGCTGGTGGCGCGCCAGATGCTGGGCGGCGACGCAAGCTTCTACGGCGTGCTGCTGGGCGCGGTGGGCGCGGGCGCCATCGGCGGCGCGCTGGTGATGCCGCGCCTGCGCGCCCGGCTCGACGCGGACGGCATGCTGCTGCTGGCCGCGCTGCTCACCGCCGCGGTGATGGGCAGCCTGGTCTTCGCGCCGCCGAAGTGGCTGGCCGTGGCGCTGCTGCTGTTGCTGGGCCTGGGCTGGATCGTGGCGCTGACCACGCTCAACGGCGTGGCCCAATCCATCCTGCCGAACTGGGTGCGCGGCCGGGGCCTGGCGGTGTACCTCACCGTGTTCAACGGCGCCATGGCCGCGGGCAGCCTGGGCTGGGGCCTGGTGGCGCAGGCCATCGGCGTGCCCGGCACGCTCGTGGCCGGCGCGGCGGGCCTGGTGGTGGCGGGCCTGCTGTTCCACCGCGTGAAGCTGCCGCGGGGTGAGGCCGATCTGCAACCTTCCAACCACTGGCCCGAGCCGCTGCTCGCCGAGCCGATCGCGCACGACCGCGGGCCGGTGATGATCCAGGTCGAGTACCGCATCCGCAAGGAGGACCACGCGGCCTTCCTGGAAGTGATGAAGCGCCTGTCGCTGGAGCGCCGCCGCGACGGCGCCTATGCCTGGGGCCTGCACGAGCACACCTCCGATCCGGAGCGGGTGATGGAGTGGTTCCTCGTCGAGTCGTGGGCCGAGCATCTGCGGCAGCACCACCGGGTGTCGCACGCCGACGCCGATCTGCAGGCCGAGGCGCTGCGCTTCCATCGGGGGGAGGGCAGGCCGGAGGTGCATCACTTTCTGGCACTCTGAACTGGACGGGCCGCTCCCAGGGGGGGGCGCTCGGCATCGCCAGACAGCGCGACGTTTGGCGCGATCCTCCCTGAGTCTGATGAATTGTCGCGAGATGGCAATCGGATGCGTGCCTCTTGTTGATCTTGCAGGCCCGCCTTGCTAACGTCGCGGGCTCGAGCGACAGCGCGGTTGACTCTCTGCGCAGTCACCCAAGAACAAGCAGCCAAAGAAAACTCAGGGAGAGTTTGATGAGTCGTGAAAATGCGTGCGTCGGCGCCCGCTTGACTGGGCCCAAGCCGGCCTCTTCGCCGCATCCTGCGCCTGGGGCCAGATCCGCGATATGGAGGCCTGGTACCAGAGCCTCAAGGACCGCGGCCTGCTACAGCCCGGCGAGACCTTTGCCGTCACCGGCTACAGCCTCGGCCGCCATCTGGCCACCGTGTTCAACCTGCTGCATGGTCCCAAGGCCCCTGCGGCCGATCAGGCGAGCATCAGCCAGGTCATCACCTTCAACGGCGCGGGTGTCGGCGGCTTCGACGAGGGCATCGGCCTGCAGAAACTGGTGCAACAGTTCAGCCCCAACCGCAGTCCGGACTTCGCGGATGACGCGCTCGCGCAGATCTATGCGCGTGCCAAGGCCGCTTTCGCAGCGGGCCAGAAGGTCGCCAACAACGATCTGGCTGCGCTCAAAGACCTTTCCAATCCCCCGCGCGACAGCGGCATGACGGTCGATGCCCAAACCAATCCCCCGCCGGATGGTGGCATCGCCGTCGATGCCCAGACCAGGCAGCAGGCCGGGTGGGTCGCCAGTGCCATCACCCGCATCGGCATCATCCGCGGCGAAGTCGATCGCCTGGCCACCCGTGTCGGCAGCGGCGACGGCAAGATCCCCGTGCAATGGCTCGACAGCCAGATCGCCCAGGAAAGCCTGGACTACCAGATGGCCCTGCTCAAGGCCAGCGCGCACACCGACGCCGCCAGCC
>NZ_LYMK01000067.1 GCF_002157355.1 Variovorax sp. JS1663 | reverse complement strand
GGATTCATCGGTTTCAAGCGCTCGAAACAGCGTTCCCGAAAAGCCCGTTGTGGTGTTGCTGATGTGTTCTACGACGGTCCAGTCCTTCATGAACTCATCGGCTTGGACTTGGGTGAACTTACTGGAGCGTTCGTTGCCAGTCATCAGGACAGTAGCATCAACCACGCCCGAGTATTTGCTGCTAGGCACCAAGCCTTTCTGCTCAAACAGCGCTTCCGCGGCCATCTGCAGATTGGCATACTTGAGATAGGTTGCGATTTCGTTTGTCATTTCACTCCCCTTGTTTAGGTTTCAAAACTTGATCAACAAACATGCGCGTGGGCGCACCGACCCATGCCAACTTCGGACAGGTAATAGCGAAGCCCCAAGGCGATCGGTGGCCTTCGGTACTGCCCAGACCGGGCTCGAATGAGTACCATGTGCTCTGAGCAATCACAGAATCCGTCTGGCTATCGGTGATAGTTACTGTGGTACCCGCGACCCAATGAGCGCGATCCCAGGGATCAATCTTGTTGACGAACGAGACGGCATATCGTGCAGGCGATCCCTGCGGAACTGATCTGGACAATTCCATCGAGTCCGGGTTACCGCGGTCGCGTAGCGTGTATCGATAGATCACACCGTCGTCTTCCTTGACATCCACGTATCGATAGCCAGCCAGATTCGACGGGCTGTAGTTCAAATAGCCTCTTGGATTTCGTTTGTCCTGGTGCTGCTCCCACATAAGAAAGGTAGCCACATAGGCGCGCCCGCCGCGCTCATCAGGTAACGCGGCACCCGGCCAGTTTGGATTGGATCGATTGGTCGCCTGGTCGTCTGGCCGGACATTGAGCAACAGAAGGCCTTCGACGTTGTCTACAGTTCGATAGACCTTCTCCCCCGCTGTCTTACACCGTTCCTCGAACAACGCCTTGGCAGCTTCGTACCGAGCCTTGTGCTCATCGACGATCTGGCTGCGCTCACGAATCCTCATGTACGCCGGCCCGGTGAAGACCAGCAGGACGCCGATCACGCTAATGAGCTTCTGCCACCACCGACTCGGCAGCCATAGGGCGAGAACGACAAGAACGGCGATCAGCCCGATATAGAGCCAACCCAGGCTGCGCAGGATGTCTGCGCCCGCGCCAAGCTCAAGCATTGCTTTGACTCCTGGCACGTGTGCGCTCTTGGCGTATGGGGTTCACCGTCCGGACACGTGGGCAGCAGCTGCGGCTTTTGTACAGCTGCGAGTTCGCCGCGGCCGAGGGTGGAACGGCACCGTTCCGATAGTCCGCGGTGTTCTGGTCGACGCACAGCGCTGCGATGCGCTCGGCTTCGTAGACGATGCTGCGCACCCGCTCCAATGCCTTGTAGAGGGTTACTTCCTCTGTGTTCGATCCATGCTGCGCAAGTGATTGCGTCAGTGACAGCATTTCTGCATCGATCTGAGCCAGGCTGAAGGCGGCGCCTTCAAGTCGAAATTGATCGGAATCGTTGGTCATCCGAGTTCGCATCTTCAGCAGAATCCCGTCCACATCTTTCACTCGTCGAACGATCCTCTCGCCTGCCGTCTTGCACCGTTCAGTGAACAGCGCCATTGCTGCGTCGAGTCGAGCCTTCGATTCATCCTGCTGAACTTGCCTCGTCTGCGCATGACGCACGACTGGATAAACGAAGACTGTGAGCACCAGCGCCGCCAACGACAGCTTCAACAGCCATCGATTCGGATACCAAAGGACAAAGGCGACTGCAGCAATAGCAAGCAACCAGTACAGCGATCCGAGCACACTCAGCAACGGACCGAATGGAGTCAGATCCAGCGGCGTGCCGGTCATGCAGCACTCCGCAATGTCCAGTCGTTTGCAGCTTCTTCGCAAAGCGCAGCGCGGAGATCGGCGCTGGACGCACGAACGACGGCTTGGCCTTTGATGTCCCTGAATGCATTGCTGCCCGCAATGACCTTGAGGTTGTCGTGCAGCACGGTGCGGTCCGCCGGGTTGGCCCAGGTGCCGCCGTCGAGCTTGGCGGCCATGGCTCGGATCTGGACATCCAGCATGGAAGCAAGTCCCATGATGACGTTCTCCAGCACATCGCCTTCGGCCTTGCCTTGGCTGCCGAGGGCGGAACTGCTCTTCTTGCTGGACGCGGCAAAGAGGATGGCGTTGAGCGTGCTCTGCGTGATGCCGGGATCGAGCTGGGCCAGAGTGTTCTGAACGCTCAGTGAGTCGACGAGCAGGACGAGGCTGTGGGTGTCGCCGAAGTCGTTGAGCCCGAAGTTGTCGGCCAGCAGCTTGACATCGTGGTACTGCGCACTTTGCAGGATCGCGTCCCAGATGACGTCGCCTCGAAACAGCGGCTGGTCTTCGATGAAGACGGGGGTGGCGGTGCCGTAGTGAAGCTGGGAGTTCGCCACGGCAGAGGGCGAGGTGTAGCCGTAGATGTCGTGGAAGTTGTTGAAGGTGTACGGGCCTTGCTGCCGATCGTAAAGAGCCTGTTGGCCGCCAGCGATGACGCCGATGGCTTCGGTGTTGCGCGAAGCGATGAGGACGGCGAGTTGGTAGTTGATGTTGGTCGCCTCGATGGAACGGGCATCCACCGGCTGCAGGGGCACGTTGGGATTGCCGCCGCTGTTGAGGGGTTTGCCGATGCGCGCCATCTCGGCCTGGATGATCTGGATGCGGCTGAAGGCTTCGTAGAGCAACCGCACATCGGGATCGGTGCTCACCACGGAGCCAGGAACAGAGCCCGGAGCGGGCAACAGTGCAAGCACGGCTTGTCGTTGAGCTTCGCTGGGAATCGCACCATCCTTCAGGCTGCCTCTGAGGCTCTCGTAGACGGCACGAACAGCAGGATTGGTGAACTGATCGCCGAGGTCGGCCGTGATCTGGCGCATCCTGTCGAAGTTGGCGATGGTGTCGGCCAATGAGACGCCGTTCCTTTCCTTGCCGACGCCTGCGCCGTTGAAGGTGTAGGTGGCATCGGCATCGCCGCCGTACAGCATGTTGAACGCCGTGGCGAGATGGCCGCCGAGACTGTAGCCTGTGACGGTGAGGCGTTTGTCGGCGGTGATCTTGCTGGTGGCGTAAAGGCTGTCGACCCACTTCTTCATTTCGGCGATCTGGCCGAAGGCCCAGCCCTTCTCCTTGATCTCCATGCTGTTGGTGGCCTGGTTGTCGCGGGCGGCATCGTCGATGAATTCGGTGCTGCGGAGGGACAGGACGAGTTCGCCTGCGGTGATGCCGCGGGATTCGTCGGTGCGAAGGGCTCGGAACAGGGTTCCCGAGAAGCCCGTCGTGGTGTTGCTGATGTGTTCTGCGACAGTCCAGCCTTCGTCAAGAAACTGCTGCGCCTGAACTGCCGTGAAGCGACTCGAACGTTCTTTCCCCAGCATCAAGGAGCCTGGCCTCCAGCGCAGATGCTGCGAAGAGCCTTGTTCAGGCTCGGCAAAGCGCGCGCTGATGCACGCAAAGACCTGGCTCATCAAGCTCTCCCTGATTTCTTTCTCTGGTTGATTGTTCTTGGATGACCGCGCGGAGAGCCAACCGCACCGTCGATCAAGACCCGCGACGTTATCAATGCGCACTTTCAAGATCAACAAGAAGCGCACATCCGATTCGCGCATCGCGACAATTCATCAGATTTGGCAGGGAAGGAGCAAGGCGGGTCTACCCTGCGTGCTCGTTGGATGGAAGCTCTGATGCGCCCAAACCGCGGGACAAGAAAAAGGGGCCACGTGGCCCCTTTTTCGCTGCTACATCCGCCCCTTCCAAGGCACCAGCCGCCGCTCCATCCATCGCATCAGCAGATCGAACAGGTAGGCCACCACGCCGATCACGATGATCCCCATGATCACGATGTCGGTGCGCAGGAAGTTGGAGGCGTTGAGCACCATCTGCCCCAGGCCCATGTTGGCCGCCACCATCTCCGCCGCCACCAGCGTGGTCCAGCCGAAGCCGATCGCGATGCGCATGCCCACCAGGATGTCGGGCAGGGCCGAGGGCAGGATCACGTGGCGGATCACCTGCATGTAGCTCGCACCCATCGAATAAGCCGCGTTGATCTGCTCCTGCGAGGCGCTGCGCATGCCCGAGCGCGCGGCCAGGGCCAGCGGCGCGAAGCAGGACAAGAAGATCAGCAGCACCTTGGGCAGCTCGTCGATGCCGAACCAGATGATGATCAGCGGCAGGTAGGCCAGCGGCGGCAGCGGCCGGTAGAACTCCAGCGGCGGATCGAAGATGCCGCGCGCGACCCGGCTCATGCCCATCGCGATGCCGATCGGGATCGCCGTCACGCAGGCCAGCCCGAAGGCCGAGAACACGCGGAACATGCTGGCCAGGAAGTGCTGCCACAGCGGCTTGTCGTTGGCCTGGCCGGTGAGGTACTCGTAGAACTGCTGCACGACCGCCTGCGGCGAGGGCAGGAACAGCGGCTTGACCCAGCCCATGTTGGTGACGATGAACCACAACGCCACCAGCGCGGCCACGGTGACCACGCTGATGGTGGCGCTCGAGCCCGCGCCCGGCACCTTGAAGGCACTGGTCTTGAGCTTGGCGCCGGAGGCCGCCGTGGGGGCGGCGGCTGCCGGGGATGTGACCTTCGTCATGGCGACAGGGGCGGCGATGATGGCGTCAGGCATGAGCGGCCTCGCGATGATGGATGATCGACAAGACCTCTTCACGCATGCGGATGAACTCGGGCTCCGACTTCACCTTGCGCGAATCGCCGTGCGAGAGGTACTGGCGCGAGAAGGGCACCTGGTCATAGATGTGCGAGATGCGGCCCGGGCTCGGGCTCATCACGATCAGCCGGGTGGCGAGGAACAGCGCCTCCTCCACCGAGTGGGTGATGAAGAACACCATCTTGTTCGACTTCGACCAGGCCTTCAGCAGGATCTCCTGCACCTGCTCGCGGGTGAAGGCGTCGAGCGCGCCCATGGGCTCGTCCATCAGCAGCACGGCCGGGTCGCTGGCCAGGGCCCGGGCGATGCCCACCCGCTGCTGCATGCCGCCGGAGAGCTCATAGACCGCTCGGTCGGCGTACTTCTCCAGGCCGACCAGGGCGAGCTTCTCGGCGGCGATGCGGTCGCGCTCGGCCTTGGCCGTGCCGCCGAGGCGCAGGCCCAGCGAGACGTTGTCGCGCACGTTGAGCCAGGGCATCAGCGCGTGCTTCTGGAACACCACGCCGCGGTCGGCACCAGGGCCGGCCACCGGCTGGCCGTCCAGCAGGATCTCGCCGGTCGAGGGCGGCAGGAAGCCGGCGATGCAGTTCAGCAGCGTGGTCTTGCCGCAGCCGGAGGCGCCGAGCGCGACCACGAAGTCGCCGTCGCGCATCTGCAGGTTGACCGGGGCCAGCGCCTGCAGCGTGCCGCCCTTGACGGCGTAGTTGACCGTGAGGTCGCGGATGTCGAGCGTGGGCATGGTGAAGCGTCCTACTTGGCCATCGCCTTCTCGACGTAGGTGGTGGTCACGAAGCCGCTGTAGTCGGCCTTGACCTCCTGCACCCGGCCCTGCTCCTTGAGGAACACGGCCGTGTTCGCCATCGCCTTGGCCGCGCCGCCGCCCAGCCAGGTGGGGGAGACCTGCTCGGCGAAGGTCGGGAAGCTGTAGAGCGCCATCGCCGCGCCCACGTCCTTGGGGTCGGCCTTGGTCCACTTGGCCATCGCCTTGGTCTGGGGCGAGTCGGGCGTCCAGCTCTTGCCGCTGGCCTTGTATTCCTCGTTGGCGCGGTTGAGCGCCTTCACGAAGGCGATCATGAAGGGCTCGTTGGCGGCAGCCCACTTGGCGTTCACCACGATGCCCTCGAAGGTGGGCGCGCCGCGCTTGCCGATGCTGCCGGAGGTGGCGATGGTCTTGCCGCCGGAGCGGATCCTGGACAGCACCGGGTCCCAGATGAAGGTGGCGTCGATGTCGCCGCGCTCCCAGGCGGCTGCGATCTCGGGCGGGCGCATGTTCATCACGTTGACCGTCTTCGGATCGACGCCGTCCATCTTCATGCCAGCCATCAGCTGGTAGTGGGCCGTCGAGACGAAGGGCGTGGCGACCTTCTTGCCCTTCAGGTCCTTGATGCTGGTGATGCCGGAGGCGTTGCGCGCGATCAGCGCCTCGGCGTCGGCGATGTCTGCCGAGATCCAGAACAGCTTGATGTCCTGCCCCTGACTGGCCGCCGCGGTCAGCGGGCTGGAGCCGGTCTCGCCCATCTGCACGTCGCCCGAGGCCATCGCGCGGATCACGTCGCCGCCGCCCGAGAACATGCGCCAGTTGATCTTGTAGCCGGTGGCCTTCTCGACCTCGCCCGACTCCATGACCAGGCGCAGCGGCACCAGCATGTCCTGGTGGGCGAAGGTCAGTTCCTTGGTCTGGGCCTGGGCGGCGCCACCGAGGGCCAGGGCGGCGGCAAAGGCCGCGCACGAGAGGTTGAAACGCCGGGGCAAGCTCATCTCGGTTCTCCTGTGGATGAATCGAGACGGACTGTGCACCCATCGTCCTGCAGTCCAAAGTGCCAGCCGGGCACGGGGCATGGAGCCAGCGGATGGGTACTTACCCTTGTTCTGGTGCGGAGTGCACGATGCCGGTGCGGCGTCGCAAAATGCCGGCGGACCACCATGCACAGTGCGATCCCTTCACCCGGTGCCTCTGGTATCGGCAGCATGCTGCGTGCCGCGCGCGGCGCCATCGCCGTGACCTACGCGCTCACGCTGGTCGAGAACGCCTGCACCGTGGCCTACCCCGCCCTCACCGGGCTGGCCGTCGACCGGCTGCTGAAGCGCGACCCGAGCGGCCTGTACGCGCTGGTGGCGGTCTGGATGCTGCACCTGGCGCTGTCCTTCTTCCGGCAGCGCTACGACACCCGGGTGTTCATGGGCCTCAACGCCCGCATCGCGTCGCACATGGTGATCGACCAGCAGGAGAAGGGCCATGGCACCAGCACCGTCTCGGCCCGCGTCGAGATGGTCCGCGGCATCGTCGGCTTCTTCGAGAAGGAGGTGCCGGCGATGTTTCACCACGCGGTCGCGGTGGTCGGGTCGCTGGCCATGCTCTTCACCTACGACGTCGATGCCGGGCTGATCGCGATGGCCGTGCTGCTGCCGATGGCGCTGGTCAACAACTGGTACTGGCGCAAGGCGGTGCGGCTGAACCAGGGCATCAACAACCAGGTCGAGCGCGAGGTCGACGACATCGTCTCGGCACGGCCCTTCCGCATCCGGCGCCATTTCTGGCTGATGCGGCGCTGGCGGGTGATGCTGTCGGACGCGGAGTCGTGGACCTGGGCGGTGACGGAACTGTGCACGATCGGGGCGCTGGTCTTCATCCTGGTCGATTTCACGCAGTCGCCGAAGTTCACGGCGGGGGCGATCTATGCGGTGCTGGCCTATGTGTACGACTACCTGGAAGGGTTGAACCAGGTGCCTTCGCTGGTGAACAATCTGGCGAGGTTGAAGGATGTGCGGGCGCGGCTTTGACCAAGCCACCGAGGATCAACCAGTCCGACGCGCCCTCCGCATCCAATACTCGATCGCCTCGAACAAACCTTCACTCAGCAACGCCAGCACCGCCGCCGGCAACGCCCCCGCCACCAGCAGTTCGCGATCGTTCAGGGCGAGCCCCGTCACGATCCGCTCCCCATACCCACCCGCCCCGATGAAGGCCGCAATGGTCGCGGTCCCGACCGCGATGGTGGCCGCCGTGCGCACCCCCGCCAGCAGCGTCGGCAGCGCCAGCGGCAGCAGCACCAGCCGCAGGCTCTGCCCGCCGGTCATGCCCAGCGCCGTGCCGGCCTGCCGCAGCCCGGCAGGCACCTCGGCCAGCCCGGTCACGGTGTTGCGCATGATGGGCAGCAGCGAATAGAGCGTGAGCGCGATGAGCGCCGGCAGGGTGCCGATGGCGCCGATCAGCGAGATCAGCACGGCCAGCAGCGCCAGCGAGGGCACGGTCTGCAGCAGGCCGGTGAAGCCGAGCACCACGGCCCGCAGCCGCAGGTGTGGAAACACCAGGATGCCGAGCGGCACGGCGATCACGATCGCGAGCCCGACCGAGATCGCCACCAGCAGCAGGTGCTGCCGCGTGAGCCGCCCGAGGTCGGATCCGAAGAGCTTGGCGATGAAGCCTCGCGCGCCATCGCCGCTGCCCGCGGCCTGGGCGCCGGCCCCGTGCCGCGACGCGAGGAAGTCGCGCGCGATCACGTCGAAGGCCACGCCCTGCAGCTCGGCACGCGCATTCATCGCGATCATCGCCCGCTCGTTGATGCGGCCCTCGAGCTTCTGCAGTGCGGCCCAGGCCTGCGGTGCGCGCGTGGGCAGGTCGAGGCGGTGCAGCACCACCGCGTCGTAGCGCGGGAAGTAGGCGCGGTCGTCCTCCAGCACGCGCAGGCCGAGGTGGTCGATCTTGGCGTCGGTGGTGTAGATGTCGATCATGTCGATCTGCCTGGCGGCGATCGCGTCGTAGGCCAGGCCATGGTCCAGGCCGGTGGGCTTCTGAGCGAAGCCGTAGCGCGCGGCCAGGCCCTGCCAGCCGTCGGCGCGGCCGATGAACTCGTTCGACAGGCCCAGGCGCAGATCGGGGTGGCGCGCCAGGTCGCTCAGGCTGCGCACGCCCAGCCGGTCGGCATCGGCCGCGCGCATGGCGAGCGCATAGCCGTCGTTGAAGCCCAGGGGGATCGCGACGCCCAGGCCCAGCGGCGCGAGCGCCGCGCCCATGGCCTCGCGCGTCATGGGCTGCGGATTCTTGAGGATCTCCAGCGCCACCGTGCCGGTGTACTCGGCATAGAGATCGATGCTGCCCGAGCGCAGGGCCTCGTAGACGATCGCGGTGTTGCCCAGGCCTTGCCGCAACTGGGGCGGCGAGGGCAGGTGGGGCGCGGCGGTCTGCGCGAGCACCTCGGCCAGGATGTAGGACTCGGTGAAGCGCTTGGAGCCGATGCGCAGGCTGCCGTCCTGCGCCTGCGCGGGCAGCCCCGCCCACAGCAGGCCCAGGCAGGGGAGGGCGAGAAGGCACAGGCGGCGCAGGCAGTGCATCCGGCGCAGTGTATAGGTGCGACCGCCGCCGTGGCCTGCGACAGGCCGCGTTCCTACAGCAGTTGGTGCGCAGGGCTGATGGGGCGGCGCGGCGCCGGTGTGCACATTGGCGGCCGTGTTGATCAATTACATCCGCCGCGGTCAAGGCAAGTCGCTGCTGCTCGTACACGGGCTGGGGAGCAACTGGCGCTCGTGGCGCGGCATCATCGGGCCGCTCGCGGCGCGGCGCACGGTGGTTGCGATCGACCTGCCCGGCTTCGGCAAGAGCCCCCCGCTGGCGGGCACGGTTTCGGTGGAGACGTTGGCCGACGCGCTCACGCAGTTCCTGCGCGAGCATGACCTGATCGGCACCGATGCGGTGGGCAGCTCGGTCGGCGCGCGGCTGCTGCTGGAACTGGCGCGCCGCGGCGGCGTGGTGGGTGCGGTGGTGTCGCTGGGCCCCGGCGGCTTCTGGGTGGGCTGGGAGCGCACCCTCTTTCAGATCTCGACCTGGATTTCGGTGCGGATCGTGCGCATGCTGCACTTTGCGATGCCCTCCATCATCGGGCGCGGCTGGTCGCGGCGGCTGCTGCTGGCGCAGCTGTCCCCGCGCCCGGCGGCGCTCGCGCCCGGGCTGCTGCTGGAGGAGATGCGCAGCCGTGCCACGGCGCCTTCGTTCAATGTGGTGCTGCGTGCGCTGGTGCGCGAACCGACGCCGCAGGCCGCTGTCGTGGGGCAGCTGCAGCGGCCGCTGGTGATCGGCTGGGGGCGGCTCGACCGCGTCTGCCTGCCGCGCCAGGCGGCGCGTGCGCAGCAGCTCTTTCCCGACGCGCGGCTGCACTGGTTCGAGCACTGTGGCCACTACCCGCACTGGGATGCGCCGGAGGAGACGACCCGGCTTATCCTCGAAGTCACCGCCGATCGAGAGTGAGATCGTTCCGCACGCAAAGGAATCCATGGCATCCGACGCCCGCAAGCAACCGAAGAAGCAAACGAAGAACGACGCGGACGGCCCCGTCCCCGCCCACGACATCCACGGCGCGCGCGAGCTGCCCACGGTGCTGGTGGAGGGCTACAGCCTGCAGTTGCGCGACGAGGGCGGCTTCCTGGGCGACCAGGCCAGCCAGACCGCCTTCCGCGAGCTGCTGGAACGCTGGCGCCGCCGCCATCGCCGCAAGGGCAAGAAGGACCCCCTGGGCGAGCAGCACTCGAACGAGCTGGCCAAGGGCACGCTGGACGCGGCGCTGAAGTCCGGCCGGGCCTCGGAGGCGACCGACGTGGTGCATGCGGCCATCGAGGAGTTCGCCGTGGGACTGGCCCAGGTCATCCGCGGCTTCATGCGGCAGCCTTCCTGGAAGGGGGTGGAGCGCATCGTGATCGGCGGCGGCTTTCCGGAAAGCGACGTGGGCGAGCGCGCCGTGCTGCAGGCCGCGGCCATCCTGCAAGAGATGGGCGAGCGGGTGCCGCTGGCCCGCATCTGCCACGACACCGACGACGGCGGGCTGCTGGGTTGGGTGCACCTCGCGCCGCCGGAGCTGCTGGAGCACTACGACGCGATCCTCGCGCTCGACATCGGCGGCACCAACGTGCGCTGCGGCATCGTCAAGCTGCGCCGCAAGCGTGCGCGCGACCTGTCGAAGGCGAAGGTGCTGCGGCGCGAGAAGTGGCGCCACAAGGACGACAGTCCCAACCGGCGCGTGCTGGTGACGCGCCTGGCCGAGATGCTCGAAGACCAGGTGCGCTATTGCAAGAAGAAGGGCATCCGCCTCGCGCCCTTCGTCGGCATCGGGTGCCCGGGCCTGATCCGCAAGGACGGCTCGATCGCGCGCGGCGCGCAGAACATGCCGGGCGACTGGACCAGCGAGCACTTCCATCTGCCCACCGCGCTGCGCCGGAAGCTCCCCACCATCCGCGGCGTGCCGACCATGGTGCTGATGCACAACGATGCGGTGGTGCAGGGCCTGAGCGAGCTGCCCTTCATGCGCGACGTGAAGCACTGGGCGGTGCTGACCATCGGCACCGGGCTGGGGAACGTGAGCTACACCAACGTTGGCTGAGGCCTACCCGGCCCGGACACCCGCATCGCGCCGCAGCGGGGGCAGCGCGAGCGTGGCGTCGCCTGTCTCGTAGGCCGCGAGCAGTTCTGCACCGCTGACGAAGTCCACGCCCGGATGGCGGCGCCGCAGCGCCTCCAGCTCGGCGGCGGTCTCGCGCGCGCCCCGCCGGTTGCCGCCGATGTACAGCGCGACCGGCGCCACCTCGCGACGCAGTTCCGCGGCCCAGGGCGCGGCCTGCGCCTGGACGTGGGCCGCCAGGCCCTCGTCCAGCGCGGCTTCGGCGTCGTCGACGGTCACGACCACGCAGGTCCGGCCGTCCCGCTCGACCATGAGCGTGCGGGCCGTGCCCACGCCCTGCTGCACGTAGGCGCCCAGCGCATGAAAGACCTGCAGCGCCGCCTCGATCACGCCCACCGCATCGCCGCGCTGCAACTGACCCAGCAGTGCGATGCCGGCGAGCTCGCGGATCAGCGCGGCTTCGCGGGCCTGGAGTGCACGGCGCTGGGCGGCGAGCTGGGCCAGCTCCTGCTGCAGGGCGGCTTCGCGCGGCAGCACGAGAGGCTCGCGCCAGGCGTAGGTGGACGAGGCGCGGGCGTCGAAGCGCAGGCGCGCGCTCATGTCCTGCACGGCGGTCACCAGGTCGGCGATCACGCTCGCGGGCGTGCCTTCGCGCAGCGCCGGCAGCACGAGGATGCGACCCGGGTGGCGGTACTGGTAGAGCGCACAGGCGCGCCCGGTGCCGGCGAGGGTCGCGATGGGCTGGGCATGCCGGGGCCGGAACTCGGACGCGGCCCGGAAATGCGCACCGAACGCGGCGAAGAAGTCGCGGAAGGGCTGGCCCGCCTCGCACTGCACTGCCGCGGGTTCGCACTCGTCGTGGCCCAGGTCCGCGTGATCGGGCAGCGCTTCGAGGATGTCGTAGCCCACGATGTCCTGCACCGTGTGCAGGCCCAGCCGCGCGTAGGCCGGTGCGAACAGCGCCAGCGTGCCGCCGCGGCCCAGGAACTGCAGGAACTCCTCGCGCCAGAAGCGCGTGTCGCGAAAGGCCCGCTGCGAGTCGAGCACCTGCAGCACCGGGCGGCCTTCATGCCGGCCTTCGGTCGCGTACACCTCGGCGATGGCGGCCGGCCGCCAGATCAGCAGGTCGGCGAAGTCCAGCGAGGCGGGGCGGGCGAAGCTCAGGGGCGTCGCCGCCGCGAGGCCGGCGGGAAAGTCGAGCAGGGCAATGGGCATACAGCGTCATCAAAAAAGCTGGTTGACAGGTCGATTGGCCGCATAGCATGATATCCGTACAAGCTGATGACTTGTTCGGTGACTCACTGAAAGATCCATGACGGCATCCGACACCCCGAAGCGTCCGCGCGGCCTTGCAGCCCGTGAAGCGCCACCCCCCACCAGCGTCCCGGCCGCCCCGGCCGAGGCGCCGGTGGCCGCGGAAGGCATCTCGCTCGACCGCGACTCGGCGCTGCCGCTCTACGCGCAGGTCAAGCGCCGGCTGCAGGCGATCATCCAGAGCGAGGCGCTGCCCGAGGGCCGCTTCTATTCCGACCAGGAGGTCTGCGCGATGTTCGGCGTGAGCCGCTTCACCGTGCGCCAGGCCATCCAGGAACTGGTGGCGCAGGGGCTGCTGCGCCGCGTGCAGGGGCAGGGCACCTTCGTCAACACCGACAAGTTCGACGAGATCTTCGGCCCGCAGATGGACTTCCAGCACCAGTGGGAGCGCAGCGGGCGGCCGCTGTCCTTCCGGCTGCACCGCTTCGCGCTCTTGCCCTGCCCGGAGGACATGGCCTTCCATCTCGGCGTCGGTGCCGGCCAGAAGGTGCTGCACATCGAGCGCGAGCGGCAGAGCGGCGGCGCCGCCGTCTCCTACGACTACCGCTACATCCACCCCGACTTCGCAGGCTCGATCACGCGGCCGGAGGCGCTGCAGCACTCCCTGCTCGACCTGCTGTCGCGCCGCGTCAGCCTCTCGCATGCGCACAACCGCCTGGAGGCCGCGCTCGCGGGACCGGAGATGGGGCGCCTGCTCGGCGTGTCGCCCACGTCGGCGGTGATGGTCCGCGAGCTGGTGTACTTCGGCAAGGACGGCCTGCCCGCGATGGCCGGGCGTTCCTACTCGCCGGGCAAGTCCGTGCGCCACAGCTTCACGGTGGCGCTGTCGGGCGCGGACTTCGGCACCGCATCGGCCGGCTCCGGCCACCAGATGACCGTGGAGGTCGGGGACTGACGCGCCGCGCGGCGTGCCGGTGCCTGCTCTTTTCCATCCATCCTTTTCTCAACTCACGCTTCCTCACTGCCATGAACAGCTCATTTCTCCGCCGTTCGACGAAGGTGCTTGCAGGCTTCGCCATCCTCGGTGCCGCGCTCTGCGCGGCGGCGCAGCAGACCTACAAGGTGGGCTCCGTGCTTTCCATGACCGGGCCGGCCGCCTTCCTTGGCGAGGACATGAAGGCGGGCATGGAACTGGCGCTGGACGAGATCAACGCCAAGGGCGGCGTGAACGGAAAGAAGATCGAGTGGTTCTTCTACGACGCCGAGAGCCAGACCCAGAAGGGCCTGAGCGCCACCCGCCGCCTGCTGACGCAGGACAAGGTCGAGATGATCGTCGGCGGCGGCAACATGAGCGGCATGGCCATCGCCATGCTGCAGCTCACCGAGAAGGCGTCCGTGCCCTTCATCTCCACCGAGGGCAGCATGCAGATCGTCACGCCGGTGGCCGAGCGGCCCTGGACCTTCAAGTCCACCGTGGACGACGACCAGGTGCTGGAGCGCCTGGCCGATTACTTCGCCAAGAAGGGCATCAAGAAGATCGCGATGCTGGCCGACTCCTCCGGCTTCGGCCAGAGCGCGGTGGAGCAGTGGAAGAAGGTCGCGCCCGCACGCGGGCTGGAGGTGGTGTACGAGTCCTTCAACCCGACCGACACCGACATGGCGCCCCAGCTCAACAAGCTGAAGGCGGCCGGCGTGCAGGCCATCGTCTGCTGGACCGTCACGCCGGCCGGCGTGGTGGCGATGAAGCAGGCCAAGACCCTGGGCCTGGGCGAGATCCCCTTCATCCACAGCTACGGCTTCGTCGACAAGCGCTACATGGACCTGGCCGGCGACGCCGCGAAGAACGTGCTGCTGGTGAGCGTGAAGTTCCCGGTCGGCGAGGACCTGCCCGACAGCGACCCGGCCAAGCCGCGCATCCTCGCGCTCAACAAGAACTTCGAGGCGCGCTTCAAGCGCCGCCCCAACCAGTTCGCGGCCCAGACCTACGATGCGATCTACCTGGCCAAGCAGGCCCTGGAAAAGGGCGGCGCCGACAAGGAGAAGGTGCGCGACGCGCTGCGCGGCATCCGCAACTACAACGGCGTGGGCGGCACCTTCAACTTCTCGCCGAGCCAGCACTCGGGCCTGTCTAAGTCGGACCTGGTGCTGCTGAAGTACGAGGACGGCCGCTTCCGCCTGGCCGACTACCAGTGACGCATGCATCCGTCCAGGAAGGAATCGCCATGACCGCTGCCGCCACCCTGACCGCGCCCACCATCCTCGACGCGCCCGAGAACCGCTTCCCGCTCGAGCTCGACGTCGCGGTGCCCCGCATCCGCAACCTGTTCCACTCGGCCACCAGCAACCAGTGGAACCCGGCCTCCGACATCGACTGGTCGCAGCTCGATCCCTCGCAATACACCGAGGCCCAGCGCTACGCCGCACGCATGTACTGGAGCCGGCGCGCCTGGGGCGAGTACGGCGCCATCTCCGAATCGCCTGCGCTGCAGATCCGCTTCTGCCAGGAGAACTGCGCGCCCGACATGCGCCTGTTCTTCACCATCCGCACGCAGGAGGAGTCGCGCCATGCCGAGGTGTGCTTCCGCATGGCCGAGCTGCTGGGCGGCTACATCCAGCAGCCGGACCAGTCGGAGTTCCAGGGCGCGGTGGCCACGCACGGCGTGCGCAAGATGGCGCTGGACCCGCAGGTCCCGCTCGAAGGCGTGATCGCCGCGCTGGTCTGCGCGGCCGAGGAGATCGCCTTCGACGTGTTCCGCCACCTGATCGAGATCACGCCCAACCCGGTGGCCAGGCAGGTGCTCAAGAGCATCATGCGCGACGAGGTGCGGCACTGCGCCTTCGGCTGGGCCTTCATGGACAGCCGCATCCCGCACCTGTCGAAGGCGCAGGTCACGGCGGTGCAGGACGCCATCATCCTGATGATCGAGAAGGTGGAGCTCAACGGCTACCACAGCGCCTGGCTGGCGCCGGAGAACGCGGCCAAGCGCGCCGAGATCGAGACCGACCGCATCACCTGGGAAGCCGGCCTGGGCGCCACCGTCGAGGAGCTGGAGAAGCCCGTCTTCGTCGCCTCGGTCAAGCGCATCCGCCGGCAGATGGAGGAGTCCTGGGGCATCCGCCTGCCCATGTTCCGCCACGCCAAGATCGACGGCGAGTTCTGAAATGAAGCTCTCCCCCAGGCTCCCCCACTTCGTGTGGTCCGCCAACCCCCTCACCGGGGGCGCACCCAGCGGCCCGGCAAAGCCGGTTCCGCGGGTGCTCCCGAACGGGCCGGCTTCGCGGCCTGCGTGTTTCCATGCGTCGCGGGTCGCGCGATAGCGTGGTGGAAAACTGAGATGCAGACTTTTTCTTCTTCTTCCCACGCCCCAACGCCGATCATGGTGGAGCGGCGCTTCCCACTCGACCTGCAGCGCTCGATTCTCTCGATCCGCGAGCTCTACGAGACCGGCAAGCGGCAGCGCTGGATTCCGCAGAAGGACATTGCCTGGGCCGAGCTGGATCCGGCCGCCTGGCCGCCCGCGGTGCTGGAGGCCGCGCGCCAGGTCTGGAGCCGGCGCGCCTGGGTCGAGTACACGGGCCTGGCCGAGACGCCGGCGCTGCTGATCCGCTTCTGCCTGGAGCTCGACCGCGAATCCGATCCCAAGTACTTCCTGACCGTGCGCAACACGGAAGAGGCGTGGCACGTGGAGTGCTTCCACCGCTATGCCAAGGCGCTGGGCGGCTATCTCGCGCGTCCGGCCGATCCGGCCTGGGAGCCGGTGCTGAACCGCACGCTCTACCGCGACGCGCTCAATGCGATGCAGTCGCTGGATGCCTACGTGGCGGTGCACTGCGCGGTGGAAGACGGGCTGGAGCTCGAGCTCTACCGCCTCTACGCCGGCAACGCGCGCGAGCCGGTGGCGGCGCAGATCCTGCAGAAGGCACTGGCCGCGAAGGAGCGCCATGCCGCCTTCGGCTGGCTCTACCTGGAGGAGCGCGCGGCGCAGATGGATGCGGCGCTCAGGCAATCGGTGGTGGCGCAGATCACCGCCTGGCTGCAGGAGGTCGCCTTCGCCGGCTACCACATCCCCAGCCTGTCGAGCACCATCGACACGCGCGCCGAGTCGGCCGCCGCGACGCTGGTGGCCGAGGCCGGCCTCGGCGCCGCCACGCCCGAAAGCGAGCAGCAGGCCTTCCGCGACTACCTCGCGAGTGCGCGCGCCCGGCTGGGCGAGCTGGGCCTGGCGCTGCCGGCCCTGCGCCATCCGGTGCTCGGCGAGATCTGAACGCATCACGCCAGGGGAGGCACAGACGATGGGCGATACGGTACAGCTGCTGTTCTCGGGCCTGGGCACCGGGAGCATCTACGCCCTGGTGGCACTGGGCTTCAACATCATCTTCAAGAGCACGGGCGCATTGAACTTCGCGCAGGGCGAGTGGGTGATGCTCGGCGGCATGGTGGCCGCTACGCTCTACGCGGCCAAGGTGCCGCTGCCGGTCGCCTTCCTCGTCGCCACCGCGGTCGCGATGGTCTTCGGCTGGCTGTCCGAGCGGCTGGTGGTGCGGCAGCTGAAGCGGCCCACGGCGATGTCGATCACCATCCTCACCATTGCGATCGCCATCTGCACCAAGAGCGTGGTGATGCTGGTGCTGGGCAAGAACCCGGCCGGGCTGCCGCCCTTCTCCGGCGAAGGGCCGATCGCCGTCGCCGGCGCGGTGTTCGAGTCGCAGTCGCTGTGGATCATCGGCATCGCTGCACTGGTGATGGCCGGCGCAGGCTTCTTCTTCAACCGCACCACGCTGGGCAAGGCCATGCGCGCGGCCGCGGCCCAGCCCGAGGCTGCCGCGCTGGTGGGCATCAGCCCGCGGCTGACGATGGCGCTGTCCTTCACGCTGGCCGCGGGCGTGGGCGCGGTGGCCGGCGTGATCGTCACGCCGCTCACGCTGACTTCCTTCGACCACGGCACCATCCTCGGCTTCAAGGCCTTCTGCGCCGCGATGCTGGGCGGGCTCGGCAGCCTGCCCGGCGCGATGGTCGGCGGGCTGGTGCTGGGGTTGGCCGAGAGCTTCGCCGGCGGCATGCTGTCCTCGCACTTCAAGGATGCGGTGGCTTTCGTGGTGCTGCTGGCGGTGCTGGTGAAGTGGCCCAACGGGCTGCTCGGGCGCGGCCAGGTCGAGAAGGTGTGATCATGGGTGTCACCGCTTCATCGCAGACCCTCGGCGGGCGGCTCGGCCGCAGCCGCCGCGCGCTGGTGATCGTCTGGGCCCTGTCGCTGGTCTGGCCGTTCGTGGCCCCCAACGACTACCTGCTGAGCCTGGGCGTCTACTTCTTCATCCACCTGGTCCTGATCGCCAGCCTGAACCTGATCATGGGCTGGACCGGCCAGGTCTCGCTCGCGCATGCGGCCTTCTACGGGCTGGGGGCCTATGTCAGCGGCGTGCTGAACACGCGCTGGGGCATCTCGCCCTGGCTCGGCACGGTCGCCGCGACACTGGGCGTGGCGGGGGTCGCGGCGCTGATCGGGCTGGCCACGCTGCGGCTGCGCGGGCCCTACCTGTCGATGGGCACGCTGGGCTTCAGCGGCATCCTGTCGGTGCTGTTCGTGGAGCTGGTTTCGCTCACCGGCGGACCCAACGGCCTGGCCGGCATCTCGCCCTATGCGCTGTTCGGCGTCGAACTCGACACGCCGGCGCGTTTCTATTGGCTGGCCTGGCTGGTGGGGGCAGTGGTGATGTGGGTGCTGCTCAACCTGCTGTGCAGCGTGCCGGGGCGCGCGCTGCGGGCCATCGCGGGCAGCGAGATCGGCGCCAACACGCTGGGCGTCGACACCTTCCGCTACAAGGTCATCGCCTTCAGCCTGTCGGCCGGCATGGCCGGGCTGGCCGGTGCGATGTATGCGCACTTCAACCTGTTCGCCTCGCCCGAGACCTTCGGCTTCTTCGCCTCGGTGCTGCTGGTGGTGATGGTGGCGCTGGGCGGCATCGGCTCCTACTGGGGGCCGATGTATGGCGCCGCCATCCTCACGGTGGTGCCGGAGTTGCTGCGCCGCTTCCAGGACCTGGAACTGCTGGTCTTCGGCGGCTGCATGATCGTGGTGCTGCTGTACATCCCGGGCGGCATCGCGGCGCTGGCGGGCCGCCTGGTGTCGCGGTCACGCAAGCCCGCCGCGCCTGCGCGCAATGGCACCGAGGTGCGGCGGCCCGCCTCGTCGATGGAGGCCACCGATGGCACTGCTGGACGTTGAGAACCTGCGCATCAGCTTCGGCGGGCTGCATGCGGTGGACGGCCTGAGCACCTCGGTGCGCCAGGGCCAGATCAAGGGGATCATCGGTCCCAACGGCGCGGGCAAGACCACGCTCTTCAATGCCATCGCCGGCATCCAGAAGCTCAGCGCCGGCTCGATCCGGCTGGACGGCCAGCCCATCGAGTCGCTGCAGCCCTGGCAGCGCGCGGGCCTGGGCATCGCGCGCACCTTCCAGAACCTGCAGATCTTTCCGGAGCTCAGCCTGATCGAGAACGTGATGATCGGCTGCCATCCGAAGGCGCGCGCCGGCTTCTGCGGCGCGCTGCTGGGCCTGCCCGGCGTACGGCGCGAGGAGCGCGCCATCGAGGAACGGGCCCATGCCCAGCTCGCCCTGCTGGGCATGCAGGACCGCGCGCTCTCGCTGGCCGGCGACCTGAGCTTCGGCGAATCGAAGCTGCTGGAGATCGCCCGCGCGCTCGCCGCCGACCCGAAGATCCTGATGCTCGACGAGCCGATCGCCGGCGTGCCGGCCGCCGAGCAGGCGCCGGTGGTGCGCATGATCCGCGAGATCAACGCCCGCGGCGTGACCGTCATCCTGGTGGAGCACAACATGCGCATGGTGATGGGCCTGTGCGACGAGATCCTGGTGCTGCGCAGCGGCCGCTTCCTGGCGGAGGGCACGCCGCACGAGATCGCCTCGGACCCCGAGGTGATCGGCGCCTATCTGGGCGAGGAGGAGGCCCATGCTTGAGATCCGCGACCTGCATGCCTCCTACGGGCAGGGCGACGTGCTGCGCGGCATCTCGCTGGACGTGGCGCAGGGCGAGCTCACCGCCCTCATCGGCGCCAACGGCGCCGGCAAGTCCACGCTGATGAGGACCATCAGCGGCCTGATGAAGCCCACGCGCGGCGCGGTGCGCTACGAGGGCCGGGACATCGGTGGCCTGGGCGCGGAGCGCATCGTGCGCATGGGCCTGGCCCTGGTGCCGGAAGGGCGCAAGGTGTTCGCGCCGCTGACGGTGGCCGAGAACCTGGAGATGGGCGCCTTCCAGTTCCTGATGCGCCGCGACGCCCAGCGCTGCCGCTCGCGCCTGGACTTCGTGCTGGCCCTGTTCCCCAAGCTGGAGGAGCGCCTGGCGCAGCCCGCCGGCACGCTCTCCGGCGGCGAGCAGCAGATGCTGGCGATCGGGCGTGCGTTGATGTCGGATCCGAAGCTGCTGCTGCTGGACGAGCCTTCCATGGGGCTCGCACCGCTGATCGTGCGGCAGATCTTCCAGACCCTTTCCGAGCTGGCCCGCCAGGGCATGACCGTCTTCGTCTGCGAGCAGAACAGCGAAGTGACGCTGCGGCACGCGGGCACGGGGCATGTGCTGGAGAGCGGCCGTCTGGTCCTGTCGGGCCGGGCCTCCGAGCTCGTCGCCGATTCACGCGTGAAGGAAGCCTATCTTGGAGTTTGATACCGAACGCATCGTCGAGCTGATGCAGGCGCTCGAGCGCAACTACAGCCTGCGTGCGCGGCATCCCGAACGCGAGGCCATCTACGCGGACTACGAGGCGCGCAGCGAGCGCTTCCGCGCCGCGGCGACCGGCTGGCAGTCCTTTCCCTATGCCGAGGCGGAGCGCTGCGCGATCGACTGGTTCCCGGCGCGGCTGCCGCAGGGTGCGCCGCCGGGGGGCACGCCGCTGTTCGTCTTCATCCACGGCGGCTTCTGGCGCGCGCTCGACCGCCGCGTCTTCAGCTTCATCGCAGAGCACTACGTGAAGGCCGGCATCGCGGTGGCGATGGTCGGCTACGAGCTTGCGCCCGCGGTGAAGCTCAGCCACATCGTGGATCAGGCGGCCGATGCGCTGGCGTGCCTCAACCGCCGCGCGGGCGAGCTGGGCTTCGACACCCGCCGGGTCAGCGTCTCGGGCCATTCGGCCGGCGGGCATCTCGCGGCCATGGTCAGCGCGGTGCCGCCGCAGAGCCTGGGCGGGCATCCGCTGGTGTGCGTGGTGCCGGTCAGCGGCGTGTTCTCGCTGGCGCCGCTGCTGCTCACCAGCGTCAACCACGACGTGCGCATGACGCCCGACGATGCACTGCGCCTGAGCCCCTCGGCCATGGAACGCTTCCACACCGGCGAGTTCATCGTCGCGGTGGGCGAGAAGGAGACCGACGGCTTCATCGGCCAGAGCCGCGGCTTCGTCGAGACCGCGCAGGACAAGGGTTCGAAGGCGACGCTGGAAATCGTGCCGGGGCGCACGCATTTCGATGTGCTGGAGGACCTGGCGCGGCCCGAGCTTCCCCTGTTCCAGCGCGTGTTCGAGACGATCACGCGCACGTCCGCATCGACTGCCTAGGAGAGTGCCTTGACCGAATCCATCAATCCTTCCACGGTTCCTGCGCCCGCCGGCCCCTATTCGCAGGCCGTGCGCGTGTCCGCGCCCGGGCAGTGGCTGCACGTGTCGGGCCAGATCGGCGTGCGGGCCGACGGCTCGCTGGCCGATGGCGTGGAAGCGCAGGCCACCGTGGCCTGGCAGAACCTGCTGGCGCTGCTGGATGCGGCCGGCATGGGCGTGCAGCATCTGGTGAAGCTCGGCACCTTCCTGGTCGATCGGGAGCACCTGGCCCGGGTCAACCCGGTGCGCGCCCGCTTCCTGGGCGATGCGCGCCCGGCCTCCACGCTGATCGTCGCGCGCGAGCTGGCGCGGCCGGAGTGGCTGTTCGAGATCGAGGCGGTGGCCTTCCGGGCTGACTGAGCAACGGCGTGGTGCCCCTGGGCCTGTTCGACAGCAGCCCCGGTTTCGAGCCGGACGCCTTCGCGTCCTATGCCTATCCGCGTGAACTGGATCCGCAGCTGGCGCAACTGCTCGAGGCGCAGCGCGTGGCGCGCGGGCCGGTCGATCGCTATGCCGTTCCCTTCGAGGAGGGGCGGCGCCTGCTGCTGGAGGAGCGCCGCCGGGGCCAGACCGGGCTGCCCGCGATGGAGGCCATCCAGGAATCGGCCCTGGTCGTGCAGGGACGCCCCGTCGGGCTGCGCTGGTACCGCGCGCGGGCCGGCGCGCCGCAGGCGGTGCCGCTGGTCTACCTGCACGGCGGCGGCTGGTGCGTCGGCGCGAACGACACGCACGACACCGTCCTGCGGCACCTGGCCGCGGCCTCCGGCCTGCCCGTGTGCGGGGTCGACTATTCGCTGGCGCCCGAACATCCGTTTCCGGCCGCACTCGACGACGTGGGCGCGGTCGTGGACGCGTTGCTCGCGAGGCATCCGCGCGTGATCCTGGCCGGCGATTCGGCGGGCGCCAACCTCGCGCTGGTGGACGCCATGCGGCGCCGCGACGCGTGGGCGGGGCAGGGCATCGCGGCGCTGCTGCTGTTCTACGGCGTCTATGCGCCGATGGGCCCGGGCGGCTCGGTCGCGGCCTACGGCGGCGGCGAGTTCGGCCTGAGTACGGCCGCGCAGCGGCGCTACCTCGATGCCTATCGGCCCGCAGGCCTCGATGACGACCCGCGCGTGTTTCCGCTGTTCGGGGCACTCGATGCGCTGCCGCAGGCCTATCTCCTGGCGGCTGAGCTGGATCTGCTTTTCGACGATTCGGTGCGCCTGCACCACGCGATGGCGGCGGCGGGCAGCCGCTCGGTGCTCAGGGTGTGCCGCGGCATGAACCACGGCTTTCTCAACCATGCGAACGCATTGCCTGCCGCGGCGCAGGCGCTGCGGGAGGCCGGCGCGTTCGCCAGCGCTGCCGCCAGCGCCTAGAGCTGGAACGCGATCGTCAGCAGCAATCCCTCGGCAATGTCCCGCACCAGCCCCGGCCGCCTCGCCCGATAGGTCTCGCCGGCCGACGCCGTGGTCTCGATCCATTGCGCCAGCCAGTCGATCTGCTCCGCGCCGTAGAACACGACCGCGGCCTCGTGGTTCAGCAGCAGGCTGCGCATGTCGAGGTTGATCGAGCCGCACAGGGCGAGCTGCTCGTCCACCACCACCGCCTTGGCATGGGCCATGAAGGGCAGCATGCGGAAGATGACGCCGGCGCGCGCCAGGTCGCGCATGGCCCGCGCGCGCACGAAATCGGCCAGCCGGTGGTTGGAGTGCGCGGGCATCGCGATCGTGACCTGCACGCCGCGCCGTGCCGCCAGCCGCAGGGCATCGCGCAGGCCGTCGCCGGGCACGAAGTAGGGCGTGACGGCCAGCAGCCGGTGCTCGGCGCGGAAGCAGGCGTCGATCAGCAGCGCGTGGGCCGTGTCCTCCGTCTGGTCGGGGCCGCTCGGCAGGAACTGCGCGGGGCTTCCGGACTGCGGCGCGGCGGCCGCGATGGCGCGCGCCTTGCGTCCGCGCACCGAGGCCCAGTCGTGGTCGAACTGGCGCGCCGCCGCGACGGCCGCGCTGCCCTTCAGGTCGAAGGAAAGGTCGTGCCAGGGCTCTGGGTGCTCGTCGTTGCCGGAGAAGTATTCGCCCGCCAGGTTGCGCCCGCCCGACCAGAGCCAGCCGTCGTCGGCGATGGTGAACTTGCGGTGGTTGCGCAGGTTGCGCGGGCCGGTGCGGCGCAGGCTGAAGATGGGGCGGAACACCGCCACGTCGGCGCCGGCGTCGCGCAGGGCGTCGAAGTGATGGCGCGGCAGCGACAGCGCGCCGAAGCCGTCGAGCAGCACGCGAACCTTGATGCCCTCGCGCGCGCGCCGCGACAGCCGGTTGATCGCCTCGTGGCCCAGCGCATCGTCGCCGATGATGAAGGTGCAGATGTCGATGCGCCGGCGCGCGCCCTCGATCACCTCCCACAGCGCATCGCGCGCCGCCGTGCCGTCGGTGTGGAAGCGCACGGTGCAGGGGCCGGGCCCGGCCAGGCCGAAGCTCTCGATCAGGTCCGCCGCCCAGTGCCCGGCCGGCGTGGAGCGCGGCGGCCGCGGCGAGCCCGCCGGCCGGAGCTTGCGCTGCCCGAACAGCAGGTACATCGGCAGCATGAAGTAGGGCAGCAGCACCAGTCCCATCACCCAGGCGATGGCGGTGGTTGGCGCGCGCTGCTCGCGCCGCGCGCGCGTGCTCAGCACGTAGACCAGCAGCGCGACGGTCACGACCAGCAGGTGCTGCGACGGCGAGGGCAGCCAGTCGAGCCAGTCGTCGATGCGGTTCACGCCAGGTGCGATTGCAGGGACAGGGGGACCGGCCGTCCCTCGGAGGCCAGGAAGCGCATCATCGGCCCGACCACGGCACGCACCGCGGGCCGCGCGCCCACGCGCTCGCGCCAGGCCAACAGATGCGGCGTGGCGTCGGTCATGCCGGCGCCCTTGCGGTCGGCGAAGATCTGCGCCATGTAGAAGGCGATGTCGGCGAAGGAGTAGTCGCCGGCCAGGTACTCGGCCCGCGCCAGCCGCGCTTCCATCTGCTCGTAGAAGCGGGCGCAGGCCGCGCATGCCGCCACCGCCGGCTCGCTGCCCATGTCGTGCTGCAGGCCCATGAGCTTGATCACGTGCGGGAAGAACACCTCGTCCGACATGTGCTCGAGCTGGCGGGCACGGGCGCGCGTGGTGACGTCCCGGGGCCACAAGGGCGGCTCGGGCACCCTGTCCTCCAGGTATTCGAAGATCTGGGTCGAGTCGAAGATCTCGACCTCGTCGTCGATCAGCACCGGCACCTGGCGCTTGGGGTTGACGCGCAGCACCTCAGGGTGCCTGGGCAGGTAGTTGTCGTCCTTGTCGAAGGGCACCATCTCGGCGTCGATCGCGATGCCCTTTTCGAGCGCCGCGATCTGCGCCTTGGCGCCGAACATGCTGAGGGGACCGGTGTAGAGCTTCATGAGCCGCGATCATGCCGCGACTTCACCGGCATTGCATCCTCCACTCAGAGCTCTCCCCAGACCTCCCGGGCGGTCTCCACGACCAGGCGCAGCTTGTTGCGCTGGTCTTCCACCGCGATGTTGTTGCCGTGCACGGTGCTGGAGAACCCGCATTGCGGCGACAACGCGAGCTGCTCCAGCGGCGCGTACTTGGCGGCCGCCTCGATGCGTTCCTTCAGCTCGTCCTTGTCCTCCAGCTGGCCGAACTTGGTGGTCACCAGGCCGAGCACCACGGTCTTGCCCTTGGGCAGATAGCGCAGCGGGCGGAAGTCGCCGGAGCGGGCGTCGTCGTACTCGAGGAAATAGGCGTCCAGGTCCATCTCCTTGAGCAGGGCCTCGGCCACGGGCTCGTAGTTGCCGGCCGCCGCGTGCGTGCTCTTGAAGTTGCCGCGGCACAGGTGCATGGCCAGGGTCATGCCCTCGGGCTTCTGCGCCACCACCTTGTTGATGAAGGCGGCATAGCGGTGCGGCAGCTCGTTGGGGTCGTCCCCGCGCTGGCGGGCGGCCTCGCGCATGCGCTCGTCGCACAGGTAGGCGAGGTTGGTGTCGTCCATCTGCACGTAGGTGCAGCCGGCGGCGGCCAGCGAACGCAGTTCGTCGCCGTAGGCACGGGCCACGTCGTCGTAGAAATCCGGATCGAGCTCGGGATAGGCCTCCTTGCTGATGCCGGCGCGGCCGCCGCGGAAATGCAGCATGGTGGGCGAAGGGATCGTCACCTTGGGCGTGCGGCCGGCCGAGACCTGGCTCTTGAGGTACTGGAAGTCGGCCAGCTGGATGGTCTTGGCGTGCGTGACCTTGTCGATGACGCGCATGACGGGCGGCGCCAGCTCCTCGGTGCCGTCGGGCTTGCGGATGGTGACCGGGATGTCGGTCTTCACGCCGCCGAGCTGCTCCAGGAAGTCGATGTGGAAGTAGGTTCGGCGGAACTCGCCGTCGGTGATGCTCTTGAGGCCGATGTCCTCCTGGAATTTCACGATCTCTGTGATGGCCTTGTCTTCCACCTGGCGCAGTTGTTCGGGCGAGATCTCGCCCTTGGCTTTCTGCTCGCGCGCTTCGAGCAGGTACTTGGGACGCAGAAAGCTGCCGACGTGGTCATAGCGGGCAGGCAGGTGGGCATGCTGGGACATGGTGGGCTCCGTCGAATCTCTGGAAAAGAACGGTCGATCGTAAACGCACAGAGAACGGCTGCGCTGAATACATCAATATGGGTATTTACCCTCGAATCAACGAAAAAACGTTGGCTTCTTGGGCATGAATGTATACATTGAGTATCCTATGAGTGCTTCGACACGTCCTTTTCCCCTCAATGCCTGGTATGCCGCCGCCTATGACGTGGAAGTCCGGCAGAGCCTGCTGGCGCGCACGATCTGCAACCAGAAGCTGGTGCTGTACCGGCGCGGCGACGGCCAGGTGGCTGCGCTGGAAGATGCCTGCTGGCACCGTCTGATGCCGCTCTCGCTCGGCCGGCTGGAGGGCGATGAACTGGTCTGCGGCTACCACGGCCTGGTCTACAACAGCCAGGGCCGCTGCACCCACATGCCCAGCCAGGAGACGCTCAACCCCTCGGCCTGCGTGCGCGCCTACCCGGTGGTGGAGAAGCACCGCTTCGTCTGGGTCTGGCCCGGCGACCCGGCGCTGGCCGATCCGGCGCTGGTGCCCGACATGCACTGGAACGACGATCCGGCCTGGGCCGGCGACGGCAAGATGATCCGCGTGGCCTGCGACTATCGGCTGGTGGTGGACAACCTGATGGACCTCACGCACGAGACCTTCGTGCACGGCTCCTCCATCGGCAACCGCGCGGTGGCCGAGGCGCCCTTCGTCGCCACCCACGGCGACCGCTCGGCCACGGTCACGCGCTGGATGGAGAACATCGATGCGCCGCCTTTCTGGGCCGCGCAGATTCACCATGCCCACGGCTACCAGGGCAAGGTGGACCGTTGGCAGATCATCCGCTTCGAGGGGCCGTGCACGGTGAACATCGATGTCGGCGTGGCCGAGACCGGCAGCGGCGCAGTGCCGCGCGAGGGGCATGCGGGCGACCGCAGCCGGGGCGTGAACGGCTATGTGCTCAACACCATCACGCCCGAGACCGACACCACCTGCCTCTACTTCTGGGCCTTCGCGCGCAACTACTGCATCGGTGAGCAACGCCTCACGCACGAACTGCGCGAGGGCGTGGCCGGCATCTTCCGCGAGGACGAGCTGGTGCTGGAGGCGCAGCAGCGCGCCATCGACGACCGGCCGGGGCGGGAGTTTCACAACCTCAACATCGACGCGGGCGCCATGTGGGCGCGGAGGCTGATCGACGGGATGATTGCGAAGGAGCGGCCGGTCGTCATGTCGATTCGGCCGCAGCCGGTGGAGCAGGCATGAGTGATCCTGTGTCGGCCTTGTGGGCGGAGGGGGGCTTGCTCCCTCTGGGAGAGAGTGAGAGTGAGGGCATTGGGCCTTTGTTCTTGCCTTGCTGTTTGGTTGGCGCAGGAGCCGGGAGTTCGCCCCGGCGGGCGAGTCACTTTCTTTGCTTCGCCAAAGAAAGTAACCAAAGAAAGGCGAC
>NZ_LYMK01000066.1 GCF_002157355.1 Variovorax sp. JS1663 | reverse complement strand
ATCGTCAAGGCCGATCGTCGTAATCTCCATGGTGGACGCTCCTTCCGATTGAGTGGTTGCTGACACATCCACTGTGGCACTTCGATGCCGTCTACGGGTGGGGGCGTCCATCCCATTGCATACTGAGCAGCGAGTTCTTGTTCACCGCTTCCTTCGCGAGCTACGCCATCCAAGCCGACGGCGGTGCCTGAAGGTCGGCAATGGAGCGCAGCGAACTTCGGCAAAGGGCCCTCTACGGATGTTGGCACACTCCCTTCTCACTGACCGCTCCCGCTGCCCTGCGCCTTTCCGGTCATGACGCCTCGCGTCCGCGCCGCCGCGGCGTACGATGCTGTGCACGCATGGAATCCCCTCCAAGGCTCACAGCGTGAGGGAGCGCCGTCCGCACTTGTGACAGATGTCACTGCAAAGCATAACTGAAGGCGTCGTCCAGGCTCATCCTGCGTCCTTCGTCGCGCGCACGCTTTGCGGCGTCGGGCCCCAGGGCGTCGCGCACTAGCGGCTGATAGTGACGGTAGTAAGCCAGGCTGCCGGGGGTGCGGAATGAGATCAGATCCTTGTCGGCGCCGCATACCGTGCGCGCCGCGGCCAGCAGACGGGCGGCTCGGTCGGGCCGCCCGCGCAGAAATTCCACCACACCAGCCACGCCCAGGAAATGGTTGGGCGCCTTGTACACGCCGTTGTAGCGCATGACGTTTGCGCGGCTGCGCAACTCGCGCTCAGCCTGCACTCGCCGTCCGCCGACGAAAAGCGCGGGCACGACTTCAATGAAGTGGCCGTCAAGCCATGACAACTGCGAACCTGTGCTCGCGGCCAGTGCCAGGTAGGCAAGTGCGGCCTCTAGGGCCTCATCGTTCCTGCCGAGCAGATGCAACGAGGTAGTCAACCCGGATGCGGCCATAGGTGCGAGCCAGACATTGAAGCTGAGTCTGCGGCAACTGGCGAAGCTCGCGCGATACCAGTGCGCTGCGCTCTCAAGGTTTCCGAGATGCATCTCCACCTGGCCGAAATTGCTCTCCGTGAAGGCGATCCATGCCCCGGACAGGCACGCGCGGGCGTTGACGACGGCCGCCTCGGCGCGGTGGTGTGCTTCCTCGATCAGACTGGGCGCGGCCCCCGGAATGGACCCGATCACAGCGCACGCGAACGAGCGAAGCGTGCAGGCCATCGTCGAGAACGCACCCACCCGTCCGGCCGCCAACGCGGCGGCTTGCGCACTGTCGCCCACCGCCGCGGGCGCCGCATCGATCGCCAAGATGCCCAGCCACCCAAGCAGCGCATGGCCGGCCACGCGCAGTTCGAGGGGCAGGCGTTCCTCGCGCCCCAGCGCGCGTTCGAGCATCGCCATCGGGATCCGGTGCGACGCACTCGTGACCCAGAATCCCGCCATCAGCGTAACCATGCGCACGACAAGATCGATTCGATCGTCGGACCAGCAGAAATCGATGGCGCCTCGAAGATTCTCGAACTCCTGGCCAATGGCATCCATTGAATCCGTTCCGAAGATCCGATCATCCATCTCAGCGGACTCGAGCCAGGCCAGGAAATAGTCTCGATGCCGGGAGCGCAGCGCGAGCGCTTCGTCTGCTGCACCAAGTTTCTCCAAAGAGTACAGGCGCACGGTCTCCAGCAGGCGGTATCTGGAGTTGCCACCCCGGCCTTCCCCGATCGATAAGAGAGACTTGGCAAGCAGCGATGCAAGCAGATCGAGGACGGCACCGGACGGAATGCCGTTGCCGCTGCACACGGCCTCTGCTGCTTCCAGCGTGAACCCGCCTGCGAATACGGCAAGGCGTCGGAAGACGATTCGCTCGTCGGCCGTGAGCAGGTCGTGGCTCCAGTCCAGTGAAGCAAGCAGGGTCTGCTGGCGCAGGGCTCGCCGGCGCCCTCCGCAAAGCATGCGAAGGCGATCTTCCAGCCGCTGCGCGATCTGCAGAACAGACAGATGCGAAACGCGCGCGGCTGCCAACTCGATGGCCAGCGGGATGCCGTCGAGTCGTCGGCAGATTTCCGCGATCTGCGGCATGCAGCTTTCGTCAACCAGGAACGACGAGTTGACCGATTTCGCTCGTTCAATAAACAAAAGCATCGCGTCCGTCACCATGCCGGTCCCGGCGTCCTGCGGAAACGGCAACGACGGCACCTGCACGACCATTTCGCCTTCGAGCCCCAACGGTTCGCGGCTGGTCGCCAGCAGGGCCAGGCGTGCACAGCCTGCCAGAAGCTGATCCAGCAGTTCCGAGACTGCGCTCAGCTGATGCTCGCAGTTGTCGACGAGCAGTAGCGCGCGGCGCGGTTCCAGCGCGGATACCAAGCGCGAACACAGGCTGCTCGATGGGCCTGGGACCGAGTCGCCCGGGTTGACTCCGCAGGCCAGTGCCAAAGTGGGGGCCACCGACTCGGGATCCGTCACGGCTGAGAGATCGACAAAAAATACTCCGTCGGGGAAATGGTCCAGTTCCAGCGCGCCGACGCGCAGCGCAAGGCGCGTCTTTCCGGAGCCGCCGATGCCTGCGAGCGTGATCAGCCGGCAGCTCGCAAGTGCAGACCTCAAGGCCTTGACTTCGAGACTGCGGCCGATGAAGGTCGAGCGCTCCGCCGGTAGATTGGTCGGCGCTCGAAAGCCGCGAAGCGGCGCGAACTCGCTCGGCAGGCCTGGGGCCACCAATTGAAACAGGCGCTGCGGCTCGTTGAGATCCTTCAGTCGATGCTCACCAATGGCCTTCAGTGCCGAGCCGGCGGGCAGATTCGCCCGAATGAGTTCCGCCGTCGTTTGCGAGAGCACCACCTGGCCGCCGTGGGCAGCATTGCAGATGCGGCTGGCGCGGTGCACCTCCTGTCCGATGTAGCAGTGATCGCGCACGACCGCCTCACCGGTGTGGATTCCTATGCGCACCTTCACCGCGTCGTCGACGGGCCAGGCATACGACAGCAGCGCCTGCTGCGCGGCTGCGGCGCAGGCGACGGCATCAGCGGCACGGGTGAACACCACGAAGAACGCATCGCCCTGGGTGTCAACCTCCGTGCCCGCGTGCGTCGCAAAGGTGCGGCGAAGCAGCATGCGATGCGCCTCCAGCAGTTCCGACCAGGGCTGATCGCCCAGGCGCTGGGCGAGCCGGGTCGAGCCTTCGATGTCTGAGAACAGGAAGGTGACAGTGCCCTGCGGGAGCGAGGTCATGCCCGGAATGCTAGCCGCGAATCTCCAGTCCGTGCACGAAAGCCGACGTGATCCTTAAACAGGGTACCAATCGCGCGACGAAAGTGGGCTGCTCCTGCGGCAACGCTGATGCAAGGCCAAGCCGAAGCTGCCCGCCTGCGGAGGCAACGATATTTCCGCTTACGCTGGTAGGGGCGTCGTCTTTTGGCATTGGACGCTCGCGGTTTTGAATGTCCGTAGGCCGGGAGCTCGCAGCTGTTCAGGTGCACCAGGCCGGACGACCGCAAACGCCTGCAAGGCGGCTATCGACCGTACCCAACGCGCCTCTCGGGCCCGTTGCTGCGGTTAGACGGCGGCCTCAGATGAGGCTGTCGACTACATCGACCACTCGCGGCGCTGACAATCAAAGACAGTCATAAGGACCGAGACATCCACGCCAAGGGCCTTGGCGAGTCGCTCTATGTTGTCCAGCGAAACATTGCGCCAGATCGGCGTGCTGCTCCTGTGCAATGCCACGCGCGGCACGTTCCGCGCGTAGATATCCGTTCTTGGCTGAGGACGGCGGCACCCGGATGAGCGACGGTCTGAGTTCACGCAAAGATGCTACTCAAAGTCTGTAGACGCAAAGCAGGCATCCACGCACCCTCATCGCCCATGGAACGAAGAGGAAAGACACAACAATCCGCACGCGCGACGCTCGCAGCGCATCTTGTGCCAATCGCGTTGCTCCACCGCATTGCGCGGAAATCACTTCCGCACGTCCTCTCGGACCCCGAGGATTTCGAACCTGCCGCTGCGCTGGTCCACGCTGGCCACATCCGCGCGTGGATGCAACTCGTCCCCTGCGAGTGGGGCGGCCTGCCCCGAGCCGCCATCGTGGTGGGCGAGATCACCCCGGCCGGCCGGGCCTTCCTGTCCCTCGGCCCTGTTCTCGAACACGCGCAGGCGCTGCCGGCGGCAGCGCATCCCGCGGCCTCGTCAGCTATGCAGCCCCACAGCCTTGGGGCTTGAACACGCGCTCAGTCGAGGCCGGGTACTTCGCGAGCTTGTCTGCCGGCCGCCTGGGGCGAGGAAGCAGTTCGCCGCCGCAGTTGGGACACGTGCCGGCGAGACGCCGGTCCGAGCAGTCGCTGCAGAAGGTGCACTCGAAGGAGCAGATTCGAGCGTCTGGCGAGTCGGGCGGCAGATCCCGGTCGCAGCACTCGCACCCTGGACGCATTTGAAGCATGAGAATGACCTCGAAAATTCACCCGAACCGGATGCCCTGCGCCAGCGGCAGCTCGGTCGAATAGTTGATGGTGTTGGTCGTGCGGCGCATGTACTGCTTCCACGCGTCGGAGCCGCTCTCGCGATCGCCGCCCGTCTCCTTCTCGCCGCCGAAGGCGCCACCGATCTCCGCGCCGCTGGGCCCGATGTTGACGTTGGCCATGCCGCAGTCGGAGCCGGAGGCCGAGAGGAAGCGCTCCACCTCGCGCAGGTCGTTCGAGAAGATGCAGGAAGACAGGCCCTGCGGCACGTCGTTGTGGATGGCAATGGCCTGGCCCAGGTCCTCGTACTCCAGCAGGTAGAGCAGCGGCGCGAAGGTCTCGCGGCGCACCACCTCGGTCTGCGAGGGCATGTCGGCGATGGCGGGGCGCACGTAGTACGCGTCGTCGAAACGCTCGGCATGCAGGCGCTCGCCGCCGCACAGGAGGCGCCCGCCCTGCGCCTTCGCATCGGCGATGGCGCGCTGCATGGCGTCGAAGGCCGCCTGGTCGATCAGCGGGCCGACCAGGGTGCCCTCCTCCATCGGATCGCCCACGCGCAGGCTTTCGTAGGCCGGCAGGAGCCGCTTGAGCAACGCATCGCGCACCTCGCGGTGCACGATCAGCCGCCGCAGCGAGGTGCAGCGCTGGCCCGCGGTGCCCACCGCGCTGAAGACGATGGCGCGCACGGCCATGTCCAGGTCCGCCGCGGGCGTGACGATCATCGCGTTGTTGCCGCCCAGCTCCAGGATGCGGCGGCCGAAGCGCGCCGCCACGCGCGGCCCGACCTCGCGCCCCATGCGGGTGGAGCCGGTGGCCGAGACCAGCGGCACCAGCGGGCTGTCGACCAGCGCCTCGGCCTGCGCCCGTCCGCCGATCACGATCTGCGCCAGCCCGGCCGGCGCGCGATCGCCGAAGCGCGCGATGGCGCGCTCCAGCGCTCGGAAGGTCGCCAGGCCCGACAGCGGCGCCTTCTCCGAGGGCTTGAAGATCACCGGGTCGCCGCAGACCAGCGCGATCGCCGCGTTCCAGGCGAACACCGCGCTCGGGAAGTTGAAGGCGGTGATGATCGCCACCGGCCCCAGCGGGTGGTACTGCTCCATGATGCGGTGCCCCGGGCGCTCCGAGACGATGGTGCGGCCGTGGAGCTGGCGCGACAGGCCCAGCGCGAACTCGCAGATGTCCACGCCTTCCTGCACCTCGCCCAGGCCCTCCTGCACGATCTTGCCGGCCTCGTTCGAGATCACGCGGCCGATGGACGCCTTGGCCTCGCGCAGTTCCTCGCCCCACAACCGCACCAGCTCGCCGCGCACGGGGGCCGGCACCTCGCGCCAGCGGGTGAAAGCGTCCTGCGCGCGGTCGATGGCTTGCGCCACCGCGGCGGGCGGCGTCTCGTGCAGGCGTGCGAGCTCGGCGCCGTCGACGGGCGAGCGCACGCGCAGGCTGCCGCCGGATCGTTCCTCCGCGTGGATGCCGCAGTCGTCGAGCAGGCGTGCGCGTTCTTCGTCGTTCATGGGCGTGTCTCCTGGCGCCGGCGATGCCGTGCCGGCGCGGGCCAAGTATGGACCAGCGCATGCCCAGGGTGCGGCCCGGCCGGGGCGGCCGCGGTCGACTCGCCCAGCGCCGCATAGCAGCGGCCGACGCGGGTGGCCAGGAAGGCCTCCAGTGGCACCTGCTCCTGCCCGACGAAGCCGCGCGCCGGCAGCCGGCCATTGCGCAGCAGCTCGAACACGCCGACCACGCCGGCGGCGGTGGCCAGTTCGATCGCGGTGCGGTCGACCCCGCGCAGCCGGCCGCCATGGATGCGCGCCATGCGGGTGACCTGCTCGAAGCGGCCCTGGCGCTCCCCGCTGGCGGCGGCGAACACGATCACCACGTCGTCGCGGGTGTGGGGCACGGCATGCTCCAGCACCTGCCGCAGCAGCGCGCGGCGCTCGACCAGGCGCAGATCGTTCAGCAGGAAGTCCATCGCGTCGCGGTGGCCGGGGTAGCGCAGGGTCTTGTAGTCGAGGTTGCGCACGCGGCCCGCGAGCGTCTCGGCCAGGGTGCCCAGGCCGCCCGAGGTGTGGAAGGCCTCGTAGTCCTCGCCCTCCAGCACCAGCGTCTCCAGCCCTTCCAGCGGCTGCACCGACACCGCCTCGCCCTGCACGATGGCGGCGCAGGGGTTGCAGTATTCGTTGATCAGCCCGTCGATGCTCCAGGTGAAGGCATAGCGCAGCCGGTTGGTCGCATGCCGCGGCAGCGCGCCGACGCGCAGGCGCAGGTCATGCAGGGTGTCGAAGCGGCCGGCCAGCTGCATGCCCAGCATGCCGATCACGCCCGGTGCCAGGCCGCATTGCGGCATCAGCACGGCGGAGGCATTGGCGGCCAGCCCGCGGATGGCCTCGGTGGCGGCGCGGTCCTCGGTCAGGTCGAAGTAGTGCAGGCCCTGCCGGGCGGCGACGCGGGCGACCTGCGCGGCGAGATGGAAAGGCAAGGCGTTGATCACGGCCTGGTGGCCGGCCATGAGCGCGGCGAGCGCGGCTGCGTCCTCCACGTCCAGCGCGATGCGCTCGATCCACCGGTCGCCGGGCTCGCCGCGCGGCAGCACGCGGTCGGCCAGCGTCACCGGCAGGCGGTGGTACTCCGCCAGCATGTCGGCCACGGTGCCGCCGACCTTGCCGGCGCCCAGCACCAGCACCTTGCGGATGGGGCTCTTGTCGTTGGGGTTCATGGCGCGTCTCCTTCACAGTTCGTGTCAAAAAACTGTAAATGGGAGGGCTGGCAGGCTGAAGCCGTCAATGCGTCGAGAAGCGCCCGCTTTGCGCCACAACGATGGACAGGATGCGTCGAATTGTTCAACGCAGCAGGAGCAGTTGTTCCTTGATGGTCTTGGCTTGCGCTTCGGAGACTCCCGCCTGCTCGGCATGCCGGCTCCAATCGAAAATGGCAGCGCGTACCTCATCGATCACACGGCGCGCCGTACCGATGCCCCGGCGCTCGGCCTCCGCCAAGAGGTCTTCCTCGAGGAAGCCCTTGAACTTGCCATTGACCGACATCAGGTGCTGGTGCGTCCACTCGCCCCGGGGGTTGTGGGCGAAGGTGATGTCGTACGCCGGCGCCAGTTCCCAGGGCTGGCCCTGCTTGAGCAGGAAAGAGAAGTTCTTCGTGTGATCGTCGCAGTTGCGGCCCATCACGTTGAAGACCATGCGGCGGAAGGCCTCTTCCATGTCGGTGTAGGGCAACTCGAGCTGGCGAATGACCTGGAAGAGCTGCGAGTAGGCGTTCGTGCCCTTCAGCTTGTAGTCCACGTGGTCCATCGCGCAGAGTGTCTGCATGTGGTGGCGTATGTCGCCCTCCCCACGATCGAAGCGCCGGGTCATGAAATGGGCACGCCCGTTTTCCTTGAGCAAGCGGCAGTCGGTCATCCTGATGCCCGCAGCCCGTGCCATCAAATGGTAGGCATATTCGATGCGGCCATAGTCCTGCGAGGAGCCGAGCTCGCTGTCACGGCCCATGCCATCGAACTTGAGCAGCCAATGCTCGAAGCCCTCCTGCACGTTCATCTGCCCGGCGCGGATTTCCTCCGTGTCGGGGTTCAGCGCAATGACGGCCTTCGCGCGGGCACCGCCGGCCGAGGTGCCGACTTCGATGATGCTGCGCAGCGCGGCGTTGGCATGCTCGTCGCCGGCCAGATCGCCCGTCACCGCCCGGCGGGCTTCCTCGACCAGGCTGCCGAGCACGATGGCCGTGGGCTTCTGCGTGGCTGGTCCGCGGCTGGGGCGGAAGTTCAGGGCCCCCATGGCACGCGTGCTCATGTAGGCGAGGCGGTCGAGCGCAGTGACGTCGGCGGCGGAGATGCCTTTGTCTGCCATATAGCGGTTGATCAGGGCGTTGCCGAAGTCGTCCGGCAGGGCATCGCTCAGCAGCGCCGGCAGACGCTTGTAGGTCGGCTCCGGCAAGTCGGGAAACAGATAGACCGTGTTGCTCCGGGCAGGCATGCGCAGCGGAGCCGGCTCGATGCCGCTGTCCTGGAATTCCGGGGTGTAGGCGAACGCGTAGCACCCATAAGCCGGATCCAGCGCGACGGCCCCGACATGCATGCCCCAGAGGTGGACGTCGATGCCATGGACAGGTTTGTAGGTTGAAGCACGCCTTGTTTTTCTCGTGGCCAATCGGGCGCCTCCTCAAGCTGGTCCCGGCCGCGTCTCACCGGCCTTTCGAGCTTTGCTTGCCCGCTGCCGGGGCGCATGACTTCGGGACAGCATCAAGGGGTTGATCGTGGCCACCGGACCGACCGACCGGAGCCAGTCTTCACGGCCGAGCGCGCGCAGGACACAGACCATCGTATGCAGCGTAGAACCGGCGCCACTCTCGAGGTTGCGCAGAGCGCGTACGCTCACGCCGGCGCGCTCCGCCAAGGTCTTTTGATCGATGTTGCGATGTATCCGCAGAGCCCGCAGCTGCTCGCCCACGGCGGCTTCCATCTCATCAGGGGTGGCATCGACGCTTTTCACGACTGCATCTCATCAAAGGGCTTATTTTTGCCCATTATGACACCTTTTCGCCCTTAGGAGCACATTTGAGCCGTTTGTTGTATTGTTCTCATCCAAACAAAATAACCGGCCGATTATTGCCTATAAACCATCATATGGCCATTGAAGAGGCGCATTTAGGGCAATTAATTCAATCCACCAAGACGCCTGACGATCCACGCACTCTCAGTTCTCCCGGCAGCAGCAACTGCCTTGGCGGCCCTTCCAGGCCCCGCAGGCGCTCGATCAGGCAGGTCGCCGCGGCACGCCCGATCGCATCGGTCGGCTGCGCGATGGTGCTCAGGCCCGGCCCGATCAGCGGCGCCCATTCGGGATCGTCGAAGCCGACGAAGCCGAGCTCGACGCCGAACTGCCAGCCCAGGCGCGCCATGGCCGAGGCCACGCGCAGGGTGACGACCGCGTTGCCGGCCAGCACGGCGGCGCGGCGGCCGCGTTTCGCGCGTTTGCGCAGGGCCTGCAGGGCTGCGTCGAGCGCGTCGCTGTCCTCGCCACCGCTTTCGAACACCTCGCCAGCCACGCGCGGCTGGTGGGCAGCGATGCAGTCGCCGAAGGCCGCCGTGCGCTCGCGCCGCGAGCTCACGCCCTTGAGCGGCTCGGTGATGTAGAGCAGCTCGCGATAGCCTCCATCCACCAGATGTTCGCAAGCCGCCTTCATCGCGGCGGGGTTGTCCAGCGAGACGAAGTCGGTGTGCATGTCGGGATGGCGGCGGTCCACCAGCACCGCCGGCTTGCCGTGCAGCACGTCGGGATCGACCAGGCCGGTGCCGCGGCCCAGGGTGTTGAGGATGAACCCGTCCACCTGGTAGCCGGCCAGCGCGTCGATGGCCTCGTGCTCGCGCTCGGCGTCGTTGCCGAGGTTGAACAGCATCACCAGGTAGCCGGCCTCCTGGCAGGCCTTCTCCGCGCCGCGCAGCACGGCCACCGAATAGGGATTGGTGATGTCGGCCACGATCAGGCCGATCAGGCGCGAGCGGCCATGGCTGAGCGCCTGCGCCATCGGGCTGGGCGTGTAGGCCAGCTTGGCCACCGCCGCCTCGACGCGCGTCGCGATGTCGGCGCTCAGCAGGCGCTCGCGGTGGTTCAGGAAGCGCGAGACGGTGGCCTTGGAAACGCCGGCCTCGCGCGCCACGTCGGCGATGGTGGCCTTGGCTGTCTTTTTCACGCGAAGGCCGTGTCGTAGACCGCCAGGGGCCGCTCGCCGGCGAGCGCCTTCAGCAGGTTGGTGGTGGCCAGCTCGGCCATGGCGTGCCGGGTCTCGTGCGTGGCCGAGCCGATGTGCGGCAGCGGGGTCACGCGCGGGTGGGTGCGCAGCGGCGAATCCACGGGCAGCGGCTCGGTGGCGAACACGTCGAGGCCGGCCGCGCGCAGGGTGCCGCGGTCGAGGGCCTCCAGCAGCGCCGGCTCCTGCACGGTGGCGCCGCGGCCGCCGTTGATGAAGATCGCGCCGGGCTTCATGCGGCCGAACACGTGGGCATCGACCATGCCGCGGGTGCTGTCCGACAGCGGCAGCATCGCGACCGCGATGTCGGCGCGCGCCAGCAGCTCGTCGAGCGGCGTGTGCAGCGCCCTGCCCTGCAGCTCGGGTGCCTGGGCCGCCAGGTCGACCGGGCGCCGCGCGTGGTAGAGCACCGGCATGCCGAAGCCCAGTGCCGCGCGGCGCGCGATGGCCTGGCCGATGCGGCCGAAGCCGAGCAGGCCCAGCGTCTTGCCATGCACGTCGAAGCCGAACAGGTCCTCGCCGATGTTCTTCGTCCAGCGGCCCTCGCGCACGAGGTTGGAGAGCTCGACCACGCGCCGGCTGGTGGCCATCAGCAAGGCGAAGACGGTGTCGGCCACGGTCTCGTCGAGCACGCCCGGCGTGTGGCACAGGAGGATGCCGCGCGCGTGCAGGGCGGGCAGCGCGTAGTTGTCCACGCCCACCGAAACGCTGGAAATGACCTCCAGCTTCGGCGCGCGCGCGAGCAGCACGTCGTCGACCGGGAAGCTGGAGCCGATCAGGCCCTGGGCCTCGGGCAGCGCGGCCTCGAAGGCCGGCAGCTGCGCCGCGATGCGCGGATTCGCCACCGTGACCTCGTGCGCCGCCTGCAGGCGCGCGAGCTGGTCGTCGGGCAGCTCGCGGAAGACCAGGACCTTCTTGCGCATCACAACCCCGCTTCGTCCAGCTGGGCCCGCGTGGGAAGGCCTTCCGTGTCGCCCAGCACCTGCACGGCGCGGGCACCGATCCAGGCGGCGCGGCGCACGGCCTCGGGCACGCTGCGGCCTTCGAGCAGCGCGCTGACCACGCCGACCGCGAAGCCGTCGCCGGCGCCGACGGTGTCGATCACCTTCGCCACCGGGAAGCCCGCGACGCGGCCGGTGCCGGCGGTGTCGCTGTCGTAGTAGGCGCCCTCGGCGCCGAGCTTGACCACCACCAGCTTCGCGCCCAGCGCACGGTAGAAGCGGGCCACGCCCTCGGGCGTGCTCTCGCCGGTCAGCAGCAGGCCCTCTTCCATGCCGGGCAGCACCCAGTCGGCGCGCGCGGCGAGCTCGTTGATCCAGTGGCGCATGGCCTCCTTGGAGGACCACAGTGTGGGGCGCAGGTTGGGATCGAAGGAGATGCTGCGGCCGGCGGCACGCATCACCTCCATGCTCTTCAACGCGGCCTGCAGGCTGGTGTCGGAGATGGCGGCGAACACGCCGGTCGCGTGCAGGTGGCGGGCCGAGCGCAGCCAGGGCTCGTCCACGTCGGCCGGGCCCATGTGGCTCGCGGCCGAGCCCTTGCGGTGGTATTCCACCGGCGGGTCGCTGCCGTCGGTGACGCGGCCCTTGAACTGGAAGCCGGTGCGCTGCGCCGGGTCGCTGATCACGTGCGAGCAGTCGATGCCTTCGCCCTGCATGGTGGCCAGCAGCGCGCGGCCCATCGAATCGGTGCCGAGCCGGCTGGCCCAGCCCACTTTCAGGCCCAGGCGCGACAGGCCGATGGCAACGTTGGTCTCGGCACCGGCGGTGCGCTTGTGGAAGACGGTGGCGTTCTCGATCGGGCCCGGCTGGTCGGCCACCAGCAGCATCATGGCTTCGCCGAAAAGCGCGACGTCGAAGGAAGTGTCAGTCATGGAAGGCCTCGCAGGGCACGGATCCGCGCGACCTGGCCGCGGGTGACGGCCACCAGATCATCGCCGACCAGAGGATATTCGATGGCATGCGGCACGTCGGCCGGCAAGGCGCGCAGCACCGCGCGCCAGGGCGCGATGGAATCGGCCAGCGGCACGGCGACCCACTTGGCGGGCAGGCGCTGCACGCCCTTGCAGTGCACGTAGCGCACGCGGGGCGCCAGCGCCTCGGCGGCGCGCAGCGGGCATTCGCCGAGCCAATGCCAGTTGCCCATGTCGAAGGTCATGCCGAGGTCCAGCCCGGCCTGCTGCTGCGCATCGAAGAAGCGCAGCAGCGCGTCGACGGTGCCGGCCTGCTCGGTCTGGTCGTTCTCGATCACGAGTTCCACCGGCTGCGCCTCGAGCAGCGCCTTGAGCTTGGCCAACGAGAACTTCGAGGGCGTCGCGAAGCCGCCGATCGACATCTTGAGCCGATGGGCACGCAGCGCGACGGCGGCGGCCAGGCCCCGCGCGAGCGCGCCTTCGTCCAGGCTGCCGTCAGTGGCCCAGAGGCCCTCGGGGCTGGAATACACCGAGGCCAGCCCAGCCAGGGCCGAGAGCTCGGCCGCCGGCTCGCGCAGCAGCTCGCCGCGCACTTCCACGCTGTCCGCGCCGGCCTCCAGCGCGAGCCGCGTGCACCACAGCTGGCCATGCCGACCCACCTCGGCCGTGCCGAAGGACGACAGAGAGATCAGGACAGGAGGCATGGTTTCAGTGGGCGTGGTGGGAACTGAGGATCTGGCCCAGGAACTGGCGCGTCTTCTCGTGCTTCGGCTGTGCGAAGAACTCGCCCGGGGGCGCCTGCTCGACGATCTTGCCGTCGGCCATGAAGATCACGCGGTCGGCCACGCTGCGGGCGAAGCCCATCTCGTGCGTGACGCACAGCATGGTCATGCCGTCCTCGGCCAGGCCGATCATGGTGTCGAGCACTTCCTTGACCATCTCGGGGTCGAGGGCGGAGGTCGGCTCGTCGAACAGCATGATCTTGGGGCTCATGCACAGGGCGCGGGCGATCGCCACGCGCTGCTGCTGGCCGCCGGAGAGCTGGCTCGGGTATTTGTGCGCCTGCTCGGGGATGCGCACGCGGGTGAGGTACTTCATCGCCACCTCTTCCGCCTGCGCCTTGGACATGCCGCGCGAGCGCATCGGCGCCAGGGTGCAGTTCTGCAGGATGGTCAGGTGCGGGAACAGGTTGAACTGCTGGAACACCATGCCGACCTCGGCGCGCACCGCGTCGACGTTCTTGCCGCCGGCGGTGAGCTCGATGCCGTCGACCACGATCTTGCCCTTCTGCACCTGCTCCAGGCGGTTGATGCAGCGGATCAGCGTGGACTTGCCCGAGCCCGACGGGCCGCAGATGACGATGCGCTCGCCGGTGCGCACCGAGAGGTCGATGTCGGTCAGCACCTGGAAGGTGCCGTACCACTTGTTCACCGCTTCCATCCGGATGATGGATTCGGCGCCGGCGTGGGTGGCGATGGCCTCTGTCATGGGTCGGTGCTCAGTTCAGCTTCGGAAGATCCGTCTGCAGCCACTTGTTGTAGAGCTTGTTGAGCTCGCCGTTGGCCGTGTTCCTGGCGACGAAGTCGTTGACGTTCTTCAGCAGGTCGTCCTGGCCCGGGCGCATCGCGATGGCCATCGCCTGCTGGACCAGGGTGAACTTGTTCTCGAAGGTATTGGCCGGGACGCGCTTGGCGATCTGCGCGGCCACGGTGACCGAGCAGCCGATGGCATCGACCTGGCCCGAGATCAGCGCCTGCATGGCCGAGGCGTCGTCGTCGAAGCGGCGGATCTCGGTGCCTTCCGGCGCGGCCTTGGTCACGGCCACGTCCTGCGTGCTGGCGCGGGCCACGCCCACGCGCACGCCCTTGAGGTCGGCGGCGCCCTTGATGTTGCTGCCGGTCTTGCCGTAGAGAACGATGGTCGCGGCCGCATAGGGCTGCGAGAACTGCACCTGCTTGGCACGCTCCGGCGTGACCGCGAGCGAGGCCACCAGCAGGTCGACCTTGTTGGTCAGGAGGAAGGGAATGCGGTTCGGGCCGGTGACGGGCACGATGTTGGCCTTCACGCCCCAGTCCTTGGCCAGCAGCCTGGCCACGTCGGCGTCGTAGCCGTCGGGCTGGTTCTTCGCGTCGGTGGTGCCGTAGGGCGGAAAGTCGACCAGCATGCCGATCGTGATCTCGCCCTTCTTCTTGATGTCGGCCACGCTCTGGGCCGAGGCCAGGGGCGCGAAGGCCGTGAGCGCGGCGCCCAGGCCGAGGGCGGCGATGGCGGCACGGCGGGTGGTGAAGAGGGTCATGTCAGGGTCTCCTTGGATTGGGGGCGTGAAGAGGAAAGAGAAATCAGCGGGCCAGTGCGCGGGCGCGTTTGCGCTCCATGTGGCCGGCGATCAGCGACAGCGGCCAGCAGATCGCGAAGTACATCGCCGCCACGGTCGTGAACACGTAGAGCGGCTGGAAGGTCGCGTTGTTGATGATCTGGCCCGCCCGCGTGATCTCGGTGAAGCCGATGATCGCGGCCAGCGAGGTGCCCTTGATGATCTGCACCACGTAGCCCACGGTGGGCGGCAGCGCGATCTTGAAGGCCTGCGGCAGCACCACGTCGCGCATGCGGCTCGCGTAGCTCAGGTTCAGCGCATGCGCGGCCTCGGTCTGGCCGCGCGGGATGGCCTCGATGCAGCCGCGCCAGATCTCGCCGAGGAAGGCCGCGCTGTTGAGCACCAGCGCGATGCCGGCGGCGATCCACGGGTTGATGTCGAAACCGATCACCGGCGCGCCGAAGAAGATCAGGAACAGTTGCAGCAGCAGCGGCGTGCCCTGGAACACCTGGATGAAGGCGGTGGCCAGCGCGCGCGCCGTCCGGCTCTCGGAGGTGCGCGCCAGCGCGATCACGAGGCCGAGGATGGCGCCGCCGATGAAAGCGATCAGCGACAGCGCGAGCGTCCACTGGGCCGCTTCGAGGATGAAGAGGAAATCGGGAAAGCCGAAGGTACGCATGGTCGATTGCCCTCAGCGGCGGTCCGGGTAGTTGAGCGTGCGCCGGTAGATCAGCTTGAACAACGCCGAGAACGCGAGCGCCAGCACCAGGTAGATGCCGGCCACCACGATGTAGATCTCGAAGCTGCGGAAGGTCTGCGACTGCAGGTTGGCGGCCACCGAGGTCAGGTCGTCGGCCGAGATCACCGAGACCACTGCCGAACTCAGCATCAGCAGGATGAACTGGCTGGTCAGCGCCGGATAGATGGCCTTGAGCGCCGGCTTGATGATGACGAAGCGGAAGATCTCCCAGCCCTTGAGGTTGAGCGCCCTGCCCGCCTCGATCTGCCCCTTGGGGATGGACTCGATGCCGGCGCGGATGATCTCGGTCGCATAGGCGCCGAGGTTCACCACCATCGCGGTGAGCGCGGCCGTGTAGGGCGACCAGCGCAGGCCGATGGCCGGCAGCGCGAAGAAAAAGAAGAACAGCTGCACCAGGAAGGGCGTGTTGCGGATCACCTCGATGTAGGCATTGACGATGAAGCGCAGCCAGCCGGGCCCGGAGGTCTTGCCCCAGGCGCAGAAGATGGCCACCACCAGGCCCAGCAGCGTGGCGACGAGCGAGAGCTGGATGGTGATCCAGGTGCCCTTCAGCAGCAGCGGCCAGGCGGCGAAGACGGCGTCGAACTGGAATTGGTAGTTCACGAAGTGGATGCGGTTCAGGCGGTGTGCGCCGAGGTGCGAGGAGCACCCGAAGGCTTCTGCCGGGTGCCTGTGCAGTGTATGAAACCGGTTTCAGAAGCACATCAGGGTTTGCCCTAGCCCACTTCCTGCACCGTTCCGTCCGCCCGGGCCGCGTGCCTACACTGGCGCCATGCAGCAGATCACTCCAACCCTAGAAGCTGCGGCGCAGGCGGCGGGTGCGGCACCGGTGGTGCGCCACCTGCGCGCGACGCTCCTGTGGCCCTTGCGCCTGATGCCGACGCCGAATGCGCCGCACGATCGGCGCAGCCCCTGGCAGTGGCTGAAAGAAGCCGGCGACGGCTCCCCCTGGCGCGAGGAAGTGGACGAGTACACCGGCAGCAGCGAAGGCTTCCACGAGCGCCACTACAACGAGTTCGTGAGCTTCCTGCCCTACGTGCAGCGCTTCCTGTACGGCGAAGGCCGGCGCGGCCGCGAGACGGGCGGCCCCGGCGGCGAATCGCCGATGCACATCTTCCGCCGGCGCGACATCGCCGCCGTGCGCGTGGTGCCGAAGCCGGGCGACGCACCGGTCACGCTGCAGGTGGTGCACACCGACCTGTATTTCTTCTTCGACGTCGACGTGGTGATGCTCAACATGGAAGTCGGCGTCGACGACCTGAGCCTGCCGCAGGCGCAGGAGATCCTGTACCGCTTCGGCCGGGCCTACCCCGGCGGCTGGGACGCACAGGGCGCGGCGCTGCACTGCATGAGCAGCGTCGAGTGGCTGGATGCCAACGGCGGCGTGCTCGCGAGCTCCGATGCGCAGCAGAGCGATCTGTTCCTCGCGCACGTGGCCGAGCACCGCGCACCGCGCATCGCCGCCCACTGGGCCTGGCTGATGCAGCCGCTGGTGAGCGACCATTCGGGCGATCCCGGCGCGCTGCGCTTCCGCCAGCTCGAGTACTACCGCATGCCGCTGATGGCCTACCTCGCGCTCGACGATCCACGGCGGCTGTCGCGCCACGACTTCATCCGGCTGGCGCTGGTGACCGGCGCCGCCGAACCCGCTGTCAGCGGCAGCGGCCCCCTGCCCTTCGCCGAGGATCACATGGCGGACTTCGAGCAGCGCTACTGCTACGACCGCTTCTGGGTCGACGCCGGCAGCGCGCCCAACACGCGCTACCTGTGCAGCGGCCGCTCGCTGGTGGTGATCGGCACGGCCGATTCGGAGTTCTTCTGCTGCCGCGACCGCGGCGTGCTGGCGCAGTTCCGGCACCAGCATTTCCTGGTCTTCCTGATCGCGCATTTCCAGAAGGCGGCGCTGCTGATGTACTCCGATCGCCTGGTGGAAGCGCTGCGCCGGCTGGACGTGCACGACGTGGCCAGCGTCAAGCGCTTCAAGCGCGCCATCCGCGCCAGCTTCGAGGGCTTCCTGCGCTTCACGCACCGCTACTGGTTCCACGAGATCTCGGAGCAGGCGCAGGTGCGCGCGCTGTCGCGCCTGTGCGCGACGCACCTGGGCCTCGATCCACTCTACGAGGAGGTCAAGGAGCGCATCGCCGACATGAACACCTACCTCGACGCCGACAGCCTGCGCCGCCAGGCCAACACGGTGGTGCGGCTGACCGTGGTCACGCTGTTCGGCCTGATCGGCACCGTCACCACCGGCTTCCTCGGCATGAACCTGCTGGCCGAGGCCGACTCGCCGTTGTGGAAGAAGCTCGCGTGGTTCGGCGTGGTGGGCGCCTTCACCACCTGGCTGACCTTCTACACGATGATCAAGTCCAAGCGGCTGTCGGACTTCATCGATGCGCTGTCGGACGAGCGGCACAACCTGCGCAGCAAGCTGGCAGTGTTGGCGCGGGTGTGGAAGCCGGGGGCGGATTAGGAGAGTCTTCGGCCGCGCGGATCCGCGTCAGCAGCCGTCCCAAGGCAGCGCGGCGGACCTCGCTTCGAGCTACGGCACGACGCCCAGGCGGGCCGCCTGCGTGAGCACCGCATCCACCATGGCAGGGTAGTCTGCGCGCGAGTGGATCGGCGTCGCCCCATGCTGCGCCACCAGCGCTTCTGGCAGGCCGCTCGACGTGCTGACGTTGGAGCCCGGCTGAGGAAGGACGGCGAACATCATTCGGTTCTCGCGGCGGCAGAACTCCGCGTGCGCGGTCGACGCGCTCTGCTCGCCGCCCTCGACGATGATGGAGGCGCATGTGAAACCGACCTGTATGCGATGGCACGACGCAAGGCTCGCCGGCGTGGCCCGTACACCCGGCGGGTGCTCTGAAACCCACGCGCCGCCCTCTTCAAGGATGCGATCAGCCAACGGCCGAACCCGGGCCGGGGTTGCTCTCTCAAGCCCGTGCGCCAACACGGCAATCGCCGGGCTCTTTCCGTTCATGGCACCTTCGTGCGCCGCGGCGTCGATGCCAACGGTCAAGCCGCTCACGACCACCTGGCCCTCGTCGGACAGGTACTGGGATATTCGCCTGGCGATGGCCAGGCCGTGCGGCGTTGCCCTGCGCGTGCCAGTCACGGCCACGCCAGGAAGCCTCTCCAGCACCGCGATGTCGCCACGCGCAAACAACACGAGCGGCGCATCCACCATCCGCCGCAGCATGGGCGGATAGCGTACGGACGAGATGGGCAGCGGCGCAATACCAAGCGCAAGGGCTGCGTCGATGTGGCGTTCGACATCTCCCACCGTCATGTTCACATGGGGCCTCGAAATACCGGCGCGCTCGAGCACATCATTGATCGAAAGTGCCTGGATCCCTGCCACCGCCCTTAGATTCTCGAGGAACTGCCGAAGTGCGACGCCTGCGAGCTTTTCCGATTTCTGCAGTGCCAGTGCAGCCACACTGATGGCGATATCGCTGTCGATCATGAACGTTTTCAGGGACGCGTCCGCGGAATGGTACCGTTTGCGCCCGAACCCGCATGACGACTACGCCATCCTGCGCGGCCTCGAGCCTCGATGCCTCGCAGATGCCGATCACGGGGACTGGCTGGTCCGGCGCACACGGGACCTCGCCGGGGCCGGCCTGTTCAGTTCGCCACCGGCCCGCCCGTGCGCGGCAGCCAGACCTCGATGTTGCTTCTCGTCTCGCTGCCGCCCTGCGGCCGCAGCTTGATGGCCCAGGGCTGGCCGGTCGGCGAGGTGGCGGTCTGGACCAGGGCCTGGGCGCAGGCGCGCATCTTCTCGTCGCGGATGATCACGGTGGGCTCCGGATGCCCCACCGGCGGCGAGCGGCCGGCGCGGCGGGAGGTGCTCAGCACGTCCTCGATCGGCGGCACGGAGGCGCCCAGGCTGCGCCAGGGGCCGCGCCAGCCGCGCGCCTTGTCTCGCAGCGCGGGGCCGTAGAGCTGGATGTAGACCACCGAGCCTTCGCAGACGTCGGCTGGCGGCCGCGGCGGCTCGTTGCCGTTGACGGGCGCCGGGTCGGCGCTGGGCGGGGGATAGGCCGGCGGTGTCCCGGCATGCGGCGGCGCCGTGGCCACCTGCAGATCGCCAGGGCCGCCCCAGAGGTCCTGCGCGCGGTCGCGCAACCACACCACGGCCGGCCACGGCGTCGGCAAGGTGCCGCTGCAGTTCTGCTTGGAGCCGACCTGGCCGGTGTAGTCGCGTGCCCAGTAGCGCGGCGCGCAGGGCGGCGCCTGCGCGGGCTGCAGGCAGTCGATGCCGTTGCCCGCGTCGAGCAGGCGCGCACAGGCCGGTGCGCGCTGGGCGGGCGGCTCGTCGGCGCAGGCCTGCTTGGCATCGTCCACGATGCGCACCGAGAGCCGGAACTTGGCCATGAAGTTGTCGCGGCCGTCGCGGCACAGCAGGTCGCCGGTGCGCAGCAGCTCGGCCGCCAGCTGCGCCGGCGCATCGCCGCTCGGGCTGCCCGTGTGAAGACGGGCCCAGCGCTCGGTCAGCTCCTTGAAAGAGCTGTTCTCGGCCTGCTCGGCCTCGGCCCGCTGGACGCGCCAGCTGTCGATGCCCTGCCAGGCCGCGACGCCGAAGGTGGCGGCGGTGCCGATGCCGACCGAGGCGGTGACCGCGCCGGCCTTGATCACGCGCGCCTGCAGCCGGCTCATCGAGCCCACGGCGGCCGCGGCAGCGCTGTCCTTGTCGTCCTCCGCGCCGCCGGTGCTCGCTTTCGCGACCGCCTGCGGCTGGCCATCGTCGGGCATGAAGAGGCCGGGCGCGCCCATCGCCACCTGCTCCAGCATCTCGGCTTCGAGGCGCGTGCCGATCTCGGCGCCGAGGCGGAAATAGCTTTCCCACTGGGCCTCGTCGAAGAACTGGTCGGTGGTGGGCTGCTGCGGAAAGAGCGGGTTGGCCGCCTTGAAGTTGACCAGGTCCACCGGCAGCGCGGCCGAGACATTGGGCTTGACCAGCACGATCTGCCCGGTCGCGCCGCTGGCATAGCGCACCTGCGCCAGGGCCAGGCAGGCCTGGCTGTTGGGCGAGGCCAGGTCGTTGAGCGAGCCGAAGGCACCCAGGTGCGCCCAGTCGGCGCCGGGGCGCGGCTTCATGAAGGTGATCTCGGCGTTGAGGTCGATGCGCGCGCGGCGGATCAGGATCTCGAGGTCGCAGAAGCGGTAGTCGGGATCGGCGCCGCAGTCGGCGATCACGATCAGTGCGGCCTCCTGGCGCAGCAGCGTGTAGGCACCGGTGTTCTCGAAGTGCCCGCCGTCGCTCAGGTACCAGTTGGCCGAGCTGCTGCCCGGGAACACGCCGAAGCACTCGAGCAGCATGAAGCGTGTCTTCATGAGCAGCGGGCTGCTGTGCACCGCCGCGCCGCGCTGGGCGATGCCCGCCTCTGCGCTGTTCCACCAGTAGCCCAGGCGCAGGCCCGCGAACACCGACAGCGCGGCGATGCCGCGCTTGGTGAGCCGGCCGAGGCCGGGTGCGAAGGCAGCGCCGGAGATCGCGGTCCAGGCCCCCAGCGTGAGAGCGCCCTCCCCATGCGCCTGCGCCCAGCCGGCGCCGCCGGCCTGCATCAAGCCGAGCGGGCCGACGGTGAGCGGCTGGCTGCGGCGGTCGCGGTTGAACAGGCGCTGCTTGGTGTCGTGCGTCTGGTTGATGCAGACGTTGGCCAGGTGCACCGGCCCGCCGTGCAGGTGCGGCGCGTAGCGCAACTGCGAGATGTCGTCGTGCGCATCGACCTCGCCCACCGGCACCTGCGGCGGCTCCAGGCCGGAGACCTGGTCGGTCGGGCTGGCGCCCAGGCGCCGCGCATTGGCCGCACCCAGGTAGCCGCGCACGATGCGCGCCTTGTAGAACATGTGCAGCGAGGAGACGTTGAGGAAGGCGAAGTTGCGCCCCGTCACCAGTGCGTAGCTGAACACGATGACGAAGATGGTGCCCAGCCAGACCCAGCCGCGCGAGAAGTCCAGGCCCGCCGGCGTGAACACCGGCAGCAGCACCGCCGAATACACCACCCCCACCCACCAGGCTGCGAGGCAGAAGGCCAGCAGCAGGCCCAGGAGGCTGGCGAGCGAGAGCATCAGCGACTTGCCGATGCCAGGCGTCTCGTGTTTCTGCGACAGCAGCATCGGCAACACGCCTCGCAGCCCCGCCGCCACCACCAGCAGGATCGCACCGTAGGTGGCGCGGATGTCCTGCCCCTCGGCCGCGATCCACCAGCCGGCGCGATCGAGCAGGCCCAGCATGACGATCAGCAGCACGGTGTTGAGCACCGAGGCGAGCGCGTCCGTCAGTTCGTTGCGCAGCTCGCCGGGGGAGCGCTTGCGACAGCGCCACAGCACCCACAGCAGCGCCACTACCCAGCACAGTGCGAAGCCCACGAAGGCCGGCGCCAGCCACAGGGACCCGCTGTAGTGCCGCACCAGCTGCGGCCCGACCCAGCAGGCGGCGGCGGCCAGCACGCACCACATCGCCACCTGCAGCAGCATCGAGCCGGTCGACTTGCGGTCGCGCACCGACCAGTAGGCGCAGGCCAGCACCACCGAGGCGAGGAAAGGCCCGACCAGCGTGAACCACAGCGTCGGCCACTGCGTGGCCCACTGCACCAGCAGGCGCAGCGAATGCACGCTGGCCAGGTCGGTGACGCCGGTCACGGCGTCGGGCGGCACGCTGTTGAGGTCGACCGCGCGGAACACCGCGTCCCACAGCAGCAGGTTGATGGCGGCCAGCACCATGCCGATCAGGCCGGCCGCGATGGCGATCTCGATGTGCGTGCCGAGCAGGTTGCGCAGGTAGAGCGCGGTGGCGAACAGGGTGTCGCGCAGGCCGCCGGGAATCAGGTAGCGGCCGTTGCCGCGCAGCCACCAGCCGAAGCGCGCGCGGTCCACGTCGGCGAAGGCGCGCTCGATGTCGCGCACCTCATCGGCCGACGCCGCGTTGGTGCACAGCCGCCCCAGCGTGGCGCCGATGTAGCCGCCGCCGGAGACCGTGGAGATGAGGTCGAACTTGAGCAGTTGCCGGCGTGCGGCCAGCGACTTCATCAGGCCCAGGCAGAAGGTCGCGCTGCGGATGCCGCCGCCCGACAGTGCCAGGCCCCAGGGCCGGTGCCCGTCGTCAGCGCCCGAGAGCGCCTGCCGGCGTGCGGTGACCAGCTTCTGGATCGCTTCGTCCATGCGGCTCCTCGTCGTTCGGCGTGAAATATTTCACGGTGGAACGGGGGCCACAATGCCGCAAACGGCCTATGCCGGACGCGGGTAAGCTCGCACCCGCCGCAACCCCCGCCCGCGACCATGACCATCGACTCCATCTGCAAGAGCCTGTTCCTGGCCGCCGTCTTCGGCCTGATCGCCGGCTGCGCCGGCACCGCCAGCGGCGCCTGCGAGACGCCCTACGGCAACTCGCCGCAGTTCGGCAAGGGCGGTTGCGTGTTCGAGAACCCGCCCAATCCCGAGGCCTTGCCCTCGGCCAGTCCATGGAAGATCTGGTCCCGCTTCCTGGTCGCGACCAAGACCGGGACCGTGCCGGTCGATCCCATTCCCGTGCAGCCGGTCAGCCCGGCGCAGCTGGAGGCGCTGGACCGCGAGGCCAACCACGTGATCCGGCTCGGCCACTCTTCGCACCTGCTCAAGCTGCGCGGCAAGTACTGGCTGATCGACCCGGTGTTCGGCGCGCGCGCCTCGCCGTTCAGCTTCGTCGGGCCCAAGCGCTTCCATCCACCGCCGCTCAAGCTGGAGGACCTGCCGCCCATCGAGGGCCTGATCCTGTCCCACGACCACTACGACCACCTCGACGTGCCGACCATCGAGTACCTGGCGCAGCGTGTGCAGCGCTACTTCGTGCCACTGGGCGTGGGTGCCCGGCTGGTGGAGATGGGGGTGTCACGGGAGCGGGTGGCCGAGTTCGACTGGTGGCAGTCCACCGAGCACGGCGGCGTGCGCCTCACCGCGGCGCCGGCGCAGCATTTCTCGGGCCGCACGCTGAGCGACCGCAACCGCACGCTGTGGGCCTCCTGGGTGGTCGAGAGCGCAGCGCAGCGCGTCTTCTACAGCGGCGACTCGGGCTACTTCGCGGGCTTCCGGCAGATCGGCGAGCGCTTCGGCGGCTTCGACCTGGCGCTCATCGAGAACGGCGCCTACGACCCTTACTGGCCGGCGGTGCACATGACGCCCGAGGAGAGCGTGCGCGCTTTCGAGGACGTGCGGGGCAAGGTGATGTACGTGGTGCACAACAGCACCTTCGACCTGGCCTTCCACACCTGGCAGGACCCGCTGGCGCGCGTCGCAAAGCTGGCCGAGGCGAAGAAGATCGAGCTGGCGACGCCGGTGATCGGCGAGGTGCTCACCATCGGCCGGCCTCGCACCAACGCGCTGTGGTGGGAAGGGCTGAAATGACGCTCTCCCCCAGGCTCCCCCACTCCGTGTGGTCCGCCAACCCCCTCACCGGGGGCAACACCAGCGGCCCGGCAAAGCCGGTTCCGCGGTGTTCCCCGGCTGCGCTCAGACCGGATCCGGCTTCATCTGGGGCCGGTCGACGCCGCGCAGCGAACCGTACTTGCGCGCATACACCCAGGTGAACTCCGCCCCCAGCAGGAAGATCTGCGCCGAGTAGTAGACCCACACCAGCACCACCACGAGCGAACCCGCGGCGCCGTAGCCCGAGGCCACGCTGCTCTTGCCAATATAGAGGCCGATCAGGTGCTTGCCGACGGTGAAGAGCAGCGCCGTCACCGCCGCGCCCACCCACACGTCGCGCCACTGCACCTGCACGCGCGGCATGATCTTGTAGATCATCGCGAAGCCCACGGTCACCATGGCGAAGCTGAAGACGAAGTTGACGCCCTGCGCCAGGGCAGCCCAGCCGCCGAAGACCGGTGCCCACCACTTGCTCAGTGCTGCCAGCGCGGCGCTGGCGACCAGCGACACCATCAGCAGGAAGCCGATTCCCATGATCATGCTGAAGGACAGGAGCCGCACGCGCAGCAGGTTGAACAGGCCCTTGCCTTCCTTGCGCTGCGGCGCGCGCCAGATGCGGTCGAGCGCGTCCTGCAGCTCGCCGAACACGGTGGTCGCGCCCACCACCAGCAGTGCCAGGCCGACCACGGTGGCGATGATGCCCTCGCGGGGCTTGTTGACCGCCTCCAGCATGCCCTGCACCGCCCGCGCGCCCTGCTCGCCCATCAGGCCCGAGAGCTGGGTCATGATCTCGCCGCGCGCGGCATCCTCGCCGAAGACCAGGCCGGCGATCGAGATCACGATCAGCAGCAGCGGCGCCACCGAGAACACGGTGTAGTAGGCCAATGCGGCGCCCATGCTGGGGGCGTAGTCGGCCTTCCACGACAGGACGGCCTGCTTGAGGAGATCGAGGAGTGCGCGCGGCTGCATGCCCGCGAGTGTCGCAGCATGCGGGCCGGGCGGCCTGCACCGATAATCGGGCGCGATGCATCCGGCCCCCTCCCCCGCGGCGCCCGCCGAGCGACCGCAGCCCCGCTCCACCGGCGACCTCTTCGTGTCCTTCACCTGGCTGGCCCTGCAGGGCTTCGGCGGCGTGCTGGCCATCGTGCAGCGCGAGATGGTCGAGAAAAAACGCTGGCTGACGGCCGACGAGTTCCTCGAGGACTGGGCGGTGGCCCAGGTCCTGCCGGGCCCCAACGTGATCAACCTGGCGCTGATGATCGGCGACCGCTACTTCGGCCTGCGCGGCGCGGTGGCGGCGGTGGCAGGCATGCTGACCGTGCCGCTCGGCGTGATCCTGGTGCTGGCCCTGCTCTATGCCCACTTCGCCGGCGATCCGCAGGTGGCCGGTGCGCTGCGCGGCATGGGCGCGGTGGCCGGCGGCCTGATCGCAGCCACCGGCATCAAGCTGATCCCGGCGCTGCGGCGGCATCCCCTCGGCTTCGGCGTCTGCCTCGGCATCGTGGCGATCGTCTTCGCCGCCATCGCGCTGGTGCGGATTCCGTTGGGCTGGGTGCTGCTGGCCGTCGGCGGCGTGGTGTGCGTGTGGACCTGGCGGAAGATCGGCCCATGAGCATTACCATGCACTGGCACGACTGGCTGGGCCTCTTCGGCCAGTACCTGCTGCTCTCGCTGCTCTCCATCAGCGGCGCCATTACCACCGTGCCCGACATGCACCGCTACCTGGTCGACCGCCATGGCTGGCTGACGGACGCGCAGTTCAGCTCCTCGGTCGCGATCGCACAGGCGGCGCCGGGGCCGAACGTGCTCTTCGTGGCCCTGATGGGCTGGAACGTGGGCATCAACGCGGGCGGCGGCATCGGCGCCGGCCCGCACGCCTGGGCGCTCGGGCTGTTCGGGCTGACCGTCACCATGGTGGGCATCATGCTGCCGAGCACCACCCTGACCTATGTCGCCACGCGCTGGGGGCACCGCAACCGCGAGCGGCGCGGCGTGCGCGCCTTCAAGCAGGGCATGGCGCCGGTGGTGGTGGGCCTGCTGATCGCCACCGGCTGGGTGCTGTCCGCCGGTAACCATGGCGGCCATGCGCCTGCCTGGCACCTCTGGCTGGTCACGGGCGTCGCAGCCTTTATCGTCTGGCGCACCCGCATCCACCTGCTGTGGCTGCTGGGTGCCGGCGCGCTGCTGGGCGCCTTCGGCTTCGTGTGAACCGTCCTTCAAGGAAAGCATCCATGCAACTTCGCCCCCTCGGCCGTTCCGGCCTCCAGGTTTCGCCGCTGGCCTTCGGCGGCAACGTCTTCGGCTGGACCGTGGACGAGAAGCTCTCCTTCCGCCTGCTCGATGCCTGGCTGGACGCCGGCTTCAACTTCGTGGACACCGCCGACGTCTATTCGTACTGGGTGCCCGGCCACAGCGGCGGCGAGTCCGAGACCATCATCGGCAAGTGGCTGCGCCAGGGCGGCAAGCGCAATCGCGTGGTGCTGGCCACCAAGGTGGGCAAGCCGATGGGCGAGAACAAGAAGGGCCTGTCGCCGGCCTACATCCGCGAGGCGGTCGACGCGTCGCTGCGGCGCCTGCAGACGGACCACATCGACCTCTATCAATCGCACGACGACGACACGGACACGCCGCTGGCCGACTCCCTCGGCGCCTTCGCGGACCTGATCCGGGCCGGCAAGGTGCGCGCCATCGGCGCCTCCAACTACAGCGCGCCGCGGCTGGCCGAGGCGCTGGACGTCGCCGAGCGCGCCGGGCTGCCGCGCTACGAGAGCCTGCAGCCCCTGTACAACCTGTACGACCGCGCGGTGTACGAAGAGGCGCTGGAGCCGCTGTGCGCGGCGCGCGGCGTCGGCGTGATCAACTTCTATGCCCTCGCCGCCGGCTTCCTGACCGGCAAATACCGCAGCGAGGCCGATGCGGCCAAGAGCGCACGCGGCGCCAGCACGACGAAGAAGTACCTGAATCCGCGCGGGCTGCGCATCCTGGCCGCGCTCGACGAGGTCGCGAAGGCCCACGGCGCCACGCCGGGCCAGGTGGCGCTCGCCTGGCAGATCGCACGGCCCTCCGTCACGGCGCCGATCGCGAGCGCCACCTCGGTCCAGCAACTCGACGATCTGGCGGCGGCTGCGCGCCTCACGCTCGATGCGGAGGCCATTGCCTTGCTGGACGAGGCGAGCACCGAGCCGGGCACGACCCGGCAGTAGGCTCGCTCCGACATGCTTTGGCGGCCGTGGCCGCCTGCCCTGCCCGAGCGCCCTCGCCGAGACTGGGGGCCGTTTCCCAAGACGGAGAAGAACCATGTCCTTCGCGCTTTACCTACTCGGCTTCGTGATCTTCCTCGCCGGACTGGCGTGGGGTGCCTCGGTGGCCGGCGTGCCCACGTTGTATATCGGCATCGGCGCCCTGATCCTGCTGGGCATCGGCATCTTCAGCGCCGTGGGGCGTACACGCAGCAAGGACCCTTCCTAGGACACATCCCGTCGCAAAGAATGCAAGGCGGGAACGCCTCGTTCACGGAAGCCGTCACGTGAACGGTTTAAGCTCGATGCAGGTCCGGATGACCCGGACGTGAACACGAGCGAGGAAAACGATGGACGAGGACGGCGAGGTCAAGCGCTTTGTCTATGACGATTGGGACATCCGCATCTGCCTGGACGCGGCGACCGCCGATGGCCAGACATCGGGCCATGCGGATCTGCTTCTCGGCGGCGAACACAAGTGCCGCATCTCTCTGTCAGGCCGTTTCGCCGGCGCTGACGGCGCCTGCGACACGCTGGAGCGCAAGGCACGGGGGTGGGTCGACGACTGGAAGTCGCGCGAGCACTCGGGCGATACTCACTTCGCGGCGCTCTGAACAAGCTCAGCTGCCGCGCTGCCGCATCGCCTCGTAGAGGCACACCCCACTGGCCACCGACACGTTGAGACTTTCGACCGCCCCGGCCATCGGGATGCGCACCAGTTCGTCGCAGGTCTTGCGCGTGAGCTGGCGCATGCCTTCCCCCTCGGCCCCGAGGACCAGCGCGAGCGGGCGCTTCAGGTCGCTCTGGTAGAGCGTGCCGGGCGCATCGTCGCTGGTGCCTACGCACCAGATGTTGCGTTCCTTCAGCTCGTTGAGCGTGCGCGCGAGGTTGGTCACCATGAAATAGGGCATCGTCTCGGCAGCCCCGCTCGCGACCTTGGCCACGGTGGCGTTGATGCCGGCCGCATGGTCCTTGGGCGCGACCACCGCATGCGCCCCGGCGCCGTCGGCCACCCGCAGGCAGGCGCCCAGGTTGTGCGGATCGGTAACGCCGTCGAGCACCAGCAGAAGCGGCACGGTGCCGGCCGCTTCCAGGCCTTCGAGCAGCTCGTCGAGCGAGCGGGTCTGCGCGATCGGCTGCACGCGCGCCGCCACGCCCTGGTGCCCGTGGCTGCCGCTGAGCTTGGCGAGGCGCAGGCCATCGGCCTCGATCAGGCGCACGCCGGCCTCCTGCGCGCGGGCGATGAACTGGCGCATGCGGGCATCGCGCCTGGTTGCATCAAAGAGCACCTCGATCACCGAGGACGGCGCGGTCTTGATGCGCACGGCTACGGCATGGAAGCCGAAGATCACTTTGGGGGAAGACATCGCCGGGATTATCCGGCGCCGCCGACCACAGGCCCACAGGTGCTCGGCCTTCAGTCCGCCTTGATGTACTCCGACGCGATGCGCAGGGGCACGGACCGATGTCCGGGCGGCAGCGGCGCGGCGTCGTCGCCGGGGATCCGGAATGGCGGCAGCGC
>NZ_LYMK01000065.1 GCF_002157355.1 Variovorax sp. JS1663 | reverse complement strand
CTTCAGCGATCTGCGTCTGGCGTTCCTTGCCAGCTGTGTCGGGGCCTCGGCCGCAATCGAAGACTGGGCAACCGTGCGCATGCACTTGCCTGCGCTCGACCTCGAAGTCGGCCCCGGGAGTCCCTGCGTTCAGATGATCCTGGGCAAGTTCAAGGCGCAACTGGCCTTGCAGGAAGGGCGCACCGCCGAGGCTCTGGCAGTGCTTCGGGAATTGGCGACAAGATCGACTCAGCTCGACACAACCTACCTCGATGCCGCGGTGCGCACACGGCTGGCGCTGGCCGAGCTCGCCGAGGGTTCGCCGGCAAGAGCCTGGCAAGCGCTGGAGCCCTTGATCGAGCGGGTGCAGGCCAGCGGCAATGTAGGCCAGGTCCTGGTCACGGGCGTGCATGTCCTGACCCAGCTGTCGCTCGCGCCCTGGGGCACTGCCGCATCCAGCGAAGGGCTGGCGACCCTGCGCCAATGGGTCGAGACCGCGCGCCAGTTCAAGGCCGGTTCGCAGGAGGTTCCACGCGCCCCGACGACCAATGACGCGGGCCTCAGCGCCCGGGAACTCGAAGTTCTCGCCTTGCTGGCCGACGGCCAGAGCAACAAACTGATCGCACGCACCCTGGACCTGAGCCCGCACACCGTCAAGCGCCACGTGGCGCGCATCCTCGAGCGGCTCGACCTGGCCTCGCGCATGCAGGCTGCCGCCTGGTACCGCACACGCTTCGACGGCTGAGGCCGCTGGCCGCACCGTCCAATCGGCGACTCGTTTCACTCTGGAAGCATTGATCACCATGCCCGCCTTCCGCCTCGCACCCCACCACACCATCACCCTCGCTCTTGCGGCCCTGCTCGGCGCCTGCACGACAGCGCCCGCAGCCGGCTCGCGCAGCGTGACCATCGAGCGCACCACCTACGGCATTGCCCACATCACCGCCCCGGACTACGAGGGCATCGCCTACGGCATGGCCTACGCGCACGCGCAGGACAACGTCTGCCAGACCGCCGAGCACCTGCTGACCGCACGCGGCGAGCGCTCCCTGTTCCTCGGCCCGCAGGCCACGGGCGAGCTCGGTCTGGGCCGGCTGCCCAATGCGCAGATCGACCTGTTCGTGCGCGCGCACATGGACGATGCCGCGCTGGCGCGCGCCGCCGCCGCGAACAGCGAGGAGGTGAAGGCCTCGCTGCGCGGCCACGTCGCCGGGTACAACCGCTACCTCCAGGACACCGGCCCGGCCGGCCTGCCCGAGGCCTGCCGCAACAAGCCCTGGGTGCGGCCGATGACGCAGGCCGATGCCACCCGCGACACCGAACTGGCGATGATCCAGGGCGGCTTGGGCGCGCTGGCCGGTGCGGTGCTCGCGGCGGTGCCGCCGACTCCCGGCACACGGAGCAGCGAAGCGCCCGTGCCGCTGGAACAGGCGGTGGCAGAAAGCACGCGCTACAGCCCTGCCGCCAACCCCGAAGGCGGGGAACTCGGCTCCAACGGCTGGGCCTTCGGCCGCAACGCCACGCCCGACGGCCGCGGACTGGTGCTGGGCAATCCGCACTTCCCATGGACCGGCAGCAACCGCTTCTGGGAGACGCACCTCACCATCCCCGGCAAGCTGGACGTGATGGGCGTCACCATCGGCGCGGGCGCGTTCGTCGTGATCGGCTTCAACAAGGATGTGGCCTGGACGCACACGGTCTCTACCGGCAAGCGCTTCACCTTGTACGAGCTCAAGCTCGACCCGGCCGACCCGACGGTCTACCTCGTCGACGGCCAGCGCCGCCGGATGACGGCGAAGACCGTCGTCCTGCCCGCGCTGGACGGCGCCGCGCCGGTACAGAAAACCTTCTACGCCACCGAGTGGGGCCCGGTCGTCGCGCTGCCGCGCGCCGGGCTCGGCTGGACCACCACCACCGCGTATGCCGTGCGCGATGCCAACACGCAGAACATGCGCGCGGCCCAGAGCTGGATGCAGATGGCCCTGGCGCGCAACGTCGGCGCGTTGCGCGCCGCAATGGGCAACCAGGGCATACCGTGGGTCAACACCATCGCTGCGGACCGCGAGGGCAACGCCATGTATGCCGACCTCTCGGTGGTGCCCGACGTCCCGGCCGAGATGCTGCAGTCCTGCGCGCCCTCGCCCCGGGCTGCCGCGCTGTTCAACGCAGGCGGCCCGGCGGTACTCGACGGTTCGCGCTCGGCCTGCGCCTGGCAACGCGACCCGGCGGCCGCCATGCCCGGCGTGACGCCGCCGCAGCGGATGCCGGTGGTCGTGACGCCGGACTGGGTGCAGAACAGCAACGACAGCTTCTGGCTCAGCAACCCGCACATCGCGCCGCCCGCAGGCATCACGCCGCTGGTCGGCTTCGTCGGCACGCCGCAGCGGCTGCGCACGCGCAGCGGCATCCAGGAGATCGAGGCCCGGCTGGCCGGCAGCGATGGGCTGCCCGGCAACCGGATGGGCGCGGCAGAACTGCGGAGCGTGATCTTCCGCGACCGCAACTTCGCCGGCATGCTGGTGGTGGACGACCTGGCCGCCGCCTGCGCCACGAACGCCGCCGCGCTCACGCAGGACCAGGCGCTGGGCTGCCGCGTGCTCGCGGGCTGGGACCGCACCAGCAACAGCGCCTCGAAGGGCGCGCCGCTGTTCCGCGAGTTCTGGCGCAAGGCCAGGAACGTTCCCGGAGTCTGGCGCATGCCCTTCGACCCGGCCCGGCCGGTGGTCACGCCGGCCGGCCTGGACATGGCCACCCCTGCGACGCGCGACGCGGTCTTCAAGGCGCTGGGCGAGGCGGTCGGCATCGTGCGCACCGCCGGCTTCCCCGCCGACGTGCCGCTGGCCGAGGTGCAGACCCGCCTGGTGCGCGGGCAGAAAGTCGCGATCCACGGCGGCGACGAGTTCGAAGGCGTGCTCAACAAGGTGGAGAGCCAGGGCCAGTCGCTGATCGACCCCAAGGGCTACAACATCAACTTCGGCAGCAGCTACATGCAGGTGGTGGGCTTCGACGAGCGCGGACCCGTGGCGCACGCTATCCTGACCTACGGCCAGAGCAGCGATCCCGCCTCGCCCCGCGCCTACGACCAGTTGCCGCTGTTCGCGGCCAAGCAATGGCATCCGCTGCCCTTCCACCGTGCCGATGTCGAGGCGCAGCGCGCAGGCGCCCCGCTCCGGCTCGCCTACTGAACCCATCGAGAAACCAAAGAAATCCATGCACCCCGGTCTGGCCGAACTGATTCGCCTTGCAGCCGCCGAGCCCTTGAAGCCGGCCTGCGACCATTTCTACTTCCTGCGCCACGGACAGACCGAAGGCAATGCGCAGCGGATCTTCCAGCGCGTCGACATACCGCTGAGCCAACTGGGCCTGGAGCAGGCCGCGCGCGCCGCCGAGCGGCTGGCGGGCGAGCCGATCCGCAGCGTGGTCTGCAGCGATGCGCGGCGCGCCTTCGACACCGCGCACACGGTAGCCGCCGGCCTGGGGCTGACGCCCCTGCATTTCGAGGGCCTGCGGGAGCGCAACTTCGGCGCGCTGATCGGCACCTCGTCGGCCGACCTGGACTGGGCCTGCGAACCGGAGGGCGGCGAGACCTTGCCGCAATTCGTTTCGCGCAAGCGTGCCGCGCTGGCCTCGGCGCTCGAGCATCCGGCCCCGGTGCTGATCGTGGCGCATGGCGGCTCGCTCCACGTCCTGGCCGCCGCGCTCGGCGTGCCGTCGGACCCGGACGTGCTGGGCAACGCCCAGCCCTTGCGTTTCGAGCGAAACGGTTCCGCATGGACGGCGAGGCCGCTCCTGCACCATTCGGGTGGTGGAGCCGCGCTGGCCTGATGATGCAGTCCGTCAGCCTCGCCCGCGCGAAGATCCAGGCCCCGCGCTTCCGCAGCGGTCTGATCCCTCGCAGCGAATTGGAAGCGCGCCTCGATCAGGCGCTGACGGAGCGACGGCTTGTCCTGCTCGTGGCGCCGGCCGGCTACGGCAAGACGGCCGCGCTGTCGCGCCAGTTGCAACGCCTGCCCCCTGGCTGTGTCTCTGCATGGCTCACTGCCGACGAGGACGACGACCTCCAGCGCTTCCTGTCCCACCTGATCGAAGCGCTCGAGCCTCTCGATCCGCCGTGGCGCCTGGCGCCGGAGGCCTTGTTCGACCTGGTGGCACACGGCAGGCTGCGCGAATCGGCAGCGGCACTGCTTCGCACCCTGGAAGCAACCGAGGCCCCCCAGGGCGGCGTCATCGTCATCGATGACCTGCACGCCGTGGCCGATACCCGTGTGTTCGAGTTCCTGAACCTCATGCTCGAAGACCTGCCGCTGCAATGGACGCTGGCCATTGCCACCCGGCTGGAGCCGCCGCTGTCGTTGGGTCGCTGGCGTGCGCGCCGCGAGGTCGCCGAATTCGACGAGACGTTCCTCGAGTTCTCGAGGAACGAGGTGCAGGCGCTTTGCCGTCATGCCACCGAGAGCGACGACCCGGCGCTCGTCGAGCACCTGCTCACCCGAACCGGTGGTTGGGCCGCCGGACTCTGCCTGGGCCTCGAAGCCCATGACAGATTTGCCGCGGCGGCAACCAGGGGCGCCTGGCACAACCGCCGCCATCTTTTCGACTACCTGGCCAGCGAAGTCCTGGAGGACCTGCCGGAGGATTTGCAGGAGTTTCTGATGCGCTGCTCCGTTCTCTCCGAGCTCACCGTGCCGCGCTGCAGGGAGCTCAGCGGCAACCCGCGCGCGGAAGCGCTGCTCGAGGACATCGAACGCCGCCGCCTGTTCGTCTCGATCCTCGACAGCGACGACCTGACGATGCGTCTGCACGACCTGTTCCGCGAGTTCCTCGAGGAGCGCCTGCGCCGCATCCATCCCCTGGAGGTCCCTGCCCTCCTGCGCCGCGCGGCGCTGGTTGAAGGCGATCTGGTGCGCCGCACGCTCATGTACCTGCGCGCCGGGGCATGGGACGAGGCCGAACGGAGCCTCGGCGATGCAACGCCGGACATGCTGGCCAGCGATGAAGGCAGCCAGGTGCTGCGCATCGTCGAACAGTTTCCTCGCGCGATGCAGGCCGCATCGCCAGTCCTGGCCCATGCCCGGGGTCTGTGCGCGTGGCCGCATGACCAGTACGGCGCGGTCGCATCGCTCATGCAGCGTGCCGCAGATGGCTTCGACCTCTTGCAGCGACACGACGAAGCCCAGCGCGCACGGGCCATGCAGGCGCTCGCCACCTTTTTCTGCGGACGCCTGGACGAGGCCCGCCAGCTCGGCCGGATCGTCCGGGAGCAGGCGATGGATCTCGAAACCGAGACGCTCACGGAGCTCCTCGACTACTGGCTGGAAGGCTATCTCGGCCCGATCGACGGCCCCGGGCGCCGCCTTGCCAGGGTCGTCGATCTGCTCCACCAGGGCCGCAGCACCGAACTCTGGTCCCGCTGCATGCCCCACATCAACTTGTTCATCAGCCGTCCCGGCGTGAGCGTGCAGTTTCAGCGGCTGATCGACGGCGCCAGGTCGGCAGCGGGCGACGGACGCTGGTCGCTCCAGGCCAGCGCGAACCTGACGGAGGCCTGGCTGCTTCTCTGGCAGGGCCGAGCCGCGGAACTCGATGTCGCGTTTCAGCGGATCGAGGAAGATTCGCGCTGGCTCGGGCAGCCGGCGGGGCTGCGGATGAGGCTGGCGAACCAGCAACTCAACCACCAGCTGATCCGCGATGACCGGCAGGCCGTGCGGGCGAGCCGCGACGAACTGATCGAGCATGCCCGGCTGCTGGACCCCTCGAGCGATCTCCCCATGGCCTACCTGGCCGTCGCGCTGCGGGCTTCCGTCGCCATCGCAGACTGGCAGGCCGTACGCATGCACCTGCCCGCCTTCGAAGTCGAGGTCGCCCGCGGAAACCTCTCGATGCAGCTCTTCCTGCAGTTCTTCAAGGCCGCGCTGGCCCTGGAAGACCGGCGGATCGGCGAGGCGCTGGCGATGCTGCACGAACTGGTCGCGAATCCAGCCTTGCTCAACTGGACCTACCTCGACGCCCTGGTGCGGACGCGCCTGGCGCTCGCCGAGCTCGCCGATCGTTCGCCTGCCGCTGCCTGGCTCGCATTGGAACCCCTGCTCGAGCGCGTGGGAAACACCGGCAACGTCGGCGAACTGCTGACCACGGGTGTCCAGGCCCTGCGCGACCTGTCGGCCGCCGCCTGGAACGGCGACGCGAGCCCGGAGCGTCTGGCAGACCTGCGCCGCTGGATCGATGCTCGCAGGCCGGCCGGGTCCCCGATGCAGGCCGTGCAACCCCACCCGGCGCTCGACGGCACGCCCCTCAGCGCTCGGGAACTGGAGGTGCTTTCCCTCCTGACCGAGGGGCAGAGCAACAAGCTCATTGCGCGTGCACTCGACCTGAGCCCGCACACCGTCAAGCGGCACGTGGCACGCATCCTCGATCGACTGGACCTGGACTCGCGCGCACAGGCCGCCCATTGGTATCACACCCATTTCGCCGCTTGAGGGTGCAGATGTTCCGTGACGATTCGTCACGCCGTGGAAGCGGTCCTACATTGGCGGTGAAGGCGCTCCTGCAACATTCGGGTGTCAGCGTGACTCTGAGTTGCTGAACCGCCCCACGGATCCACCCTCCCCTCACATGGACTTCAAAGACTACTACCAGGCACTGGGCGTGGAGCGCACCGCGTCGGAAGACGACATCCGCAAGGCCTACCGCAAGCTGGCGCGCAAGTACCACCCGGACGTCAGCAAGGAGCCCGACGCCGACCAGCGCATGCGCGAGATCAACGAGGCCAACGACGTGCTGCGCGACAAGGAGAAGCGCGCCGCCTACGACGCGCTGGCCGACCAGATCGCGCAGGGCCGCTACGCCGGCGGCCGGCCGGGCGAGGGCTTCCAGCCGCCGCCGGGCTGGGACGAGGGCTTCGAATTCCACCGCGGGCCGGGCCAGGGACCGGCCGACCATGCCGACTTCAGCGAGTTCTTTTCCTCGCTGTTCGGCGCGGCCGAGCGGCGCGGCGCCGAGCGCCGCCAGCACCGCGCTCGCGGCGAAGACCACCATGCCGCCATCGAGATCGCGCTGGAAGACGCTCTCCATGGCGCCGAGCGCGAGATCACGCTGCGCTCGCAGGTGCTCGATGACCAGGGCCGTCCCGAATGGAAGACCCGCACCCTGAGCGTGAAGATCCCGCCCGGCGTGCACCCGGGCCAGTACATCCGGCTGGCCGGCCAGGGCATGCCGGGCCACGGCGGCGAGCCGGCGGGCGACCTGTACCTGGAGGTGCGGATCGCGCCGCACCGCCTCTACCGCATCGAGGGCCGCGACCTCTACATGACCCTGCCCGTCACACCGAGCGAGGCGGCGCTGGGCGCGCAGGTCCAGGTTCCCACGCCCGGTGGCGGCGTGGTCGAGGTGAAAGTGCCGCCGAACGCACGCAGCGGCCTCAAGCTGCGGCTCAAGGAACGCGGCCTCCCCGGCCAGCCGCCGGGCAACCTGTACCTGCTGCTGGAGATCGCGCTGCCGCCGGCCGACACCGAGGCCGCCCGCAGGGCCTACGAGCAACTGGCGCAGGCCGCCCCCTTCGACCCGCGCCGCCATCTGGGAGTGTGACGACATGGCCAACCCTTCGATCGACAGCACCGCCCTCGGCAGCGCCCATCCGCTGCGCGCGCACGAGCTGGCGCATGCCTGTGGCGCCGAACTCGGCTGGGTGGTCCAGCTGGTCGAGGTCGGCATCATCGAGGTGCGCAGGCCGGCCGAGCAGCCGGACGACTGGTGCTTCCACAGCGCCGACCTGCAATGCGCCCTCGATGCGCGCCGGCTCGAGCGTGATTTCGGCGTCGGGCTGGACGCGGCTGCGCTGATCCTCGACCTGGAGCACGAGGTGCGCAGGCTGAAGGCCCTGCTCAGCGCGCGGGGGCTCGGCCGGGAGATCTGACATGCCCGTGGTCTGCGACCAGTGCGGGACCGAGAACCGCGAGAACGCCAAGTTCTGCAAGGGCTGCGCGGCCCGGCTGCCGGCCTTCGTCGCCACCGGCCCCTCCGCGATCGAAAGCATGAAGACGCTGCGCACCGCCCATGCGCCCGCCGCCGCGGCCGTCATGCCGCCCCCCGGACAACTGCCGATCGAGACGCGGGCCTTCTGGGTCCGGTTCGCGGTGCTGTCGGTGCTGGTGACCACCGTCTTCGTCAGCTGGTACGCCTACGTCACGCGCAAGGTGCCTTCGAATCCGGCGTTGCGCCCCGCATCCGTCGTTGCCGCCGCAGCCCCGGCGGCCGCAGTGCCGGCAACGGCCGCCAAGGCACCGCTGGCGCCGCTCGACGTCCCGAAGAACGCGATTCCCGAGCCGGTGCGCGCCACGGAGACGCTGGCGCCCGGCGAAAGGCTCGTGGAATCCGGTACCGCACAGCCGGTCCCCCCGCAGCAGGTGGCCATGCTTCCGCCGCGCAACGACGCGCAGTCCGAGCGGCTGGAACATCCGCGCAAGGTCGCCGCACGCCCGAGCGGCTCCGACCCCCGCCCAGGCTGCGCGCACCTGAACTTCATCGCCGCGTCGCGCTGCGAGGCCAACCAGTGCGCCAAGCCGCAGTACTACAAGCACCCGCATTGCAGCGCCGTGCGCGAACAGACCCGGCGCGACGTGGCGCGGCGCAACCCGCTGCAGCTGGGGTATTAGGCGCTTTCGCGCTTCACTGCATCGTCTTCAGGTTGCCGATGCGCACCAGCATCTCGGTGAACATCTGCATGTCCGCATCGAGGTCTGCCACTTCCTTGAATTCCTTGGCGTTGTGGGCGGTGTACTTCTTGCCCGGCATGGCGGGGCCGAAGTTGATGGCATTGGGCATCAGCTTGGCGGTGGTGCTGCCAGCGGTGGGGACCGGCTTGGCCTCCAGGCCGGTGGTGTCGCCGAAGATGTTCAGCAGGGTCGAGAGCCAGGCGCCCTTGGGGTCGCGTGCCATCCAGTCGCCCTGCTGGTAGTCGATCTCGAGCGGGGTCTGGCTCGTGGCGGCCCAGGCGTTGATCTTGCCGGTGACGGCCTGGGTCAGCTGCGCCGGCGTGCTGCCCCGCGGCATGCGCACGTTGGCCGTGACTTCCAGCCTGCCGTCCTTCTCGCGGATCAGGTTGGGCGACATCGTCAGCGGGCCCATGAAGTCGTCCTTGTAGCCCACGCCCATCTTCTCGCCGAAGTAGTCGAGGCCATAAAGGCCGTTCAGGTAGCGGATGGCCTTGGCGTAGTGGTTGTCGGCCAGCGTCAGGCCCGACTCCTGCAGGAACAGGGCCAGGCGCGGCAGCGGGTTGACGCCCTCCTCCGGCCGCGAGCCGTGGGCCGAGACGCCGGTGACCTTGATCTCCACGGCGTCGGCTCCCCGGGCGATGTCGATGCCGAACTTGCCGCCCTGGCTGTCGTACTTCTGGATGAAGGCCGCCTTGGCCGCCTCGAGCCGCGCCGCGGCCTGGGCCAGGTCGCCGCCCTTGAGCGTGGCGGTCGCGGTCTGCGGCACCGCGTTGGCCGCCGCGGCGCCGGCCATCGCGGTGACGGCCGTCTGCCCGGCGTCCGAGGCCTGCAGCGGGAACAGGACGCGGAGCCCGCCCGAGCCCTTTTCCGCCACCACCGCCGGGTACTTGCTGTCGAGCACGATGTTGTACTCGGGCAACGGGGTCCGCTCGCGGTAGTACTTCATCGCGTCGCCGCCGGTCTCCTCGGTGGTCTCGATCATCAGCCGGATGCCGCGCGAGAGCGGCAGGCCGCTTTCACGCACCGCCTTCATCGCGTAGAGCACGGCGGCGATGGAGCCCTTGTCGTCGATGGTGCCGCGGCCATAGAGCACGTCGCCCACCCGGGTCATCTTGAACGGGTCGAGGCGCGTGCCGTCCTCCAGCACCCATTCCTCCAGCACCGCGGGCACCACGTCGGCATGGGTGAGGATGCCGAATTCCTCGCTGCCGCGCCCCGGCAGCCGGACCTCGAAGATGCGGTTGTCGACGTTGCGGAACTGCAGGCCGAAGTCGCGGGCCATCTTCTCGACCAGTTGGCCGAACTCGACGATGGCCTTGCTCTCGTGCTGCGGCACCTTGTCGATGCGCACGGTGGGCAGCGCGACCATGGTCTCGATGCTGGCGATCACGGCCTTCTGGTTGTGCAGGCGGTTGTACAGGCCCAGCAGGCGGGCGATGTTGGTGAGGTCGTCTCCCTGGAGCGGCGCCTTCTTTCCATAGGCCGCGACGGCGGGCGCGAGGCGGCGATCGGCCTTGGCGGCCTGCGCGAGGAAGGCACCGAAGCTGGGTGCAGGCCGGGCCGCGGCGATCCGGTCGAGCTCCGGCTTCTTGAGGGTCTCGGCCGACGCCGGCAGGCCGAACGCGAGGGCCAGGCCCAGGGACACGATGGAGAGTGAGGATTTCATGGGGAGCTCCCGCAGTCGGGATGGTTCGCAGCAAGGGAAGCCGCGAGTCTACGCAGGCACGAAAAAGCGGCCCCAAAAAGCGGGCCGCTTCCGGATCAGCCTGCCGGCGCCGTCACGCCGAACAGCGTGTTGATGGCCGCGCGCGCGTCGGCCCGCAGCGCGTCGACCGCCCCGGCGTCGCCGGAGAGGTGGCGCAGCAGGTGCTGCTGGAACAGGCCGTCGAACAGGGCGTAGAGCAGCGAGGGCGACAAGGCCAGCGGCGCGTCGGCCAGCTCCGAGAAGCGGGTCATGATGCGCAAGACCATGTTCTCCAGGCTCTTGTCGATGGCCGTGACGTCGGCGCGAAAGGCCTCCTCGAAGAGGGCCTGGGCCCGCAGGTCATACCAGAGCCGGTGCATGTGGGCCTCGCCCTGCAGCGTGTCGCCCAGGGCGCGCAGGAAGCCTTCCATCATCTGGTCGTAGCTGGCCGCGTCGGCCGTGACGCGGTCGTAGCGCGTGACGCAGCGGGCCTTGTACTGGCGCACGCTGCAGACGATCAGGTCGACCTTGTCGCTGAAGTAGTAGTGCAGCACGCCATGGGAGAACACCGAGTTCTGCGCGATCTCGCGCAGGCTGGTGCGGGCATAGCCCAGTGTGGCCAGCGTCTGAAGCGCGGCCTCGCCGAGTTCGGCGCGACGCTCGGCGAACTTGTCCACGCGCGTGCGGGGCACGCGATCCGCCTGCTTTTCCCGTTGTGAGGCCATGGCTGAGAACGATTTGGGACGCTTGTCCAGATTCCGAAAAGGATAGCACGGCCTGCCTCTTACACTCGGCCGCATGAGTCATCCCGAAGCCTCCGTCAAGCCCGAGATCAAGCAACCGCCCGTCCTGTTCGCCAAGACCCAGGCCGTCATCAGCCAGGCGGCCGACCTGCTGGGCGGCCCCCTCATCACCTACTGGAACAACCCGCGCGGATCCGTCTGCTCCAACGACGTGGTCGCGCTCTACGAGATCCTGGAACGCCTGGGCACGCACGAGACGATCTACCTCTTCATCAAGTCCGACGGCGGCAGCGGCCAGGTGTCGCTGCGGATGGTCAACCTGCTGCGGCAGCACTGCAAGTCGCTCGTGGCCCTGGTGCCGCTGGAATGCGCCTCGGCCGCGACCATGATCACGCTCGGCGCGAACCAGATCCTGATGGGGCCGACCGCCTTCCTGACCGCGGTGGACACCTCGCTCAACCATGCCCTGTCGCCGCTGGACCGGGACAACGACCGCGTGAGCGTCAGCCTGGACGAGCTCAACCGCGTCATCCGGCGCTGGCACAACGAGCAGCCGGAATCGACCGAAAACCCCTACAAGAGTCTCTATGCCTATGTGCATCCGCTGGTGATCGGCGCGGTGGATCGGGCGGAATCGCTGTCGGTCATGCTGTGCCGCGAGCTGCTGGCCTACCACATCGCCGACGAGAAAAGAGCCCACGAGATCGCGGCGACCCTGAACTCGAAGTATCCGTCGCACAGCTACCCCATCCTGCTGAACGAGGCGGCCAAGATCGGGCTGAACGTGGCGCCGCTGCCGCCGCAGATCAACGCCCTGCTGCTGGAGCTCAACCGCCTCTACAGCGAGATGGGCCAGAAGGCCACGACGGACTTCGACGAGCTGCGCGCCCATGGCAACGAGATCCTGAACATCCTCGAAGGCAAGGACGTCCAGGTCTTCTACCAGCACGACAAGGACTGGTTCTACCGCAGCGAGGAGCGCCGCTGGATCACCATGAACGACAACAGCAGCTGGCGCCGCATCGAGCGCGTCAAAGGGCGGCTGTCACGCAGCATCATGCACGTCGCCTAGAAGAAGCGGACCCCGGCGGCGGGCGCGCGGCTCAGCCGGCCTTCTGCACCAGCTTGATCACGCTGGAGAAATCCAGCGCGCCATGGCCGGCCAGGCTGTGCGCCGCATAAAGGTTGCGGGCCAGCCCGCCCAGCGGCGTCGAGGCACGCACCGCGGCCGCGTTCTCCTGGGCCAGCCCCAGGTCCTTGAGCATCAGGTCGGTGCCGAAGCCGCCGGCATAGCCTTTCGAGGCCGGGGCGTTCTCCATCACGCCGGGCAGCGGGTTGTATTTCTCCAGCGCCCAGTTGCCGCCCGAGCTGCGGCGCATGATCTCGGACAGCACCTTCGGGTCCAGGCCATTGGCCACGCCCAGCGCGATCGCCTCCGAGGTGCCGATCATCAGGATGCCGAGCAGCATGTTGTTGCAGATCTTGGCGGTCTGGCCTGCGCCGGCGTCGCCGGCATGGAAGATGTTGGCGCCCATCTTCTCCAGCACCGGCCGCGCACGCTCCAGATCCGCCGCGGAGCCCCCCACCATGAAGGTCAGCGTGCCCGCGATCGCGCCACCGGTGCCGCCCGAGACCGGCGCGTCGATCACCGCCACGCCGCGCCTTGCACCCGCCTGCGCGAGCTTGCGCGAGGTGGCGGCGGCGATGGTGCTGCTGTCGATCACCAGCGTGCCGGATGCGATGCGCTCCAGCAGCCCGGGCTGGCCCTCGCTGCCGAAATAGAGCGACTCCACATGCTGGCTGGCCGGCAGCATGCTGATGACCACCTCGGCACCGGCCAGCGTGTCGGCGGCCGATGCGGCGATGGCCACACCTTCGGCCGCCAGCTTCCTGCAGGTCTCGGCCGAGAGGTCGAAGGCGCTGAGCGCGTGCCCGGCCTTGTGCAGGTTCAGCGCCATGGGGCCGCCCATGTTGCCCAGCCCGATGAATGCGATCTTCATGCTTGTCTCCGTTCGTTTCGTGAATGCGTTCAGACCAGGCGCGCCAGTTCGACAGGCATCTCGCCGCGCGGGCGCAGATGGTCTTCGACGAAAGCCGGCGTGATCTCCTCCAGCGTGGCCGGATTCCATTTCGGATGGCGGTCCTTCTCGATCAGCAGCGCGCGGATGCCCTCGGCGAAGTCCTTGTGGGCGCAGAAGCCGAGCGATGCCCAGTACTCCAGGCGGAACACTTCCGCGAGCGACATGCGCGTGACACGCTGCCAGAGCGCGAAGGACACGGCCGCGGTGCTGGGCGCGCCCTTCATGAAGGTCTGGGCGGCCGTCTGCAGCCAGGGATCGTCGGACTTCAGCGCGCGCAGGCGCTTCGCGATGTCCAGCAGGTCGTCGCCCGCCATCAGGTCGTTGATGGTGTCGAAGTGCTCGCGCAGCTTGGACGCCTGACGCTCCGCGCCCTCGCCGGCCTGCGCCAGCAGGCGAGACAGCGTGGCGCGATCGGCGGCGTTCTCGCCACGCCAGTCCGCGGCCGCGATCGACTCGAGCACCTGGCCCTTGCGCTCCTGCGGCACCACGATGTCCGCCAGGCCGCAGAAGATCACGTCCGCCGCGTTGAGCGGCGCCGCCGTGAGCGCGAGGAACAGGCCGACCCGCCCCGGCATGCGGCGCAGGAACCAGCTGCCGCCCACGTCGGGGTAGAGGCCGATGTTGATCTCCGGCATCGCCACGCGGCTCTGCGGCGTCACGACGCGGTGCGAGGCGCCGGCCATCAAGCCCACACCGCCGCCCATCACGATGCCGTGGCCCCAGCACAGAAGGGGCTTGGGGAAGGTGTGGATCAGGTGGTCGAGCTCATACTCCTCGCGGAAGAAATCCTCCGCGTAGGTGTTGCGTGCCGAGCCGCAGTCCAGCAGCGTCTGGTAGAGCTGGCGCAGGTCGCCGCCGGCGCAGAAGGCCTTCTCGCCCGCCGCCTGCAGCACCACGCCCGCAACGGACGCGTCCTGCGCCCATTCGCGCAGCTGCGGCGTGAGCAGCCGCACCATGGCCATCGAGAGCGAATTGAGCGACGCCGGTGCGTTGAGAGTGGCCACGCCGAAGCGCTTGCCGCCGCCGGCCTGAATGAAGTCGAAGAGAACTACGGGATCGGTCATTTGTTGGAGAAAAATGCGAAGGCTCAGCGGATGTCGCTATCGCCCTCCAAGAGCTTGCGCGAGACGATCACGCGCATGATCTCGTTGGTGCCTTCGAGGATCTGGTGCACGCGCGCGTCGCGCACCAGCCGCTCCAGCGGGAATTCGCCCAGGTAGCCGTAGCCGCCATGCAGCTGCAGCGCCTCGTTGCAGACGTTGAAGCCCGCATCGGTGGCAAAGCGCTTGGCCATGGCGCAATAGGTGCTCGCATCCGCATGGCCGGCATCGAGCCGGCTGGCCGCCAGCCGCACCATCTGGCGCGCCGCCACCAGCTCGGTCGCCATGTCGGCCAGCTTGAACTGCAGGGCCTGGAAGCTCGCGAGCGGCTTGCCGAACTGCTGGCGCTCGTGCATGTAGCGCCGCGCCGCGTCGAGCGCGCCCTGCGCCGCGCCGACCGAGCAGGTCGCGATGTTGATGCGCCCGCCGTCCAGACCCTTCATCGCGATGCGGAAGCCTTCGCCCTCGCTGCCCAGCAGGTTCTCGGCCGGTACACGCACGTTGTCGAAGCTGATGGTGCGGGTGGGCTGGCTGTTCCAGCCCATCTTGTGCTCCTTCTTGCCGTAGCTGACACCCGGCGCATCAGCCGGCACTGCGAAGGCCGAGATGCCACCCGCCCCGCCGCCGCCGGTGCGCGCCATCAGCACCAGCACGTCCGTCGCGCCGGCGCCGGAGATGAAGGCCTTGCCGCCGTTGATCACGTACTCGCCGTCCTTCAGCTCGGCACGGGTCTTGAGCGAGCCGGCATCCGAGCCGGCGCCCGGCTCGGTCAGGCAGTAGGACGCCAGCTTGCGGCCGCTGGTGAGGTCCGCACCCCAGCGCTCGCACACCGCCGGCGTGCCCCAGGTGCCGAGCATCCAGGTGGCCATGTTGTGGATGGTGATGAAGGCGGTGGTCGAGGGATCGATTGCCGCCATCTCCTCGAACACCAGCGTGGCGTCCAGGCGCGGCAGGGCCAGTCCCTCGATGCGCTGCGGCGCATACAGGCCGCAGAAGCCGAGCTCGCCGGCCTTGGCGATGGCCTCCTTCGGGAAGATGCCTTCCGCATCCCAGCGCGCGGCATGCGGCGTGAATTCGGCCAGCGCGAATTCGCGCGCGGTGTGGGCGAAGGCGCGCTGCTCTTCGGAGAGTTCGAAGTCCATGCGCCCGAGACTACTTCAGGCTGATGGTGGTGTTCAGGCCATGCGCGGTGGCATCGTCGAACCAGCGTGCCGTCACGGTCTTGGTCTGCGTGTAGAACAGCACCACCTGCTTGCCGTAGGGTCCCAGGTCGCCCAGCTTGGAGGCGCGCGAGCCGGTGAAGGAGAACATCGGCACCGGCACCGGGATCGGCACGTTGATGCCGACCTGCCCCACGTCGATGTCTTCCTGGAAGCGGCGCGCCGCGGCGCCGGACTGCGTGAAGATGGCGGTGCCGTTGCCGTTCGGGTTGGCGTTGATGATCTCGATCGCCTCGTCGATGCTCTCCGCGCCGACCAGGCACAGCACCGGGCCGAAGATCTCCTGGTCGTAGATGCTCATGCCGGGCTTCACGCCGGAGAAGATCGTCGGGCCGACGAAGTTGCCCTTCTCGTAGCCGGGCACGGTGGGCTTGCGGCCATCGAGCTCCAGCGTGGCGCCCTCGGCCACGCCGCGCTCGATCAGGCCGGTGACGCGGTCGAAGGCCGCGCAGGACACCAGCGGGCCCACGTCCACGCCCTTGTCGATGCCCGCGCCTACCTTGAGCGACTTCGCCTTCTCGACCAGGTCCGGAATCCACTTGCGCGCATCGCCCACCAGCACGGCGATCGACACCGCCATGCAGCGCTGCCCCGCCGCGCCGAAGCTCGCGCCGGCCAGGGCGTTGAGCGACTGGTCCTTGTGTGCATCGGGCATCACGATGGCGTGGTTCTTCGCGCCCATCATGCATTGCACCCGCTTGCCGGCCAGCGTGGCGCGGTTGTAGACATGGGTGCCGACCTTGGTCGAGCCGACGAAGGAGATCGCCTTGATGTCCTGGTGGTCGCAGATCGCGTTGACCACCGCCTCGCCGCCATGCACGACGTTGAGCACGCCCGGCGGAATGCCGGCTTCGATCGCCAGCTCGGCGAGGCGCATCGTCACCATCGGGTCCTGCTCGGAGGGCTTCAGCACGAAGGTGTTGCCGGTGACGATGGCCATCGGGAACATCCACAGCGGGATCATGGCCGGGAAGTTGAAGGGCGTGATGCCGGCGCACACGCCCAGCGGCTGCAGCAGCGTGTACGTGTCGACGCCGTTGGCCACGTTGTTGGCCAGCTCGCCCAGCTGCAGGTTGCCGATGCCGGCCGCGTGCTCCACCACCTCCAGGCCGCGGAACACGTCGCCCTCCGCGTCGGGCAGGGTCTTGCCCTGCTCGGCGGTGAGGATGGCCGCCAGCTCGCCCATGTGCTCGCGGATCAGCTGCTGGTACTTGAGGAAGATGCGCGCGCGGGCGCCGATGGCCGTCTTGCGCCAGGTCTTGAACGCATCCTTGGCCGATGCCACGGCGGCGTCGACCTCGGCCTGGGTGGCGAAGGGCACGCGCGCCAGGACCTCCTGCGTGGCCGGGTTGACGATGTCGCGCCACTCGGTGGTCTTCGACTCGACGAACTCGCCGCCGATCAGCAGCTTGACGGTGGCGACCTGGGTCGCGGGCGTGGTGGTGGCATCCATGAACTTGTCTCCTGTTGAAGGTCTGAATCGGATCGATGCTAGCTTTGCACTTTTGCCATGGCAATAGACAAATACGCACCCGCGATCTGCATAATTGCAAATCATGGACTGGGACAACCTGCGATTTTTCCTGGAGCTGGCGCGCACCGGCACGCTGGTGAGCGCGGCCCGCCGGCTGGCGGTGGACCACACGACGGTGGCGCGCCGCATCCAGGGGCTGGAGAAAGAGGTCGGCACCGCACTCTTCGCGCGCGAAGCCGGCGGCCATCGCCTGACCGAGGCCGGGCGGCGGCTGCAACCGCAGGTGGAGGCGATGGAGAACGCCTTCCTCGCGGTCGAGAGTGCGGCGCCGGCCGCGCGGGAGGGCCTGTCGGGCCTGGTGCGCATCGGCGCCACCGAGGGCTTCGGAACAATGATGCTCGCGCCGCAGCTGGCGCTGTTCGCGCAGCGCCACCCGAAGCTGGTGATCGACCTGCTGGCCATGCCGCGGCTGGTGCACCTGTCGCGGCGCGAGGCCGACATCGTGATCTCGCTGGAGCGCCCGGCGCGCGGGCCGGTGGTGGTGAGCAAGCTGACGGACTACGTGCTGCGCCTCTACGCCTCGGCCGACTACCTGGACGCGCACCCGCCCATCGCGTCCCGCGAGGCGCTGCGCGGCCACACCTTCATCAGCTACGTGGACGACCTGCTCTTCAGCAAGGAGCTGCAGTACCTCGACGAGCTGTACCGGCCCGACGCCTTCGCGCTGCGCAGCACCAGCATCCTGGCGCAGCACCAGGCGACGGCGGCCGGCGCCGGCATCGCGGTGCTGCCGGCCTTCCTCGCCGAGCGCGATCCGTGTCTGCGCCGCGTGCTGCCCGGGGAGGCCAACTTCACGCGCACCTTCTGGATGTCGATGCCGGCGGAGAGCAAGCACCTGGGGCGGATGCAGGCAGTGTGGGGATTTCTACGGGAGACGGTGGAGGCGCAGCGGGCGGTACTGCTGCCCGCAGAGGACCGGAGCGGGCGTCCAGGCGCCGGCTGACGACCGGTCGGCCGGCACGTTGAGGCAGGCCAGAGCCATTGGCCCGCCGTTGGCCCGCCATTGGCTCTCCGCCGCCGCGGCGACGCGGATTCCGCAGAGGACACTCCCGCGAGAAGCAGCGGAAATGCCGGCGCGCCGTGCAGTGGCGTCGCACCGGCGTCCCGCCCACCCAGAACCATGCACGTCATCGACCACTCCACGCTGCCCAGGCTCCAGGACGCCGGGCGCCAGCGTTTTGCCGCGGCCCACAGGGCGCTGGGCTTTGCCCCTTTCGAGCTTTGGGTGGAAACGCTCGAGCTGGACGCAGGCGCAGACATCCTTCCACTCGAATCCGCGAGGGTGATGCTGGTCCTTTCAGGACACGGCAAGCTCTTCATCGACGGGGCGGGCCAGCGCTTTCATGCTCCCTGCAGCCTGATGCTGCCCCCCGGTGCCGAGGGCCGGGTGGTCAACATCGGCGCCGAGCCCCTGCGGCTTGTGACAGGCTTCATCCCCGTTGATCCACCGCCGGTCTGACGGCGCGGGCGATGGCTCTGCCGGCTTGACCCGCCAGCGCACCGTCGATGGCTCCTCTGGTCGATGTGCCCGACACCCCAAATCCGAACAATTCTTCCAAGCGCTTCAGAAATCGCAACCCGCGCTGCAATTGATCGGAGATATCCATGAACTCAGTCACCGCCGTGCTGCAACCCCGTCACTCTGGCTTTCAACCCCTGGATACCGGGATCCCCGAAGAGGCCGGCATCGGCGTTTTCTTCTCCCGCTCGATCCGCCAAACCGCTTCCTGGTCCACCTGCACCTGGCAGAAGCTCCCCCGCCTGACGCGGATCGTATTGACCGGCCTGTTGATGACGTCCACCAGCTTCGGTCTCTCCATGATCGTTTGCGTTCTCACCCGCTGAAGATGCCTTGTCCCCTCAAGGCCAGCGGGGTGGGTGGTTTCCCGGCGGCATCGGGGGCCGCCGCCAGGCGATCGGCGTACGGGCCAGCTGCGCGCTGAGCCGCACGCCGCGAAGTTCGCCAAAACCGGAAGCGACAGTTTTCAGCCAAGCCAGCGACACCCGCACGAGCCAGCTGCCACCTTCATGCTGCTGGCGCCACAGCGCCGCAGAGGCCCCCAACGCGATCAGATAGCCGGTCGCCTCGTCGAGGATCTGCATCGGCAACGGCCGCGGTTTGCCCTCCCCGGTCGCCTCGCCCTCGGCATGGTTGAAGCCCATGGCCGTCTGCACCAGCGAATCGAATCCCCGGCGCGGCGCCCAGAGGCCCTCCGTGCCATAGGCGGACAGCGAGACATGAACGATGCCGGGGCGCCGCCGCGCCGTCTGCTCCGGCCCGAATCCCAGATCGGCCAGGCCGCCCGGCCGGTACCCTGCGCGAACACATGGGCCTCGGCCAGCAGGGCGTCGAGCGCTTCCCTGCCCGCCCTGCTCCGCAGATCCGCATGCGCCGACAGCTTGCCGCGGCTGGTGTCGGCAATGGCCTCGATGTTGGGCAAGTGGGGGGGAATTCACCAGCATCACGTCCGCGCCGAAGCCCGGCCATCCAGGCTGAACCACGCGGTGCAATCCAGCGCCGCGTGCAGCATGTCGACCGACACTGCCTGGCGCGGGACGCCGCGCCCATGCCCCAGCTCGCAGGCGGCCAGCGCGGCGGCGGCGATCATGCTCTGCGCAGCCGCGCCGACGGCAAAGGAGGAAGGCAGCAGTCATGCGTGTTCCTTGCCCGCCCCAGCAAAAAGGGCAGACCCGCTCGCACGGGCCTGCCCTTGGAGGCTCAGGACGGCATCTCGCTCAATGAATCAGTTTCACGCCGGTCTTGGCCTGCAGCTGCTCGAAGCTCACGCCCTCGGCCAGCTCGATCACCTTCAGGCCCTCGGGCGTCACGTCCATCACGGCCAGGTCGGTGATGATGCGGTCCACCACGCCCACGCCGGTCAGGGGCAGCGTGCACTGCTCCAGGATCTTCAGGTCTTCGGTGCCATCCTTCTTGCGCGCCACGTGCTCCATCAGCACGATCACCCGCTTGACGCCGGCCACCAGGTCCATGGCGCCGCCCATGCCCTTGACCATCTTGCCCGGGATCATCCAGTTGGCCAGGTCGCCCTTCTCGCTCACCTGCATGGCACCGAGGATCGAGAGGTTGATCTTGCCGCCGCGGATCATCGCGAAGCTGTCATGGCTGCCGAAGATGGACGAACCGGGCAGCGTGGTCACGGTCTGCTTGCCGGCGTTGATCAGGTCGGCGTCGACCTGGTCCTCGGTCGGGAAGGGGCCGATGCCCAGCATGCCGTTCTCGCTCTGCAGCCAGACTTCCTTGTCGCCCACGAAGTTCGCCACCAGCGTCGGGATGCCGATGCCGAGGTTCACGTAGAAGCCGTCCTGCAGCTCCTGGGCGGCGCGTGCCGCCATCTGGTCTTGGGTCCAGGGCATCTCAGCCTCCTTTGTTGCTGTTCTTGACGGGCGCCGGCACTTCGCTGCCGGCGGCGGCCTGGGCGATCGCGGCTTGCGCCTCGACCTTCGCAGCGGCGACGTCGACCGCCGCGCTCACCGTGCGCTTCTCGATGCGCTTTTCCGGATGGGCGTTGAGCACGATGCGGTGCACGTAGATGCCCGGCAGGTGGATGTCGTCCGGCGCCAGCTCGCCGACCTCGACGATCTTCTCGACCTCGACGACGCAGATCTTGCCGGCCATCGCCGCGGCCGGGTTGAAGTTGCGCGCCGTCAGGCGGAAGCGCAGGTTGCCCGACTTGTCGGCCACGTCGGCCTTGACCAGCGCCACGTCAGGCACCAGCGAACGTTCCATGACGTAGGTCTCGCCGTCGAACTCGCGCAACTCCTTGCCCTCGGCCACCAGCGTGCCTACGCCGGTCTTGGTGAAGAAGGCCGGGATGCCGGCGCCGCCGGCGCGCAGCTTCTCGGCCAGCGTGCCCTGTGGCGTGAACTCCAGTTCCAGTTCCTTGGCCAGGTACTGGCGCTCGAATTCCTTGTTCTCGCCCACGTAGCTGGCGATCATCTTCTTGATCTGGCGCGTCTCCAGCAGCTTGCCCAGGCCGAAGCCATCGACGCCGGCGTTGTTGGAGATGCAGGTGAGGTTTTTCACGCCCGAATCACGCAGCGCGTCGATCAGGGCCTCTGGAATGCCGCACAGGCCGAAGCCGCCGACTGCGAGCGTCTGGCCGTCGGCAACGATGCCCTTGAGGGCCGCGTCGGCGGAGGGATAGATCTTGTTCGCCATGGTTCCTCGTTCGGAATGGGTTGATGGGAAAACCCCGACGATACTACGTATGCGCATACGTAGTATTTCGTAATGGACATACCGGACACGGTGAGCATCGCGGACACCGACCTCTCCGCCATCGACTACCGGCTCGCCTTCGAGCAGGCCCCCGTGGGCATGGTGCTCTCGCGCCACCGCATCATCGTGGACTGCAACGCGCGCGTGTGCGAGATGTTCGGCGCCACGCGCGAGATGCTGGTCGGCCAGTCCTTCCGCGTGCTCTACCCGAGCGTCGTCGAATTCGAGCGGATCGGCAAGCGGATGGAGCCCATCCTCAACGCCAGCGGCCGCTATGCCGACAACCGGATGATGCGGCGCGTCGGCGGCCTGCATGGCGCGTTCGCGGGCGAGACCTTCTGGTGCCACGTGAGTGGCCAGGCGCTCAATCGCGCGGCGCCGCACGAGGCCGGCATCTGGACCTTCGAGGACCTGGGCTCGCGCCGCGCGGTCAAGGCCGAACTCACGCCGCGCGAGCGCGAGGTGGCGGCGCAGCTGATGAAGGGCCTGACCTCGAAGGAGATCGGGCGTGCGCTGGGCATCAGCCATCGCACGGTGGAGATCCACCGCGCGCGGCTGATGCGCAAGTACGCCGCCGCGACCACCGCGGAGCTGGCGCAGAAGCTCATCGCCGGCTGATCAGGGCTCTCGTCGACCCTAGAACCCCCGAAAAACGGTGAACTCCCCGACTGCCGCCCGCGGCATGCCGAGTTCGTTCACCGCCGCATCGGGATCCGCGTAGCCCAGCGACATGCCGCAGACCACCGTGCGGCCCGGCGGCAGTTGCAGCAGCTGCGCAATGACCGGCTCGTGCCGCACGAAGGACACCTGCGGGCAGGTGTCCAGCCCGCGCGCCCGCGCCGCGATCATCAGCGTCTGCACGAACATGCCGAAATCGGCCCAGCTGTGCCGGGTCAGGCTGCGGTCGATGGTGAAGATCAGCCCGACCGGCGCATCGAAGAAGGCGAAGTTGCGCCCCGACTGCCGGCCGCGCGCCGCAGCGTCCGCGCGGTCGATGCCCAGTGCCGCGTAGTAGCGCACGCCGAATTCCGCCTGTCGAGAAGCGCAGTCCGCCGGCAGCTCGGCCGGGAAATGCGTGGAGGGCGGCAAGGCATCGGCTTCGTGGGATCGGAGCAGCGCCTCGCACAGCCGCCGCCTCGGCTCGCCGGCCAGCACGTGCACGAACCAGGGCTGCGTGTTGGAGTTGCTGGGCGCGGTACGGGCCACGTCCAGGAGCTCCTCCACCACCGCGCGCGGTACGGCCGTGGGCAGGAAGGCCCGCACGCTGCGGCGTGAGCGGATCACCGCATCGACGATGGCGGGGACGGCAATGGAGTCTGCGTTCGTCATGCCGGCATGTTGCATCGGCCCCCGCGCGCCGGCCACTGAACTTTGCGCAAGCCCGTCATGCACGAAACGACACTGCGAGCTCGGCGAACTGTTCCCGCAACCACAGGTGCGCCGGATCGTGCTCGTGCCGGCGGTGCCAGACCGCGCGCACCACCGCATGCTGCGTCGCGTAGGGCAGCGCCTTCGACAGCAGCTCGCGCCGCGCCACGAAGGACCGCGCCAGCGGCGCCGGCACGATCGAGACCATCTCGCTGTCCGCCAGCAGGTCCGGCACCGCGAGCGAATGCGGCACCGTGAGCCGGAAGCGCGGACGCAGCCCGGCCGCGGCCAGCGCCTCCTCCAGCGCCGAGCGGTCGAACATCTCGGACTGGCGCGCCAGCCCGCGCTCCAGGATGAAGCCGCTGACCGCGCCCTCCTCCTGCCCGCCGAGCGACACCGTCAGCAGCGGGAAGGCCGCGAGGTCTTCGATGCGCGGCTTGCGCCTGGCGAGCGCATGCCCGCGGCGGAAGACCAGCACGTCGTCCTGCAGCCACAGGCGTGCGCTCTGGAAGCGCGCCGGCACCTCGGCGAAGATGCCCAGCGCGATGTCGATGCGCCCCACGTCGAGCTGCTCGGCCAGGTCCAGCCGCGTCGAGGGGCGCACCACCAGGTCGGACGACGGCGCCGCTGCCGCCATGCGCCCTCCCAGTTGGGCCAGCAGCACCGAGGTCACGTAGTCGTTCGCTGCCACCACGAAGCGCCGCGCGGTGGTTGCGGCATCGAAGGCCTGCACGCCCAGCGTGTCGTGGATGCGGCGCAGCGCCTCCCGCAGCGGCGCCTCCATGGCCAGCGCGCGCGCCGTCGGCTCCATGCCCTTGGGCGTGCGCACGAACAGCTCGTCCTGCAGCGCCTCGCGCAGACGCGCCAGTGCATGGCTGATGGCCGACTGGCTCAGGTGCAGGCGCTTGCCGGCGCGCAGCAGGTTGCGGTCCTCGAAGACGGCATCGAAGACGCGCAGCAGATTCAGGTCGATGCGTCTCGCGTTCAGCGCGGCCTGCGCTCTGGTGGTCACTGGAGGACCTTCGCCTCCGGCTGCGGTGGGAACGGCCCTGCGGCTCATGTTGCACCTCGTGCATGTGGTGGTTGCAGATTCATCGCTTCCGGGGGCGGCGCGGCGCTGGCAATGTCCAGCCCCACCACACCGAATGACAAGGAGCCCGCGATGATCGAACTCTCCCGGCGGCGATTCGCCGAGTATGTGGCCAGCCTCGTGCCCGCCTCCTCCCTGCTCGCACTGCCGGCGCGGGCACAGCCCGACGGCGCCCCCGGTCGCATCGTCGTCGGCTACCCCCCGGGCGGAACCCTGGACCAGACGGCACGCCGACTGGCCGAGGCCTGGCGCACCCAGAACCGCGCCTACCTGGTGGACAACCGGCCCGGCGCCGCGAGCCGCATCGCGACGGCCCAGATGAAGCGCGAACGCGCGGACGGCAGCGTGGTGCTGTGCACCCACACCTCGGCGATGACCATCTATCCGCATGTCTACACGAAGCTGGCCTACGACCCGCTGCGCGACCTGCGCCCGGTGGCCGCGCTGGCCGCCGCCACCGGCGTGCTGGCGATCAGCGCGGCGGTACCGGCCGAGGTGCGCACGCTGGCCGACTATGTTCGATGGCTGAAGGCGAACGAGGCCGGCCGCCACTACGCCTCGCCCGCCGCGGGCTCGCTGGCACAGTTCCTCGGCTTCCGCTTCTCGCAGGCATCGGGGGTCCCGCTGGGCCACGTGGCCTATCGCGGCTCCGCGCCGGCCATGCAGGACCTGCTGGGCGGGCAGGTGCCGGCCTATCTCGGCTTCGTCGGCGATTTCCTGCAGTACCTGGGCAGCGGCAAGCTGCGACTGCTGGCAGTCACCAGCGAACGCCGTTCGCGCTTCCTCAAGGACGTGCCCACCTTTGCCGAGCAGGGGTTCGGCACCGTGGTCGGCGTGGAAGGCTACGGCCTGTTCGCACCGGCCGGCACGCCTGACGAGACGGTCACGGCCCTGGCTGCCGCCACCCGGACGGCGGCCGCCGACAAGGCGTTGATCAGCGGGCTGGAGCAGGTCGGCCTGGAGACGGCCTACGTCGGGCCGGCCGAGTACATGAAAACCATCGCCGCCGAGCACGAAAAGTGGAAACCCATCGTGGCGGCATCCGGCTTCAAGGCCGACGAATGACGGAACAAGGAACACGCCATGACCGACCAGGAACAACTCATCGCCACCAGCCTCCCCTTTCTCGAGGAGGTCAAGAACATGACCGCGGGCACCGAGGTGGAGCAATGGCTCAACGCCAACCACGGCCCCGGCAGCCCGCTCTACGAACGCCTGGCGGCGCTGGTGAAGGCCGGCGTGCGCGACGGCTGGGCTGCCAACGTCCGGATCGGCGGCGACCACTACCGACGCAGCCGCATCGCCGAGGCCACGCCGCAGACCCTGGGCTTCAGCATCACCACTGTCTACATGGACAGCACCGGCAACACGCAGGCCAATCCCGAAGGCAGCTTCCGCGGCGACTACCACTCGCATCCCTATGGCGAGTTCAACATGGTGATTCCGCTGAACGAGGGCGCGGCCCTGCGGGGGCCGAACGGCTGGTGCCATGGCGGCTGGACGGCGCCCCCGCCCGGCAGCCACCACTACCCCGAAGCCAAGAACGGCGCCGTGATCGCCCTGTTCTACCTGCCGGCTGGAAGGATCTCCTACGACATCCAGCCGCCGGCCTGAGCAGCCTGCTCAACCGGCCTTGCGGAAGGTCAGGTTGATGCGGCAGGGGCCGGTCAGCGGATGCACGCCCTCCTTCACCGGCAGCACGCCGTGGTAATGGAGACGCGAGGGCCCGCCCCAGACGACGACGTCGCCGTGCGCGAGCGGAATGCGCTGCGCCTTGTCGGAGCGCCGGCCCCCGCCGAAGAGGAACACTGCCGGCAGGCCCATCGACACGGAAACGATGGGCCAGTCGTAGTGGCCCTCGTCGCGGTCCTGATGCAGCGAGAGCCGGGTGCCGGGCTCGTAGCGGTTGATCAGGCAGGCATCCGGCGCGAAGCCTTCGAAGCCGCCGGCCTGCGCCGCGGTCGCCGCCAGGTCGAGAAAGGCGGCAGGCATCGCCGGCCAGGGCCTGCCGCTCTCCGGATCCTTGGCGTCGTAGCGGTAGCCGCTGCGGTCCGACACCCAGCCCAGCCCGCCGCAGTTGCTCATGGCAACCGACATGCGAAAGCCGCCGGGCGTGACCAGGTGGCGCAGCGGCGCCTGCGCGATGACCTGCGCCACGCCGGCCAGCAGGACCTCGTCCCGCGGCCGCGCGAAGCGGCGCAGCAGCACCGCGCCTGGCGCCAGCGGCTGCGTGGCAGGCAGGGCGTCGTCTTCCAGCGCATCGAACAGGTCAGGCGTCATCCGTTCAGCTCGCGTCGTGGAAGATGATGCCCGCCGTGCAGCGCTGCCCCGAGCGCACCCGGCTCACGCCGTGCCGCAGGTTGACGCGGTAGACCCCGCGCGTGCCCTGCACCGGGCGGTGGTGCACCGCGATCACCGCCGCATCGCCTTGCCGCAAGGGCAGCACCATGGGCCGCGACTGCATGCGCGGCCGCTGCTCGGTCATGACGAATTCGCCCCCCGTGAAATCGCGGCCCGGCTCCGACAGCAGGATCACCAGTTGCAGCGGGAACACGTGCTCCCCATACAGATCCTGGTGCAGGCAGTTGTAGTCGCCCTCCCCGTACTGCAGCAGCAGCGGCGTGGGCCGGGTCTGCCCCGCCGCATGGCAGCGCGCGATGAACTCGGCATGCCGCGGCGGATAGCGCACCTCGATGCCCATGACCTCGTTCCAGCGGTTCGCGATCGGCACAAGGCGCGCGTACACCTGCTCGCGCAGCCCCGCCAGCCGCTCGGGCAGCGGATAGTCGAAATACTTGTATTCGCCACGGCCGAAGCCATGGCGCTCCATCAGCACCCGGCTGCGGAACAGCGGGCCCTGCGGATAGAGGGCCGCGAGCGCCTCGCATTCCTCCCGCGCCATCAGCCCCCCGATCAGCGCGCCGCCCTCGGCATCGAGGTCCTGCGCCACACGTTCCCAGTCGATCATCCGCCCGCCGCCTCGCTGGCCAGCAGCGCACGCTTGCGCTCCACGCCCCAGCGATAGCCCGACAGCGCGCCGTCGCTGCGCACCACGCGGTGGCAGGGAATGGCGACCGCGATCGGATTGGCCCCGCAGGCCTGAGCCACGGCGCGCACCGCCTTCGGGCTGCCGATGCGCTGCGCGATGTCCGCATAGCTCGCGGTGCTGCCGGACGGGATGTCGCGCAACGCCTGCCACACACGCTGCTGGAACGCCGTCCCACGCACGTCCAGCGGCAGGTCCAGGCCCACGCCTGGTGCCTCGACGAAGCCCACCACGCGCGCCACCAGCTGCTCGAAATCGGGATCGCCGCCGATCAGCCGGGCCCGCGGAAAGCGGTCCTGCAGTTCGCGCGCCAGGGCATCGGGATCGTCGCCCAGCGCAATCGCGCACACCCCGCGTTCGCTCTGCGCCACCAGGATCGCGCCCAGCGCGCACTGGCCAATCGCGAAGCGGATCTGCGCATCGGCACCACCCGCGCGGAAGCGCGTCGGCGTCATGCCCAGCGCTTCGTCGGCACGCGCGTAGAAGCGGCCGTTCGAGTTGTAGCCGGCCTCGTAGATCGCATCCGTCACGGTCTCGCCGCGTGTCAGCGCCTCGCGCACGCGCCGGTCGCGATGGGCCGCGGCATAGGCCCGGGGCGTGAGTCCCGTCACCTCCTTGAAGATGCGGTGCAGGTGGAAGGTGCTGAGCCCGGCACGCTCGGCCAGCGCGTCCAGCGTGGGCGCCTCGCCGGCACTCTCGATGTAGCGGCACAGCTCGGCCACCTGGGCCGCCTGCTGCTCGCTGCGCGCCGGCTGGTCCGGTTTGCAGCGCCTGCAGGGCCGGAAGCCCGCACGCTCGGCATCCGCGGCCGTCGCATGGAAGGCCACGTTCTCGGGCCGTGGCTGGCGCGCGCCGCAGGACGGCCTGCAATACACGCCGGTGCTGCGCACCGAGTAGAAGAACTGTCCGTCGGCCGAGCGGTCGTGTTCGACCACCGCGGCCCAGCGCGGGTCGCTCGCGGTCTGGAGGGCACGGATTTCGTTGGGGTTGCTCATCATGTTCATCGTCTGTCCTTTCGGCTTTTCATGAATCGATGAGTCCACTGTAGGGATCGGGCCACGCATGCGCACTCCGGGTCTTGCTTTCGAATTCGATCGTAGGACAGGGCCGCCATCATCCTCCTGGGCTTGCGCCCTCGGCCTACGGGCAATGGCCGCCAGCCTCGTTACCATCTTGGCCGATGATCGATCGCCGTTCACTCCTGACCGCCGGCGGCGCCTCCATGGCGCTCGCTGCCCTCGGATTCCCTGCAGATGCCCTCGCGGCCGACGGAATCAAGCTCAGCCAGCCGCGTCCTTTCTCTTTCGAACGTCTTGTTACCGAGGCCAAGACGCTCGCCGGCCGGCCCTATGTGGCCGACACGTCGCTGCCCGCCGACGTGCTGCAGCGCATCGACTACGACGAGCACGGCAAGCTCAAGTACAACCCCGAACTCGCCGTCTTCCGCGACGGCCCGGGCCAGTATCCCGTCACCTTCTTCCACCTGGGCCGCTACTTCCAGACCCCGGTCCACATGTACGTGACGGAGACCGCCGGCGGCGACGGCTTCGCCCGCGAGATCCTCTACGACAGCGCCTACTTCAGCATGCCCGCGGACAGCCCCGCGCGCCAATTGCGCGAGGGCGCCGGCTTCGCCGGCTTCCGCCTGCAGGAAAGCCGCCTGGGCGACCAGAAGAAGCTGGCCTGGCAGACCAACGACTGGGTTGCCTTCCTCGGGGCCTCCTATTTCCGCGCCATCGGCGAGCTCTACCAGTACGGCCTGTCGGCGCGCGGCATCGCGCTGGACGCGGCCCTGCCCGACCGGCCGGAGGAGTTCCCCAACTTCACCCGCTTCTATTTCGAGCCGCCGGCTTCGCCCGAAGCCAACACCATGACGGTGTACGCCCTGCTCGAAGGCCCCAGCATCACCGGCGCCTACAAGTTCGTGATGCAGCGCACCCGCGCTGTCTTGATGGACATCGAGGCGCGCCTGTTCGTGCGGCGCGACATCGGCCGCTTCGGCCTGGTGCCGCTGACCTCGATGTACTGGTACTCGGAGAGCAAGCCCACCGGCATCGACTGGCGCCCCGAGGTGCACGACTCCGACGGCCTGGCCATCTGGAACGGTGCCGGCGAGCGCATCTGGCGCCCGTTGAACAACCCCACCCAGACCCGCGCCTCCGCCTTCAGCGACACGCGTCCGCGCGGCTTCGGCCTGCTGCAGCGCGACCGCAATTTCGATCACTACCAGGACGGCGTGTTCTACGAGAAGCGGCCCAGCCTCTGGGTGGAGCCGCAGGGCGACTGGGGCGAGGGCTCGGTGCAGCTGATCGAGATCCCCACCGACGACGAGATCCACGACAACATCCTGGCCTGCTGGGTGCCCAAGGCGCCCGCCACCGCAGGCAGCAGCTATTCGCTCAAGTACCGCCTGCACTGGACCGATCAGGAGCCCTTCCCCTCGCCGCTGGCGCGCTGCATCGCCACCCGGCTGGGCCGCGGCGGCCAGCCCGGCACGCAGCGGCCGCCGGGGGTGCGCAAGTTCATGGTCGAGTTCATCGGCAAGCCTCTGGAATCCATTCCCTTCGGCGTCAAGCCCGAGTTGGTGCTCACCGCCTCGCGCGGCAAGTTCTCCTACGTCTTCTCCGAGGCGGTGCCCAACGGCGTGCCGGGCCACTGGCGCGCGCAGTTCGACTTCACGGCCGAGGGCACGGAGCCGGTGGACATGCGGCTGTACATGAAGAACGGGGACCAGACGCTGACGGAGACCTGGCTGTACCAGTACCAGCCTGGGTAGCCCGCGTCCATCTTCACTTCCAGTTGGCGGCAAACACCGGTGCCAGGCTGTTCTGGTAGCCCGGCAGCAGCGTTGTCTGCCCCGCCGACGGTGGGGCGAAGC
>NZ_LYMK01000064.1 GCF_002157355.1 Variovorax sp. JS1663 | reverse complement strand
AAGCGGTATCGCGAGGCGCTTCATTGTTGCGGGGCGGGCCTGGCAGATAAGTCGACCGTCAGGCCCCGCCCCTGCGCGCGGGCGAAACCGAAGGAGGCGATCCAGCAGCAGCCCGGGCCCGCCCCGCAACAATGAAGCGCCTCGCGATACCGCTTGTGGCCTATAGACGGCACCCCCGCAAAAGAGTTAACTTAAAAGTAGTACTTAAGCATTCCAAGCCAGGGGTAGGGGTGGGCCATGACATCGTCCGACGAGGCAGAACTCGAAAGGTTGCGCCTGGCGCTCGCCAGCAGCCATGGCGCGGCGGCCGCCTGGCGCGAGCAGTTGATCGAGTCGCTGGGCGATCACATGTGCGGAGCCGGCTGCGGCCCCACCCCCGAGGACATCCGCGGCCTGCTCTGCCTGGAGCAGGCCGAGCAGCGGGCGCTGGAGCGCTATGCGCGTTTCCTGCTGCGGGTCGCCAGGGGTGCGGACCAGCCCGAGCCCTGAGCCGAAGCCGGGCTGTCTCGTGGAAGCAGCAGGACCGCAGCGTCGTTGACCCTCCGGGGCCGCCATGCCCCGGGTCGATATCGACCCTTTCTCGTCGCGATGCGCCGGAACCCTTCGCACGGACGCCGCGCGGGCGAGCCGGCCCCCCGGGCATCGAGCTTGCAATGTTCGCCAGCAACGGGAGCCGACATGGCGCTATTCGCCCCCCTGGTCCAGTCCGGCAATGCCAAAGACAGTTCGCAGCAGGCGGCACGCGGGCGGCTGCAGAGGACCTGCGAGTGCGGCAACAAGAGCAGCGACGGCGGCACCTGCGATCGGTGCAAGCTCGCGGGAAAACTGCAAAGGCGCGCCCTCGCGGTCGGTCCGGCGGACGACCTCTTCGAGCGCGAAGCCGATCGCGTCGCCGACTCGGTCATGGCCAACCGCGCGCCGCCGTCGACACCGAGCAAGGTTCCGCTCGACACCCAGTCCGGTTCGCACGGCCCGCCGCCCGCGAACGGCCGCGCCGGCGGCGAGCTTGCCGGAGGCGCGCTGGATGCGGTGCACGAAGTACTCTCCAGCCCCGGCCAGCCGCTCGATGCCGGCACACGCGGATCGATGGAAACCCGCTTCGGCGCGGACTTCTCCTCGGTCCGCATCCACGCCGGCGCGTCCGCCGGGCGCAGCGCCCGCGCCGTCGGCGCCCGGGCGTACACGGTCGGGCGCGACATCGTCTTCGGCGCCGGTGAGTTCGCGCCAGGGCATCCGCGCGGCCGCCACCTGCTCGCGCACGAACTGACGCACACGCTGCAGCAGGCCGGCCCCTCGCCACGCCTGCAGCGCGAGGACGGCGATGGCGATCCGCTCGAAGGTCTGGCCGAACTGGGCGAGCTGGCCGATCCGGGCACCGTGCAGGCCATCGTCCTCGATTCGGGCTCCAGGCGAACGCGCTTCTACACCACGGGCGGCAAGACCTACGACGGGAAGCTGACGGTGCTCGCTTCGAATTTCGGTCCGGGCAACTACGTACTCAAGCGCGCGAACTCGAAAGATCCGAAGCGAACGTGGAACATCTTCCATACCGACGGCAGCGTCTTCCGCGGCGGATGGGAATTCGACGTGTTCCTCGAAGGCGTGGACTTCGCCAGCCTGGGCTACACACCGGAGGTCAAGCTCACGGTCGCCAGCGGCCTGCTGCCCAAGCTGATCGACATCGAAGCGCGCATCAAGGCGATCAAGGAGCAAGTGGCCAGGACGCTCGTCAACGACGCCGAGGAGCGCGCGATCCTGGCGCAGTTCGAGGACATTCCGCCGGAACAGGCGGCCGAGTTCGTCAAGCGGCTGCGCGAAGAGAAGGTCGGCGACATGCCGCTGCTGGAGCGCCTGGACAAGGACGTGGACGGCGAGAACAACATCGCGCTGCACCAGCACCTGACGCGGCTCAAGCTGCAGGGAGGCGGCGCCAAGTCGGCCAAGGCCCTGGCGGATGCGCCCGAGCTCGCCTGGCACGACGTGATGGGCTTCTTCGAGCAAAAGGCCGTGTTCAGCGTGACGCCCAGCGGCAAAGGCAAGTACCGCATCCGCTACCTCGGCGGCATCACCGGCGGGCTGTACTCCGACCCGCGCTTCGCCGAGATCAAGCGGCAGAGCGCGTCAGAGCGACTCAACCTCATGACCGGGGGCATCGAGGTCGATGCCGATCAACCCATCCTCGTGCACGACTACGACAACGACCGGCTGGTCGTGCTCACGGCCGAGGACCTGATCGCCTACCAGCATGCCGGCGTGCGCAAGTTCCTGCAGGACGTGGGCACCATCGCTTCGCTCGCCACGCCCGTCGGTGCGGAAACGGTCGGGGCGCGCGTGCTCGCCTATGGCGTTCAGATCGCCTCGGTGGCGACGCTGATCGTGGACGAGAACAAGCTCAACATCCGCAAGTGGTTCCCGAACTGGGGACCGGCGATCATCGATGCCAGCGAGAAGATCAAGCTGGTGATCGCCGTGGTCGGCGTCGCACAGATGGTCCAGGGCGGGTGGAAGCTGTTCGCCAACCTGCGCCGGCTGCGCGCATCGCGTGCGGCGATGGATGCCAAGGCGGTCGTTTCGAGTGCCGAAGAAGCCGCGCTGGCGGAGAAGCAGGCCGCCCAGCTCGAAGCCAACGCGGAAAAGCTGCTCGAGCAGGCCGACCTGGCACGCAAGGAACTGGGCGTGGCCGAAGAGCTCGCCGAGGCGGGAGCCAAGCTCGAAGGTGCGTCCGCCGCCGCGCTCGCCCCCTCGGCGAAGACAAGGATCATCGAATCGGCCATCGGCAAGGGCGATTTCGGCGGCGAGTTTGCCGGCCTGGCCAATCGCGAGCTCCTCGACGCGACGAAGAACCCGTCGAAGCTGCGGCCCGCGCGCATGTCCGGCTACAGCCTCGAGGTGCAGATCGAGGGAACGGAACACTTCCTCGCCCGCAACGCCAAGGGCGGCTGGTGCCTGTTCTCGGGCAAGCCGAAGGGCTGCGGCGTGATCGGCATCGACAAGACCGTCGACGACCTGTTCGCGCAGATCGGGCGCGAGCTCGGCTTCAGCAAGGCGACTCGGATCGGCAACAAGGGGCGGATCGACCTCGCCGCCGCGGTGGCGGATGCCGAAGGCATCGCCGTCGACCTCAAGGTGCAGCCGCACAGCGCCGCCAGCGAGGTGCGTGCCGCCACCGGCGTCAGCGGCAAGGACGTCCAGTCGGCGCACCACGCGCCGACGTCCGCGGTCAAGGGCACGCCGGGCTACAGCCGCGAAGGCGCCCTGACCGTGCTGCTGCCGCGCGCGACCCACAAGGCCTTCGACGATTTCTGGAAGGAATGGTCGATCGCACAGCGCAAGGCGGGCCAGACGCAGGTCACGGTCGAGCGTTTCGTGGAGATCATGGATCGCGCCATCCAGCAGACGCCCAATCTGGATGCGAAGGCCAAGGGCACGATGTCCTGGATCGTGCAGAACGAGTTCAGGGAGTTGGGATTCTCCGGCAAGGACCTGATCGACCTGCCCTATTCCAACATCAAGCCGGGCGCGCCCTGAAAAGCATGCGGCGGCGCCCCGCGGGCTACGAGCCCACGCGAAGCATGCCGCCCAGCACGCGATGCTTCGAGTGCTCGATGTGCGACATCATGTGCTGCAGGGCCGCCTCGGGATCGTGCCCGGCCAGCGCCCGCAGGAAGTCGAGGTGCTCGCGCATGGCCGGCACGACCTGCACGGGCCGCATCGAATCCGCGTCATAGCGGATCAGGCGCACGTGGAGGCTGTTGACGCGGTAGATCTCCGACAGGATCTCGTTGCCGATGGCGTCGACCATCATGTCGTGCAGCCCCCAGTCGACGGCCTGCGCGTCCTTCTCGAGCGCGGGGTCGGGCGTCGGCTTCAGCGCCCGTTCCAGGATCGCCTCGTGGTCGGCGATCAGGCGCGCGATCGTCTCGGGGCTGGCCACGCGCGCGAAATGGATCACCGCCTCGCGCTCCACCATCGTGCGGACCTGCCAGGCGTTGCGGATCAGCTTCATGTCCACGGTGGCGATCTGCAGGCCCCGCTTGGGCACCGCCTTGATGAGCCCGGCGGCCTCCAGCCGGGGCACCAGCTCGCGCACGGCAGCCAGCGGCATCTCCAGCAGCTGCATCAGCTCGCGCTGCGAAACGAACTGTCCGGGGCGGATGCGCGCATCGATGATCTGCTGGCGGAACCCTTGGTAGGCACGGTTGCGCTGGGTGACGATGCATCGTGCGCCGCACTGGCGGCCTTTCGCGACAAGCCGAACCGCATCGGCCGCGCGCGCATGTTCGCCGAGAAGTCCATCGGGATGGACGATCCCGGGATGGTGGCGCTGCAGCGGATGGTCGAGAGTCTTTGAGCTCGCGGGACTGGGGAGCGACTCAGTCCTGCGCCGCCCCCAGCACGGCCAGCGCCACCGAGGCGATGCGCGCCGGCAGCGAATCGGCCCGCGAGGTCAGCACGATCGGCACGCGCGCGCCCAGCACCAGGCCCGCGCACTCGCCACCGCCGATGTAGGTGAAGCTCTTGTAGAGCATGTTGCCGGCGTTGAGGTCGGGCACCAGCAGCAGGTCGGCATCGCCGGCCACGCGCGACTCGATCTTCTTGATGTGCGCGGCCTCGGCCGAGATCACGTTGTCGAAGCCGAAGGGCCCCTCCACCACCGCGCCGGGCCAGGCGCCGGCACGGGCCATGGCGACCAGGGCCTGTGCGTCGACCGTGGCCGGGATCGCGGGATTCACCGTCTCCACCGCCGCCACGATGCCCACCTTGGGGTGCGCGATGTCCAGCTTGCGCAGCAGGGCGATGGCGTTGCCCAGGATGTCGCGCTTGGCGTCCAGCGAGGGCGCGATGTTGACCACGCAGTCCGCGAGCCCGAGCAGCTTGGGGTAGCGCGGCAGGTCGAACACGAAGAGATGGCTGATGCGGGTCTCGGTGCGCAGGCCCACGTGCTTGTCGACCACCGCCGACATCAACTCGTCGGTGTGCAGCGAGCCCTTCATCAGCGCGCCCACCACGCCCTGGCGCGCCATCGCGACGGCGCGGCGCGCGCTCTCCGGCCCGTTGTCGCTGCAGTCGATGATCTCGAAGCCGAGCGCGTCGATGCCAGCAACGTCACCCGCACGCAGGATGGCCTCGCGCGGACCGATCAGGACCGGCTGCGCGAGCTCCTCGTCGCGGATGCGCGCGGCCGCATCCAGCGCCACCGCATCGCAAGGATGGACCAGCCCGACGCGCACTGGCCGGCCCCTGGCCCGCTCGCGCGCCTGGGCGACCAGGGCGTCGAGCCGGGGATGGGCGGGCGCCTCCGCCGCGAGCTGAAGTACCGCTGAAGCCATGGCTGTCTTCAGCCCGGCTCAAACGTAGTCTTTGTACTTGTCGAGGAAGCGGATGGGCTTGGCCAGCGCATCGCGGCGGAAGGGGTCGCCCAGCTCGCGGGTGCACATCACCTCGATCACGGTGGTCTTGCCCTGGTTCATCTGTGCGTCCACCGCCTTCTTCAGCGCCGGGCCCACGTCCTCCAGCCGGTCGACCACGATGCCCTCGGCGCCCATGGCCTTGGCGATGCCGGCGAAGCTCTCGCTCTCCAGCTCGCCGGCGACGAAGCGGCGGTTGTAGAAGTCGACCTGGTTCTTCTTCTCCGCACCCCACTGGCGGTTGTGGAAGACGACCGCGGTGACCGGGATGTCGTGCCGCACGCAGGTCATGATCTCGACCATGCTCATGCCCCAGGCGCCGTCACCGGCGTAGGCGATGGCCGGCCGGTCGGGCGCGGCCAGCTTGGCGCCGATCATGGTCGGCAGCGAATAGCCGCAGTTGCCGAAGCTCATCGGCGCGAAGAAGCTGCGCGGCTCCTCGAAGCGCAGGTAGCTGTTGGCGACCGCGTTGATGTTGCCGATGTCGGTGGAGACCATGGCACGCGGCGGCATGGCCTTCTCCAGCTCGCGCAGCACCTGGCGCGGGTGCAGCCACTTGCCGCCCTCCTTCTTCGCCTCCTCGATCATGTCGAGGCTGTAGGGGTCGCGCTCGTGGGTCCAGTCGTCGAGTTCCTTCTCCCAGGCGGCCTTCTCTTCCTTGATCTTCGCGGCGCGCTCGGCCTTGGTGGCGTCGCAGGCCAGCGTCTTGTCCGCCAGCCGCGCCAGCAGCGCCTTGGCCACCGCCTTGGCGTCGCCGTGGATGCCCACGGTGATCTTCTTCACCAGGCCCAGGTTGGTGTGCTCGGCCTCGACCTGGATGATCTTGGCGTTCTTCGGCCAGTAGTCCATGCCGTGCTGCGGCAGCGTGCCGAAGGGGCCCATGCGCGAGCCCAGGGCCAGCACCACGTCGGCCTGCGAAATCAGCTTCATCGCCGCCTTGCTGCCCTGGTAGCCCAGCGGGCCGGCCCACAGCGGATGGCCGGCCGGGAAGGAGTCGTTGCGCAGGTAGCCGTTGGCCACCGGCGCGCCCAGGCGCTCGGCCAGGGCCTTGCATTCCTCCACCGCGTCGCCCATCACCACGCCGCCGCCGGAGAGGATGACCGGGAACTTCGCGTTCGCCAGCAGGTCGACCGCAGCGTTCAGCGAGTTCTCGCCACCCGAGCCGCGCTCCACGCGCATCGGCTTCGGGATCTCGCACTCGATCTCGCCGTAGAAGTAGTCGCGCGGGATGTTGAGCTGGGTCGGGCCCATCTCGGAGATCGCGCGGTCGAAGCAGCGCGCCGTGTACTCGGCCATGCGCTTGGGGTTGTTCACGTGGCCCTGGTACTTGGTGAATTCCTGGAACATCGGCAGTTGGTTGGCTTCCTGGAAGCCGCCCAGGCCCATGCCCATGGTGCCGGTCTCGGGCGTGATCATCACCACCGGGCTGTGCGCCCAATAGGCCGCCGCGATGGCGGTCACGCAGTTGCTGATGCCGGGGCCGTTCTGCCCGATCACCACGCCGTGGCGGCCGGAGACGCGCGCATAACCGTCGGCCATGTGGCCCGCGCCCTGCTCGTGCACCACCGGGATCAGCCGGATGCCGGCGGGCGCGAAGATGTCCATCGCATCCATGAAGGCCGAGCCCATGATGCCGAACATGTCGGTCACGCCATTGGCGACCATGGTTTCGACGAAGGCCTCGGAGGGCGTCATCTTCTGCACGCCGCTGACGACGGCGCGGGCGGTGGCGGGGGGCTGCTTGGTCATGGGCTGGGTCTCCTAGGGTCGAGGGTCAAGCGGGTTCGCAAGGGTGTCTCAAAAGATGGAACCAATGGTTCCGGAATTCGTTTCAGCGAAATATAGGGCTCTGTCCGGATGGAGTCAAACAAAATTCCAAAAATCGGTACGTCTTGTCCCATTTTTTGTTGAAACGACTATGATCCGGCCCATGAAAGTCGTCAATGGCCTCCAACCCGAAGCCGCCGAGTTGAACGGCGACACCCCCACCATGCGCCTGTTCGCGCTGCTGGAGGTGATCGCTGCCAAGGACCGGCGCTACGCGCTGCAGGACCTGGTGGAAGAAACAGGCCTGCCCAAGCCCACGCTGCACCGCATGCTCCAGCAGCTGGAGACGGCGGGCCTGCTGCAGCGCGAGGGCGACAGCCGGCTCTACGGCATCGGCTCGCGCCTGCGGCGGCTGGCCGAGAACCTGCTGCTCAACGACAGCCACCACGGCGCGCGCCACACGGTGCTGCGCCAGCTGGTGGAGGAGATCGGCGAGAGCTGCAACCTCACCGCGCTCTCCGGCAGCGAGGTGGTGTACCTCGATCGCGTCGAGACTGCGGCGCCGCTGCGCTTCTACCTGCACCCGGGCTCGCGCGTGCCGGTGCATTGCTCGGCCAGCGGCAAGGTGTTCCTGGCGCAGATGAGCCCCGCCCAGCGCCGGCGCCTGCTGGCCCATGCGCCGCTGGAGGCCTACACGCCCAGGACGCTGACCGACCTGGATGCGCTGGAGCGCGAGGTGCAGCGCGTGCGCAAGGAGGGCTGCGCCTTCGACAACGAGGAGTTCCTGCCCGGCCTGCTGTGCATCGCGGCGCTGGTGCCGGGTGAAAGCGGGCCATCCAACCTGTGCATCGCCGTGCAGGCGCCGGTGATGCGCATGGACATGGAGAAGGCGAGGAAGCTGCTGCCCGCGCTGCAGCGCGCCGCCCTCGCCCTCTCGCGCATCGATGCCGACGCCGACGACGACGCCCGCGCGCAAGCCTGATGGGAACCACCGACATGACCGACATCGCCGCCCTGAAACCCGAGCGCTTGCTGAGCGTGCGCCAGACCTTCGGCATCGACAGCGACCTCAAGGCCCCCGCCTTCGCCGAGCGCGACGAGCACGTGCCGGAAATCGACGAGGTCTACCGCTTCAACCCCGACGTGACGCTGGCCATCCTGGCCGGCTTCATGCGCGACCGGCGGGTGATGGTGCAGGGGCTGCACGGCACCGGCAAATCCACCCACATCGAGCAGGTGGCGGCGCGGCTGAACTGGCCCTGCGTGCGGCTCAACCTCGACGGCCACATCAGCCGCCTCGACCTGGTCGGCAAGGACGCCGTGGTGCTGCGCGAGGGTCAGCAGGTCACCGAATTCCAGGAAGGCATCGTGCCCTGGGCCCTGCAACGGCCGGTGGCGCTGATCTTCGACGAGTACGACGCCGGCCGGCCCGACGTGATGTTCGTGATTCAGCGCATCCTGGAGCGCGATGGCAAGTTCACGCTGATGGACCAGAACCGGGTGCTGCAACCGCATCCCTTCTTCCGCCTGTTCGCCACCGCCAACACGGTGGGGCTGGGCAACCTCAACGGCCTCTACCACGGCGCGCAGCGGCTCAACCACGCGCAGATCGACCGCTGGAACATCGTGGCCTCGCTCGACTACCTGCCAACCGAAGAAGAGATCGCGATCGTCCAGGCGCGTGTGCCTTCGATGCGCAACGAAACCGGCCACGCCATGGTGCGGAGGATGGTGGCAGTGGCCGAACTCACCCGCAGAGGCTTCGCGGCCGGCGACCTCTCCACGCTGATGTCGCCGCGCACCGTCATCAGCTGGGCCGAGAACGTCGAGATCTTCCGCGACCCGGCGCTGGCCCTGCGCCTGTCCTTCGTGAACAAGTGCGACGAGGCCGAGCGGCCATTGGTGGCGGAGTACTTCCAGCGCTGCTTCGACCTGGAACTGAAGGAATCGCACCAGCTCTCGGACCACTGACAAGCTGTGAGGCCATCGCCATGACCGACGCCCAGCGCAAGGTGCGGCACGCGCAGGAGGTCGACGAGCTGTGCGCGGGCTTCGTGCGCGCCTACAGCGGCGAGGCCGACCTGCATTTCCGCGGCCGGCGCCTGCACCGCGGCCGGCAGGCCCTGCCCTGGTACGCGCCGCACCTGCATCCCTCGCCCGAAACCGACGACTTCGCTTCCTTCCGCGGCACCGCCGATGGGCTCGCGCTGCGACTGCGCGCCTCCGACGCCGAGCTGCATGCGCGCCTGCGCCCGGAGGAGCCGGTGGAGCGCATGCTGTTCGAGATGCTCGAGCAGTTTCGCGTGGAGTCTCTCGCGCCCGAGGCCATGCCGGGCATGCAGCGCAACCTGCGGCACCGCCACGAAGCGTGGTCACTGTCCTTCCACCATTCGGGCCTGACCGACACCGCGCGCGGCCTGCTGCTCTACGCCGTGGCGCAGATCTGCCGCGCCCGCGTCTGCGGCCAGCAGGTGGTGGAGGAGACCGAGGACATGCTCGAGGCCACCCGCTTCGCGCTGGCGCCGCGCATCGGCCACGAACTCGCGGGCCTGCGCCGCGACCGCGCCGACCAGGCAGCCTATGCCGTGCATGCCCGGTCCATCGCACACACGGTCGCCGCGATGCTGCACGACGCAGGCGCGGACGAGGCGCAAGGCGACGCCGCCGACGACAGCGACACCGAGGACCGCCGCAGCGTCTTCAGCCTGGTCGCCGACATGGACCGCGAGATCATCGAGCGCTTCACCGCCGCCGACTCGGGCCGCAGCGCCCTGCTCGAGGGCGAGGGCGGCGCCTACCGCGTCTTCACCACCGCCTACGACCGCGAACACCAGGCCGCGGACCTCGTGCGGCGCGCGCTGCTGGCCGAATACCGCGAGCGGCTGGACCGCCGCGTCGCCGCCCAGGGCCTCAACATCGGCCGCCTCGCGCGCGAGCTGCGCGCGCTGCTGGCCGAGCCACGGCGCGAGGGCTGGGACGGCGCGCAGGAGGAAGGCCGCATCGACGGCCGACGGCTCGCGCAGTTGATCGCCTCGCCGACCGAGCGGCGGCTGTTCCGCACCGAGCGGCTCGAGCCGGCGGCTGACTGCGTGGTGAGTTTCCTGATCGACTGCTCGGGCTCCATGAAGGAGCATGCCGAAGCTCTCGCAATGCTGGTGGACGTGATGGCGCGCGCGCTGGAACAGGCCGGCGTCGCCAGCGAGATCCTGGGCTTCACCACCGGCGCCTGGAACGGCGGCCGCGCGCGGCGAGACTGGCAGCGCGCCGGCCGGCCCGCGCACCCGGGGCGCCTCAACGAGCGCTGCCACATCGTCTTCAAGGATGCGCAGACACCCTGGCGGCGCGCGCGCCCTTCCATCGCCGCCCTGCTCAAGGCCGATCTGTTCCGCGAGGGCATCGACGGCGAGGCGGTGGACTGGGCCTGCGCCCGCCTGCTCGCGCGCAGCGAGGAGCGCAAGCGGCTGCTGGTGGTCTCCGACGGCTCGCCGATGGACAGCGCGACGAACCTGGCCAACGACGCGCACTACCTCGACCACCACCTGCAGGACGTGGTGGACCGGCACGAGCGGGCCGGGCGCATCGGCATCGCAGGTGTGGGCGTGGGGTTGGACCTCAGCCCCTACTACAGCCGCAGCCACGTGCTGGACCTGGCGGCCGGGGCCGGGCGGGCGGTGTTCTCGGACCTGATCGGGCTGCTGGCAGGGCCGCGGGCGCGCTGAGCCCGGGGCCTCCGGGCTTTCCCGAACCGCCGTGACTTATTGCGCTCAATCGGATGCAGCAGCGCTCGCAAATATTTATTTGCTTACAAAAGTAGTAATCTGTGATTTCTTCACATATGAGGGACGGCAGGGTGCCGATCCCGCGGAGGAGGTCACAGGATGCAGGGGCAGGAGCAAGGGCAGGACAGGACCGTCGATCTCGACGCAGGGCTGGGCGCCGACGCAGGGGACGCGCGGAGGGTGGCTCGGATGCGCCTGGTGCTCGCGCTGTCCGCGCTGCTGGCAGCTTCCGTCGACCTGCGTCACCTGGGCGGCTCGGCCTGGCTGCCCTTCTTCGGCTATGTCGTGCACAGCCTGGTCGTCTGCATTCATGCGGAGCGGGAAGCGCCGCTCTCACAGGGCCGGCTGATCCACTGGCTGGACCTCGGCTGGTACACGCTGATCGTGCTGCTCACCGGCGGCGTGCACAGCGCCTTCTTCCTGTTCTTCTTCTTCGCGATCCTGGTCGCCTCCTTCCGCTGGGGCTTCGAGGAGGGCGCCCGGGTCACGCTGGCCTCGGTCGCCCTGTTCACGGCCTCCGGCATCGACACGACCCTGGAGGAGAACCTGCCCCGTCTGCTGGTGCGCGCCACCTTCCTGCTGGCGCTCGGCTACATGATCGTCCACTGGGGCCGCTCGAAGGTGGAGCTCAGGCGCCGGCTGGCGCTGCTGCATGCGGTCAGCCGCCTGTCGAATCCCCGCTTCGGCGTGGACCACACGGTCACCGGCATCCTGCAGAGGCTGCAGCATTTCTTCGGGAACAGCAGTTGCCTGCTGGTGCTGCGGGACAAGGAATCCGGCGCCTGCTCGCTGCGGATGCTGCGCGCGGGCGAGCGGCCGGCCTCGCCCCAGGCCGCGGCCATCGTGCCGGAAGCGGCCGCGCTGCTGCTGGCGCTGCCGGCACATGACAGCGCCGTGCTCTTCCGCGGCGCGCCCTGGGCCGCCCTGCCCTTCCGCGCCGGCGCCTGGGCCCATGACGGCCGCGCGGGCCGTTGGATTCGCCAGCACGGCGCAGCCTGCGAAGGCCTCGCGGAGTTGCTGGAGACCGGCTCTTTTATCAGCGTTCCGCTGCCGCTGTGCCGCAGCGAAGGCCGGCTCTACGTGCTCTCCAGGACGACGGACTTCCGCCGCAGCGATGCGCTGTTCCTGGCTCAGGTCGGCGCACAGGCCTTCCCGGTGATCGAGAACATCGAGCTGCTCGACCGCATGGCCTCGGACGCCGCTTCGCAGGAGCGGCAGAAGTTCGCCCTCGACCTGCACGACACCGCCATCCAGCCGTACATCGGCCTGAAGATGGGCCTGGCCGCGCTGCGCAACAAGGCGGCCGCCGACAACCCGCTGGTGGAAGACCTCGACCGCCTGCAGGAAATGGCCACCCAGGTGATCGGCGACCTGCGGCGCTACGCGGGCGCGGTGCGCAACGGTGCGGGCCGGACGGATTTCGTGGTGCCCACCCTGCTGCGGCAGCAGGCAGCCCGGGTGCGCGACTTCTACGGCATCGACATCGCGGTGCGCATCGAAGGCGAGCTGCAGGTCAACGACCGCCTGGCGGCCGAGGTGCTGCAGATCGTTCGCGAAGGCCTTGCCAACATCTGCAAGCACACCCTCGCCCATTGCGGCGCCGTCCGGCTGGAATGCACGGACGGTCTGCTGAAACTTCAGATCGACAACGAGGCCGACGGCAACCAGTTCTTCGAGTTCCTGCCGCGCTCCATCTCCGAGCGCGCCGGCGCGCTCGGCGGCCGGGCCCGCGTGCGGCGCGGCGACGGCGGCGGCACCTCGGTGCAGGTCGAGATTCCCATATAGGCAGGAGGAGGAAAACGATGCAAGCAGCGCAGAAGACCATCGGCGTCATGGTGGTGGATGATCACCAGACCATGCTGTGGGGCCTGTCCCGGCTGATCGACGGCGAGCAGCCGCGCATGCGCGTGGTGGGCACCGCCCGCAGCTGCGACGAGGCACTCGCGCAGGCCGGCCACCTGGCGCCCGACGTGATCCTGCTGGACCTGGACCTGGATGGCCGCAGCGCGCTGGACATCCTGCCCGGCCTGCTGTCGAACACCGCCTCGCGCGCGCTGGTCCTGACCGGCGAGCGCCGGCAGGGCACGCTGGACCAGGCGGTGCTGCAGGGCGCACGCGGCGTGCTGCGCAAGGACGCCTCGGCGGAGCAGGTCCTGCAGGCGATCGAGCGGGTACACCGCGGCGAGCTGTGCGTGGACGGGGACACGATGGGCCGGGTCTTCACCGAATTCCTGGCGGCCCGCGCGCCGCGCATCGATCCCGAGGCGGAGAAGCAGGCCAGCCTGACCTGCAAGGAGCGCAAGATCATCTTCGCCGTGGTGCAGGGCAACGGCGCCTCGACCAAGGCACTGGCGAACAAGCTCTTCATCACCGAGCACACGCTGCGCAACCACCTGTGCTCGATCTACCAGAAGCTGGGTGTCGCGAACCGGCTGGAGCTGTATGTCTATGCGATGAAGCACCAGCTGGGCAACACCCCATCCTGAGCCTGTAGCCCAGGCGGATTGCCCCGCCCTCCGCGCGCGACTCCGCCATGCACGTCGTTGGTGTGGCAGGCACTTCCGAATTGGCTGTCACAGACCACTAGTGCGCAGGTTGCGCGCCGACACGCACATGGACGACGGCCGTATCGTCCGCATGGACCCTGCGCCAGCCCTGCAGGCCGTCGAGCACCGCGATGGCGGGTGTCCCGGGAGTGAGCAGGGTCCAGCCAAACCGGTATTCGTCCAGAAGCTCGAGGAACTGCCTGCGCTCCTTGACCCGGAGGGCGCCGATGAACTTCTCGACGAAGACGTCGCCATACATGTCCGCCCGACCGTCGATGAACACCGGAATGCCTTCGTGGATCAGGAAGCCTCCGAAGATGTAGTCATTCAGCACATGGCCTTGGGCACCAGCTGCCTTGGCGGCATCGATCGCAGCCCTGGGTGTGATCAGGGACTGAGGCGTAGGCGGACGCAGATGCAGGGATGCGGCGGCGAATAGCGCAGCCACACACACACACACGGCAATGGCGACCGGCCGTGCCGGCGCGGCCAGGGACAGGAACCACCGGTCGAGGACTTGCGCATCTCGCATCGGCCTCTGCGCAGCGTACCAGTGCCGCGCGAACGGGGTGGCCATCAGGAACGGCGCGACGAGCCCCAACATCGATACGTTCCGCTGGTGCTTCAGCGCCAGGTGCACCAGTCCGAGCAAGAGCACCAGGCGCAGCCACGGCAGGCGCACCCGGCCGCAAAGCGCAAGGGCCAGTACCAGGAGCAGCCACGGCTCCAGAGGGTTCCCTCGCTGGAAATCCGGCGACAGCCACTCGGCGATGACGGCGAGAGCGACCTCCATCCGCATGATGTAGACCGCATGCGCGAGCACGCCCCAACCGCTGGGCGTCAGCAACGCAGCTCCCATGGAAAGCGCTGCGAACAGCACCCACGGCATGGCCGCCGCCGTGCGCTTGCCAGGGGGATGCGCGAGCACTGCATCCAGGGCGATACCGCAGCCCAGTACCAGGCCCAGCAGAAAACTGCCATGCATGTTGGCCCACAGGAGCATCACGCCGAGCAGCCACCATGGCGGGCCGCGGCGCGCTTCCGCCGCATTCACCAGCGCGGACATCCACAGCGCCAGCAGCACCCACGCCATCACGTGCGGCCGCGCAAGCAGGTGCGTCAGCATCATGCCGGCGGCCAGCCCCGTGAAGAGCAGCGCATGGACCGGCTCCATGCGGGCCAGCAGAAATCGCATCAGCAGCGAAAGCACAAGGCCGAAGCACGAGACAGCCAAGGTGACCAGCCCGGCCCAACCGGCCAGTCGATGAACGCCCACCATCACGAGCTCGGACAGCCACTCGAACGCCGTCCATGGTGCGCCAGGCATCGAGTGCGAGAAGGCGTCGACGGTCGGTACGGAGCCATGCTCCAGGATCCAGCGGCCGGCGGCGAGGTGCCAGTAGGTGTCTGCGTCCCGAAGCACCAGGTTCGGATGGGATGCGATCAGGACCGCGACCGTGCACATCCACACGATGAGCGGCCACGACAGCCCCCAGGTTCCCGACGCGGGCATTGCCGCGCGGACATCGATCGTTGCTTTCATCGCGGGACGGGCCTTTCTGAAGATGGGCATGTCGCCCAGGAACTGCGCACCGGCTACTGCCCCGCCAGCATCGGAAGGATGGTGCGGATGATCTGGATCGCCGCCGGCCCGAGGATGACCATGATGATCGACGGGAAGATGCACAGCACCAGCGGCACCAGCAGCTTGGTCGGCACCTTGGCGGCCTTTTCCTCGGCGCGCACCTGGCGCTTGTGGCGCAGGTCGTCGGAGAACACCCGCAGCGAATCGCCGATGCTGGTGCCGAAGCGGTCCGCCTGCGTCAGCATGGTCGCGAAGGTGCCGATCTCCTCGACGCCCGTGCGCAGCGCCAGGTTGCGCAGCGATTTTTCGCGTGTCCCGCCGGCCCTCATTTCCAGGTTGGTCCAATGCAGTTCCTGCGCCAGCGCGAGGCTCTTCATCCGGATCTCCTCCGTGACCTTGACGAGCGCGGCGTCCAGCCCCAGGCCGGCCTCGACGCAGACCAGCATGAGGTCGGCGGCGTCGGGAAAGTTTTCGAAGATCTCGCGCCTGCGGCCGCGAATCCTCAGCGCGAGGACGAGGTTGGGCAGATAGCAGCCCACCAGGGCTGCCAGCACCAGGTTCAGCACGAAGCTCAGGTCGACGCCCGCGCCCGAGGTCCGCAGCGCGAGCGCCGCGCCGCCGGCGAACAGCAGGGGCAGCAGCGTCTTGAGGCCGAAATAGACCAGTTGCGCATCCTCGTGCCGGATGCCGGCGTTGAGGAAGCGCAAGCGCAGGGGCGAGGCATCGTCTTCGCCCGTGGGCGAGGACAGCTGGGCGAAGGGGCCCACGACCTTGACCATGGTCTCTGCCCATTGCGAAGGCCTCGGCGCGTCCGACAAGGCCTGCAGCCGTTGTCCGGTCCTGCTGGGCGCCAGCCAGACGAACACTCCCGCGAGCCCGAGGCTCACGGCAAGAAACACGAGCGTGGAGAACAGCAGCATGTCGTACCCCCTACACGCGGATGCGGACGATCTTGCGCATGATCAGCACGCCGACGGCCATGAGGCCGAGCATGTACTTGATGATCGCGATGCCGATCGGGTCGGTCCACAGCACCGACATGAACTCCGGGTTCAGCAGGCTCATGACCCCACCCAGCGCGAAGGGCATCACGACCAGGATCCAGCCCGACAACCGCCCTTCGGAGGAAAGCACCCGCACCTTCGCCAGCAGCTTCAGGCGCTCGCGGATCAGGCGGCTGAGGTTGCTCAGCACCTCGGTCAGGTTGCCGCCCGAGTCGCGCTGGATCATCACTGCGACGACGAAATAGCGCAGGTCGGTCAGCGGGATGCGCTCGCTCAGGTTCGTCAGCGCCTGCTGCAGCGACACCCCGAAGTTCACCTCGTCGGCCACGATGCGGAACTCGTTCGCGATGGGCTCTGCCATCTCCTCGCCGATCATCTGCAGGCCCGAGCCGAAGGAGTGGCCGGCGCGCAGCGCGCGGGTCACGAGGTCGATCGCCTCGGGCAACTGCTGCTGCAGGCGCACCAGCCGCCGGCTGCGCTTGTACTGCACGTACAGCAGCGGAAGCCCGCCAAGCAGCGCACCGGCCGCGGCGGCCAGCATTGGCGCCTGGTGCAGCAGCAGCGCCATGGCGGCGAATGCGAAGACCGCGACGACAGCACAGGACAGCAGTAGCCGGGACACGGTCCACTCCAGGCCGGCCTGGAGAATGATGCGGTCGAGATAGTGCGCCCGGGGGAAGCTCAGGAGCAGCCGCTCGAGCGCCGGCACGTCGCTGAGCATGCGCTCCTTCAGCAACTGCGCCTGCGCGCTCCTGTCGACCGAGGCCGACAGAGCGCGCAGCCGCTCCTCGATCTTGCGCGCTTCCGGGCCCTTGTAGTTGCGCCAGACCAGGTACGCGGCCTCCAGCAGCAGCAGCACGGTCACGAAGACCAGCACCGAGATGACCAGGTAGCCGTTGCCTCCGATGTGTTCCGCCATGGCGAGGCTCCTTCTACTCGTAGCGCTTGGAGGGGTCGAACATCGCATCCGGCAGCGCGAAGCCGAATGCGCGCAGCCGCTCGGCGAACTTCGGCCGAACGCCGGTGGCGTGGAAATAGCCCTGCACCTGGCCGTCCGCACCTACGCCGGTCTGCTTGAAGGCGAAGATCTCCTGCATGGTGACCACCTCGCCCTCCATGCCGGTGATCTCCTGGATGCTGGTGATCTTGCGCCGGCCGTCGATCAGCCGCAGCGCCTGGATCACCACGGTGATGGCCGAGGCGATCTGCGAGCGCGCCGCCTTGTGCGGCAGGTTCAGGTTGGCCATGCCGATCATGTTCTCCAGCCGGGCCACCGCATCGCGCGGCGTGTTGGCATGGATGGTGGTGAGCGAGCCTTCGTGGCCGGTGTTCATCGCCTGCAGCATGTCGAAGGCCTCGGCGCCGCGCACCTCGCCGATCACGATGCGGTCCGGCCGCATCCGCAGCGCGTTGCGCACCAGCGCGCGCTGCGTGATCTCGCCCTTGCCCTCGATGTTCGCGGGGCGCGTCTCCATTCGGATCACGTGCGGCTGCTGCAACTGGAGCTCGGCCGCATCCTCGATGGTCACGATGCGCTCCGCCTCCGGGATGTAGCCGGAGAGGATGTTCAGCAGCGTGGTCTTGCCGGCGCCGGTGCCGCCCGAGATCAGCATGTTGATCTTGGACTTGCACAGGCCTTCGAGCATGGTCGCCATCTGCGGCGTCAGGCTCTTGAGGTCCTCGACCAGGTTGTTCATTCGAAGCGGAATGTGGGCGAAACGCCGGATCGACATCATCGCCCCGTCCAGCGCGACCGGCGGTATCACCGCGTTGACGCGCGAGCCGTCGGGCAGCCGCGCATCCACCATCGGGCTCGATTCGTCGATGCGCCGGCCGACGAGCGAGACGATCTTGTCGATGATGCGCAGCAGGTGCTTCTCGTCGGTGAAGCTCACGTTGGTGAGCTCGAGCCTGCCCCTGCGCTCGACATAGATCTGCTCGTAGGAGTTGACCAGGATGTCGGACACCGTGGGGTCGGCCATCAGCAGCTCGATCGGGCCGAAGCCCAGCATCTCGTGCTGGATGTCGCGGATCAGCGTGCGGCGCTCGATGTCGTTGATGGCGGCCTGCTCCTCCTGCAACAAGCGCGTGACCATGGCGGAGATCTCCTGCCGCAGCACCTCGGGCGCGAGCGTCTCGAGCGCCGTGAGATCGAATTTCTCGAGCAGCTTCAGGTGCATGCGGCCCTTCAGAGCCTTGTAGCTGTCCGAGGCGACCGGATTCCTGTCGTAGGTTTCGGCGGCGCGCCGCTCGGCGGACCGCTCGATGGGTTCGAGCGCGGCGGCATTCAGAATTTCCCGGAATGACATGGTATGGCCCTGCGGGTTGAGAAGGATGGGGAGCGGCGGTCAGGCCCGGCGGAACAGCCGGTCGAAGAGGCTGGGGCTTTCTTCCTGCCGCGGGCTGAGCGAGAGCGCCAGGTCGGCCAGCATCCGGCTCACCGGGTTCGAACGCGACAGCTCTGCCAGCGGCACGCCGCGGTTGATCGAGGCGTTGACGTCCTTGCCACATTCCGGGACCGTGAGCAGGTTCACTGAGCCCAGCGTGCGCCGGATGTCGCCGAGGCCGATCTCGCCGGCCTTCTCGAAGCGGTTGACGATCAACTCGATCTTGTTCGCGGAATAGCCGAGGGACTTGAACACCCCCATGAGCCGGGCTGCATTGCGGATGTGGGGCAACCCGGGTTGCAGCACCGGGTAGATGCGATGCGCGCGGTCGAGTGCCCGGATCACCAGCGTGTTGAGCACGCGCCCGACGTCGAGCAGCACGAAGTCGTAGTGCGCCACCGCCAGGCCGAGGATGGCATCGACGTGCTCCGGCTTGACCTCCATCGCCTTCGACGGGTCCTCCGGCGCGGCCAGGATGCCGTAGTTCGGCGCGACCTTGACCGCGCTCGCAGCGAGGAAGGAGGCGTCGAGCCGGCTGATGTCGAGGGCTACGTCCGCGATGGTCGAGCCCGGGCGGCTGTCGTTCACGTACGAGAGCGCGCTGCCGAACTGCAGGTCCAGGTCGACCAGCAGCACCGACTTCGACTCGGCCAGCTGCCAGCCCAGGTTGGTCGCGAGGAAGGTGGCGCCGCTGCCGCCTTTGCAGGGCATGAAGGCCAGCACCTGGCCGGTGCTCTGGCCGCGCAGGCCGGCGAGCTTGGTCGCCAGGCGGTTCACCGCGGCTTCGAGAGCGGATGGGTTCACCGGCGAAGGCAGCACCTCGCGCACCCCGGCGCGCATGGAGTTGATCAGGAACTCCGGCGTCTGCATGGCACACAGCAGGATGACTGCGATCCGTGGGTGGTGGGTGGAGATGTACTCGACCAGCGCGAGCTCGTTGGGATCGCAGCACATGCCGTCCACGATCATGAGCTCGGGCTGCTCCTGCTCGGCCACCTGGCGCATCCGGCTCTTGCCGCCCTCGACCAGCACGACCGCGTGCGACAGGGCCTCCAGCACCCTGCCCATCTCCTGGAGATGGTGGGTGTTGGGAGAAATGATGGCGATCTTCATCGTGATACTCCCGGTCAAGAACAAATGGAAGCGCTGTTGGGGTCCTGCCGCATGACTTCCCGAGGCAGGAAGGTGGAGAAGGTCGGCATGGCGATCGGGGCCCGTGCGGCCAGGCCCGCGATGGGCGAGATCCACTGGTAGTTGAGCCCGGTGACCGTCACAGTGACGCCTTCGCAGGTCGCGCTCGTGCAGCCGCTGGGCAGCCAGGCCACGTTGATGGTGCTGATCTGCGGCAGCATGGCCTGCATCTTCGCCAGCACCTGGGCCTGGTGCAGGGTGTCGTCGCAGACCACCGCATAGCGTGCGCCCGCGCGGGTGGCTTCCTGCGCCGCGCTCCAGGTAAAGAGCATGCGACTGAAGTCCACGATGCCGAGAACGAAGGTGAGAAAAAGGACCAGCCCGAGGGCGAACTCGACGGTCGTGGCGCCGCGTTGTCTTTGGTTGCTGTTCATGCCGGTGCCCTCATGGTGGCCGTGATGTCGCCGAAGACGATGTCGCCGTTGGCATCGCCGAAGGCGCGCCCCATCACGCTGGGGAACATCGAACGGAAGGCATAGCTGCTGACCCGAACGGTCACGGTGTTGACCACCGGGTTGCTGCCCGTGGCCTGCCAGGTGCAGCAGCTGCCCGCGGGCACGTTGGCGAGGCTCAGGCCGCGCGCCAGTGGCGTGCCGGTGCCGGCGGTGTTGCCGTAGACGATGAGGTTGCGCGCTTCGGCGATGTGCGTGCCCGGCGTCTGGAAGGACAGGTAGCGCACCGCATCGCGCGTCGACTTGGTGACCGCGTTGTATTCGTACATTGCGCGGCCGAACTCGGTCGTGAGAAAGGTCAGCAGCAGCAGGAAGGGGATGATCAGCGCCAGCTCCACCAGCGCCACGCCTTTTTGCCGGATGCGGGTCTTCATGGCGGTCACCTCACGAGGGTCGGGACCAGGGGCCCCGCCGCGCCGCCGGGCAGGCCGTTCGTCGTGCAGGGACTACCCGCCGCACTCGCGTTCCCCCGGTACTCGAGCTGGGTGTTCGTCATCGGGATCGACAGCGGCTGCAGCATGAACATGCACGCGTAGTCGATGACCTGGCTGGCGCCATTGATCACCGGCACGATGACGATCCGCCGATTGCGGCCGTACTGCATGTGCCCGCCCGAGACGTTGCCCGGCGCCGCCAGCTTCTGGAAGCTGTTCAACGACAGGCCGGTGATGGATTCACAGCTGTTCGCCCCCTTGACATTGGTGCCGGTGTCGGCGCACGAAGCGAAGGCCGCGCGCTTGGTGACGAAGTTCTGCGCGCTGGCGGGGGCCCCCGCGCCCGAGGCACCGTCGTAGGCATTGCGACCGGCCGGCCAATTGGTCGTGGTGTAGGCGTAGCCCGTGAGATCGGGCGGATCCTGGCTGGGGCCGCTGGTGTTCTTGTAGATGCCGAAGCGCGCGTTCCATACGTCGGCCACCGAGGTCTGGACGCCGGGCGTTCCGAGCGTGTCACCGACGCGCGTTCCGCATCGCCCGCTCAGCTCGGCCTCGGTCTCGGACGCGCTGTTGGAGCCATCCAGGTTGGCCCAGCCGATCTCGCCACCCTGAGCCGCGTTCTGCTGGTTGATCAGGGTGACCCAGTCGCCCACGTCGAAGCCATAGTTCGGCGCGGTCCCGCCTGGCTTAGGCTTGATCGCGACAGGGATCGGACAGGTGGTCTGCGCGCTGGCGCGGGTCGCCACGGCCGTCGCCATCACGCTGCGGCTGTCGGGATTGCCGGCCGTGTCGCCCGAGAAGGCGCCCATGGCCTTCATCAGCCACATGGCGATGTTGGCCTGCGAGTGCTGGCAACGCGCGTACCTGGCGCTCGCCGGCGCCGTGGTCGGCGCGTAGGCGGCGTCCATGAAGCTGATGCTCGCCGCCGTGAGCTTGCCCTGCCCGCTCCAGGAGGTCGACTGCATGTTGACGCGGTTCATGTTGCCGGCGGACATGCCGGCGTTGGTTGCGCGGGTCAGCGCGGTGCCCTGGCCGTCGAGCTCCTGCGCCGCCGCAAGGGCGCAGCTGTCCATCGCCGTCTGCAGCTCCGTCTTCACGACGAACAGATGGCCGATGTCTATCGCAATGCCCATGAAGCCGAGAAGGAACAGCAGCATGAGGGCCGCCGTGAGGATCACGGCGCCACCCTGGCGGCGACGGAGGGATGCGGCGCGGCGCATGGAAGTTCTCCTGGCCCCTCAGGAACAGGTGCCCGTCAGGCAGTCGACCACGCGCGTGACCAGGGCTCCGATGCCGGTGCCCAGCAGCAGGGGCTGGAGGGCCAGCACCAGCACGATGGAGATCGCCGCGATGATGAGCGCGTATTCGATGACCTGCGCGCCTTCCTCGTCGCTGAGAAACTTCTTGAGCATGTCCTCTTCCTTTGATGAGTGGTGAATCTCGAGCATGGACGCCGGTAGCGGCGCTGCCGCCGGCCACGAAGGGATGCGCGTGACCGGCGGCGGCGGTCGCCCGCGTCAGGTGCAGTTCGCCGTCGTCAGGCAGGTAGTAACGCGGTTGATGAAGGTCCCGAAGCCGCCGCCGTTGGTCGTCAGCGCCCTCAGCGCGACCACCAGCGCGATCGAGACCACGGCGATGATCAGCGCGTATTCGATGACCTGTGCGCCCTCCTCGTCCTTGGCGAAGGTGGAGAGGAAGTCGCGGGTGCGAGCGAGAAATTGGTTCATGTTTTCACCTTTGAGATTGAAATGAAAAGGATGTGAGTTGCTGGTTCAGTTCGATGATTTCTATCTTTCGAAGGCAGCTCCTTTCTTCATGAATTCATGCAAGCGTCCGGGCTGCCTAGCGGCTACCACCGCCGCCGATGGCGCCGCCGATGTTGATCACGTTGACCGCGGGCGGCGGCGCCTTGAAGGAATCGTGGTAGCGATCCATCGCCTCCCGTGAGGCCCTGCCGTCCATGCCGGCTGCCGGATCCGTGTTCCGTCCCGCATCGGGATTGACGGTCATCTTTCTCTTCGCATCGCGCACGGCTTCGCCGAAGCGCTTGTCGTAGTTCGGTGTTGGCGAGGCACACCCCGCCAGCAGGCCGGCCAGTGCTGCGATGGCAAGAAGTCTTGGCGTCATGGCGTTCTCTCTTTACTTGGCTTCGGAAGCGGGACGGTCCTCGGCCGGCGCCGGGGTGGAACTTTCCAGCGCGCCGTTCAGGTAGACCTCCGCACGGCTGGGCACCACGTGGTTGTCGGTCGGCAGCCGGGGGGATTCGACGAGCGGCTTGACCAGGCGCGGCGTGATCACGAACAACAGCTCGGTCTGGTCGGTCTGGAACTCGGTGCTGCGCGCCAGCGCGCCCACCACAGGCACCTCGCCCAGGCCGGGAAAGCGCTTGACCGCCTCCGTCACGTTGTTCTTGATCAGGCCGGCGATCACCAGGCTCTGGCCATCGTTGAGCTGCACCGTGGTGTCGGCGCGCCGCACCGTGAGCGAGGGCAGGACCGCGGTCACGCCGCCGACGCTGGTGAAGGGCGAGCCGGTCTGCGACAGGTCCGAGACCTCGGACACCATCTTCAGGTTGACCCGGCTGCCGCCGAGCACGGTGGGTGTGAACTTCACGCCGATGCCGAACTCCTTCTCCTCCAGCGTGATGGTGGGCACGCCGAAGTTGCTGGTCTGGGACACCGGGATGAAGATCTTGCCGCCCGACAGGAAGCTCGCCTGCTGCCCGCTGATGGCCATGATGTTGGGCTCGGCCAGCACGCGCACCAGGCCGTCGTCCTTCTGGCCATCGATCGTGACGGCCGTCCTGCCGATGCGCAGCGCCTCGGCCAGCGCGTTGCCGTTGCTCAGGAAATTGGAGATGAGCGAGTACTGGTCCCGCCCACCGCTGCCGGACCGGGCCAGCGCGATCCGCGAGCCCAGCTTGTCGAGCAGTGTCTTGCTGACCTCGGCGATCTTGACTTCGAGCATGACCTGCTGCGGCGTCATCACGCGCAACAGGTTCACCACCTTCTTGCCGTCGCCGCCATAGGCGGTGGCCAGGCTCATCACGTCGTCGAGCTTCAGCGGGTCGGTGATCTCGCCGGTGAGAACGATGGTCTTTTCCGCGCCCCTCACCCGGATGCCGCGCTCCTCAGGCATCAGCTCGGCCAGCTTGGCCTGCAACGCGCCAGAATCGATCGTGACGATCACGTCCTTGATGAAGCAGGCGCCGTCGGCGCTCTGCAGCACGACGTTCATCGAGCCGGCCGTCTTGCCGCGGAAGAACAGGTCGGTCGGGCTGAGCAGCATCACCTCCATGTCCGCCACGCCGTCGCCCGCGCCGGCCTGGGGTGCGGGCGACGGCGCCGCACCGGGTGCCGGTGCTGCCGCAGCCGCCCGGGCCGCCCCCGGCTGGCCGCTGACCAGGATGCGTGCCACGCGGGTCCGCAGCGGGATGACGGTCGACTTGCCGAGCGTGACCTGCGTCGGCTCGCTGTCGGAGGTGATGGAAGTGCAGCGCCGCGGGCTCGGGGCGGCGGCCGGGGCCTGTGCCTGCGCTGCGGGGGCGGGGGGTGCCTGCACCGCAGCAGGCGGAGTCTGCGCGCTGGAAGCGCCGGCCCATGCAAACGCGGCGAGCGCCAGGGCAATGGTGTTCTTGCTGTGCACTTGGATTTCTCCTCGACTTCAGAAGCAGTTGAGCGAACGGGCCGAGTTCTGGATCACCTCGACGCATTCCACGGCGGGCGCCGGCCTGGCGGCGAGTCCGCGCGGCTTCGGCGCAGCGGCGGGCGCGGCGGTCGACACGGGCACGATGGCCTTCTCTCCGAACAGCTGGCTCTTGGTGATGCCAGCCGTCTCGACCTTGTCCTTGTCCACCTGGTTGCGAAGCACCAGGGACAGGGTGCCGACACTGCGCGCCAAGTCGAGCTTCTCGGAGTCCTCGAGCGAAAGCTCCAGCGTCACCGCGCTCACCACCTTCGGCTTGGTGTCGTCGCGGCCGGCCTCCTGCGCCACCGCCAGCACCAGCACATGCTCCAGCACGGTCTTGCTGATCTGCGGGCCCTGCTCGCCCTTGCCCCTGTCCTGCTGGGCGTTGACGACGACATCGACGTAGTTGCCCGGCAGCGCGAAACCGGCGACGCCCACTACGTCGTTGACGCGCACGGTCATGGCCCGCTTGCCGGGGGCGATGACGGCGGACAGGCCGCCCTGCGTGCCGACCGGCGCGAGCTTGCCTTCGAGGATGGCCTCGCCGCGCAGCAGGCCGACTTTCGCGACGCGGTCCTGCACGTCCTTCATCTCCTTGAAGGCGCCCGCTGGCATCGAGCCGCTGGGCCAGTCGACCGTCGACAGCATCTGCGCATTGATGCGGCTGCCCAGTTCGATGTCGACCACCGCGACGACCACCTTGTTGGAAGCGATGCTTCCCTGCTGCGATATCAGACCGGTCGCATAGACCGCGGCGGCCAACCCGGTCAGCAGCGCCAGGATCAGAAGACCGATCGCCTTGATGTTCCTCATGGAATGCCTCTCAGAAGAAATGGTGGGGAGGGAGGGAGTGCCGCTCTACAGAAGACCCAGTTGCCGGCCCAGCACGAAGCCGATCGTTCCGATGGCGATGCACACGCCGTAGGGAAGCCTTCCGGCGGACCGGGCCGCGTGCATCCGTGCGTCGGGGCGCACACCGGCCACGCTCAGGCTGACCAGGCTGAAGAGCACCTCCCGGGTGTTGCGCAGCAACACGCCCACGCGCCCCTTCAGGAGCGCGAAGCCGATCGCGCCGACGCCGCCAGCGATGAAGGCGAACAGCACCGCCTGCAGGGCCTCGTCCGCGCCGAGGAAGGCGCCGACCATCGCCATCAGCTTCACGTCGCCCGCGCCCATCGCGTGCAGCACATAGAGCGGCAGCATCGCCAGGAACCCGACGAAGAGGCCGCCCGCGGCCAGCAGGAAGGCAGAACCCGGCGACACGGCAGTGACGGTCTTGTAGACCAACGCGAAGGTGGCGCCGCCGAACGTCAGCCAGTTGGGGATGCGGTAGCTGCGGTAGTCGCTGACACCCGCAATGACCAGCAAGGCGATCAGCACCGCGGTGCGCGGGTCGAACACCAGCATGGCCAGAAGCTCGAGCAACGCGTGAAATTCCTGCATGGCAACTCCTCTCAGCGGGTCCGGTGGCCGGACCTCAGGCATTCCTGTGCCAGGCCAGGAGCAGCAGCGTGCAGAACACGAGCACCAGCGAACCCACCAGGGCAAACTCCATGAAGGAGCCGCCTGCTTCTCCCGTCAGCAGTTCGATGCCTTGGGACGCCAGTGATTCGCCGGTTCGCATGCAACTGTCCAAGCCTTTCTTCGGCAGGCGATCCGACCGGTACCGCCGGCGGACGTCCTGCCTTGGGAATGACTGTAGAGATGCATACAAAGGTTTACATGAGCTCAACGTCCTGAGTTGCACAGGACAGAGCGCCCAGGCCGGTGGCACCGGCGGGCATGACAAATGAACTAGGCGAACGCGGCCCGGCGTGCCGCCGATCGCCGTGCGCTCACTCGCGCCAGTGCTCCGCCACCCAGCCCCGCGCCACGGGCGTTGTGGACTCGCGCTTCAGCGCAGGCTGACGGAGAAGCGCGACCTCGGGGCCTTCGACGGACGCAGCGCCCGGCGGTCCTCCTCGAGAACGGCAAGCAGCGTGGTCGATTCCTTGACGCAATCGCTCATGCGCTTGTTCAGCGGCGTCCAGCCGCGGTACATCGGCACGACCACCAGCCAGCCGATGCCGATGACGCCCCCCAGGGCGCCCATGTAGAGCCAGTGCAAGTCCATCCGCGCAATCCCTCCAGATTTTTTCTTCGGGCCGGCACGAGGGCCGGAGCGAGCGCGCGAGTGTGCCGGCTTTGAATTCATTCGACCTACGACTTTGGTCGAATACAAGATCTTTTTGCTTATAAAGCAGAACGATTCGAGAAGTTTGCACGGTCAGCCGTCGACAAGGGCTCATGGCCGGCCCGGTTGACAGCGCCGGATACGGCACCTAGAGTTGTTCCATATCTACGAACGATGTTCTAATATTTAGAACAGCACGCCAGACCGATGGACTCCACGCTCGCCAAGGGCCTCGCCGCCCTCGAATGGATGGTGCGCCAGCAGCGCGACTGCCGCGTGACCGACCTGGCCCAGGCCTTCGGCATGGCGCGCAGCAATGCGCACCGCACGCTGCAGACCCTGGTGGAATGCGGCTGGGCGGTGCAGGACCCGGCCACCAGCGCCTACCGCCCTAGCCTGCGGCTGTTCGAGCTGGGTGCGCTGGTGTCCGAGGTGGCCGACACCGGCGCCCTGCTGCGCCCGCACCTGGCGGCGCTGGCGCAGGCCACGGGCGAGACCATCCACCTGGCGGCGCTGGACGGCGCCGAGATCGTCTACCTCGACAAGTTCGACAGCCCGCTGCCGGTGGCTGCCTACTCGCGCGTGGGCGGCCGGGCGGCGGCCTACTGCGTGGCCTCGGGCAAGGCCCTGCTGGCGGCGGCGCGGCCGGACGTGGAAGCGCTGCGCGCCCGCCTCGGCCCGCTGGTGGCGCACACGTCGCACAGCATCACCGACTACGACGCGCTCCAGGCCGAACTCGAGCGCACGCGCACGCGCGGCTACGCCGAAAACCGCGAGGAATGGCGGCTCGGCGTCTGCGGGCTGGGCGCGCCTGTCTTCAACGCGCGCGGCGAAGCGATCGCTGCACTGGGCATGAGCGTGCCCTCGATCCGCTTCGCGCGCACCCAGGCACGCGGGCTCGCGGAGCAGGTCATGGCCTGCGCGCGCGATGCCAGCGCCACGCTGGGCTACCGGGTGGGCCCGGGGCCGACGACGATCACGACACCCCCAAGAAGGAGACTGGAATGAATCGCTTCGCCCCCTGGCTGCACGCCGCCTTTCTGACCGCGGCGGCGCTGGCCGCGCCACTTGCGGCGCAGGCACAGAACGGCACCGACTACCCGAGCAAACCCATCAAGCTGATCGTGCCCTACCCGCCCGGCGGCGGCACCGACGTGATCGCGCGCATCGTGCAGGAACGCTTCCAGCAGCAGTTGGGCCAGCCGGTGGTGATCGACAACCGCGGCGGCGCGGCCGGCTCGATCGGCACCGAGGTCGCGGCCAAGTCGGCGGCCGACGGCTACACGGTGCTGTTCACGCTCTCCTCGCACACCATCAACCCGGCCATCTACGCCAAGCTGCCCTTCGACACGCAGAAGGACTTCGAGCCGGTGGCGATGGTGGCCTCGCTGCCGCAGATCCTGGTGGCCAACGCCAGCTTCCCGGCGAACAACGTGGCTGAACTGGTCGCGCTGGCGAAAGCCAAGCCGGGCTCGCTGTCCTATGCGACCGTGGGCAACGGCTCGCCGGGGCACCTCGCAGGCGAGCTCATGAAGCTGCGCACCGGCACCGAGATGACCCACGTGCCCTACCGCGGCGGCGGCCCGGCCGTGACGGACGTGATGGGCGGGCAGGTGCCGCTCTTGTGGGTGTCCATTCCCGCGGCCGCGCAGTTCGTGAAGGCGGGCAAGCTCAAGGCACTGGCGGTCTCCACCGTCAAGCGCAGCGCCGCCTTCCCGGACGTGCCGACCATGCAGGAAGCCGGCATCGCCGATTTCGAAGTCGATTCCTGGTACGCGATGTTCGTGCCGACGAAGACGCCCAAGGCTGCCATCGAGAAGCTCAACCGCGTGGTGAACACGGTGGTGCGCGAGCCCGAGATCCGCGACAAGCTGCTGGCGCAGGGCAGCGAAGGCGTGGGCGGCACGCCGGAGCAGTTGGGCAAGGTGGTGTCCACCGAGCTCGTGCGCTGGAACAAGCTGGCCAAGGAAGCCAACATCAGAGTGGATTGAACAGGCACCCATAGAGATATCAACCCATGGCAAACAACGAATATCCCGAAGCGACCGGCCCCGTGGCCGACCTCGTCGCCCGCGCGCGCGCGGCCCAGCGCATCTACGACACCTGGACGCAGGAGCAGGTGGACATGGCGGTGGCCGCGGCCGGCTGGGCCATCATCGAGCCCCAGCGCAACCGCGAGCTGGCCGAGCTGGCGGTGGCCGACACCGGTGTCGGCAACGTCGAGGACAAGGTGCGCAAGAACTACCGCAAGACCTTCGGCCTGCTGCGCGACCTGAAGGGCACGCGCACGGTCGGCGTGATCGCGGAGGATCCGGCGCGCGGCCTCATCGAGATCGCGCGGCCGGTGGGCGTGGTGTGCGCGATCACGCCCTCGACCAACCCGGGCGCGACGCCGGCCAACAAGATCATCAACGCGCTCAAGGGCCGCAACGCGGTGATCGTCGCACCCTCGCCCAAGGGCTGGAGCACGGCCGCGCGGCTGATCGAATTCATCCACGCGCAGTTCGACCGCATCGGAGCGCCGCGCGACCTGGTGCAGCTGCTGCCCTCGCCGGTCAGCAAGGCCTCCACCGCCGAGCTGATGCGCCTGTGCGACCTGGTGGTGGCGACCGGCTCGCAGGCCAACGTGCGCGCCGCCTACACCAGCGGCACGCCGGCCTTCGGCGTGGGCGCGGGCAACGTGGCAAGCATCGTCGACGAGACGGCCGACCCGGCGCTGGCAGCCGATCGCATCATGCTGTCGAAGACCTTCGACAACGCGACCAGTTGCTCCTCGGAGAACAGCCTGGTGATCGTCGACGCGATCCGCCCCCGCCTGCTCGCGGCCCTGCAGGAGCGCGGCGCGGTGCTGCTCGATGCAGCGCAGAAACAGGCGCTGCAGGCGCTCATGTGGCCGGACGGCAAGCTCTCGGGCGCGGTGATCGGCAAGTCGGCGCGCGAGATCGCCGAACGCGCGGCCGCGCAGGACGCGGCCGGCCGCTCGGGCTGGCTCGCCATCGCCGAAGGCAACCCACGCGCCTTGATGGTCGACGAAGACAGCGTGGGCCCCGACCATCCCTACTCGGGTGAGAAGCTCAGTCCGGTGCTCGCGCTCTACGCCGTGCCCGACTTCGACACCGCCGCCGCCACCGTCGAGCGCATCTACGGCCACCAGGGCGCGGGCCACTCGGTGGGCCTGCACAGCACGCGGCCGGAGCGCGCGATGCACCTGGGCCTGCACCTGCCGGTGTCGCGCGTGATCGTGGACCAGGCCCACGCCATCGCCACCGGCGGCAGCTTCGACAACGGGCTGCCCTTCTCGCTGTCGATGGGCTGCGGCACCTGGGGCCGCAACAACTTCTCCGAGAACATGAACTACCGGCACTACCTGAACATCACGCGCATCTCGCGGCCCATTCCGGAACGCGTGCCAACGCAGGAAGAGATCTTCGGGGAGTTCTTCGCCAGGCACGGAGGCGCATGAGACACCCTGCGGTCTTGCTCCCTCTCCCTCTGGGGGAGGGTGGGGGTGGGGGCACTGGGCGCTTGTTTTTGCCTTGCTGTTTGTTTGGCGCAGGAGCCGGGAATTCGCCCCGGCGGGCGAGTCACTTTCTTTGCTTCGCCAAAGAAA
>NZ_LYMK01000063.1 GCF_002157355.1 Variovorax sp. JS1663 | reverse complement strand
CCGCCCTTCCACGTCCCACAGCTCGGCGTTGCGCGCCCGCTCGGCATAGAAGGGGAAGCCGATGGCGACACCGCGTGGCGTCGCGGCAGCGCGGCGCTCGTCGAGCTTCCTGTTGCTCGGCTTGGAGGAAGCCGCGCTGTCGGCGGGGGTGGCGATGGCAGTGCTCATGGCGCGATCGTGGCGGGCCGTGGCACCCGCGCGTAGCTGTGAATCGCGCCAGTCTATGCAACTATTAATTCCATAAATAGAACCAAGTAATCTCAATTTCGTGGAACCAATCCAAGCACTGACCCAGCGCGAGATCCGGGCGCTGCCCGACTTCGTGCTGCGCCAGGTCGTGCGACGTACCGCCGCATGTCAGCCGGTGCCGACAACGATGGTGAGGATGAATGCGGACAAGCGCTACGCCCGCACACCGACGAGGCACCGCGCCGCCCGCCGCTGGCTCCCGTGCAGTCGAAGGCCTACAACAAACAGCATCGGAGGCATGCCATGGACAAGATCAATCTGGATTCCGCAGGTGATGGCAGAGGCTACGAATGCCTCGGGCTGAACGGCTCGCGCATCCTCACCCGCAGTCATGCCGAGGCCTGCTTCTGGCATTCGCTGGGCTACGTGGTGCTTCACTATTCGCATTGGGCGACCTGAGGCGCCACGCCTCTCGCCGGGAGAAAAGAATGTTCATCGCCATGAGAACCGTACCCCGCGCACAGGATGCGCGGCTGGTCATCGCCTGCATCCGCGCGTGCATCTGGGCCGCCGTGGAAGGACGCCCCTTTTGCCCGCTGCGGCAGGATTGACGAGCCCGACTCCCGGAGACGCATCAGAGATGCAGGACGCCCAGGCGCGCCGCCTGGGCCACCGCATCGGTTCGCCCCGTCGCATCGAGCTTGTCGATCAGCGAGCCGACGTGGAACTTCGCGGTGTGCACCGATATACCCAGGCGCCGCGCGATCAGCTTGTTCGATGCGCCTTCGGCCACCAGGGCCAGCACTTCCAGTTCGCGCGGCGTGAGTGTCATGTCCGCCGGCTCGCTGCGCTGCGCGGCCTCGGGGAGCACCACCGCCAGGTCGGCTACCTCGCCGCGCTCGGCCACGCGGATGTCCGGCACCGCAGCCAGCGCGGCGGCCAGCCTCTGCGACAAGGCCTCGTCGTCGATCTCCAGCGCGATCACGATGGGCTTCATCGCGCCATTGTGGACCGCTGTGCTCAATCGGATGGCCTCTCGCCCACCGTGAGCTGCACGTCCAGCGCTTCGCCGGCACGCCGCAGCGAGAACGCGAGCACCGTGCCCACGCTCGCGGGCCCGAGCCGGCGCAGCAGCAGCGCCACGCTGCGGATCGGCTGCCCGTCGAGCGCGACGATGATGTCGCCCTGCCGGATGCCGGCCGCCTCGCCGGGCCCCCGCGCGGCCACGCCCATCACCATCGCGCCGACGCCGCAGGCATCCACCCGCACCGGCTGCAGGCTCAGGCCCAAATAGCCGCGCGGCATGCGACCATGCGCCATCAGTTGCGTGGCCACGCGCTCTACCGTGCCCCCCGGGATGAGCAACACGCTGCGCCGCGGGCCGAACACAGCCATGCCCACCGGCCGGCCCCGCGCGTTGAGCACGAGGCCGCCCTCGCTGCCGAGGCGCAGACGCAGATCGAGCTCGATGCGCGCGTCGATCTCGCCGCCGCGCAGGCTTCGCCAAGCCGGGCCGGCCAGCGAGACCAGCCCGCCCGCGACCACCGGCAACCCCTCGCGCGCGCCGACCGCGACCACCATCTCGCCCACGCGCAGCGGCGTCGCATCGAAGGCCACCGGCTGCGCCTCGCTGCCTTCGCAGCGCAGCAGCAGCACGTCGGTCGTGGGATCGCGTCCCGCCACCTTGGCCGCCAGCGTCGCACCACCGGGGAGCGTGACCTCGGCCTCCTCGTCCTCGGGCAGGCCTTCCTCGGAACTCACGATCCATCCGGGCCGCCACGCGAATCCGCTGGCGCGCGCATGGCGCGTCTGGATCGCGACCACGCCGGGCGCTGCAGCGCTCACCGCATCGGCAACGACATTCGACCACTGGTCAAGAGAAGAGTAGGGAGAAGTATTCGACATCGCGGCTCCTGGCTTCGATGCCATTGTCAAGAGCCGTGCGTTGCGCGCCTACTGCCCGGTCGGGCAGGCCCGCGTGCACATACGCCGTCAGTGATATTGCGCTTCGGCACCAGCCTAGTAGATTCAGCCGCGGTCGCACGCAGCGCCTCCATCCATCTGCAGCCCATGTCCCTGACCACTTCCTCCAGAGCCATGTACGCACCGGAAGGATGGCAGCAGTTCAGCGAGGAGATCGTCGGCAGCTCGCCCGCGCATACCGCGATGCTCGCGCAGCTGCGGCGCATCGCGGCCACCGAGGCACCCGCGCTGATCGAGGGCGAGACGGGCTCCGGCAAGGAGCTCGCGGCGCGCGCCATCCACTACGGCGGCCTGCGCGGCGCGCGGCCCTTCGTTCCCGTCAACTGCGGCGCGCTGCCCGAGACGCTGATCGAATCCGAGCTCTTCGGCCACGAGCGCGGCGCTTTCACCGATGCGCGCCAGGCCCGCGCCGGACTCGTCGCGGAGGCCAACGGCGGCACCCTCTTCCTCGACGAGGTCGACGCGCTCTCCGGCAGGGCCCAGGTGACGCTGCTGCGCTTCCTGCAGGACCAGCGCTACCGCCCCGTCGGTACGGCGCGCGAGCGCGAGACCGACGTGCGCGTGGTCGCCGCATCGAACCGCCCCCTCGCCGTGCTGGTGGCCGAGGGCAGCTTTCGCGCCGACCTGATGTACCGGCTCAAGATCCTGCACCTGGTGCTGCCGCCCCTGCGCGAACGCGGGGGCGACATCGAGCTGCTGGCCATGCATTTCATCCGCCGCTTCAGCGCCAAGTACGGCCTGCCCATCAGGACATTGCCGGTGCAGACGCTGCAATGGCTGCGCGCGCAGCGCTGGCCCGGCAACATCCGTGAGCTGGAGAACTGGGTGCATCGCGAGTTCCTGATGGACGGCAGCGCAACCGCGGGGCCTGGCCCAGCGCACGAATCCGCGCGCGCCGTCGACTGCGATGACAGCGGCCTCGGCTGCTTCCAACGCGCGAAGGCAGAGGCGGTGCGTCAGTTCGAGCAGGACTACCTGCAGCGCGCGCTGCGCCAGGCCGACGGCAACGTGACGCGCGCGGCGCAAATGGTCGGCAAGGAGCGGCGTGCCTTCGGCAAGCTGCTGAAGAAGCACGGCATCGCGCGCGACAGCGCGTGGGGTGATCCCGGCTGAGCCACGGGCGCGGCCCGTTCATTGTTTCCAGCCTGAAAACACCGCGGTTCAAAACGCGGCGGTTTCTCGAGGGTGCGTGCGCGCAGAGTAGTGTCATCGACACACCCTTTGAAGGAACCGACATGAAGACCTCGAAACTCATCGCCGCCGCCGCCCTCTCGCTCCTGGCCGCTGCCGGTGCACAGGCAGAGACCTACGAAGGCGTGCATCCCCTGACCTCCGGCGCGAGCCGCAGCGAAGTCGCCGCCCAGGCCGTCGACGCGGCGCGAGCCGGCAACCTCTATGCCGAAGGCGCCAGCGCCGGCGCGCAGCGCTTCGAATCCACCGCCGATCGCGCGAAGGTGCATGCGGAAGCCGTCGCCAAGGCGCACGACCCCTTCGCCAGCCTGGACCGCCGCGCCTTCTACCGCGACGAAGTGCCGGCGGCCTACAAGAAGCCGAAGGTCTCTTTCACACGCCAGGCCGGCCTCTGAATCGCTCCGCGACAACGCGAAAGTTCAACGGGCCCTCGTGGCCCGTTTTTTTTGAAGGGCGCCCACAGGCCTGAGCCCTCGCGATCAATATGCGGTGCACCGGGTCTGCAGAGACCCTGCCGCGCGATCCGCGCCGGGTCCGCATTGACCCGGCCCGAGGGGCTGTCTCCCCTTTTTTCCCTGTCGCGACGCCAACTTGCGCGTCTCGCGATGCCTGGCATTGCGCTTGCACTCTGCGCTGACGCCCAGCGGCCCCAAGCCTCGGCATCAGCGCAGGAGATCGAATGAACGCACATGGCCAAGGTACATACGCCATCGACTCGATCGAGCGCCGCGTGCTGGACTACCTGGCCTCGCATCCGCATGCCGCGGATTCGGCCGAGGGCATCCGGCGCTGGTGGCTGGGCAGCCAGGGTGCGACGGCGACGCCGGAGGAGATCGAGCAAGCGCTCGCGCGCCTGGTCGACGGCGGCCTGATGCGCCGCGTGAGCCTGGCGGACGGCACCCGCCTGTACGCGAGCGAGCAGGAGCACAGCGAACACCACGTCGCGCATTGAGCGCACAAGAAGGAGCAACGCATGCCACAGGCACTGACTTACCCCGGCGTCTACATCGAAGAGGTCGCGAGCGGCGTCCGCACGATCACCGGCGTGGCGACGTCGATCACCGCTTTCGTCGGGCGTGCGCGCCGGGGACCGGTCGACAACGATCCGCTTCGCCTGAGCCCGGTCCGGGTCCACAGCTTTGCCGAGTACCAGCGCGTATTCGGCGGCGTCTGGAACCAGAGCCCGATGTCTTTCGCGGTGAGCCAGTTCTTCCAGAACGGCGGCAGCGACGCACTGATCGTGCGCGTGGTCGGTACCAACGCGGCGACGGCCACGCTCACCAACAACGGGCTCACGCTGTCGGCGACCAGCCCGGGCACGTGGGGCCGCCTCATCGAGGCGACCATCACGGATGACGACGGCGCTGGCGGCACGCTGCCCGCGCCGCTGTTCAACCTGATCGTGCGCGACACCGACCCGGCCAACGACGTGCGCGAGGTGTACTTCGGCCTGTCGACCGACGCGACCCATGCGCGACATGTCCAGCGCGTGCTGCTCGGCAGCAGCCTGGTGCGCGCGACCGCGGTGCCCGCTGCGCCGAACCGCCCCAATCCGGCCGCGGCCACCCTGCTTGCCGTCGCGGACACGGCGGACGGCGACCCCGTGGGCCCGACGCGGATCACCGATGTCGCGCTCGAGGCCACGCAGCAGGGCATCTACGCGCTCGAACGTGCCGACCTCTTCAACATCCTGGTGATCCCGCCCTACGCGCCGGACAAGGACGTCGCGGCGGCGGACCTCGGCCCGGCCCTGGCCTACTGCCGGCGGCGGCGCGCGATCCTGCTGGTCGATCCGCCGGCCGAGGTCGACACCATCGCCGAGGCCATCCAGCATGCCAACGACGTGGGACGCGACAGCAACGCGGCCTTCTTCTTTCCACGCGTGCGTGCGCCCAATCCGTTGCGGGAGAACCGGTTGGACACCTTCGCCCCGAGCGGCGCGGTCGCCGGCGTGATGGCGCGCACCGACGCCACGCGCGGCGTGTGGAAGTCGGCGGCGGGCACCGAGGCCACACTCACCGGCGTGAGCGCGCTGGCCCTCAAGCTCACCGACCCGCAGAACGGCGAGCTCAATCCGCTCGGTGTGAATTGCCTGCGCGACTTCCCGGTCTACGGGCGCGTGGTGTGGGGCTCGCGCACCCTGGCCGGCGCCGATGCGCTGACTTCGGAATGGAAATACCTGGCGGTGAGGCGCATGGCGCTGTTCCTGGAGGAGAGCCTTTACCGCGGCACGCAGTGGGTGGTGTTCGAGCCGAACGACGAACCGCTCTGGGCGCAGATCCGCCTCAACATCGGCGCCTTCCTGCAGGGCCTGTTCCGCCAGGGTGCGTTCCAGGGAAGCACGCCGAAGGAAGCGTACTTCGTCAAGTGCGACCGGGAGACCACCACCCAGGCCGACATCAACCTCGGGATCGTGAACATCATCGTCGGCTTCGCTCCGCTCAAGCCGGCCGAGTTCGTGGTCATCAAGCTGCAGCAGATCGCCGGCGACATCCCGACCTAGGCCCCAGCGATACAGACAGGAGCACCGACATGGCCCAGTTTTCCGTCAATGCGCAGCGCTTCGACCCGTACAAGAACTTCAAGTTCAAAGTGCAGTGGGATGGCCGCTACGTCGCCGGCATCAGCAAGGTGGGCGCGCTCAAGCGCAGCACCGAAGTGGTCGAGCACCGCGAGGGCGGCGATCCGTCGACCGGGCGCAAATCGCCGGGCCGCACCAAGTACGAAGCCATCACGCTCGAACGTGGCGTGACGCACGACCCGGAGTTCGAGAAGTGGGCCAACTCGGTCTGGAATTTCGGCTCCGGGCTCGGCGCCGAGGTATCGCTCAAGGACTTCCGCAAGGACCTGATCATCGAGCTCTACAACGAGGCCGGGCAGAAAGTCATCGCCTACAGGGTGTACCGCGCATGGGTCTCGGAATTCCAGGCGCAGGCCGACCTCGACGCCAACGCCAACGCCGTGCTGATCCAGTCCATCAAGCTGGAGAACGAGGGCTGGGAGCGCGACGAGCAAGTGACGGAACCCACCGAGCCGTCGCTCTAGACCCGGCATCCCCATGCACCCGCACGACCCACGCGAGCTGTTGAAGGTGTGGGAGTCCGGCGTGCAGGCCTCCCACACACAGCGCGGCCTGTTGCTGCTGGGCGTGGCGCTGCCGCAGTCCGACGCCGACGCGTTGGCGCGTGCAGGCATCGGGCATCGCGATGCGTGGCTGCTGACGCTGCGCGAGACGCTGTTCGGCAGCGACGTCGCGTGCGTGCTGCCGTGTCCGGCCTGCGGCGAGCACATCGAGCTGACGTTCGGCGTCGGCGATATCCGCGCCGGGCACGCCGAACACGGGCAGATCTGCGAAGTCTCGGCCGCCGGCTCGACCGGGCGATTCCGCCTGCCGACCAGCGCGGACCTGCTGGCCGTCGAACACGAGTCCGATGCGCAAGCCGCCGAGAGGCTGCTGCTGACACGCCTTTGGGATGGGCCCGGTCCGATGCCGCCGACGCAGCTTCCCTGCGAGCTCGCCGACGCGGCGGCTGCGGCCATGAGCGAGGCGGATCGACAGGCCGACGTGCTGCTCGAACTCTGCTGTCCTGCCTGCAACCGGCGAAACCAGGCGCCCTTCGACATCGCCGGCTACCTCTGGCGCGAACTGGACCGGTGGGCGCTCGACCTGCTGCAATGCGTGCACGTGCTGGCCAGCCGCTACGGTTGGAGCGAGGACTGCATCCTGGCCATGAGCCCGGCGCGCCGCGGCGCCTACCTCGACCTGATGGGGAGGGCGTGATGCCCGGCTTCCTCACCCGCCTTGTGCAACGCGCGCTGGTGGTGCCCGCGGCCGCGTCGTCGCACGCACGGTCCGGGGCCTTCGAGGAAGTCCTGGGGCCTGACGCAGCGACGCCCGCAGCCGAACAGGACGGCGCGCGCGATGCGCAGCGCGCGGCGCCTGCGTCCGCAGTGCAGGCCCTTGCGCAAGCCGCTGCGCCATCGGGCGAGCCCCCCTGGGAGCGCACCCTCGCCGGCACACCCGGTCGCACCGGCCTCGACACCGTGCTCGCCGGCGCAGTGAAGAAGAGCGTCGCGCCGGCGATGGACACCGCGACCCGTGCGACGCAGCCTGCCGTGCGCGGGCCCGTCCCCGTCGAGCTGCCACGGCAATCCGCCGCGCATGCCGCGCTGCCCGCCCCGCTGAGACACAGCCCGCAGGCGATCGACCCCCGCATGCCCGGCCGCCACGATGGCGGGCCGCCGCTTCCCGACACTTCGCCTGCGTCGGCGCCGCAGGCGACACGTGACATGCCGCCACGGCTTGCGACGCTCGACGCAGCGCGCACAGCAGCCGCCATCCCGCCCATCGATCACCGACAGCAGGACCCGGGCGATGCGCCCCGCCAGCCTCCCCTGCTCGCGCCTGTTGCCCTCGGGCCGGCCGCCGCACGGCCGGCGGCTGCATGGCTGCCGGAGCCGCGTGCACGCATGACGCTCCCTGCTCCCGAGGTGCACGTCACCATCGGCCGCGTCGAACTGCGCACCGCAGCGCCGCCAGCAACTCGCCCCTCATCGCGCGCGGCCGCACCCCGCCCCGCGCTGAGCCTCGCCGACTACCTGGCACGCCGCGATGCCGGGGGCTCCCGATGAGCAACCACCTTGCCGTCGCCACCGTCACCGCGGCGCTCGGGCAGCGGGTGCATGCGTCGGCGCAGCAGGCCGTCGGCGGCGTGAACCTGCGCTTCGGCCGCCCGGAAGCGCCGGCGGCAGGCCCGCCGCAGCGGCGGGTGCACGTCTATCTGTACCAGGTGGCGGCGAACGCGGCGCTTCGCAACGACGACTTGCCTTCACGAGGCGCCGACGGCCGCCTGGTGCGCAGGCCGCAAGCCGCGCTGGAGCTGCACTACCTCCTGAGCTTCTACGGCGACGACCAGTTGCTGGAACCCGACCGCATGCTCGGCGCGGTGAGTCGCGACCTGCACGCGCGGCCGCTTCTGAGCGCACAGAACATCAGCGACGCGCTTGCGGGCCATCCCGAACTCGCCGGCTCCGACCTGGCGGACGCCTTCGAGCGCGTGCGCTTCACGCCGACGACGCTCACGCTGGACGAGCATTCCAAGCTGTGGTCAGTGATGGTGCAGACGCCCCATGCGCTGTCGCTGGCCTACACGGCCAGCGTGGTGCTGCTCGACGCCGTCGAGACCGCATCGCCCGTGCTCCCCGTACTGCGCCGCGGCCCGCACGACCAGGGCGTCGAGGCGACCGCCGCCTCCATTCCGCTGCTGGAGGAGGGCTGGGTCGGCTTCCCCGCCGCGGCCGAGCGGCAGCCGCGCCTGCCGAGCCTGCGCGCCGCGCCGCTGGATTCGCGCCTGATCATCGTTGGCCGCAACCTCGAGGGCGATGCCGTCTCGCTGCGCTTCCGGCATCCATTGCGGCCGCCCCTGGACATCGACGTGGCGCCCGGCGACCGCGATGCCGGGCAGCTGCGCCTGACCCTCGGCGAAGACCCTGCCGTGCCGGACCCGTGGGCCGCCGGCGTGTACAGCGTGGTCGCCAGCGTGCGTCGAGGCAGCGCGACGGCGCGCTCGCCGGCATGGCCGCTCCTGGTCGCGCCCACCGTGACCTCGATCGTGCCGAACCCGGCGACCCGCGTGGGCGGTTCGGTCACGCTCACGCTCGGCTGCAGGCCGCGCATCCAGCCCGGCCAGGCGGTGTCGCTGCTGATCGCTGATCGCGAAGTGCCGGCGCAGCCGCACGCGGCCGTCACCGGCACGGTCGATTTCGTGATCCCGTCGGCACCCGCGGGCGCCGGCCAGCTGGTCTGGCTGCGCGTCGACGGCGTCGACAGCGTGCCGGTGCGCATCGACCCCGCCGACGGCGCTTTCGCCTTCGACGACGCTCAGCGGGTGGACATCGCATGAACGCCACCTTCGACGCGCCGCATCAGGCGCACGACCCGGCGATGGCGGCCGAGCTGGACAGCTGGCAGGCGCGCAACAACAACTACCTGGGCGCCGCGCTGGCGAGCCTGCGCGAACGCCTCGATGCTGCCGCGCAGGCACCACGTGCCGTCCTCGTGCCATCGCAGGCTGCGCCGGAGCCGGCACCTGCCGCAACGCTGCCGGCGGCGGCGCCGGCCGAGAGTCGTCAGCCCAAAGGCTCCGGCCGCAGCCCGATGGGTTTCTTCCGCCGCCCGCCGCTGCAACAGCCAGGGGGCGCCGTCCCGCTGCTGGCTTCCGCGCCCATCGCGAACCGGATCGAAATGCCGCCCGACGACGCGGCGCGCCGCCTCGCCGCCGCGGCCGAGGGCGACCCGCCGCCGGCACTGATGATCCTGGCCCGGCGCCTGGGCTTGTCCGACTTCGAGCGCGACATCCTGCTGCTGTGCGTGGCGCTGGAACTCGACACCGGCACGGCAGCCCGGTGCGCCGCCGCGCAGGGCCGGGCCGATCGCGACCACCCGAGCTTCGGGCTGGCCATGACGCTGTTCGACGATCCGGCGTGGGAAGCGCTGTCGCCCGAACGGCCGCTTCGCTACTGGAGGCTGGTCGAGATCAACCAGCCCGGCGCACGCGCCCTCACGTCCAGCGCCCTGCGCGCGGACGAACGCATCGTCAATTTCGTCAAGGGGCTCAACTACCTCGACGACCGCCTGGCGCCGCTGCTTCTGCCGGTGAATGCGCCGCCACTCGAGAAGCTGCCGCCTTCGCAGCGCGATGCCGTGGCCACGTTGACGCGAATCCTGGTTGCCGATGCGCCCGCGGGCCAGGCATGGCATGCGGTGGCGTCGCTGCGCGGCCGGGACCGGCAAAGCAAGCGCGAGATCGCGGGCGTCGCCGCAGCCATGCTCGGCATGCAGCTGCATCGCCTGCCGGCCGACGCGCTGCCCGCGCACCCGGCCGAACTGGAGACGCTGGCCCGCCTGTGGGAGCGCGAAAGCCTGCTGCTGCCCGTGGCGTTGTACATCGACGCGCACGACATCGAGAAGTCCGCCGGCCCCGACAGCCCCGCGCACCGGCTTGGTCATTTCGTGGCCCGCACGGGCGGGCTGCTGATGATCGATTCGCGCGACGGCATCGAGCTGCCGGTCGAACCGGCGGTGTCGCTCGACGTCGGCAAGCCCACGACCGCCGAGCAGTTGCAGGCCTGGACCGACGCGATCGGTGCACGCGCGCCGGACCAGCCGGCTCGCCTGTCGGCGCAGTTCGATCTCAACCGTCCCGACATCGAGCGCATCGCCGCGACGACGCTCGCGCGCAGCGACGGCATGGACGATGCTGCCTTCGGGGCCGCCCTGTGGACCGCCTGCCGCGAGAAGACGCGGCCGATGCTCGCGCGCCTGGCGCAAAGGCTGGACGCGCGTGCGAGCTGGGACCAGCTCGTGCTGCCGGCCCAGGAGACGGCGCTGCTCGAGCAGATCGCCGCCCAGGTGCATGCGCGCTCGCAGGTCTACGACACCTGGGGCTTTCGCGCGCGCATGAACCGGGGCCTGGGCGTCAGCGCGCTCTTCGCCGGCGACAGCGGAACCGGCAAGACGATGGCGGCCGAAGTCCTGGCCAATGCGCTGCAGCTCGACCTGTACCGCATCGACCTGTCGGCCGTGGTCGACAAGTACATCGGCGAGACGGAGAAGAACCTGCGCAAGGTCTTCGACGCGGCGGAATGCGGCGGCGCCATCCTGTTCTTCGACGAGGCCGACGCGCTGTTCGGCAAGCGCAGCGAAGTGAAGGACTCGCACGACCGCTACGCCAACATCGAGATCGACTACCTGCTGCAGAGGATGGAAGCCTTCAGCGGCCTGGCCATCCTCGCCACGAACATGAAGAGCGCGCTGGACACGGCGTTCATCCGGCGGCTGCGCTTCGTCGTGAACTTTCCCTATCCCGGCCCCGCGGAGCGACGCCGGATGTGGGAGCGCGTCTTTCCGGCCGACACGCCGCTCGCACCGCTGGACTACGAGCGGCTGGGGCGGCTCGACCTCACGGGCGGGAACATCCAGAGCATCGCGCTGACGGCGGCGTTCATGGCTGCGCGGGCGGGAACGAAGGTCACCACCAACCTGCTGCTGGAAGCCGGCCGCATGGAGCTGCGCAAGCTGGACCGGCCTGTCAACGAGGCCGATTTCCGCTATGTCGAAGCGGCGGAAGGCAGCGCCGCGCGGGAGACCTCATGAGCCGCCGGGCCGTCCCAAAGGCGAATACCGCAGCCGATGGCGAAGGTACTCCGATGAGCATCCGGTTGCACATCGAAGAGCTGGTGGTCGACGGCACGACGGCCGGCGCACACGAAGCCGCCGACCTGCGGGCCGCGCTGCAGGGCCATCTGCTGCAGCTGTTGCAGGAACGAGGCCTGCCCGAACTGGCTGGAGGCCCGTCGCTCGCGCTGCACTCGCTGCAGGCACCCGCCGTCGAGGCGCCGGGCCATGGGGGCGCCCGCGCGCTGGGCGAACAGATCGCGGTGTCGATCCATGCGGGGCTGGCCGGTGTGCATGCGGGGCCGCACGGCTAGGAGAGGACGCCGATGGCACCCGTCACCCGCTTCGACGACACCTTCCGGCCGGCACGCCGGCACGGATGCAGCGGCGGCACGAATGGCGCCCGGTGTCGATGCATGGCGTGCGCGGCCACGCCACGCAGGCTGCAGGCGGAGCAGCGCGGCGAGGACGAGACGACGGCCATTCCGCCGATCGTCAACGAAGTGCTGCGCATGCCCGGCCAGCCGCTCGACCCCGGGACGCGTGCCTTCATGGAGCCGCGCTTCGGACACGATCTCAGCCGCGTGCGCATCCACAGCGACGCAGCAGCGGCGGAGTCGGCCCGGGCCGTTCATGCCGATGCCTACGCATTCGCCACGCACGTCGTGCTGGGCCACGACCAGGCCCCCATGCGCTCGGGCGCCGGCGCGCGGCTGCTGGCACATGAACTTGCGCACACGGTGCAGCAGGCAGGCTGCAGCGCTTCTTCGCTGCCGGAGCGGATCAGCGACCCGGACGAAGCCTCCGAGCGCGAAGCGCATGCCTGGGCCGAGCGCATCGTGTCCGAGCCCGCCGTGCAGCCGCATGCACTCGCCCCGACCGGGCCGCGACTTTCGCGCGTGCCGATGCAGCAGGCGCAGACGCCTGCGCGCGGCTCCCTGCCCGTCGGACCATCGTCTTCCGCCCCCAGGCCTTTCCCTGCCACCCGCATGCTCGATCCGGGCCCGGCGCACGGCCCCAACCCGGCCGACTGCCTCGCATCGCCGTGCGCTGCCGCATCCGCTGCACCTGCACCGGCGAACACGGCCGACAAGCTGCGCCGCGTGGACGACTGGGAAAGCCAGTCGCTCGCCTGCATCCGGGCCAACGCCGCTGCGTCCAATGCCTCGCATGCCGCCGCCATCCAGGCCAACGAGGAAAGCGAGATCACTGCCGACGCCTCGGCGCTGCGCACCCGTGTCCGGCAGGCCGGGCCCGGCGCCGCGGGGCCTGCCTCATTCCTGGACGACCTGCACACGATGTGCGCGCGCAAGACACAGGAAGTCAGGATCGAATTCCACTTCAACGTCGCCTTCGACAACACAGGCACTTCGAGCCGTTGGGGCGCCGGGGCGTCGGGCGAGGACTGGGACAGCATCGAACAGGCCCTGTCGGCATTGCCGCCGCAGGCGACGTGGAGCAATCCAAGGCTCGTCGTCTTCGGCCGTGCCGCCTGCCATCCGGAGGACCTGAATGCCCAGGGTGTCTGCGCGGGCCATTCCATGCCGGGGCAGGGAACAGGGTTCATCGGCGGCGAGGCCGACTCCAGCACGGGCCGCATCACCGTCTACGACCGCGGCCTGGGAAGCGCACCCTACGGACGCTCGTCGAACCTGGGACTGCCGGCGACACAGCAGACCCTCCGGCACGAGGTGGGCCATCTCGCCGAGGCACAGGTGCCCCCGGCCGAGCTCAAGACCTTCTTCGAAGTCCTCCTGAAGTGGCAGGACTATGCGTGGGCCTGGATCACCAGTCCGGCGCCGCGCTCCCCCAACTGGCAGGCCGAGCGAGACAGCCTGCGCGCGGAACTGGGCTTGGAGGAGGCACAACTGGATGCCTGGCTCGCGACGCTGCAGCCGAACCAGTCCGTCACCGTGGGGCAGCGCACCTACACGCGCGATGCGGCCGGCTCGGGCGGCAGCACGCTGTTCCTGCATGCGATCGATCCTTCGCGCATCCCGCGTGGCGTCGAGTTCTCCTACGCGCGCACAAGCCAGGGCGAATACTTTGCCGAGTTGTATGCGCTGGCGGTGTCGCGCCCGGCGTTCCTCAGCGACGCGCTGCCGGCGCCGCAGAGCGAGTGGCTCAGGCGCATCGTGTTCGGCACGCCGGCCACGGCGAACGAGTGGGCAAGCCGGATTGCCGCCCGCGACGACGCGACCCTGATCGAGCGGCTGCTGCGCACCTACACCTGGACCCAGGCCGACGCGGTGCTGAACGAACACCTGGGCCGCCGGCGCGCAGGCGGGCAAGCCGCATAAGGACGCCGAGCCATGTCTTCCTTTCCCAACTCCCCGCGCCTCATCAAGGGTGCCTTGATCGGCGTCGACCCGCTCAACCCGCCCGCCAGCGTCGTGGTCTTCCAGTACAACCCCGAGACCATGACCCGCCGGCTCGAGCCCCGCACGGCCGGCGGCGACGGCGAGCACAGCGAGGCCTTCCGGCTCGCCGGCCCGCCCAAGGAAACGATCACCCTGACGGTCGAGATCGACGCCACCGACCAGCTCGAAGCGGCCCAGCCGCTGGCCGTCGCGTCCGGCATCAGCCCCACGCTCGCGGCGCTGGAGACGATGCTCTATCCGAAGAGCGCGCTGGTCATCGCCAACGCCATCCTGGCCGCGGTCGGCACGATCGAGGTGCTGCCGGCGACCGGCCCGATGATCCTGTTCGTGTGGGGCCCGACGCGCGTGCTGCCGGTGCGCGTGACCGGGCTCACGATCACGGAGGAGGCCTACGACACGCTGCTCAACCCGACGCGCGCGAAGGTCGAGCTCTCGCTCTCGGTGCTGAGCTACAACGACCTGCAGATCGCCACGCCGGGCCACGCGCTGTTCCTCGTGCACCAGGTCGCGAAGGAAGCGCTGGCCAGAACCAACCTCTTCAACAACGTCCAGAACGTGGGCGTGGCCTTGAAGCTTTGAGCCGGAGCCGACATGCCTGTCTCGCGCGCTGCTCCATCCTCCGCTGTCGATGCGTTCGCGCCGGCGCGGGATGCCGCGGCCTTGTCCCCTGCCGGCACGGGCGTTCGCGGTCGTCTGCAGCGCCGGTGCGCGTGCGGCTCGCACAGCGCCGGCGGCGGCGAATGCCGCCGCTGTGCCGATGCCAGGCTGAACCTGCAGCGCAAGCTCACGCTGGGCGCGAGCAACGATGCCCAGGAACTCGAGGCCGACAGGATCGCGGACCAGGTACTCGCCAGTCCCGCGAACCGATCCGGCAGCCCTGTCCGCCTGGCCGCACCACCCGGGCACGCGGCGGCCGACGGGACACCCCTGCCGTCCAGCGTGGAACGGGTGCTTGCACAGCAGGGCGCGCCGCTCGGGCCGTCGCTGCGGCAGGACATGGAGCGGCGCTTTGGACACGACTATGCGAACGTGCGCGTCCATGCCGACAGTGCCGCCGCGGAATCCGCGCGCGCGATCGATGCTGCCGCCTACACGGTGGGGCGGCACGTGGTCTTCGGCGCCGCGCAGTTCGCACCCGAGTCCTCCCAGGGACGCCGCCTGATCGCGCACGAATTGACGCACGTGCTCCAGCAGGCCGGGGGATCCGTCGCGCCCGCTTCGCGTCCGGATCGCACCCGAAGCGCCGGCCTCCAGGTCGTCCAGCGCCAGCACGCGCCCGATCGGCAGGGCATCCTGGAAAGACTGGCCGAGCTCGAAGCACGCGCCGCGCGACCGGTCAGCCTGTCGCCGGAGGAGACCGCCGCGCTGATCGCGGAACGCGAGGCCCTGATCGCGCAGCTTCGCCCGGAAAGCTCGGCGGTGCGGCCCGCAGCGCCTCTTTCGACGCCGGCCAGGACTGCATCTGCCGGGGCTGCCCCGACGCCTGAGGACATGGTGCGAATGGTGGTGGAGCAGCGCCAGTTTTCGGCAGTGCGGCCGTCGCCCGAGGGGAGCACGGCGCCCATCGCGCCGGAGGCGCTCGCGCCGGAAGCCCGGGGCGCGGCCGCGGGCGGCGGCTACCAGACCAATGCGGTGATCCAGGTGGTCGACGCCGACGGCCGGCAAGTCGCGCTGGAGCTGGCGCAGTACGAAGGGCATGGCCAGGCGCACGCCGAAGCGCAGGGCGTGGCCCGGCTCAGCCTGAGGCTGGCCGGCCGGCGCTTTCCGGGTGGACGAATGATCGTCGCGGTGGACCAGCTCGCCTGCGGCGGCTGTCTCGCGCGCCTGCGCGCGCTGGCCGTGCGACTCGGTCTCGGGTCCTTCGAAGTCTGGGTTCCGGCTCCCGAAGAGGGTCGCCGCGCAGGTCCGAAATGGACGGCGAGAACGGCGACTGTGCGTCCCGCGCGTCCAAGCGCCGGATCGTCCGCGCCGGAAACAGGCGGCGCCGCGTCGTATCGCGCGAGCGCCCGCATGGCCCAAGGCGAAACCCTGCCGCCTGCCACCGAGCCCGCGCCGCTCCAGCCTCGGCCCCAGACGCTGCCACCGCCCCGGCAGGCCGGCCCGCGAACCCCGGTCGCCGAACCTTCACGACCTACGCCAGCCGCCGGCGAGACCCCGGTCGTCGAGCCGCCGCCGACGACCATCGCAGAGCCTGCCGCCGAGGCAGCACACCCGCAAGCGCCCCGCCAGGCCGTGCCGCCGGAAGGTGCACCCCCTCGGAGCGGAGGCGGCTGGGGCGGCGTGGGCAGCGGCCTGCTGAGCATCTTCGGGCCCTTGGCGGTCGGGTGGATCCACCAGTCCGCGGTGCGCAGCAGGGTCCGCGAACAGGCCGGCACCCAGGGCTACGTTCCGCAGGACGCTCCGAGCGGAGAAGGTTTGCTCTATGACCTCGGCGCGTGGCTCATCGATCCGATGCGCGACGCCGAGCGGGCAGTCCCGGGCCGCGATCGCATCGATGTCCGGGTGTGGCGGGCCCGGCTGCGCACGGCAGCCACGTCGAGACGCGCCGGAGAGACGATGTCCATCCGCTGGGACATCGGGCGCTGCAGCTTCGACGAGCTGGGCCGCCAGCGCATGGACCATCGCACCGTCGTCTACCTGAAGCAGGCCGACGGAAGCTGGCGGGTGCAGAGCGGCGACGCACGCGGAACACCCTCGCTGCAGGCCGTGCTGTCGCCGGATGTGCCCGACGCGGCCATCTCGGCCCTGATCTTTGACGATCCCTGCGAAGCCTGAACCGTGACCCCGCACGAAAGCCCGACACCATGACGACACCGCTCCTTCCCGCCAACAGCCGCTACCAGGGCATCGAGACCACGCAGCTCGTGCTGCCGGACGGCACGGTGCGCGTCTACCTGCAGCGCCGCTTCGTTCCGCCGCCGGAGCGCATGGCCCTGCTGCAGGTGCACGTCGTGACGGGCAGCGACCGCATCGACAACATCGCCGCGCGCTACCTGGGCGACCCCGAGCAGTACTGGCGCATCTGCGACGCCAACCGCGCGATGCGCCCCGCGGCGCTGACCGAGGAGGCCGGACGCCGCCTGAGGATCACCCTGCCCGACGGCATACCGGGAGCTCCGCTTGTTTGACGCGCTGCATCTCAGCCTGCTGATCGGCCCGGTGGCCGTGCCGCTGCCCGCGCCGCTGCCGGTCACCGAAGCGCTGCAGCGCGTGGAAGTCAACAGCTCGCGCGATCGAAGCGGGTTCCAGATCACCTTCGGCATGGGCAAGAGCTCGCCGCTGCAACTGGCGCTGCTGCCCGCCGGATTCTTCGACCCGATCGTCACGCGCGTGGTCATCATCGCCACCTTCAAGGGCATTCCCCACGTGCTCATGGACGGCGTGGTCACGCGCCAGGAAATGCAGCCGGGCAACCAGCCCGGGCAGGGCACGCTCACCATCACCGGGGAGGACCTGAGCATCCTGATGGACGTGATCCAGCTGCAGCGCTCTTTCCCGGCGATGCCGGAGGTGGCGCGCATCCTGCTGATCCTCGCACCGTATGCGGCCTTCGGCCTCACGCCCATCGTCGTGCCGCCGCCGGTGGTCTCGGTCGACAGCCCGACCAGCCGCTTCGACACCCAGGGCGCGCGAACCGATCGCGACTACATCAAGTCGCTGGCGTCGCAGAGCGGCTACGTGTTCTACGTCGAACCGGGGCCGGCACCGCTGCAGAGCCTGGCCTACTTCGGGCCGGACGTGCGCATCCCATTGCCGCAGCCCGCGCTGAGCGTCAACTCGGACGGCGACACCAACGTGGAATCGCTCAGCTTCAGTCTCGACGGCCTGGCCAAGAAGCAGGTGATCATGTTCACCTTCGATCCGGTGACGCGCAAGATCCCGGTGCCGATCCCGGTGCCCGACATCAACCCGCTGCATCCGCCGCTCGGCCTGCGCCCCACGCCGCCGGCCAAGGTGGTGTTCGCGCAGGAGACCACGCACCTGACGCCGACCGAGCTGGCCAAGCGGGCCTTCGGCTACATGCTCCAGAGCGCCGATGCCATCAGCGGTTCGGGCTCGCTGGACGTGGCGCGCTACGGCCACATCCTGCGCGCGCGCATGCTGGTGGGCGTGCGCGGCGCCGGGCTGGCCTACGACGGCATGTACTACGTCGACAGCGTGACCCACAGCATCAAGCGCGGCGAATACAAGCAGAGCTTCCAGCTGTCGCGCGACGGCCTGATCTCGCAAACTCCGGTGGTGATGCCATGACGACGACATCCGGCGAAGGCGGAAGCTTCCACGGCAAGTACCGCGCGACGGTGCTGCAGAACATCGACCCCGAGCAGCGCGGACGGTTGCAGCTGATGATTCCCGACGTGCTCGGCCCGCTGCCCTCGACCTGGGCCGAAGCCTGCGTGCCCCTGGCCGGTCCGACCGGGCCGCCGATGGGCGTGTACATGGTGCCGCCGATCGGCGCCGGCGTCTGGGTGGAGTTCGAGCGCGGCGATCCCAACTACCCGGTGTGGGTCGGCTGCCGCTGGGGCGGCCAGTCCGACATCCCGCTGCTGGCGAAGGCCGGGCTGCCGGCCTCGCCCAACATCGTGATGCAGACGCTCGGCCAGCAGACGCTGGTGATCAGCGACGCGCCGCCGACGCCGGCCACCGGCGGCATCGTGCTCAAGAGCGCGACCAATGCCATGGTCGTCGTCAACGACTCGGGCATCTACATCACCAACGGCAAGGGCGCCTCGATCACGCTGGTGGGGCCGACCGTGCTGGTCAACAACGGCGCGCTGTCCGTCACCTAGGAAAACAAGATGCCGGGATTCCTCGTCCAGGTCGGCGCCCAGGTGCTGTGTGCCCACGGCGGGCAAGCCACGCCGACGGTGCCCAATCCGCGCGTGACGCTGGGCGGCGCGCCCAGCGTGCTGGTGTCCTCGCCCTACGTGATCGCCGGCTGCGCGCTGCCGCCGCCGACGGCCGGCAACGGCCCCTGCGTCAGCGGCCAATGGCTCAGCGGCACGACGCGCGTGCTGTCCGGCGGGCAGCCTCTTCTCGTGCAGTCCAGCAGCTCGATCTGCGCGCCGAGCGGCACGCCGATGATGGTGCTGGCCACCCAGACGCGCGTGAGCGCGATGTGAGTCGTCCATGAACATCGACTTCCCCTTCCACTTCGATGCGCACGGCCGCACGGCTGCCGCGCCCGACGCCGACCACGTGCGCGACATGATCGAGCTGCTTCTCTTCACGCGGCCGGGCGAGCGCGTGAACCGCCCGGACTTCGGCAGCGGGCTGATGGACGCCGTCTTCGAGCCCAACAGTCCCGAACGCGCGACCGCGATCGAGTTCACGACCCGGGCCGCGCTGCAGCGCCACCTGGGCGACGTGATCGTGGTGCAGAAGTTCGGCGTCACCGCCGACGGCGCCGTGTTGCGGCTCGAGCTCGACTACCTGCTGCCGGGTTCCAAGGAAACGCACCACGCATCGTTCGTCATTCCCGGATCTGCCGGAGCGTCCACATGAGCGCCGCGCCGGGCCGCCCCAAGCAAGCCCGCACGGCAGGGCGCAGCACGGAGGTGCTCCGAATGAACACCGCGGCCGATCCTCTCGCCTGCCGCCACGACGGCGAGCGCCGCCGCCTGGTGCGCAGCTCCGATCGCAACGGGCTCGACGATGTCGAGGTCGACGATGCGCAGACGACGCTGACCGTGCATTTCCTGGGCCGTGCGCCGAAGTGGATCACGGCCGCCCACCTGCGCATCGAAGGCGGCCGCCGCATCCGCGACCTGCGCGTGACCGGCATGCGCATCGAATGCAGCGACGACGACGGCCTGGACGACCGCATGATCGTGACCGTCGACAGGCCGGGCGACTTCTCGGTCTACCGGCTGTGCGTGGTCGCGCTCGACCAGGCGGGACGCCCGACCGGTAGGCCGCCGGAAGACTTCGACCCGCGCTATGCGTGCGTGTGCTTCAGCTTCAAGGCCGGCTGCCCGAGCGATCTCGACTGCGCCGCGCCGAGCACGTGCGAGGCGCCGCCGCTCGATGAGCCGGCCATCGACTACCTGGCCAGGGACTATGCGAGCCTGCGCCGCCTGCTGCTCGACCGGCTCTCGCTGCTGATGCCCGACTGGACCGAGCGGCACGCACCCGACCTCGGCATCACGCTGGTCGAATTGCTGGCGTACGTAGGCGACCAGCTGAGCTACCAGCAGGACGCCGTGGCCACCGAGGCCTACCTCGACACGGCGCGCCTGCGCGTCTCCGTGCGCCGGCATGCGCGGCTGGTCGACTATCTGCTGCACGAAGGCTGCAACGCGCGAGCCTGGGTCGCCTTCGAGGTCGGCGTCGCGGCGCTGACGCTGAAGGCGGGGGACTTCTACGTGATCACGCAGCATCCACAGCTGCACGACCCGGTGCTGAAGGACCAGGACCTCCCGCGCACGGAGCCGGCGCCCTTCCTCGGCTTCCAGCCGCGGCTGCCGGCCGGCAGCGACACCCTGATCCTGCGGCAGGCACGCAACCGCATTGGCATCTACCGGTGGAGCGAATCCGATTGCTGCCTCGCGCAAGGCGCCACCTCCGCCACGCTGGTCGACCCGGGCACGCTGCCGAAGCCGCCGCCGCCGCGGGAGGAGCTCGAAGCCGGCATCGCGCGAGGCCGCTGGCACCAATTGCATCTCCAGCCCTGCGAAGTGCTGCTGTTCGAGGAACTCAAGGGCCCGCGCACCGGTGTTCCGGCCGATGCGGATCCCACGCACCGCCACGCGGTGCGGCTGACCCGCGCCGTGCCCTCGTACGACCCGCTGACGCAGCAACTGCTCTACGAGATCGAATGGTGCCCGGAGGATCAGCTGCCCTTTGCGCTGTGCCTGTCGTCGGTGAGCGATGCGCCGGCCTGCGAGACGCTGCTCGACGTCAGCGTGGCCTGGGGCAACGTGGTGCTGGTGGACCACGGGCTGGACGCGCAGGACGAGCTCGGGTCGGTTCCGGTCGTCGACACCGTGGCGCGCTGCGAGGATGCCTGCGAAGACGCCGAAACCACGCACAAGCCGGGACGCTACCGCCCGCGATTGCCGCAGCCCGACCCCACCTTCGCCACGCCGCTCGCCCCCTGCGAGGAAGGCGGCGACGAATCCTGCTGCGGCGGCTGCGGCGACAGCGCGGCTGGCGCCACGCTCGCGCAGGACGTGCTGGCCGCGCTGCCCGAAGTCACGCTCCACAGCCTGCCGGCCGACGCCGCACCGAAGGCCGCGCCGCGGCGCTGGGTCGCACGGCAGGACCTGCAGGGCAGCGGCCCCGACGACCGCCACTTCGTCGTCGAGGTCGACGACGACCGGGTCCCGTGGCTGCGCTTCGGGGACGGCGAATGCGGCCGCGCCCCGGAAGCCGGCGAGTCCTTCCGCTGCCACTACCGGGTGGGCAACGGCAGCATCGGCAACGTCGGCGCGGACGCGCTCCTGCAGGTCGTGTTCCGCAACGGCATGCCGAACGGCGCCGGCCTGCGGGTGCGCAATCCCCTGCCCGCGGCGGGCGGGACCGCACCCGAGAACACGGCTGAAGCCAGGCGGCGCATTCCCGACGCCTTCCGCCATCGGCTGGAGCGCGCCGTGACGGCCGGCGACTATGCCGCCTTGGTGATGCGCGACTTCGCCGGCTCGGTGCAGGGTGCCGCGGCCGTGATGCGGGCCAGCGGTGCCCACGTCGAAGTGCAGATCGCCGTGGACGCCGTGGGCCGGGCCACGCCGAGCGATGCGCTGCTCCAGTGCATCGAACAGCACCTGCGCTGCCTGCGGCGCATCGGGCACGCGCTGCGGGTTGTGCCGGCACGCCAGGTTCCGCTGGACGTGGCGATGCGCATCTGCGTGAAGCCGGGCTACCTCGGCGCCCACGTGAAGGCGGCGCTGCTCGAAGTCTTCGGCACCGCGCGGGTGCGCCGTCCGCGCGCCGGCGGCCTGGCCACCGGCTTCTTCCATCCCGACGCGCTGAAGCTCGGCCAGCCGGTGTCGGCCAGCCGCATCGTCGCGCTGGCGCAGTCGGTCGACGGCGTGGCCGGGGTGGTCCTGGAGCGCCTCGAGCGCCTGTTCGAGGGACCCGACGGCGAACTCGAGAGCGGCGTGCTGGCGATCGGCCCGCTCGAGGTCGCGCGCCTGGACAACGACCCCGTGTTTCCCGAGAACGGCCAGCTCGTGATCGCGATGGAGGGCGGACGATGAACAGCACGATGTCCACCGGATGGCGCTGCGCCTGCGGCGGCCGCGGCTGCGGCTGCTGCGAGGGAATCCGCGTCCTGACGCCGCTGCGGACGGCCAACCGGCCCGGCCTGGCGACGCTGCACTACCGCATCGGCACGCACGGCAGCTTCTTCGAGACCATGAAGGCGCGCCTGTCGCTGCACCGGTTGCCCGTGCCGCCGGAGGCGCCCCCGGGCACGCAGGGCGCGCGCCCGCTGGCCGGGCTGCGGGTGCGCGACGGCAGCGATCCGGCGATCGCGCTGCTCGATGCCTGCGCCGTGGTGGGGGACATCCTGAGCTTCTACCAGGAGCGGATCGCCAACGAGGGGTACCTGCGCACCGCCACCGAGATGCGCTCGGTGTTCGAGCTGGCGCGGCTGGTCGGCTACCGGCCGCGGCCGGGCGTCGCGTCCAGCGTGTACCTGGCCTACACGATCGACCCCAACACGGCGGGCGACATCGTCATTCCCGAGGGGTCGCGCGCCCAGTCCGTCCCGGGCCAGGACGAACAGCAGCAGAGCTTCGAGACCTCGCAGGACCTGAAGGCGCGCGCGGCATGGAACAGGCTGGGCCTGCGCCAGACGGAGCCGCAGCAATGGGCCGGCATCGACTCGAGCGGCGAACTGTGGCTGGCCGGCACGCAGACGCGGTTGAAGGTCGGCGACCCGCTGCTGATCGATCCCGGCGAGACCACGGCGCCGCCCCTGCCCTACCGGGTGGTGGCGGTCGAGCCGGACGCGCCGGCCGAGCGTACGCTGGTGCGCATCGAGCCGTGGGAGGGTCCGAAGCCCGCGGCCGTCCTGCCCACCGCATCGCTGGCCGCGCTCGGCCTCGGCGCGCCGCAGGGCGGGACGACGGCCGGCAGCCTGCAAAAGGAACTCGCGCACCTGGACAGCCTGAATCCCCGCCATACGGCCTTCGCCTCGGGGCTGCGGCGCCTGCGCCAGCGGGTGGACGCACACCTGGCCGATCCGGCCATCCAGCGGGCCACGCGCCTGCGGCCCTGGCTGCAGTCGCTTGCCGAAGCGCTGGCCGCTCTGCCCCAGGGCCAGGAATTGACGCCGCTGGCCATGCGCATCGGCCAGCTGAACACGCCGCCGTCGAAGCCGCTGAAGAATGCGCTGCAGCTGCCTCGCTCGCTGGCCACCAGCTTCACGCCGGTGGCCGACGCCGGACTCAAGGTGCTGGAGGCCACGGCGCCGGCACTGAAGGACACGCTGGCGCCGGCGATCGCGGGCTACGAGGCGGCCAGCCCGGCGCAGACGATCCGCGTCTGGGCGCCGCGGCTGGCGGCCGGGGTCTTCGGGCGCGGCTTTCCCAGGCGCACCCGCATCGAGTTCGACACCGTGAATCTGGCCGCTGGCGCTCCGCCGCAGGCCAGCCACGCGGTCGACGACGGCGAGTGGCCGATCGCCGTCGACTGGGACGAGGACGCGGGCGTCCTCGTCGCCAGGGAAAGCACCGACACCGTGTACCTCGATGCCGCGCATGGCGACATCGCGCCGGGCTCCTGGGTCTTCGTCGATGCCGGCGCGGTGCCGGTGTTCGACAAGAAGGACATCATGGTCCGGCCCGCCCAATCGATGCTGGTGACGACGGTGAAGACCGTGTTCCCGAAGGTGGCCCGCGCCGACTATGGCGGGAGCGGCGACTCGACCGGCCTGGTCCTCGGCTCGGCGCAATGGATCGAGTTCCTGGTGGACGACGACGATGAGTTCGGCCTGAAGGACGACCCGAAAACGTGGGAGCGCGACTTCCAGGTGATCCGGCGCACCGCCGTCTATGCGCAGAGCGAGCCGCTGGCGCTGGCGGAACGGCCGATCCGGCTGGACCTCTGCAGCCACGCGCCGAATGCAGGCGGCGGCACCCAGACCGGCGCCGTCGACGAAGCGGCATCGATCGAGCTCGACGGCCTGTATGCCGGCCTCGAGGCCGGGCGCTTCCTGGTCGTGAGCGGCGAGCGCGCGGACGTGGGCGAAACGCGCGGGGTGTTCGCGAGCGAGGCGGTGATGATCACCTCGGTCTTGCACGACGTGCGCGCCGCCGGCACCGCGCCAGGCCCGTGGACGCTGGCCGCCGAGGCGGCGCGCAAAGCAGCCGCCGGCCAGGGCGGGGAGCCTCCGCCCAAGCTGGCCGGCGACAGCAACCACACCTTCATCCGGATCGACAAACCGCTGGCCTATTGCTACCGGCGCGAGACCGTGTCGATCATGGGCAACGTGGTGAAGGCCTCGCATGGCGAATCGCGCAACGAGACGCTGGGCAACGGCGACGGCACGCGGCCCATGCAGGCGTTCGAGCTGAAGCAGACGCCCCTGACCCACCTGCCCGCGCCGACGGCGTCCGGCGCCGAAAGCACGTTGCGGGTGTACGTCAACGACGTGCGCTGGCAGGAGGTGCCCGGCTTCTTCGGCCATGGCGCCACCGAGCGCATCTACCAGGTCCACACCGACGACCGGGCCATGACCACGGTCCGGTTCGGCAACGGCATCGAAGGCACACGGCTTCCCACCGGCATCGGCAACGTGAAGGCGATCTACCGCAACGGGATCGGGCGCCCCGGCAACGTGAAGGCGGGCCAGATCCAGCAGCTCGCGACGCGCCAGCTGGGCGTCAAGGAGGTGGTCAACCCGCTGCGCGCATCGGGAGGTGCCGATCGCGAGAGCCGCGACCAGGTGCGGCGCAATGCGCCGATCGCGGTGAAGGCCCTCGACCGGCTGGTCTCGACGCCCGACTATGCCGACTTCGCGCGCTGCTTCGCCGGCATCGGCAAGGCGGATGCGCAGGAGCTGAGCGACGGCCGGCGCAGCCTGGTCCACGTGACGGTGGCTGGCGTGGACGACATACCGATCGACAACGACTCGGAACTGCTGGGCGCCCTGCGCCGCGCGATGCGCGATCTCGGCGATCCCTTCCAGCCGGTCGCGCTGGCGCCGCGCGAGCTGCGGCTCCTGATCGCGAGCGCCAGGCTGCGCATCGACCCCGACCGCCTGTGGGAGCCGGTGGTCTCCGAGCTGCGCCGTGCGCTGCTGGAGGCCTTCGGCTTCGATCGGCGCGAGCTCGCGCAGGGCGTCGCCAGCAGCGAGGTGCTGCGCGTGATGCAGTCGGTGCCGGGCGTCAGCTGGGTCGACCTCGACGCCTTCGGTGCGATCGACACGATGCGCTTCGACGGCATCCGCCCCCAACCCCTGACGCCGGCCGAGACGGCCGATGCCATCGCGCAAGTGGTGTCCGACGGCGTGACGGCCGCGGTGCAGGCACGGCCTGCGCGGCGCAACGCCGACGGCTCCGCCGTGCTGCCGGCGCAGCTGGTGCAGTTCAGCAGCGAGGTCCCCGAGACCCTGGTGCTGAACCAGATCAAGTGAAGGGAACCTTGCAATGCCCACCGAGACTGCCACTGCCCTTCCCATCGATCGGCTCTACCTGCTGCTGCCCGATTTCGTCCGCCTGCGCGACAGCGAGCAGGGCGAGCCGCTGCGCGCCCTGCTGCAAGTCATCACCGAGCAGGTCGACCTGCTCGAGGAAGACCTGCAGCGCCTGTATGACAACTGGTTCATCGAGACCTGCGAGCCATGGGCCGTTGCGTACATCGCCGACCTGATCGGCCATCAACCGATCCACGAAGCGGGCGAGCCGGGCGAGGACGCCGGCTCGCTCGTTCGCAACGCGGTGCTGCTGCCGCGCCGCGAGGTGGCGCACACGCTGGGCTATCGCCGCCGCAAGGGCACGCTGGCTCTGCTCGAATGGCTGGCCAGGGACGTCGCCGGCTGGCCCGCGCGCGCGGTGGAGTTCGGCATGCTGCTCGCGCAGACGCAGTCGCTTCGGCTGCCTCGCCCGGAGCGCGGCCGGGCGGTGGACCTGCGCGCGTCGAGCCTGCTGCAGGGCCTGGGAGGCGGCTTCGACGGCCTGGCCCGCACGCCGGACCTGCGCCGCATCATCTCCACCCGCACGCCGGGCCACCATGCACCGCCGAGCGTGGGCGTGTTCGTCTGGCGCCTGAAGGCCTACCCGATCACGCGGGCACCGGCGGCCTGCCTGGAAGGCGTCGGCCCGAACTGCTTCAGCTTCAGCGTGCTGGGCAACGACCTGCCCCTGTTCAACCGCCCGCGGCCGCCGCACGGGCGCTGCCACATGAACGACGCGCTCGACCTGCCCGAGCCCATCGGGCGCGCGGCTTTCACGGCACCGCCGGCGCCGGGGAAGCGCCTGGCGCACGCATCGAGCGACTACTACGGCCTGCACGGCGCCGGCGACGCACCGGTCGCGCAAAGCCTCGCGATCTGGGCGCCGGGCTGGTCCGACCAGGGGCACGGCGACGCGCCGATCCCGGCCGCCCGCATCATTCCCGCAGACCTCGAAGGCTGGGTGTACCAGCCGCCGCGCGACCACGTCGCCGTGGACCCGGTGCTGGGCCGCATCGCCTTCCCGCCGCGCCAGGCGCCCAAGCGGGCGGTCACGGTGTCCTACCACTACGGCTTCGCCGCCGACATCGGCGGCGGCGAATACACGAGGCCGCTGCAGCAGCACACGGACGCCGAGCTGATCCGGGTCAAGGGCGTCGAAGCGCTGCGCGAGGCGCTCAAGCGCTGGCGGCGTGTCGAAGACGCGCACGGCGCCGTCGGCGCGCCGGCCGACCAGCCGCGGCACGCGGTGATCGAACTGGGCGACAGCGGCGCCTACGTGCTGCCCCTGCACATCTTCCTCGCGGCCGGCCACAGCCTCCAACTGCGCGCCGCGCAGCGCACGCGCCCGGTGCTGCGCCTGCTCGACTGGCTGACTTCGCAGACGGACAACATGGTCGTCGAGGGCGAGGCCGGCAGCCGCTTCACGCTGGACGGCCTCATGGTCGCGGGCCGCGGCGTGCAGCTCGAGGGCGCGCTCGCGTCGTTCCACGTGCGCCATTCGACGCTGGTACCGGGCTGGTCGCTCGAGCCGAACTGCGACCCCGCCAGGCCGTCGGAGCCGAGCATCGAGCTGGTCGACTGCGGCGCCTGCATCGTGATCGAGCACAGCATCGTCGGCTCCATCCAGATCAACAACGACGAAGTGCGGACCGACCCCGTGCCGCTGCGCATCAGCGACAGCGTGGTCGACGCCACCGGCAGCGACTGCGAGGGCGCCCAGTGCGAGGCGGTCGGCGCCTCGGGCTCGCGCCTGGCCTTCGCGACCTTGCGCATCGCGCGCAGCACCGTCATCGGGCGCGTGATGACGCATGCGATCGAATCGGCGGACGACAGCCTGTTCATGGGTCGCGTCACCGTGGCGCGGCGGCAGATCGGGTGCGTCCGCTTCTGCTACCTGTCGCCCCACTCGCGCACGCCGCGCCGCTTCCAGTGCCAGCCCGACATGGTGGAGGACATCGCCGCGCGACGCGGCCGCGCCGACGGCGACACGCCCGAGCGCATCGAGGCCACGCGCGGGCAGGAGCGCCTGCGCGTGCGGCCCCGCTTCGACAGCACGCGCTACGGCACCCCGACCTACTGCCGGCTCTCGCTCGCATGCGCGCCGGAGATCGTGCGCGGCGCCGGCGACGAATCGGAGATGGGCGTCTATCACGATCTCTACCAGCCGCAGCGCACAGCGAACCTGCAGTCGCGGCTCGAGGAATTCTCGCCCGCGGCCACCGACACCGGCATCGTGTTTGCAAACTGAAGTCCAGGAGAACAGCATGAGAGGCGACTTTTCACGCGACAGCTTCGACAAGCTGCGGCATTACAGCCGCGTCCTCCAGCAGCAGGGGCGTCTCGAACTGGACGCGGGCGGGAACGAACGCCAGGCCATCCAGCTGCATCTTCTGCGCAGCCTGGCGGCGGACCTGATCGGGCCGCAGGGCGGGCCGGGAACCGGCTTCGAACTGCGCAATCCGGACGCGCTGGCGAAGAACTTCGTCATCGGCAAGGGCCACTACTACGTCGACGGCTGGCTGTGCGAGAACGACGCCGACGTGCTCTACGCGAAGGGCGATGACGGTGCGCCGCCGCCACAGACCTGGCTGCCGGAGCCCGACGCGTTGGAGACCAACAAGCGCTACCTGGCCTACCTCGATGTCTTCGAGCGCCACCTCACGGCGACCGAGGTCGACGACGCCGCGGACCCCGGTTCGCCGGCCGCTCTGCGTGAAGTGGCGCTGGGGGGCCCGGACACCACGACGCGCGCACAGGTGGTCTGGCAAGTGAGGATCAGCCTCGGCACGGGCGCGCCGGCATTGCCGCCCGGCGCGCCGGAGTACGAGACGTGGAACGCCTGGATGCAAGCCAACTGGGCCCAGTGGCAGGCCCTGTGGCAGCCGCCATGGCGCGGACAGATGGCGGCCAAGGCGGCCGAAGTGAGCGAGGACGATGCGGGCAACCCGTGCGTCGTGTCGCCGAGGTCGCGCTACCGCGGCCTGGAGAACCAGCTCTACCGCGTGGAGATCCATCGCTCCGGCTCGGTCACGAACGACGAGCCCACCTTCGTGTGGTCGCGCGAGAACGCGAGCGTGCTGTTCGCCGTGGAGCGCATCGACGATAAATCGGTGCAGCTCGCGGCGGGGTGGCGCGACGCCCGCTTCGATCTCGCCGTCGGCGACATCGTCGAACTTTCGGACGACTGGACCGCCCTGGGCGGCCGGGCCGGCCCGCTACGGCGCGTGAGCGGCGTCGACATCGACACCGGGGCGGTGTACTTCGAAGCCGACGGCCCCGCGGGCAGCGTGAGTTCGTCGCGCCATGCCGTGCTGCGCCGCTGGGACCACGGACGCCGACGCCGCGCCACCGAAAGCACGAAGGCCCTCAACGACGGCCGCGCGCAAGTCGCGGACGACCTGGCACTGACCCTCGAGGAAGGCAAGTGGCTGACGATCGAGGAAGGCCTGTCGATCCGCTTCGACGCGGCGCCGGCCGGCCAGCAGCAGCACTACCGCAGCGGCGACTACTGGCTCGTTCCTGCGCGGGCCGCCATCGGCGATGTGCTGTGGCCGCGCGGCGCTGCTCCGCAGCGCGAGCCGCTGCCGCAGCCGCCGCATGGCGTCGAACACCACTACGCGCCGTTGGCGATCCTGGAGGTGGGCGCGGACAACAAGGTCGGCGTGTTCGCCGGACCGACGCTGCGCTTCAAGTCGCTGGTCGAGCTCACCAATTAGGCTCAGGCCGCAGGCTGCAGCAGCCCGGTGGCGACGGTCGGATGGCGCAGGCGCAGGCGCAGTTCCCGCTTCAGGCGCGTGTTGTCCAGCCGCCGCGACTCGCTCATGAAGCTCATCTGCAGCAAGGGCAGTTGGGCCTGCGCCTCGTCGCGCGCGATGCGCGGCGGGCGCGGCAGGCCGTAGAGGTCGGCCGCAAGGTCGATGTAGTCGCCGATCTTGAGCTCGGTGTCGTCGCTCACGTGGAACACACGCTGCGGACCGCCGCGCCATAGCGCCGCCACGCAGGCACGTGCCAGGTCGTCGGCATGGATGTGGCTGGTGTAGACGTCGTCCTCGGCGCGCAGCACCGGCGTGCCCTTGAGCAAGCGCCCACGCGGCGTGCCGCCTTCGCGGTCGGGTGCGTAGATACCAGGGATGCGCAGGATGCGCACGGCCACGCCGGCGCGGCCCAGCCAGCGCACGGCGCGCTCTGCGTCGACGCGGCGGTGTGCCCGCGGGGTGTCGGGGTGCACGGCACGGGTCTCGTCGATGCGCGCGCCGCCGCAGTCGCCATAGACACCGGTGGTGGAGCCGTAGACCAGCGCGCCCGGCAGACTGCGGAGGCGCAATGCCCGCACCAGCGCGGCGGTGCGTGCATCGCGCCACCAGCGAGCGCCTTCGACGCGCGGCGGCGGCGCGAGGTGCAGCACGCGCGTGGCCAGGCCCGAGAGGCGGCGCAGCGACTCGGGGCGGTCGAGGTCGGCCACGATCGGCGTGAGGCCCGCCTGCCGCAGCGCGGCCACCCGGTCGGGCGAGGAGGTCAGCGCGAGCAGGCGCACGCGACCGCGCAGCGCGCGCGCAGCGCGCAGGCCCACGTCGCCGCAGCCGACCACGAGCACCCGTTCGCGGCGAAAGCGCGCAGGCCTAGGGTGCGTCAGCATTCAAACGCCCTCGCGTTTGAATGCTGACGCACCCTGGTGCCGGACGGGCTGTTGAATGAGGGCAAAATCGGATCCCTTTTCCTTGATCAAGAGTCGAAGAATACCCATGACGAGCGCAGCGCCGGACGAGGCGGGCTTTCACATCACGGTTGAGCCCAGCGGGCGGCACTTCACCGCGCACTCGGACGAGACCATCCTCGCGGCAGGGATCCGCCAGGGCATCGGCTTGCCCTATGGCTGCAAGGACGGCGCCTGCGGCTCCTGCAAGTGCAAGAAGCTGTCGGGCGAGGTCACGCTGCGCGTGCACCAGAGCAAGGCACTCAGCGCCGACGAGGAGCAGGCAGGCTACGTGCTGACCTGCTGCGCGCTGGCGAAGAGCGACGTGGTGCTCGAGTCGCGCCAGGTCACGGATGCCAATGCCTTCCCCATCCGCAAGATGCCGGTGCGCGTGCAGTCCATCTCGCGCAAGTCGCACGACGTGGTGATGCTGCGCCTGCAGCTGCCCGCCGGCGAGCCGCTGCAGTTTCATGCCGGGCAGTACGTCGAATTCATCCTGCGCGATGGCGCGCGGCGCAGCTACTCGATGGCCAACGCGCCGCACACGCTCGGCGAGCCCGGCACCGGCATCGAGCTGCACATCCGGCACATGCCGGGCGGGAAGTTCACCGACCACGTGTTCGGCGCGATGAAGGAGAAGGAGATCCTGCGCATCGAAGGCCCGTACGGCAGCTTCTTCCTGCGTGAGGACTCCGACAAGCCGCTGGTGCTGCTGGCCTCGGGCACCGGCTTCGCGCCGATCAAGGCCCTGCTGGAGCACATGAAGTTCAAGGCCATCGACCGGCCCGCGACGCTGTACTGGGGCGGGCGGCGGCCGGAGGATCTGTACATGGACGACTGGGTGCGGTCCGCCATGGCGGACATGCCTCAACTGAGCTACGTGCCGGTGGTCTCGAATGCCGTGCCCGAAGACAACTGGCGTGGGCGCACGGGCTTCGTGCACCGGGCCGTGATGGAGGATTTCGCGGATCTATCGGGCTATCAGGTGTATGCCTGCGGCGCACCGATCGTCGTCGAGTCGGCCAAGCGCGACTATGTGGCGCAACGGGGGCTGCCGGAAGACGAGTTCTTCGCGGACGCGTTCACGACGGAGGCCGACAAGGCGCTGCCCTGAGCCTCACGAAGAAAGGCCCGCACAAGGCGGGCCGTCTTCAGGCCAGGTCAGGACAGTTCGATCAGGGCACGTTCGCCGTGCGGAGATTGAAGGGCCGCCCCTCCACCGCATAGCTGCCGCCGAACTCCATGTTCATGCCGCTGGTGCCCTGCACCGGGCAGCCG
>NZ_LYMK01000062.1 GCF_002157355.1 Variovorax sp. JS1663 | reverse complement strand
GGTGGGTCAATCTGCCAGGGGGCCTGGGGCCTAGACCGGCTGTTCTCGCACCGACGGGTTTTTTCCGCCGGGGCCGAAATCTCAGCCTCCGCCCCCATTATCTGTACAGAAATTCGGATCATGTCAACACCAAAACGAGGTCGAGGTCGACCGGCGTTCAAGCCGACGCCTGCCCTCCGGAAACTGGTTGCGGGCAATGCCGGAGGTGGGATGTCCCACGAGGCAATTGCCTGCGCCCTCGCCATATCGCGCACGACCCTCCTGAAACACTTCAAGGAGGAGTTGACGACCGGCGCACACGGCCACAGGAGTGCCGTGCTACTGGCGCTGGAGAAGGCTGCACTCAAGGGCAATGTCACGGCATGCCGAGCCTACCTGGCTTACACCTCGCCGGATCTGGAGGCTGTGGTGCCGAAGGCCGATCGATCCAGAAAGCCCGTCGCCGAGGCGAAGCCAGAGGCGGCGCTCGGCAAGAAAGATCAGGCCCAAGCCGACGGCATGGTCGCCCAGGTGGGCACGGATTGGGAGGACCTGTTGAAGTCGCCGCAGCGGCTGCAGTAAGTGGAAGGGCTCAATCTTTCATGCCTGGACTGGGTCGAGCGGCTGAAATCCGGCCGCAGCCTGGTGCCGGACCTGGTGCTGCCCAATGCGCCTGAAGGGGACCGGGCAGTCGGGATCTTCAACAAGCTGCGGCTGTTTGATGTGCCGGGCACCCCGACCATGGCCGAAGCTGGCGGCGAGTGGTTCCGGCGCATCGTGTGGGTCCTGTTCGCATCGCTGGACCCGGTCACGAAGGCCCGGCTGATAAGAGAGCTCTTCCTGTTGGTCCCGAAGAAGAACAACAAGACGACTGGCGGCGCGCTGCTGATGCTGACGGCGCTGCTGATGAACCAGCGCCCGCGCGCCCCGTTCCTGCTGACCGGCCCAGTGCAGAAGACCGCTGACGACGCGTTTGCCGCGGCGGAAGGTGCGATTGCCCTGGACAACGTCCTGGCGAAGAAGTTGCACGTTCGGGACCACAAGAAGACGATCATCCACCGCGACACCGGTGCGAAGCTGGAGATCATGACGTTCGACCCCGACATCGTGACCGGCAAGAAGGTCGTCGGGGCGCTGATCGACGAGGAGCACATCCTCGGGAAGATGCACAAGGCCAAGAAGGCCATGGTCCAGCTGCGCGGCGGCATGATGCCGTTTCCCGAGGCTTTCCTGGCCATCATCACCACGCAGAGCGACGAGGCGCCGGCCGGGGTGTTCAAGGAGGACCTGACCAAAGCCCGGGACATTCGGGACGGCAAGCGGCTGGGCGACATGCTGCCGGTGCTGTACGAATTCCCCACGGAAATGCAGAAAGACCCGGCCAAGCCGTGGCGCAACCCTGCGAACTGGTCGATGGTGACCCCGAACATGGGCCGCTCGATCGCGCTGAGCTCGCTGGTGAAGGCCTGCGACGACGAGGATGCAAACGGCGAAGCGGCGCTGCGCACCTGGGCATCCCAGCACCTGAACGTCGAGATCGGAGTGGGCCTGCACTCGGATCGCTGGGTGGGAGCCGACTACTGGGAGCAGAACGCGGCACCGGAGCTGGTGCCTTCGGTCGAAGCGCTGATAGAGCGGTGCGAGGTGATCGTGTGCGGCGCCGACGGCGGCGGCCTGGATGACCTGTTCGGCTTCGCCGCGCTGGGTCGTGAGACGGGTACTCGGCGCTGGTTGGCGTACACGAAGGCTTGGGCCCACCGCATCGTGCTCGAGCGGCGGAAAGAGATTGCGCCGCGGCTGCTGGATCTGGAGAAGGCTGGGGAGTTGACCATCGTCGACGTGCCTGGCCAGGATGTGATCGAGGTCGCCGACCTGATCTGCAGGATCGATGAAGCCGGCCTGCTGGCCGAGAAGGCTGCGATCGGCGTGGACACGGCAGGCATTGGAGACCTGGTGTCGGAGCTCACCATTCCCGAGCGCGGCATCGCGCTGGAACGAATCATCGGCATTTCCCAGGGCTGGCGGCTCAACGGCGCGATCAAGACGGCGGAGCGGAAGTTGGCCGGCGGCGACCTGAAGCACGGCGGCACCGCCCTCATGAACTTCTGCGTCGGAAACGCCAAGACCGAGACCCACGGCAACGCCGACCTCATCACCAAGGCCGCCAGCGGAAAGGCCAAGATCGACCCGCTGATGGCGCTGTTCAACGCCGTTTCCTTGATGTCCATGGACCCCGCCTCGATGAAGAAGAAGTTCCAGCTCTTCTTCGCCTGATCCCACCGAACCCCAACCGAGCCCGCCGCGTGCGGGCTCTTTGCATTGGAGCCAGCACATGAACCGTGCCTACGCAACGATCGATATCAAGGCCGCGGACGGCCCAGGCGAGAAGCGGACCTTCACGGGCATCGCAACCACGCCGAGCACGGATCGTATGGGCGACATCGTCGAGCCGAAGGGCGCGGTGTTCAAGCTGCCGATCCCGCTGCTGTGGCAGCACGACAGCCGGCAGCCGATCGGCTGGGTGACGGCTGCCAAGGTGACGGACAAGGGCATCGAGATCTCCGGTGAGGTCGCCGACGTGCCTGAAGAGGGCGAGCTGAAGACGCGCCTGGCCACGGCCTGGCAGTCCATCAAGGCCAAGCTGGTGCGCGGCCTGTCCATCGGATTCAACGCCATCGAGCACACGCAGATCGATGGCACGTGGAGCCAGCGCTTCACCAAATGGGAGTGGCTCGAGCTGTCCGCCGTGACGATTCCGGCGAACAGCGACTGCTCCATCAACGCAATCAAGTCGGCCGATCAGGCCATCCGTCGCGCCGCGTCTGGCGCGCGGCCTGTCGTCCGACTCGACAAGGGCCTCACGGCCAAAACCCTTCCCGGCGCCTCGGGAAATCTCAAACCCGAAACCCCGAAAGGAAGTCAGATGACCACCATCGCAGAACGCTTGGCCGAGTTCCAGGCAAAGCATCAGAACCTCGTCGACCAGAAGGACGCCCTCGTCAAGCAGGTCACCATCGAGGAAGGCCGCACCTTCGACGAGCACGAGAAGGAGCAACTGGCCAACTTCACCGCCGACATCGATTCGATCGCCGATACGATCAAGGAACTGAAGGCGCACGAAGCGTCGATGGTCTCGAAGGCCACCGCCGTGGCGACGGTCGACAACCCATCGGCCGGCGATGGCAATCGCGGTGTCGACGTGCGCGGCGGCGGTCCGATCACTGTGAAGTCGAACCTCGAAAAGGGCTCGCGCTTCGTCCGCTTCTCGCTGGCAATGGCCGAAGCGAAGGGCAACGTGATGATGGCCGAGCAGATCGCCCAGCACCGCTACAAGGACACGCCGGAGGTGGGCTTCATGCTCAAGGCCGCGATCCACATGGGCGGCACCGGTCGTCTGGCCGAGGCGGCGATCACCAAGGCCGCGGTCACGAGCGTGAACTCGACCGACACGGCCGTCACCCAGTACGCGGACATCCAGTCGGAGTTCGTCGAACTCCTGCGCCCGCGCATGATCCTGGGCCGCATGACGGAACTGCGTCGCGTCTCGATCTACTCGCGCGTGGCGCGGCAGCTGACCGGCGTATCTGGCACCTTCGTGGGTGAAGGCGCGCCGAAGCCGGTGCAGAAGCAGACCTACGACAACATCACCCTCGGCCCGACGAAGGCCGCGGTCATTGTGGTGATGTCGGACGAAGCGGTTCGCTACAGCACCATCGACGCCGAGCGCCGTGCCCGCGAGGACATGGTCAAGGGCATCGCAACCTACCTCGACAAGCGGTTCATGGACCCGTCTTACAGCGGTGTCGCGAACGTGTCGCCGGCCTCGATCACCAACGGCGCCACCCGCATCCAGTCTTCCGGCTCCACGCTGGCGGCGATCGACGCGGACGTGCGCAACGCGATGGCGATGTTCGCGACCAACGACGTGGACCCGTCGACTGCGGTGTGGGTGATGCCCGCGACCGTGGCGCTGCGCCTGTCGATGAAGCGCACCTCGCAGGACGAGCTGGCATTCCCGGATCTGAACATGCGCGGCGGCACATGGTACGGCATCCCCGTTATCGTGTCGAACGCCATGGTGACCTCGGGCTCGCCGGCTGAACTGCAGATCGCGCTGGTGACGCAGTCGGAGGTGATGATGGCCGACGACGGCGGCATCGCGATCGACATGTCGACCGAAGCCTCGGTGCAGATGAACGACGCACCGTCCGCCGGCGCGCAGTCGCTGGTGAGCCTCTGGCAGAACAACCTGGTCGGCATCCGCGCCGAGCAGTACATCAACTGGGCAGCCATGCGGCCGAACAACCTCGGCATCGCGCTGATCGAGAACACCAACTACTGATCCAGGTTGGTGACGGACCCCGGTGGCTCCGGCCGCCGGGGCCTTTCTGCATCCCCGGAGACTGCACATGTTCTACAAGACCCGAGTCATGGTCGCCGCAGAGGATTTTCTGCACGGCGCCGACCTGCTGCGCAAGGGAAATACCTTCGTCGCGACGGAGATCGACGCCGAGTACCTGCAGCGCAAGGGGCGCGCGTCGTTCGCGCCCGAGGCGCAGCCCGCCGCAAAAGTTGAGCCGCCTGCGCCGGCCCCAGCGGCACCCGCCCCTGCGCCTGCGGAAGCGCCCGCGCCCGTTGCCGACAAGCCCATCGAGACTCCTGAAGGCCCGGTCCCGACCGAGGCCTCTGAACAGCAGCCCGCTGACGCTGCTCCTGCTGGTGAGCCGGTCGCTGAGTCGAAAGCCGAGCTCGCGCCCGTGGCGCCCTTGGCGCCCGCGCGCCGTGGCGGACGTCGCCCTGCGAACTCCACCACCAGCGAGTAAGCCGCCATGGCAATGAAGGTGTTCGGCTTGGAGTTGCGCCTCCCGAGGCGCGCAGAGAAGGCGGCGGTGTCGCCGATCACCCTGCGCGATCTCGTAGGCCGCATCATGGAGCCGTTCGCCGGTGCCTGGCAGCGCAACCTTGAGATCGACAACAAGGAGTCGATCCTCGCCTTCAGCGCGGTGTACGCGTGCGTCTCGCGCATCGCCAACGACATCTCGAAGCTCCGGATCATGCTGACCTCGATCGACGAGAACGGCATCTGGTCGGAGGTTGGCGAGTCGCCCTACTGGAAGGCGCTCAAGAAGCCCAACCGGTACCAGAACCGCATCCAGTTCCTGACGGACTGGCTCTGCATGAAACTGATCCACGGGAACGCGTACATCCTGAAGGAGCGCGAGCCCAGTCGCGGCATCGTGCGCGCGCTCTACGTGCTGGACTCGCGCCGGGTGAAGCCGCTGGTGACGCCCGACGGCGGCGTCTACTACCAGATCTCCAGCGACTACCTGGCCGGCCTGCCGCAAGGCGTCACGCTGCCGGCGAGCGAGGTGATCCACGACCGCTGCCCGGCCCTCTGGCATCCGCTGTGCGGCGTGCCGCCCCTGTACGCATGCGCGCGCAGCGCCACCCAGGGCAACCGGATCCAGACCAACAGCGCGACCTTCTTCGACAACATGAGCCGGCCGAGCGGCATCCTGTCCGCGCCTGGCCTGATCGACGATGTCACGGCCGCCCGCCTGAAGCAGGAATGGGAGCAGAACTTCGGGGGCGGCAACCTCGGCCGTCTGGCCGTAGCCGGCAACGACCTGAAGTACATCCCGATCACGATCCCGGCCGAGCAGGCGCAGCTGATCCAGCAGCTCAACTGGACGGTCGAGGACGTTGCGCGCGCCTTCGGCGTGCCGCTCTACAAGATCAACAGCGGCCCGGTGCCGACCAGCAACAACGTCGAGGCGCTCGAGCAGCAGTACTACACCGGTTGCCTTCAGGTGCTCATCGAGTCGATCGAGCTCTGCCTTGACGAAGGAATGGAATTGCCCAACGGCTACGGCACGCGCCTTGACCTCGACGGTTTGCTGCGCATGGACAGCACCGCGCAGATCGACTTCCTGGAGAAGGCGGTCAAGGGGGTCATGTCCGCCAACGAGGCGCGCCGGAAACTCAACCTGGCGCCGACTCCTGGCGGTGCTGCAGTGCTGTCTCAGCAGCAGAACTTCTCGCTGCAGGCCCTGGCCAAGCGGGACGCCAGCGAGGACCCCTTCGGCAAGCAGCAGCCTGCTCCCGCTCCGGCACCAGCACCTAGCGACGATTCGGACGAGGAGGTCGTCGACGTGGACCAGGCGCGCGAAATGATCGCGCACATCCGCAAGGGGCTGGAACTTGCCTGAGCGCGGGCCTCGCGGCTACCCGGGCATCGACGGCCGCGATGGAAACGATGGTAAGGACGGGAAGGATGGCGCCCCGGGCGAGCGCGGCCCCCGCGGCGAGCAGGGACCGTCTGGCCTCGATGGAAAAGACGGCGCTCCGGGGCTCAACGGCAAGGACGGCATACCTGGTGGCGAAGGCCCAGCCGGCGATCAAGGCCCGCGCGGCGAGCGCGGCCCAAGGGGTGAGCAGGGCGAGAAAGGCGAACGAGGCCCGCGTGGCGAGCAGGGGCCGATGCCAGATCACCGCTGGGTCGGCACCGAGTTGCAGTTCGAGAAGCCGGACGGCGAGTGGGGCACGCGTGTTGATCTTCGCGGGCCGAAAGGTGAGCGCGGCCGCGGCGGCGGTGGCGGCGGCACAACCGGAGGTCCCACGCTCACGCCCGCGATGCTCAGCCCGGCCACGGACGACACGCCCTCCAGCTTCGTGGTGGTGCAGGCCGACCAGTTCGTCCTCGCGACCCTGGAACAGATGCTGACTTGGCTCGGCGGCACCGTCGAGCCGGTGGTGGTGATGGTCGATGACGACGAGGTGCTCGTCGACGATGAAACGGTGACCCTGTGACGATCCAACACGCTGTCATCCCTGCCGGAAAGCGCCACGGCGCGCACCAGTGGGTCGTCGCCAATGAGGCGGCCCGCCTGGCGTTGACGCCGTCATCGAGCGACCTGTACAAGTTCGCCCTGCAGACGGATGACATGTCGCAGTGGCTGCTCACCGACGACTCGCCGGCCACGTGGCAGGAGTTCTCAGAGCAGGGGCCGCAAGGCGAACAGGGGATTCAGGGAGAGCAGGGCGACCCGGGTCCGCAGGGTGATCCGGGTGACCCTGGCGTCAACAGCTGGGGCGCGATCCCAGACATCCCGGCCCCCATCCAGGACCTTGCCGCGCTGATCGACCCGGGCGCCGATCGCCTGCTGTTCTGGGATGAAAGCGCCGGCGAATACGCCCACTTGCAGCTCGGCACCAACCTTTCGATCACGGGCACCACCCTCAACGCCGCAGGCGGCGGAGGCGGCGGGGCGGTGGATTCGGTCAACGGGCAGACGGGCGATGTGGTACTGGCCGCCGGCGACATCGAGGTCACGCCGGCCGGCAACATCGCCGCGACGGACGTGCAGGCGGCCCTCGAGGAGCTCGACAGCGAGAAGCAGCCGCTGGACGCCGACCTGACCGCTCTGGCCGGCCTGACCTCGGCAGCGAACAAACTGCCGTACTTCACCGGGTCGGGCACTGCGGCGCTGGCCGACTTCACTTCGGCGGGCCGCGCGCTGCTGGATGACGCAGATGCCGCCGCGCAGCGCACCACGCTTGAGCTGGCCACCGTCGCCAACACCGGTGCCTACGCCGACCTGACCGGCAAGCCGCCGCTCGGCACGGCGGCCGCACTCAACATCGACACGGACGGGACGCTGGCCGGCAACAGCGATTCGGTCATCCCGACCCAAAAGGCGGTCAAGACGTACGCCGACCAGCTGATCGCGGCGGCCGACGTGATGGTGTTCAAGGGCGTCATCGACGCTTCGACGAACCCGAACTACCCGGCCGCGGACGCCGGCTGGCTGTACCGTATCAGCGTGGCCGGCAAGATCGGCGGCGCCTCGGGCATCAACGTCGAGATCGGCGACACCATCCTGTGCCTAGCCGACAGCACGGCGTCCGGAAACCAGGCGACCGTCGGCTCGAGCTGGAGCGTCAGCCAGGCCAACCTCGACGGCGCGGTGATCGGCCCGGCCTCCGCAGTGAACAACCGGGTCGCCTTCTTCGACGGGACGACCGGCAAGCTGATCAAGGACAGCGGGCTGACGCTGAGCGGCTCGAACACCGGCGACCAGACCACGATTACCGGTAATGCGGGCACCGCGACGGCGCTGCAGACGGCCAGGAACATCGACGGCCAGAGCTTCGACGGTACGGCCAACATCACGGTCATCGCGCCCGGGACGAACGCGGCAACCGACAAGGCCACGCCGGTAGACGCCGATCTGGTCCCGCTCGTCGATAGCGCTGCAAGCAACGTCCTCAAGAAGCTGACGTGGGCCAACATCAAGGCGACGCTCAAAACCTACTTCGATACGCTCTACGGCGCGATCGGCATCCCGCAGAACTCTCAGAGCAGCGCGTACACGCTCGTTCTCAGCGACGCCAACAAGCACATCTATCACCCCAGTGCGGACACCACCGGTCGCACGTGGACTATCCCTGCGAACTCGTCAGTCGCATTCCCGATCGGCACGACGGTCACCTTCGTGAACGACACCAGCGGCGGCACGATCACTATCGCGATCACGACCGATACCCTGGTCCTCGCTGGCGCTGGCACGACGGGTTCAAGAACGCTCGCGGCGAACGGAATCGCGACCGCGATCAAGATGACTTCGACGCGCTGGCAGATCAACGGGACAGGTCTGACCTGATGCCAGTCCAGGCCGTGATGCTCGCCCAGAAGATCGCTGGCGGAGGCGGCGGCGGGGATCCGTCGGTCGCGAACGCGCGGAAGGCGAACACGTCCGGTGCCACCACGTGCACGACGTCGAGTTTCACCTCGACATCCGGCAGCACGATCTGGGTTGGCATTTCAGACGCCTCGGGGCAGGGCGAGGTCACGGTTACGGACAACAAGGGCAACACGTACACGCAGATTGGAACCACGCAAACGAGTGCATCCGGCGCACAGGTGCGGCGTTACTACTGCGCGAACATTGCCGGTGGTGCCGGCCACACGGTCACTGCGACATGGGGCTCGAACTCCGACGCGACGGTGCATGTGCTCGAGTTGGCCAACGTCGCGACGGCGTCCCCGCTCGACGCTAGCGGGCAGACCGATGATTCGAACCCGCCGTGGACGTTGGCATCGGGCATCACACCCTCCACCGCGAAGAGCATCTCGATCGCGATGACAGGCACTGCCTTTTCTGGGACGTGGTCCGAATCGACAGGCTTCACAGTCCAGACGGAGGAAGGTAACAACTCGCTCTACTGGACCGGCTGCGCGGCGAGTCGCGTTCTCCTGTCCGCCGCGGCGCTGAACCCCTCCTTCACGATCAGTGGCGGTGGCTCCGACAGCGCTGTGGCGATGGACGTTTTCAAGGGGCTCTAGGCCCGGCAAGAGGCATGGACACGATGCCCGATACCAAGGACACCGCATGAAGATCGACCTCAAGAAACTCGGCGACGAGATCGTGCAGGTTGTCCGGGAGTACGTCGGCCAGCAGTTGGTCGCTGTGTCGAAGCAACTGAGCGAACTCAGTGCGCGCATCGACCAGTTGCCAGCGCCCAAGGATGGCAAGGATGGCGTCGACGGCAAGGACGCCGACCCGATCCAGATCAAAGCCCTTGTCGATGAGGCAGTGGCCCTGATCCCGGCTCCAAAGGACGGCACCAGCGTCACGGTGGAGGATGTGGCGCCCATGGTCGACAACCTCGTGAAGGCCGCCGTCGCAAAGATCCCTGCGCCTGCCAATGGAAAGGATGCCGACCCGGAGGTCATTGCAGAGATGGTGCGTGCCGAGATCGCCAAGCTGCCCGCGCCGGTGGATGGCAAGAGCGTCACGCCCGAGGACTTAGCACCACTGATCGCATCGGAGGTGGCCAAGGCGGTCAGCGCGCTGCCGGCACCGAAGGATGGCTTGGACGGCAAGGACGCGCCGCCAGTCGACGAAGCGGTCATCGTGCAGCAGGTGCTGGCGCAGATTCCGGCGCCCAAGGACGGGACGAGCGTCACCGTCGACGACGTCGCGCCGCTGATCGCGCGCGAGGTCAAGGCCGCGGTGGAGCGCATCCCGAAGCCGCAGAACGGCAAGGACGCCGAGCCGCTGGACCAGCAGGCCATCGTCGCCGAGGTGCTCGCGCAGGTCCGAATTCCCGAAGACGGCAAGAGCATCATGCCGGAAGACGTTGCCCCCATGCTGGCCGACTTGGTCGGCAAGGCCATCGCTGAGTTGCCGCGGCCGAAGGACGGAGTCGATGGTCAGAGCGTGCCGGTCGAGCAGGTGCAGCGCATGGTGGCTGAGGAGGTGACGAAGGCGGTCGCCGCCATCCCGGTGCCGAAGGACGGGGAGCATGGGCGCGATGCGCTCGACATCGAGATCCTTCCGACCATCAACGAGTCCCGGCGCTACGCGCGCGGCACCTACGCCAGCCACAAGGGCGGCATCTGGCGCGCCATGCGCTCGACGGAAGGCATGGATGGATGGGAGTGCATCGTCGACGGGGATGCGGACGACGAGGTCGAACTCGGCGTCGACCTGCGCACCTTCACGCTGCGCAAGATCAAGAGCAGCGGCCGCGTCATCGAAAAGAGTTTCAAGCTGCCGGTGGTGATCCACCGCGGCATCTACCAGGCTGACCAGCAGTATGAGGCCGGCGACGCCGCGACCTGGGACGGCTCCACGTGGATCGCGCTGCAGGCGACGAAGGACAAGCCAGGCACGAACTCGGAGGCTTGGAGGCTTTCCACCAAGCGTGGCCGAGACGGGCGGGACGGTAATCGCGGCGAGAAGGGGGAGCGGGGCGCAGAAGGCCGGGCTGGCCGCGACCTGACGCAGTTCGACCCGTTGACCGGAGCGAAGTGGTGAGGTGGAGCGTTCCGCCGCTGTGGCGCGGCAGGACGGTGGCCGTGCTGGCCAGCGGGCCCAGCATGTCGCAGGAGATCGCCGACCTGGTGCGCGCCGCCGGCATCCGCGCGATTGTGGTCAACGACACCTACCGCCTGGCGCCATGGGCTGACCTGCTCTACGCGGCCGACGCGCAGTGGTGGGAGTGCAACCCGGAATCCAGCGACTTCTGCGGGCTGAAGGCGAGCGTCTCGGCGGTGCCGGGCGTGCTCCAACTGCAGAACACGGGGACCGACGGGTTCGAACCGCACCGGATGGGCGTGCGCACCGGCGGCAACAGCGGCTACCAGGCCGTGCACATCGCGATTCACGGCGAGGCCTCGCGGATCCTGCTGTGCGGCTTCGACATGAGCAACCGCGCCGGCCTGCACTGGCACGGCGCCCACCCGGCGCCGCTGCGCAACACGGACGACCACTCCTACACCCGGTGGGCGGATCGCTTCGCCGCGCTGAAGGACATCGGGCCCGAGATCATCAACTGCACGCCGGCAAGCGCGATCACGTGCTTCCCGCGGCTGGACCTCTACGAGGCGCTGGACAATGAACATCACAGTCGTCACGCCGCCGCTGTTTGAGCCGGTGACCGTCGCCGAGGCATACCAGCATCTGCGCTGGGACCCGGAGCTCGAGGGCTCTCCGCCGGAGGAGGTCTATCCGCTGCAGGGCCTCATCGAGCGCAACATCGTGACGGCGCGCGAGTACGTGGAAAAGGGCACGTGCCGTGCGCTGGTCGAGCAGACCATTCGCCTTTCCGGCAGCGCCTGGGGCTCCCAGCCGGGCGGCCGGTTCCGCGACTGCCGTAACTACATCGAGCTGCTGCGGCCACCCTTCATCGAGATCGTCTCGCTCCAGTACTACGATGGGGCCAACACGCTGCAGACGGTTGACCCCGCCAACTACTACGTGAGCGACGACCTGGTGCCGCGGCTCTACACCGGCACCGGCTACATCTTCCCGATGTTCTACGAGCGCGACGACGCGGTGCGGGTGACATACCGCGTGGGGTACGCGGCCGAGGCGGCCTCTCCGATGACCCAAGAGGCGGCGGCTGCCAACGTGCCGGCGGCGCTCAAGGACGCGATCCTGCTTCACGTGCAGATCCTCTCGGATCGCTTCGACCGGAACGAGCGCGAGGACCTCGAGCGCGCGCGTGACGCCATCATCACGCAGAACCGCGTGCACACGTTCTCGGCATGAGCGGCTACGTCAACGCCCAGAAGCTCAATCGGCGCATCACGATTGAGCGCAAGACGACGGAGAAAGATGCCTTCGGGCAGACGTTGCAGGTATGGGTGAAGGTCTGCAGTCTCTGGGCGCACGAGAAGTCCATCACCGGCAGCGGCTTCGTCAATCAGGAGTTCGCCACGGCCGGGACCGAGGTGAGCCGGGCGACGGCCAGTTTCAGGGTGCGGCGCCGCGCCGGCATCACGGCCGGCATGCGAATCGTCGAGCACCGCAAGGGCTGGCCGAAGACCTACTACGACATCAAGGTCGTGCTGCCCGACCTGCAGGACAACCGCTTCATGGACATCGGCGTCGCCACCGGCGCCAACGAGGGCTGATCGGTGGCGAATGGGCGCAACCTCCGGCGACGCGGCGGCCGTGGCACTCGGCCGTCCGGTCCATCGCTCTACCAGAAGGACACGATCGGCATCAACGTCGTCAGCAACGTCACAGAATCGCTGGCCGCCCTGGAGGCTGGGATCAAGGAAAAAGTGCTGCGATCGGCGGCGCGCGCTGGCGCGCTGGTCTTCTACACCGAGATGCGGCAGCGAGTGCCAGTGAAGTCTGGCGAGTTGTTCCAGTCGATCTACCACTACCACGACGACAAGGGCTCGACACCGAATAGGCAGACCTACTTCGTGGGCCCGAACAAGAGCAAGGCGCCGCACTGGCATCAGGTCGAGTTCGGGCACTGGCAGGTCAACGTCGTCGTCAAGCTGCCGAATGGCCGCCTCGCGGCAACGAAGGAACGGCTGGCAACGCCGAAGTGGATTCCGGCGAAGCCCTACGTCCGGCCGACTTGGGATGCGAAGAAGCAGGCTGCGGTGACCGCCGCGCGGCTGCGCATGGGTGAGCGCCTGAAGGAACTGATGACGGAACTGCAGCCATGACCGTGCCCGCGCTGATCACTGCCCTGTCACCGCTGTTCACTGGCGGCGCGTGGCCGCTGCGCGCCGACCAGGGCACGCCGATGCCGTACCTCACGCTCCAGCGCGCCGGCGGGCAGCCGGTCAACACCTTCTGCGGCGTCCCCGGCAAGGAGAACGGCCGCTTTCAATTCAACGTCTGGGCGAAGACCCAGATCGAGGCCGATGCCCTCATGGCGCAGGTCAAGGCGGTCGTGTGCGATCAGGCCACTTTCCGCGGCGTCGCGCTGAGCGAGCGCGAGTGGGTCGAAGGCTACGACACGCGCACCTTCGGCGCCCGACAGGATTTCTCCATCTGGTGGGCAACCACCTGAGTTTCGTCCCCGCCCTTTCCGGGCATTTCAACCGGCCGCCTTCGGGCGGCTTTTTCGTTCCCGAAAGGAAGCTGCTATGCCATCCGAAGTACTACTCGTCCAGGGCCTGTCGATCCGCATCTCGAACAACGAGGTGACGGAACTCAGCCAGAGCCCGTCCCCTGCATCTGCGGTGCTTGACTGCATCGGCCGCGAGATCCAGTACCAGGGCGGCACCGCGACCGAGAACGACGTCACGACCTTCTGTTCGACGGCCAAGGAGTTCCGCCTGGGGCTGGAGGACAGCGGCACGATGACCGTCACCGGCCACTGGAAACAGGGGAACGCGGCGCACAACGTCATCCGCACCGCTGCCGCCGACAAGAAAACGCGCCTTGTCGAGGTCGATTTCGAAGACGGCTCGATCTTTCGCACGCTCGCGCTGGTGGCGCAGCGATCCTGGTCGGCTGCTGTCGACGGGGTGGTCACCGCGACCTACAACTTCCGCCTGACGGGCGCCACCGAGGAAGTCGACCCGGTCTGATGCGCGCGCAGTGCTCCCTGCCGGACGGCCCGAACTACCGGAAGCCGGCGTTCTTGGCCGGGCTGCGCGCGGCCGGCTACGAAATCGAGCCGCGCATCGGCCAGCCGGGCCCGGGCGACATCCTGGTGATCTGGAATCGCACCGCCTCGCGCGAGTTGGAGGCCCAGCGGTTCGAGATCGCCGGCGCCCGCGTCCTGGTCTGCGAGAACGGCTACCTCGGCAAGGAGTGGCGCGGCCTGAAGTGGTTCGCGATGGCCTGGGGCCACCACGCCGGCGCTGGCACGTGGCCGGACGGCGGGTCCGAGCGCTGGGATGCATGGAATGTGGAGCTTGCGCCATGGCGCGCGGGCGGACGCGAGACGGTGATCCTGGCGCAGCGAGGCATCGGCGAGCCGGGCATCGCCTCGCCGCCGAACTGGGCGTCCGACGCGCAGAGCCGCATCGGCGGCCGCATTCGGCAGCACCCTGGCGCCGATGCACCGCGCGTTCCACTTGCCGAAGACCTGAAGGACGCCGCGGCGGTGGTCACCTTCCACAGCGCGGCGGCCCTGAAGGCGCTGATTCTGGGCGTGCCGGTCTGGCACGCATTCGATCGCTGGATCGGCGCGCGCGCGGCGCGGCCGCTGGCGGAGTTCGGCGCAGAGCCGAAGCGAGACGACGCCGACCGGCTGGCCATGTTCCGCCGGCTCGCGTGGGCCATGTGGAGTTCCGATGAAGTTGAGAACGGTACGGCCTTCACCCGACTCCGCGACTGCACGCTTTGAGCGCGAGCACGTGCGGCCGCGCGAGGGGCGGACATTGATCGTGGGCTCGCACGTCTACGAGGACAAGGAAGACCGGCGCCAGCGCTACGCGGACGTCGTCGGCGTTGACATGCTGGAAGGTCCCGGCGTCGACTTGGTGCTGGACTTGGAGCGAGATCTGCCGGGCGACGTTGGGCAGTTCGATCACGTCGAGTGCATGAGCGTGCTGGAGCACTCGCGCCGGCCGTGGCTGCTGGCCGCGAACATCCAGCGGCTGATGGCGCCCGGCGCGACGATCTTCTGCACCGTTCCGTTCTGCTGGCGCATCCATGGGTACCCGAGCGACTACTGGCGCATGACGCCGGACGGCGTCCGCGAACTGTTCCCGGAGGTGGAGTGGACGGCGCTCATGCTCGCCAGCAACGAACTGACCGATGGGCCCAAGGCGCCGACGATCAAGCGGAACGACCATCCGTACTTCAGCCGCACCGAGACAGTTGGGTTCGGACGGCTATGAATCTGCTCTTTACAGGCCGCGGCACGTCGGGCAGTTGGCAGATTCGCGGCGAACAGCTTGGGCGCACGCTCAGCGCCGATGTGCGGCCGCTGGCGTTGGACGTCGCGCCGTACGACCTGGCCATCCTGGTGAAGCGGCCTGACACCGAACTGCTCGAGCGCCTGCGGCGCGCCGGCACGAGGGTGATCTGGGACGTCGTCGACGCCTGGCCGCAACCGGCGGGCAACGACTGGGACGAGAAGCGCTGCAGGGCCTGGCTTGAGGAGATGGTCGCGCGCATTCGCCCGGCCGGCATCGTGGCAGCGACGGAGCAGATGGCGCAGGACTGCGAGCGCTTCCGCGTGCCAGTGCTGTGGCTGCCGCACCACGCGCGCCCCGGTCTCAGGATGAACCCGATCAGGCCGCTGAAGGTCGTGGGCTACGAAGGCGGCGAGCAATACCTCGGCAAGTGGCGCGCCGTCGCGGAAGCCGAGTGCGAGCGCCGCGGCTGGAAGTTCGTCATCAACCCGCAGGAGCTGGCCGACCTCGACGTCGTGCTGGCGCTGCGCGACTGTGGCGGCTACGCGCCGCGGCACTGGAAATCGAACGTGAAGCTGGCCAACGCACAGGGCAGCGGGACGCCTGTCGTCTGCAACCGCGAGGCCGGCTACCTGGAAACGCAGTGCGGCGCCGAGCGGTGGGCCGACACCCCCGAGGAACTGACGAAGGCGTTCGACGCCCTGGAAAGCAGCCAGGAGCGCTTCGCGGCTTCGCGACGCCTTAAGGCCGCAGCCCCGTCGCTCGACTCCATCGCAACGAGGTATCTGGAATGGCTACGGTCGAGCTTCTGAGGGGCCATCGGGTGGCCAGGGCCGCCGACCCTATGCTGGCAGCACTGGCCGCCGCGGCGCGCGCGGCCGGGGACACCGTCAATGAGACGCACCGGTACCAGGGCGGCAGCGACTGGCTGATCCTGTTCGGCGTCGGGGCAAAGGAGCACGATGCCGCGCGCCGCGCGCAACTCGCGGCCGGCGGGCGGGCGCTGGTGTGGGACCTGGGGTACATCGACCGTGAGAAGAAGGGCGGCCACCTCCGGATGTCGATCGACACCGACCACCCGCCGCAGTGGCTGGAGAAGACGCCGAGCGATCCGAGCCGGCTGGAGAAGCTGAGCGCGAAGCTGCGCGAGGACGCCGACCCGAGCGGCCCGATCCTGCTGATCGGTCTGGGGCACAAGTCGCGCGCCTACCTGAAGCTGAAGAACTGGGAGCAGCGGGCGTTCGAATCGGTGCAGCGCCGCTTTCCCGGCCGCCGGGTGATCTTCCGGCCCAAGGGTGCCGACGAGCTCCGGCTGGCCTGCGACGTCGACCCGACATCCTCGATCAGCGACCTGCTGCGCGGCGCCTCGCTCGTGGTGTGCCGGCATTCCAACGTGGCGATCGACGCCGCAATCGCCGGCGTGCCCTTCGAAGCCGAGGACGGCGCCGCGATGTGGCTGCACGGCCGTGAGTTCACCCGCGAGAACCGCCTCGAGTTCCTGAAGCGGCTCGCCTACTGGCAATGGAAACCAGCGGAGGCCGCCCAGGCATGGGCCTTCGCGAAGGAAATCGCATGCGCTTGAAACTGAACGTCGGCTGCGGTCTGCGCCGGCTCCCTGGCTACACCGGCATCGACGCCGTGGCCCGCTCCGCCGCCGACATTGTGGCGCCCGCTCACCAGATTCCGCTCGAGGAAGGCTGCGCCGACGAGGTGCTCGCGATCCACCTGGTTGAGCACATCCTTCCTTGGGAACTGAAGACGGCGCTGCTGGAGTGGAACCGGCTGCTCGCCGCGGACGGGAGGCTGATTCTCGAACTACCCGACTTGGCCAAGTGCTGCCGGAATATCCTCGATGGGCTGGCCGGGCCGAAGCACCCCGACCAGCTCGGCATGTGGGGCCTGTTCGGCGACGACCGGTCGCAGGACCCGTACATGCTGCACCGCTGGGCGTACACCTTCGCCACGCTGAAGCCGATCGTCAAGTCGGCAGGCTTCACCGACATCGTCGAGAAGCCGACGGTGTGGCACCCGGTCGGCCGCAACATCCGCGACTTCCGGCTCGAGGCCCGCAAGGCGAACTGACCTCGCATGCTCAACGTCTTCTTCGGCCACGACGAGCGTGCGGAGGCCGGTACCACCGTGTTCGTCCGCTCGGTGATCGCCCACGCGCGTGAGCCGGTATCGCTGACGCCGATCACCCGCATGGCGATCGGGAACCAGCCGGAAGGGTCGAACGCCTTCACCTTCCGACGCTTCCTGGTGCCGTGGATGCAGCAGTGGGAGGGCTGGGCGCTCTTCGTCGACGGCAACGACATGCTGAGTCGCTCCGACGTGAGCGAGATCCTGGCGCTGGCCGACGCCCGGATGGCCGTCCAGGTCGTGAAGCACGACTACCAGACGCGGCACCCGCGCAAGTACTGCGGCACGCCGATGGAAGCCGACAACCGCGACTACGAGCGCAAGCAGTGGGCGAGCGTCATGCTGATCAACTGCGCGCACTTCGCCTGGCGCCAGTTGACGCCCGAGTACGTGGCGCGCGCCGACGCCATGCACCTGCTGCAGCTGCGCTTCGTGCCAGACGACCGCATCGGCGCGCTGCCGCCGGAATGGAACTGGCTCGCCGACGAGCACGGCGAGAACCCGGAGGCCAAGCTCGTGCACTTCACGGCCGGCATCCCCGCATTCACCGCACACCACGACGCGCCGATGGCCAGCGAGTGGCGTGCGCACCTTCTCTCGGCAGTGACCGCCTCAGGCGGCGAGCCGGACCCGACCCTCAACCACCAGAAGCAACCATGAAATTCGACATCGATGCCCTTGAGCAATCCACGAACAACACCTTCGACGTTATCGTCGGCCACAACGAGGCCAAGGACGCCGAAGGCAAGCCGATCCCCGGCGATCCGGTTGGCTTCAAGGTGGTGGGCCCGGGCAGCGACCAGTACAACAAGGTCGAGCGCGACATCCAGATCCTGAACATCAAGGAAGCGAACATCCGGAAGGTCCCGACCGACATGAAGACCGACGAGGGCGCTGCCATCGCGGTCGACGGCGGCGATGCGCGGCGCGACATGGTGATCTTCGCGTGCACGGTCGACTGGTTCGGCTTCGAGTCGGGCGGACAGCCAGCCGCCTTCAACCGCGAGAGTCTCGCGCGCGTGCTCAAGGCGCGGCCGAACTGGGCCCGTCGCCTGCTCAACGCCATCGAGAACGAAGCAAATTTCGACGGGGCCTGACGGAGGCCCTGCTTGAGTTCGCCCGCGCGCATTTCGCGCTGTCCAGGCCCGACCCGAAGACGGGCAAGACCCGGCTCAAGCTGCTGATCGAGATCCGGGACCAGACGGGCATCGTGGCGCCGGAGCTTGCTTCACTGCCCGAATTGCCCCGCGAGACCGCCCACATTTGGGATTGGTACCAGGACCTCAGCGGCGCCCGCGGCGCTGGCTTCAGCATCAACGCGATCTCCTGGATAGATGTCTGGGCGTACTTCCAACTGAAGCGCATGACGCCGCAGCCGTGGGAAGTGCAGACGCTGCGCGCGCTCGACGAAGCCTTCCTACAGAGCCGGCTCGATGAGACCGCTGGCACCGTAAAGGGCGCCAAGCACCTGAAGAACCGAATGACGGGCAAGGCGGCCCGAGGGGAGTGATATGGCGGATGTGATCGGTCAGGCAGTCATCGAGGTCAGCGCGGATGCCTCTGGCGTCAGCGCTGGCATTGCGCAAGCGACGCAAGCCGTCAAGGGCTTCGAGCAGGTGGCTGCCGGCGCAGGCGCGAAGGCGGGCGCTGCGCTGAGCAAGGCGAATCGCGAGGCCAGCATCACCTCGTCGCAGCTCACGCGCGAGCAGGAACGTCTGATCTCGACGATCAACAGCTACTCCAACACCGTGGGGAAAAGCCGAGGCGAGGTCCTGGAGTTCAGGGCGGCGCAGGCCGGCATCACCACCCAAGTCCAGGCCCAAATCGCGGCGATCAAGGCCCAGGAGGCCGCGCTGCGCAGCAACGGCGCCCAACTCAACCGCTACGGCATCAGCGCAGCCCAGAATGCCGCGGCGCTGCGCGGGGTGCCGGCGCAGCTGACCGACATCGTCACGTCGCTGCAAGGCGGCCAGGCGCCGCTGACGGTGCTGCTACAGCAGGGCGGCCAGCTAAAGGACATGTTCGGCGGCGTGGTGCCCGCGGCGAGGGCCTTGGGCGGCGCGCTGCTTGGCCTCATCAATCCCTACACGCTGGTGGCTGCAGCGGTGGCGACGCTGGGAGTTGCCTACGCCCAGGGCTCCAAGGAAACCGACGAGTACCGCAAGGCGCTGGTGCTGACCGGCAACATCGCCGGCACGACGACGGCGCAGTTGCAGATCATGGCCCGAAACATCGACGGGATTGTGGGCACCCAGCACCAAGCCTCCGAGGCCCTCGCCACGCTCGCGGCGACGGGGCAAGTCGCCGGTACCGACCTCGAGAAGTTCGGCGCCACTGCCGTACGCGTCAACCGCACCATTGGCACCAGCATCGACGACACCGCGAAGCAGTTCGCCGAGCTCGGTAAGGACCCGGTCAAGGCAAGCGAGAAGCTCAACGAGAGCATGAACTACCTGACGCTGGCCGTTTACGACCAGATCAAGGCAGCCCAGGAGAACGGGCGCGAGCAGGAGGCCGCGTCGATCGCGCAGAACGCCTACGCAGACGCGATGGACAAGCGCACCGCCAAGCTGGAGGCGAACCTCGGGATCATCCAGCGCGCGTGGCGCGCCGTGTCCGACGTGGCGAAGGAAGGCTGGGACCAGATCCTGGGTATCGGCCGGCCGGACGGGCCCGGCGAGAATGCCATGCCGCGATGGAGCGCCGCCGCACTGCTGCCGGGCATTCTTGGCCCCGGGGAGATCGGGCGCGGCCTCCGCGGCCTCATCAACAACGCCACGACGAGCGATGCAGACCGCGAGGCCGCGGCCGAGACGCGCCGCCTCGCTGCCCGCTCCGAGGCAACCCAAGCCGCGCTCGATCGCGAGCAGGCCATCACCAACAAGATGCAGATCGACGCGCGCAAGCGCCTCGACGACCAGAAGAAGGCCACGCGCAGCAGGGCCGAGCAACGCGCCGATGAGATCAAGCAACTCGACCGCGACGCGAAGTTGGTTGGCCTCAGCAGCGAGGAGTACAACAAGCGTGTCGCGAATATCAACGAGAAGTACAAGGACCCCAAGGGTCCAAAGGCGAAGGCGTTCCAGGACGATGCTGCGACACGCGATCTGCAGCAGCAGCGAGAGATCGAGGCTTCGCTGCGCGAGCAACTCACGCAGTCGGAGAAGTTGACTGCGTCGCAGAAGGAACTTGCACGCTACAACCAACTTATCGCCGACTTGAAGGAAAAAAAGATCTTGACGGCCGACCAGAAGAGCATATTGGCCGACGCGGATCGCGGGCGCGTGCAGCGCGAGCTGAATGTTTCTCTTGAGAACGAGGTCAAGGCCCGCGAGAAGGCCACGAAAGAAGCCGAGAAGCAGAAGAAACTGGCCGAGGACTACGTGCGCGCGACGGAGGCGATGAACCGCTCCATCGAATCTGCCCAGACCAGCAGGAACGAGCAGTACGAGCGCGAACTGGGCGCCTTCGGGCAGGGCGACCGTGCGCAGCGGCAGATCGAAGCGCAGCGCTCAATCCGTCGGGAGTTCGACCGGCTGCGCAAGCAGAACAATGAGGAGGCGGCAAAGGCTGGTCCTCTGGCAGCCGAGAAGTACGAAGAGCAGGCGCAGCGCATCAACGATGCACTGCAGGCCGCCCTCGCGAGCCAGGAGAAGTACTTCGCCGACCTGAAGTCGAAGCAGGAAGATTGGCGCAATGGCGCGACGACGGCACTTGCCAACTACATCGACGAGATCGACAACGCTTCGCAGCGAGCGCAAGGCCTCGTGACCAACACGCTCGGAGGCATCACCGACGGCATCACCGGCGCCATCATGGGCGACAAGGGCAGCAGCTTCAAAGACATCGGCAAGCGCATCGCCGAGCAGATCACCCGCGGCATCGTTGAGCAACAGATCACGAAGCCGATTGCCGAATGGCTGCAGGGGAGCCTGAAGGACCAGGACTCGCTGATCGGCAAGTTCCTCGGCGGCCTGACCAGCAACAAAAGCACCGGCGAGAACTGGCTCGGCTTCCTAGGCCTGGGTGGGTCGAAGTCGGGCGGCGGCGCGGGCGCCGGCACTGGCCTGGCCAGCGTCGCCACGACATCGAACACCGCGGCGACATCGCTGGTGAGCCTCGCGGAAGCTGCGAACCAGGCGAGCTTCTCGCTCGGCGGCGCCGGCGGCGGCGGTCTCGGAGGTGGTGGTGCTGGCCTCCTGGACTCGCTGTTCACAGGTATCGCCGGCGCTTTCGGCGGTCTCTCGAACGGCGCAGCGACTTCGCTCGCGAATGCCTCCGGGGCCGGCCTGGATGGGCTGTTCCGCTACACCAACAACTTCGCCGGCCGCGCCTTCGGCGGCCCAGCGAATGCCGGCTCCATGTACGAGGTCGCCGAGAACGCACCTGAACTGCTCACCGTCGGCAACAAGACCATGTTGATGATGGGCAACCAAGGGGGACAGGTGACGCCGCTGAAGGCCGCAAAGGCTGGCATGACCCTCCACCTCAACCAGTACTTCACCGAGGGCACATCGCGAAAGACTGCTGATCAGGCAGCTCGATCGGCAGGGATGGCCGTGGAACGCGCACGGAGGAACGCATGAGCGGTATCGTGGTTCTTGAGGATGTGATCGTCCCGGAGTGCGTGCTGGCGGCGGCCGGCGCGTCTGGCAAGCAACGCCGGAAGAACGATCGAACCGTGAACCAAGGCGGCTACGCGACGGTCAATGTCGTGAACGACCGGACCCTGCGCGAGTACCTGGTGGGTGTGGTGGCGATGGAACCTGCGCTCTGGGCCGAGATTGAGGGCCTGTACGAGGTCACCGACGCGGGCGCCTATGGAATGCTCCTGAAGGACCCGAAGGACTCCTCGGTGACGCAGGCCAACGGCGCGATGCAGGGTTACATGGCTGGCGTCGAGTTCGGGACCCCAGGGTTTGGCAACGGCACGCCGCTGTACGGCCTGCGCCAACTCAAGAAGGCTGCGAGCTCGACACGGACCAAGGCCATCGTCCGCACACGTCCGAATGGCACGCCGTCGCTCTACCGCGGCGGCACACCGGTCACGCTCGGCGCCTCGCCCGGCAACGCGTCGCTCAGTGCGGCGCCGGTATATGTGACCTTCGTGGCGGACTCCTCGCAGAACGTGAACTCCGTAAGCGTCGGCGCAACGACTCAGGTGACGCTCGCCGCTGCGCTGTCCGGGCTTGTCGTCGGTGGCCGCCTCTGGCTTCAGGACCTCACCGGCGCCGATGCGTCGTTGCTCAACAATCTCAGCCACGAGATCACCAACATTGCTGGTGCCGTGTACACGCTTGCCACGAACACGGCCGGCAAGACGATCACGGCCGCCGGCACGGGCAAAAAGTACCCACAGCCGGACGAGGCCCTCACGTGGGCCGGCTCGTTCTACGTTCCGGTGCAGTTTGCCGACGACGACATGAACTGGGATCTTGTGAAGCCCGGCGAGGACGATGATCGGCTGATCTCTGGCAACTCAATTCTCCTCATCGAGATCCGAGAAGCATGAGCAAGACGATCTCGGTTGCACTCAAGGCCCACTACGCCTTGGGCTCGACGACCATCGCCCGCTGCTGGCGCTTTGAGCGTCGCGATGGTGAGGTAGTGACGGTCACAACTTGCGCGCGCGACCTCCTCATCAACAGCGAGGTCTACCGCTCCAAGGAGGGGCTCAACCCAACGGCCATCAGCCAGGAAGCGACGGCCGCGGTCGCGAACTCCGAAGTTAACGGCGCCATGGCAGCAGAGAGCGTCGACGAGGAAGAACTTTTCGCCGGCCTGTGGGATGGCGCCTTCGTCTCCGTCTTCGAGGTGAACTACCGTGACCTGTCGATGGGCATTCTCGCGTTGCAGAGCGGGAACATCGGCGATGTCAAAGCGGGCCGGACCGCATTCAATGCCGAGGTCCGCGGGCTCACGCAATCCTTGCAGAAGGTTGTTGGCCGGGTCTTCACGAAGGGCTGCCCTTGGAAGTTCGGCGATCCAGACACATGCCGCTTCGACGTGGAGGCTTTGCGCGTCACGGGCAGCATCACGTCGGTGACGAGCCTGCGCCAGTTCACGGACAGCAGCCGGACGGAGAGCGACGACTACTTCGGGGCCGGCGTGCTCACGATGAACAGTGGCCAGAACGAGGGCTTCCAGATGGAGGTCTACGCCTATGCCTCCGACGTGTTCACGCTGCACCTCCCGCTCCCGTTCAATCCAGCCATCGGTGACACCTACTCTGTCACGCCAGGCTGCAGGAAGCGTTGGGAAGAGGATTGCAAGACGAAGTGGAACAACGGGAACAACTTCGGCGGCTTCCCGCTGGTGCCGGGTTCCGACAAGGTGCTTGGCTTGGGCGGGACGGAGGGCACGAACCTATGAACTGGATAGCGGGCGCTCCTCTGGGCGCACTTGAGTTCGGGGCTCCTGCGGGAGCCCCTCCTGTTTCTGGGCCCGACATCGTCGCCGCAGCTCGGAAGTATCTCGGGGCAAAGTGGTCCCACCAGGGGCGCCGCGATGACGCGATGGACTGCGCCGGGCTGGTGATTAAGGTCGCTCACGATCTGGGACTCACGCAGTTCGATAAGACCGACTACCCGCGCCTTTCCTCGCCCGCTGAAATGCTGTCGCTGTGCCGCGAGCATCTCGTCGAGGTCGCGCGCGCGGATCTGCGAGTGGGTGACGTCGTTGTGCTGTCGTGCAGCGGCAACCCCCACATCGGGATCATCGGCGACTACAAGCCAGCGCCCGGCGTCCTGACCATGATCCACTCGCAGGCGCGCCACCCGCGCCAAGTGGTGGAGGCGCAGTTCAACGACATCTATCTGCAGTACGCGCGCGCCAGCGTGATCGGCTGCTTCCGCTACCCAGGAGTGACCGCATGAGCATGCAGTCGGTCTTGGGCGTAGTCGGAGGGGTGGTTGGGTCGTTCTTTGGCTACCCACAGCTCGGCTTTGTCGTCGGCTCGCTGGTCGGCGGCCTGCTCACGCCGAAGGAAAAGACTGAAGGCCCGCGGCTGGACGATCTCAAGGTCCAGGTCAGCACATACGGTGCCGGAATTCCGATCCTCTACGGCACTGAGCGCATCGGCGGTAACGTAGTTTGGTCCACCGACAAGATCGAGTTCGCGACGACGCAAGGGTCAGGGAAGGGCGGCGGCGCGGAGAGTACGACCTACACCTATTTCGTGCAGATGAGAGTCGCGCTGTGCGAGACGCCACGGGACGGCTCGGAGGTCCAACTCCTGCAAGTGTTTCGCGACGGGAAACTGCAGTGGGACTTCCGCTCCGGCATCCCCGTCGCTTCGGCGCTGGCGACCGAAGAGAACCTATTCGCGTTCTTCACCATGTACCAAGGGCACGCGGACCAGCTGCCCGACCCGGTCGAGGAGGTGTACCAAGGTGGCCCGGGCTCCGTGCCTGCCTACCGCGGCATGGTTTGCATCTCCATGAAGGGCATCGACTGCCCCGGCGGCCGCGTGCCGCAGTTCTCGTTCGTGCTGTCGACGAACGCGACCAGTGCGGTCGAGAAGCGGGAGATCATCGCTGCGCCGACAGACCTCGAGCCGCTCCAGTTCATGGGTGGCATCCCCAATGGGGAAGGGGCAGTTCACTTCATCGCCGACACAGTTACGTATGCCGCTGATCCAAAGCGTGTCCGAACCTGGAGTATTGGTCAGGACTACATCCAGCCGAACACGGTCAGCGTTTACCCAGATACCCATCCCAGCGATCCAATCACTGTAGTTGGAGGCGAACCTTCATTCGTGGTCTTCGAGTTGCCCAACTATCCTGTTGAAGAGGTCATGTCTCTCTACAGGATTGACGCGATCTCCGGGGATCGCGTTCACCTCTGGGACTTTGTCGAAGACGGGGAGACCATCTACGGGTACAGGTGGGCGGCTTTCGACGACGTGACCGGCAGGTTTGCCGTGGTCCCGAGGAACGGCTCGCCATCCACCAACATTGTCTTCGATGGGAATCTGGTGCCAGGGCCACCCGCGGGCATGGGGCCTCTCACGTTCCACCTCGGCGAGATGTACACGCTGTCGATCGACGGCACAACGGTAAGCCACTTGGTTGGCGGAACGTGGGAAGAGACCGCGGTCCCTGTGCCGTTCTATGGCGGCGACCTGAGTTCGCTGGTCGCTCTCATCACCAGCAACCAGAACGGCCTCTTTGTGCTCGTGCTGGCGCCGGATGGAATCGGCGGGATCTGGCAGTTGGTCAACGGGGCTTACGTGCTCTTGTGCGATGACGTTGGGCCGCGGCAAGGCGACGGATCGGATGCCTATCCCAACGCCAACTATTTGAACTACAGAGCGTTCTACTCGAACACGCGGAGCGCCGTCCTTGGCCCAAATTTACTTTTGGATACTGGGGAGTATTCTTACACGCTTGTCCGCTTCAATGTCGTTACCACCGATGAGGTGCTTGTCTCCGACATCATCGAGGACCAGCTCCAGCGCGCCGGGGAGACGCGCTACGACATCAGCACGATCGGCGCTGACACGATCCACGGCTACAAGATCCAGAACCCCGCGAGTGCGCGAGCAAACATCGATCCTCTGTTCACCGCATTCGCGATCTACGCAGTCGAAGAGGATGGCCTGATCCGCTTCAAGAAGTATGAAGACATTGTCTCGGTCGCCACCGTCTCTTACGACGAACTTGGTCAGGCCGAAGATGGTTCCGAGACCCCCGACCCGATGCCATTGAATCGCACGCAGGAGATCGATCTCCCGCGCAGCGTATCAGTGAGCTACGTCGAGGAGATGTTCGACTACCAGACCGCCACGGAGACCGCGGTCCGTCAGGTCACGGAGGCATCTGAGGATCTGCTGATCGAACTGCCGATCGCCACCAATTCGGATCGCGCGCGCACCACGGCCGAGTTGATCATGTACGCCCGCTGGCGGCAGCAAAACACGCGAAGCCTCAAGGTGTCGCGCAAGTTCGCTTTCGTCTCGCCGGGCGACGGCGTGACCATCGAGTACCCCCGTGGTACATATCGGCTGTGGCGTGTGATGAACTCCACGGACACGGGAGTGATGTGCGAGTGGAGCGTGGAGCCGGGGGACGCGGAACTCTACCTGCAGACGGCTGTCGGGGCGACCGACTATGTTCGGCAAGACGTGGTGCCGCTGCCGCCGCCCACGCGGGCGCAGATCCTCGACATTCCGATCCTGCGCGACCAGGACGATAACGCCGGTCTGTATGTGGCGATGGACAGTTACGCGGCGAGGCCGGCCAACGCCGAGTTGTTCGTTGGCAATGACGACAGCAATCTTGCGACGAGCGGGACCGTATCGCAGTCCGCGCCTATCGGCTTCGCGGAAAGCATCATTGGCGCTGCATCTCCTTGGCTCGTGGATGAATCAAGCGTTCTCACCGTGAACCTCGGTGACGACATGTTCGAGAGCGTCACGCGTGACGTCCTTCTTTCTGGAGGCGGCGAGTACTGGGCCTATGGGGCGCCTGGGCGGTGGGAGATCGGCGCATCTGCGACGGGCACCGCACTCGGTGACGGTCGATACGCGCTGACGCGCCACCTGCGTGGACAGTTCGGGACGGAGCGATTCACGGGGACGCACGGCGAGGGCGACATCTTCGTGCTTTTGCGGCCTGTCGGGATGCTCCGGCCGAACATGTCTGCCGGCGAGATCGGCACGACGAAGAGCTACCGCGCGGTCACCGCGGGACGGAGCTTGCAATCTGTCTCGTCGCAGCGCTACGCGAACACTGGTCAGGGCGTGATGCCACTCAGCCCGATCAACTTGAGGCGCGAACAGTCGGCCGACTCGATCACTCTATCTTGGGATCGCCGCTCGCGCCTCGCGATGAACAACCTGTACGGGACGCTGCCGCTGGGCGAGGCCTCTGAGCGCTATCTGGTCGAGATTTACACCTCCAGCGCCTACACGACGCTGGCCGGCAGCTTCACCACGACTTCTCCTGAACTGGCGCTGATCGCGGCGCAGCAGGCCGCCATGGGCTTCTGGCCCAGCTCGACGCTCTACGTTCGCGTCTACCAGCTGAGCGACGTGGTCGGCCTCGGCGTTGCGCTCGAAGACGACACATCACCGCCGTCCAGCCAGTACTACCAAGACACAGCCCTGCTGGTCCACGCCGACGACGTGGCCACGCCGACAACGATCCTGGACTACGGGCCATCGCATCTGTCTGCACAGCTCTTCGGCAATGCGCGAGTGAGCGCTGCGCAATCGAAGTTCGGCGGCGGCTCGATGGTGTTCGACGGAAGCGGCGACTGTGTCCTCTTCCCGGCCTCGACTCCACTGAACCTGACCACGGATTTCACGATCAGCCTGTGGCTCTTCCCAAACTCGTCAGCGGCGATTTCGCAAGTCGTTCTGTGCCGGGCCGGTGGCTTCAACTTTGCCAGCTATGAGATTGTCTGGGATGGCACGTCGGTCTACTTCGCCGGCTCTTCGAACAATGCTGGCTACGACATCGGCGGAGAGTTCACGTCTGGCGGTCTCCTTGGGACGGCCACCGTAGGCGCTTGGAATCACATCGAAGTTACCTGGGATGGCAACGTTTATCGCGGCTTCATCAACGGGTCGCTCGTGTGGAGCGAGACAAACAGCCTGACCCCGTACACGCCACTCTACGGCCTTGCACTTGGCGCCAACTTCAGCGGCGGCACTTGGGGCGAAAGCACGCCAACGGCTTCCCTGGATGGCTTCATTGACGAGGTGGAGATCCTGAACGGCGTCGCTCTGCACACAGCTTCGTTCACGCCGCCAACCGGCCCATCGCCCAACTACTGAAAGACAAGAATGAGCACAGCCATGCAACAGATCGCCGCTGCCTTTAACTGGCAGGAGCGGGTGAACGAGAACTTCCGTTCGGTGTCGCCGGCCGGGCTCTATGGCATCAACCCGGCGTTGACGACCGGCCTGGTGTTGGCCTACCTGGGCGGCAACTTCAACGGTGCGGCCGTCGCCAATGGGACCGTGTCGCTGACGGGAAGCACGACGAACTATGTCGTTGCCGAGCGTGCGACTGGCGATGTCTCTGCCAGCACAGGCACGACGGACTGGCTCGACGATACGAACTTCATGCAGCTCTACTCGGTGGTGACGGGATCGTCCACGATCACGACCATCGACGATTTCCGGCAGGCCTACGGCGGCGCGGGCGGTGGAGGTGGGGGTGGTGGAGGCAGCGACATGCTGTCTGTGCTGACCGCGTCAGAGATCTCGGTGACTACGACAGCAACGCTCACGCTCGGTCGCATGCATGTCTGCTCTGGCACGAGTGCCGACTACACAGTGACGCTGCCCGCAGCATCGGGGAACGCTGGAAAGTTCGTCGGCGTGCGCATGGCTCCGGGCCTCACGCGCTGGGTGACGGTCGATGGAAACGGTAGTGAACTGATTGACGGTGCCACCACGCGCAGGATGTGGGCTCGAGAGTCGGCGATTCTCATGTGCGACGGTACTGGCTGGGCGAAGGTGGGCGGGCGGAGCATCCCGCTCAAGTGCACCATGAACAAAGCCGGGACCACATCTATCGCCGCCGGCGCATGGACACTGATGCCAATGGACACGGTCGTGCACGACAACACCTCTGGCTTGGCAACCCCGATGGGTGACACCAGCAACGGCTGGATTCGTTGCCTCAGAGGTGGGTCGTATTCGGTGACCGGTGCTAGCAACTACACCGGCGTCACTGTCGGCAAGTTACAGGCGGTCGGCGTGATCAACAGAAAGTTGAGCGTGCCCGGCGGGTACAGCATTGATGACCCGCAGGACGACCCGATGGCGTGGCTCAGCCTCCCTGTCGATGCTGCCGGCTCTTGCTTCCTGAACGCATCAGGCAACTTCGACGGCGTGCTTGTCGGCGACTCCCTTGCAGTGACCACTTTCAATAACGACACAGTGAGTCGGAGCAACGCTTCTTCCAACACGATCAAGCCGTCGCTCTCAGTGTTTGAGATCTGCGATTGGTGACGTTGGATCTGGACCCAACAACCAACCTGCTTCGGCGGGTTTTCTTTTTCAAGGAGCCCCAACTATGGATCGGATCAAGGATTTCTTGCGGGGTGTCTGGCGCTGGCTGCGCGGCTGGTTCGATAAGGCCATCATCTGGATGGACCGACCGTGAATCAACCTCCTGTTGTTGACATCGTCGGCCTGTTCGTCTTCATCGCGGCCATCCTCTTCTCGCATGAAGTGGCCGCGGTTGTGGGTCCGTACATGGTGATCGTCATTGCTTCTACGATCGGGGCTTCATTCGCGCTGGCCAGGCGTGACAGGACCACACGGACGGCTGCGATCTGGTTCTTCACGCGTGTTGTCGGCCTCGCTGTGCTGCTCACGGTCGGGTTCGCGGCTATTGCGAGCGCCTACCGCCCTGATCTCTCGCCACGTGTGACAGTTGCGCCGATCGCCCTGATGGTGGGGTTCATCGGGGATGACTGGCCCAAGCTTCTGAGCAAATGCATGCGGGTGATCTACGGCGCCCTCGACCTCGTCCGTGGGAAGGGGGGCAGCCAATGAACGACCTCTACCTGTTCGCGATGGCGAACCTCGTGATCTGCGGGGTGATCGTTTTCATTTCCCTGTGCCGACTCAACGCCATGCAGAACGGGGTGCTTTGGCGGGTTCGCCTGGAATACGCCGGGTATCTCGGTGGCGCTGTGGCCTCCGGTCTTCAGCCGTGGTGGGGAGAGTACCCCGAGTGGGGTTCGATCTGCATTGCCACATCGCTGCTCATTGGTCTGCTGTGCAGCAATCGAGCATGGAGAGGTGACCGGCCTCCGAGATCTGCAACTGGTCCGATGCCCCTGGAGACCCTCGATGAAGATTGACCTCGAACAGCTCATGGTCTGCACCGGCGCCTCCTGGATCAACGCCGAGCGCTCGCTGAGCGGCATCAACCACGCGATGGCGGTCTACGACATTGACCAGACCGCAGACCGCGCCGGCATGTTCCTGGCCAACGTGGCGGTAGAGACCATGCACCTGAATGCGCTGCGCGAGCTCGGCGGCGAGAGCTACTTCCTGAGGTACGAGGGACGCCAGGACCTCGGGAATGTGCAGGCCGGCGACGGGCCCAGGTATCGGGGCAGGGGAGGGCTGCAAACGACCGGCCGCGCCAACTACGTAGCGCTGCGCGACCGGCTGCGCGCCAAGGGCATCGCTTGCCCGGACTTCGAGGCCGAGCCCGAAAAGCTCGAGCAGCCGGAATGGGCGTGGATGTCCGCCGGCGACTACGTCGAGATGCGCAGGCTCAACGCCAAGGCCGACATCGGCGACTTCCTGGGCTACTGCGTCGGCATCAACGGCCGGAACAAGCAAGGGCTGCCGAACGGCTGGGGCGAGCGCTGCGACAACTGGGAGCGCGCGAAGGCCACGCTGACCGCTGCATGGCAGGACGCCGGTGCCGATTCCATGTGGGGGAACGAAATCAGACGAGGTGCCCAATGAACAAGTTCTCGATCACCGCCGCGCTGTGCGCGCTCATTCTGGCCGGCTGCGCGACGCCGCGCGATGGCATTCGTGTCTCCGAAGAGGAAGCCATCGCTTGCAAGGCGCAGGGCTGCTCAGTTTGGACGCAAGACGAACTGATGGAACTGGCGCGCGAGATCTTCCGCCGCGGCGTCGAAGCGGGCAGGGGGAATATGGGCAGCAGGGGCTCGATATGAGTTGGCCCATCGCTTTCTGGCTCGCCCTGTCCATCGCCATCGTCCTCGGCGCGGTGTTCGCATGCTGAACCCATACATCTTGCTTGGCGGCCTGCTCGCCATCCTGGCCGCGGCCGGCGGCGGCTACTGGAAGGGCTCCAGCGATGGGGCGAACGGCGTGCAGACGAAGTGGAGCGCCCAGGTCATCGCAGACCAGAAGGCCGCGCTTGAAGCCGCCAACGAGAACCAGCGCATCGCCGCCCGCTGGAATTCCAACCTGATCGGAGCGATCAATGAAAGCCGCAAACGTGCCCAACTACTTGAGGCAGCTGCTGCCGGCGCTACTGCTGAGCGTGGGCGCCTGCTCGACGCCATCCGTCGCGCCACAAGTCGTCCAGTGCCCAGCGATCCCGGAAAGGCCAGCCCTGAGCCAGCCAATCCCCTCGCAGACGTACTCGGAGCGTGCACAGCAGAAGTTCAAGACTTGGCGCGAGCAGCTGACGGCCACGCCTCAGACGTCCAAACCCTGACCGATGGCTGGCCGGCGCGCTGAATTTCGCGGGGCCCGAGTGTGGCGCTAGGTCTGCGAGGTCTGCGGCATTGGGCCTGCCGTTTGTTCTGACCACTCGCTAGAGCTTCCCATGTCCGGAATTTTACCGGGCGCCGCCCCACTGCCCGCCACCTCAACCTCCGTCAAGCCCGCCTCGCGCGGGCTTTTTCATGCCCCGCCGCCGGGCTCTGGCGGCTACCCCCAGGAAAGCCTCATCACATGAAACGCTCGCTCATCGCGCTCATCCTGCCTCTGGCCGCCGCCATGGCTCATGCCGAGACGCTCGGCCCGGAGTGGATCAAGGTCGCCAACGAAGGCGGCACCTACCACCTGGTGCCCAAGCGCGTCGTCAAGTACGGCGCCGCCGGCAAGTACGCCCAGAAGACCCTGCAGGGCACCTTCACCTGCAGCAACGAGGTATTCGGGGATCCGGTGTTCGGGACAGTCAAGGCCTGCTATGCGAAGTCGCCCGGCTACGTGCCTCCAGAGGGCCAGGCACCGGCGGCCGGCACGAAGCTGGCGGAGGAGGGGAAGGCCTTCCAGGTCGGCGCGCCGACGCGCGTCTCCTACGGCCGGGCCACGACCACCGGCGGCCAGTACACGCGCCAGAGCGCGCGGGTCGAGAAGGTGGTGGCCGGAGCAGGGCAGTGCACGGCCGAGTTCTTCGGCAAAGACCCGGCGCCCGGGTTCACCAAGAACTGCGTCTCCTACGGCGCGGCGGACGCGCCGACCTGGAAGGCCTTCCCCTCCTCCGCCAG
>NZ_LYMK01000061.1 GCF_002157355.1 Variovorax sp. JS1663 | reverse complement strand
TCGCCTTTCTTTGGTTACTTTCTTTGGCGAAGCAAAGAAAGTGACTCGCCCGCCGGGGCGAATTCCCGGCTCCTGCGCTGAACAAAGAGCAAGGCAAGAACAAAGGCCCAGTGCCCCCACCCCCACCCTCCCCCAGAGGGGGAGGGAGCAAGGCTGGGGAGGAAAGGCATGAACCTCTCCCGCCCCTTCGTCGAGCGCCCCATTGCCACGGTCCTGCTGACCATCGGCATCGCCCTGTCCGGCATCGTCGCCTTCTTCCTGCTGCCGGTCTCGCCGTTGCCCCAGGTCGACTACCCGACCATCTCCGTCCAGGCCACCCTGGCAGGCGCCAGCCCGAGCACCATGGCCTCCAGCGTGGCCACGCCGCTGGAGCGCAGGTTGGGCATCATCCCCGGCGTCAACGAGCTCACCTCCACCAGCTCCAACGGATCGACCCGCGTCACGCTGCAGTTCGACCTCAGCCGCAACATCGACAGCGCCGCGCGCGAGGTACAGGCCGCCATCAACGCGGCGCGGGCGGACCTGCCCGCCACGCTGCGCAGCAACCCGACCTACCGCAAGCGCAACCCGGCCTCGGCGCCGGTCATGATCCTGGGGCTGACCTCGAAGACACGCACCCCGGGCCAGATCTACGAGGCGGTGTCGAACATCGTCAGCCAGCGCCTGTCGCAGGTCGAGGGGGTGGGCGAGGTGGAGATCGGCGGCGGCTCGCTGCCGGCGGTGCGGGTGGAGCTGGAGCCCTTCTCGCTCAACCGCATGGGCATCAGCACCGAGGACGTGCGCGCCGCCATCCAGGCCAACAACGCGAACCGGCCCAAGGGCGCGATCGAGAGCGAGGGCCGCCGGCTGCAGATCTATACGCCCGCGCCGGGCCGTCGCGCCGCCGACTACCGCGACCTGGTGATCGCCTGGCGCAACGGCGCGGCGGTGCGCCTGGGCGACGTGGCGCGGGTGATCGACGGCGTGGAGAACACCCGCACCCTGGGCCTCTTCAACGGCGAGCCGGCGGTCATCGTGCTGGTGACGCAGGCGCCCGGGGCCAACATCATCGAGACGGTGGACGGGGTGCGCAACCTCATCCCCGAGCTGCGCGCGCAACTGCCGCAGGACATCGACATCCAGGTCGCATCGGACCGCACCAACTCCATCCGCGCTTCCCTGCGCGAGATCGAAACCACGCTGATGATCTCGATCGTTCTGGTGGTGCTGGTGGTGGGCCTGTTCCTGCGCAGGGCGCGCGCCACCATCATCCCGGCGGTGGCGACGGTGGTGTCGCTGCTCGGCACCTTCGGCATCATGAAGCTGCTGGGATTCAGCCTGAACAACCTGAGCCTGATGGCGCTGACCGTGGCCACCGGCTTCGTGGTGGACGACGCGATCGTGGTGCTGGAGAACACGGCCCGCCACGTCGAGGCGGGCATGAAGCGCGTGGAGGCGGCGCTGCGCGGTGCGCGCGAAGTCGGCTTCACCGTGCTGTCGATCAGCCTGTCGCTGGTGGCGGTGTTCATCCCGCTGCTGTTCATGGGCGGGCAGGTGGGACGGCTGTTCCGCGAATTTGCGGTCACGCTCTCGGCCGCGGTGCTGATCTCGCTGGTGATCTCGCTGACCACCACGCCCATGCTGTGCGCCATGCTGCTGCGCAGCGAGGCGGAAGAGAGCGGCCACCGAAAGAAGCCGGGTCGGCTGCGTACCTGGCTGGGCGTTCGCCTGGACGGTGCCTGGCGCTGGACACTGCGCGTCTATGCCCACAGCCTGGACTGGGCGCTGGCCAGCAAGGGCGTGGTGATGGCGGTGCTGCTGGCGGTGATCGTGCTGAACGTCTACCTCTTCAACGCCATTCCCAAGGGCTACTTTCCGCAGCAGGACAACGGCCAGCTCAACGCCGGCATCCGCGCCGACCAGAGCATCTCCTCCACCGCGGTGGCCGAGAAGCTGCGCCAGGCGGTGGACATCATCCGCAAGGACCCGGCGGTGGACACGGTGGTCGGCTTCTCCGGCGGCGGCCGGGCCGGCGGCGGCTTCATGTTCGTCAACCTCAAGCCCGCCTCGCAGCGCACCGTGAAGACGCAGGCCGTCATCGACCGCCTGCGGCCGCAGCTCAACCAGCTGGTCGGGCTGCGCGTGTTCCTGTTCCCGGTGCAGGACCTGCGCATGGGCGGGCGCTCCAGCAATTCCAGCTACCAGTACACGCTGAGCAGCGACAGCCTGGGCGACCTGCGCAAGTGGAGCGCCCGGCTGGCCGAGCGCCTGCGCCAGGAGACCGCGCTGACGGACATCGACAGCGACGATTCGGCCAACGGCGTGGAGACCTTCGTCGAGGTCGACCGCGACGCCGCGGCGCGGCTGGGCGTCAACTCGAGCGCGGTCGACAGCGCGCTCTACAACGCCTACGGCCAGCGCTCGGTCGCCACCATCTACGACGAGCTCAACCAGTACTCGGTGATCATGGAATGGGCGCCGCGCTTCCAGCGCTCGCCGATCGTGCTGAAGGACCTCTACGTGCCCTCGACGCTCAACACCGCGACCACTGCGAGCGGCGCGACCGTCACGAGCTCGCTGCAGGCCAACACCGACACGACGACCGGCACCTCCACCGCCACCTCGGCCAACCCTGCATCGCGCACCTCCTCGGCAGGGCAGCAGATCGCGACCAGCGCCACGCCGATGGTGCCGCTGGCGGCCTTCACCAGGCTCAGCGAACGCGCGGTGCCGAGTTCCATCGACCACCAGGACACGGAGCTTGCCAGCACCATCTCCTTCAGCCTGGCCGAGGGCGTGAGCCTGCAGGACGCGCGCCGCATCGTGGCCCAGGCCGAGGCCGACATCGCGATGCCGATCAACGTGCGCGGCAGCTTCCAGGGCACGGCGCTGGCGGCGCAGCAGTCGCAGGCGCAGCAGCTGATGCTGATCCTGGCGGCGCTGATCGTGATCTACATCGTGCTGGGCGTGCTCTACGAGAGCCTGGTGCACCCGGTCACGGTGCTGACCACGCTGCCCTCGGCCGGCGTGGGCGCGGTGCTGGCGCTGCTGATGTTCCGCATGGAGTTCTCCATCATCGCGCTGATCGGCGTGTTCCTCCTGATCGGCATCGTCAAGAAGAACGCGATCCTGATCATCGACTTCGCGCTCGAGGCCGAGCGCGCCCGCGGCCTGAGCGCGGTCGAGGCGGTGCGCGAGGCCTGCCTGCTGCGCTTCCGCCCGATCCTGATGACCACGCTGGCGGCCGCGCTGGGCGCACTGCCGCTGGCGATCGGCTTCGGCGAGGGTGCCGAGCTGCGCCAGCCGCTGGGCGTGGCGATCATCGGCGGCCTGATCGCCAGCCAGTTGCTCACGCTGTTGACCACGCCGGTGGTCTACGTGCTGCTCGACAAGCTGCGCCGCCGCCCCGCCAACGAAAAGTACCTCAGCCGCGCCGCCGGCGATCCCTCTCTTTCTCCCTCTCCCTCTGGGAGAGGGTGGGGGTAAGGGCACCGGACACTGATGATCCTGCAACGACCATGACCGCCCCGACCCCTTCGCTCCACCGTCGAACGCGTTGTGCCACGGCCATCCTGCTGGCCTTCGTGCTGGCCGGCTGCGCGGTCGGGCCGGCCTACGAGCGGCCCTCCTCCGCCATGCCCGCCGGCTGGAAGGAGGCCCCCGCGGCCGAAGGCTGGCTGCCTGCCGCGCCGGCCGATGCCCTCGACCGCGGCGAATGGTGGAAGCTCTTCGGCGACCCGGTGCTCGACGGCCTGGCCGACCGCGTGCAGGTCTCCAACCAGAACATCGCGGCCGCGGTGGCCAGCTACGCGCAGGCGCAGGCGGTGGTGCGCGAGCAGCGCGCGGCCCTGTTCCCCTCCGTCTCGGCCAGCGGCAGCGTGCGCCGCTCCGGGGCGCGCAACACCACGCCGAGCACAACCACCGGCGCGGGGCTGCAGGCAGACTGGGCACCCGACGTCTGGGGCCGGCTGCGCCAGGCGGTGAGCGGGGCCCAGGCCAGCGCCCAGGCCAGCGAGGCCGACCTGGCCTCCGCGCGCCTGTCGGCGGTGGGCGAGCTCGCGACCAACTACTTCTCGCTGCGCGAGGCCGATGCCGAGCTGCGCCTGCTGGACATCACGCTGGAGGGCTACCAGCGCAGCCTGGAGATCGCGCGCAACCGCTACAACGCCGGCATCGCGGCGCAGACCGACGTGCTGCAGGCGCAGACGCTCTACGTCAACACCCAGGCCGAGCGCGTGGCGCTCAAGCGCAACCGCGACACGCTGGAGCATGCGATCGCCGTACTGGTGGGCGCCGCGCCGGCCGAATTCGACCTGCCGGCCGCCGACTGGACGCCCGTGGTGCCCGGCATCCCGGCCGGCGTGCCCTCGACCCTGCTGCAGCGCCGGCCCGACATCGCCGCGGCCGAGCGCGCGGTGGCCGCGGCCAATGCGCAGATCGGCGTCGCGCGCTCGGCCTACTTCCCCAGCTTCAGCCTGAGCGCCGCGCTCGACAGCAGCGCGAGCCGGATCGGTGACCTCTTCAAGGCCTCGAACACGCTGTGGTCGCTGGGGCTGTCGGTGGCGCAGACGGTCTTCGATGCCGGCGCCATCGGGGCGCAGGTCGACCAGGCGAAGGCCGCGCACGAAGCGGCGGTCGCGCGCTACCGGCAGACGGTGCTCACGTCCTTCCAGGACGTCGAGGACCAGCTCACTGCCGGCGCGAGCCTGGCGCAGCAGGAGGGCCTGCGGCGCGAGGCCTCGGCGGCGGCGGACAGGACCGAGCAGCAGTTCCTCAACCGCTACCGGCAGGGGCAGGTGGATTTCACCGACGTGGTGACGGCGCAGGTTTCGGCGCTGAATGCGCGGCGCACCGTGCTGCAGTTGCAGGTGAACCGGCAGAACGCCGCCGTGGCCTTGATCCAGGCGCTCGGCGGTGGTTGGCAGGCAGGCTCGACGGGCGGCTGACGGTCTTCTCCGTGCAGCCGGGCGCGCCCTGCAGGCATCGGGCCGGCGAGGCGCCTAAGGCGACCAGACCAGCGCCTTGTAGAAGTAGAACTCCGCATCCAGCGCCCATCGAATGTGGGTGGACTGCCTGAAGCCGTGCTGCTCGCCGGCGAAAAGCAGGTACAGCGCCGAGATGCCCTGCGCGCGCAGCGCCGCGACCATCGCTTCGGTCTGGCTCGGGGGCACGACCTTGTCTTCCGCACCCTGAAAGAAGGCGACCGGTGCGCCGAGCCGGTCGGCGTGGCGCACGGGTGCCCGGTCGATGTAGGTCTGCGCTTCGGACTGCGGTGCGATCAGCCAGTCCAGGTAGCGCGACTCGAACTTGTGCGTGTCGTGCGCGAGCGCGGCGGGGTCGCTGACGCCATAGTGGCTGCCGCCCGCCTTGAAGCGCTCGCGCACCGCCGCATCAGGGTGCGTGAGGCAGGTGAGGGCGGTGAATCCGCCTGCGCTGCCGCCCGTGATGACCGTGCGTGCAGGGTCCACCTCCTGCCGATCGACCAGGAACGACACGGCTGCCGCGCAGTCCTGCGCGTCGATGATGCCCCACTGCAGGTGGAGCCGGTTCCGGTAGGCGCGGCCATAGCCTGTGCTGCCGCCGTAGTCGACGTCGACGACGGCAATGCCGCGGCTGGTCCAGAACTGGATGCGCAGGTCCAGGCTGCGTGAGGCGGACGAGGTCGGGCCGCCGTGGCACCGGACGAGCAGCGGCGGCAGCGCGCCGGCCGGTCCCTGGAAGCCGGGGTTGTGGGGCGGGTAGAACAGGGCGAAGGCGGTTGCGCCACCGGGCACCGGGAACTCGATCATCCGAGGCGCCGAGAGGCGGGCGCGCAGCGTCGGATCGCCGGTGACATTCGATTCGCTCTTGGCGACCCTCGCGTCGCCGGACGCGGCATCGAGCACGACGACCGCGCTCGCGAGCGCCGCCGCGCCGGCCTTGAACACCACCCGGCCTTCTCTGGCGCGCAGCGCCGCGAACTCCGTCCACGGCAGCTCGAAGGGCGTGAGCGTGCCGTCCTCCAGGCCGAGGCGCGCCAGTCTGCCGATGCCGTTCTCGATGTACGCACAGACGAGCTGCCGCGGCGACAGAAAGGCATAGGTCGACATGCCGAAGCCCCATTGCGCCCGTCCGAACTCTGCCGCCTTCGGGCAAAGGTTCGTGCTGCCGCCGTCGGCGTCGCATCGGTGGAGATTCCACCAGCCGGACCGGTCGGACACGAAGTGCAAGATGCCATCGGGCGACCACTCGGGCTGGAACACGGATTCGACCGGACCGCCTGCCGCGCGGCTTGCGTTCGAAACCGTCTCGCCGTCGAAGTCGCCGACCCAGAGCTCGGTCGAGGTCCAGGGCATGTGAGGGTGGTTCCAGGTCAGCCATGCGAGCCGAGTCCCGTCGGGGCTGAGGCGCGGCGATGCATAGAAGTCGTTGCCATGCACGATCGGCACGCCTTCGCTTTCGGTGTTCAGGCCCAGCGCGACGATGGTGTTGACCGCCTCCCTGCCTGCTTCGCGGGAGTCTTCGCGAATGCCGATCCACAGCTGCCGGCGCAGATCGATCAGCCCATCGGCGTAGCGCAAGGCGGCATTCGTCGTGGCCGGCGTCAGCGCGACCGGCGCGCCGTCGCCGTCGAGTCGATAGAGCCGCTGATCCGCGAAGTTCGAGAAGCAGATCGTGCCGCCGGCCGCCGCGACCGCGCCGCCGCCGTATTCATGCACCCGGGTGCGCACGGAGAAGGGCGCCCGCGTGACATCGACGTGACTCCCGTCCACTCCCAGCCGCACCAGGACCTGGCGACCTGCCTCGGTCGGGCGGCCCTCCACCCAGTAGATCCCGTCGCCATCGATCAGCACATCGTTGAGCGCCGTCTGCGCCGTGGCGATGAGGTCCGAGGTGATCGGTGAATCCCAGGTGCCGAAAGCAGCGGTGATGGGCGTCGTCATGCGTGCATTGTTCCACCGGCCATGGCGCGGCGCAGCATTGGGCACCGGTGTGACGCGATGTCACGCATGCCCCATGCGGGCTGTTCAACCTTGTAGCAATGAAACGGGAAAACCCGCACGACGCGCGCCCCGAATCGAACGGAATGGCCACGATCGACGGCCATGCGCGCATGGCACGGCACTTGCCCCATGGAGCCGTGGAGGGTGCGCTCTGCGAGCGCATCCACAACCCACGATCCACCCCGCAAGGAGACACCATGCAATTGAAGCTCTTGACTGCGCTCATATCCATCGGCCTGGCAGGCGCCGCCGCCAACGCCCAGGTCACCGACAAGATGATCCAGTCCGAAGCCACGGCCACCGGCAACATCCTGACCTGGGGCATCAACACCCAGGGCCAACGCTACTCGCCGCTCAAGCAGGTCAACTCCGGCAACGCCGCGAAGCTGCTCCCCGTGTGGGCTTTCTCGTTCGGCGGCGAGAAGCAGCGCGGGCAGGAGTCGCAACCGGTCATCATGAACGGCAAGATGTTCGTCACGGCGTCGTACTCGCGGATCTTCGCGCTCGATGCCTTGACCGGCAAGAAGCTGTGGAAATACGAGCATCGCCTGCCCGAAGGCATCATGCCCTGCTGCGACGTGGTCAACCGCGGTGCCGCGCTGTTCGACAACCTCGTGATCTTCGCGACGCTCGATGCGCAACTGGTCGCGCTCGACCAGAACACGGGCGACGTGGTCTGGAAGGAGAAGATCGACGATTACGCCGCCGGCTACTCCGCCACGGCCGCGCCGATCATCGCCAACGGCGTCATGCTGACCGGCGTGTCGGGCGGCGAGTTCGGCGTGGTCGGCCGTGTCGAGGCACGCGACCCGAAGACCGGCAAGCTTCTGTGGACGCGTCCCACCGTCGAAGGTCACATGGGCTACACCTACGACAAGGACGGCAACAAGAAGGAGAACGGCGTCTCCGGCACCGTCAACAAGAGCTGGCCCGGAGACCTGTGGAAGACGGGCGGCGCGGCCACCTGGCTCGGTGGCACCTACGACGCGAAGACCGGGCTCGCGTACTTCGGCACCGGCAACCCGGCCCCGTGGAACAGCCACTTGCGCGAGGGCGACAACCTCTTTTCGTGTTCGACCGTCGCCATCGACGTCAAGACCGGCCAGATCAAGTGGAGCTACCAGTCGACGCCCAACGACAGCTGGGATTTCGACGGTGTCAACGAGTTCGTCACCTTCGACATGGACGGCAGACGCGTCGGCGGCAAGGCTGACCGGAACGGCTTCTTCTACGTGAACGATGCCACCACCGGCCAGCTCATCAACGCCTTCCCGTTCGTCAAGAAGATCACCTGGGCCACCAGCATCGACCTCAAGACCGGCCGGCCCAATTTCGTTGCCGACAACCGTCCGGGCGATCCGACGATCGGCGACGGTGGCAAGAAAGGAAGCGCAGTGTTCGCGGCCCCCGGCTTCCTCGGCGGCAAGAACCAGATGCCGATGGCCTACAGCCCCGACACCAAGATGTTCTACGTGCCGGCGAACGAATGGGGCATGGACATCTGGAACGAACCGGTCGCCTACAAGAAGGGCGCCGCCTACCTGGGGGCCGGCTTCACGATCAAGCCGCTCAACGAGGACTACATCGGCTCGCTGCGCGCCATCGATCCCAAGACCGGCAAGCTGGCCTGGGAAGTGAAGAACGGTGCGCCGCTGTGGGGTGGCGTGCTGACCACCGGCGGCAACCTCGTCTTCTGGGGCACCCCGGAGGGATACCTGAAAGCCGCCGACGCCAAGACCGGCAAGGTGGTCTGGGAATTCCAGACCGGCTCCGGTGTCGTCGCGCCGCCCGTCACCTGGATGCAAGGCGGCGAGCAGTACGTGAGCGTGGTGTCGGGCTGGGGCGGGGCCGTCCCGCTGTGGGGCGGCGAGGTGGCCAAGAAGGTGAACCTGCTGGAACAGGGTGGCATGGTCTGGGTGTTCAAGATCCCGGGCGCCGGCGGTGGCCGGCAACGCACGGCGACTGCCGCCCCGTCGACCAAGGTCGCGTCCAACTGAGGCCGGCCCATGAATCCGAGGAAGAAAGAAGTGGCCGCCGAGGCCACGCGGAGAAGCTTTGCTGTTCGACTGGCGGCGGCGACCTGTGCCGTGGCATGGGTGCCCGGTGCGGCATGGGCCGCCGCGCGCGTCGAAGAGACCGACGAAACCGCGGTGGCGCTCGGCTACAAGCACGACACCAAAAAGGTCGACGCGAAGAAGTACCCGAAGCATGCCGCGACGCAGCGATGCAACAACTGCGGGCTCTGGCAAGGTGCGGCCGCCGATCCATGGGCGGGCTGCGCGATGTTCGGCCGCAAGCACATCGCGGCCGAAGGCTGGTGCATGGCATGGGTGCAGAAACCGGGCTGAGCCCGACTGGCGATCGCTGAAAGGCTGTCGCCCGGGGCGCCGCGGGCTGTCTGGGTGGGGGATGCGCTACACCTTCGGTACCTGACCGCGCGGCGCGCTGCGGTCGAGCAGCAGGCCGGGCGTCGCATCCCAGCGGCCCGACTTGTCGACCCACAGCGCATCGACGCTCCACCGCCGTGCCGCCACGCGCGCCTGCTCGGCGCCGGCCACGAAGAAGACCTTGGTCAGTGCATCGGCGATCGCACCGCTGGGGGCCGCGACGGTCACGGCCGAGAGGGAAGGCGGCGAGTAGCCTGTGCGCGGGTCGAAGATGTGGTGGTGGCGGCGATCGGTGCTGAAGGTGGTGAGCTTGTCGGCCGAGGTCGCGATGCAACGGCCATCGGTGATCAGCCGCGCGATCAGTGCCGACTCTTCGTGCGGATCCTCGATGCCCAGCGCCCACGGCCGCGCCTCCTTGTTGTGGCCGAGCGGGGCGAATTCCCCGGCGTCGATGAGCGCGTGGCGGACGCCGTGCTTCGAAAGGACCGTGCGGGCCAGGTCGGCCGCGTAGCCCTGCGCGATGCCGTTGAGCGTCACGGCCATGGCGGGCATGTCGAAGCGGATGCGCCGGCGCGAGACGTCGAGCGCGCGCCAGTCGACCCTGGCGCGTGCGGCAGCGACTTCACCCGGCTCGGGCAGGCGGCCCGCGCGCTGCGCCGATTCGAACACGGTCCACAGCGGCTGAACCGTCACGTCGAATGCGCCTTCGCTGTCGCGCGACACGGCATGCGCGATGCCGAGGATCTCGACCAGTTCCGCCGGCGGGAGGTGCAGGTGGCCATCGCGGTTCAGTCGCGAGACGGCGCTGTCCCGGTCGAACAGGCTCATCTGGCCATGGATGCGGCGCACGGCCAGTACCGCGGCATCGAGCGCACGATCGAGCACGCCGACCTCCTCGTGCGCCGCCTGCAGCGAAAGCGTGGTGCCGAAGGCCAGCAGCGAGCGCTGCCGCCAGATCGGCGAGCGCGTCGCCGGCGAAACGCCCGCCAACCCCCCGAGGGCGCCGATGCCCATCGTGGCACGCAACAGTTGGCGCCGCCTCACGGCCGGGCTCCCGCCGCTGCCGGCAGCGATCGAATCGCGACGACGCGGCTGCGCCGCCTGGCGATCAGCGGCGCGCAGCGTTCCGGGCTGTCGTGTATCGAGATGCAATCCAGGCACTGGAAGCATTCGTCGTAGACGATCGCGCCGTCCGGTTTGATGGCCTGGTACTCGCAGCGGTGGCGGCAGGTCTGGCAGGGGGTGCCGCATTCGGCGCGGCGCGGAATCCAGCGAAGCAGCCGCAAGCGGCCGAGCAGTCCGAGGCCGGCACCCAGCGGGCACAGGTAGCGGCAGAAGCCCTTGTAGACGAACACGTTGAGCAGCAGCAGTCCAGCGGCCCATGCCACGAAGGGCCACGAGCGCTCGAAGCTGAGCGTGATGGCGGTCTTGAAGGGTTCGATCTCCACGATGCGGTCGGCCGCCGTCGGCGACACCGCGGCCAGCCCCACGATGAGCGCGAGCACGCCGTATTTGACCCACTTGAGCCGCGCGTCGAGGTCGCGATGCAGCTTGATCCGCCGGATGCCCATGAACTGCGCAGCCTGCGCCACCAGTTCCTGCATCGCACCGTAGGGGCACAGCCAGCCGCAGAAGGTGCCGCGACCCCAGGCCACCAGCGTGAGTGCGACGAAGGCCCACAGCGCGACCGTCATCGGGTCGTACAGGAAGAAGCCCAGGTCGCGCCCCGCCATCACGGCCTGGACGAGCGCCGTGATGTTGACGATGGAAAGCTGGCCCTGCGCGAACCATCCGATGAAGACGAGCGTGAAGGCAAGGTAGCCGGTGCGCAGACGCGCCAGGCGCGCGGGGTTGGCGACGATCCACCGTGGCCTGGCCAGCACGAGTGTCAGGAGCAGCAGGGCACCGGCCAGCACGCCGAGCTCCCAGGCCCGCGCGCGCCAGATGTCGTGCCAGCGCTTGTTGTCGGCGTCGGCCGGCAGCAGTTGATCGGCCGGCATCACGTAGGGCAGCGGAAAGCTGCGGCTCACACGCTCCGGATAGACCATGCCTTTGTCCCGCGTCACGCGCAAAGCCAGGTCGAGCGGGCGCGATGGGTCCAGGCCGGCCGGACCGATCACGCGGAAGACCTTGGCGTCGGCACGGCGCAGCTCGGCGGGCAGCGCGAGCGGGTCGTCCAGGTCGAGGTCGCGCAACTCGAGCGGCAGCTCGCCTTGCTTCAGGGTCAGGCGGTCGGGTACCGCGCCGCGCACGAACTTGTCGCCGACGAAGGTGTTGGGACCGGCCGCGATCACCAGCAGCGCGTGGTCGCCGGGGTCGATCCGTCCGAGCAGGTGCTGCCATCCGCTGTCGGACAGCAGGTTGCGTCCGACCAGCGGCGAGTTCAGGTAGGTGACGTACAGCTCGGTGACCGGATCGCTCGCGGCCGTGGCGGCGGAGCGCTCGACTCCGCTGCCCTGGAAGGCCTTCTCGATGGCCTCCTGCGAGAGCCGCACGCGCTGGATCAACCTGGCCTCCAGCAACGCCTGCCAGTTCGCCGGTGCATAGGTGTCGCGCCGCACGCGGGCGACCAGCTCGGGGTCGCGACCCGCGGCGAAGCCGAGCTTCGCGCGCGCGACCCGCAGCGCGGACGACAGCAGGCTCTGGTTCAGGATGCGGACCGACGCCGTCGCCTTTGCCACGCCGTCGATATAGACGTTGGCGCTGCCAAGCGCTTCGCCGCGATTGGCGTTGGAGCCGATCTTGATGCTCTGCTGCAGCGACAGGCCCTTGTATTGCCCGGCGAAGCGGAGCAGCGGCGCCTCGCCCAGCCCTTCGAGAAAGACCGGCTCGTGCTGCGACAGCACGCGCACGTCCAGGAAACTGCCTTTGGGATCGAGCGCAACCAGCAGGTTGAAGGGCGTGCCGGAGAAGCCCGGGATGGGTGCGAAGTCGATCGACTCGAACACGTAGCCGGCGAGCACCTGGGCGGTTGCGTCCTGCTTGAAGATCGGCCAGACCGGCAGGTGCGCGTCCTTCTCGCCCACGGTCAGCGGCGGCGGGAACACCTTCTGCAGGTCCGCGCGCGTCATCACTCCTGCATGGGCGATGGCCCCGAAGGCGCATGACAGGGCCAGGCACAGGAACAGGAACGGAAGCGTCCAGTGGCGCCGCATCGCCATCACACCGGACCCAGGCCGAGGCGCTCCACGATCTGCTTCTCCGCTGCGACCGCCGCACGCATGCTGCGCCCGTAGTCCGCGCTGTCAAGGTAGGCGATCTCCTGGTCGTACCGGCCCAGTTCGGCGATGTGCCGAGGGTCGAACAGGGCGGCCTTGAAGGCGTCGTGGAGGCGCTGCACGATCGATGCGTGAAGGCCGCGCGGCCCGGCCAGTCCATAGGGCGACATCGCGACGACGTCGTGGCCGAGCTCCTTCATGGTCGGCACCGTGGGCCACCGCCTGCTGCGCGCGGCGCCGAAGGTCGCGAGCAGGCGCAGGCGGCCGGTGTCGACGAAAGGTGCGAAGCCGTTGGCGTTGACGCCCGCCATGAGCTGCCCGGCCGACAGCGCGATCATCTGCTCGGCCGCGCCCTTGTAGGGGACGTGCAGGTAGCTCAGGCCGCGGCTGGCGAACAGCGCATCGAGCACGACATGAGGCGTGGTGCCCACGCCGTTGGTGGCCAGCGACAGCTGGCCGGGGTGCTCCGCGGCGTAGGCCAGCAGATCGGACACGCTGCGCAGCGGACTGTCGGCGGGCACCAGCAGGCCGAACGTCACGCCGCTCACCTGCAGGATCGGCGTGGTGTCGCGGATCGGGTCCCACGTGACTTTCTGCGTGAACGGGGCCCGAAACACCGGCTGTGGCATCTGGGCCAGCGTGTAGCCGTCCGGCGGGGCGTTCTGCAGGATCGGCATCGCCAGCGTGCCGCCGGCGCCGCCGCGGTTCTCGATGACGATGCGCTGGCCCAGCACGCGGCCGGCGAGCTCGGCCAGCACGCGCAGCGTGACGTCGGTCCCGCCGCCGGCCGTCCACGGCACCCAGAGGACCAGGCTGTGCGCGGGGAAGTCCTCGGCCCCGGGCTGGGCGCGAACCCACGGCGCCGCCGCGATGGCCGCCGTCGTCAGGCCTGCGCGCAGCAGCGTGCGCCGCATCATGTGGCGCCTCGCTGGGTCAGTCCACCGAATCCGCGCCGCGGATCGTAGCCCCAGCAGGCCAGGGCGAAGCACGCCAGCAGCGTCGCGCACACGACCAGCGGCGCCGCGCCCGGGTCCTTGCCGTACAGGGCGAAGCGGATCCATTCGACCGCATGCGTGAACGGGTTGCATTGCACGGCGCGATACACCCATGTGGCACCCGACTCCTCCAGCTTCCACAGCGGATAGAGCGCCGTGGAGAGGAAGTACATCGGGAAGATCACGAAGTTCATCGTGCCGGCGAAGTTCTCCAACTGCCGGACGTACACCGACAGCAGCAGGCCCAGCGAGGCCAGCATCAGCGCCGACACGAGCGTGGCCAGCGCCGCGTGCAGCAGCGGCAGCGGCGACATCGGCAAGGTGGTGCCGAGCAGCGCCGCCACGACGACGAAGGCCAACACCTGGGCCAGGCTGAGCAGCGTGGTCGCCAGCATCTTCGAGAAGAGCAGGAACCAGCGTGGCAGCGGCGAGGTCAGCAACAGCCGCATCAGCCCCATCTCGCGGTCGTACACCATGGCCAGCGAGGACTGCATGCCGTTGAAGAGGAGCACCATGCCGATCAGGCCCGGTGCGATGTAGACGTCGTAGGGCACGTAGGTTTCGTAGGGCTCCACAATGGCTACGCCGAAGACGTTGCGGAATCCGGCAGCGAACACCGCGAGCCACAGCACGGGGCGCACGAGCGCCGAGAGCAGCCGCGCCTTCTGCTGCCAGAACTTGACCAGTTCGCGCATGACGATGGCGCGGAGCGCCTGGACGGCATGCGAGGCGCCGCGGGCAGGTGGGGTGATGGCGCTCACGGAGACGCCTTGCAGGAGGACTCGGGCGCGTCGGTGCCGAGCGTGTCGAGCACGTTCTTCGCATGCATCACCCCGTCGACCGGCGCCGAGCCGATGACCGCCAGGCCGTCGGTCAGCAGCATCGGCTGGCGCAGTTGGCGGTCCCAGGCGCGGAAGCTCAGGCGGACGCCCTTGGAGCCGTCGAGCGTGAAGTCGGGACGGTTGAGCGCGGCGTTCAGCTTCGCGGGGTGGGGCGCGGCGGGTTGCTGGAGTGCCGCCTGGAGCAGGGCTTTGGCACCGATGTAGGCCGCCCAGTCGTGGCCGGTCATCGGCCGCCGAGCGTCACGCGCGAAGTGACGCTCGAGCTGCGGCGCGCCGTAGCGATCGAAACGCGGCGCCCATGCCGCCGCGCTCATGCCGGCGTCACCCACGACGGGGCGCGGCAGTGCGATGCGATAGGGCAGGGTACGTGCGAACTCGCCGTCGCCGTCCACCACCCAGACGACGTCGTAGTCGCCGCCGACGGCCGCGACGCCGGTCAACAGCAGCGGGTTGGCCAGGTCGCGCTCCCGCGGGTCGGCCGACAGCTTGAAGTTCTTCACGGCCACCTGCTTGAGGCCGAGGCGCTTCAGCGCGGCCTGTGCGAGGCCCAGCCGCACCGCGTCGTCTGGGCGGGGGCCGGAGAGAAGGAGCACGCGTGTCCACTTGCGAATGAGCAGGGACTGCGCCAGGGCATCGGCGCGCATGCGGTCGCTGGGCAGCGCATGGAACAGGTTGGCGCGGCAGCCCGGCTGGCGCGACGATTCGGCGCTGTCGCCGACGTTGATCAGGGCCATCGCGCTCGCCGCACTGGCCGCAGCCATCCACGTCGACGGCAGGTCGAGCAGGGCGCCCGCGGCACCGGCCTGGTCGAGTTGGCGCAGCTGCCTGACGGCATCGTCGGCGGACGTCGCGTCGCGCACGCTCACCGTCACTTGGAGGCCAGCGGCCTCGAGTTCGAACCGGCTCTCCTTGACGGCCAGGTCCACCGCGTCGCGCGCGCGCCCGCCCGGATGCCCCGGGTAGGCCAGCGCGACACGCGCCGGCTCCAGGCGATCGTCCTCCGCACGCTGGACGATGCCGATCGTCAGCGACCCGGCGGAAGCGCTCCCGGCAAAGGTCGTGAGCAAAAGCGCCCCAGCCGCGAGGCGGCGCCGGCCTTCGACGCTAGTCATCGATCACCACGGTGTGCGGAACCCTTCCCACGGCCACCGTCCTGATCGGCGTGGCCGTACGCGTGTCGACCACGGTCATGTCGTCCGACAGCCCGTTGGCCACGAACAGGCGGGAACCGTCGGCGTTCACCGCCACGCCCCACGCCCGCTTGCCGACCAGCGCCAAGGCCGTCGTCTTGCGCGATGCGACGTCGACGAAGGCCACGTGATTGGCCCGGCCCAGCCCGACGTACATGGTCTTCGCGTCGCGCGACAACGCGATGCCGACCGGCGTGATGTCGTCCGGCCGCATGCCCTTGACCTCGAAGACCACGGTGGCCAGCACGTTCAGCTGCGCCGTCGAGATGACGGTGACGCTGCTGCCCAGCTCGTTCGTCACCCACAGCTCGCCGCCGTCGGCCGAGAAGGCGAAGCGGCGAGGCCGCTGGCCCACCGCGATGTTCTTGACGACCTTGAGCGTGGCGGTGTCGATGACGTGGACCATGCTGGCGACCTCGGAGCTCACGTACACGCGCTTGCCGTCCGGCGACACCTTCACGCCTTCGGGCTCCTTGCCGACCGGGATGCCCTTGACCAGCTTCTTCGTCGCCAGGTCGAACACGTTGAGCAGGCCGTCGTCTTCGGCTGACACGAAGGCGGTCTTGCCGTCCGGCGACAGGTCGAAGACCTCGGGGTCATCGCCGAGCGGCGTGCTGCCGACCGACTTTCGGGTCTGGAGGTCGATGATGTCGGCGCGGCCGGAGTCGCTGCAGGCGACCATCAGCTGTGTGCCGCCGTTCAGGTGCTGCATGTGCCGCGGGCGCTTGCAGGTGGGGATGACGCCCACGACCGCCAGCGTCTTCAGATCGACCATCGTGATGGCGTTGTCCTTCTCGCTCGAGATGTAGGCGAGCTGGCTGCCCTTGGCTGCCGCCGGTGCCGGTGCCACGGCGAAGGCGCATGCGCAAGCGAGCGTCAGCGCGAGCATGTTCGAGGGGGGCATGGGCCTTGTCTCCTGCAAAGTCGTTGTTTGCGATCGGCTACCGCGTGGCGTTCAGGAACGCGGCTTCGAGCGTCGCGCCGCCGAGCGCTGCGGCGACGTCGGCCGGCGATCCATCGGCCAGAAGCTGCCCGCGGTGCAGCACGAGTACGCGGTCGGCCTGCTCGGCCTCGGACACCAGGTGCGTGGCCCAGAGCACCGTGACGTGGCGCTCCCGCACCTCGTCGCGCAAGCCGTCGATGAGGTCGCGGCGCGACTTCGGGTCCAGCCCGGCCGTGGCCTCGTCCATCAGCAGCAGCTGCGGCCGGTGCAGCAGCGCGCGCACCAGTTCGACCTTGCGGCGGTTGCCGCCTGACAGCTCGCGCACGCTGCGCCGCATGTCCGCCAGCAGGCCGAAGCGAGCCATCTCGAAGGCGATCCGCTCCCGCGACTCATGGGCCGGCAGGCCCTGGAGGTCGGCATGGAACTGCAGGTTGCGCGCCACGCTCAGGTCCAGGTCGAGCGACTGCTGCTGGAACACCACGCCGATGTGCGCCAGCGCATGACGGGCCTGCGTGCGCATCGAGAGCCCCGCGACTTCCACATCGCCTTCATCGGCTGCGAACAGGCCGGTCAGCACCTGGAAGAGGGTGGACTTGCCGGCGCCGTTCGGTCCCAGCAGCACCACGAAGCCGCCGCGCGCGATCGACAGGCTCAGCGCATCGAGCGCGACCCGCGCACCGTAGCGTTGCGTGAGGCCGTGGATCTTCAGCATGCGGCGAGGCCCTCGGCGGTGCGCGGGCCGCAGGCGACGGAGTTCTCGTCGCTGCGGTAGATCAGCCCCGCGGCGCGGCGTGCGCCGGGCACGAAGCGCAGCGGCTGCTCCTGCGCAGCGTTCCGTGCCGCGCGCTGGCTCGCGGTCGCGCTCAGCATGTCGTCGACCAGGCCGCGGTGCTCGCTCTTCGGACACACCGGATCGGTCGCTGCCGCGTCGCCCGTGACGAGGAAGGCCTGGCAGCGGCAGCCGCCGAAGTCGTGGTTCCGCTCGTCGCAGTCGCTGCAGGCGGACGTCATCCAGGCCTGTCCCCGATAGCGGTTGAACGCCTCGCTGCCGAACCACGCATCGCTGACCGACACGGCCTGCAGGTCCGGCAGCGGCGGGCCGGGCAGCATGCGGGCGCTGTGGCACGGCATGGCGACGCCGTCGGGCGCCACCACCATGAAGACGGCGCCCCAGCCTGCCATGCAGGGCTTGGGTTTGGCATCGGCATAGTCGGGCGAGACCCACAGCACCTTCATGCGGCCGCCCAGCCGCTGGCGGTGGGCGTCGACGATGGCCTCGGCAGCGCGCAGCTCGTCCACAGTGGGCATGAGGGCTGCGCGGTTGAGCCAGGCCCAGCCGTAGTACTGCGTGTTGGCGAGCTCGAGGTAGTCGGCGCCCATGCGCTCGGCCATGTCGATGATGCGGTCCACGTGCTGCAGGTTGAAGCGGTGCATCACGCAGTTCAGGACCATCGGGTAACCCTCTTCCTTGATGATGCGCGCGACCCTCGACTTGAGCTCGAAAGTCTTCGTCGAGCTGATGAAGTCGTTCAGCTCGCGCGTCGAATCCTGAAAAGACAGTTGGATGTGGTCGAGGCCGGCGGCCTTCAGTTCCCGGGCGCGCGGGGCCGTGAGGCCGACGCCGGAGGTGATGAGGTTGGTGTAGAAGCCCAGGCGGCTCGCATGCGCGACGAGTTCCGCCAGATCGTCGCGCAGCAGGGGCTCTCCGCCCGAGAAGCCGAGCTGCACGGCACCCATCGCCCGCGCCTCGGCGAGGATGCGCTTCCAGGTGTCGGTGTCGAGCTCGCTCCCATGGTGCGCATAGTCGACCGGGTTCGAGCAGAACACGCAGTGCAGCGGACAACGGTACGTGAGCTCCGCCAGCAGCCAGAACGGTGGCCGCACTGCGCCGCGTCCGATAGTCTGTGCCACGTCGACCCTATTGCAGCCAGCCGCGCTCGAGCGCCTGGCCGAGGAAGACGACCACGTCGTCGTGCAGGGGCGACTGGGCGAACTCTTGCTCCAGTTCGGCAACGATCTCGTGCACGGTGCGCCGGCCATCGCAGCGCCGCAGGATCTCGGCCGCCGGCGTGTTGAGCCGCACCATGCCTTCCGGATACAGCAGCACCCAGCTGTCCTGCGCAGGCTCGAACTGCATCCTGAAGAGCGCCGACATGCGCAACCGTGCGTCGGGCGCGATCATGGCCGTTGCGCCTCGGGCATGTCGTCGGGAAAGCCGCGCTCGATGGCGTCCAGCATCGACCAGAGGATGTCGAGCTTGAAATGCAGGATGGCGATCGCACGCTCCTGCCGTGCGCGCGTGGTGCACCACGTGCGGGCCACTTCCAGTCCGTGCTCGACGTCGCGCGTGGCGAGCGGGATGCGACTGCGGAAGTAGGCCAACCCGTCCGCCGCGATCCAGGGGTAGAGCGTCGGCCATGCGGCCAGGCGGTCGGCATGGATCTTCGGCGCGAACATTTCGGTCAACGACGAGATGGCGGCTTCTTCCCACGGGCGCTGGCGTGCGAAGTTCACGTAGGCATCGACGGCGAAGCGCACGCCGGGCTGCACGTGGCGATGCGTGCGCAGGTCGTCCGGATCGAGCCCGACGGCCTGCGCGAGCCGGCTCCACGCCTCGATGCCGCCGGCCTCGTCGCCGTCATAGGCATCGCGGCCGTCATGGTCGAGGATGCGCAGGACCCAGCGTCGCCGCTGCTCGCGATCCGGGCAGTTGGACAGGATCGCGGCGTCCTTGCGCGGGATGTTGACCTGGTAGTAGAAGCGGTTGGCCACCCAGGCGCGCACCTGGAAGGGCTGCAGTTCGCCGCGGTTGAGCCGCACATTGAAGTGGTGGTGAATGTGGTAGCGCGACTCGCAGGCGCGCAGGCGGGCTTCGAACTCGTCGAATGCCCAGAGGCGCTGCAGCTTGTCGCGTGCCGCCTCGAGCGAGGCCGCGCAGGTTTCAGGAGGGGCGAACTCGACGTTCACAGCGTGATCTCCATGCCGTCGTATGCGACCTCGATGCCATGGCCATCGAGCAGGCGGCGTTGCTCGCTCGACTCGTCCAGGATCGGGTTGCTGTTGTTGATGTGGATCAGCACCTTGCGCCGGGCCGGGGTCGCCAGCATGACGTCGAGCATGCCGATGCGTCCCTCGTTGCCGATCTGCGGCAGGTGGCCCATTTCGCTGGCGGTCTTCCCGCTCAGGCCCGCATGCCGCATTTCCTCTTCGGCCCAGAACGTGCCGTCGACGAGCAGGCAATCGGCATCGCTCATCCACTGCAGTTCATTCTTGCCGACCTCCGCGAGGCCGGGGGAGTAGAACAGCCTGCGGCCGTCGGCCGAATCCTCGACGAGCAGGGCGATGTTGTCGCCGACCGCCTGCTCCTGGCGGTGCGGCGAATAGGGTGGCGCCTTGCCTGGAATGGCCATGGCCTTGAAGCGCAGCGACGGAATGCCGTCGACGACGAAGGCGGCGCTGGTCTGCGTTCCAGCGATCGGAAGCATGTGCCAGCGCGTGCCGCAATAGTGCTCGAGCACGCTCAGGACCGGGAACACGGTGGTCAGATCCTCGAACACGCAGGGCGTCGCGTAGACGTCGATGCACGGCCCCTCGCGCATGCCGAGCAAGCCGGTGACGTGGTCGATCTGCGCATCCATCAGGACGACGGCCTTGATGGGCGTGCTGCGCAGGCCGTGGCGGGGATGCAGCTGGGCGTGATCCCGGATCTGCTGTCCGATGTCCGGCGATGCGTTGAGCAGCACCCATGACTCGCCGTCGGCCGACACCGCGATCGAGCTTTGCGTGCGCGCATGCGCCGTGAAAGCACCGATGCGATGGCCGGCGCACAGCCGGCAGTTGCAGTTCCACTGCGGGAAGCCGCCGCCGGCACCGGAGCCGAGCACGAGAATTTTCATGGGATGGACCTGCGAGGTCGATGGGGAGATCAGCGACAGCGCGACGAAAGCCGCGCTGCCGCCAGCTGCTTGCTCAGCGGCTCGCGATGTACATCGTGATTTCGAAGCCGAAGCGCATGTCTTCAAACGCGGGTTGCGACCATTGCATGGAGTCTCCTTGGGGCAAACACAGTCCGGACGGGATTGCCCGGCTGGCCCCACACATTCCGCAAATCGCGTGCCTGCGGCGAGGCGGCGCGGCGGTTGCAAAAAGACTCGGGATTGCCCTGATGCGAGGGGCTATGAGGGTCGACGGGGAGCGCTCAGGCGACTCGCGGCACGGCGCGACGTGCTCCACTGCTCCATTGCGTGACAGCGCCGTGCGACGCTGGCACAGGGGAATTTCCCTAGGACTCCTTCCCCCACTTGAGCTTGCGATAGATCGTGTTGCGGCTGATCCCGAGCCGCTTCGATGCCTCCGAGATGTTCCCGTTGGCGGCGCTGAGCGTGTTCCGGATCAGGTCGATCTCGGCTTCGCCCAGCGTTCGTGGCGCGGCGGTGCATTCGGCCCCCGCTGGCGGGGTCGCCGAGGCGCCGGCACGATCGACGGCCAGGTCGTGCGGTGCCGAGCAGGCGCCCGCGAGCCCGTCGCCGGGCCATTCCACGCGTCCAGGAGGCAGAGGGTCGGATGCCGGCGCGGCCGCAACCGCCATCGGTCGCCCGTCTCGGGCGTCCTCCAGGAAGTCATCCGACAGATGGTGTTCCTCGATCTGCGCCTCGCCCGCGGCCATCACGACCGCCGTGCGCAGCACGTTCGCGAGCTGGCGCACATTGCCGGGCCATGCGTAGGTCTTGAACAGCGCCATCACCGAGGCGCTGATCTCTGGCGTCGCGTGCGGGCATTCGGACAGCAGGATGCGCCGCGCCACGACGTCCAGGTCGCGGCGATCGCGCAGTGCCGGCAGCTTGACCACGAGGCCGTTGAGCCGGTAGTACAGGTCCTCGCGGAACGATCCGGCCTCGATCATTTCGCGCAGCTTGCGGTGCGTGGCGCCGATCACGGCGATGTCCACCGGAATCGACTTGAGGCTGCCGAGCGGCGTCACGTTGCGCTCCTGCAGCACGCGCAGCAGCCGTGCCTGCAGGGCCAGCGGCATGTCGCCGATCTCGTCGAGGAACAGCGTGCCGCCGTTGGCCTGCACGATGCGCCCGACCGCGCCCTTGCGCCGCGCGCCGGTGAACGCGCCGTCCTCGTAGCCGAAAAGCTCGGCCTCGATCAAGGATTCGGGGATCGATGCGCAATTGACCGCCACGAAAGGCTGTTTGGCCCGGTTGGAGTCCTGGTGAACGGCGCGCGCGAGCAGTTCCTTGCCGGTGCCTGTTTCGCCGAGGATCAGCAGCGGAATGTCGCGGTTGAGAACGCGCTGCACCTTCTGCACGAGCGCGCCGATCTGCGGGTCGCCGGTGTTGAGGTAGTGCAGACCGGAGAACAGCGTGCCTTGTGCGGAATGCGCCGTGTCGCCGGCCAGCGCCTCGGAGGGCTTGCGGGCTGGCCGGTCGTTGACGATCACGTCCGTGGCGGCCTCGGAGCCATGCGCGTCCAGCACCATGGAGCGCTGCGGCCCGTTGAAACGCGCATTGACATGGAACTGCCGGCCGCTGGAGAGGCTCAGCGTCATCGGCATCGGCAGCGGGGCACGGAAGTGATCGAACACGGCCGACACCGTGATGCCGAACAGGCTGGTCAGGCTGTACATCCGCAGCGCCGCACTGCTGAGGCCCAGTTGGTCGAGGGCGCTGCGGTTGGCCCCGAGCACCTTGCCATCGGCACCGACCACGATGATCCCCTCGAGCAGGGTGCCGATGAATTCCGCGCGGGTGTGGAAATGCAGGCGCAGGCGGTTGCCGTAGTCGTCCGACAGCCACTGGTTCTCGATCATGCGTGCCGACATGCGCACCAGCCCCATGGTGTGCTGGTGATACGAACGCTGGTCGCCGGTGACGTCGAGCACACCCAGCATGTTGCCGCGCGGGTCGAAGATGGGTGCTGCGGAGCAGGTGAGGAAGCTGTTGGCGTGGATGAAATGCTCGTCGCCATGAACGACGGTGGGCGCCTCCTCGAACAGCGTCGTGCCGATGGCGTTGGTGCCCCTGGAATGCTCGGCCCAGTTCACGCCCGGCGCCAGGGCCACCTTGTCGGCGCGCTGCAGGAACCTGTCGTCGCCCACCGAGTGAAGGATGGTCCCTGCCACGTCGGCCAGCACGATCATGCTCTCGGTGTCGACGATCTGTTCGAACAGCATCTCCATCACCGGCGCGGCGTGGGTGAACAGGCGTTGGTTGCGTTCGCGGGCCACGGTGAGGTCGCTGCGCAGCAGGGGATCGAAGTCGACGCGTTCGGCGCGGGTCAGGCCCAGCGCGGAGCAGCGTTGATGCCATTGCTCGATCAGTTCGGTACGTGCCGGTTGTGTCGCGCAAGGCAGGGCCGCGGGAACGGTCCAGGTCCGGGCAGTCGCCAGGGGGCGATGGGGTGCAACCATTGTCTAGTCTCCTCTGCTTCTACCGGAGCAGGTTTGTCTCGATCGTGTTCAAGGCTCTCGTCAGGCCGCGTGTTCCATTTCGGCACAGTCCGCGCCGCTCCTCGCCGTGACACCCCATCCTGTGGCCTTCCAGGATGCCACAAAAGCGGAACAACCCACGCAATTTGTGTTCCTGCCTGCAACACCTCCCGCGTGGCACGGCGTTTGCGGATTCGCTCATGTTCCCACTTTCACTGACGGAGACCTGACATGACGATTTTCGATACGCGGGCAGAGCGGTGCGCCGACAAGGCCACCACCAGAGCCTGGCCGTGCAGAACTGCCCGCAGGGCCGGTGTTCTGCTCGCCGCCGCCCTGTGGGTGACGGCAGGCGCCGTGGCCTGGGCGCACGGCGACGTGACGCCGCAGGCCGTGGACACCAAGGGCCTGCCGGAGCTGGGCAAGGACTGGCGTGCGGAAAACCCCTACCGCGGCAACGCCGCGGCGATCAAGATCGGCACCTCCGCCTACAACCAGAACTGCGCGCGCTGCCACGGCATCGAAGCCATCTCCGGCGGCATCGCGCCGGACCTGCGCAAGATCGACAACGACTGCGCCGCGCTGAAGGATGCCGCGAAGAAGGCCGCATGCATCAAGGAGATGGACGACTACTACCTCGGGACGGTGCGGCACGGCCGCACGCGAAACGGGGCCGTGTACATGCCCCCCTTCGAGGGCATGATGAGCCAGGAAGCGATCTGGTCGATCAAGGCCTACCTCGAGACCCGCCGTGACAAGCCCATGTAGCCACGTGCCGATGCACGTCGCAGCGCCGTCGCGCCGGGCCTTCCTGCGCGGTCTGGGCGCAACGGCACTTGCCGCGGCGTCACTGGCATCGGCGGCCGGGCCGCTGGACCGCATCCGTGAGCGGGGCACGCTGACGGTGGCGGTCTACAAGGACATGCCGCCCTTCCACGTCGCCGGCAAGGGCATCGACGTCGATATCGCGCAGGCGCTGGCGGAACGGCTCGGCGTGAAGCTGTCGATGCTGCCCTTCCAGGCCGATGAGAACATGGCCGACGACTTGCGCAACATGGTGTGGCGCGGCCACTACCTGGGCTTCGGGCCGGCGGACGTCCTGCTGCACGTGCCGGTCGACAAACCGCTCATCGACGACACGCCGCAGGCCAACATCTTCGCGCCCTACTTCCGCGAGCGCGTGATGCTGGCTCGGCAGGTCGATCGTCTGCCGCCGCTTGACAGCCTGTCGGCGCTGGCAGATGCCAAGGGGGCCAAGGTGGCGGTGCCGGGGCAGACCTTGGCGGGATGGTTGCTGATCGGGGCCGACGGCGGCGCGTATCGCAACCAGCTCGACACGCAGTGGAAGGATGGAGCCGAAGCCGCGCGCGCGCTTCAGCGCGGCGAGGTGTCCGCCGCCGCCGGTCTGGCTTCGGAGCTGGAATCGGTGCTGCACGGCGATGCGCGCTTCGCCATCGCGCCCCTGCCATCGCCACGCGTCCGGCGCAACGGCTGGGCGGTGGGAATGGCGGTGAAGAAGGATGCGACCGATCTCGCCCAGGCGCTGCAGGCGGCCGTCGACGACCTGGCCAGCAGCGGGCGCCTGCGCGCGAGCTTCGAAAGCGCCAACGTGACGTGGATGGCGCCCTGACGACGCGAGGCCGGCTACGGCCGGCCCTGCGCTTCGAGCGCTTGCCACTCGGCGTCTTCGTACAGCCGGGACCGCGTCATGAAGCGCAGCCCGGTCGGACGCTCCAGGGAGAACATCCCGCCGTTGCCCGGCACCGCATCGATGATCAGGTGCGTGTGCTCCCAGTACGCGAACTGCGACCGGCTCATGTAGAAGGGTGTGCCGGCGATCTCGCCGAGGCAGACGTCGGCGTCGCCCGTGATGAACTCGCCCAGCGCGAAGCACATCGGCGCGCTGCCGTCGCAGCAGCCCCCGGACTGGTGGAACATCAACGGGCCGTGCTCCGCGCGCAAGCGCTCGATGAGCGCCTGCGCGGCCGGAGTCGCGGACACACGGGCCACCACCGGTGGATCGGCGGCAACCGTTCGTGCGTCGGACGACATGGCGGGATCGCTCAGAAGAAGCCCAGCTTGTTCGGGCTGTAGCTCACGAGCAGATTCTTGGTCTGCTGGTAGTGGTCGAGCATCATCTTGTGGTTCTCGCGGCCGATGCCCGATTGCTTGTAGCCACCGAATGCGGCATGGGCCGGGTACTGGTGGTAGCAGTTGGTCCACACACGGCCGGCCTGGATGCCGCGGCCCATGCGGAATGCGCGCGCGCCGTCGCGGCTCCAGACACCGGCACCGAGCCCGTACAGGGTGTCGTTGGCGATCTCGAGCGCTTCTTCCTCGGTCTTGAACGTGGTCACCGACAGCACGGGCCCAAAGATCTCTTCCTGGAAGATGCGCATCTTGTTGTGGCCCTTGAACACGGTCGGCTTGATGTAGTAGCCGGCGGCCAGTTCACCTGCCCTGACGTTGCGCTCGCCGCCGGTCAGGCACTGCGCGCCTTCCTGCTTGCCGAGGTCGATGTACGAGAGGATCTTTTCCATCTGCTCCTGCGAGGCCTGCGCGCCGAGCATGGTGCCGGTATCCAGCGGATGGCCCTGCGTGATGGCTTCGACGCGCTGGAGCGCGCGCTCCATGAAGCGGTCGTAGATCGATTCCTGGATCAGAGCGCGGCTGGGGCACGTGCAGACCTCGCCCTGGTTGAGCGCGAACATCGCGAAGCCTTCGAGTGCCTTGTCGAAGAAGGCATCGTCGGCCGAGAGCACGTCCTCGAAGAAGATGTTGGGCGACTTGCCGCCCAGCTCCAGCGTGACGGGAATGAGGTTCTGGCTCGCGTACTGCGAGATCAACCGGCCCGTGGTGGTCTCGCCGGTGAAGGCAATCTTCGCAATGCGAGGACTCGAGGCCAGCGGCTTGCCGGCCTCGAGGCCGAAGCCGTTGACCACGTTCAGCACACCTGGCGGCAACAGGTCGCCAATGATCTCCAGCAGGACCAGGATCGATGCAGGCGTCTGCTCGGCGGGCTTGAGGACCACGCAGTTGCCCGCGGCGAGCGCCGGGGCCAGCTTCCACACGGCCATCAGGACCGGGAAGTTCCACGGGATGATCTGGCCGACGACACCCAGCGGCTCGTGGAAGTGGTAGGCGTAGGTTTCGCTGTCGATCTCGCTGATGCCGCCTTCCTGGGCGCGGATGCAGGATGCGAAGTAGCGGAAGTGGTCGATCGCCAGCGGCATGTCGGCGGCCATCGTTTCCCGCAGCGGCTTGCCGTTGTCGAGCGTTTCGGCCACGGCCAGCGTCTGCAGGTTCTGCTCCATGCGGTCGGCAATCTTGAGCAGGATGTTGGCGCGCTCGGTGGTGGATGTGCGGCCCCATGCGGCCCTGGCCTTGTGCGCGGCATCGAGCGCGGCTTCGATGTCCTTGGCATTCGAGCGTGGGATGCTGGTGAATGGCTGGCCGGTGACGGGCGTCAGATTGTCGAAGTACTGCCCGTCGATCGGTGCCACCCATTGGCCACCGATGTAGTTGCCGTACTGCTTCTTGAAGGGGTTCGCAATGCCCAGGTTGCGCATTTCGGCCATGTCCATGAAGTCATCTCCTGTGAAGTTGAGGGAAGGGTCCATGGATGACTTCGCAATCGACGGGCCAACGCGTGCCACTGCGCTTGCGGTGAGTGCAAGTCGTTGTCGCGTAAAGGAATGTCCAGATTCGGCGGCGAGCCGGCGTGCGAGCCGGCGGACGGTTGCGCTGTGTCGAAGTGGAGCAGGTGTTGAGGGGTGGAGCAGCGCTTGCTCCGTCCGCCCCGAGGTTGTTCAGATCCCGTTTTTGCCGGGCCTTCGACCGATCGAAGCCGATGGCGGCGATTCGCGCATCCGTGGTGCCTGAAGGTAGGCGCCCGATTCGAAGAGCTGCGCTTCGGCCCCGTCGATGCGCTGGATCACCGCCTGGCCGGCACGGCTCGCGAGCAACAGCCTGGCGGGCAAGGACCACACCGACTCCTTCCTGCTGGTGGAGAGCGGCCGCGCGCACGCCTTCGTGCTCGACGACATCCTGCTGGCCGGCCAGCTCGCCAATGCCCGCAACCCGAAGGACTTCATCATCACCGGCGAGAGCTTGCGTACGGAGAACCAGTCGCTGATGTTCCGCAAGGACGACCCGCAGTTCAAGGCGCTGGTCGACCGCGTGGTCGGTGGCATGATGAAGTCGGGCGAGTTGGAGAAGCGCTACAACCAGTGGTTCATGTCGCCGATCCCGCCCAAGAACATCAACATCAACTATCCGCTCAATGCCGAGACGAAGGATGCCTTTGCCAATCCTTCGTCGAAGGGCATCTGAGCCGGAGCTTCGCCCATGACCCGCATCGCCCTGATCCACGCGCTCGCCCATTCGGTGGCTCCGATCAACGCCGCCTTCGAGCGCGACTGGCCCGAGGCGCTGCGGATGAACCTGCTCGACGACAGCCTCTCGGCCGACCTGGCGCGCGAAGGGCGGGGGCTGGACGCGGCGATGCACGAGCGCTTCCAGCGGCTGGCGCAGTACGCGGTGGATACGGGGGCGCAGGGCATTCTCTTCACCTGCTCGGCCTTCGGGCCCTGCATCGAGGCGGTGGCGCGGCAGCATGCGGGCATGCCGGTGCTCAAGCCCAACGAGGCCATGATCGCGGAGGCCGCGGCCGGTGCCGGCAAGCTCGGGCTGATCGCGACCTTCGGGCCCACGCTGCAATCCATGCCGCCGGAGTTCCCGGCGGGTGCCGAGCTCGAACTCGCGCTGGCCGAAGGCGCGCTCGACGCGCTCAATGCAGGCGACACACACGCACATGACGAGCGCATCGCGGCGCAAGCTCGCGTTCTGCGCGACAAGGGCTGCACGCGCATTGCGTTGGCCCAGTTCAGCATGGCGCGCGCCCGTGCGGCCTGCGAGGCGGCCTCGGGGCTGCCGGTGCTGACCACGGTCGACAGCGCGGTGAGAGCGTTGCGCACGCGCCTGGCAAGGCCTGTTTAGCGGGCGTCGCGCCGCGATCCTTCTGGGCATGCCGGTCTTCGGATGGGCGTGCTGGAGGGTCATGGAATCTCGCATTTTGTCGCGCAAATCTGACTGCGACGGCAGGGATTCATAGCATTCCCCGGTCGCCAAACCCCCTGGGTTTCAAGAGCTGCGGCCCGAGCTTCCGGCGTGCATTTGTGTGCGGGTCATGGTCATTTCGCAGGCGGCGGCATTGCCCGCCGCGCGCGTTGGCCACTGGACGACCCGAGGCCTTTTCATGAACAGAACGCATCGCAGCCTTTGGAACCCCTCGCTGGGTGCCTGGGTGGCCGCTCCTGAGAATGCCTCTGCGCGGGGCAAGCCTGGCGGCAGCGTTTCACGCATCGCCAGAGCTTGTGCGGTGACGGCCGCCGTGGGAGGCCGGATATTGATCCTGTCCAACACGAGTGCAGTGATCGGCGGCGTCGGCCTGCTTGCGCTGAATGCCGCCATCACTTCCGCAGCGCATGCTCAGTCTGTGAGCCTTGATGGGGGGCGCGGTCGCAACTCGGTCGACGGCACTGGCGTGGGGGGCGCCGGTGGTACTTCTGCCACTCCAGATGGATCGGCGGGTGATGGTGGTGGCGGTGGTGGTGGTGGTGTCAGTTTGTCCTCAGGGGTTGGCGGCAGCGGCGGCAAGGGTGGCGCGGACGGCGCAGGCGGCACAGGCGGTAGTGGTGGGAGCGTTGGGAGCACCACTCAAAGGAACAACACCGGCTTGCTGAGCGGCGAGGATGGCACCACTGGCGCGTTGGGAGGAGGTGGTGGCGGCGGTGGCGGTGGTGGTGGCGGCTTTGGCTTGGTCTTCTCGGGTGATGGCCCTGCAAGCAACTCGTCGCAGATCAACGGAGGTCACGGCGGTGATGGCAGAGGCGCGGTGCTCAACTCCGGCGGCCTTGGTGGCGGCGGCGCTGGCGGTGGCGGAGCGTTGCTTGGTGGTCAGGTCAGCTTCACGAACACCGGGTTCATGCGTGGCGGTGATGGCGGTGACGGCGGTAACGGCGGTGATGGCGGCATGGGGGTCCTGCTTGTCGGGAGTGGCACTGTGCAGAACGCAGGCACCATTCAAGGCGGCGTGGGCGGGGGTGATTTGCCTGAGCCGCCGCCGCCGCCTTTCCAACCTTCCCCCGGCAGCGGCAGCGGCAGCGGGACGTCGACGACGCCGCCGCCACCACCGCCAACGGCATCGCCAGGGGTATCGGGACCGCCACTGCCGCCGCCGCCACCGCCACTGCCACCGCCACCGCCGATGCGGGGCTCCGGGGGCATCGGTGTCGTGCTTATTGGCGGGGGGGCTGTGCTGAACACGGGCACCATTCAAGGCGGCGCGGGTGGTTTGCCTGGTGGTGGATCAGGGAGCCCTGGCGCCGGAGGCGCCGGTGTCATGGCGACCGGCAACGCCAGCATCACCAATGCCGGCAGCATCGGCGGTGGCCTGGACAGCATCGGCACGACGCGCGCGAACGCCGTCGACCTGACCGGCGGCAACAACAGGCTCACCCTGCAGTCCGGCTACAGCTTCACCGGCAACGTGGTCAGCAATAGTGGAGCGGCCAACGGCGGCCAGAACTGGTCGATTGCCGACGGCACCCTGCAAGGCGATGCCAACACCTTCGCCGGCAACATCAGCTTTGCGCCCGCGTCGCCCACCAGCAACCCCGGCGTGGTCTTCGATCAAGGCAGCGGCAACGCCAACAGCGCGGTGTCGGCCACCTACGCCGGCGCCGTCAGCGGAGCGGGATCGCTGACCAAGATCGGCGACGGCACTTTGACCCTCTCTGGCGCCAACACCTACAGCGGCGGTACCACTGTCACGGGAGGCACGCTGTCGGTCTCCGCGGATCAGAACCTGGGCGCTACCTCGGGCGTGCTGACCCTCGATGGCGGCAGGTTGCGGACCACGGCGGCCGTCACGATGGGGCGCGACATCACCATCGGCAGTGCTGGAGGTGGCTTCCAGACTGATGCCGATCTGACTTCCACTGGCGTCATCTCGGGAGCGGGCGGTCTGACCAAGACCGGCACCGGCACCTTGACCCTCTCCGGCGCCAACACCTACACCGGGACGACCACGGTCAACGCTGGCACCTTGAGGGCCATCGCCAACAACGTCTTCGGCAGCGGCAGCGCGGTCGGCGTGAAAGCCAACGCTACCCTGGACCTGAACGGCTTTGACCAGACCGTGGGCAGCCTGGCGGGGCTGGGCAACGTCACCCTGGGCAGCGGCACCCTCACGAGCGGGGGCAACAACACCACCACGCTCTTCGGTGGTCAGATCTCGGGAAGCGGCGGCCTGACCAAGACCGGCAGCGGGGTCTTGGCCCTCGCCGGTGCCAACACCTACACCGGGGCGACCATTGTCAATGCAGGCATCTTGAGGGCCGTCAGTGCCAACAGCGCTTTCGGCAACGGCAGCGCGATCACCGTCAACGCCAACGCCACCCTGGATCTGAGCGGCTTCAGCGAGACCGTGGGCAGCTTGGCAGGATCGGGTCTTGTCACCTTGACCGGCGGCTCGCTCACGAACGGGGGCAACAACGCCGACACCATCTTCAGCGGCCAGATCTCGGGAAGCGGCGGCCTGACCAAGACCGGCACCGGGACCCTGACCCTCGCCGGCGCCAGCACCTACAGCGGTGGCACCACGATTTCGGCCGGCACGCTGCAGATCGGCAATGGTGGTAGCACGGGCTCGCTGACGGGCAATGTGCTGAACAACGCGACGTTGGCCTTCAACCGATCCGACACCATGAGCTTCACCGGGGCGATCTCCGGCAGCGGCGACGTGATCAAAGCCGGTGCCGGCACCTTGATCCTCACCGGCACCAATAGCTATGCCGGCGGCACGGCCTTCAATGGTGGCGTGGTCTCCATCTCCGACAACGCCCACCTGGGCAATACCGCAGGCGGCCTTGCCTTCAACGGCGGCACGTTGCAGACCACGGCCGATCTCACCATGAACCGTGCCACCACGCTCGATGCGCTGGGCGGCACCATCGACACGCTTGCAGGCACGGCCATGACCCATCAGGGCGCGATCGATGGGGCAGGTGGTCTCACCAAGACAGGCGCCGGCATGCTGACGCTGACGGGGACCAACACCTACACCGGGACGACCACGGTCAACGCAGGCACCCTGCTGTTGGGCAATGAGGCCGCGCTGGGGGTCGTCAGCACCAATGCCGCCATCGTGAACGCCGGCGGCACCCTCGATCTGGGGGGGCAAAGAATACAGCCCAGTGTCAGCTTGAGGGGGGGCACCCTCGCCAACAGCATCGGAGACGGCGGCCTCGACGGCGCGCTCGACCTGGGCACCGGAGCCACCAACACCATCCACAACAGCGGCGCTGGCCTCACCCTGTGGGGCGCCCTTGGTGGCGACGGCAACGTCGCCATCGCCGGCAGCGGCTCCGTCAACTACCGCGGTACCAATACCTACACCGGAAGGACCACGATCAATGCCGGTGCCACCCTCACCACCGAGGCTGCCGGCGTAGGAGCCGGCAGCGGCATCATCAACAATGGCGCACTGATCCTCGAGCAGCGAACCGGCAGCGGTACGGTCAGACAGGCCATCAGCGGCAGCGGCACCGTGACCAAGAGCGGGTTTGGGACGATCGTGACCCTCACCGGTGCCAACACCTATACCGGAGCGACGACCATCGGCCAAGGTAGTACCTTGCAAGCCGGGGCCGCCAACACCTTCAGCGCGGCCAGCGCGGTGACACTCGATGGCGGCGCCACCCTGGACCTGAACAACTACAGCCAGACCCTCGGCAGCCTGGCGGGCGATGGCTTCGTGACCCTCGGTGACTCGGGTGCCGGAATCTTGACGGTCGGAGCCGACAACAGCAGTACCTTGTACCAAGGCTACATCTCAGGAAGCGGAGGACTGACCAAGGTCGGCACCGGCACACTGACCCTGGCCAGAGACAACACCTACACCGGCGTGACCACCATCAACGACGGCACGCTGGCTCTGGCCAGCAACAACGCGCTGGGTGCATCCACGGTCATCGTGAATGGCGGCACCCTGCAGGCCGATACCGACCTCACCGCGAGCGGCAGCGTCATCGGCGACGGTGCCCTGACCAAGACCGGCGCCGGCAGGCTGACTCTCACGGGTACCAACACCTACACAGGTGGCACCATCGTTGCGGGGGGCACGCTGTCGGTCGCCACGAACCAGAACCTGGGGGATGCCGCAGGCTCGCTGGCCCTCAATGGCGGCACCCTGCAGAACACTGCTGCTTTCACGACCGGGCGTGACATCACCATCGACAGCGCCGGGGGTGGCCTCCAGACCGATGCTGACCTGACATCCACCGGCGTCGTCTCGGGAGCAGGCGGCTTGACCAAGACCGGTGCCGGCACCTTGACCCTCAGCGGCGAGAACACCTACAGCGGCGGCACCGACCTCAAGGAAGGCGGCGTTGCCGTTCGCAACAACAGGGCCCTGGGCAGCGG
>NZ_LYMK01000060.1 GCF_002157355.1 Variovorax sp. JS1663 | reverse complement strand
GGTCACGCGCAGTGGGGTCGCCTTTCTTTGGTTACTTTCTTTGGCGAAGCAAAGAAAGTGACTCGCCCGCCGGGGCGAATTCCCGGCTCCTGCACCACACAACCAGCAAGGCAAGAACAAAGGCCCAGTGCCCTCACCCCCACCCTCTCCCAGAGGGAGAGGGAGCAAGACCCCGTCTCCCCCAGGGAAAGCGAGCAACACGTCCAAGGTCCCAGGATGTCTCATCACAGCTGGGCCAGCCTTTGCAGCATCTGGTCGGACGTTTGAACGGCCTTGCTGTTGATCTCGTACGCCCGCTGCGTCGCGATCATGTTGACCAGCTCTTCCACCACGTTGACGTTGGAAGATTCGACATAGCCCTGGCTCAGGATGCCCGCGCCTTCCAGGCCGGGGTTGAGCTGGTTGGGTGCGCCGGAAGAGTCAGTCTCGGCATAGAGGTTCTCGCCCAAGCTCTGCAGGCCGGCGGGGTTGAGGAAGGTGGCCAGCTGCAGCTGCCCGACCTGCACGGTGGCGGTGCTGCCGGCCTGCGTGACCGAGACCATGCCGTCGCGGCCGATGGTCATGCTGGTGGCGTTCTGCGGAATGGTGATGGCCGGCTGCACCGGGAAGCCGCTGGCGGTGACCAGTTGGCCGTCGCGGTCGGTCTGGAAGGAGCCGTCACGGGTGTACGAGGTGGTGCCGTCGGGCATCAGCACCTGGAAGAAGCCGGCGCCGTTGATGGCCACGTCCTTCGGGTTGTCGGTCTTGGTCATGTTGCCCTGCGCATGGATGCGCTCGGTGGCGACCACGTGCACGCCGGTGCCGACCTGCAGGCCCGAGGGCAGGCGCGTCTGGTCGGAGGTCTGGCCGCCGACCTGCCGCAGGTTCTGGTACATCAGGTCCTCGAACACCGCGCGGCTGCGTTTGAAGCCGGTGGTGCCGACGTTGGCCAGGTTGTTGGAGACCACGTCCAGCTGGGTCTGCTGGGCATCGAGGCCGGTCTTCGCGATGTAGAGCGAGCGCATCATGGCGGGATTCCTTTTTCTTCAATGGAGCGCTGCTCAGCCGTAGGCGAGCAGCTTGTTGGCGGACTGGGCGTTGTTGTCCGCGGTCTGGATCGACTTCATCTGCATCTCGAAGCTGCGGGCCTGGGAAATCATGGCCACCATGGCGTCGACCGGCTTGACGTTGCTGCCCTCGACCACGCCGCTGGTGACGGTGACGGCCGCGTCGGCCTCGGCCGGCGGCAGGCCCTCGCGCATGCGGAACAGGCCGTCCTCGCCGCGCACCAGGTCGGCGGTGGGCGGGTTGACCAGCTTCAGGCGGCCGACCTCGGCCACGCCCACCAGCGGGTCGCCCGCGCCGCGCGCGGTGATGGCGCCGTTGGCGGCGATCTGCACGGTGGAGCCGGGCGGCACCACCAGCGCGCCGCCCTCGCCCACCACCGGGCGCGCGCCCATGGTCAGGAGCTGGCCGTCGGCGCCGACCTGCAGGTTGCCCACGCGGGTGTAGGCCTCGCCGCCGCCGGGGGTCTGCACCACCAGCCAGCCGTCGCCATGCACCGCGACGTCGAGGTTGCGGCCGGTCTGCGTGAGCGGGCCGTGGCTGAAGTCGGCACCCGGCGTGGTGGCGACCGCGAAGGAGCGGGTGGACGGCTCCTCGCCGACCACCGGCACCGCGCGGGCGGCGTTGATCTGCGCGCGGAAGCCCGGCGTCGAGACGTTCGCCATGTTGGCGGCGCTCACGGCCTGTTCGTCCATGACGCGCTTGGCGCCGCTCATGGCGACGTAGAGCATGCGGTCCACGGGGTGCTCCTGTCAGCGCCGCTCAGCGGATGTTGATGAGCGTCTGGACCACCTGGTCCTGCGTCTTCACCGTCTGCGCGTTGGCCTGGTAGCTGCGCTGGGCGACGATCAGGTTCACCAGCTCGGAGGTGAGGTCCACGTTGGAAGCCTCGAGCGCGCCCGCTTCGAGCGAGCCCTGCTTGGTGCCCTCGCCCGGCGTGCTGGTGATCGCGGCGCCCGACGCCAGGGTCTCGGCCCAGGCATTGCCCCCCTTGGGCTCCAGGCCGTTGGGGTTGGCGAAGCTGGACAGCACCACCTGGCCCAGCAGCTTGGTCTGCTCGTTGGAGAACTTGCCGGTGATGGTGCCGTCGGGGTTGATCGAGTAGGAGGTCAGCGTGCCGGCGGTGTAGCCGTCCTGCTTGAGCTTGCTCATCCCGTTCGGGTTGCCGAACTGGGTGGTGCCCGAGAGGTCCACCGTCATGTTCATCGCGGCGGAGCCGTTGCCGAAGTTCAGGCCCGCGATGTTGAAGCTGCCGCCGGCCGGGGCGGTCATGTTGCCGTTGGTGTCGAAGGTGATGCCGGCCAGGGCCGCGCCGCCATTGAGGTTGGCGCCGTCGGCCTGGCCGTAGGCGTTCCAGGCGTTGGGGCCGGTCTTCACGAAGTAGACGGTGAGCTCGTGCGGGTTGCCCAGCGAGTCGTACACCGGGCCGATCGAGTTGGAGTAGTTGAAGGTGCCGGAATCGGTGGCGTTGAAGGGCGTCTTGGTCGGCACGGTCTGGCGGGAGTCGAGGTTGAACTCGGCGTCCACGCTGGTGGTGGCGTTCGGGTTCATCGAGGAGGTCTGCACCTGCAGCGCGGTGGGCGTGCCGCCGGAGAGGCCGCCGGCCGCGGTGACGCCGTAGCCGGTCAGGCGCAGGCCCTGCCCGTTGACGATGTAGCCGTCCTTGTCGCGGGTGAACTGGCCGTTGCGCGAGTACATGATCTCGCCGCTCGGGCTCTGCAGGCGGTAGAAGCCGTCGCCGTTGACGATGGCCACGTCCAGCGGGCGGCTGCTGGTCTGCGTGACGCCCTGGGTGAAGTTCTGCACCACGCCCGAGACCGACGCGCCCAGGCCGATGCGCGAGCCGGCGTAGATGTCCTGGAAGGTGGCGGCGGCCGACTTGTAGCCCACCGTGCCCGAGTTGGCGATGTTGTTGCCGATGACGTCGAGGTTGGCGGCAGCCACGTTGAGGCCGCTGATGCCCTGGGAAAAACTCATGATCGATCCTTGTTGCTATGCGTGGATGAAGCGGCCTGCAGCGGCGACGCCAAGGCCCGGGGAAGAAGGGTTCAGAGGTACATGCGCACGTCGTCGAGGCTGATGCTGCGGCCATTGGCCAGCTCCAGCTGGACGCCGTTGGCACCCTGCTTGACGGCAGCCACCTGCGCGAAGGTGAGCGCCGTGGCCTCGACCTTGGCGCCGTCGTTGCTGGCGACCACGGTGAAGCTGTAGTTGCCCGCCGGCGCCACCGAGCCGTCGTCGGCCTTGCCGTCCCAGGTGACGGCATTCACGCCCTCGGGCATCGAGCCGAGCTCCAGCGTGCGCACCGTGCGGCCCGCGCCGTCGACGATCTTGACCTGCACGTCGCCGGCCGTGCCCGGCAGCTGCACCGCGAAGGGCACGGGCGCCGGGTCCTCGCCCTCCTTGGGCGCGGTGGTGGCGATCTGGTTGCCGGGCGACAGGACGTTGTAGCCGACCAGCGATGCGGCCTGCAGCACCTGGTTGGTGCCGGTCTGGTTGACCAGGCCCGACAGCGTGGCGTTGAGCTTCTCGATGCCGGTGACGGTGCTCATCTGCGCCAGCTGCGAGGTGAGCTCGGCGTTCTGCATCGGGTTGAGCGGGTCCTGGTTGTTGAGCTGCGTGACCAGCAGCTTGAGGAAGCGCTGCTCGTTGTCGGAGCCACTGATCCCGCCTGTGCCGCCTGTGCCGCCGGTCTGGGTCGTGCCGGTGCCGTTGAGCGAGGAAAGAGCGTCGTTGACCGCCATGGTGGTGTTTCTTTGGGGGTTGGAAGGGGGTTACTGGCCGAGGGTCAGCGTCTTGACCATCAGCGTCTTGGCGGTGTTGAGCACCTCCACGTTGGCCTGGTAGCTGCGCGAGGCGGAGATCATGTTGGTCATCTCCTCGACCACGTTGACGTTGGGCATGCTCACGTAGCCCTGGGCGTTGGCGTGGGGGCTCCTGGGGTCGTAGACCATCTTCGGCGGCGCGCCGTCCTCGACCACGCCGGCGACCTGCACGCCGCCGATGTCCTGCTGGCCGGAGGGCGCGACCTGGAAGATCACCTGCCTGGCACGGTAGGGCTGGCCGTCGGGGCCGGCCACGCTCTCGGCGTTGGCCAGGTTGCTCGCGGTCACGTTCATGCGCTGCGACTGGGCCCGCATCGCGGAGCCCGTGATGTCGAAGATGCTCATGGATGCACTGGGCAGGGGCATGGCGGCGTTCCTTCTTCTCTGTGCTTGTTCTTGTTCGCTACTGCGCCGCCGCCATCAGCGACTTGATCTTGGCGCTCATCAGCGTGAGGTTGGCCTCGTAGCGCAGCGCGTTGTCGGCGAAGTTGATGCGCTCGGCATCCATGTCGACCGTGTTGCCGTCGATGCTGGACTGCGTGGGCATGCGGTAGAGCAGGTCGGCGTCCGGCACGGAGCGGGCCTCGCCCTGCAGGTGGCGCGCGGAGGTGGTGGCCATCGTCACGGTCTGGCCGCCGCGGCCCTGTTCCACCGCCTGGGCGAGCCGGGCGCTGAAGTCGAAGTCGCGCGCCTTGTAGTTGGGCGTGTCGGCGTGGGCGATGTTGGCGGCCAGGACTTCCTGGCGCTGGGCCCGCAGGTTCAGGGCTTCGCGGTTGAAGCGCAGCGCCGCATCCAGCTTGTCGATCATGTGATTTCCATCCTTTCGGCGTCGCGGCCCGGGCCGGGCGTGGCGACAGATGGAAAGCGAGTCTATGCACGGCCCCGGATTGCAATGGGCCGAACAAAGGGGGTTTTGGTGTGCACTTCGCACCTTCGCGCGGAGCGGCCCATTCCTAGAATCTGGGCACCGATGATGGACAAGACCCGCCTATTCCTCCGCTGTCTGCCGCTGGCGCTGGCCGCCGTGGCGTGCACGGCCGCGGCCGGTGACGCCCAGGAGACGGTCCGCCAGTTCCTCCAGGAACAGACTGCCGGCCTGCCCGGCCGGGCCAGCATCCGCGTGACCATGCCGGCGTCTGCCCTGCCGCCCTGCGATGCCCTCGAAGCCTTCCTGCCGAACGGCGCCTCGGCCTGGGGCCGGGTCTCGGTCGGCCTGCGCTGCCCCGGCGAGCGGCCGTGGACGCGCTATGTCCAGGCCCATGTGGCGGTGGAAGGCCGCTACCTGGTCGCCACGCGCGCGATCGACGCCGGCCAGGCCCTGGGCGCAGGCGACGTGGCCGCGCGCACCGGCGACCTCACGGCGCTGCCCAAGTCCGTCCTGGCCGACCCGGCCGAGCTCAAAGGCATGGTGGCCGTCAACCGCGTCGCCGCCGGTGCGCCGCTGCGGCGTGAACAATTGCGCGGCACGGTCGTGATCCAGCAGGGCCAGACGGTCCAGGTGATCGCCGGCGGGCCCGGCTTCACCGTCAGCACCGAGGCGCGCGCCCTGACCCGGGCCGAGATCGGCGCCCTGGTGCAGGCCAAGACCCGCGACGGCCGCCTGCTCAGCGGCGTGGCGGACGAGGAAGGCCAGATCCGGATGGCGCAGTAGCATGGACGACACCGCGCCCTAAAGTTCTGGCCCGGACTGCCGATAAAGCGGTCAACCATTGAGGAACCATCTTGAAGATCGAACAACCCGCCTCCTCGGCCACTTCCCTCTCCCGCGCGGGCAAGGGCGCCAAGGCCCAGCCGGCCGCCGGCGCCGAAGCCGCCGAACAGGCGCGGGACACGGTGCAGCTGTCGTCCTCGGCCCAGATCCATTCGATGCCGGGCGGCCCCAACACCGATTTCGACGCCGAGCGCGTCGCCGAGATCCGCCAGGCCATCCGGGACGGCAGCTACCAGGTGCGCCCCGAGCGTATCGCCGACGGCCTGATCGACAGCGTGCGCGACCTGCTGGCCGGCAAGAAGGACTGAAGCGATGAGCGCCGTGCTGCTGTCCCACCTGCTGGCCGAGAAGTCCTGCGTGGAGGAATTCCTGGACGTGCTGGACGACGAAGCGCAGGCCATGCAGGCCGGCCTGTTCGCCGACCTGGGCGCGCTGACCGAACGGAAGTCCGGCCTGCTCGACCGCATGGCCACCCTGGACCGCGCCCGCGAATCCACCCAGGTGGCGATGGGCTTCGAGCCTGGCCGCGCCGGCGCCGATGCGGCCGCCACCGCCGCCGGGGCCACCGCACGGCAGACCTGGGCCGAGCTGCTGACCCTGGCCGAGCGGGCCAAGGCAGGCAACCATCGCAACGGGTCGATGGTGCACGGCCAGCTCGATTTCACCCGCAATGCGCTGCACTACCTGCAGGCGACGGCGCTGCCCTTCTATGGGCCGGACGGGATCCGGCGCGCGGTGGGCGGCGGCGGGACGCGGTTGGCCCTCGGCTGATCCGGGCGCGTCAGCGGCCCGCAGGCGCAGGCCTGCCGGCCGTGGGAAGGCGCGGCCATCGCGAGACTCGCAGCGCCCCCGCATCGGGCGCACAGCACCGATCCGATTCGTGTCCCCGCCGGCGATCAATTGGTGCGCAGCGACCGGAACGACGCGCGCACCTCGGTCGCGAAGAGCTCCGGCTCTTCCCACGCGGCGAAGTGCCCGCCCTTTTCCGCACGGTGGTAATAGACGAGGTTGCGGTAGGCACGCTCGACCCACTGCTTCGGCGGCCGGTAGACCTCACCAGGAAAGACCGTCACGCCCACCGGCACCGCAATCGGCGCGGCGTTGACGCCCGCGGCGGCGTTCTCCCAGTAGATGCGGCCCGATGAGGTGCCCGCGTTCGTCAGCCAGTACAGCGTAACGTCGTCGAGGATCGCATCGCGCCCGAGCGCGCGCTCGGGATCGCCGCGCGTGTAGACCCAATCGGAGATCTTGTCGTAGCACCAGGCGGCCAGTGCCACGGGGGAGTCGGCCAGCCCGTAGCCGATCGTCTGCGGGCGCGTGTTCATGATGGCGGCGTATCCGAAGCCCTTGTTGAGGAATTCGCGTGCCTCATTGAACACGCTGCGTTCCTCTTCGGTGAGCGACGCGGGTGCGGGCTCGCCGTTCATCAACGCCTTGCCCACGTCCGGCGGAAGCGTCGTCGCGCGCTCCACACGGTTCACGTGCATGCCGATCAGGCCTGCCGGCGCCTGGCGACCCAGGGCGTCGCAGATGATGGCCCCCCAGTCTCCGCCCTGGGCGGCATAGCGCTCGTAGCCCACGCGCTTCATGAGCGTGTCCCAGGCCCGCGCGATGCGGTCGGGATTCCAGCCGGTGCCCGTGGGCTTCTGTGAGAAGCCATAGCCGGGGATCGAGGGCAGCACGAGGTGGAAGGCGTCCTCCGCACGACCGCCGTGTGCGGTGGGATCGGTGAGCGGCCCCACGGCGCCCAGCAACTCCAGCACCGAGCCGGGCCAGCCGTGCGTCATCACCAGCGGCATCGCATCCGAATGACGCGAGCGCACGTGGATGAAGTGGATATCCAGCCCGTCGAGGTTGGAGACGAACTGCGGCAACGCGTTGAGGCGCGCCTCCGCTTTGCGCCAGTCGTAGCTCGTAGCCCAATACCGCACAAGCGCCTGGAGCCTTGCCAGCTGCACGCCCTGCGAGCTGTCGCTGACCGTTTCGGCCTCGGGCCAGCGCGTGGCGGCGATGCGTCGCCGCAGATCGGTGAGCGCGGCCTGCGGCACTCGGGCACGGAAGGGGCGGATCGCGTCGGCGGCATGGCGGGGCGTCGCCGCGTTTGCCAATGGCCAGGCCGCAGCCAGCGCGGTGAACACCGCAGCGTCACGCAGCAAGCCGCGGCGAGAAACACGCAAGGATTCTTCGAGCACCATGACAAACCTCACTTGCTTCAGGACAACGATCGCTCCATCCGCGGGCATCGAACGTCGGGCGCGGGCCTGAAGGATCGCGACGGCCATTGCACCGCACGTTTGTCCGCCAGGTGTGTCAAGCGCCCCTCAGCTTGTGTCAGCTGACATTCATCGCCGGGCAAGTGACAAACGGCCGCATTGCTGGCAAGGCGATGCTCGAACAGCAGCGCGCCTGAGGACGCCCGCCGCGGGGACTGCCGGCCGGCCCTACTTGCGGCAGTCGCCGCCCAGGGACACCGTGCCGTCCTTGCATTCGGTCAGGATCCGCTCGCCGCGCACCGGCGGGGGCAGCGCGGCCGAAGGGCCCGGACCGCCTTCACGCTGATACACGATCTTCTTGCTGCCGAGCTCGCAACTGCCCACCACCTGGCCGCCAGCCGGTGCGGCGGCGTCGACCGTCACGACGGCGAAACGCGCCACGCCCGCTGCGGCGATCTTCGCCTCGATCTGCGCACGCAGGGCCTCGCAGCTTTCGGCGGCGCTCACAGCACCGGCCGCCACGGCACATGCCAGAGGAACCAGGTATGGCATCTTCATGCGCACAGCATGCCAGAGCCCGCATGCCCCTCCCCCCGACGCCGCTTCCGTCGCGCGGCCGTCATCGCTTTTTCACGGCGATGACATGCCCGCTGCCTAGTCTTCCCTCCCACAACTGACGAGACGCGTGCCCTGCGGGAGCGCACCGACCCCACGACAAGCGAGGGACCCGATGACTTCATGGCCATGCCGGCCGAGCACGGCCGCGCGCGCCCTCGCCAAACGCCATTCCCCCAGACGACAACCACAAGGAGTTCCTTCCATGTCCAGAAGCATCGTTCTCTCCTGGCGCGCCGCGAGCGCGCTGATCCTGGCCTGCACGCTGGCTGCCTGCGGCGGCGGCAGCAGCAGCGGCGGCGGTTTCGCCGGCGCCTCGGGCAGCGGCAGCGCCAGCGCCCAGAAGAGCGAGACCCCCGCCAGCGGCGACACGAGCACGACGTCCACGTCCAACGGCAGCAGCGACGTGCACTTCGCGCCCTGAGGCCAGGAAGAGGAGACCACCCCATGAACTCGCGCCGCAAGTTCCTCCAGGGCAGCGCCACGACCGCCCTCTCCGCCGCCACGCTGGCCGCCTTTCCGCCGAGCATCCGCAAGGCGCTCGCCATTCCCGCGCATCACGAGACCGGCACGCTCAAGGACGTGAAGCACGTGGTGATCCTGATGCAGGAGAACCGCTCCTTCGACCAGTACTTCGGCACGCTGCGCGGCGTGCGCGGCTTCGGCGACCGCTTCACCATCCCGCTGCCGGGCGGACGCAACGTGTGGCAGCAGAACAATGCCGCCGGCCAGCCGGTGCTGCCCTACCACCTCGATGCGACGCAAGGCAACGCGCAGCGCGTGAGCGGCACGCCGCACAGCTGGAGCGACGGCCAGGCCGCCTGGGACGGCGGCCGCATCGAACAGTGGGTGCGCTACAAGACGCCGGCCTCGATGGGCTACTACAAGGAGGCCGAGCTCCCCTTCCAGTTCGCGCTGGCCAATGCCTTCACGCTGTGCGACGCCTACCATTGCTCGATGCACACCGGCACCAACTCCAACCGCATGTTCATGTGGGCCGGCACCAACGGCCCGACCGGCGCGGGCGTGGCCACGGTGAACAACGAATGGGACTCGATCGATTCCTCGGCCCTGGGCTACGACTGGAAGACCTACCCGGAGCGACTGCAGGAGGCCAAGGTCAGCTGGATGGTCTACCAGAACATGCCCGACAACTTCGGCGACAACCCGCTCGCGGGCTTCCGCCAGTACCGCAAGGCCAACGAGGCCTCGGGCAAGCCGGTGAGCAACGACGCGCTCTCGCCGGCCTACGACCCGGCCAGCGACGACGTCGGCAACCCGCTGTACAAGGGCATCGCCAACACCATGCCCGGCCCGCTGGGCGACGTGAACGCGTATTTCGAGAGCTTCCGCAACGACGTCAAGAATGGCCGCCTGCCGCAGGTGTCCTTCGTGGTGGCGCCGGCCACCTACTCCGAGCACCCCGGCCCGTCGAGCCCGGTGCAGGGCGCCTGGTACATCCAGGAGACGCTGGATGCGCTCACGGCCGTGCCCGAGGTCTGGAGCAAGACGGTGCTGCTGGTGAACTTCGACGAGAACGACGGCTACTTCGACCACGTGCCTTCGCCCTCGGCGCCCTCGCTCGACATCGACGGCACGCCCGCGGGCAAGACCACGCTGCGCGATTCGGACATCGCGTACGAGCGCTTCATCCACCCCAACCCGCCGGGCACCACCGGCCAGCCGAAGCCGGATGGCCGCGTCTACGGCCCCGGCGTGCGCGTGCCGCTGTACGTGATCTCGCCCTGGAGCCGCGGCGGCTGGGTCAACTCGCAGGTGTTCGACCACACTTCGATCATCCGCTTCCTGGAGAAGCGCTTCGGCGTGAAGGAGCCCAACATCAGCCGCTACCGCCGCGCGGTGTGCGGCGACCTCACGAGCTGCTTCAACTTCGAGCGGCCCAACAACGAGCCCCTGCCCGCGCTGGCCGGCCGCAAGACCCTGCTGGCCGCCGACCAGCTGCGCGCCGACCAGGAGAAGCTGCCGCAGATCCAGCCGCCGGCCAACGCGCTGCGGCCGGTGCAGGCGCCGGGCACGCGGCCCTCGCGCGCCCTGCCCTACGAGCTGCATGCGAGCGCGCGTGCCAACGCGCGCAACGGCAAGCTCAAGCTGATCTTCGCCAACAGCGGCGAGCAGGGCGCGGTGTTCCACGTCTACGACAAGCTGCACCTCGACCGCCTGCCGCGCCGCTACATGGTCGAGGCCAACGAGCGCCTGGACGACGAGTGGGCCGCGATGGCCGACGATGCCGGCCGCTACGACCTGTGGGTGCTCGGGCCGAACGGCTTCCACCGCCACTTCAAGGGCGACCTGAACCGCCTGCGCGCGCGCGACGCGGCCGACCCGGAGATCCGCGTGGGCTACAACGTGCGCCGCGGCGACATCCACCTGAAGCTGCGCAACGAGGGCGAGCGCGCCTGCGTCTTCACCATCCGGCCGCTGGCCTACCGCAACGACGGCCCGTGGACGGTGCGCGTGCGCGGCGGCGACGACGTGGAGAAGCAGTGGGACATCGAGGCCAGCGGCAACTGGTACGACTTCGAAGTGAGCTGCGACGCGGACCCGGCCTGGTCCCGCCGCTTCGCCGGCCGGGTGGAGACCGGGCGGCATTCGGTGAGCGATCCGGCGATGGGCCAGGTGAGCCTCTGAGCGCCCCGGGCGGGCTGGCCTGCCCCGTTCAGGCCGGCTCCACCCGCAGGGCCCCGACCCGGGTCTCGTGGCCCTCGCCGCAGAAGTTGCCGCACAGCCAGGCATGGCGCTACGCCTGGTTGCATCCGAATCATCTTTGCAACAGCGCGGCGATGGATACCCTGTAGAAGGGGACACCATCATCGCCCTGGCCGAGGAGACAAGGATGAGCACCATCTCCGAGCGTCCGCATGCCGCCGCCGCGACCGCGGGGCTGCCCACGTCGATCGGCCAGTTGCCGGGCCCGAAGGAATCGCTGGTCCTGGGCCACCTGCTGCAGCTGAAGATCCCCCGGCTGCACCTGCAGCTCGAAGGCTGGGCCCGGACCTACGGCGACATCTACCGGTTGCGGGTGGCGCGGCAGCAGATCGTCGTGATCAGCCGGACCGAGGACATCGCCACCGTGCTGCGCGCACGCCCGGACACCTGGAGCCGCCCGAGGAACTTCGCGGCCATCGCGCGGGAGTCCGACGCCTTCGGGCTCTTCGCGGCGGAAGGCGACGAGTGGCGCCGCCAGCGCCGCATGGTGATGAGCGGCTTCGACCCCGAGCACCTGCGCAACTACATGCCGACCCTGACGCGCGTGACCCGGCGGCTGCGCAGGCGCTGGATCGCCGCGGCGCACGAGAAGGCGATCATGGACCTGCAGGGCGAGCTGATGCGCTACTCGGTGGACGCGGCTTCGGGCATTTCCTACGGCATCGACATCAACACCCTCGAGAACGCGCAGAGCGAGCTGCACGACAACCTCAAGCACATGTTCCCGATGGTCTTCCATCGCATGAACCTGCCGTTCGCGTACTGGCGCTATTTCAGGCTGCCCTCGGACATCGCGCACGACAGGCGCATCGCCACGCTGCACCGGATCATCGGCCGCATCATCGCGCAGGGCCGCGAGCGCCTGCGGCAGAACCCCGAGCGGCGCGAGCATCCGACCGACCTGCTGGAGGCCATGCTCGCGGCCCGCGACGCGGACGGCAGCGCGCTGAGCGAATCCGACATCACGGGCAACGTCTTCACCATGCTCACCGCCTCGGAGGACACCACCGCCAACACGCTGGCCTGGACCATCTACCTGCTGCACGAGCATCCCGAGGCATGGCAGCAACTGGTGGAGGAAGCCCGCTCGGTGCTGGGGGACGCGCCGGTGGCGCAGTCCCTCGACGAGCTTCGGCAGATGCGCTACGCCGAAGCCTGCGCGAGCGAGGCGATGCGCCTGCGACCCGTGGCACCGCTGCTGATCCTCGACGCGGTGCACGACACCGCGATCCGCGACGTGCACATTCCCCAGGGCACGCGGCTGTATCTGCTGATGCGGCCTGGCGCGGTGGACGATTCGACGATCGATGCCGCCAGGGCGTTCAGGCCGGAGCGCTGGCTGGCCGACAGCGCCGGCTCGGTGCATTCACCCAAGCGCCTGTCGATGCCTTTCGGGGCCGGGCCCCGGCTCTGCCCGGGGCGCTACCTGGCGATGCTGGAGATCAAGCTCGTGCTCAGCATGCTGGCACGCGACTTCCAGCTGCTGGAGGTCGCGACGCCGGACGGCACGCCGCCCGACGAGGTCCTGGAGTTCACGATGCACCCGGTCGGCCTGCACCTGCGGCTCGGGACGGATGCGGGGATACCGGTGGACTGAACCCGCGTTCGCGCCTCAGCGCGTCAGCAGCGTACGCACCGCGTAGCCGTCGCGGAACACGCCGGTGACGGTGCCGCGCACCGGGTCCTTGGGCGAAGCCGTCACGAACTTGTCGTCCGCCGTGCGATACACGATGACGGTCCGGTCCGGCCGCGCGCTCAAGGTGCGGGCGACGCCGGTGGCCTGGTCGAGCGTGCGGTAGGTGTTCATCTCGCAGGTTCTCCTCGTTGTCGGGTTGTTGCTAAATCGAAGGTACTCATGCTAATTCGAAGGTACTCATTTGCCATGCGCCGCCGCCCGGTCGCAGCCGAGCAGGCCGGTAAAACGCCACACTTCCAGCCCCTATTTCGGCAGCATCACGGTCGTTGAACAGTCTCGGAACAGTTCTCAGAGCAGTTCTTCCGCCACGAACAGCGACATCAGCCCCAGCTTCAGCCGCATCACCCAGCCCGCCCCCGGCTCGCGCGCGTGCACGACCTCGCCGCCGGGCTCCTGCGCCACCCATTCGATGCTGCCCGGGCGGCGGGTGCCGGCACGCAGGCGCCAGCTGCCGGTGTCGCGGTCGCGCTGCAGGGTCTGCGTGACCTCCACCGCCAGCGCCGGGCTGTCGATCAGCAGGCCCAGCTCGGTGTTGGCGCGCATCGAGCGCCGGTCCATGTTCATCGAGCCGATCAGCAGGCGCCGCCCGTCGATCACCGCCAGCTTGGCATGCAGCCGGCCCATCGAGGAGGCCGATTCGCCGGGCGCCGCCCCCGCGCGCCGGCCCAGCGCGGGGCTGAGCTCGTGCAGCTCCACGCCCAGGCGCAGCATCTCGGCGCGGTAGCGGGCATAGCCCCAGTGCACCAGCGGCTCGTCGGTGGCGGCCAGCGCGTTGGTCATGAGGACGACCCGCAGGCCCTTGTCGCGGGCCCGCCGCATCAGCGCCAGGCCACGCTGCCCGGGAATCAGGTAGGGGCTGGCGACCAGCACCTGCGAGCGCGCCTCGCGCATGGCCTGCAGCGCCCCTTCGAGCGCGAAGGCATCGGGCGCGCCGCTGGTGTCGGCCTCGACCTTGTCGGGCCCATCCGCCATCAGCTGCGCCGGCGCGAAATGCTGCGTCAGCCGGCCTTCGTCGAGCTCGGCCGCGACCGGGCGGTAGCCGAGGCGGTCCAGTGGCGCGGCGGGCGGCTCGGCACCCAGGCCCGACAGCGCCTGCGCAAAGGCCTGCCGCGCCTGCGCCGCATCGCCCGCCTCGGGCAGGAGCGCGTGCACGGGCCACGCCTGCTCGCTGTTCCAGAAGCGGTCGAACACCGTCTCGAAGCCGCCGATCACCGGCCCGGAGCACAGCACGTCCATGTCGATGAAGTTCGAGGGCCCGCCGCGCTGGAAATAGTCATCGGCGATGTTGCGCCCGCCGATCAGGGCCAGCGAGCCGTCGGCGATGAAGAGCTTGTTGTGCATGCGCCGGTTGATGCGCTCGAACTCGTGCAGCGACAGCGCCACCCGCGTGGCGACCGCGCCGCCGCGCTGGGGCAGCGGGTTGAACAGCCGCACCTCGGCATGGGGCTGGGCCGCCAGGCCGGCCAGCAGCAGGCGGCTGTCGCCGGCATAGAGGTCGTCGACCAGCAGGCGCACCCGCACGCCGCGCGCGGCGGCGTCGGCCAGCTCGCGCAGGAAGCGCCGGCCGGTGGCATCGGCCGCCACCTGGTAGTACTGGATGTCCAGGGAGACCTGGGCGCGGCGAGCCAGCGCGATGCGCGCGTCCAGTGCCTGGTCGCCGTCGGCCAGGAGCCGGAAGCCGGAAAGCGCCGGGTCCGTTCCCTCGGCCGAAGCGCGCGCCACCTGGGCCAGGCGGGTGTGGGCCACCTGCTCCAGCGCCATCGAGCGCGGCCGCGCGGCCTCGGGCGCCGGCAGGCTGGCGCAGCCGGTGCTCAGCAGCGCCGCCAGCGCATGGCCCAGCACCGAGCCGATGCCGGGGCGCAGCCGCCGCAGCTCGCGCGACAGGGGTGCGCGCAGCTGCCAGGGCAGCAGCAGGCACCACGCACGCAGATGCCAGCACAGGCGCTGCAGGTCGGCGGAAAGCGAAGGGAACGGGCGCTCGGACATCACAACCACTCCTCGACGAAAACACGGTCTCACCACGGGCCGATGCTGCAAGGATGGACGGCGCCGGTATTCGCCGCATATCGAAAAGACACGCGTCGGTAGCCGTTTCGCTTCGCCGCGCAACGCGCGAAACCGCCATGTATCCGGCATGTATCGGGCGGGCAATGAAGGCCACGGCGCGGCCGCTCGCGCCTAGACTCGCGCCATGCACGCTCCGGCAGCGACATCCACCGACGACGCCCGGCTGGCCGGCCTCACGGCCCAGCTGCAGTCGCTGCGCCGGGTGGCGCTGGCGGTGGCCCAGGCCAGCGGCCCCGGCCTCTTCGATGCGCTGACGCGCGAGCTGGCCGAGGCGCTGGCGGTGCCCACCGTCTTCATCGCCGTGTTCTCCGACAACGCCTGCAGCCTGATGCGCACCCTCGCCGTGCGCCTGGACGGCCGGACGCTGCAGAACTTCGACTACGGCCTGGCCGGCACGCCCTGCGCCCGCGTGGTGGGCAACGAGTTCCGCTACATGGCCGAGGGCGTGTCGGCGCAGTTCCCGCCGGGCTCGCTGTTCGCGGCCAAGGGCATGGATGCGTACGCCGCCTTCCCACTGCGCGACAGCGGCGGCGAGGCGTTGGGCCTGCTGGTCGCGATGGACCGCAAGCCGATCGCAGGCGGCGACGCCGAGCATGCGGAGGCGATGCTGAAGATCGTCGCCGGCCGCGTGGCCGCGGAGATCGAGCGCAGCCGCACCGACGAGGCGCTGCGCGCGGCCGCGCTGGCGGTCTCGGATGCGGGCGGCGGCACCGTGTTCGACGAACTGGTGCGGCTGCTGGCGACCATCCTGCACGTCGAGGTGGCCTTCATCGCGCGCCATGAAGACGGCGAGCCGCCGCAGCTGCGGATGCTCGCCATGCAGTACGACGGGGAGATGCTGCGCGACGTGCGCTACGCCCTCGCCGGCACGCCCTGCGAGACGGTGCTGGGCCGGCAGTTCCGCGCCTACCCCAATGACCTGCAGGCCCTGTTCCCGGACGACGCGGATGCCAAGGCGCTGTGCACCGTCAGCTATGCCGGCTACCCGCTGACAGCGACCGACGGCACGCCGCTGGGCGTGGTGTCGGTGGCCTCGCGCCGGCCGCTCACGCAGGTGGACCGGGTGGAGTCCATGCTCAAGATCTTCGCCATGCGCGCCGCCGCCGAGGTCGAGCGGCTGGCCGCCAGCGAGGCGCTGCAGCATTCCGAGGCCAGCTACCGCACCATCTTCGAGACCGCGGAGGACGCGATCTTCGTGCACGACTGGGACAGCGACCGCATCATCGACGTCAACAGCAAGGCCTGCGAAACCTTCGGCTACACGCACGAGGAGCTGATCCGCCTGTCGGTGGCGGACGTGAGCTCCAACGTGCCGCCCTACACCGCCGAGGACGCGGCGCGCTGGATCGAGCTGGCCAGGCAGGGCCACTGCCCCGCCTTCGAATGGCAGCGCCGCAACAAGGACGGCAGCCTGCACTGGGACGAGGTGCGGCTCAAGCCCGCCACCTTCAACGGCCGCCGCCACATCCTGGCCTTCACCCGCGACATCACCGAGCGCCGCGAGCGCGAGCGCGCCCTGCAGCGCAGCGAGGCCCGGCTGCGCGCCACGGTCGAGGCCGCCTTCGACTGCGTGATCGGCATGGACGGCGAGGGCCGCATCGTCGAGTTCAACGCCGCCGCCGAGCGCGTGTTCGGCTACCGGCGCGAGGAGGTGCTGGGCCGGCTGGTGGCCGAGGTGATCGTGCCCGAGCGCCGGCGCGAGGCGCACCGCCGCTGGGTCCGCGAATTCCCGCTGACCGGCAGCGGGCCGATGCTGGGCCGGCTGGTCGAGTCCACCGCCCTCACCGCCAGCGGCGAGGAGATTCCGGTCGAGCTCGCGGTGAGCGTGGCCGAGGCGCCCGAGGGCAACATCTTCGTCGGCCACGTGCGCGACATCAGTGCGCGGCGCGAGGCCGAGACGGCGCGTCTGGCGCTGGAGGCGCAGCTGCGGCAGGCGCAGAAGATGGAGGCCATCGGCCAGCTCACCGGCGGCATCGCGCACGACTTCAACAACATCCTCACCAGCGTGATCGGCTACCTCGTGCTCGGCGAGGAGCGCGCCGAGACGCTGGGCGACCCGATGCTGCAGCGCCAACTGGGCCAGGCGCACCTGGCGGCGCAGCGCGCCCGCGACCTGATCGCGCAGATGCTGGCCTTCGCGCGCCGCCAGCGCGGCGAGGCGCGCGTGCTCGACGTCGGCCCGCTGGTGCGGCAGACCCTGCGCCTGCTGCGCGCCACCCTGCCCTCCTCGGTCACGCTGGGCGGCAACGCCAATGTCGACGACCTGGGCGCGCCGCTGTGCGTGGCGGTCGATCCGGTGCAACTGGAGCAGGTGCTGTTCAACCTGTGCATCAACGCGCGCGACGCGCTGGAAGGCGCCGGCCGCATCAGCGTGCACCTGAACGCGCATGCGCAGCAGCGCTGGCAGTGCGCGTCATGCCGGGCGCCGGTGGACGGCGGGCCCTGGGTGGAACTGAGCGTGGCCGACAGCGGCAGCGGCATGGCGCCGGAGCTGCTGGAGCGCATCTTCGATCCCTTCTTCTCGACCAAGGCGCCGGGCAGCGGCTCGGGCATGGGGCTGGCGATGGTGCACGGCATCGTGCACGGCCACGGCGGCCACCTGCGCGTGCAGACCGTGCGCGGGCACGGCTCGGTGTTCTCGGTGATGCTGCCGCGGGCCGCGTCCTCGGCGCCGGCCGCCAGCACCACCGACCCGGCGCCGCGCCGCACGGCCGCCGCGGACGGGCCGGCGCTGCGGGGCAATGTGCTGGTGGTGGAGGACGACCCGATGGTGGGCGACTTCCTGGTCGAGCGCCTGGCCAGCTGGGGCCTGCACGTGCGGCTTCAGCGCGAACCGCAGACCGCGGCCGCCTGGCTGGCCGAGCCGGCACACGAGGCCGACCTGCTGATCACCGACCAGACCATGCCGCACATGACCGGCCTGCAACTGGCGGCCCGCGCCCGTGCGCTGCGGCCCAGCCTGCCGGTGATGCTGATCAGCGGCAACGCGGGCGGATTCGATCCGCAGGAGCTGGAACAGTGCGGCGTGCGCACGCTCCTGCGCAAGCCGATCGATGCCGAGCGGCTGCGGGCCACGCTGGGCGAGCTGCTGGGCGCGACGACTGCGTGAGGCGGCCCTCAGGCGCCGCCGAGGATCGCCGGCAGCTCCGGCACCAGCGCCTGCGGCGCACGCGCCAGCGCGAGTTCCAGCGTGCCCAGCACCGCCGCCGCGATCGCCTGGTGCGAGCCCGCGTCCGCCGCCATGGTGTTGTAGTAGTCCAGGTCCTTGCGCGCGTTGGCGACCGAGAAGCGCAGCCCCGACGTCTCCCCCGACAGCAGGAAGGGCTTGAGCCGCTCCAGCGCGATCCCCCCGCCGCCGCCCTTGGCCAGCACCTCGACGAAGGCTTCGGGCGCCACGCCGTTGCGCTGCGCGCAGGCAGCCGCCTCCGACAGCAGCGCCACCATGCCCAGCGACACGTAGTTGTGCAGCAGCTTCATGCCGTGGCCCGCGCCGACCGGGCCCATGTGGGTGATGTTCTCGGCGAAGCACGACAGCAGCGGCCTGCAGGTTTCCAGCAGGTCCGCGTCGCCGCCCACCAGCAGGTTCAGCCGGCCCTCGGCCGCCTCCTTGGGGGTGCGCGTCATCGGGCTGTCGAGGAAGCGCCCGCCCGCTGCCTGCACGGCCTGCGCCATGCGCACGCTCGACGAGGGGATGGCGGTCGAGCAGTCGATCACCACCGCCCCGGGCCGCAGCCCTTCCAGCAGGCCGTCCGCGCCCTGCAGCACGGCCTCCACCTGGGGCGATCCGGTGAGCACGAGGATGAGGGCGTCGGAGCGTGCGGCCAGTTCCTTCAGGCTCGTGAAGCCGCTCGCGCCGGCCGCCTTGAGGGCGTCCAGCGGCTGGTTGCCCGGGTGCTCGAACACGCCCAGTTCGTAGTCCCGCCTGACGATGTTGCTCGCGATGCCGTGGCCCATCATGCCGATGCCGACCATGCCGATGTTCTTCATTGCCTTTGCCTTTCCGGATGCCTTCGACGCGCCCCCTCCCCAGCGGAGGAGCGCGCGGGAGGCTATTGTGGATCGGCGGCCCGCGGCCACCGCACGGCATCGGGCCTGGAACGGCCGGGCGCAGGCTCAGGCAGCGATCGCGTCGACCAGCCCGCCCAGCCGCGGCACCGCATAGGCCAGCGGCGCCATCGCGTTGCGGATGCGGACGGCCTGTGCATCGTCCAGGCACGAGAAAAGGATCTTGCGGAAACGCGGCTCCATGAAACCCGAGACCAGGTACTGCCAGCGATAGGCCTTCAGGATCACCCCCTCGATGCGCCGGCGCCGCAACGCATCCGGCTGCGTGCCGGCGATGGCGCAGAAGTAGGCGGCGTCGGCCGCCGCCTGGCCCTGCAGGATGGCGTCGAAGGCGCCGACCAGCGCGATCAGGTCGTCCACCGCAGCGTCGCGCGCGGCGGCATCCAGGTGCTCGTCCTCGCGGAGGAACTCCATTTCGTCGAGCACCGCGTGCTGGGCCTCCTCGCGCCAGTGGTAGAGGAACACGTCCTTCCACAGCGGGCAGAGCTGCTCGTCGGGGCCGATGCTGGCGCGGTAGTGCGCCTGCGAGAAGCGCTCGATGTGCAGCGTCAGCGCCAGCACGGCCCAGGTGCTGCTGGCCAGCACGACCTGCGCCACCGCGTTCGGCTCCGCCGTCATCCGGTGGCCGGGCGGCATGCCGGCGGCCATCATGTCCTCGAGGCGGCGGAACAGCGCCTGGTGCTTGAGTTCCTCGTCGGTCATGCGCACCAGCGCCTCCATCTCCACCTGGTCGCCGAAGGCCCGGGCATGGCCGATCTCCATGATCTTGGCGCTGATGAAGCGCTCCGCGAGACCGAACATGTAGGCATAGGTGCGCCCCTGCACCTGGCTCAGCAGGCGCCGGTCCGCGGCATCGAGGAAGTCCAGCTCGTCCGCGAGCGAGAGCCCGTCGGGCAGAAAGGCGCGGCCGTAGTCGAAGTCGCGTCCCCGGACGATGTCGCGGTCGATCTCCCAGCGCATGCGCTTGGATATCTCGATGACCTTGGCGTAGCGGGCGGTGGCGGTGGTGTTCATGGCATTGTTCCTCGGGTCTGGAAAAGAGCGCGGCGCCGGCGCCCCGCGGCAGGATCGTGTCCCTGGCCCGGAGTCTGGGCGGCCAGGGTAACCGCCACGCGACACCCGCGCTCCACCTTGTTGCAGTTGTGTAGCGGCCGGGTGACGCGGCAGAATGCCGCCCATGGACGAGCCCACCCGCGTGCTCATCGTCGACGACGACGCTTCGGTGCGCGCGATGCTGCGCGAGTACCTCGGCGGACACGGCTTCTCCACCTGCGAGGCGGCCAATGGCCAGCAGATGCGCGAATGCATCGAGCGCGAGCCGCCGCACCTGGTGCTGCTCGACATCCGCCTGCCGGGCGAGGACGGCCTGAGCCTGGCCAAATACCTGCGCGATCGCCACGACGTGGCGATCATCATGGTGACGGCCTCGGGCGACGTGATCGACCGCGTGGTCGGCCTGGAGATCGGCGCCGACGACTACATCGCCAAGCCCTTCGACCCGCGCGAGCTGCTGGCGCGCCTGAAGAGCGTGCTGCGCCGCACCCGCGCGCGCACCGGCGCGCCCGAGCCGCCGGCCTCCGCGCCCGCGCCGCTTTCGGGCGGGCGCCAGCGCTTCGGCCGCTGCGAGGTGGACATGGAGGCGCGCCGCCTGTTCGAGACCGGCGGCGCGGAGGTCGCGCTGACCGCGATGGAGTTCGACCTCCTGCGCGTGTTCCTGGCCAACCCGAACCGCGTGCTCTCGCGCGACCAGTTGCTGGTGAACACCCGCAACCGCGAGTGGGAGCCTTTCGACCGCTCGATCGACATCCGCATCGGCCGGCTGCGGCGCAAGGTTGAGCCAGACCCGGCGGGCGAGCCGCGCTGCATCCGGACGGTGCGCAACGCGGGCTACATGTACGTTCCGGACGCGTAGCGGATCAGGCCTGGCGGGTCCACCAGGCGAGTGAACCGATGAAATTGCACTGCTCGAAGGTGCAGTCCTCGGATGCCGGAGCGATTCAAGCTGGCGCCATCGAAAGCCGGTGCGGTTCAGATGTACGAAGCTCATCCGTCAACCAATCCACCACCTTCACGGTATCCGAGCGCCGGCTCAAGTGAGGTGCGACCCAAACGGACAGCTTGTGCGGTCCGGCCACGAAGCCCAGCGGTGCGACCAGTGCTCCACTGTTCAAGTCATCGTGCACCAGCATGCGCGGCACGTTGGCCACCCCGAGGCCGCACTTGGCGGCCTGGATCAGCAGGTAGAAATGGTTGAAGGCCTCGGCGATGTGCAATGCCCCGAGGTCCGTGCCGCAACACTGGCTCCAGTCCTCCCAGGCTTGGGGACGGGTGCGCGAGACCATCAGTCGCGCACGCGCCAGATCGGCCGGCGAAGTCACTCGAAGGCTTCGGAGGTAGGAAGGAGAACACACCGGGCCAATCCATTCGGTGACGGCACCCGTGCGGATGACCTCCTTGGGCGGCTCGATGGTTGACAAGCGGATCGCCACGCTGATGTTGTCGCGTGCAAAGTTCACCGGCCCATAGCCCATGTTGAAGCGCAGTTCGATATCCGGGTTGACCTCCTGAAAGCGCGAGAGCCGCGGCAGAAGCCAGTACATCATGATCGACTCGGAGCACGACAACGTCAGCGGTCCAGGCTTGAGTTGCTCGACGCTCGCCTGGATCAGCTGGAATCCCCGCGAAAGACCTTCGGCCAAGCGCTGGCCTTCGGCGGTCGGGTCGGTGCCATGCGCATTGCGCCTGAGCAGTGGCAGCCCCAGCGTGTCTTCCAGCATCCGCACGTGGCGACTCACCGCACCGTGCGTCACCGACAACTCGTTCGCCGCGGCGCTGAAACTGCGCAGCCGGGCCGTCGCCTCGAAGGCGCGCAAGGCATTCAGAGACAAGCGGTCCACGCCCATGTCAGTGCTCCTCGGTGAATGAAAGCCGGTCTGGGGTTTTCCCGGCCATTGAGTGAGTTTTCATCACAGCCCCGAGAAATCATATCGTTTGGCCGGCATCGGCGTCGCCCCTAACATTTGCCTGCATCGAGCCCTCTCTCCCGCAACCCTCCCGGCCAATCCATCGAAGCGAAAAGATCACAGCCATGACGCGTCAGACCACCCCCCGCGCGGAATTCCGCGCACGCTACCTCGTCGAAAGCTCGGTCCCGTCGGAGAAGGTGGCGGAGGTCATCGCAGGCGAGCAATCCAGTGGCACCTTCCTTTCGCTTCCCGGAGAAACAGAGCAGCTCAAGGAACGTTCACGGGCCCGCGTTGTACGCATCGATCCGTTGCCCCCAGCGCTGGAACCCACGCTGGCGAGCGCCTTCCTGGCGCGGCACGGCAACCCGGCCGTGTTTTACCGGGCCGAGATCGAGATTGCCTTTCCCATTGCCAATGTCGGCTCGAATCTGGCGACGCTGCTCGCCACGGTAGCGGGCAACCTGTTCGAACTGGGCGAGGTCACCGCGCTTCGGCTGCTCGACCTGGACCTGCCTGCGGACTACGCCGCCCGGTTCCCGGGTCCGGCCTTCGGCGTCGAGGGCACGCGGCGCCAGGCTGGGGTCTTCGAGCGCCCGCTGATCGGCACCATCATCAAGCCCAGCATCGGGTTGACTCCGCAGCAGACGGCCGATCTGGTGAACGACCTGTGCGCGGCCGGCATCGACTTCATCAAGGACGACGAGCTGATCGCCGACCCCCCCTATGCGCCGTTCGACGAGCGGCTGAAGGCAGTGATGCCGATACTGCAACGCCATGCGGACCGCACAGGCCGCGTGCCGATGTACGCCATCAATATCTCGGGCTCCATCGACGAGATGCTGCGCCGGCATGACGCGGTGCTGGAAGCCGGCGGCACCTGCGTGATGGTCAGCGTCAACTGGGCCGGCTTCGCCGCCGTGGAGCACCTTCGCCGTCACGCGAAGCTGCCCATTCACGGTCACCGCAATGGCTGGGGCGCCTTCACTCGCCACCCTGGCCTGGGCTTCTCGTTCAAGGCCTACCAGAAGCTGTGGCGGCTGGCGGGGGTGGACCAGCTGCACGTCAATGGGCTGCGCAGCAAGTTCTGGGAGCCGGACGAGTCGGTGCTGGACTCGGCCCGCTCATGCCTGTCGGATTTCGGCGGCCTCCAGCCCGTGATGCCGGTGTTCTCCTCGGGCCAATGGGCCTCGCAGGCACCGGACATGTACCGCGAACTTCGCTCGAGCGATCTGATGCACCTGGCCGGTGGCGGAATCATCGGCCACCCGGACGGCATCGCCGCCGGCGTGAGCAGCATGCGAGAGGCCTGGGAGGCCGCCATGCAGGGTGCGGACCTGGACACGTATGCCCGCACCCACCCGGCTCTGCAACGGGCCCTGTCGCACTTCGCCGGACGGTGAGGGTCAAGGCAATGTCCGACCCACGCACTTCCAGGCCATTGCGGCTGGCCTTCTACGGCGACGACTTCACAGGCTCCACCGACGCCCTGGAAGTCCTGGCCTTCAGCGGACTGCGCTGCGCGCTGTTCCTGTCGGTGCCGACGCCGGCCCAGATGGAAGCCTTGGGTGGCTTCGACGCCATCGGCGTGGCAGGCAACAGCCGCGCCATGACCAACGCGGAACTGGATACTCATCTGCCGGACGTGTTCTCCCGCCTGGCCGCGCTGCCCACGCCGCTGGTGCACTACAAGGTGTGCTCGACCTTCGACAGCGCGCCGGCCACCGGCAGCATCGGCCATGTGATGGAGCTGGCGCGCGGCGCCTTCCGGCAGCCGCTCGTGCCCATCGTGGCCGCGACCCCGGCATTGGGCCGCTACTGCCTGTTCGGGCACCTCTTTGCCCGCTCCGCTACCGATGGGCAGGTGTACCGGATCGACCGCCATCCCATCATGAGCGTGCACCCGGTGACGCCCATGCACGAATCCGATCTGGCCCGGCATCTGGGCCGGCAGACGACGATGAGCATCGGCAACCTGCCGCTGACCCGCTTCGACCCGTCTTCGGGCTCGATGGCCGAGCAGATGACGGCCATGGCAGGCGCCTGCCGTGCCGTGGTGCTCGATGGTCTGGAAGCCGGGCATCTGACTCAGGCCGGCGAATGCCTGCAGCAGATGGCCTCGGCGCAGGCGGCGCCACTGTTCGTGGTCGGCGGCTCCGGTGTGGAGTACGGGCTGACCCAGTACTGGCAACGGCAGGACGGCCAGGCCACTGCTGCTCGCAAGACTGCCGTGCAGGTGTCGGACCGCTACACCCGGTTCGAAGCGGTCGATCAAGTGCTGGTGGTGTCCGGCAGCGCCTCGCGCCTGAGCGCCACGCAGATCCAGGCGGCCGTGGACGCCGGCTTCAAGGAAGTGCCCGTCGACGTGCAGGCCCTGGGCTTGGAATCGCAAGCCGGTGCCGCCGTGGAGCGGCTGGTGCGCGAGGTCCTCGATGCCCTGGCCACCGGCGCCAGTGTCGTGGTGCACACCGCCCGCGGTCCGGACGACGCGCGCATCGACGCGCTGATCCAGACCCTGCAGGCCCAGGGCTATAGCGCCGGTGCGGCGCGGCACCACGGCGGCCGCCTGGTCAGTGACCGCCTGGGCGAGGTCGTCGATGCGATCGTGCGTGCACATCCCCTGCGCCGGCTGGTGCTCTCCGGGGGGGACACCTCCAGCCGCGTCACACAGGTCCTGGCGCCCGATGCCCTGGAAATCCGTGCCCGGCTGGCGCCCGGCGCGCCACTTTGCCGGCTGTTGTCCAGCGCACCGCACCTGCAAGGGCTGGAACTGGCCCTCAAGGGCGGACAGATGGGCGACGCCGACTACTTCCTGACAGCGCTCAGGGGCAGCGGCACGCCCGTCTGAGTCGCCCGATGAACCTCAACCCGGATTCCATGAAAAAGGAGCAAAGCAGCATGCAACAAGCAACTTCCCAACCGCGCGTCGCGTTCGTCACCGGCGGCGCAATGGGCATCGGCGCCGAAGTCTGCGAGCGGCTGGCCGCCGCCGGCATGACAGTCGTGGTGGCCGACCGCGACACCGGCGCGGCCGAGAAGACGGCGGCCGGCCTGCGCGCACAGGGCTTTCAGGCCGAGGCGCAAGCCATCGACGTGGGCGACGCGGAGTCTGTGGCCCGCGCCTTCGCCGAACTGGAGCAGCGCCACGGCCGCTGCGACGTGCTCGTCAACAGCGCCGGCATCGCCAAGGTGTTCCCGTTCCTCGAGTTCCCGCTGGACAACTTCGCGGCGACGATGAACGTCAATGTCACCGGTGCTTTCCTGTGCTCGCAGCACGCGGCCCGCCTGATGGTGCGCCACAAGTGGGGGCGCATCGTGAACGTCGCCTCGGTGGCCGGCATGCGCGCGGTGGGCACCGGTCGCACCGCTTACGGCACATCCAAGGGCGCCGTGATCGCACTGACACGCCAGATCGCGGTGGAGCTGGCCGAGCACGGCGTCACGGCCAACGCCGTCGCGCCGGGCCCGGTGGATACGCCAATGACCCGTGAACTGCACACCGACCGGTTCCGGCAGGAGTACTGCAATGCCATTCCCATGAACCGCTACGGCACGACGGGCGAGATCGCCGCGGCGGTGATGTACCTCGTATCGGAAGACGCCGCCTACACCAGCGGCGTGACCTTGCCCGTGGACGGTGGCTTTCTCGCCTCCGGCGCACGCGGCCTCTAGACAAACCCAAGGAGAAAGCGATGAACAAGATAAAGCTCAAGGCCCTCGCGGCCAGCATGCTGGGCGCTCTGCTGGTAGCCGGAACGACCTGCACCATGGCGGCCGAAGTCAAGGAACGCACGATCAAGTACGCGGTCATCTACGACATCAAGCACCCGCATGGCCTGGGGGCGCAGAAGTTCGCCGATCTCGTGGCGCAGCGCAGCGGCAACAAGATGAAGGTCAAGATCTACCCCAATGCCACGCTCGGCGGCGAGGTCGCGATCATCTCGTCGATGCAGGGCGGCACCGTCGAGATGTCGGCCATGGCAACGTCGCAGCTTGTCGGCGTGATCAAGGATTTCGCCGCGCTGGACCTGCCGTTCCTCTTCAACAGCGAGAAGGAAGTCGATCGAGTCGTCGACGGCCCGGTCGGCAAGATGTTTCTCGACAAGATGCCCGAGAAAGGGTTGATCGGCCTGTCGTGGTTCGAGCACGGCTTCCGCAACCTGACCAACAGCCGGCGCCCGGTGACGAAGCTCGAGGACATTCAGGGGTTGAAGATCCGCGTGGAACAGAACGCAGTTGCGATCGATGCCTGGAACGCGCTTGGCGCCAACGCGGTGCCCATGCCCTTTCCCGAGCTGTACACCGCGCTGGAGCAGAAGGCGGTCGACGGGCAGGAGAACCCGTACAGCACAGTTGACAGCGCGAAGTTCTTCGAAGTGCAGAAGTACCTGAGCGTCACGAATCACAAGTACTCGCCGCTCATCCTGACGCTGAGCAAAAAGTTCTGGGATCAGCTCTCCGGCGACGAGAAGAAGATCATTCAGGACGCGGCCACCGAGGCTGCCGTCTACCAGCGCAAGGCCAACCGCGACCTCAACGAGCAATACCTCCAGTCGCTGAAAAAGACGGGCATGCAGGTCAACGAAGTCTCCGCGGCAGAAGTGGAACGCATGCGGACCAAGGTGCAACCCGTCGTGGACAAGTACAGCAGGCAGATCGGCGGCACGCTGGTGAAGGACCTCTACGGCGAGATCGAGAAGGCCCGCAAGCCGTAGGCCATCAGGCTGGTCGGCCCACCGGCGGCCTGGCCGGCTCACATACGACGGAGACAACAATGTCGAAACTGGTTGACGGCTATTGCCGTTTGCTCGACGCACTCATCGCCCTGGCGCTTGCCATCATGGTCCTGCTGGTGTTCGGCAATGTGGTGTTGCGCTACGCCTTCAACACGGGCATCACCGTGTCCGAGGAGGTGTCGCGCTGGCTGTTCGTGTGGCTGGTGTTCCTGGGCGCGATCTCGGCATTGAGGGACCATGCCCACCTGGGCAGCGACATGCTGGTGTCGCGCCTGCCGGTGCAGGGCAAGAAGATCTGCCTGGTGGCAGGCCAGCTGCTCATGCTGTACATCACCTGGCTGCTGTTCTCCGGCTCGCTGGCACAGGTCAAGATCAACATGGAGGTCGAGGCGCCGGTGACCGGTGCGTCGGTCGGCATCTTCTACTCTGCCGGCGTGGTGTTCGCCGTCTCGGCGGGGGTGCTGCTGCTGATGGAGCTGTGGCGCGTGCTCAGCGGCCAGGTGCGCGAACAGGACCTGGTCATGGTCAAGGAGTCCGAGGAAGCCGGCGAGCTCGAGGAACTGCAGGCCCAGCTGGCGCGCGAGAACGCCGAAACCCCCGCCACCATCGATACCCACCCGGGGAGCAAGTCATGACCGTCGCCATCTTCCTGGGCGCCCTGATCGCTGCGATGGCCCTGGGCATTCCGATCGCGTACGCGCTGCTGGCCACCGGCGTCGCGCTGATGTGGCACCTGGACCTGTTCGACGCCCAGATCCTGGCGCAGAACGTCATCAACGGCGCCGATTCGTTCCCGCTGCTGGCCGTGCCCTTCTTCATGCTGGCCGGCGAAATCATGAACGTGGGCGGCCTGAGCAAGCGCATCGTGAACTTCGCGCTGGCGCTGGTGGGCCACATCAAGGGCGGCCTGGGCTACGTGGCGATCCTGGCGGCCATCCTTCTATCGGCGCTGTCCGGCTCGGCGGTGGCGGATGCGGCCGCGCTCACCGCACTGCTGCTGCCGATGATGGTCGCTGCCGGCCACGACAAGGCCCGCTCGGGCGGCCTGATCGCCGCCTCGGGCGTGATCGGGCCCGTGATCCCGCCGTCCATCGGCTTCGTGATCTTCGGCGTGGCGGCCAACGTCTCCATCTCCAAGCTGTTCCTTGCGGGCATCTTTCCGGGCATCCTGATCGGCGCTTCGCTGTGGGTGACCTGGATGTTCCTGGTGCGCAAGGAAAAGATCGTGCCGCCGCCGAGAAAGAGCGCCGCCGAAATCTTCGCGGCGCTGCGCAGCGCGACCTGGGCGCTGATGCTGCCGGTGATCATCCTGGTGGGCCTGCGCTTCGGCGTGTTCACGCCGACCGAGGCGGCCGTGGTGGCGGCGGCGTATGCCTTCTTCGTGGCGACGGTGATCTACCGCGAGCTCAAGCTGAGCCAGCTGTACGCGGTGTTCGTGAGTGCCGCCAAGACCACGGCGGTGATCATGTTCCTGGTGGCTGCGGCGCTGGTGTCGGCCTGGCTGATCACGGTGGCCGACCTGCCGGGCAAGGTGATCGAGTTGCTGGAGCCCTTCATGGGCAACAAGACCATGCTGCTGATCGCCATCATGGTGCTGTGCATGGTGGTGGGCACGGCGATGGACATGACGCCCACCATCCTGATCCTCACGCCGGTGCTGATGCCGGTGATCAAGCAGGCGGGCATCGACCCGGTGTACTTCGGCGTGCTGTTCATCATCAACAACTCGATCGGGCTGGTGACGCCGCCGGTGGGCACCGTGCTCAACGTGGTGGCGGGCGTCGGGCGCATGAAGATGGACGACGTGACCCGCGGCGTGCTGCCGTTCATGCTGGCCGAGTTCGCGATCCTGTTCCTGATGGTGCTGTTCCCGCAACTGGTGACCGTGCCGGCCAAGTGGTTCGGCGGATGAACGTCGGCTTGCAAGCAACCTCTGCGTCGGAACAGATCGCGCAGCGGCGGAGCCGTCACCGGCCTCTCCTCCGACATCGGGAGCGTCGCGGCCGAGAGGTTTGCCAAGCAACGTCGTGGTTCGGTGGAAGTCCGGTGGCCTAGGCAATCCGGCATATATGGCGCCGCGCGAGGCGCGGCTTAGCATGGCGCGCAGGCGTTCGCGCCGGCTTCGCCAGTCCTCCCTCCCCTGGAGACCCGCATGCCCACCCGTCACATCCCCGGCCTCGACACCCCCTACGACCTGATCATCTTCGATGCGCTCGGCCGCGAGCGCAGGGAACCCGACGGCACGATGCTGAGCGACACGGTGCAGGCGCGCCTGTCGAACGCCTCGCAGCCCTACACCGACGTGTTCTTCACCAGCCACGGCTGGAAGGGCGACGTGCCCGCCGCGATCGAGCAGTACGACAAGTGGATCGGCGCCATGGCCGCGGTGAAGGGCGACCTCGACACGGCCGAGCGCCTGAAGCCGGGCTTCAGGCCGCTGATCGTCGGCCTGCACTGGCCCAGCCTGCCATGGGGCGACGAATCCATCGAACCGGGCGCGTCCGGCCTGCTGTCGGACGAGGACATGCTGTCGCCCGCCGCCTTCGACGCCGAAGTGGAAAGCTACGCCGCCAAGATCGCCGACAGCGACGCCGCGCGGGCGGCCATCCGCACCATCCTCGCCTCCGCCCGCGGCGACGGCGACAGCGACGCCGCCACCCTGCCGCCCGCCGTGAAGTCGGCCTATGCGACCCTGTTCGACGAATCGGGCCTCGACACCAACGACCCCAGCGGCCGTCCCGGCGCCGAGCAGCCGCGCTTCGACCCCGAAGCCATCCTGGCCGAGGCCCGCGCGGCGTCGAACGACGACGCGATGGCCAGCGGCGCCATGGTGCTGGGTGGCGCCGGCGGCTTCGGCAGCCGCGTGCGCGACCTCCTGCTCTCGCCGCTGCGCCAGCTCTCGTTCTGGAAGATGAAGGACCGTGCGCGGCTCTTCGGCGAGACCGGCGGCAATGCGCTGCTGCGCCGGCTGCAGCAGACCGCGCCGCAGGCGCGCTTCCACCTGATGGGCCACAGCTTCGGCAGCATCGTGGTCTCGGCCACCGTGGCGGGAGCGCCCGGCGCGCCCATCGGCACACGCGTGCGGCCGGTCGATTCGCTCTACCTGGTGCAGGGCGCGCTGTCCCTCTGGTCGTACGCCGACGACATTCCCTATGCGCGCGGCACGCGCGGCTACTTCCATCGCATCGTGCAGGACGGCCTGGTGCGCGGCCCCATCGTCACCACCCGCTCGACCCGCGACACCGCCGTCGGCCGCATCTATCCGCTCGGTGCGGGCGTGGCCAACCAGCTCACGCTGGCGGAAGACTATCCGCGCTTCGGCGGCGTCGGCAGCTTCGGCCTGCGCGGCCTGGGCAAGGTGCACGACCTGGACATGCGGTCGTCCACCTACGACTACATCTTCGAGCCGGGCGGGATCTACAACCTCGAGGCCAGCCAGATCATCCGCAATGGCGGCGGCGTCTCGGGCGCGCACAGCGACATCGCCCATCCGGAAGTCGCGCATGTGTTCTGGGAGGCGGTGCTGGCGGACCGCTTCGGAGGAATGCTCGGGGAGCCGGGCGGCGCGATGCGCGGCGGCGTTCTGCCGGATGACCTGGATCTCGCCCCGATGCTCGAACGCACCTTCGGCGGCGGCCTGCTCGGCGACGACCCGGCACCGGCCGGCGCGGCCGAGGACGACGGCTTCGAATCCCTGCAGCCCGTGCCACCCGCGACGCGCGCGCCACCGCAGGCCGCGCCTTCGCTGCCGGAAGCCGACCCAGGCGCCGAAGCCGCCCCGCCCACGCCACCGCAGCAAGCACAGCGGTGGCTCCATGCCGAGTTCGAGGACCACGCACCGGACGAGGCGCTTGCCGCCGGCAGCTGGTACACCCTGGCCTTCGACCTCGACGTGCGGCAGCGCCCCTCGGCCGCCGGCACGACCGCGCTGAACGACACAGGCCTGTTCCCCGAGGGCGTCGACGAAGTGCAGCTCACCATCCAGCTCGACAGCGAGGACTTCGAGATCGCCGACCGGATGCGGCCGCTGCGCATTCCGCGCGCCGGCAAGGCCCGCACCAAGGCGCGCTTCGACATCCGGCCGCTGCACGACGGCGCATCGAAGCTCGAGGCCTCCATCTTCAAGGATGGCAATTTCATCCAGCAGATGACACTCGTCTTCGAGATCGGCACGGGATCATCCGCCGCAACGGACGTGTCGACCAAGGGCCGCCCGCCCGCCGCGGTGAACGTGGTCAAGCCGCGCGACCTCACGCTGCTGATCGCCCCGGCGACGGGCGGCTACGAATGCTGGCTGCACGGCCCCACGGCCGCGCGCGCACGGATGCCGCTGGCGCAGGACGAACTGGCCAAGGTGGTGGACCTGGCGCGGCAGCAGATGATGAAGGTGGTGACGCACCAGGATGCGAACGGCCGCCTCGTGTTCCAGGCCGGCCTGGACATTCCCGAGGAAGACCGGCAGTTCGCGCTCAAGACCCTGGCAGACGCCGGCGCCATGCTGTTCCGCAAGATCTTCCAGCCCAACGGCGCCGCGGCCGACCTGCTCTCGCTCGGCAAGAAGCTGCGCGCCAGCCTGGCCGAGCCCTCGGCCAGGCTGCAGTTGCAGATCGTGGCCGAGCATGCGCCGATCCCCTGGGCCGCGATGTACGTGGGCGACACCGCCGACGAGAGCAAGCTGGACTGGTCGCACTTCATCGGCATGCGTCACGTGGTCGAGCAGATCCCCTTCCAGTACGGCGACACCGTCTCCGCGCCCATCATCGACAGCGCACCGAAGCTTCAGGTCAGCCTGAACCTCAACACCACGATCGACACGCAGATGAAGCGGCCCTTCGTCGCCGATCAGCAGGCCTTCTGGAACGGCATGCAGGCCAATGGCCGCCGCCTGGGACTCACCGGCCGCACCACCCGCGCGCAGTTCACCCAGGCGCTGAACAACAGCCAGACCGCCGACCAGATCCTCTACCTGTATTGCCACGCCACCGCGGCCGGCCTGGACAATCCTGGCGGCGTGGACGCCTCCAGCCTGACGCTGAGCGATGCGCACGTCACGCTGGGCGAACTCGGTGTGAAGGCCCCGATCGACGTCCAGTTGGCAGGCCGCCCGCTGGTCTTCATCAACGCCTGCGAATCGGCCGAGCTGTCGGCCGCCTTCTACGACGGCTTCGTGCCCTACTTCATGGCCAAGGGCGCGCGGGGGGTGGTGGGCACCGAGTGCAAGACGCCGGCCCTGTTCGCGCAGGCCTGGGCCGGCGCCTTCTTCGGGCGCTTCCTGGATGGCGAATCACTGGGCGAGGCCTTCCTCTCCCTGCGGCGCGAGTTCCTTGAGAAGCACGGCAACCCGCTCGGGCTGCTCTACGCAGTGCATTGCGACGGCGACACCCAGATCCAGCCGGCGCCGGTCTGAGGCCGCGCGTGCATCAGGACGCGCTCAGGACACGACCTGGTAGTACAGGTTCTGCGGATGCCGCGCCTGCGCGAAGAAGAACCAGCGCTCGGCGATCAGCCCCGGCGCCTGCGCAGCGAGCGCGAGCGCGAAGCCGGTGCTGGAGTGCGTCGCGATCGCCCACAGCAGCAGCAGGGCCGGCACCGCGAAGCCGAGCAGCAGGAAGCCCCACTTCACCTGGCGCAGCGCCGCGCGGCTCACGCCATGGAAGAACTCGCGCGTGTTGAAGGCGCCGGCGGACATGCCCATGGACTTCTGCGCCAGCTTGGGTGCGCGGATGCCGGTGGCGGTCTGCAGCGTGGAGCGCGGCACCAGCGCGGCATTGCGGCGCAGCGACAGCAGGCGCGTGACGCCGGCCGCGAGCGTGAGGACAAGGGCCGCGGGCCCGCTCACCGCCAGCAGCGCCTGCTCGCCCGCGAATGCGGCCAGCGCGCTGGCCAGCACCAGGCCGGACGACAGGCCGATCAGCGCGAAGTTCACCGGCGTCAGCGGCTGCGCCCATTCCTGGATGAAGCGCAGGCAGGCGTAGATCATCGCGGTGCAGTACCACAGCAGCGCGGCGAGCAGCACGGCGGCCAGCGGCAGCCAGGGCACGGCATGCCCCTGGCGCAGCGCCCACCACCACAGCGCCACCAGCGCGATGAAGGCGGGCAGCACGATCACTTCGCGCGAGAGCCAGGACGTGCGCCACATCATCGCCGCGCGCCAGGCGCGCTCGGGCCGGCCCAGGTGGCCGAAGGAGGCACCGAGCCCGACCAGCAGCATCACGATCGCGACCAGCAATGAGCTGCCGAGGAAGCCCGGCGACAGCGGCAGGCCGGCCAGTGCGGCCAGCGCCAGCGTGGCGACCAGGCCCTGCGCCGCGCCCGCCACGGTGGTGAAGATGACGACCGAGAACGCCGGCTTCACGACATGCCTCCCAGCTTCGGCTGCACACGGCTCGCGCCGCCCGCCTCGTCGGTCACGCGCCGCGGCAGGTACTGGTTGGCGGGGTTGGTCTCCCATTCCGGCATCAACGAATAGCCGCCGCGCTCGCGGATCGCCTTCGACACCTCGGACTCCGGGTCCTTCACGTCACCGAACAGGCGTGCGCCGGTGGGGCAGGCCTTCACGCAGGCGGGCTTGCGGTCCTCCTGCGGCAGCTGGGTGTCGTAGATGCGGTCGACGCACAGCGTGCACTTGGTCATGACCTGGCGCTCCTCGTCCAGCTCGCGCGCGCCGTAGGGGCAGGCCCAGGCGCAGTACTTGCAGCCGATGCACTTGTCGTAGTCGACCAGCACGATGCCGTCTTCCTTGCGCTTGTAGCTGGCGCCGGTGGGGCACACAGGCACGCAGGGCGGGTCCTGGCAGTGCAGGCAGCTCTTGGGGAAGTGGATGGTCTCGGTGCTGGGGAAGGAGCCGGCCTCGTAGGTCTGCACGCGGTTGAAGAAGGTGCCGGTGGGGTCGGCGCCATAGGGCTGCTCGTCCGCGAGCGGGCCGGCACTGCCGGAGGTGTTCCACTGCTTGCAGGAGGTCACGCAGGCATGGCAGCCGACGCAGACGTTGAGGTCGATCACCAGCGCGAGCTGTTTGGCAAGGGTTTCGCCGGGCTCGGCGCGCACGGACTGGCTTTGACTCCCTCCCCCTCTGGGGGAGGGCCGCGGTGGGGGCACGCCGGCCTTCATGGCGGCCGCGCTCGGTCCACCGCCGCTTGCCCCCCCCCCCCCCCCCCCCCCC
>NZ_LYMK01000059.1 GCF_002157355.1 Variovorax sp. JS1663 | reverse complement strand
CCTCCCACCCGCCCCTGTCGGCGGCGACTACGGCTGGGCGGTCTGGTCCAGCGATGGCCGGAAGCTCCGCTCCCAGGGCAGTGCGCCACCAGCCCTGCTGCCGAGCAGCGACGAAGTGATCCTGGGCGTGCCGGCGGCCATGATGTCCTGGCACGCCGTGACCCTGCCTCAGGGCAGCATGAGCGGCGCCGTGAAGCTGCGCTCGGTGCTGGCCGGCCTGCTCGAGGACCGGCTGCTCGATGACCCCGAGCAGTTGCACTTTGCCCTGGAGCCCAATGCCCGCGCCGGCGTGCCCGTGTGGGTCGCGGCCTGCAACCGGCAATGGCTGCGCAGTGTGGTGCAGGCACTGGAAGGTGCCGGCCGCCGCGTCGCCCGCATCATTCCCGAGTTCGCCCCGCAGCCGGCCGACGCGGCCCCGATGGTGTTCGCCATCGGCGAGCCCGGCACCGCCCAACTCGTGGTCTGCGACACCGAGGGCGTGACCCAGTTGCCGCTCGATGCCGCGGGCGCCGCCCTGGTGGGCACCGTCCCCGAGGGCACCGCCATGCTGGCCGAGCCGGCCGTGGCCGAGCTGGCGGAAAGCCTGCTCGGGCGGCGCATGCCCATCGTCAAGCCGGCCGCGCGCTGGTGGCAGGCCAGCCGTTCCCCCTGGGACCTGGCGCAGTTCGACCTTGCCTCCACCGGCCGCGCGCGCGCAGGCAAGAAACTGGCAGCGATCTCGCGCATGCTCTGGTACGGCCCCGAATGGCGGCTTGCGCGCTGGGGCGCCCTGGCCCTGGTGGTGGCCCAGTTGATCGGCCTCAACGCCTGGGCCTGGAAGGAGCGCAGCGCTCTCGACGGCAAGCGCGCCGCGGTCAACAACATCCTTCGCCAGACCTTTCCCTCGGTGCAGTTGGTGGTCGATGCCCCTGCGCAGATGGTGCGCGAGGTCGCGACGCTGCAGCAGGCCACCGGCGGCGTGGCGGCCATCGACCTCGAGCCCATGCTCAGCGCCGTCGCCACCAGCCTGCCGCCCGGGCGCGTTCCCAGTGCCATCGACTACAGTGCCGGCCAGCTGCGGCTGCGCGGACTGGGCCTGCAGCCCTCGGAAACCAGCAGGATCGCAGCCACGCTGTCCGCGCGAGGCTACGGCGCCCGCAGCGAGGGCGACCTGCTGCTCGTGCAGGCGGAGGCGCAGCGATGAACTGGCTCGAATCCCTGGAAGCGCGCTGGCAGGCCTGGTGGCCCGAGCTGGAGGCGCGCGAGCAGCGGCTCATCGGCGCGGCCGCCGCGCTGGTGCTGCTGGCCCTGCTGTGGTGGGTGGCGCTCGCCCCGGCGCTGCGGACTCTCTCCGCCGCGCCGGCCGAGCATGCAAGGCTCGACGCGCAGCTGCAGCAGATGACCAGCCTGCAGGCGCAAGCCAAGGCCCTGCAGGCACAGCCGCGTGCCAGCCGCGACGATGCGATGCGCGCCCTCGAGAACTCGGTTCGCCAGAGCTTCGGCCCCAACGCGCAATTGCAGCCCGCCGCCTCCGGCGAAGGCGTCTCGGTCGCGGTGCGTGCCATGCCGGCCGACACGCTGGCGCAATGGTTGGCGCAGGCGCGCAGCAACGCGCGCGCGGTCCCACGCGAAGTCCATCTCACCCGCAGTGCGCAAAGCGCGCCGGCCCCGGGCGGCGGTGCAGCGCCGGCCAAGGGCGGCGATCGCCCCCTGCCGCGCTGGGACGGCACCCTGGTCATGGGCCTGCCGGCCCGCTGAGCCCGTTGCGCCATGGCCAGACGAAGCGATCCTTCCGACCGTGCCCCCACCGGCCGCGGCTGGGCCGTGCTCGGTCTGTTGCTGGGCGCGCTGCTGGCCCTGTCGGTCTATGCACCGGCGCGCTGGCTGGCCGCCGGCCTGGCGCGCTGGAGCGACGGCCACCTGCAGCTGGTCAACGCACGCGGCACGGTCTGGGACGGCACCGCGGGCGTGGTGTTCGCCAGCGGCGCAGGCGGCGTCGAATCCATTTCGCTCCCCGGCGCCCTCGCCTGGACCCTGCGACCCCGCTGGGACGGCGTGGCGGCGACGCTCCAGATCCCTTGCTGCGCGCCGCGGCCGCTGCAGTTCAACGCCCGCCCGCGCCCCGACGGCCTGCAGCTGGCCTGGCAGGACGGCCAGTCGCGGTGGCCGGCTGCCCTGCTCGCCGGCTTCGGCGCGCCATGGAACACGCTCAAGCCTGAGGGCGTGCTCGACCTGGCCATGCAGGGCTTCACCATGCAGTGGAGCGGCCCGGTGCTGCGGCTCGCCGGCCGGGCCACGCTGGATGCCACCGACATCTCCTCCAGCCTGTCGACCCTGCGGCCGATGGGCAGCTACCGCATCGCACTCGAAGGCGGGCCCCAGCCCAGCCTGCTGCTGACCACGCGCGAGGGCAGCCTCCAGCTCAATGGCAGCGGCCGCTGGAACGGCCGCGCCCTGCGCTTCGACGGCGAGGCCAGTGCCGCGCCGGGACGTGAGGACGCGCTGTCGAACTTGTTGAACATCATCGGCCGACGCGAGGGCGCGCGTTCGATCATCACCCTGGGTTGACCATGACATCACCATCCACCCGCGCCATGCGCCTCTGCACCGTCGCCCTCGCGGTGCATCTGCTGGGCGCCGCCGGCATGCCGGCGGCCTTCGCGCAGGACGCCCCGCGCCGCGGCGAGCCGATCACACTGAACTTCACCAATGCGGAGATCGAGTCCGTCGCGCGCACGATGGCCGTCGTGACCGGCCGCGACGTGGTGGTCGACCCGCGCGTGAAGGGCACCATCAACCTCCAGACCGACCGTCCGATCTCGCCGAACGCGGCCTTCAACCAGTTCGCCGCCGCGCTGCGCCTGCAGGGCTTCGCGATCGTGCAGTCCGAGGGACTCTACAAGGTGGTGCCGGAAGCCGACGCCAAGCTGCAGAGCAATGCGGTGACCACCTCGAGCTCCGCCACCGCCAGCCTCTCCGGCAACCAGATCGCGACCCAGGTCTTCAAGCTGAACTACGAGTCGGCCAACAACCTGCTGCCGGTGCTCCGGCCCCTGATCGCGCCCAACAACACCATCAACGTCAACCCGGGCAACAACTCGCTGGTGATCACCGACTACGCGGAGAACATGCGGCGCCTGGCCCGCATCATCGCCGCGCTGGACGTGCCCAATGCCTCCGACGTGGAGGTGATCCCCCTGAAGTATTCGGTCGCCACCGACCTGGTGCCTGTGCTCGTCCGCCTGGCCGAGGGCGGTTCGGCGACCGCCGGGGCGCAAGTCGCCGGAGTGCCCGGCACCACCGATGCCTCCTTCCGCACCACCCTGCTCGCCGAGCCCCGCAGCAACGCGATCATCATGCGGGCCGCCAACCCCGCGCGCGCCCAACTGATCCGCTCCCTGATCCAGCGGCTCGACCGGCCGGCGGCCGAGACCAGCAACGGCGCCGCAGGCAACATCTACGTGGTCTACCTGAAGAACGCGGATGCGGTGCGCATCGCCACCACCCTGCGCGCGGCGCTCGCAGCCGCCCAGCCGAACGTCACGGGCACCCCGGGCGCGCCCGGCGCCACGGCAGTCACCGCCACGGCGCAGCAGCCGCAGCAACAGCAGTTCAGCCAGGCCGGCAGCGGGGGGGGGCTGAGCGCCGCCACCACGCCCGTCAGCACCACCGCGCCGCCCTCCACCGGCGGGCAGATCCAGGCCGACCCGGCCACCAACTCGCTGATCATCAGCGCCCCCGAGCCCCTGTACCGGCAGATCCGCGCCGTGATCGACCAGCTCGACAGCCGGCGCGCACAGGTGCTGATCGAGAGCCTGATCGTCGAGGTCAACGCCGACAAGGCCGCCGAGTTCGGCATCCAGTGGCAAAGCGGCATCGGCAGCACCGGCGACCGCAACGTGGGCGTGATCGGCACCAACTCCAGCCTGGGCGGCGCCAACATCATCGACCTGGCGGTCGGCCTCGCGACCGGCAACACCGCCACGCGCCCCTCGAGCGGCCTCAATTTCGGCATCGGGCACCGCTACGGCAGCAACAACCAGTACGTGCTGGGCTTCCTGGCCCGCTTCCTGGCCAGCAACGGCGAGGGCAACGTGCTCTCGACGCCGAACCTGCTGACGCTGGACAACGAGGAGGCCAAGATCGTCGTCGGCCAGAACGTCCCCTTCGTCACCGGCCAGTACACCAACACCGGCGGCAACAACAACACCGTCAACCCCTTTTCGACCATCGAGCGCAAGGACGTGGGCCTGACGCTGCGCGTGCGTCCGCAGATCAGCGAGACCGGCACGGTCAAGATGCAGATCTTCCAGGAAGTCTCCAGCGTGGTCGCCTCCACGGTGAACAACGTCAACGGCCCCACCACCACCAAACGCTCGATCGAGTCGAACGTGCTGGTGGACGACGGCAACATCATCGTGCTGGGCGGCCTCTTGTCCGACGAGTACTCGAACTCGACCGAAAAGGTGCCGGGCCTCGGCGACGTGCCGGTGCTGGGCAACCTGTTCAAGAGCGAGGTGCGCAGCCGCAGGAAGACCAACCTGATGGTGTTCCTGCGCCCCACCGTCGTGCGCGACCAGCTCTCGGGCGACGCCATCACCGCCGACCGCTACGACGCGCTGCGCGCGCTGCAGCAGAACACGCAGCAGCCTTCCACCGACAACCCGATGCTCAACGCAGTGCGCGACTCGGTGATCCTGCCGCCGCTGCCCGAGGTCAGGCAGGGCGATCCGTCGCGCCGCATCGAGGGCACGCGCCTGATCCCGCCGCCGATGCCGCCACAGCACGTGCCGTTGCCCGCCGGCCCGCTCAAGGGTGCGCTGCCGCCCACCGCCGACCCGTCGAGCGGCCGCGAGCTGCCCTGAGGACTGCGCCGTGCGCTATCCCCTGCCCTATGCCTTCGCCCGCAGCCAGCAGCTGCTGCTGGAAGAGGCCGACGACGGTGCCCTGACGCTCTGGATGCCGCGGACGCCGAGCAAGAGCGCGCTCGGCGAAGTGGTGCGCAAGTACTCGGTCAAGGCCTTCGAGGCACTGCCCCCCGATGACCTGGCGCGGCGCATCAGCGCCGCCTACGCGCAGGGCGAGTCGAACGCCGCCGCCGTGGTCAGCGAGGTGCAGAGCGATGCCGACCTGTCGCGCATGATGCAGGAGCTGCCGGCGGTCGAGGACCTGCTGGAAAGCGCCGGCGACGCGCCCATCATCCGCATGCTCAACGCCCTGCTCACGCAGGCGGCGCGCGACGGCGCCAGCGACATCCACATCGAGCCCTACGAGCGCACGTCATCGGTGCGCTTCCGCATCGACGGCACGCTGCGCGAGGTGGTGCAGCCCAACCGGGCGCTGCATGCGGCGCTGATCTCGCGGCTGAAGATCATGGCCGACCTCGACATTGCCGAGAAGCGCCTGCCGCAGGACGGGCGCATCAGCCTGCGCATCGGCACCCGCGCGGTGGACGTGCGCGTCTCGACCCTGCCCTCGGCGCACGGCGAGCGCGCGGTGCTGCGCCTCTTGGACAAGTCGGAAAGCCGGCTCACGCTGGAGGCGGTGGGCATGCAGGGCGACACGCTGTCGCGCTTCGAGCACCTGATCGGCCAGCCGCACGGCATCATTCTCGTGACCGGCCCGACCGGCTCGGGCAAGACCACCACCCTCTATGCCGCACTGCAGCGCCTCGACAGCGCCCAGAGCAACATCATGACGGTGGAGGACCCGATCGAGTACGAGCTCTCCGGCGTGGGCCAGACCCAGGTCAACGCCAAGATCGACCTCACTTTCGCCAAGGCCCTGCGCGCCATCCTGCGGCAGGACCCGGACGTGATCATGATCGGCGAGATCCGCGACTTCGAGACCGCGCAGATCGCGATCCAGGCCTCGCTCACCGGCCACCTGGTGCTGGCGACGCTCCACACCAACGATTCGGTCAGCGCGGTCACCCGCCTGACCGACATGGGGGTCGAGCCCTTCCTGCTGAGCTCCTCGCTGCTGGGCGTGCTGGCCCAGCGCCTGGTGCGCCGCCTGTGCCCCGTGTGCGCCGCGCCCACCGCAGCCGGCGACGAGGCCGGCCCGGTGGGCTGCGAGGCCTGCGGCCAAACCGGCTACCAGGGCCGCACCGGCATCTTCGAGCTGCTGGTGGCTGACGACACCATCCGTTCGCTGGTGCACAACCGCGCTCCCGAGAGCCAGCTCTTCGTGGCCGCCGAGCGCGGTGGCCTGCGCTCGATGCGCGAGGACGGCGAGCGTTTGGTGAAGAGCGGCGTCACCTCTCGCGCCGAGCTCTTGCGCGTTACGCGCGAGTGAATAGAGCCCCCCGGCTTTTCACTTCGCTTCGCTGCGTGTAACTCCACCCCCCGAGGGGGAGGCGCGGCCGCCTTGGGGCGGCCCGGCGGCGGCCGCATCTGCCCCTTGGCGACGCCTATCTCATTCGAGAACGACGAGGTTGCGTGTCTGCGCGTCAGTTTCGACGGCTCGCACCTGACCCTTGCCGTCGAACAGCACCTGGAACTCGCTGAAGCTGCCCAGCCACATGCGCCAGACCGGCGCGTCGAGGGTCGGGTTCTCGCTGCTGATCGGGTAGCCCACCGCCATCGCGACCTGCTCGCGCGTCATGCCCTTGGTCACGCGCGCCGCCTTGATGGCCTCGCGGATCTTGGGCGGGAAGCTCGCGATGCGCGCCGCCGGGTCTTCGGTGACCACGTAGCGCTTCGCGAAGGTGCCCAGATCCAGGTCGCGGCTGTAGTCGTTGCCGATGTCCTGCTTCTTGCCGTCGATCAGCACGTTGACCCGATTGCGACCGTAGCCGGTCACTTGCGCCGGTGTGCCCACCGGGATCACGCGCTTGCCGCTCTCGGCGTAGTTGCTGTCGCTGATCCAGCTGCCGTCGGTGCGCAGGTTGCAGCAGAGAAAGCCGTTGTAGGTCGGACGGTCCTGCGCGGCAGCAGGCAGCGCGAGCGCGCCCAGCACGGCGGCAACGGCCAGGGCGGGGAGGCGAAGCGGCATGAAGACTCCTTCGTTCGGTGTTGTGAAAGCCGCGTGACGAAAAGGCTGCGCCAAACGTCGACAATGCGGGCTCGCGCATTTTGCCGCCAGTCCCCATGCCCGCCTATTCCTTCGAAGCCTTAGACCAACAGGGGCAGCCCCGCAAGGGCGTGCTCGAGGCCGACACCGCGCGCAGCGCCCGCGGCATGCTGCGGGCGCAGGCCCTGATCCCCCTGACCGTGACGGTGGTCGGCAGCCCGGAGGGCGGTTCCACCGCAGCGGGCGGCTGGCGCCGCGTCCTGGGCGGCCGGCGCATCTTCAATGCCACCACCCTCGCGGTGTGGACCCGCCAGCTCGCCGGGCTGGTTTCCTCCGGCCTGCCGCTGGAACGCGCCCTCACGGCGCTGACCGAGGAGTCCGAGACCGAGGAGCAGCGCAACCTGATCGCTTCGCTGCGCGCCGACGTGAATGCCGGCTCACCCTTCGGCCGGGCGCTGTCGCAGCATCCGCGCGAGTTCTCGCCCATCTACACCGCCGTGATCAGCGCCGGCGAGCAAAGCGGCAACCTGGGCCTCGTCCTCGAACGCCTGGCCGACGACCTGGAGCAGCGCCAGGCCCTGCAGCAGAAGCTGGTCGGCGCCGCGCTCTACCCCGCGATCGTGACCCTGGTCGCGATCGTGATCGTGGTCTTCCTGGTGAGCTACGTGGTGCCCCAGGTGGCGAACGTGTTCGCGGGCACCAAGCGCGCCCTGCCCTTCCTCACGGTGGCCATGCTGGCGCTCAGCGACTTCGTGCGCAACTACGGCTGGCTGATGCTGGGCGTGATCGTGCTGGCGGCCATCGGCTCGCGCATGGCGCTGGCGCGCGCCACCGTCCGCGAGCGCTTCGACGCCGCCTGGCTGGAGCTGCCGCTGGTCGGCCGCCTCTCGCGCGGCTACAACGCGGCGCGCTTCGCCAGCACCCTGGCCATGCTGGCCACCGCCGGCGTGCCCATCCTGCGCGCGCTGCAGGCCGCCTCCGAGACGCTCGGCAACACCGCCATGCGGGCCGATGCGCTCGACGCGCTCGTGCTGGTGCGCGAGGGCGCGCCGCTGGCTTCGGCGCTGGCGCAGAAGAAGCGCTTTCCCGGCATCGTCTCGATGTTCGCGCGCCTGGGCGAGCAGACCGGCACCCTGCCGCTGATGCTGCAGCGCGCCTCCAACCAACTGGGCGCCGAGGTGCAGCGCCGCGCCATGCACCTGGCCACCATCCTGGAGCCGCTCCTGATCGTGGCGATGGGCGGCGTGGTGATGCTGATCGTGCTCGCCGTGCTGCTGCCGATCATCCAGCTCAACCAGTTCGTGAAGTAGACGCCATGCCGGTCACGCTGGACGACAAGCTGGTGGTCGCGATCTCTTCGCGCGCCCTGTTCAACCTGGAGGAAGAGAACCGCCTGTTCGATGCCGGCGACCCTGACGCCTACATGCGCCTGCAGCTCGAGCGCCTCGACGTGCCGGCGGCGCCCGGCATTGCGTACTCGATGATCCGCAAGCTGCTGCGCTTCAACGACGACGGTGTCCAGCGCGTCGAGGTCGTCATCCTCTCGCGCAACGACCCCGTCTCGGGCATGCGCATCTTCAACTCCGGCGCCGCGGCCGAACTGCGCGTGCAGCGGGGCGTGTTCACGCAGGGACGGCCGCCGTACCGCTACCTGCGTCCGCTCAATGCCGACATCTTCCTGTCGGCCAATGCGTCGGATGTGCGAGAGGCACTGGCAGCCGGCTTTCCGGCGGCGCATGTGCGCGTCGACGGCGTGCTGGCCAGCGCCCTGCATCCGGACGAGGTAAGGATCGCCTTCGACGGCGACGCCGTCCTCTTTTCCGACGAAGCCGAGAAAGTGTTCCAGCAGCAGGGCCTCGATGCGTTCCAGGCCCATGAGACCAGCAAGGCGGCGGTCCCGCTCGGCGCCGGGCCCTTCAAACCCTTCCTCGTGGCGCTGCACAGGCTGCAGCAGGCGTCGGCCACCGGCATGCGCATCCGCACCGCCCTGGTGACGGCGCGCGGCGCACCTGCCCATCGCCGTGCCATCCAGACCCTGATGAACTGGAACATCCGCGTCGACGAGGCCATGTTCCTCGGCGGCCTGGCCAAGGGCGAGTTCCTGCGTGAGTTCGAGCCCGATTTCTTTTTCGACGATCAGACCGGGCATGTGGACGCCGCCGCGCGCCATGTACCGGCGGGCCACGTGGCCAGTGGCATCAGCAACCTGCTGGTGCCCCCCGAGTCGGCGTAGGGCACCCGGTTTCAGCGCGGCTTAAGAATGAGGCGCGCGCGGGCGCTACGATGCCCGCACCGCGCCGCTCCGGGCGCCATCACTCCCACGGGCTGCCCAATGAATGACGCATCCACCCGCTCCCCCCAGAACCTCTTTTCCACGCTGCGCCGCATCGGCGCGCTGACCGCGCCCTACTTCCGATCCGACCAGAAATGGCGCGCGCGCGGCCTGCTGGTGGCCATCGTGCTGCTCAACCTGGGCGCGGTCTACATGCTCGTGCAGATCAACGAGTGGTACCGCGTTTTCTACGACGCGCTGCAGAACAAGGACCAGGCCGTGTTCTGGCAGCAGATCGTGCGCTTCTGCTGGCTGGCCCTGATCTACATCGTGATCGCGGTCTACAAGTTCTACCTGACCCAGATGCTCCAGCTGCGCTGGCGCGTGTGGATGACCGACCACTACCTCCAGCGCTGGCTGCAGCACAAGGCCTTCTACCGGCTGGAGCTGGCGCGTTACACCTCGGGCAGCGAGCGCCTGCCCGACAACCCGGACCAACGCATCCAGGAAGACCTGAACCTGTTCACGACCTACACGGTGACGCTGTCCATGGGCATCCTGAACGCGCTGGTGACGCTGCTGAGCTTCGTCGGCATCCTGTGGACGCTCAGCGGCCCGCTCACCGTGCCCCTGCCCGGCGGCGGGAGCTGGGAGATCGCCGGCTACATGGTGTGGGCCGCGGTGCTGTACTGCGTGGTGGGCAGCGCCATCGCCCACTGGATCGGCAAGCCGCAGGTGGGCCTGAACTTCCAGCAGCAGATGCTGGAGGCCAACTTCCGCCACCACCTGATCCGCGTGCGCGAGTACAGCGAGGCCATCGCGCTGGACAACGGCGAGCACGTGGAGCGGCGCCAGCTCGACCTGCGCTTCGCGGACGTGATGAACAACTATCTGCGCCTCATCCGCAACCAGAAGAACCTCACCTGGTTCAGCACCTTCTTCGCCCAGGCGGCCATCATCTTCCCGCTCGTCGTGGCTGCGCCCCGCTTCTTCAGCGGCGCGATCCAGCTGGGCCAGCTGATGCAGATCAACTCGGCCTTCGGCCGGGTGCAGGACTCGCTCTCCTGGCTGGTCGACAACTACATGACGCTCGCCACCTGGAAGGCCACCTCGGACCGCCTGGCCGGCTTCGAGGACAGCCTGAGCACCCAGTCCAGCGAGGCCGAGGGCTTCGAGCACGTGCCCGCAGGCAGCGCCATCGATGCCAGCGCCGTCAGCATCGGTCTGCCGAACGGCCAGCGTCTGCTGGCACCGACCACGCTGCACGTGGCGCCTGGCGATTCGGTGCTGGTGCACGGCCCCTCGGGCAGCGGCAAGTCCAGCCTGTTCCGTACGCTGGCGGGCATCTGGCCGCACGCGCGCGGCAAGGTCGCGCTGCCGGCCGACACCATGTTCATTCCACAGCAGCCCTACTTCCCCGATGGACCGCTGCGCGACGCGCTGGCCTACCCCGAGCCTGCGGAACGATACGACGATGCGGCCCTTCGCGAGGCCCTGCAGGAGGCGCTGCTGCCGCAACTGGCGGACCAGCTCGACCGCAAGGACGCCTGGAGCCAGAAGCTCTCCGGCGGCGAGCGGCAGCGCCTGGCGATCGCGCGCGTGCTGCTGAAGAAGCCGGCCTGGGTGCTGGCGGACGAGGCCACCAGCGCGCTGGACGAGCCTGCCGAGGCGACGGTCTACCGGCGGCTGGTGGACATGGTCAAGCGCGCCGGCGGCGGCATCGTCTCCATCGCGCACCGGAGCACGCTGGGCGAGCACCACGGCCGGCGCTGGAAGCTGCAGCCGCAGGACCAGGCTGACGGCGCCGCCTTCCGGCTGCAGGAGGCGCAGCCGGCCGCCTGACCAAGGCTAAGGCGCGAGCGCGCCGCCGGCCTGACCGCGGCTTGCCGCGTAGCGCTCCCAGCCGCGGGCGCGCAGTTCGCAGGCCGGGCAGGTGCCGCAGCCATAGCCCCAGATGTGGCGGTGCGTGCGGTCGCCCAGGTAGCAGGTGTGGGTGTCCTCGACGATCAGGTCGACCAGCGCATCGCCGCCCAGGCGATGTGCCATCGCCCAGGTGTCAGCCTTGTCGATCCACATCAGCGGCGTCTCGATCAGGAAGCGGCGCTCCATGCCCAGCGAGAGCGCAAGCTGCATTGCCTTCATGGTGTCGTCGCGGCAGTCGGGGTAGCCGGAGAAGTCGGTCTCGCAGACGCCGGTGACGATCACCTGCAGGCCGCGCCGATAGGCCAGCGCGCCGGCCAGCGTGAGGAACAGCAGGTTGCGTCCCGGCACGAAGGTGTTGGGCAGGCCGCCGGTCTGCATCTCGAAGGCGATCTCCTGCGTCAGCGATGAGTGGCTGATCTGGCCCAGCACGTCGACGTTCAAAAGATGGTCCTCGCCCAGCCGCGGCGCCCAGGCAGCAAAGCGCTCGCGCAGGTGGGCCAGCACGGTCAGGCGCGCCTCGAGTTCGACGCTGTGGCGCTGGCCGTAGTCGAAACCGAGGGTTTCGACGCGCTCGTACTTGCCGAGCGCCTCAGCCAGGCAGGTGGTGGAGTCCTGGCCGCCGGAGAAAAGGACGAGGGCGCTGGTGTGCATGGCGGGTCGACCCGTGGTCTACAGAAATCGTTCCAGCAGCTTGCGCGACGCCCGATCCAGCGCCTTCGCATCCGGAATGCGGAACTGCACCCCGTGCGCGCTGGCGATCAGCAGCGCGCCGCCTTCGAGCCGGCGGATGTCCTCCTCGGCCTTGAGCACGAACTGGGTCTCGCCGCGGTCGGTGCTCACGGTCCAGGTGCTGGGCACGCCGAAGCTGTAGACCTTGTGCAGGGCCAGCAGCGTGGGCGCGAAGTCACGCGCGGCCAGGTCCTCGGCCAGCATCGCGCGCATCGGCTCGGGCAGGTCGGCCACGCGGTCGATCCACAGCAGCTCGCGACCCTCGCTGCCCACCAGCGACAGGCCCTCGCCCGGCGCGCTCAGCGGGAAGGCGCGCACCGGCACCACGCCGGCATGACGCACGCCCTCGGCATCGATCAGCACCAGTCGTCCGAAGGCATCGCGCTCGAGTTGGAAAGAAGCGCTCATGCGTCCCCCGCCGGATGTGCCGCATGCCCGCCCAGCGCCAGCGCAACGCCGGTGCGCTCGGCGACGGAGCCGGGGCTCTCGTCGTCGGCCTGGCGCAGCTGCGCCTGGTAGAGCCGCCAGTAGGCGCCCTGCTTCTCCATCAGGGCGTCGTGCGGTCCGACCTCGACGATCTCGCCGCGGTCCATCACCACCAGCCGGTCGGCCTTGCGCAGGGTCGACAGCCGGTGCGCGATGGCGATGGTGGTGCGGCCCTGCACCAGGTTGTCCAGCGCCTTCTGGATCTCCTTCTCGGTCTCGGTGTCCACCGCCGAGGTGGCCTCGTCGAGGATCAGGATGCGCGGGTCGATCAGCAGCGCGCGGGCGATGCTGATGCGCTGCCGCTCCCCGCCCGACAGGCCCTGCCCGCGCTCGCCCACCAGCGAGTCGTAGCCGTGCGGCAGCCGCAGGATGAAGTCGTGCGCATGCGCCGCCCGTGCCGCTGCAACGATCTCCTCGCGCGTCGCGTCGGGCTTGCCGTAGGCGATGTTCTGCGCGATGGTGCCGAAGAACAGGAAGGGCTCCTGCAGCACCAGCCCCACGTGGCGCCGGTAGTCGGCCACCGCGAAGCGGCGGATGTCGGTGCCGTCGACCAGGATGGCACCATCGGTCACGTCGTAGAAGCGGCAGATCAGGTTGACCAGCGTGCTCTTGCCGGAGCCGCTGTGGCCCACCAGGCCGATCATCTCGCCAGGCTCGATCGTGAGGTCGAGGTCGCGGATGACGGCGCGGCTGCCGTAGCGGAAGCCCACGTCGCGCATCTGGATGAGACCCTGGACGCGTTCCACCCGCACCGGGTCGGCCGGCTCGGGCACGTTGCTCACATGGTCGAGGATGTCGAAGATGCGCTTGGCCCCGGCCGCCGCCTTCTGCGTGACCGAGACGATGCGGCTCATCGAATCCATGCGCGTGTAGAAACGCCCGATGTAGGCGATGAAGGCCGTCAGCACGCCGACCGTGATGCTGTGCCGCGCCACCTGCCAGATGCCGAAGGCCCAGACCACCAGCAGGCCGATCTCGGTCAGCAGCGAGACGCTGGGCGTGAACAGCGACCAGGTCCGGTTGAGCTTGTCGTTGACCTGGAGGTTGTACATGTTGGCGGCGCGGAAGCGCCCGGCCTCGCGCTTCTCCTGGGCGAAGGCCTTGACCACGCGGATCCCTGGGATGGTGTCGGCCAGCACATTCGTGACCTCGCTCCAGACCCGGTCGATCTTCTCGAAGCCGGTACGCAGCCGGTCGCGCACGACGTGGATCATCCAGGCGATGAAGGGCAGCGGCACCAGGGTGACGACCGCCAGCAGCGGGTTGATCGAGATCAGGATGACCGCGGTCATCGCGATCATCAGCACGTCGGTCAGGAAATCGAGGGCGTGCAGCGAGAGGAAGACGTTGATGCGATCGGTCTCCGAGCCGATGCGCGCCATCAGGTCGCCCGTGCGCTTGCCGCCGAAGTAGTCCAGCGGCAGGGTCAGCAGGTGCTCGTAGGTGGTGGTGCGCAGGTCGGCGCCGATGCGCTCGGACACCAGCGCGAGGAGATAGGTGCGGGCCCAGCCCAGGCCCCAGCCGGCGAGCGCGGCCGCCAGCAGCAGGCACAGGTACATCGCCACCTTGCCGACCGCGATCTGCTGGCCGTTCTGGAACGGGATCAGCACGTCGTCCATCAGCGGAATGGTCAGGTAGGGCGGCACCAACGTTGCGCCGGTGGAGGCCAGCGTCAGCAGGAAGCCGATGAGCAGCTGCTTGCGGTAGGGCCGGGCGAAGCGGCCCAGACGCAGCAGCACCCAGGTGGAGGGCGGGGTCTGGAGCTCGGGCTCGGACAGCCCGTCGTCAGGCTCCACTTCTGTCACCTGCGCGACACCGGCGGCCTGCTGGTCGAACAGCTTCTGCAGCCGCAGGGCCGCGGCCTGGTGCGCCAGGGTGTAACGCCAGCGCGCGAGGCGGCCGGCGCCGTCGCACAGGTCCAGGGTGCCGAGGCCGGCGTGGTCGGCGAATTGCAGCTCCAGGCCCGGATGGGCCAGCGGCCACTCGACCCAGCCGCCCTGGGCATCCCGGGCCAGCAGACGCCGGTCGGTCAGTGCCAGAAGCCCGGACTTAAACCGAAGTTCGCTATCGAGGTCAACCGGCACCGTCGCGAGAACGTTTTCCGCGGCTCGAAGCCGGCTTTTCAGGGCGGCTGAGGCCTCCTCTTCAACGCCCTCCGGGGCCCCGACTGGATCGTGATGTTGCATTGTGTTTCTGTGTCTCTGGCCCGCCCAGGGCCGCCTCACTGGAGTACCTTCGCCTTCGGCTACGGTATTCGCCTTCGGACCGGCCGTGCGGCTCATGGCACCCGCCGGGCGCCGATTCTGACCGATGGCCATGGGCGCGCTTGAAGGCGCCGCCGTGCTCGGCCAAAGCACAACGAACGTTCCCATGACCCGTTTCGACGACATCCGCCTGCTGCGCATCAACTATCTGCGGGGTCCGAGCATCTGGACCTACCGGCCCGTGCTGGAGGTCTGGCTCGATCTGGGCCGGCTCGAGGAATACCCCTCCAACAAGATCCCTGGCTTCGCCGACCGCCTCACGGCCCTGCTGCCGGCGCTGATCGAGCACCACTGCGGCGTGGGCGAGCGCGGCGGCTTCATCCAGCGCCTGGTCGAGGGCACCTGGTCGGGCCACGTGCTGGAGCACGTGGTGATCGAGCTGCTCAACCTCGCCGGCATGGCGACCGGCTTCGGGCAAACCCGCGAAACCTCGGTGTCCGGCATCTACCGGATGGTGTTCCGCTCGCGCGACGAAGAGGTCGCCCGGGTGGCGCTGTCCGAGGGCCTGCGCCTCATGATGGCAGCCATCAACGACGACCCGGTCGGCCCGCAGGACGTGCAGAAGGCCATCGAGCTGATCAAGGACAAGGTCGACGACTGCTACCTCGGCCCGAGCACCGAGGCGATCGTCAACGCCGCGATCGACCGCGACATCCCCTACATGCGCCTGAACAGCGGCAACCTGGTGCAGATGGGCTACGGCGCCCACCAGCAGCGCATCTGGACCGCCGAGACCGACTACACCAGCGCCATCGGCGAATCGATCGCCAGCGACAAGCCGCTCACCAAGTCCCTGCTGGCGGGTTGCGGCATTCCGGTGCCGCAGGGCCAGGCGGTCGCCAGCCCGGCCGAGGCCTGGGAAGCCGCCGAGGAGCTGGGCGTGCCCGTGGTGGTGAAGCCCTCCGACGGCAACCATGGCCGCGGCGTGATCCTGGACCTGACCCGGCGCGAGGACATCGAGGTCGCCTATGGCGTGGCCGAGCGCCACGGCAGCGAGGTGCTGGTCGAGCGCTACATCCGCGGCGAAGAGCACCGCCTCCTCGTGGTCGGCGGCCAGATGGTGGCCGCCGCGCGCGGCGAGACCGTGTGGATCACCGGCGACGGCCGCTCCGACGTCCGCGCCCTGATCGAGAGCCAGATCAACAGCGACCCCCGTCGCGGCGACACAGAAGATTTCCCCCTCTCCCGCCTGGGCGCGCGCGACGGCGCCATCCTGTCCGACCTGCACCGCCAGGGCCTGGAGCCCGAATCCGTTCCCGAGGCCGGCCAACGCGTGCTGATCCAGCGCAACGGCAACGTCGCCATCGACTGCACCGACACCGTCCATCCCGAGGTCGCCCGCATGGTGGAGCTGGCCGCGCGCGTGGTCGGCCTCGACATCGCGGGCATCGACCTGGTGTGCGAGGACATCTCCCGGCCGCTGGGCCCGCAGGGCGGCGCGATCGTCGAGGTGAATGCCGGCCCCGGCCTGCTGATGCACCTGAAGCCGGCCGTCGGCTCGCCCCGCCCCGTCGGCCGCGCCATCTGCGACCACCTCTTCCCTGGCGACACCCAGGGCCGCATCCCGGTGGTGGGCGTGGCGGGCTCTCAGGATCCTCACGTGATCGCACGCCTCGTGGCCTGGCTGATCGGCCTCTCCGGCCGCTACACGGGCCTCGCCTGCGGCGACGGCCTGTTCCTGGAGCGCCGGCGCGTCGACGCACGCCCCAGCGCCAGCTGGGATGCCGGCCGCCGGCTGCTGATGAACCGCGCGGTGCAGGCCGTGGTGATCGAGAACGGCGCCGAGACCATCCTGCGCGACGGCCTCGCCTACGACCGCTGCCAGGTCGGCATCGTGACCGACCTCGACGGCGCCGAATCGCTCGCCGACTTCGACATCTTCGAGAGCGACCAGATGGTGCGCGTGCTGCGCACCCAGGTCGACGTGGTGCTGCCCGAGGGCACCGCCGTGCTCAACGCCGCGGATCCACGCGTGGCCGCCCTGGCGCAGCTGTGCGATGGTGACGTGATCCTCTACAGCGTCGACCCGCAGGCCGAGGCGCTCGCCGCCCACCAGGCCGCCGGCGGCAAGGCCGTGATCGTGCGGCAGGACCGCGTGGTGCTGGCCAACGGCACCAGCGAATCCTTCCTGCCGGGCCTGGGCCGCCTCACCATCTGGCGCGCCACCCACGCCGGCGTCAGCCTCGGCAGCCTGCTGGCAGCGGTCGCGACCGGCTGGGCAATGGGCATCCCGCTGAGCCTGATCGGCGCTGGCGCCGAGGCCTTCGAGGCCGACCTGCAGGCCGCCCTCGCCTCGCTGCAGCTGTCCCAACAAACCCTTCTTTCGCCGGAGCAACAACTGGCCTGACCGGCAGGCCCGGATCCGGGCCTCTCGGCGGCGCCCTGCCCCTCTTCATCATGGAAGTTCAACGCGTCCGTGCCCTGCGTGGGCCCAATCTGTGGAGCCGTCACACCTGCATCGAGGCCATCGTGGTCTGCACGGGTGACGAGAACGCCGTCGAGCGGCTGCCCGGCTTCGAGGCCCGGCTGCGCGCTCTGTTCCCCACCATCGGCGAGCTCCACCCCGTCGTGCTCGGCCAGCCGCTGGCACTGGCGCACGTGCTCGAGAATGCCGCGGTGGCGCTGCAGGCGCAGGCCGGCTGCGCCGTCAACATCGGCCACACCGCGCGCACCATGGAGGAAGGCGTCTACCAGGTCACCTTCCAGTACACGGAAGAAGCCGTCGGCCGACGCGCGCTCGAACTGGCCGAGCAGCTGATCGCCGCCGCACAGAACGGGACCGCCTTCGACGCCACAGCCGCCATCACCGAGCTGCGCGACATGGACGAGGACGAGCGCCTGGGCCCGAGCACCGGCTCCATCGTCGATGCAGCCGTCGCCCGCGGCATCCCCTTCCGCCGCCTCACCAGCGGCAGCCTGGTGCAGTTCGGCTGGGGCTCGAAGCAGCGCCGCATCCAGGCCGCCGAGGTCGACAGCACCAGCGGCGTGGCCGAGTCGATCGCGCAGGACAAGGAACTCACCAAGCAGTTGCTCAATGCCGCCGGCGTGCCGGTGCCGCTGGGCCGCCCCGTCAGCAGCGTGGAGGACGGCTGGGCCGCCGCGCAGGAGATCGGCCTGCCGGTGGTCGTGAAGCCGCAGGACGGCAACCAGGGCAAGGGCGTCACCGTCAACATCGTCACCCGCGAGCAGCTCGCCGCCGCCTACGATTCGGCCGCCGCCTACGGCGAGGTGATGGTCGAGAAATTCCTGCCCGGCTTCGACTTCCGCCTGCTGGTGGTGGGCGACAGGCTGGTCGCCGCCGCGCGACGCGACCCGCCCCAGGTGATCGGCGACGGCAGGCAGACCGTTCGCCAGCTGGTGGAGCTGGTCAACCAGGACCCGCGCCGCGGCGAAGGCCACGCCACCTCGTTGACCAAGATCCGCCTGGACGACATCGCCGTCGGCCGCCTCGAGGCGCAGGGCCTCGCGCCCGACAGCGTACCCGCGCTGGGCCAGCGGGTGGTGCTGCGCAACAACGCCAACCTCTCGACCGGCGGCACCGCGACCGACGTGACCGACACCGTGCACCCCGAGGTCGCGGCCCGCGCCGTCGATGCGGCGCAGATGGTCGGCCTGCACATCTGCGGCGTCGACATGGTCTGCGAGAACGTCGTGCGTCCGCTGGAAGAGCAGCACGGCGGCGTGGTCGAGGTGAATGCCGCGCCGGGCTTGCGCATGCACATCTCGCCCTCCTTCGGCCGCGGCCGTCCGGTCGGCGAGGCGGTGATGGACACCCTCTTCGCCGACGGCGACGACGGCCGCATCCCGGTGGTCGCGGTCACCGGCACCAACGGCAAGACCACCACTGCGCGCCTGATCAACCACCTGCTCGCCGGCAGCGGCCTGCGTACCGGCATGACCAACACCGACGGCGTGTACGTCGATGGCCGCCAGACCGACAGCGGCGACTGCAGCGGCCCCAAGAGCGCGCGCAACGTGCTGATGCATCCGGACGTCGACGCGGCAGTGTTCGAGGTGGCGCGCGGCGGCATCCTGCGCGAGGGCCTGGGCTTCGACCGCTGCCAGGTGGCGGTGGTCACCAACATCGGCAGCGGCGACCACCTGGGCCTGAACTACATCACCACCGTGGAAGACCTGGCGGTGCTCAAGCGCGTGATCGTGCGCAACGTCGCGCCGCACGGTTACGCGGTGCTCAACGCGGCCGACCACAACGTGGCCGCCATGTCCGCCACCTGCCCCGGCGGCGTGATCTTCTTCGCCCGCGACCGCCAGCACCCCGTGATGGCCACGCACCGCGCCCAGGGCAAGCGCACCGTCTTCGTCGACCAGGACGCCATCGTCGCGGCCGAGGGCTCATGGCGCGAGCGCATCCCGCTGCGCGACGTGCAACTCACGCGCAACGGCACCATCGGCTTCCAGGTGGACAACGTGATGGCCGCGGTGGCGGCCGCCTGGGCCGTGGGCCTGGACTGGGACAGCATCCGCAGCGGCCTGGCCAGCTTCAAGAGCGATCCCGGCGGCGTGCCGGGCCGCTTCAACGTCATGGACTACCGCGGCGCCACCGTGATCGCCGACTACGGCCACAACACCGACGCCATGCGCGCCCTGGTGGCGGCCGTCGACACCATGCCATCGAAGAAGCGCTCGGTCGTCATCAGCGGCGCCGGCGACCGGCGCGACAGCGACATCCGCGACCAGACCGCGATCCTGGGCGAAGCCTTCGACGACGTCATCCTCTACCAGGACGCCGCCCAGCGCGGCCGCGCCGACGGCGAGGTAATGGCGCTGCTGCGCCAGGGCCTCGAGGGCGCCAGCCGGACGCGCAGCATCGACGAGATCCGCGGCGAGTTCGTCGCCATCGACACCGCCCTGGCGCGCCTGCAGCCGGGCGACCTGTCCCTGATCCTGGTCGACCAGGTCGAGGAAGCGCTCGCTCACCTGGCCAAGCGCATCGCCGAAGCCTGAGCGCCCCGTTGCCGGGCTTGTTCCGGCACCCGTGCCGGAACTGTCCGACGTGAAGCTGCGGTGCCGGTGCCGTCCGGCCGGCCGCCCTGTCCCACAGTCCGGCCTCATGGGCCGGCCAACACTCCAGCACCGAGCGGCGCATCGTGCGCTGCCCGCCGAAAGGAGTGCCTTCATGAACAGCGCCATTCGTTCGAGCCTTGCCCTGGTCGCCGCGGCCTGCGGCCTCGTGCTGCCCGCCCTCTCGGCGGCCCAGGGCACCGACCCCATCTTCCTGCGCGAACGCGCCGTCTGCGACGGCATCCAGCAGGACCGCAGCGCCTGCCTGCGTGAAGCGGGCGCCGCACGCTTCGAAGCCAGCCGCGGCGGTTTGACCAGCGCCTCGCCCATGAACTACGAGCAGAACGCCCTCGCCCGCTGCGGCCTGCAGCCGCCGGCCGATCGGGCGGACTGCGAAGCGCGCGTCCGCGGCACCGGCATGACCTCCGTCGAAGGCAGCGTGCTGGGCGGAGGCGTCATCCGGGAGACCGTCACCCCCCTTCCGATGCCGATTCAGTGAGCCCGTCAAGAGAACACCTAAGACCTACACTGTCATCCGATTGTCACAAAACGCTCAGAAGGGCTGGCTATAGTTCCGGGCTTACTAGGAGGAACCCAGCCCATGAACGCCATCAAGGTCGCCCGTCGCTTCATCGAGACGGACCCGGCCAACGAATCGGCCCAGATCCTCGCGCGCCTGGTCCTCGCCCTGGAATCCGAGCGCAGCTTCGAACTCGTGAAGCTCTACGACCTGGACTACAAGAGCTTCCAGCTCGCCATGGACATCCTCAAGGAGTGGCGTCTCGATCGCTACTACGCGAGCAAGTCCAAGCTGTTCGACCTGTCGCTGCAGGTGAGTGAACTGCCGGGCGGCGCCTGATTCACGGGGCCGCCAGCTGGCGCTGTGACCGAATTCGAACTCAAGTTCCAGGTCGACCCGCAGCACCGGGCCGCCGTGGAAAGTGCGGTCGCTCGCGGCCGCTCCCGCAAGGAGCGCCTCCAGGCGCGCTACTACGACACCGCCGACGGTGCGCTCGCTGCGCGCCGCATCGTGCTGCGCATCCGCAGGGAAGGCCGCCGCTGGGTGCAGACGGCCAAGGCGCCGGGCGGCAACGCCCTGCACCGCCATGAACACAACGTCGAGATCCCCATCGTGCGGGCCAGCGAGACGCCGCTGCCGCGCCTGGACCGGCATGCCGGCACGCCGGTCGGCGAGCTGATCGCGCAGGCCCTGGAGGCCGCGGGCCAGACACCGGCCGAGGCCCTCCTCGTGCCGCTCTATGGCACCGACATCCGCCGCACCAGCCGCGAGATGCGCACCGGCGATGCCCGGGTCGAACTGGCCTTCGACCGCGGCGAGGTGCGCGCGGGCGAACACTCGCACCCCGTGTGCGAGCTCGAGATCGAACTCAAGAGCGGCAGCCCGCAATCGCTGCTGGAGCTCGCGCGCCGCTGGCGCATGCGCTATCCGCTGTGGCTGGATACGGTGTCCAAGGCCCAGCGCGGCGAGCGGCTGGCCCGTGGCGTCGTGCATGGCGAGGCGGTCAAGGCCGAAGCGCCCGCGCTCGGCAAGAAGGCGAGCGGCCCGGAGGTTTTCCGCGCGGTGATCGGCGCCTGCCTCGCCCAGATCCTGCCCAACGCCAGCGAGGTGGCGGCCGGCAGTCCGGACCCGGAGCATGTGCACCAGCTGCGCATCGGCATCCGCCGCCTGCGCACGGCGCTGCGCGAGATGGCGGATTTCGCTCCGGCCATCGATCCCGCCTGGGAGCCCGCACTGGTGAATGCCTTCCGTGCGCTGGGCCGCCAGCGCGACCGCGAGCATCTCGAGACAACGGTGCAGCCGCAGATCGAGGCGGTCGGCGGCCCGCCAGTGGACTGGCCGCCCTTGGCCGAAGCCGAGCCCGCGGCCGCGGACGTGGTGCGCGAACTCCCCTTCCAGCTGGTGCTGATCGGCCTCATCGCCGCATCGCTTCCCGAGGCGCAGGAGGCCCCGGAAGCGGCTGCCACGGAGCCGGCCGAACCGGCACGCAAGCCGTTGCGTGCGCGCCTGGCCAAGCTGCATCGCCAGGTCGTGCGCGATGGCCGCCACTTCGAAGCCCTGGAGCCCGAGGCCCAGCACCGTGTGCGCAAGCGCCTCAAGCGCCTGCGCTACCTGGGCGAATTCGTCGCACCGATGTTCGGGGAGGATGCGGCCGGCCGTTACCTGAAGGCGCTCAAGCCGGCCCAGGACGCGCTGGGCACGCACAACGACGCGGCCGTGGCCATCGACGCCTACCGCGAGGCGGCCGGACAGGACGGCCGCGCCTGGTTTGCGGTCGGCTGGCTGGCCGCGCGCCAGCCGCAGAGCGCGCAGGAATGCCGCGCCGCGCTGGACGAGGTGGCGCAGGCGCGCCGCTTCTGGAAGTCCTAGGCGCCCAGGCCAGCCGCGACTGCGCCCCGGGCGCGCCGCGCCGCCCCCGGCGGCATCCCGATGTAGCGCTTGAAGGAACGGCTGAAGGCGGCCTCCGACTGGTAGCCCAACTGGCCCGCCAGCTCGGCCGGCCGCACGTTTTTCTCCTGCATCAAGGTCAGCGCCACGTGCATGCGCCAGCGCGCCACGTACTGCATCGCCGGCTCGCCGACCAGCGCGGTGAAGCGGGCTGCGAAGGCCGAACGCGACATCGCGACCTCCGCCGCCAGCGAAGCCACCGTCCAGGGCCGCGCCGGCTCGCGATGGATCAGCGTGATCGCGCGTCCGATCTGCCGGTCCTGCAGCGCGCCGAGCCAGCCCTTGCGCGCCGCCGGATCGCGGGCCATCCAGGCGCGGATCGCCTGGATCACCAGCACGTCGGCCAGCCGGGTGATGACCGTCTCGCCGCCAGGCTGCATGGCGCGCGCCTCGGCCGCCATGAAGCGCAGCGTGCTGGCCATCCATTCGGCCTGGGGCGAATCCACCGCGTCCATGCGGATCACCGGCGGCAGCAGCTGCACCAGCCGGTGCGCCGCCGGGTGGTCGAAGCGCACCGCGCCGCAGATCAGGCCCGTCGCCGCGCCGCCGCCGCCGTGGCGCAGCACCTCGTAGCGCTCGCTCAGCATCTCGCGCGGCAGGTCGAACAGCCCCGCCGCCGCCTCGCCCGGCCCGCTCACCAGCCGGTGGCCGGCGCCGTGCGGGACCAGCGCGAAATCCCCCGGCGCCAGGCGCTGCGGCTCCACGCCCTCCACCTCCAGCCAGCAGGGCCCCGAGGTCACCATGTGGAACATCAGGCAGCCTTCGATGGGCGGCATGGCCACGCCCCAGGGCGCGCTGAACTCGGAGCGGCAATAGAAGACGCCGTTCATGCGCAGGAAATGCAAGGCCTCGCCCAGCGGGTCCATCACGGGAACGAAGGCATCGGCGATCTGCATGGGGCCAGTATGGATGGAACAGCAGCCATCGTCCAGATTCATTGGACGAATGAGCATGAAATGACGATTTCAGAACATTGATCAACCATGCCGCGGCAACGATAGTGGACGCCATGTTCAACCCCTCCCTCGGAGCACCCACCATGAGCAGCACCACCGCCCCCCTCTTCACCATCATGGGCGCCACCGGCCACACCGGCGGCAAGATCGCCCGCCGCCTGCTGGCCGCCGGCGCCCGCATCCGCGCCATCGGCCGCAACCCGGACAAGCTCGCCGAACTGGCACGGCCCGGCGCTGAAGTGCGGGCCGGCGACAGCCGCGACTCCGCCTTCCTGGCCGAAGCCTTCCGCGGTGCCGATGGCGCCTACACCCTGCTCGCCACCGACCGCCAGGCGCCCGACTACGCGGCCCGGCAGCACGAGGAAGGCGAAGCCATCGCCAGCGCCCTGCGCCAAAGCGGCCTGCGCCGCGTGGTCGCGCTCAGCAGCCTCGGCGCCGACCTGCCCTCGGGCACCGGCGTGATCGTCGGCCTGCACGCGCAGGAAGAGCGCCTCAAGGCCATCGACGGCATCGACCTGCTGCTGCTGCGCCCGGTCTCCTTCTTCGAGAACTTCTACGACGCGCTCGGCATGGTCAAGGAGGCCGGCGTGCTCGCCGACGCCGTCGCGCCCGAGCTCCCCACGCCGATGATCGCGGCCGACGACATCGCCGAGGTCGCCGCGAGCGCCCTGCTCGCTCGCGACTGGCGCGGCGTCGCCGTGCGCGAACTGCTGGGCCAGCGCGATCTGAGCCACGCCGAGGTCGCGCAGCTGCTGGGCCAGGCCATCGGCCGGCCCGATCTGCCCTACGTGCAGCTCAGCGAAGCCCGGTTGGGCGAGGCACTGATCGGCGCCGGCCTCTCACCCAGCTTCGTCGCGCTCTACCTCGAGATGACTCGCGCCTTCAACACCGACCGCATCGGCGTGCAGGGCCGGCGCAACGCCGGCAACACCACGGCCACCCGCTTCGAGGACTTCGTGCCGGCGCTCGCCGAGGCCTATCGCGCCATGTAGTCAGCGCCCCTGCCGGCACCCGGCCCTGCTTGCGCCCGGCGCAAGATGCGTCGCTGTCCGACAGGCTGTGTCGCGGGCATGGTCATTGCGGCGCCGCACCATGTCTCTAAAAAGAGCTGTTCACCCAGGCCATGACGCACATATGCTGCCAGGGCCCTGAAGCCAAGAACGCCAAGAAAGCCCGCTGTGCCTCAGACCACCGCTCCGTTCACCGCCCAGGATCGCTACTTTTTCAGCGAGGGCACCCACGCACGCCTGTACGACCAGCTCGGCTGCCACCCGCTCCCGGGCGGCGGCGCCCGATTCGCGGTCTGGGCGCCGAATGCCGAATCGGTCTCCGTCGTCGGCGACTGGAACGGTTGGAATGCCGAAGCCCACCCCCTTCGGCACGAAGACACCGGCATCTGGACCGGCAGTGTCAGCGAGGCCCTGCCGGGCCAAGCCTACAAATACCGCATCCGCTCGCGCCACGGCGACTACCAGGTCGACAAGGCCGACCCCTTCGCCTTCTTCTGCGAACACCCGCCCGACACCGCCTCGCGCATCTGGCCCCTCGACTACGACTGGCAGGACAGCGACTGGATGGCCACGCGCGGCCCGCGCAACGCGCTGGACGCGCCCCTGTCCATCTACGAAGTCCATGCAGGCTCCTGGCGGCGCCGCGACGGCAACTTCCTGAACTACCGCGAGCTCGCGCCCCTCCTGGCCGACTACGTGCTCGAGATGGGCTTCACCCACGTGGAGTTGATGCCCATCACCGAGCATCCCTTCTACGGCTCCTGGGGCTACCAGACCACCGGCTACTTCGCGCCCTCCGCGCGCTACGGCACGCCGCAGGACTTCATGTTCTTCGTCGACCACCTGCACCAGCGCGGCATCGGCGTGCTGCTGGACTGGGTGCCCTCGCACTTCCCCACCGACGAGCACGGCCTGGGCTACTTCGACGGCACGCATCTCTACGAGCATGCCGATCCGAAGCAAGGCTTCCATCCCGACTGGAAGTCCAGCATCTTCAACTACGGCCGCCACGAGGTGCGCAGCTTCCTGATCTCCTCGGCGCTGTTCTGGCTGGAGAAGTACCACCTCGACGGCCTGCGCGTGGATGCGGTGGCCTCCATGCTCTACCTCGACTACGGCCGCTCGCACGGCGAGTGGATTCCCAACCGCCACGGCGGCCGCGAGAACCTGGAGGCCATCGAGTTCCTGCAGAACCTCAACCGCGCGGTGTACCGCGAGCACCCCGACACGCTCACCGTGGCCGAGGAGTCCACTGCCTGGCCGCGCGTCTCGCGCCCCACCGACATGGACGGCCTGGGCTTCGGCATGAAGTGGAACATGGGCTGGATGCACGACAGCCTGGCCTACATGCACCAGGACCCGGTGCACCGCCGCTACCACCACCATCAGCTGACCTTCTCGCTGGTCTACGCCTTCAGCGAGAACTTCGTGCTGCCGCTCTCGCACGACGAGGTGGTCTACGGCAAGGGCTCGCTGGTCAACAAGATGCCGGGCGACAACTGGCAGCAGTTCGCCAACCTGCGCGCCCTGTTCGGCTACATGTGGGGCCACCCGGGCAAGAAGCTGGTCTTCATGGGCGGCGAGTTCGGCCAGCGCCGTGAATGGACGCACGACGGCGAACTCGAATGGTGGGTCGCCGCGCTCGAAGGCCATGCGGGGCTGCAGCGCTTCGTGGCCCAGCTCAATCGCGTCTACCGGGCCACGCCGGCCCTGCACCAGCTCGACTTCTCCGCAGAAGGCTTCGAATGGATCGCTGCCGACGATGCCGAGCGCAGCGTGTTCGCCTTCCTGCGCAAGCCGCGCAAGGACGCCGGCCCGCCGGTGCTGGTGGTGTGCAACATGACGCCGGTACCGCGCAACAACTACTTGCTGGGCGTGCCGGCCGGCGGCCGCTGGCGCGAGTTGATCAACAGCGATGCCAGCGAGTTCGGCGGCGCGAGCTGGGGCAACTTCGGCGGCGTCGAGGCCGCGCCGGTGCGCGCGCACGGACGCATGCAGTCGCTGTGCCTCACGCTGCCCCCGCTCTCCACCCTGCTCCTGGAGCACACGCCCCATGCCTAGGAAAAACAACGCGCCCGCCACCCCGAAGATCCAGCGCGCCGACGGCGAGGACGGCCGCGTGCGCGCCGTCATCGATGCCGTGCTGCCCAACGTGGACAACGGCCGCTTCCCCGTCAAGCGCGTCGCCGGCGAAACCTTGCGCGTGCAGGCCCACTGCTTCGCCGACGGCCACGACGTGCTGCGGGTGATGCTGCGCTGGCGCGCCGAGGCCGATCCGGACTGGGCCGAGCTGCCGATGAAGCTGTTGGGCAACGACGTGTGGGAGGCCGCGTTCGCACCGCCTGCGATCGGCCGCTACCGCTACACCGTGAGCGCCTGGGTCGACGCCTTCGCCTCCTGGCGCCACGACATGGCGCGCCGCGTCGAGCCGGAGGACATCCGCATCGCCTCGCAGGTCGGCGCCCAGGAGATCGCCGCCGCCGCGCAGCGCGCCGAGGGCAGCGAGCGCCAGGCCTTGGAGCGCTGGAGCCGCGAACTGCAGTCCTCCGCGACCGAAGGCCACATGGACGCGACCGCACTGAAGGCCCTCGCCCTCGACGAAGGCCTCGCCGCGCTGGCCGAGCGTCATCCCGACCGCAGCCTCGCCACCCACCACACCATGGAGCTGTCCCTGGTGGCCGACCGGGAACGTGCGCGCTTCAGCACCTGGTACGAACTCTTCCCGCGCTCCACCGCTCCGGAAGGCGGCCGCCATGGCACGCTGAAGGACGTGGAGACCCGCCTGCCCGCCATCGCGGCCATGGGCTTCGATGTGCTGTACTTCCCGCCCATCCATCCCATCGGCCGCATCCAGCGCAAGGGAAAAAACAACACGCTCACCCCGACGGCGGATGACGTCGGCAGCCCCTGGGCCATCGGCGCGGAGGAAGGCGGCCACAAGTCCATCCTCCCCGAGCTCGGCACGGCCGAGGACTTCCGCCGCCTGCGCGAGGCGGCCGAGCGGCACGGCCTCGAGCTCGCGCTGGACATCGCCTTCCAGTGCGCGCCCGACCACCCCTACGTCAAGGCCCATCCGGCCTGGTTCCGCTGGCGCCCCGACGGCACCGTGCAGTACGCCGAGAACCCGCCCAAGAAGTACCAGGACATCTACCCCTTCAACTTCGAGACCGAGGACTGGCAGGCGCTGTGGATCGAACTCAAGAGCGTGTTCGAACACTGGATCGGCGAGGGCGTGAAGATCTTCCGCGTCGACAACCCGCACACCAAGGCCTTCCCCTTCTGGGAATGGGCCATCACCGAGCTCAAGCGTGCGCACCCCGAGGTGCTGTTCCTGGCCGAGGCCTTCACCCGGCCCAAGGTGATGCACCGGCTGGCCAAGCTCGGCTACTCGCAGTCCTACACCTACTTCACCTGGCGCAACACCAAGCAGGAGCTGACCGAGTACTTCACCGAGCTCTCGCAGGGCCTGGGCTGCGAGTACTTCCGCCCCAACGTCTGGCCCAACACGCCCGACATCCTGCATGCACGGCTGCAGGGCGGCGAGACCGCCGTCTTCATGACGCGCCTGGTGCTGGCCGGCACCCTGGCCGCGAGCTACGGCATCTACGGCCCCGCCTACGAGCTGCGCGAGCACCTGCCCCGCGAGCAGGGCAGCGAGGAGTACCTCGATTCCGAGAAGTACCAGCTTCGCCGCTGGAACCACGACGACCCGGAAAGCCTGGCGCCCTTCATCGCCCGCGTGAACCGCATCCGCCGCGACAACCCGGCCCTGCAGTGGGACCGCGACCTGCGCTTCTTCACCATCGACAACGACCAGCTCATCGCCTACGCCAAGCGCTCGCCGGAAGGCGACAACGTCGTGCTGTGCGTGGCGAACCTGGACCCCCACAACGTGCAGTCCGGCTGGCTCGAACTGGATCTGGGCTACCTCGGCTGTGCACCGGAGCACTCCTTCCAGGTGCATGATCTGCTGAGCAACCAGCGCTTCCTGTGGCAAGGCAGCCGGCACTTCATCCGGCTCGATCCGCACAGCGTCCCGGCGCACGTCTTCCTCGTGCGCCGCCGCTCGCGCGACGAGCGCGACTTCGACTACTTCCTGTGAGGGTCCCCGCATGAACGCCCCGGTCTCCCACCTGCTGCTCGAAACCGTCGAAATCGACAGCAGCGACGATCCGCAGTGGTACCGCGATGCGGTCATCTACCAGCTCAACGTCAAGGCCTTCTTCGATTCCAACAACGACGGGTACGGCGACTTCAAGGGCGTGACCGCCAAGCTCGACTACGTGAAGGAACTGGGCGTCAACACCATCTGGCTGATGCCCTTCTACCCCTCGCCGCTGCGCGACGACGGCTACGACATCGCCGGGTACGAGGACGTGCATCCGCAGTACGGCACGCTCGACGACTTCAAGGAGATGCTCGACGAGGCCCACAAGCGCGGCCTCAGGGTGATCACCGAGCTGGTCATCAACCACACCTCCAGCGACCACCCCTGGTTCCAGGCCGCCCGACGCGCACCGCCGGGCTCGCCCGAGCGCGACTTCTACGTCTGGAGCGACACCGACCAGCTCTACCAGGGCACGCGCATCATCTTCACCGACACCGAGACCTCCAACTGGACCTGGGACCCGGTGGCCAAGGCCTACTTCTGGCACCGCTTCTTCAGCCACCAGCCCGACCTCAACTTCGACAACCCGAAGGTGCTGGAGGCGGTGTTCAAGACCATGCGCTTCTGGCTGGACATGGGCGTGGACGGCTTCCGCCTCGACGCCATCCCCTACCTGGTCGAGCGCGACGGCACCAGCAACGAGAACCTGCCCGAGACCCACGCCGTCATCAAGAAGCTGCGCGCCGCCATCGACGCGCAGTACAAGAACCGCTTCCTGCTCGCCGAAGCCAACATGTGGCCCGAGGACGTGCGCGAGTACTTCGGCGACGGCGACGAATGCCACATGGCCTACCACTTCCCGCTGATGCCGCGCATGTACATGGCCATCGCGCAGGAAGACCGGCACCCCATCGTCGAGATCATCCAGCAGACTCCCGAGATCCCCGACACCTGCCAGTGGGCCATCTTCCTGCGCAACCACGACGAGCTCACGCTCGAAATGGTCACCAGCAAGGAACGCGACTACATGTACCTCATGTACGCGGCCGACATGCGCGCCCGCATCAACGTGGGCATCCGCCGCCGGCTCGCGCCGCTGATGGAGAACGACATCGACCGCGTGAAGCTGATGAACGCGATGCTGCTGTCCATGCCCGGCTCGCCCATCATCTACTACGGCGACGAGATCGGCATGGGCGACAACTTCTTCGTCGGCGACCGCAACGGCGTGCGCACGCCCATGCAATGGAGCCCCGACCGCAACGCGGGCTTCTCGCGCGCCGATCCGCAGCGCCTGTACCTGCAGCCGATCATGGACGCCATGTACGGCTTCGAGGCCCTCAACGTCGAGGCGCAGGCACGCGATGCCAGCTCGCTCCTGAACTGGACGCGCCGCATGCTCGCCGTGCGCAAGACCAGCCATGCCTTCGGCCGCGGCAAGCGCGTCTTCCTGCGCCCCGGCAACCGCAAGATCCTCGCCTACCTCAGCGAGTACGAGAACGACACCATCCTCACCGTCTTCAACCTCTCGCGCGCGGCGCAGCCGGTGGAACTGGACCTGTCCGAGCACAAGACGAAGATTCCCGTCGAGATGCTCGGCCGCACCTCCTTTCCGCCGATCGGCGAGCTGCCCTACCTGCTGACCCTGCCTTCCTATGGCTTCTACTGGTTCCGCCTCGCGCAGGACGCCGAGATGCCGAGCTGGCACCAGGAAGGTGTGGGCTTGCAGGACCGCCCCACCCTGGTGCTCTTCGACGGCTGGACCAGCTTCTTCCGCGACCGCGTGATGCCCTGGCGCATCGGCATGGCCGAGCGCATGGCCACGCAGTTCGAGACCGACACCCTGCCGCGCTTCATCGAATTCCAGCGCTGGTACGGCGCCAAGGGCTCGGCGGTGGCGCGCGCCCGCATGGTCGATCACGCGGTGTGGGACAGCAACGGCTACAGCTGGATGCTGCCGCTGGTCTCGCTCGACGGGCCGCCGGAAGACTCGACCTACTTCGTGCCGCTGGCCCTGGCCTGGGAAGACCATGACGAGGACCGCCTCAACCGCCTGACCCAGGCCGGCGTCGCCAAGGTGCGCCAGCAGGCCAACGTCGGCGTGATGGCGGACGCCTTCTACGACGAAGTCTTCTGCCGCGCCATGGTGCGCGCGGTGCGCGACGGCACGGAGCTCCCGGCGGCGCGCGGGCGCCTGCGCTTCACCCCGACCGACGCCTTCCGCGACGTCACGGCCGATCTGGACGCGCTGCCGGTACGCCGCCCCGGCGCACAGAGCAGCAACACCGTCGTGACCTTCGACGAGACCCTCTTCCTCAAGGCCTACCGCCGCGTGCGCGAGGGCGCGAACCCCGAGGTCGAGATGGGCCGCTTCCTCACCAGCGTGGCGCGCTTCCCGCACTGCGTGCCGGTGCTGGGCGCGCTCGAATACATCGGCGCGGACGGCCGCACCATGACGCTGGCGATGGTCCAGCGCTACGTCACCAACCAGGGCGACGGCTGGGTCTACACCCTCGGCTACCTGGAGCGCTTCCTGGAAGAGCTGCGCACCGCCGGCACGGGCGAAGCGCGCGCCGCCACGCCGGCCGAGGCCCACGGCGGCTTCATCGCCCTGATGGCCGTGCTGGGGCGGCGCACCGCCGAGCTCCACCTGGCGCTGGCGGGCAGCCGCGGCGACCCGGCCTTCGATCCCGAGCCGCTGATGTCGGAGGACGTCGAGGCCATGCGCGAGCATGCCCTCGCCGATGCGCAGGCCACGCTGGCGCAGCTGCGCGAGCGCATGCCGCATCTGCCGGCGCCGGCGCAGGACGATGCGCAGGCCCTGCTCGCCCGCCAGGAGCACTTGTTCGCGCGTGCACGCCAGGCCATGGCCAGCGGCCACGCGGGGCGCAAGACCCGCTACCACGGCGACTACCACCTGGGCCAGGTGCTGGTGAGCGACAACGACTTCGTGATCATCGACTTCGAGGGCGAACCCACCCGCAGCTTCGAGGAGCGCCGCGCCAAGAGCTCGCCGCTGCGCGACGTCGCCGGCATGCTGCGCTCCTTCAACTACGCGCGCTGGTCGGCGCTGCGGCGCGTGGCGCAGAACACCGACGAACTGCAGCGCCTGGACGGCCCGGCGCGCGAGTGGGAAGCGGTCACGCGCGAAGCCTTCCTCGGCGCCTACGCGAGCACGATGGCCGGGCCCGGGGCCGCGGCGCCCATCGACAAGCCGTTGCTGGAATTGTTCGAACTTGAAAAGGCGCTGTACGAGCTTCGCTACGAACTGAACAATCGCACCGACTGGGTCCAGGTCCCGCTGCAGGGCCTGCTGGCGCTCGGCGCCGCCACATCCTGACGAACGCGCGCCGCCAGCGGCGAGCCAACGGAGAGAAACCATGGAAAGCTTCGGAATCCACCTGGAGCCCTTGCGGGCCATCCTGTTCCAGATCGGCGCCTTCCTGCCGCGCCTGCTGATCGCGCTGGTGGTGGTGGTGGCCGGCTGGCTGCTCGCCAAGCTGGCGCGCTTCACCGTGGAGAAGGCGCTGCGCGCCATCAACTTCCCGGTGCTCACCGAGCGCGCGGGGCTCGACAACTTCCTGCGCCAGGGCGGCACCCTCGGCGACACCACCAACCTGTTCGGCCTGCTCGTGTACTGGCTGGTGATCCTCGCCACGCTGCTCATCGCCTTCAACGGCCTGGGCCTGACCTACATCACCGACCTGCTCACGCGGGTCGTGTGGTTCGTGCCCAATGTCTTCGTCGCGCTGCTGATCCTGGCCTTCGGCGCCTACTTCGCGCGCTTCGTCGGCGACACCGTCACCACCTACGGCCGCAACATCAAGCTGCAGGACGCGGTTTTCCTCGGCAAGCTGGCGCAGTACGCGATCCTCATCTTCGTGGTTCTGATCGCGCTCGACCAGATGAAGGTCGGCGGCGACATCGTGCGCGAGAGCTTCCTCGTCATCCTCGCCGGCGTGGTCTTCGCGCTGGCCCTGGCCTTCGGCCTGGGTGGCAAGGACTGGGCGGCCGAGCGCATCGAGTCGTGGTGGCCGCGCGAGCGCAAGGACCCGCTCGAACACATGGAGGAACGCAAGTTTCGTCGATGAAAACCAACGATCTGATCAGCGCCGTCTGGCCCGGCCGCCCCTACCCGCGCGGCGCCCATTGGGATGGAGAGGGCGTCAACTTCGCGCTCTTCTCGCAGCATGCGACCAAGGTCGAGCTGTGCATCTTCGACGAGAAGGGCCGCCACGAGCGCCACCGCATCACCCTGCGCGAGCGCACCGACGACGTGTGGCACTGCTACCTGCCCGAGGCCCGCCCCGGCCTGGCCTACGGCTACCGCGTGCACGGCCCCTACAAGCCGGAGGAAGGCCACCGCTTCAACCCGCACAAGCTCTTGATCGACCCTTACGCCAAGGACCTGGTCGGCCAGCTGCGCTGGGGCGATGCGCTCTACGGCTACACCGTCGGCAGCAAGCGCGAGGACCTCTCCTTCGACCGCCGCGACAGCGCCCCGCTGATGCCCAAGGGCCGCGTGCTCGAGCCGGCCTTCACCTGGGGCGACGACCGCCGGCCGCAGGTCTCGTGGCAGGACATGGTGATCTACGAGATGCACGTGCGCGGCTTCACCATGACGCATCCCGACGTGCCGCCCCAGCTGCGCGGCACCTATGCGGGCCTGGGCTGCGCGCCGGTCGTCGACTACCTGCGGCGCCTGGGCGTCACCACGGTCGAGCTGCTGCCGGTGCACAGCTTCATCAACGACCGCAACCTGGCCGAGCAGGGCCTGCAGAACTACTGGGGCTACAACACCCTGTGCTACTTCGCGCCCGAGATGCGCTACAGCGCCTCGCAGAAGGTCAAGGAATTCAAGACCATGGTGAAGACGCTGCACAGCGCCGGCATCGAGGTGATCCTGGACGTGGTCTACAACCACAGCTGCGAGGGCAACCAGATGGGCCCCACGCTGTCGATGCGCGGCGTCGACAACGCGAGCTACTACATCACCAGCGCCGACCGGCGGCGCTACTACGACGACTTCACCGGCTGCGGCAACACCGTGAACCTGGAGCATCCGCGCGCCCTGCAGCTGGTGATGGACTCGCTGCGCTACTGGGTCGAGGAGATGCACGTGGACGGCTTCCGCTTCGACCTCGCGGCCGCGCTGGCGCGCGAGTCGGGCAAGGTGGAGAACCTGGGCGGCTTCTTCGACGCGATCCGGCAGGACCCCACGCTCAACGGCGTGAAGCTGATCGCCGAGCCCTGGGACCTCGGCCACGGCGGCTACCGCGTGGGCAACTTTCCCTATGGCTTTGCCGAGTGGAACGACCGCTACCGCGACGGCGTGCGCGCCTACTGGAAGGGCGACGGCGGCACGCTGGGCGAGTTCGCGCAGCGGCTGACCGGCTCGCAGGACCTCTATGGCTGGTCCGGCCGCCATCCCAACTCCAGCATCAACTTCGTCACCGCGCACGACGGCTTCACGCTCAACGACCTGGTCTCCTACAACGAGAAGCACAACGAGGCCAACGGCGAAGACAACCGTGACGGCAACAACCACAACCTCTCGTGGAACTGCGGCGTCGAGGGGCCGACGGATGATCCGGCCATCCTCGCGCTTCGCGCGCGCCAGATGCGCAACCTGCTGGCGACGCTGCTGCTGTCGCAGGGCGTGCCCATGCTGCTGGCCGGCGACGAGCGCGGCCACACGCAGGGCGGCAACAACAACGTCTACTGCCAGGACAACGAGCGGGCCTGGCTGAGCTGGAGCGACGATGCCGAGCGCGAGGCGCTGACCACCTTCGTGCAGCGGGTGATCGCGCTGCGCCGCGCGCACCCCACCTTCCGCCGCCGCGGCTTCTTCGTCGGCCGGCCGCCGGAGGGCAGCGACATCAAGGACGTGTGCTGGCTTCGGCCCGACGGCCAGGAGATGACGCCCGAGGACTGGAACAACGGCGAGGCCCGTGCGCTGGCCATGCTGGTGTCCGGGCTCGGCATCACCGATTGCGGGCCACGCGGGGAGGTCGTGCGCGACGATGACTTCCTGCTGCTGTTCAGCGCGCATCACGACGACCTGGATTTCACGCTGCCTTCGGCCGGTGGTCCCTGGCATCTGCTGATCGACACGGCCACCGGGGCCTTGCCGCCGGATGAAGGGGAGACCCGCGCTGTCGCACTGCCGGCCTGGACGGAGCCGGTCTACCGGCTGCAGAGTCGGTCGTTCGTGCTGATGAGCCGCGCCGCGCGGGCGGCGGCGGCGGGAGCGTCCGCGGAGGCTGCGGCATGAGGCATCCGGTGGTCTTGCTCCCTCTCCCTCTGGGAGAGGGAGGGGGTGAGGGCAGCGGGCGTTTGTTTGTACATTGCGCTTGTTCCAAGGCAGGAGCCGGGAATTCGCCCCGGCGGGCGAGTCACTTTCTTTGCTTCGCCAAAGAAAGTAACCAAAGAAAGGCGACCCCACTGCGCGTGTCCCTCC
>NZ_LYMK01000058.1 GCF_002157355.1 Variovorax sp. JS1663 | reverse complement strand
GCGCACCACGCTGCCGCTGTTGCCGTCGGCCGCGAAGCGCACCCACTGGATCTTGCGGTCGCCGCGCGAGGCCACCAGCACCTGCTGGTTCAGCGGCTCGATCGAGCGGTTGTCCGGGTCGATCTTGGAGATCGCCAGCGAGGTCGGGTTCTTGCCGATCGCCACGCGGCTCCTCTCGACCACGTCTGCCGCCGTCGTGCCGGACGGCACATTGCCCAGGCCGTAGATGCGCAGCGAGCCGCCCTCCGTGGCGATCCAGGCGCGATGGTTGGGGCCGAAGATCGTCGTCCTGACCGCCGTGGGCCGGTCATCCAGCGTCACCGTGCTGATCACGGTGGGCGTCTGCTGCGGCTTGTTCGCGAAGGTGTAGGGCCACTGGTTGTCGGCCTGCCCCAGGTTGGTGAACTCCGTCGGGCCCGAGCCGAAGTAGACGCTGTTGACGTAGCTGAACAGCGGCTTCAGGTCGATGAAGGCAGCCTTCTTCTCCGACTTGGAGATCACCACCGCGACCCCCGCCTTGGCATAGCGGTTGTAGTTCTGGCCGCCCGGCGCGAAGCTGGAACGCTTGCCCTGGTCGGTCAGCGGCGAGTAGGTCTGGCCCATGAATTCGCCGTACTTCTCCGGCAGCGCCGTCTGGAACTGGTCGAAGCCGGTGGTCACCGCGATTTCCGTCGGGGCGTTCATGCCCGGCAGGTCCACATAACCCAGCACCTTCATGAAGGCGGTGTTGCCCATGTTCGGCAGGCCCGGGTACACGCCGAACCATTCGTGCCACCAGTCGTACCAGCGGTCATAGGTGGTGTTGCGGATGCCGGTCGGGTTGCCGCCGTTCGGGTTGTACGGGTCGCAGTTGTTGCACAGGCCCGCCAGCGAAATCACCGCCACCTGGCCCTTCAGCGCCGTCGTGTCCCACACCGTGACCAGCGCGTATTCGCTGGTGTTGGTGATCGCGATGCCGGTGGGCACCTTGTTGGCCGGCAGCTTGACCGAGGCCCGGTTGTTGGCCGTGTTCGAGCCCGCCGTGCCGATCAGGCCATCGTTGAAGGCCACCAGAGACGTCGCGCAAAAGCCGGTGCGGCCGCCGCAACGCGCCACCGCCACCGGATTGCCGGTCGTGAGGCCCGCTGCCTTGTAGGTGGTGGTGTTGTAGTTGTTGCGACCGGCGCTGCCGTCCCACGCCGCGGCGTTCTGCCAGGGCAGTTGGGGCGCCTGCGAGAAGGTGTTGTGGTCGACGGCGGAGATCTGCAGGTCCCCCACCCCCATGCGCGCGTTGACGTCGTCTGCGACGAAGCCGATGTGCGCCTGGTTGGTGGAGTACAGGCCGGCATCGGCCAGCACGGGCCCACCCACCTGCCAGGTGCCGGCGTGGTAGCTCATGGTCTGGTCCGCACGCTTGTACAGAGTCGGGATGCCGCTGTCATTCACGGTCGGGGCATTGCCGTAGCGGTAGGCGATGCCTTCGACCTTGGACAGGCGGGGAGCCATGGCGCGATAGGCATCGGCCACCACACGGCCGGTGCTGTCGACGACGTCGCCGGAGATGGGGGCTGGCGCTGGCGCTGGCGCTGGCGCTGGCGCAGGGGCCGGTGCGGGTGCGGGTGCGGGTGCGGGTGCGGGTGCAGGTGCGGGTGCAGGTGCAGGCGCCGGTGCGGGTGCCGGGGAAGGCGCAGGGGCGGGAGACGGTGCCGGTGCCGGAGATGGGGAAGCCGCGGGGGCAGGAGCAGGAGCAGGAGTCGATGCGGCGCCGTTGGAGTAGCAGGCCTTCACCGTGAAGGGCAGGGGATCCTTGCCGAAGAATTCGTTGGTGCACGGCGCGGTGCCGGTCACCGTCTTGGTGATCCAGGCACTGTTGGCGCCGTAGAGCACCTGCGTCGCAGATGCGACCGTGAACGACGCGCCTTCGGCCGCCAGACGGGTGCCGGCGGTGGGCGCGGGGGCAGGACTCGGAGTGGGGGCCGGCGCGGGCGCGGGCGCGGGCGCCGGTGCAGGTGCAGGTGCAGGTGCTGGGGCCGGTGCGGGCGCAGGCGCAGGCGCGGCAGCTCCGGTCCGGACATAGCAAGCCTTGGCCACATAGGGCAACGGGTCGCCGAAGGTGGCGTTGTTGCAGGTCACCGTGCCCGAGAGCGTCTTGCTCGCGAAGGTCGTCTTGGCACCGTACTGGACAACCGTGGCGGCGGCCAGCGTGAATCGCTGGTCTTCGTTGGCGATCTTGGTCCAGGTCGAGTCCAGTGCCTTCTCGATCGACACGTCCTCCTTCGTTGCCTCGGCGCCGCTGGCAGACGACGTGTCCGCCGGGGCTGGCGCCGGTGCGGCGGCCGCCATCGCTGCCGCATCGGCAACCTGCGAGACGGGGAATCCGCCCCCTCCGCCGCCGCCTCCTCCACCGCAACCCGCCAACGCGCCCGCAGCAGTCACCAGCACGAACGTGCCTTTCACCATGACTTTCATCCGAAACCTTTCCAAAGAAAAATTAAGGGTCCGGGTGAGGCAGTCCTTGCTACCCATTCCAACGTAAGTTCTAATTACTTACAGTTGTTATTCTCCATGCCCGGTGTGGTTAACCGATATTACGGGTAGTGACTTTGTTGGCGCTAAACGTTACACCTTGTGTAGCGCCCATACGACTTTGTTCACGGAACTAACACTTCCACCACAATCGCTGCCATGAACAACAGAGACTTTCTCCTGACCCTCCTCGCTTCCAGCGTGCTGCTCGCCGCCGCGCCTGCAAGCGCCCAACCGGCACACGCCCCGATCAGGCTGGTCGTTCCCTACGCCGCCGGCGGCCCCATCGACGTCACGGCCCGCGTGCTGGCCGAACGGGTCAAGGACCAGCTGGGCACAGTCATCATCGACAACAAGCCCGGCGCGGGCGGCAACATCGGCGCCGACGCGGTGGCCAAGGCCGCGCCGGACGGTCTCACCATCGGCATCGCGGCCACCGCGACCAACGCGGTCAACCCGTGGCTCTACAACAAGATGCCCTTCGACGCCGCCACCGCCTTCGCGCCCATCACGCAGATGGTCCGCGTGCCAAATGTCCTGGTAATGAATGCCGAGACCGCGCAGCGCCTGAAGATCGAGAACCTGCGCGACCTGATCGCCTATGCCAAGGCCAACCCCGGCAAGCTCAACTACGGCAGCGGCGGGAACGGCAGCGCCGGCCACCTGGCGGGCGAGATGTTCAAGAAGGAGGCCGGCATCTTCGCCGTGCACATCCCCTACAACGGCGGCAACCCGGCGCAACTGGCGCTGCTGTCGGGCCAGGTGGACTTCAATTTCGACAACCTTGCGACCGCTGCGCCCAACATCCGCTCGGGCAAGCTCAAGGCGATCGCGGTGACCACGACCGAGCGCAGCAACGCGCTGCCCGAGGTGCCGACGGTGGCGGCCACGCTCAAGGGCTTCTCGATCGACACCTGGTGGGGCCTGGTGGCGCCTGCCGGCACGCCCGCGCCTGTGGTGGAGAAGCTCAACCGCGCCTTCGTCGCCGCGCTCAATGCGCCGGAGACGAAAACGCGCTTCGCCTCGCTGCTGGCGGAGCCTGTGGCGAACACGCCCGAGCAATTCGGCTCCTTTATGAAGAACGAACTGGCGAAGTACGAAAAGGTCGTGAAAGCGACCGGCGCAAAGGTCGATTAGGCACCCGGTTCAGGTCTTCCCGAGGGCGGCGCGCAGCACGCCCGTTCGGGAGACACCGCGGAACCGGTTTTGCCGGGCCGCCGGTGTCGCCCCCGGTGAGGGGGTTGGCGGACCACACGAAGTGGGGGAGCCTGGGGGAGAGCCTATTCCCCCAGGTAGGCGGCGCGGACCTTGGGATCGTTCAGCATCACCTTGGCATCGCCGCTCATGGTGATGAGCCCGGACTCCATCACGTAGCCGCGGTCAGCCAGCTGCAGCGCGCGGCTGGCGTTCTGCTCCACCAGCATCACGGTCACGCCCTGGTCGTAGACCTGCTTCACCACCTCGAAGATCTTGTCGACCATGATGGGCGACAGGCCCATCGAGGGCTCGTCGAGCAGCAGCACCTTGGGGCGCGCCATCAGCGCACGGCCCATCGCCAGCATCTGCTGCTCGCCGCCCGACATGGTGCCGGCCAGCTGGGTGGCGCGCTCCTTGAGGCGCGGGAAGGTGGCGAACACGCGCTCGATGTCCTTGGCGATCTCGGCCTTGTCCTTGCGGATGTAAGCGCCGATCTGCAGGTTCTCGGTGATGGTCATGCGGGTGAACACGCCGCGGCCCTCGGGCACCATCACCAGGCCTTCAGCCACCAAGTCCCAGGCGCCGCGGCCCTTGATGCTCTTGCCGAGAAACTCGATGTCGCCTGCGGCGAAGGGCAAAGTGCCGGTGATGGCCTTCATGGTGGTGGTCTTGCCGGCACCGTTGGAGCCGATCAGCGAAACCAGCTCGCCCTCGCGAACCTCGAAGTCCACGCCTTTCACCGCCTGAATGCCGCCGTACGCGACCTTCAGGCCGCTCACTTTCAAAAGGGTTTGAGCCATTTCAGTGTCCTCCCGTGCCGAGGTAGGCCTCGATCACTTTTTCATTTCTCTGCACGTCCGCGGGCGTGCCCTCGGCGATCTGCTTGCCGTAGTCGAGCACGGTCACCCGGTCGCACAAGCCCATCACCAGCTTCACGTCGTGCTCGATCAGGAGAATGGTGCGGTTGTCCTTGCGGATGCGGTCGATCAGCTCGCGCAGCAGCACCTTCTCGGTGGCATTCATGCCGGCCGCGGGCTCGTCGAGCGCGATCAGCTGCGGGTCGGTGGCCAGCGCGCGGGCGATCTCGAGGCGGCGCTGGTCGCCGTAGCTCAGGGTGCGCGCCTTGTAGTCGGCGTACTTGCCGATGCCGACGTAGTCGAGCAGTTCCTGGGCGCGCTTGGCGATGGCTTCTTCCTCGGCCTTGAACTTGCCGGTGCGCAATATGGCACCCACCACGCCGGAGTGCGTGCGCACGTGGCGGCCGACCATCACGTTCTCGAGCGCGGTCATCTCGGCGAAGAGCCGGATGTTCTGGAAGGTGCGGGCGATGCCGGCCTTGGCAACCTCGTGCACCGCGGTGGGCTGGTAAGGCTTGCCCGCCAGCTCGAAGCTGCCGCTGTCGGGCGCATAGAGGCCGGTGATGACGTTGAAGAAGGTGGTCTTGCCGGCGCCATTGGGGCCGATCAGGCCGTAGACCTGGCCGCGGGTGATCTTGATGCCGACGTCGGACAGGGCCTGCAGCCCGCCGAAGCGCTTGGAGATGCCGCGAACGTCGAGGACGATTTCAGTCATGCTGGTCCCCTGCTCACGGATTGATGGACATGGGACGCGAGGCCTCGCCCGGCACCTCGTCGGCCGGCGTGGGCACGCCCGGCGCATGCGCCTGCGTGGAGCCCGGCACCGGGGACTTGGGCACGCCCTTGCGCTGCAGCGACTTGCCGTGCTCCGGCGACGGCCAGAGGCCCCGCGGTCGCACCAGCATGATGATGATCATGGCCAGCGCGATGAAGAGCTGGCGCAGGATGGACGCATCCAGCCGCCCGTCCGTCATGGACTGAAGCGGGCCGGCCACGTAGCGCAGCACCTCCGGCAGCGCGGCCAGCAGCACCGCGCCCAGGATCACCCCCGGCAGGTGGCCGATGCCGCCCAGCACCACCATGGCGACGATCATCACCGACTCCATCAGGCTGAAGGACTCGGGCGAGACGAAGCCCTGGAACGCCGCGAACATGGCGCCGGAGACACCGCCGAAGCTGGCCCCCATGCCGAAGGCCAGCAGCTTCATGTTGCGGGTGTTGATGCCCATGGCCTTGGCGGCGATCTCGTCCTCGCGGATGGCCATCCAGGCGCGGCCGATGCGCGAGAGCTGCAGGCGGTGCGAGACGACGATGGTGACCAGCACCAGTGCGAGGAACAGGTAGTAGTAGAGCGTGACCGAGGACAGCGTGTAGTCGCCGATCTTGAACGGCCGCCCGAGGTTCAGGCCCCAGAAATGGACGGCGTCGATGCCGGTGATGCCCTTGGGTCCGTTGGTGAGGTTGAAGGGGTGGTCCAGGTTGTTGAGGAACACGCGGATGATCTCGCCGAAGCCGAGCGTCACGATCGCGAGGTAGTCGCCGCGCAGCTTGAGCGTGGGCGCCCCCAGCAGCACGCCGAACAGCGCCGCGAGCGCGAAGGCGCCGGGGATCACGAGCAGCAGCGAACTGTGCAGGCCGTTGGGGAACATGGCCTTCATCGCGGGGAAGGTGTCCGTCAGGTGCGGCGAGCCGAGCAGCGCGAACAGGTAGGCCCCGATCGCGAAGAAGGCCACGTAGCCCAGGTCGAGCAGGCCGGCGTAGCCGACCACGATGTTCAGGCCCAGAGCCAGCAGGACGTAGAGCAGCGCGATGTCGGCGATGCGGACCCAGGCGTTGCCCTGGCTCTGCAGCAGCAGCGGCAGCACCAGCAGGCCGATGGCCGCGACGATGCAGACGAGGACTTTCTTGCCGTTGTCGTTCATGGCAGGTCCTCCTCAAGCCCGGTCCGCCACCCGCTCGCCGAGCAGGCCCGAGGGCCGCAGCGTGAGCATGATGATCAGTACGACGAAGGCGAAGATGTCGCTGTAGTGGCTGCCCAGCACGTCGCCGGTGAGGGCGCCGATGTAGCCGGAGCCGATGGCCTCGATGAGGCCCAGCAAGATACCGCCGACCACCGCGCCCGCGAGGTTGCCGATGCCACCGAACACCGCCGCGGTGAAGGCCTTGAGGCCGGGGATGAAGCCCATCGCGTGTTGCGCGATGCCGTAGTTGGAGGCGTACATCACGCCGGCTACGGCCGCCAGCACGGCGCCGATGATGAAAGTGGCCGAGATGACCATGTCGGGCCGGATGCCCATCAGCGCCGCCACGCGGGGGTTTTCGGCAGTGGCGCGCATCGCGCGGCCGAGCTTGGTGTAGTTGACCAGCCACATCAGCACCACCAGGCAGAAGGCCGTGACGCTCAGGATCATGACCTGGGTGGGCGAGATCACCGCGCCGCCCACGTGGATGGGTGTGGTGGGCAGCAGCGTGGGGTAGGCCTTGTTGGTGGGCTTCCAGATGATCATGGCGATCGTCTGCAGCAGGATCGACATGCCGATGGCGGTGATCAGCGGCGCCAGCTTGGGGCTGTTGCGCAGCGGCCGGTAGGCCACCTTCTCGATCGTGAAGTTGAGCGTGGCGGCGACCACGCAGGCGATGATGAGCGCGAGGATGAGGATGATCCAGCCGGGGGTGCCGGGCATCGCGGTCTGCATCCAGCCGATGATGGTCCAGCTGGTGAGCGCTCCGACCATGAGCACTTCGCCGTGGGCGAAGTTGATGAGGTTGATGATGCCGTACACCATGGTGTAGCCCAAGGCTATCAAGGCGTACATGCTGCCAAGGACCAGACCGTTGATGATCTGCTGCAGCAAGATGTCCATAGAGAATCCCTTTTTGTAATAGGCGCCCTTGTCGGCACCCGACGTACCAGGCGTACCGGTTCGGCGCCCTGGCTTCGCTTAGCAAAAAACCCGCCAGCATGTGTCGACGGCGGGTTTGTGGCCGGGATTGTAGTCACGCCGGATCGCCATTTCGGTGCGCGGCGACCGGGGTTTTCCCGCTGGCGCAGGGCATTCGGATCAAGAAGCGCGCAAGGCCGTATCAACGGCGATACAGCTCGTATTGGCGCCGGTCAGCGGGCCGTCAGAGACCGGCTTCCTCGTTGCGCTTACGCAGTTCGCGCAGTTTCTCCGCGATGCGGATCTCGAGCCCACGCTCCACCGGGCGGTAGAAGTGGGGCGGATCGATGCCCTCGGGCATGTACCGCTCGCCGGCCGCGAAGCCGCCCTCCTCGTCGTGCGCGTAGCGGTAGCCCTTGCCGTAGTCGAGCTGCTTCATGAGGCGCGTGGGTGCGTTGCGCAGGTGCATGGGCACGGGCCGCGTGCCGTCCTGCTTCACGAAAGCGCGCACCTCGTTGTAGGCCTGGTAGACCGCGTTCGACTTGGGCGCTATCGCGAGGTAGACAACACATTCGGCGAGCGCGAGTTCGCCCTCCGGCGAGCCGAGGCGCTCATAGACCTCGGCGGCATCGAGGGCAAGGCGCAGCGCGCGCGGATCGGCCAGGCCGATGTCCTCGCTGGCCATGCGCACCAGGCGGCGTGCCATGTAGCGCGGGTCGGCGCCGCCATCGAGCATGCGCACGAACCAATACAGCGAGGCGTCGGGGTCGCTGCCGCGCACGGACTTGTGCAGCGCGGAGATGGTGTCGTAGAACTGCTCACCGCCCTTGTCGTAGCGGCGCATGCGCTCGCCGAGGACACGCAGCAGCCATTCGTCGCCGATGTCTGCGCGTTTCTCGGCCGAAGCGGCGACGGCGAGGGTCTCCAGCGTGTTGAGCAGCCGGCGCGCGTCGCCGTCCGCATAAGCCACGAGGCGGTCCTCCGCCTTGGACTCGATGGCCGGCACGGCCTGGATGTTCTGCGCCCGCTGGATGATCTGGCGCAGGTCGTCCTCGGTGAGGGACTTGAGCACGTACACCGCGGCACGCGACAGCAGCGCCGAGTTCACCTCGAAGGAGGGGTTTTCGGTGGTGGCGCCGATGAAGGTGAAGAGGCCCGATTCGACGTGCGGCAGAAAGGCGTCCTGCTGGCTCTTGTTGAAGCGGTGCACCTCGTCGACGAAGACGATGGTGCGGCGCTGCTCCAGCCCGTCGCGCGCCGCGGTCGCTTTCTCCACTGCCTCGCGGATGTCCTTCACGCCGCCCAGAACCGCGCTGATGCTGAGGAACTGCGCGTCGAAGGCATCGGCCATGAGCCGCGCGATGGTGGTCTTGCCGGTGCCGGGCGGGCCCCAGAGGATGCAGGAATGCGGCTGGCCCGATTCGAAGGCGATGCGCAGCGGCATGCCGGGGCCGAGCAGATGCTGCTGGCCGATGACCTCGCCCAGGGTCTTGGGACGCAGGCGCTCGGCCAGGGGCTGATGGGAGGTGGTGACCATGGAAGCCGTAGTGTCGCGCATGCCCCGGCACGGCCTCGCCGCGTGGTGCGACGGGCGTCTACTGGCGTATCACGTCGGCGCCGGCCGGCGCCTTGAACTGGAACGTGCCGGCAGGCAGGGACGGGTTGAGCTCGACCTTGCTGAACTTCAGCACGGAGCGCTGGCCGAAGCTGTCCAGGATCTCGAGTGCCGCCAGGGCGTCGCCCTGGAAGCCGATCTGCACGCTCTGCAGTTGCCCGTCCTTGCTTTTCGGCGTGGCCTTCACCCATTGCAGGCCATCGCGCTCGGGCGCGGCCTCCAGCGCAAAGTCCGCCTGCAGGGCACGCAGGTCAGGGGCGGCGGCGATCAGCGCGGCCGGCGTCGAGCCGAGCGCCTGTGCCTGCTTGCGCTGCGTGACCTGGTTCAGGTCGGCGTCGTAGAGCGAGAGCGTCTCGCCGTCGGCCACGATGCTCTGCGCGAAGGGCTTCTTGTAGTCGAACCTGAACTTGCCCGGGCGCTGGAACTCGAAGCTGCCGCTCGACACCTTGGCGCGCGCGGTCTGCCCCTCCTTCGGAGGTGCGGTCACGGTCTGGGTGAATTCGGCGCGGCCCGATTTCGCGTTTTTCACGAAGGCCTCGAGGCTTTCCATGCCGCCCGCCCAGGCGCTGGCGGCAAGCGCCGCCGTGCATGCGATGACAAACAGTTTCTTCAACAACGACATCCTTCTTCCGTCACTCACTCGGCGCGCGCGGGGACCAGGATCTCGCGCTGGCCGCTGCCGCTCATGGCGCTGACCAATCCGGCGTGCTCCATGTCCTCGACCAGCCGCGCGGCGCGGTTGTAGCCGATCTTGAGGTGGCGCTGCACCAGCGAGATGCTGGCCTTGCGATGCTTGAGGACGACCTCGACCGCCTGGTCGTACATCGGGTCCTTCTCGCCTTCGCCGCCGCCACCTTCACCGAGTAGATCGCCTTCACCGTCGACGGTTCCACCTTCGAGCACCCCTTCGATGTAGTCCGGTTCCCCTTGTGACTTGAGGTAGGCGACGACACGGTGCACCTCGTCGTCGCTGACGAAAGCGCCGTGCACGCGCACCGGCAGGCCCGTGCCGCTGGCCATGTAGAGCATGTCTCCCATGCCCAGCAGGGCCTCGGCTCCCATCTGGTCGAGGATGGTGCGCGAGTCGATCTTGCTCGAGACCTGGAAGGCGATGCGGGTCGGGATGTTGGCCTTGATCAGGCCGGTGATCACGTCCACGCTGGGGCGCTGGGTGGCCAGGATCAGGTGGATGCCGGCGGCACGCGCCTTCTGCGCCAGGCGGGCAATCAGTTCCTCGATTTTCTTGCCGACCACCATCATCAGGTCGGCCAGCTCGTCGATCACCACCACGATGTGCGGCTCGCGCTTGAGCGGCTCGGGATCGTCGGGCGTCAGGCTGAAGGGGTTGTAGATGAACTCCTCGCGCGCCTTGGCCTCGTCGATCTTGGTGTTGTAGCCGGCGAGGTTGCGCACGCCCAGCTTGCTCATCAGCTTGTAGCGGCGCTCCATCTCGGCCACGCACCAGTTGAGGCCATGCGCGGCCTGGCGCATGTCCGTCACCACCGGCGCGAGCAGGTGGGGGATGCCCTCGTAGACCGACATCTCCAGCATCTTGGGGTCGATCATCAGGAGGCGCACGTCGCGCGCCTCGGCCTTGTAGAGCAGGCTCAGGATCATCGCGTTGATCCCCACCGACTTGCCGGAGCCGGTGGTACCGGCCACCAGCACGTGCGGCATCTTGGCGAGGTCGGCAACCACAGGGTTGCCGACGATGTCCTTGCCCAGGCCCATGGTGAGCATGGACTTGCCCTCGTTGTAGACCTGCGAGCCCAGGATTTCGCTGAGGCGGATGGACTGGCGCTTGGCGTTCGGCAGTTCCAGCGCCATGTAGTTCTTACCCGGGATCGTCTCGACCACGCGAATGGACACGAGCGACAGCGAACGGGCGAGGTCCTTGGCGAGATTGACGATCTGCGAGCCCTTGACGCCCGTGGCCGGCTCGATCTCGTAGCGCGTGATCACGGGGCCTGGCGAGGCCAGCACCACGCGCACCTCGACGCCGAAGTCCTTGAGCTTTTTCTCGATCAGGCGCGAAGTCATCTCCAGCGTGTCGGCCGACACGGTCTCCTGCCGGCCTTGCGCGGCATCGAGCAGGTCCACCTGGGGCAGCTTGCTGTCGGGCAACTCGCGGAACAGGGGCTTCTGCCTCTCCTTGGCAACGCGATCGCTCTTCGGCACCTCGGTCATGGCCGGTTCGATCTGCACCGGCGGCGCGGGCGGGCGGCGCTTGGGCTTGGGCGCGGCCCGGAGTTCGTCATCGATCAGTTCGGGCTCGCTGCCCTGCTCCGCCACCGTAGCCGCCTCGTCGCGCTCGCGCTCGCGCACGGCCTTCTTGCCCATCGCGATGTCCTCGGCGATCTCCCGCTTTTCGCGGCGCGACTCGAACAGCGAATAGAGGCGCGCGCCGATGCGCTCGGCGATCTGGCTCCAGGAGAAGCGGAACACCAGCGCCGAGCCGATCACGCCGCCGGCGATGGCGATCAGCGCCGAGCCGGTGAAGCCCATCCACTTGACGCTCGCCGGGCCGACCAGGTAGCCGAGCACGCCGCCGCCGTGGCCCGGCAAGTGCGATTCGAGCCGGTAAAGGCGCGACCATTCGAGCACCGCGCTAGCGCACAGCAACAGCACCAAACCAAACCAGAAGGCCAGGCGGCTGCGGTTGAAGCGGCCGCGCGGCGGCTGCTCAGCGGCGCCAGCCTCGCCACCTCGCATCCAGCCGGCCAGGGAGGACAGCCACGCGCGCAAGGCGGCCGCAAGGCACCACCAGACCGAATAGCCGGCAAGGAAATAGCTGGCATCGGCCAGCCAGGCGCCGATGCGGCCGCCCCAGTTCTTGATCTCGCCGCCGGTACCCGATGTCGACCAAGCCGCATCCGAAGGTGTGAAGCTCAGCATGGCGAGCAGCCAGAACAGCAGCGCGACGAAGCCGGCGATCAGCGTGATCTCGTGCGCAAAGCGCATCGCGCGCACCCGCACCGGCGGCGGCTCGCCCGATGCGGAGGACTGGAGGGTGTTGAGCGAATAGGTCATGAAAGGCAGGACCGCCAGCCCACGGGAGCAGGCCGGCAGCGCACAAAAACTACAACGAACACCATGGCGGCCGCGTTGGCAGCGGGCTCTGCGATGGGGAGGCCGGCACGTTCCTCGGGGCCGGCTGGAGGATCAGGCCAGCGATGAGAGCCGTTCCTTGATGATCATCGAGCCGTCCGGCTGGGTCTGGACGAAGCCGCGCTCCTCGAGGTCCTTCATGACCCGGCTCACCATCTCGCGCGAAGCGCCGACCATCTTTGCCAGGTCCTGGCGTGAGATCTTGTCGCGCACCTTGAGGTTGCCCGCACCGTCATCCACCGCGAATTCGAGCAGCGAGCGGGCCACGCGGCCGTACACGTCCATGAGTGCCAGGGATTCGATCTTGCGGTCCGCATGGCGCAACCGCGCGACCAGCCCGCGCATGATGTTGTAGGACATGGAGGAGTTCTCGGGCAGGCAGCGCGAGAAGGCCTCGCGGCCGAGGGTCAGCACGTCCGTCTGGATCTCGGTGCGCACGGTCGCCGAGTGCGGCTCGTCGTCGATCAGGCTCATCTCACCGATGTAGTCGCCCGGATGCAGCGTGGCGAGGATGACTTCGCGCCCGCGGCTGTCGGTGCTCATCACGCGGGCCCGGCCTGTGAGGATGATGTAGAGCGCATCCGACTTCTTGCCCTGCTCGACGACCACCTCGGCACGCTTGAAGCGCTTCTTGACGATCGCGTCGGCAATGCTTGCCGATTGGGCCGGCGTTAGCGCGGCGAACAGCGGCACGCGACGGAGCAATTCAAGATTGGAAAGCATCGACATTCATCAATCCCCGGATCTACCGCGCGATTGGAAAGCCCATGCATTAATACAATCGCACGCATTAAAAACACCTCACGCCCGGTCTTGAACCGAACGGTGATACTCCATATCTATCACCCTTGAAAATGTACACGCTGATGCAGCGTCAAACCTAGGTTTTCTACTCATGTCGTCCCCTACACGCCACGCGAAGGTACTCATTCTGGGCTCCGGCCCGGCCGGATACACCGCCGCCGTCTATGCCGCCCGCGCCAATCTGCAGCCCCTGCTGATCACTGGATTGGCTCAGGGAGGCCAGCTCATGACCACGACCGACGTCGACAACTGGCCGGCGGACGTGCACGGCGTGCAGGGGCCCGACCTGATGCAGCGCTTCCTGGAACATGCCGAGCGCTTCAAGACCGAAATCGTGTTCGACCACATCAACAAGGTCGACCTGGGCAAGCGCCCGTTCACACTGACCGGCGACAGCGGCACCTATACCTGCGACACACTGGTGATCGCCACCGGTGCCTCGGCCATGTACCTGGGCCTCGATTCTGAACAGCACTTCATGGGCCGCGGCGTCTCGGGCTGCGCGACCTGCGACGGCTTCTTCTACCGCGAGCAGGAGGTCTGCGTGGTCGGCGGCGGCAATACCGCGGTCGAGGAGGCGCTCTACCTCTCGAACATCGCGAACAAGGTCACGCTGGTGCACCGCCGGGACAAGTTCCGTGCCGAGCCCATCCTGGTGGACAAGCTCTACGAGAAGGTCAAGGAAGGCAAGATCGAGCTCAAGCTGCACAGGACGCTGGACGAGGTCCTGGGCGACGACTCGGGCGTGACCGGCATCCGCCTGAAGAACACCGAGACCGGTGCGACAGAGCAGATCGACCTCAAGGGCTGCTTCATCGCGATCGGCCATCATCCGAACACCGACATCTTCCAGGGCCAGCTGGAGATGAAGGACGGCTACATCATCACCCGATCCGGCCTGCAGGGCTTCGCAACCATGACCAGCATTCCAGGCGTGTTCGCGGCCGGCGACGTGCAGGACCATGTGTATCGGCAGGCCATCACCAGCGCCGGCACCGGTTGCATGGCAGCGCTGGACGCCCAGCGCTTCCTGGAACAGGAAGGCACTTCTTGATCCGGGCGCGGGCGTTGAGGCTATAATTCAAGGCTTTGCCGAATTCGCCCCCCGCTTCGTGGGCCGCGCTTTGGCGACAAGTCGGGATACCGCCACCCGTTTCTGGCGAGGTCAAGCTGCAACCCACCTGCCGCAGCCCTTGCGCCGGGTGCCAGCTGTTCTAGAAAGAGTTCCACATGGCACGCGTATGCGAAGTCACGGGCAAAGGCCCGATGGTCGGAAACAACGTTTCCCACGCCAACAACAAAACCAAGCGCCGGTTCCTGCCGAACCTGCAATACCGCCGTTTCTTTGTCGAGAGCGAAAACCGTTGGGTGCGCCTGCGTGTTTCCGGCGCTGCACTGCGGCTGATCGACAAGAAGGGCATCGACGCCGTGCTCGCAGACCTGCGCGCGCGCGGCCAAGCTTAAGGAGCTGAACCATGGCCACGAGCAAAGGCGGACGCGAAAAGATCAAGCTGGAATCCACTGCGGGTACCGGCCACTTCTACACCACCAGCAAGAACAAGAAGACGATGCCCGAGAAGATGTCGATCATGAAGTTCGACCCCAAGGCACGCAAGCATGTGGAATACAAGGAAATCAAGCTGAAGTAATTTGGCTTTGCTTCCACCAAAAAACCCGCTGGGATCCAGCGGGTTTTTTTATTGCCTTTTCAGTCGCCTGAGGCCATAAAAAAGCCGGCCCGCAGGCCGGCTTTTTTATCTTGAAAGCTCGAATTGCCGTTCAGGCGCGAGCCGCGCGCAACCGGGTCGAGAAATCACGCAGGCCGGCGATGCCGCTGGCCTCTGCACGGTGGCACCAGGCGGCCAAGTCGGCGGCCAACTGCTCGCGCGACTGCGAGGTGTTGAGCCACATCTGGCGCAGCTCCTCGCGCATGGTCACCATCTTGTCGAGCACCGGGTGGGCCGCACGGGCCTGCACCAGGTTCGAGCGGGCGGTGGCCGGGACCTTGTCGTCGTCGCGGTGCAGCCAACGCTTGGCCACCTTCAGCGCGGAGAGGTCAGCACCCTTTTCCTTGAGCTGCGCCAGCTCCTGCTGGGTGGCGCGACGCATCTCGCGCGCATAGCGGGCCATCACCTCGTAACGGTTGGCGATAAGGGCCTCGAGCGTCTTCTCGTCCGCCACCGGACGGACATCGCCCATCAACAGCCTCGGCGGCAGCTTCTTGACCTTGGCCCAGCCGATCTTCTGCATCAGGCTGATGTAGACCCAGCCGATGTCGAATTCGTACTTCTTGACCGAGAACTTGGCTGAGGTCGGATAGGTGTGGTGGTTGTTGTGCAGCTCTTCGCCGCCGATGATGATGCCCCAGGGCGACAGATTGGTGCTGGCATCCGCCGCCTCGAAGTTGCGGTAGCCCCAGTAGTGGCCCAGGCCGTTCACGACGCCCGCCGCCCAGAACGGAATCCACACCATCTGCACCGCCCACACGGTGGCACCCACCGCACCGAACAGCGCCAGGTCCAGGATCAGCATGAGGCCCACGCCCTGCCAGCCGAAACGGCTGTAGACGTTGTTCTCCATCCAGTCGTTCGGCGTGCCGTGGCTGAACTTGGCGATGGTTTCCTTGTTCTTTGCCTCTGTGCGATAGAGTTCGGAGCCGCGCCACATGACGGTGTCGATGCCGCGCGTCTGCGGGCTGTGGGGGTCGTCCTCGGTCTCGCACTTGGCGTGGTGCTTGCGGTGGATGGCCACCCACTCGCGCGTCACCATGCCGGTGCCGATCCAGAGCCAGAAGCGGAAGAAATGCGAGGGGATCCCGTGCAGATCCATCGCGCGATGGGCCTGCGTGCGATGCAGGAACACGGTGACCGCGACGATGGTGATGTGGGTCGTGACCAGCGTGTACAGCGCGATCTGCCACCACGTGAGGTCCCACAAGCCGTTCGCAAGCCAGTCGACGGCCGCGTTCAGGATGGCAGAGTCAGGGAAAAACATTGAGTTCGGTACTCCATGGCCGCACGAAGGTGCAGCCTTCAGGTAACCGCCAATTTTAAAGGGTGACCTCTCAAAAAGGGGCTAAATCCTTGGGAGAAAACGAGTCATCGCCCCTCTTTGAGGGTTTCGCCCTATTTCCGTTGCCACACAGCGGCGAAAAACCCGTCGGTGGCGTGGCGATGTGGCCACAACCGGAGATAGCGCACGCTTTCGTCCCCGCCGGCGCCCAGCCTTCCGGCATCGGGCACCTTCAGGCCGTGCAGCAGCGGCACCACGTCCCGCACTGCGAAATCCGGGTGCGCAGCGCCGAAAGCTTCGGCGATGGCCTCGTTCTCCTCCGGCAGCACGCTGCAGGTGGCATAGACCAGCCGCCCGCCGGGCTTCACCAGTCGCGCTGCGCTCTGCAGGATGGCGGCCTGCTTGGCCTTCAGTTCCTCGATGGCCGCGGGGTTCTGCCGCCACTTGAGGTCCGGATTGCGCCGCAGCGTGCCCAGCCCCGAGCAGGGCGCGTCCACCAGCACCCGGTCGATCTTGCCGGCCAGGCGCTTGATGCGCTCGTCGCGCTCGTGCGCGATGGCTGCCGGATGCACGTTCGAGAGCTTGCTGCGCGCCAGCCGCGGCTTGAGCGCATCGAGCCGATGCGCCGAGGTGTCGAAAGCGTAGAGCCGACCGGTGCTCCGCATGGTGGCGCCGATGGCGAGCGTCTTGCCGCCCGCGCCGGCGCAGAAGTCCACCACCATCTCGCCGCGCTTGGCATCGAGCAGCAGGGCCAGCAGTTGGGAGCCTTCGTCCTGCACCTCGACCGCGCCGCGGGCGAAGGCATCCAGCTTGGTCAGCGCCGGCTTGCCCTCGATGCGCAGCCCCCAGGGCGAAAAAGGCGTGGCCACCGCCTGGATGCCGGCCAGGCCCAGTTCCTTCTGGACATCGGCACGCTTGTCGGTCAGGGCGTTGACCCGCAGGTCCAGGGGGGCGGGCTGCTGCAGGCTCTCCGCCAGCGCCGGGAACTCGTTGCCCAGTTGCGCCTTGAGCGGCGCGACCAGCCACTCCGGCAGATTGTGGCGATGCCGGTCGAGCAGGTCGTCCGGGCGAACGGCATCGCACTGATCGAGCCAGCGTTTCTCGACTTCGCTCAAGGCACTTTTCAGGAAATCGCGCGGCCCGTGGAAGCCAAGGATGGCCATGCGCCGCTCCTTCGGCCCGCTGCCCGATGGCGCGAAGTGGTCGAACAGCAGCTTCTTGCGCAGCACCGTATAGACCGTCTCGGCCAGGGTGGCACGCTCGCGGGGTCCCAGCGCGCGGTGCTCGCGGAAGTAGCGGGAGACGACCTGGTCGGCGGGATGATCGAATTTCAGGGCCAGGCCGACCAGTTCGGCGCAGGCCTCGAGAAGGGCTCGGGGGTGCATGCCCCCGATTGTCTCAGCCGGCAATGCGCGCCCAGACCGGCGCGAAGGCCTGCTGCTCGATTTCCGCGAGTGTGGGCGAATATCCAGCCCACAGGACCAGCGCTGCGCCCGGCAGACTGAGCGTCTGCTCCAGCTCGCGACACAGCTGCCAGCGCTCCTCGTCGGACAGGCCGGGCAGCTCCAGGAACAGCACGTAGGCGCGCCGCCAGGGAAATTCGCGCAGGCTTTTGCGCACCAGCCAGGCGCGCGCGGCGGCGCTGCAGCGCACCAGGTCCGCCCGCAGTTCGCCCAACTCGAAGTCGCTGAGGTCATGGCGGGCGATCTGGCTGAAGAAAGGCGTGCCGGTGATCTCCTCCCAGGCCCGCTGTTCCGCCTCTTCCGCGCTCTTGAAGCGTTCCCGCCAGCGTTTGAGGGCCAGCTCGTCGTGCGCCCCGGTATCAGTGTCCTCGAGCAGCGCGACCGCATTCTTCGCAGCCCACCAGCGGCTCGCCGCGCTGGAGTCGAACAAGCGCTCCAGCACCGCCAAGCGGGCTGCACGGTCCTTCGCCGGCAGCGTCTGCGCCAGGCCCCGCAGCGCGCCGGCGTGGTCGGGCGTGATCTGCAAGGCACGCTCGTAGTGCCTTCGCACGTCGGCGCCAGCCTGAAGGCGGCGCTCGCAATCAGCCCATTCGACAATCTCGTCGGCATTGTTCCGTCCGGCGCTGGCGGCCAGGGCAGCAGCCCGCTCGCGCACACGGCCGAGGTAAGCATGGTGCTCCTTCCAATCGCCGGCATGGGCGCGGCGCCACTCGGCGTCGAAGTGCGCAATCCAGCGCGCCTTGTCGGCCAGCATGCCAAGCGCCGACTTGGCCGACCAGGCCGGCAGTTCCGGCTTCTCGTCAAGCGCCTCGAGGCGGTCGCGCAGCACGGGATGGGTGTCGTCGACATCGCTCAGGCGCCGCAGCGCCGCACGCAGCGCCTCGCGGGCCGGCTCTGCCGGTACAGGTGCGATCAGTTGTGCCTGCATGGCCACAAAGGGGCCGGCCGGCAGGGCTTCGTCGGCTGCGCGTGCCCAGTGCGCCGACCAGAAGGCGTTCGCGTACCAGTTGCTCTTGACCGCGATCTCGGTCAGCGCCGCGGCCGCCACCCGAGATCCGACCAGGCGGGCCGAGACGCGATCGGCCTCGTATTCGTCCTGACGCGCGAGCGCGAAGGTCCTGGCGGCGAAGCGCGGGAAATACCAGCGGAAGAAGGCCTGCGAAACGATCGCCATGACACCGCTGTCGTTCTGCAGGCTGGCGTCGAGCTTGAGCCAGGACAGCCGCGTGCGGTAAATCCAGGCACTCAGCCTGCCGTGGTTGCCGCGCAGGTGCCCGTATTCGTGGGCGAGCACCGACAGCAGCCGGCGACGGTCCAGCGCCATCAGCAGCGGCAGCCCCACGCTCAGGTAGTTGACTGCGCCGCCGAACAGGCCGAAGCGCGGCAGTTGGCGAATGCTCGCGTTGAACTCGCCGTCAAGGTAGACATGGTGCACAGGCGGCCCGTCGATCTTCGCGCGGAGGCGATCCAGCCCCTCGAAGAGCGTCGGCGCATCCTCGCGCGCCAACCGGACGCCCTCGGGCTCGTCCAGCCGCACCCACAGGGCGCGCAGCGTCGCCCACAGCAGGCCGAGCGCGAACAGCAACAGCCACCCGCGCGAGAAGCTCAAGCGCCCCTGCCCCAGCGAGGCCAGCACCCAGGCAATGATGCCGATCGCGAGGCCCAGGCAGGCAAGTACCCAGAGGTAGCCCAGCGCCGCGAACGCAGCCACACTGCGGCGATAGGCATCGCTGTCATCCGCGCTGGCCTGCTCGCTCAGGCGCACGAGGTGAACAAAATCGGCGCGATCCATTCCGACCTCAGGCAACCTGAAACCATGACCAAGCTGACCGACGACGACCTGCCACCCCTGATCGAAACCCCTCCCGGCCGCTACCGCCACTACAAAGGCGGCGAATACGAAGTGCTGGGCACCGTGCGCCACAGCGAGACCCTGGAGCCGATGACGCTCTACCGGGCGCTGTACGGTGCGCGCGGCCTCTGGGTGCGGCCGGCCGCGATGTTCGGCGAAACCGTGGAGATCGATGGAGAGCCACGGCCACGTTTCGTCCGGATCGGCTAGAAGAAGCGGACGGGAAGGGCCACCCTGCCGCCCCTCAGCCGCAGCGCGCGCCCGTCACGCGGTTGCGCGCGTCGACCACGAGATTGAGCCGGCCGGCATTGAATTCGAGCGTGATCGCCTGATTCGGCTTGAGCGTGCGCACGCTCAGCGCGCCGGCCCGCGCGCGCGCCGCAGCTTCCAATTGCGGCGCGGCGACTTGGCCGACCGCGAATTTCGCCTTGTCTGCCTCGCAGCTCGGCCCCGGCTCGGGTGCGGGAGCAGCCGCAGCAGGCGTCGGCGCGGGCGCCGGGGCCGGAGCGGGTGTCGGCGCAGGTGAAGCGCATCCGAGGAGCAACGCAGCGGCCATCGTCACAGGCGCAAACCAACGGGGGAAAGTCACTGGCAATCCTTGCAAAAAAAAGCGAATTGTGTCATTTTGTTTCATTCAGCCAGTTTGCAATAGCTTGCGGGTAAACCCTGTGCTCCTGCGCCAGCACGCGCGCGGCCAGTGCTTCGGGCGTGTCGTCCGGCAGCACCGGCACTGCAGCCTGTGCGAGGATCGGCCCGTGGTCGAGCTCGGCCGTCACCTGGTGCACCGTGACCCCGGCCACCCGGCAGCCCGCCTCGATCGCCCGCCGATGGGTATGAAGCCCCGGAAAGGCCGGCAGCAGCGAGGGGTGGATGTTGAGCAGCCGCCCCTGATAGCGCGCAACGAAACCGGGCGTGAGGATGCGCATGAAGCCCGCGAGCACCACCAGCGCCGGCGCATGCGCATCGACCACCTCCGCCAGCGCCGCATCGAACGCCTCGCGGCTGGGATAGTCCTGGTGCGGCACCACCGCCGTCGCGATGCCCTGCCCCTGCGCGAACCCCAGACCCGCAGCATCCACCTTGTTGCTGATCACCGCGGCCACCCGCGCACCGAAGCGCCGGGCCCACCGCTCGCGCTCGGCGGCCCGCACGATGGCTGCCATGTTGGAGCCGCCGCCGGAGATCAGGATCACGATGTTCTTCATGGGAGGCGGGATTATCTGTGCTCGTTTCCACCCAGCCGCTTTGTCGCCGCGCGGACACCGCAAACAAGCACGACCGTGCTAAAACTGTTTCGTTCGACGACAGACGGACGCGCCGCCCTCCCCGCGGCGCTCGACCAACGCAGCGAGGCACGCATGGATTTGAGCTTCACGCCCGAGGAACAGAAGTTCCGCGAAGAGATTCGCGCCTGGGTCAAGGACAACCTCCCCCAGGACATTTCCCACAAGGTCCACAACGCCCTGGAACTCACGCGCGACGATCTGCAGCGCTGGGCCAAGATCCTCGGCAAGAAAGGCTGGCTCGGCTACGGTTGGCCGGTCGAGTTCGGCGGCCCTGGCTGGACTGCCGTGCAGAAGCACCTGTTCGAGGAAGAGACCGCCCTGGCGGGAGCCCCGCGCATCGTGCCCTTCGGCCCGGTAATGGTGGCGCCGGTGATCCAGGCCTTCGGCAATGCCGAGCAGCACAAGCGCTTCCTGCCCGGCATCGCCAGCGGCGAGGTGTGGTGGAGCCAGGGCTACAGCGAGCCCGGCTCGGGCTCCGACCTGGCCTCGCTCAAGACCCGTGCCGAGCGCCGAGGCGACAAATACATCGTCAATGGCCAGAAGACCTGGACCACCCTCGGCCAGTACGGCGAGTGGATCTTCTGCCTGGTGCGCACCAGCAACGAAGGCAAGCCGCAGACCGGCATCAGCTTCCTCCTGATCGACATGAAGTCGCCCGGCGTCACCGTGCGTCCGATCAAGCTGATGGACGGTGGACACGAGGTCAACGAAGTCTTCTTCGACAACGTCGAGGTACCGGCCGAGAACCTGATCGGCGAGGAGAACAAGGGCTGGACCTACGCCAAGCACCTGCTGTCCCACGAGCGCACCAACATCGCCGACGTGAACCGCGCCAAGCGCGAGCTGGAACGCCTGAAGCGCATCGCCAGGCGCGAAGGCGTCTGGGAGGACCAGCGCTTCCGCGACGAAATCGCCAAGCTGGAAGTCGACGTGGTCGCGCTCGAGATGCTCGTGCTGCGCGTGCTGTCCGCAGCCACCACGGGCAAGAACTCGCTCGACATCGCCGGCCTGCTCAAGATCAAGGGCAGCGAGATCCAGCAGCGCTATTCCGAACTCATGATGCTGGCAGGCGGCCCCTTCGCGCTCCCGCTGATCCGCGAGGCCATGGCCGCGGGCTGGCAGGGCGACTACCCCGGCGGCCATCCGGAACTGGCGCCGCTCGCCACCACCTACTTCAACATGCGCAAGACCACCATCTACGGCGGCAGCAACGAAGTGCAGCGCAACATCGTCGCTCAAACCGTCCTCGGTTGAGCGCCACAGCAGGAAGGAAGAGACGATGGACTTCAATTTCAGCGACGACCAGCAGCAGCTTCGCGACGCAGTCGCCAAGTGGGTCGAGAAGGGCTACGGCTTCGAGCGCCGCCGCGCCATCGAGGCGGCGGGCGGCTTCTCGCGCGAGGCCTGGGACGAACTGGCCGAATTGGGCCTGGGCGGCCTCTACATCCCCGAGGACGAGGGCGGCCTGGGCATGGGCCCGGTCGAGGGCATGGTGGTCATGGAAGAACTGGGCCGCGGCATCGTGCTGGAGCCGCTGGCCCAATCCTTCATCGCCGGCGCCGTGCTCGCCGGCCATGCCGACGAAGACACCCGCGACAGCTGGCTGCCGCGCATCGCTGGCGGCCAGGCGCTGGTGGTGCTGGCCTACCAGGAGCGCAAGGCGCGCTACCGGCTCGACGTGTGCGAGGCCCAGGCCGCCCAGGACGGCGACGGCTGGCGCCTGAGCGGCACCAAGAGCCTGGTGCCGGCCGGCGACGAAGCCGATGCCTTCATCGTGCCCGCGCAGCTGGACGGCCGCATCGCCCTCTTCCTCGTGCCGCGCTCCGAGGACGGCGTGGCGGCGCGCGGCTACGGCATGCAGGACGGCAGCCGTGCGGCCGAAGTCGTGTTCGACAAGGCGGCGGCCACCCTTGTGGCCAAGGACGGTCCGCCTGCGCTCGAGCATGCGGTCGACATCGGCATCGCCGCCGCCTGCGCCGAGGGCGTGGGTGCGATGGACCGGACGGTTGCGCTCACCATCGAGTACCTGAACACGCGAAAGCAGTTCGGTGTGCCGATCGCCAGCTTCCAGGCCCTGCGCCACCGCGTGGCCGACATGAAGATGCAGCTCGAACTCGCCCGCTCGATGAGCTACTACGCCACCCTCAAGCTCAATGCCCCGGCCGCCGAGCGCCGCCAGGCGATCGCCCGTGCCAAGTACCAGCTGGGCGTGTCCATGCGCTTCGTCGGGCAGCAGTCGGTGCAGTTGCACGGCGGCATCGGCGTGACGGACGAGTACGCGGGCAGCCACTACTTCAGGAAGCTGACCCAGCTCGAGATGGTCTACGGTGACACGCTGCACCACCTCGGCGAGGTATCGTCACGCATGCAAGACAGCGCCGGCGTCTTCGCCTGACACCCGGAACCGCTATCTTTTAGCGACAGCACGCCGCGCCCGCCAGCCTTATGCCGGCGGGCGCTTTTCATTTGCATCGGAGCTTGGTCATTCATGCACACTCGCCGACACCTGATCGCCCTCAGCCTCGCCACGACCATGCTCGCCGCCTGCAGTTCCGTGCCCTCCCCTGACGAGCGCCCGCCGATCGTCTTCGTGCACGGCAATGGCGACTCGGCGGCACTCTGGCAGACCACGCTCTGGCGCTTCGAATCCAACGGCTGGCCGCGCGAGCGGCTGTTCGCGTCGGACCAGCCCTTTCCGCTGGCGCGCGACGACGATGGCGTCGTCCAGCCCGGACGCAGCTCCTCCGCCGAGTCGATGGCCTTCCTCAAGGCCGAGGTCGAGCGCGTGCTCAAGACCACCGGTGCTCGCAAGGTGGTGCTGATCGGTAACTCGCGCGGCGGCAACGCCATCCGCAACTACGTGCAGAACGGCGGCGGCGACCAGGTCGTGAGCCACGTGGTGCTGGGCGGCAATCCGGCCCATGGCATCTGGGCGGTCAAGGGCTTGCGCGAGGGCAGCGAGTTCTCGGGCCTGAGCCCCTTCATCCAGCAGCTCAACGCGCCCAAGAACGCAGCCGGCGACGAGGTCACGCCGGGCGTGAAGTGGCTGACGGTCCGTTCCGACAACAACGACAAGTACGCCCAGCCCGACGGCGTGTGGATCGGCGCCAAGGGCACCGCCACGAACATCGGCTTCGACGGCCCGGCGCTCAAGGGCGCGACCAACATCGCGCTGCCACGCATCGACCATCGCGAAACCTCCTTCTCGCCGGCCGCCTTCGATGCGACCTGGCGTTTTCTCACGGGCGAGGCGCCGCGCACGCTGCAGCCGGTGCCCGAAAACCAGGTCGTTCTCTCGGGCCGGGTCACCGGGCTCGGGCTCGATCCGCTCAACCCGTCGAGCGGCGCCTTCGTCAACAACCTGCCGCTGGTGGGTGCGCGGCTGGCCATCTTTGCCGTCGATGCGTCCACGGGCGTGCGGCGTGGACAGGCCGCCTGGGAACAGACCATCGGGCAGGACGGCCGCTGGGGCCCGCTGCAGGCCCAGCCGGCCACCGCCTACGAGTTCGTGCTAAGCGCGCCAGGCTATGCCACCACCCACATCTATCGCAGCCCCTTCCCGCGCTCCAGCGCCGTCGTGCAGTTGCGACCCGAGCGCATGGCGGAAGCGGATCGCGATGCCAAGGCGCTCGTCATCTTCACCCGGCCGCGCGGCTACTTCGATGCCGAGCGCGACACCATGCGCTTCGACGGGCAGACCACGCTGCCCGGGGTGCCGCCGACGGGCGCCGGCGTGTCGAGCACGAAGGTCCGGCTGGCAGATGACACGCCGCGCAGCATTGCCGGCGAATTCAACGGCGAGCGCGTGGTGGGCCGGACCTGGCCGGCCGGCGGAGGCGCGCTCAGCGTGCTCGAGCTGAGCTATTGAGGCGGCTATCCGTGCAAGCGCGAGTTCTGCGGCAGATGCGCCATCAGAAACTCCATCTGGTCCGCCAGGATCCGGCGGTTGCGCAGGATGAAGTCTTCCCACAGCGAGGGCACATAGGGCGCGTAGAGCAGCGGCATGTTGGCCTGCTCCGGCGTGCGACTGCTCTTGCGGTGGTTGCAGGGCTTGCAGGCCGTGACCACGTTCATCCAGCTGTCCACGCCGTTCTGCGCGAAGGGGATGATGTGCTCGCGCGTGAGGTCTTCCTCGTGGAAATGGCCGCCGCAGTAGGCGCAGATGTTGCGGTCGCGCGCGAACAGCTTGCTGTTGGTCAGGCCCGGGCGCAGCGCGAAGGGGTTGATGCGCGGCACGCCCTTGGTGCCGATGATGCTGTTGACCGCGATCTGCGACTGCTCACCGGTGACCGCGTTGTGCCCGCCGCGGAACAGCGCGACCTGCGCGCCCACCTCCCAGCGCACTTCGTCCGCCGCATAGTGGATCACCGCCTGTTCCAGCGAGATCCACGACTGGGGCAGCCCCTGGGCCGAGAGCTTCAAGACCTTCACACACGCCTCCTCACAAAAAGGGAAGAAGAACCACGGAAAGACCAGGACATCGAGCGCCAGGCGGTGCCGGCGAGGGATGTGCTGCGTCACAATATACCGGCTTTGTGACAAAAAGCTCTCCATGTGCCTATTCGACGGGCTGGAGTGCTATCAAAAAGATACCGAACGATGCAGGTTTTCCGGGGTTTCAGGCATCCGGGTGTGGCTCCGGCCTGCGCCCTGACCATCGGCAACTTCGATGGCGTCCACCGTGGCCATCAGGCCATGCTCGGGCTGCTCAATACCGAGGCGCGCCAGCGCGGGCTGCCCAGTTGCGTGCTGACCTTCGAGCCGCACCCGCGCGACTACTTTGCCCAGATCACCAAGCGGCCGGAGCTGGCACCGGCGCGCATCGGCACGCTGCGCGACAAGCTCACCGCATTGGCCGCCAGCGGGGTGAATCAGACCATCGTGCTGCCCTTCGACATCCGCCTCGCCTCGCAGACACCCGAGCAGTTCATCCAGCACGTGCTGATCGAGGGCCTGGGCGTGCGCTACGTACTGGTAGGCGACGATTTCCGCTTCGGCGCCAAGCGCGCCGGCGACTACGCGATGCTGGATGCGGCCGGCGAGGCTCACGGCTTCGACGTAGCGCGCATGAACAGCTACGAAGTGCACGGCCTGCGCGTGTCCAGTTCCGCAGTGCGCGAGGCCCTGGCCGAGGGCCGGATGGCCGACGTGCAGGCCCTGCTCGGCCGTCCCTATGCGATCTCCGGCCACGTGGTGCACGGCCGCAAACTCGGCCGCGCGCTGGGCGCCTCGACGCCCGGGCGCAACGACGGCTTCCGCACCCTCAACCTGCGCTTCAAGCACTGGAAGCCGGCGGCCAGCGGCATCTTCGCGGTGCTGGTGCACGGCCTCGACGACCAGGCGCTGCACGGCGTGGCCAACCTGGGCGTGCGCCCTTCTCTGGATGCCAACGACGTCAACGGCGGTCGGGTGCTGCTGGAGACCCACTGCCTCGATTGGCCTGCCCACCTGGGTGAAGAAGGGGCCTACGGTAAAATCCTCCGCGTGGAACTGCTGCACAAACTGCACGACGAATTGCGCTACACCAGCCTCGAAGCCCTGACGGCGGGCATTGCGAAGGATGGCCGCGACGCACGTGCATTCTTCGCTTCCGCCCACGCCGAGACCCGTCGCCAGACCACGCGCGATCGAATTTAGCCGGGCCCGCCCGCGCTGCCGCCCTTTTGCAAGCTCGGGGCGAACGGCTTTTTCCTTCGCACCGACAACCCCGCAAAGGTTCGGGCCGAGCCTGTCGAAGCCCCCTGTTCCGAGTTCCATCATGTCTGCTGACGCCGCCACCTCCACCGACTACCGCGCCACCCTCAATCTGCCCGACACCCCCTTCCCGATGCGGGGCGACCTGCCCAAGCGCGAGCCGGGCTGGGTCAAGGAATGGAACGACGAGGGCCGCTACCACCGCCTGCGGCTGGCCCGCCATGGCGCGCCCAAGTTCATCCTGCACGACGGCCCCCCCTACGCCAACGGCCAGATCCACATGGGCCACGCCGTCAACAAGATCCTCAAGGACATGATCACCAAGGCGCGCCAGCTCGACGGCTATGACGCGCTGTACGTGCCCGGCTGGGACTGCCACGGCCTGCCGATCGAGAACGCGATCGAGAAGAAGCACGGCCGCAACCTCGGCCGCGACGAGATGCAGGCCAAGAGCCGCGCCTACGCGACCGAGCAGATCGCGCAGCAGATGGTCGACTTCCAGCGCCTGGGCGTACTGGGCGAATGGGACCATCCCTACAAGACCATGGACTTCGCCAACGAGGCCGGCGAGCTGCGCGCCTTCAAGCGCGTGATCGAGCGCGGCTTCGTCTACCGGGGCCTCAAGCCGGTCTACTGGTGCTTCGACTGCGGCTCCTCGCTGGCCGAGTTCGAGATCGAGTACGCGGACAAGAAGTCGCACACGGTGGATGTGGCCTTCAAGGCCCACGACCCGGCAAAGCTGGCCGCCGCCTTCGGGCTGCCGGCGCTGTCCAAGGACGCCTTCGTCGTCATCTGGACCACCACCGCCTGGACCATCCCCGCCAACCAGGCGCTCAACCTCAACCCCGAGCTCGACTACGCCCTGGTCGACACCGACCGCGGCCTGCTGATCCTGGCTGCCTCGCTGGTCGAGATGTGCATGAACCGCTATGCCCTCGACGGCAAGGTGCTCGCGACGGTCAAGGGCGAAAAGCTGGGCGGCCTCGAGTTCGAGCACCCGCTCTACGACTTGGACCCCGGCTACCGCCGCCTGTCGCCCGTTTACCTGGCCGACTACGCCACGGCCGAGGACGGCACCGGCATCGTCCATTCCTCGCCCGCCTACGGCCTGGACGACTTCAACTCCTGCGTCTCGCACGGGCTGGCCTACGACGACATCCTCAATCCCGTGCAGGGCAATGGCGCCTACGCGGCCGACTTTCCCCTCTTCGGCGGTGAGCACATCTGGAAGGCGGTGCCGCACATCATCCAGGCCCTGCGCGATGCCGGCCGGCTGCTGACCACCGACACCATCACCCACAGCTACCCGCATTGCTGGCGCCACAAGTCGCCGGTGATCTACCGCGCCGCGGCCCAGTGGTTCGTTCGCATGGACGAGGGCGAGGGCGTGTTCACCAAGGACAAGGCGCCCAAGACCCTGCGCCAGATGGCGCTGGAGGCCATCGAGGAGACGAGCTTCTACCCGGAGAACGGCAAGGCTCGCCTGCACGACATGATCGCCAACCGGCCCGACTGGTGCATCAGCCGCCAGCGCAGCTGGGGCGTGCCGATCCCCTTCTTCCTGCACAAGGACTCGGGCGAACTGCATCCGCGCACCATGGAGATCCTCGACCAGGCCGCCGACATCGTCGAGAAGGGCGGCATCGAGGCCTGGAGCCGCGTCACGACCGAGGAGATCCTCGGGCCCGAGGACGCGCCCCGCTACACCAAGAGCACTGACATCCTCGAAGTGTGGTTCGACTCGGGCTCCACCTTCTCGCACGTGCTGCGCGGCACGCACCCCAACGTGCACCACGAGACCGGCCCCGAGGCCGACCTCTACCTCGAAGGCCATGACCAGCACCGCGGCTGGTTCCATTCCTCGCTGCTGATCGCCTGCGCGCTGTACGGGCGCGCGCCCTACAAGGGCCTCCTGACCCACGGCTTCACCGTCGACAGCCAGGGCCGCAAGATGAGCAAATCGCTCGGCAACGGCATAGAGCCGCAGGAAGTCAACAAGAAGCTGGGCGCCGAGATCATCCGCCTGTGGGTAGCAGCCAGCGACTACTCGGGTGACATCGCCGGCGACGACAAGATCCTCGCCCGCGTGGTCGATGCCTACCGCCGCATACGCAACACGCTGCGTTTCCTGCTCGCCAACACCAGCGACTTCGAAATCGCGAAGGATGCGGTGCCGCTGGACGAGCTGTTCGAGATCGATCGCTACGCGCTCTCGCGCGCGGCGCAGTTCCAGGCCGAGATCCTGGCGCACTACAAGGTCTACGAATTCCACCCGGTGGTGGCCAAGCTGCAGGTCTACTGCTCGGAGGACCTGGGTGCCTTCTACCTCGACATCCTGAAGGACCGCCTCTACACCACCGCGCCCGGCTCGCGCGCGCGCCGCAGCGCGCAGACCGCCCTGTGGCACATCACCCAGGCGATGCTGCGATGGATGGCGCCCTTCCTCAGCTTCACGGCCGAGGAAGCCTGGAAGTTCTGCGGCAACGGCGAGTCGATCTTCACCCAGGTCTACTGCGACCTGGGCCAGCCCGACGAGGCGTTGCTGGCCAAGTGGACGCGCATCCGCGAGGTCCGCGACGCGGTCAACAAGGAGATCGAGACGGTGCGTGCCGCCGGCCAGCTCGGCTCCTCGCTGCAGGCCAACGTGGCGCTCACCGTCCCGGCCGAGGAGCATGCCCTGCTGGCCTCGCTGGGCGAGGACCTGAAGTTCGTCTTCATCACCTCGGCCATCGCGCTGGCGCAGGGCGACGCGCTGTCGGCGCAGGTGACGCCCAGCACGGCGGTCAAGTGCGAGCGCTGCTGGCACTGGCGCGACGACGTCGGCCACGACCCGGCGCACCCGGGCCTGTGCGGTCGCTGCACCAGCAACCTGTTCGGCGCCGGTGAAGCCAGGAGCGCCGCCTGATGGCCGCGACCCGCTCCCTCGCCCCGCCGCGCGCCGGCATCTGGCCCTGGCTGGCGCTGGCCCTGGTGATCGTGGTGCTGGACCAGATCACCAAGTCCCTGATCCTGGACTACTACAAGCTGGGCGATGCCACCTACATCGCCAGCTTCTTCAACATCGTGCGGGCCCACAACACCGGCGCCGCCTTCTCCTTCCTCGCGGATGCGGCGGGCTGGCAGCGCTGGTTCTTCACCGCCATCGGCGTGGGCGCGGCGGTGTTCATCGTCTGGATGCTCCGGTCGCACGTCGGCCAGAAGCTGTTCTCCTTCTCGATGGCCTGCATCCTGGGCGGTGCCATCGGCAACGTGGTGGACCGCATGATGCACGGCTACGTGGTTGACTTCCTCGACTTCCACCTCGCCGGCCGCCACTTTCCCGCGTTCAATCTGGCCGACAGCGCGATCACGCTGGGCGCCATCTGCCTGATCCTCGACGAGCTGCGCCGCGTGCGCCGCGGCAGCAGCCAGTGAACCGGCGCGGTCCGCGCCTGCGCGCCTGACCGCGCCCCGTTCCCGCCTCCCCCTTTTCGAAGCCCCTCGGCCGCGCCCAAGGGTTTTCTCCTGTTCCGTCCCCTGTCATGGCGGTTTCATACTCGCGTGCTTCAATGTAATCGATTACATCAACGCACCGGGATCCATGCCCACCAGCATCCAGAACGTTGCCGCGCAGGCGGGCGTGTCCGTCGCAACCGTCTCGCGCGCCTTCAATTTCCCCGACAAGGTCACGCCCGCCACGCGTGAGCTGGTGGAACGGGTCGCGCGCGAGCTGGGCTACGTGCCCAACGCGAGCGCGCGCACGCTGCGGACCCAGCGCAGCCGCGTGCTGGGCGTGGTGCTGCCCACGCTGCTCAATCCCACCTTCGCCGAATGCCTGCAGGGCATCGCGGCCGCGGCTGCGGCGGGCGGCTACGCCATCATTCCGATCACGTCCGGCTACCGCCTCGAGGAAGAGGAGCGGGCGGTCAACCTGCTGCTCGCCGGCAACGTGGACGGGCTGATCCTCGTGGTGTCCAACCCCTCCACCTCCACCGCGCTGGAGCGGCTGCGCAAGGCCGGCGTGCCCTACGTGCTGGCCTACAACCGCCATCCCGAGCACCCCTGCGTGTCGGTGGACAGCGAGGGCGCGGTGGCCGACGTGGTCGCGCGCCTGGTGCTGCTGGGGCACCGGCGCATCGCGATGGTCAGCGGCACGCTCGCCGCTTCCGACCGCGCGCAACAGCGCTACCGCGGCTTTCTGCGCGGTATGGCCGATGCCGGCCTGGCGCCGCCACCGCTGATCGAGGTGCCCTTCGTCGAGACCGCCGTGGACGCCATCGCGCGCACCCTCGCCGCGCCGGACCGCCCCACCGCGCTGGTGTGCTCCAACGACCTGCTCGCCATCCGCAGCATCCGCGCCGCCCACCTCAGCGCGCTGGCGGTGCCCGAGGCGCTGTCGGTGGTGGGCTTCGACGGCATCGCGCTCGGCGAAGACCTCACTCCCGCGCTCAGCACCGTGGCGCAACCCAACAGCGACATCGGCCGCCACAGCGTCGAGCTGGTGGTGCAGGCGCTGGCCGGCGGCATCGCGCTCGAGCCAGACGCCAGCGTGCTGCTGCCGCATGTGTTCCGTGCCGCCGAATCCTGCGCCAACGCGCCGGGCTTCGCGTAGCGCTTCCCTTTTCGTCCAACCCCGATCGCTTCCAACAAAGGAGTCCCCATGTTGCTCGACAACTTCCATCGCGTGGCCCGCATCGGCCTGCTCGCCGCCGGCCTGGCCGCCGGCAGCGCCATGGCCCAGACCGCCATCTGCTACAACTGCCCGACCGAATGGGCCGACTGGGGCACGCAGCTGCGCGCCATCAAGGCCAAGACCGGCGTCACGGTGCCTGCGGACAACAAGAACTCGGGCCAGGCGCTGGCGCAGTTGGTGGCCGAGAAGGCCAGCCCGGTGGCCGACATGACCTACCTGGGCGTCACCTTCGCCATCCAGGCACAGAAGGACGGCGTGGTCGAGCCCTACAAGCCCGCCGCCTGGAACGACATCCCCGCCGGCCTCAAGGATCCGGCGGGCAACTGGTTCACCATCCACTCCGGCACGCTGGGCTTCATGGTCAACGTGGACGCGCTCAAGGGCAAGCCGGTCCCGAAGAGCTGGGCCGACCTGCTCAAGCCCGAGTACAAGGGCCTGATCGGCTACCTGGACCCGGCCTCGGCCTTCGTCGGCTACGTGGGCGCGGTGGCCGTGAACGAGGCGCGCGGCGGCAACATGGACAACTTCGCGCCGGCCATCGACTACTTCAAGGCGCTGCAGAAGAACGAGCCGATCGTGCCCAAGCAGACCTCCTACGCGCGCGTGCTCTCCGGCGAGATCGCGATCCTGCTGGACTACGACTTCAACGCCTACCGCGCCAAGTACAAGGACAAGGCCAACGTCGCCTTCGTCATTCCCAGCGAAGGCTCGGTCGTCGTGCCCTACGTGATGAGCCTGGTCGCCAAGGCCCCGCACGCGGGCGACGCGAAGAAGGTGCTCGACTTCGTGCTGTCCGACGAAGGCCAGGCGATCTGGGCCAAGGCCTACCTGCGCCCGGTGCGCGCCAACGCGATGCCCAAGGAGATCGAGGCGCAATTCCTGCCCGCCAGCGAATACGCCCGCGCCAAGACCATCGATTACGGTCGCATGGCGCAGGCGCAGCGTGCCTTCTCCGACCGCTACCTGAAGGACGTGCGCTGAGCGCCGGCGGCCCCGCGATGAAGGCTGGCACCGACCGCAATCCCCGCTGGCGGCTGCTCGCCTGCCTGCTGCCCGCGGCCGCCTTCTTCGCGGCCTTCTGGCTCCTGCCCATCTCCCGGCTGCTGGCGCTGCCGGCGCACAAGGGATGGGCCACCTACTTCGCCGTGCTCACCGATACGCGCTACCTGCAGAGCATGGTCAACACCGTCCTGCTGTCGGTGGCCGTGACCGCGGCCACGCTGGCCCTGGGCTCGGCCGTGGGCATCTACCTGGCGCGGCGCGACTTCCCGGGCAAGCGCGTGCTGCTGTCGCTGCTGACGTTGCCACTGTCCTTCCCGGGCGTGATCATCGGCTTCTTCGTGATCCTGCTGGGCGGCCGCCAGGGCCTGGTGGCCGACATCAGCGCGCACCTGATCGACGAGCGCATCACCTTCGCCTACGGGCTGCTGGGCCTGTTCCTGGCGTATTTGTACTTCTCGCTGCCGCGCGCCATCGCCACCTACGCCGCTGCTGCCGGATCGATGAACCCGCAGCTCGAGGAGGCCGCCCGCTCGCTGGGCGCCTCGCGCCTGCGCGTGGTGCGCGACGTCTGGATCCCGGAGCTCGGCCCCACCACGCTGGCCTGCGGCGCGATCCTGTTCGCCACCTCGATGGGCGCCTTCGGCACCGCCTTCACCCTGGCGAGCAAGTTCGAGGTGATCCCCATCACCATCTACAACGAGTTCACCAACTACGCCAACTTCGCGCTCGCCGCCTCGCTGTCGATCGCGCTCGGGCTGGTGACCTGGCTGGTGCTGTTCATCGCACGGCAGGCCGGCGCGAATCCGGCGGTGCGCTGAGGAGCAGAGAACGATGCAACGCAACTTCGCGACCCAGCGCTCGCCCTTCCTGTTCGCCGTCACGCTGGCGGTGAGCCTGTTCATGATCGCGCCGATGCTGCTGTCGGTGATGGCCGGCCTGGTCAACAACTACAGCAACGGCCTCCACAGCGGCCTCACGCTGCGCTGGCTGGCCGAGGTGTGGGAGGTCTACGGCGGCACCGTCGGCGCCTCGCTGCTGGTGGGAATGGCCTGCGTGGCCGGCACCATCGTGCTGGGCGTGCCCTGCGCCTACGCCCTGGCGCGCAGCCGCTCGCGCGCGGCCCACGCCTTCGAGGAACTGCTCACGCTGCCGGTGGCCGTGCCCGGGCTGGCCACCGCGCTGGCGCTGATCCTGGCCTACGGCGAGATGACCGCCTTCCGCCAGAGCTTCGCCTTCATCCTGGTCGGCCACATCGTGTTCACCCTTCCCTTCATGGTGCGCACCGTCGCCTCCGCCTTCCAGCGCGACGAGCTGCTGGCGCTGGAGGAAGCCGCCAGCTCGCTCGGTGCCAGCTTCCGCCAGCGCTTTCTCGACGTGCTGGTGCCGGCGGTGTTCCCGGCCATCGTCGCCGGCAGCCTCATGGTGTTCACGCTCTCGGTGGGCGAATTCAACCTCACCTGGATGCTGCACACGCCGCTGACACGCACCCTCCCCGTCGGCCTGGCCGACAGCTATGCCTCGATGCGCCTGGAAATCGGCTCGGCCTACACGCTGGTTTTCTTCGCCGTCATCCTGCCCGTGCTGTGGGGCCTGCAGTACGTCGCCAACCTGATCCAGAAACGCCATGGAACTTGAACGCATCCCTGTCGACATCACCCGCTGCGGCAAGACCTATGCCGACGGCACCCGCGGCCTGCAACCCACCGACCTGCACGTGGAGGCCGGCGAGGTGCTGGCGCTGCTGGGCCCCTCGGGCTGCGGCAAGACCACGCTGCTGCGCCTGATCGCCGGGCTGGAGTCGCCCGACGAGGGCAGCCGCATCGTCTTCGGCGGGCAGGACGTGACCCGCCGCCCCGTGGAGCAGCGCGGCGTCGGCATGGTGTTCCAGAGCTACGCCCTGTTCCCGCAGATGACCGTGGCCGCCAACATCGGCTACGGGCTTCGCATCCGCGGCGTCCCGCGCGACGAGGAGCGCCGCAGCGTGGGCGAACTGGTCGAGCTGACCCGCCTCGGCGGCCTGGAGAACAAGCGCCCGTCCGAACTCTCCGGCGGCCAGCGCCAGCGCGTGGCCCTGGCGCGCGCGGTGGCGGTGCGCCCGCGCGTGCTGCTGCTGGACGAGCCGCTGGCCGCGCTCGACGCCAAGCTGAAGGAGTCCCTGCGCGACGAGCTGGCCGATCTGCTGCGCCGGCTGCACATCACCGCGATCCACGTCACCCACGACCAGCAGGAGGCGATGGCCATCGCCGACCGCCTGGCCGTGATGAGCGCCGGCCGCATCGTGCAGGTCGGCCGCGGCGAAGACCTCTACCGCGCGCCCGCCCACCCCTTCGTCGCCGAGTTCCTCGGCCGCGTGAACCGGCTGGCGCGCGACGCCGATGCCATGGCCCGGGGCGTGGTGTGCCTGGGCGGCGCCCTCCTGCCCTGCCCGGACGGATGGCGCACGCAGGAGGCCCTGCTGGTGCGCCCCGAGGACATCGAAGTCGATGCGCGCCATGCCGACTGGGGCCGGGCCGTGGTCGAACGCCGCACCTTCCTGGGCGACCGGGTGCAGCTGCACCTGCGCGCCGAGGACCAGCCCGTGCTCACCGCCGACGTCGGCCGCGACACCCCCTACCGGCCGGGCGACGCGGTCGGCATCCGCATCCGCCCCGAACGGCTGATGAGCACGCAGGAGATCGGCGCATGAGCCCCGCCCCCACCACCGTCATCACCCTGCTGGGCCAGTTGACCGATCTGCACATCCGCGAGCCGGGGCGCCTGGCCTACGGCCGCATCGACACCGCGCCCTACCTCGAGCGCGCGGTGCAGTCGGTGCTGCGCCTGCCCCAGCAGCCCGATGCCCTCGTGCTCACCGGCGACCTGACCGACTTCGGCCGCGCCGCCGAGTACGAGCATCTGGCCTGCCTGCTGGCGCCGCTGCCCATGCCCTTCTTCCTGCTGCCGGGCAACCACGACGACCGCGACCAGATGCGGCGCAGCTTCCCCGCCCACGCCTACCTGGGCAGTGCGGGCCCTGTGAACTACGCGGTGCGCGTGGGTGCACTGCACCTCGTCGCCCTGGACACGGCCGTGGCCGGCGCCAGCCACGGCGAACTGGACGACGCCCAGCTCGACTGGCTGGACGCGCAGCTGCACGCCTGCCGCGGCGAGCCGGTGGTGATGGCGATGCACCATCCCCCCTTCTCGACCCTGATCGGCCACATGGACCGCATCGGCCTCTTGGCCGGGCGCGAGCGCCTGGAAGAGATCGTCGCACGCCATCCCCACGTCGAGCGCATCGTCTGCGGCCACCTGCACCGCGCGATCGAGGTGCGCTTCGGCGGCACCATCGCCTCGACCTCGCCCGCGCCGGGCCACCAGGTCTGCCTCGACCTGACGCCGGACGCCGCGTCGGCCTGGACTTTGGAGCCGCCGGGCTTCCGGCTGCATGCCTGGACCTCGGAGCGACGGCTGGTCACCCACCTGGCCGCCTCGGGCGAATTCGAAGGGCCGTATCCTTTCCATGACAATGGCGCATTGATCGATTGAGGCCGTCGGCCGACAGCCCCGCGTTCCCAAAGGTTCAACAATGAGGCCGGCACGGAAGGAGCGACCCCTACACCCATGAAACATCTGCTGAACCTGCTGGCCGCCATCGCACTGCTGGTGTGGGGCACCCATCTCGTTCGCACCGGCGTGCTGCGCGTCTTCGGCGCCAACCTGCGCAAGATCCTGGTGCACAGCATGCGCAACCGTTTCACGGCGGCCCTCTCGGGCATCGGCGTCACGGCCCTGGTGCAGTCCAGCACGGCCACCTCGCTGATGACGTCCTCCTTCGTCGGCCAGGGCCTCGTGGCGCTGCCGGCCGCACTGGCGGTGATGCGCGGCGCGGATGTAGGCACGGCGCTGATGTCGGTGCTGTTCTCGGCCGACCTGTCCTGGCTCTCGCCGCTCTTCATCTTCGTGGGCGTGGTGCTCTTCATCTCGCGCGGCTCCACCCCGGCCGGCCGCGTCGGCCGGGTGCTGATCGGCCTGGGCCTGATGCTGCTGGCGCTGGAGCTGGTGGTGCAGGCCACCGGCCCGCTGTTCTCCTCGCCGCCGGTGCTGGAACTGCTGGCCTCGCTGGGCAGCGACGTGCTGCTGGAGATCACCATCGGCGCCGTGCTCGCCATCGCCGCCTACTCCAGCCTGGCCGTGGTGCTGCTGGTGGCGGCCATGGCCAGCTCCAACGTGGTGCCGCTCGATGTGGCCCTGGGCCTGGTGCTGGGCGCCAACCTGGGCAGCGGCCTGCTGGCGGTGCTGACCACCGCCAAGTCGGCGATCCCGGTGCGGCAGGTCACGGTCGGCAACCTGCTGTTCAAGCTCCTCGGCGTGGCGATCGTGGCGCCCTTCGTCGGCGTCTACCTGCGCGAGGCCCGCCCCTACATCTCGGACGCCACCCAGCTGGTGGTGCTGTTCCACCTCGCCTTCAACGTGGCGATCAGCATCGGCTTCATCGGCCTGACGGACTGGGTGGCCCGCGCGGTCAAGCAGCTGCTCCCGGTGCCCACCGAGCCGCTCGCCATGCAGCGGCCGCAGCACCTCGACCCCTCGGCCCTGTCCACCCCCACACTGGCCATCTCCAATGCCGCGCGCGAGGCGTTGCACCAGGCCGACATCGTCGAGACCATGCTGATCGGCATGCTCAAGGTGATCCGCGACAACGACCTGCGCATGGCCGCCGAGCTGCGCAAGATGGACGACACGGTCGACGAGCTCTACTCGGCCATCAAGTACTACCTGACCAAGATCTCCCGCGAGGCGCTGGGCGAGGAGGAGAGCCGGCGCTGGACCGACATCATCAGCTTCACCATCAACATGGAGCAGATCGGCGACATCATCGAGCGGGTGATCATCGACGTCGAGGACAAGAAGATCAAGAAGCAGCGCAGCTTCTCCGATGCCGGCATGCGCGAGATCGTCGAGCTGCACGAGCGCCTGGTCGCCAACCTGCGCCTGTCGATGAGCGTGTTCCTCAACGCCAACGTGCGCGACGCGCAGCGGCTGCTGGAGGAGAAGGCGCGCTTTCGCGACCTGGAGCGCACCTACGCGACCACGCACCTGGAGCGGCTGTCGGAGCGCACCGCCTCCAGCATCGAGACCAGTTCGCTGCACATCGACCTGATCAGCGACCTGAAGCGCATCAACTCCCACATCTGCTCGATCGCCTACCCGATCCTGGACTCGGCCGGCGCGCTGTCGCGCACGCGCATGCGCGAGTCGCGACTGAGCCCGATAGAGTAGCTGGCCCCCACGCTCCGTCACTTCGTGTACTCGCTGCCCCCCGAGGGGGCCGCAGGCCGCCTTGGGGCGGCCCGGCGCCGGCCTGGTCTCGCTTCAAAGTGTGAGGATGGTGCACCCAGTGGTCTTCCGCGACTCCAGGTCCCGATGTGCCTGCTGCACCTCGGACAGCTTGTAGCGCTGGGCGATCGGGATCTTCACCGCGCCGCTCTGCACCACCGCGAACAGGTCGTCCGCCATGGCCTGCGTGCGCTCGCGGCTGGCCATGTGCGAGAACAGGGTGGGCCGGGTCACGTAGAGCGATCCCTTGGACGCGAGCAGGCCGAGGTTGAAGGCCGGCACCGGCCCCGAGCCGTTGCCGAAGATGGCCAGCAGGCCGAAGGGCCGCAGGCAGTCCAGCGAGCCCTCGAAGGTGTCCTTGCCCACCGAGTCGTAGACCACCTTCACGCCCTGGCCGCCGGTGATCTCCTTCACGCGTTCGGCGAAGTTCTCCTTGCTGTAGTTGATCGCGTGCGCCGCGCCGTGCTCCAGCGCCAGCTGGCACTTGGCGTCCGTGCCCGCGGTGCCGATCAGCTTCAGGCCCAGCGCCTTGGCCCACTGGCAGGCGATCAGGCCCACGCCGCCGGCGGCCGCGTGGAAGAGGATGAAGTCGCCCGGCTGCAGCCCCTCGGCCGGCAGCGTCTTCTTCAGCAGGTACTGCGTGGTCATGCCCTTGAGCATCATGGCCGCGCCGGTCTCGAACGAGATGGCGTCGGGCAGCCTGCACACGTTCTTCGCCGGCATCACGCGCAGCTCGCAGTAGGCGCCGGGCGGCGGGCTGGCATAGGCGGCGCGGTCGCCGGCCTTCAGGTGCGTGACGCCCTCGCCCACCGCCTCCACCACGCCCGCGGCTTCCATGCCCAGCTGCAGGGGCATCGGGAAGGGGTAGAGCCCGCTGCGCTGATACGTGTCGATGAAGTTGAGGCCGACCGCGTGGTGCCGGATGCGGATCTCGCCCGGTCCGGGCTCGCCGACCTCCACCTCGACGATCTTCAGTTCCTCGGGACCGCCGGGGCGGTCGATGCGAACGGCTTGGCTGCGCATGGGATGTCCTTTTCGGATGAGCTGGCTGAAAAGAGCCCATCGTAGACACGTATGAAATCGCGCGCCGCGGGGTGCGCGTCAGCCCCTTTCAATGTGCCAGCACTTTTGCGACAAAAGATCAGATTTTGATCTGAGCCAAACGCCCCCAGAATCGCGCCCCGCAACGGGAGCGAGGCAGCAACAACGCTGAAGCCATGAGCTTGGTCTCCCCGGATGCACAGGGAGATCAAGAACTTGAAC
>NZ_LYMK01000057.1 GCF_002157355.1 Variovorax sp. JS1663 | reverse complement strand
CGCGAGATGGGCGATGTAGTCGCTGGGGTGGTAGTAGCTGATGTACTGCAGGGCGGCGGCGACCGACTCGATCAGGTCGGCTTGCTGAATGATGGTCATGGTGTATTTCGTGGGGAGGGGACGGGCAAACCCTGCGATTATCCCAGCCTGTCGCAGCCGGACCCTCGCGCGGATGCGGGCAAATCCATGCCCAATGCGAGCCGTTCTTATTTGGGGCGATACTGCACGGCGTTTCGACCTCCTGGAGCATTCCCTCATGACGACCTCCCCCAGCACCCGTACCGAACGCGACACCTTCGGGCCCATCGAGGTCCCGGGCGACCGGCTGTGGGGCGCCCAGACCCAGCGCTCACTGCAGAACTTCGACATCTCCGGCGAGCGCCAGCCGCGCGAGATCATCCTGGCGTTGGCGAAGGTCAAGCGCGCCTCGGCGGTGGTGAACCATGCGCTCGGGCTGCAGGACGAGAAGAAGACCAACGCCATCGTCGCCGCGGCAGACGAGGTGATCGCCGGCACGCACGAGGGCGAGTTCCCGCTGGTCGTGTGGCAGACCGGCTCTGGCACCCAGAGCAACATGAACGTCAATGAGGTGCTGGCCAACCGTGCCAGCGAACTACTGGGGGGCGAGCGTGGGGAAGGGCGCCTGGTGCATCCCAACGACGACGTGAACCGCAGCCAGTCCTCCAACGACGTGTTCCCCACCGCGATGCATGTGGCGGCGGTCGAGGCCATCACCCACCGCCTGCTGCCGGCCATCGCGCTCTTGCGCGGCACGCTGGAGAAGAAGTCCAGGGATTTCGCCGAGATCGTCAAGATCGGCCGCACCCACCTGCAGGACGCGACGCCACTGACGCTGGGCCAGGAGTTCTCGGGCTACGTGGCGCAGCTGGCCCATGGCGAGGCCCACGTGCGCGCCGCGCTGCCCCACCTATGCGAACTGGCGCTGGGCGGCACGGCCGTGGGTACCGGGCTCAATGCGCCCAAGGGCTATGCCGAGCGGGTGGCCGCCGAGTTGGCCAGGCTGACCGGCCTGCCTTTCATCACTGCGCCCAACAAGTTCGAGGCCATGGCCTCGGTCGATGCCATGGTGCATGCGCACGGCGCGCTCAAGACCCTGGCCGCCAGCATGAACAAGATCGCCAACGACGTGCGCTGGCTGGCCAGCGGCCCGCGCAGCGGCATCGGCGAGCTCAGCATCCCGGAGAACGAGCCCGGCTCGTCCATCATGCCCGGCAAGGTCAACCCGACCCAGAGCGAGGCGGTCACGATGCTGGCGGCGCAGGTTTTCGGCAACGACGTCGCCATCAACATCGGCGGCGCCTCGGGCAACTTCGAGCTCAACGTGTTCCGCCCGATGGTGGCCCACAACTTCCTGCAGAGCGTGCGCCTCCTGGCCGATGGCATGCGCAGCTTCAACGACCATTGCGCGGTCGGCATCGAGCCGAACCGCGAGCGCATCACGGAGCTGGTGCAGCGCTCACTGATGCTGGTGACGGCGCTCAACACGCACATCGGCTACGACAAGGCGGCCTTCATCGCGAAGAAGGCGCACAAGGAAGGCACCAGCCTGCGCGAGGCGGCCATCGCGTCGGGGCACCTCACGGCCGAGCAGTTCGACCAATGGGTGGTGCCTGAGAACATGACGGGCCGCTGAAACGCGGCCCTGGCGCCGTCAGTGGTCGGCGCCCGGAGCCGGCGCCATCAGCCGGTCGGTGAACGCGATCGCCATCGCCGACAGCAGGAAGGCGATGTGGATTGCGGTCTGCGCGATCAGCACGCGGTCGGTGTAGTTGTCCGCGTTGATGAAGGTCTTGAGCAGGTGGATCGAGCTGATCCCGATGATCGCGGTCGCCAGCTTGACCTTCAGCACCGACGCATTCACGTGGCTCAACCATTCGGGCTGGTCGCGGTGGCCCTCCAGGTTCATGCGGCTGACGAAGGTCTCGTAGCCGCCGACGATCACCATGATCAGCAGGTTGGAGATCATCACCACGTCGATCAGCGCCAGTACAACCAGCATGATCACCGTCTCGTTGAGCGTGGTGATCGGCGCGGTGGTCTTGTAGCCGATGCTGGTGATGAGTGATTTCAGCGCCGCCTCGCTGCCGAAGGCGGCCTCGACCAGGTGCAGCAGCTCGACGAGGAAGTGCACGACGTAAACGCCCTGCGCGACGATCAGCCCCAGGTAGAGCGGCAACTGCAGCCAGCGGCTCGCGAAGATCAGGTTGGGCAGCGGGCGCAGCGGCGAGGACTTGCCTGCGCGGGCCTGGAGGAGCGGATCGAGGTTGGACATCGGGGCGGGCCGGTGACTTGGATGCGGGGTGAGGAGAGAAAGGGAAACGCGCGATTCTAGAGTGCCCACCAGGGCGGCCGTGTGACGATCCTGTCGCTAACATGGGGCGTCAGACACCCGTAAGTGCGGACGCGGACAGTAGCGTCCGTCACTTCCCCTTGCCACAGGAGACAAAGAATGAGCAGCAGCGCATCGACGATCGAGTCCGTCCTGGTCGAGAACCGCGTTTTTTCGCCCGACGCCCGTGCCACGCAGGGCGCCCGCATTTCCGGCATGGCCGCCTACGACGCGCTGTGCAAGGAGGCCGCCGACGACTTCGAGGGCTTCTGGGCCCGGCAGGCGAAGAGCAACGTGGTGTGGACCAAGCCCTTCACCCGCACCCTCGACGAATCGAACGCGCCGTTCTACAAGTGGTTCGACGACGGCGAGCTCAATGCCTCGGCCAACTGCCTCGACAAGCACGTGGGCACGCCGGTCGAGAACAAGACCGCGATCATCTTCGAGGCCGACGACGGCGCGGTCACGCAGGTCACCTACAAGGAACTGCTGGCGCGCGTCTCGCAGTTCGCCAACGCGCTGAAGGCGCAGGGCATCGCCAAGGGCGACCGCGTCATCATCTACATGCCCATGACCATCGAGGGCGTGATCGCGATGCAGGCCTGCGCCCGCATCGGCGCCACGCACAGCGTGGTGTTCGGCGGCTTTTCGGCCAAGGCGCTGCAGGAGCGCATCATCGACGCCGGCGCGGTGGCCGTGATCACCGCCAACTTCCAGATGCGCGGCGGCAAGGAGCTGCCGCTCAAGGGCATCGTCGACGACGCCATCGCGCTCGGCGGTTGCGACACGCTGAAGACCGTGCTGGTCTTCCAGCGCACCGCGACCGCTTGCAACATGGTCTCGGGCCGCGACAAGACCTTCGACGAGGTGCTCAAGGGCCAGAGCAGCGAATGCGCGCCGGTGCCGGTCGGCGCCGAGCACCCGCTCTTCATCCTCTACACCTCGGGCTCCACCGGCAAGCCCAAGGGCGTGCAGCACGCCACCGGCGGGTATCTCCTGTGGGCCAAGCTCACGATGGACTGGACCTTCGACATCCGCGCCGAAGACCGCTTCTGGTGCACCGCCGACATCGGCTGGATCACAGGCCACACCTACGTCGCCTACGGGCCGCTGGCAGCTGGTGCGACGCAGGTCATCTTCGAGGGCATCCCCACCTTTCCGCATGCCGGCCGCTTCTGGCAGATGGTCGAGAAGCACAAGGTCACGGTCTTCTACACCGCGCCGACCGCGATCCGCTCGCTGATCAAGGCCGCCGACAGTGACGAGAAGGTGCACCCCAAGAACTGGGATCTTTCCTCGCTGCGCATCCTCGGCACCGTGGGCGAGCCCATCAATCCCGAAGCCTGGATGTGGTACTACCGGAACGTGGGCCACGAGAAGTGCCCGATCGTCGACACCTTCTGGCAGACCGAGACCGGCGGCCACGTGATCACGCCGCTGCCCGGCGCGACGCCGCTGGTGCCCGGCTCCTGCACGCTGCCGCTGCCCGGCATCATGGCCGCGATCGTCGACGAGACCGGCAAGGACATTCCCAACGGCGCCGGCGGCATGCTGGTGATCAAGCGACCCTGGCCCTCGATGATCCGCACCATCTGGAACGACCCCGAGCGCTTCAAGAAGAGCTACTTCCCCGAGGAGATGGGCGGCACCATCTACCTCGCCGGCGACGGCGCGGTGCGCAGCGCCGACCGCGGCTACTTCCGCATCACCGGGCGCATCGATGACGTGCTCAACGTCTCTGGCCATCGCCTCGGCACCATGGAGATCGAATCCGCGCTGGTCGCCAAGACCGACCTGGTTGCCGAGGCCGCAGTGGTCGGCCGGCCCGACGACCTGACGGGCGAGGCCGTGTGCGCCTTCGTCGTGCTCAAGCGCGGACGGCCGAGCGGCGACGAGGCCAAGCAGATCGCCGCCGATCTGCGCAACTGGGTGGCCAAGGAGATCGGCCCGATCGCCAAGCCCAAGGACATCCGCTTCGGCGAGAACCTGCCCAAAACCCGCAGCGGCAAGATCATGCGGCGCCTGCTGCGCAGCATCGCGAAGGGCGAGGCGATCACGCAAGACACCTCGACGCTCGAGAACCCGGCCATCCTGGAGCAGCTCGGCCAGGCCTACTGACCAGGCCCGGCGGTCCGCGCCCCCGTCCGACAGGCGGGGCGTGCCGGATGCGCTACAAACAGCCCATCGAAGCTTCAGGAGACTTCCATGGGACTGAGAACAGGCGTGCTCCTGGTGGTCGTGCTGCTGATCGCGGCGCTCGCGGCATTGAACTGGGGCGTGTTGGCCGCGCCCACCGTGATGTCGATCGGCTTCATGCAGGTCACCGCGCCGCTGGGCCTGATCATGCTGGGACTCACGGTGCTGCTGGGCGTGTTCTTCGCCGCCTATGTGGTCTACCTGCAGAGCACCGTGCTGCTCGAGACGCGCCGGCACACGAAGGAGATGCAGGCCCAGCGCGACCTGGCCGACCGGGCCGAGGCCTCGCGTTTCACGGAGCTGCGCAATTTCCTCGAGACGCAGGAGAACACCCACATGGCGCGCAATGCCGAGCGGCATGCCGCACTGCTGGCACGGGTGGAGCAGCTCGAAACGATGATCAAGGTGCGCTCCGAGCACACCGACAACACGCTGGCGGCCCACATCGGCCAGCTCGAGGACCGCTTCGACCGCCGCCGGGAGACCAGGGAGCCGGTCGGCATGCCGCCGGCCGTCTGACGCCTTTACTTCGTCGAGAGCACCCAGGCCGCCAGCTTCTTCGCGTCGGCCTCACTGACCTGGTTGTTGGCCGGCATCGACACCGCGCCCCAGACGCCCGAACCACCCTTGATGATCTTGGTGGCCAGCGTGTCAGCGGCCCCCTTGTTGTCTTTGTACTTCGCGGCGATCTCCTTGAAGGAGGGGCCGAGGATCTTGCGGTCGACGGCGTGGCAACTCATGCAGTTCTTGGAGGTGGCCAGCGCCAGGTCGGCGAAGGCGGGGGCTGCGGCGGCGAGGCCGAAGGCGGCAACGAAGAGCGCTCTTTTCATGGGGCCGGGTGACGTGGGTGCGTTAAAGTGGGTCCAACGCGATTGTAGGTAGCGCGGTGCACGGCCTCCTGCTGAGCGGGCCGGACGATCGGAGGGGTTCTACATGTGGTTTCTGTTCCTGGGCCTGATCACGGTGGCCCTCAAGTACTTCGAAGTCGGCTTCGTGGCCCAGTGGAGCTGGTGGGTGGTGCTCATTCCCTTCGCGCTCGCCATCGCCTGGTGGGCCTGGGCCGACGCTTCGGGCTACACCAAGCGCAAAGTGGTCGAACGCGAGAACGAGCGGCGCCAGGCGCGCATCGACCGGCAGCGCAGCCAGCTGGGCCTGCTGACCAGCCGCTCCAACCGGCGCCGGCGCGGGCGTTGATCTGCCGCCGCCGCGGCGCCCGTCATTTCCACGCGCGAACGACGGCCCATGGATGAGGCGCTCATCAACCGGGCGCTGCTGGCCTTCTTCGGCGCCTGTCTGCTCGGGCCTCTGTCAGGGGCTCTTCTGGGTTGGAGGAAAGGGTTCGAAAGCGGCATCGCGCTGGGCTGCCTGGTGATCGGGCTCACCGGCCTGGCGATGGCAGGCTGGGTGGCGATGCACCGCTACGCGTCGATCGCCGGCACCGAGCCTGCGCAGGGCCGCCTGGTCGATTTCGTCGAGGAGACCAGCAAGGACGCCAAGGGCCGGCGTACTACCACCCTGGCGCCGCTGGTCGAATTCGCCGGACCCGATGGCCGGCTCCACCAGGTCAAGGGCCTGGGCGGGAGCCGGCGTGAGGTCGGCATCGGCGAGGCAGTGGAGGTGCGCTACCGATCGGCCGATCCCTCGCAGGCCCTCGTTGCGGATTTCCAGAACCTCTGGGGCCCGGTGCTGGCGCTGGGCATCTTCGGGCTGTTCCCAACGCTGTTCGGCCTGTTCTTCGTGGGTGTCCTCCGCGGCGGCCGCAGTGGCCGTGCCGCACCCCGGGAGGCCACACCCGCGCAGCAGAAGCGGCGCACCGCCCTGACCGTGGTCGCCAATGTGGTGTTCCTGGGTGGCTTCGTCATCACCTTCCTCGGCGAGGACGTCGCGCGCTCGCTGGGCGCAGGCTTCATGACCATCGGGGGCGGCGCGCTGCTGCATTTCGTCGCGCAGAGCCTGCCGCCGGCGGCCTCCTTTCAGCCGCGTTTCATCCTCGTGATCGTGGGGCTGGGCTTCGTTGTCTTCGGCGCCAGCGCCTGGGTCCTGGCTGGCTAGCAGCCCGGATCAGCGGGCGCGCAGATCGTCGTCGAGCGCGGTGGCCGGCGCGACGAGGCGGCGGCCCCATCGCTCCAGCCCCCAGAAGACCGCGACGATGGCGCCGGCCAGCAGCAGGCCGGCCAGGATGTCGAAGGGGAAATGCACGCCCACGTAGATGCGCGCCCAGCCCGTCAGGACGGCGATCGCCAGGATCGCGGCACCAACGATCCGGGTCGCCGCGCGAAGGCAGAACACGAGGCCGACCGTGAACATCACCGTGGCATGGGCACTCGGCAGCGCGCCGCGGATGCCATGCTCGATGTGGGCTGGGCTCAGGCCCAGTACGAAGGGGCGCGGCATGCCGATGACCTCCGCCAGCTGCTGGGCCAGGACCGAAGCCACGCCGGCAGCGACCAGTGCCGCCAGCACGTAGACGCGTTGGGCGGGCCGCCGCCAGGCCAGCCAGGCCATCATGGCCACGCACACCCAGGTCGAGCCTTCCGCCACGCGCGCGGCAAACCAGAGCAGCCACGGTGAGCCAGGCGCGTGGCCGGCGGCGATGGCCTGGAAGAGTGCGATGTTCAATGCCTGCATGGCGCGCAATCGTAGATTCCGAAGCTGGCTTTTCGATGAACGCGTCGCTGACGCGGCCCGCTCAGCCGACGCCCAGCAACTGGTGCAGCCGGGTGCTGGTCGTGGTGTACTGCAGCGGCACGGCCTTGCCCGGGAACACGATCTCCGTCGCGGCCCAGGCTGCCAGCGTGGCCTCGTGGAAGCCGCAGACGATCAGCTTCTTCTTGCCCGGATAGGTGTTGACGTCGCCGACCGCGAAGACGCCAGGCTCGCGCGTCTGGTAGCGCTCGGTGTCCACCGGGACCTGCTTGCGGACCAGGTCCAGCCCCCAGTCGACGATCGGCCCGAGGCGGGGGGAGATGCCGAGGCAGGCGACCAATGCGTCGAGCGGCAGGGCGCGGGTCTGTGCGTCCGGCGTCGCGATCTCCAGGGTCCGGCCATCGAAGGCGACGGGCTGGCCCACCGCAAAGTCCACGGCGCCGGCGGCCACCTGCGCCCGAAACTGGCGGACCAGCGTCTCGTCGGCCTGGAAGCCGTCGCGACGGTGCAGCAGTGTGACCTGCCGGGCCCGCCCGACCAGTGCCAGCGCCGTCGCGAGGCCCGCGTCGTCGCCGCCGTTGACCACCACCGCCTGGCCGTCGAAGCGTTCCAGCGATTCGGGGTGATAGAAGAGCGTGGTGCCTTCGAAACGCTGGATGCCCTCCAGCGCGATGCGCCTGGGGACGAAGGCGCCGACGCCGGCGGCGATGAACACCGTCTTCGCCAGGAAGGCTGTGCCGCCGCTGGTGCGAAGCAGCAGGCGCCGGTCGGCCTGCCGTTCGAGGGTCTCGACCTGCTCACCGAAGTGGAAGCCGGGCTTCAGCGGCTCGAGCTGCCGCAGCAGCGCGTCCGCCAGGCCCTTCCCGCTGGTCGCGGGAATGCCCGGTATGTCGTAGATGGGCTTGTCGCCGTAGAGCTGCACGCACTGGCCGCCCGCGGCGGGCAGCGCATCGACGATGTGGCAGGGGATCTCGAGCAGGCCGAGCTGGAAGGCCTGGAACAGCCCGACGGGACCGGCGCCGACAACCAGGCCGTCGGTCTCGATGGGCGCGGCAGGTGCGTTCAGCGCACCAGCTCCCCGATCTTGTCGGTCTTGTCCTTCCACTCCTCGGCATCCGGCAGCGCCGGCTTGCGCTTGGTGATGCTCTTCCAGCCGTCGGCCAGGGCCAGCTCGGCGTTGAGCTTGATGAAGGCCAACTGGTTGGCGGGCAGGTCTTCCTCGGCGTAGATCGCGTTGACCGGGCACTCGGGGATGCAGACCGCGCAGTCGATGCATTCGTCCGGATCGATCACCAGCATGTTGGGGCCTTCGCGGAAGCAGTCCACGGGACAGACATCGACGCAATCGGTGTACTTGCAGCGGATACAGGCTTCGGAGACGACGTGGGTCATGACTGGGGGAGGGAGATCGATCGGTGGAGGAAACGCTGAATTTTAGGCCTTTGGCGCCGACGGCTGCACGAGCACGGCCGCCGAGGTCCTGTGGGACGCGGTATCGACCAGCACCAGCGAGCCCAGCGCCCTCGATTGCGTGAAGGGCAGCACCGCGAGCGGCTGCTGCAGCGAGAGCACCACGTCGCCGATCGAATTGGGCTCCAGCCGCTCGGCCGGCTCCGATTCCAGCGTGGTGATGTTGACGCGGTCGACGATGCGGGCGACCTTCGCCTTGACCCAGCGGTGGCCCTGCAGCGCCCAGTAGACGCGGCCCGCGACCAGCGGCTCGTCGTCCAGCCAGGCGATGGTGGCGGTGATCTCGCGCACCGGCTCGAAGGCCTCGGGCGCCAGCAGCCAGTCGCCGCGCGAGACGTCGAGCTCGCGGTCGAGCACGATGCCGGCACTGTGGCCCGCGTGCACGGCCTTGGGCTGGCGCGTGTGGCTGAGCACCTGCGCCACCGTGGCGACCTGGTTGCCCGGCATCACGGCCACGCGCTGGCCGGGCTCGACATGCCCGCTGGCCACCCGGCCCCAGAACACGCGGCGGCCCTTGGAGGTGTCGGCCGAGCCCGAGAACTTCTCGACCCACTGCACCGGGAAGGCGAAGGGGACGGTTTCGTCCTGCTGGGTGACCGGCAGGTCTTCCAGCAACTCGACCAGGCTCGGGCCCTCGTAGCCGCACCAGTCGCCATGGCGTGATGCCACGTTCCAGCCCTTGAGGGCCGAGATCGGCACTGTGGCCGCGACCTGCACGCCGGCGGCTTCGGCAAAGCTCGCGAGCGCGGCCGAGATGCGCTCGAAGGCCAGCTCGGCATCGGGGATGGCGTCGAGCTTGTTGACCGCGAAGACGATGGATTGCACCCGCAGCAGATGGCACAGCAGCGTGTGGCGGCGCGTCTGCGGCAGCAGCTCGCGGCGCACCACTTCGCCGTCGCCGACCTCGGCGGCCCAGGCCAGCTTGGTGGCGTCGACCAGCACCACGGCGGCATCGGCGCTGGAAGCGGCCGTGACCATGTTGCGCGTGTACTGCTCATGGCCCGGCGCGTCGCCGATGATGAACTTGCGCCGCGCGGTCGAGAAATAGCGGTAGGCCACGTCGATCGTGATGCCCTGCTCGCGCTCGGCCGACAGGCCGTCGGTCAGCAGCGCCAGGTCGGTCTCGCCGCCGCGCTGCACGCCGGCCAGCTGGTCCTGCAGCACGGTCTTGCTGTCGACCAGCAGGCGGCCGATCAGCGTGCTCTTGCCGTCGTCGACGCTGCCGCAGGTGATGAAGCGCAGGGCGGTGCCGGTGTCGCCGTGGATCGCCTGTGCAGCAGTAGGAAGGGTGATTGCGTTCAATTCATTTCTCCGCTTTTCGGGGAACACCGCGGAACCGGCTTTGCCGGGCCGCTGGTGTTGCCCCCGGCGAGGGGGTTGGCGTAGCGACACGAAGTGCGCGAAGCCTGGGGGAGTGCTTAGAAATAGCCGTCTTTCTTGCGCTTTTCCATCGAGGCTTCGGAAGTCTTGTCGTCCATGCGGGTGGCGCCGCGCTCGCTGACTTCGGCCGCCAGCGTTTCCACCACCACGTCGGCCGCGTCGGCGGCCAGGCTTTCGACAGGGCAGGTGCAGGTGATGTCGCCCACGGTGCGGAAACGCACGTCGCGCACCTCGACCTGCTCGCCGTCGCGCGGCGGCGTCAGCTCGGTCACCGGCACCAGCAGGCCGCGGCGCTCCACCACTTCACGCTTGTGCGTGTAGTAGATCGAGGGCAGGGCGACGTGTTCGCGCTCGATGTACTGCCAGACGTCCAGCTCGGTCCAGTTGGAGATCGGGAACACGCGGAAATGCTCGCCCGGGGCCAGGCGGGTGTTGAACAGGGTCCAGAGCTCGGGCCGCTGGTCCTTGGGCTGCCATTGGCCGAAGGCATCGCGGTGCGAGAAGATGCGCTCCTTGGCGCGGGCCTTCTCCTCGTCGCGGCGCGCGCCGCCGATCAGCGCGTCGAAGCGGAATTCCTCGATCGCTTCCAGCAGCGTGACCGACTGGTGCACGTTGCGCGACTCGCCCGGATGGGCCAGGCGCACGGTACCGCGGGCCATCGAGTCTTCGACGCTGCGCACGATCAGCTCGGCGCCCAGTTCCTGCGCGCGGTGGTCGCGGAAGGCCGTTACCTCAGGGAAGTTGTGGCCGGTGTCGATCATCAGCAGCGGGTAGGGCAGGCGGCCGGCGCCGAAAGCCTTCTCGGCGCACTTGAGCAGCACCAGCGAATCCTTGCCGCCGGAGAACAGCAGCGTGGGCCGCTCGAAAGAGGCGGCGACCTCGCGCAGGATGAAGATGGTCTCTTCCTCCAGCGCATCGAGCTGGGCGTTGGACAGGTGAGCCGGCGTGTGCGCGGTCTGCAGCAGCAGGTCGTGTTCGGTTCGGGCGTTCATCGGGTGAGGTGCTCAGTGCGTGAAATCGGTGAAACCTTGGCGCTCAATGCGAGAGATGCAGTCCGCACTCGCGGTTCTCTTCGCCCTTGGTCGGGTCCACGTAGTCGAAGTTGTTGGGCAGGCCATGCGCTTCGCAGTACGCATACAGATCCTTGGACGACCAGTGCAGCAGCGGGGCGACCTTGATCAGGCCATCCGGATTGACGCTGACCGGGTCCATTTGCGCGCGCACGGCCGTGTCGGTGGCCCGAAGCGCGGTGAACCAGACCTTCGGTGCCGTCTCGCGCAGCGCACGGGCAAAGGGCTCCAGCTTCACTTCCTCCGTGAAGGCGGCATGGCGCGGATCGTCCAGCGCCGGCGTCGGACCTTCGACCGCTTCGCGATGCGCACGGGAGCGGCGCGGCAGGTAGATGTGCAGGTCCAGACCCAGCAGCTTCGTCACCTCGTCGGCAAACCGGTAGGTGGCCTCGGTGTTGTAGCCGTTGTCCATCCAGACCACGGGCACATTCGCCTTTGCGCGCGTCACCATGTGCAGGATCACGGCCTCGAACGGGCGGAAATTCGTGGTGACGATCGCGGGCTGGCCCAGGCCGATCGCCCAGTCCACCAGGCCCTCCGCGTTGCGGCCGAGTTCGGAATTGATGCGTGCGAGATCGATGCTCATGTCGAAAGTGCTCATGCGGCCTCGGATGCCGCCGTCGCGAAGTGCGGCGTGGTCTGCACCGCATCGCCCTGGTAGTAGGCGGCGAAGCGATCGAACTGGCGCTGGGCGGCGGAGGCGTCCACGCCTTCCTTCAGCACCGCGCTGGAGAAGCCGGTGCGCTGCATCTGCACCAGCTGGTCGATCAGCACGTCGCCGGTGGCGCGGATGTCGCCCTTGAAGCCCAGGCGGCGGCGCAGCAGGAAGGCCTGGCTGTAGGCGCGGCCGTCGGTGAACTTCGGGAAATGCAGGTCGATGCGTTCGACGTCGTCGAGGCAGACCTCGATGGCGAGCGGATCCGCGTCGTTGGCGATCTGCAGCACGTTCGGGCTGCCGTCGTCGACGTGCTCTTCGGCAGAGAGGATGCGCAGGGTCTTGTTCATGCGGCCTCCTCGACCTTGAAGCGTGCACCGTTGGCGGCGGCCTTGAAGGGCTCGATGCCGACCCGGCGAAGCGCGTCGATGAAGCTCTCGCCCGCCTCGCGCGTGTCGCGGTAGGTGTTGAGCACGGCCTCGATCACGTCCGGCACCTCGGCCGCCGAGAAGGAGGGGCCGACCACCTTGCCTGGCTGCGCCGCACCCGACAGCGCCGAGCCGTCGGAGCCGCCCAGCGTGACCTGGTACCACTCCTTGCCGTCCTTGTCGACGCCCAGGATGCCGATGTGGCCGCTGTGGTGATGGCCGCAGGAGTTGATGCAGCCGCTGATGTGCAGGTCGATCTCGCCCAGGTCGTCGAGTTCGTCCAGGTCCTGGTAGCGCTCGGTGATGGCCTCGGCGATCGGGATCGAGCGGGCATTGGCCAGTGCGCAGAAGTCGCCGCCGGGGCAGGCGATCATGTCGGTCAGCAGGTGCACGTTGGCGCTCGCGAAGCCGGCCTCGCGGGCGGCGAGCCACAGCGCGTGCAGGTCCTCGGCATGCACCCAGGGCAGCAGCAGGTTCTGGTCGTGCGTGACGCGGGCCTCGCCGGCCGAGAATCGGTCGGCCAGGCGGGCGGCGGTGTCGAGCTGGTCGGCCGAGGCGTCGCCGGGCGCCTGACCGATGCGCTTGAAGGACAGCGTGACCGCGCGCAGCGACGGGTTCTTGTGCGGCGCCACGTTGCGCTGCAGCCAGCGCGCGAACATCACGTCGTCCGCCGCCTGCGCGCGCAGGTCCGCGTCGGTCTGCTCGGCGCTCTGGAACACGCGGGTGGCGAGCCGGGGCGGCACGAAGGAGGCGGCGACGCGGTCGAACTCGGCCTGCGGAATCGTGTGCGGCGCGCCGTCGTGCTCGAGGATCTGCCGGTACTCGGCCTCGACGTCGTCGATGTAGCGCTGGCCCTCGGCCTTCACCAGGATCTTGATGCGCGCCTTGTACATGTTGTCGCGCCGGCCGTAGCGGTTGTAGACCCGCACCACGGCCTCCAGGTAATTCATGATCTGGTTCCAGGGCAGGAACTCGCGCAGCACGGTGCCGATGATGGGCGTGCGGCCCATGCCGCCGCCGACCTGCACGCGGAAGCCCAACTCACCGGCTTCGTTCTTCAGCAGCTTGAGGCCTACGTCGTGCCAGCCGGTGGCCGCGCGGTCTTCGTTGGCGCCGGTGATGGCGATCTTGAACTTGCGCGGCAGGAAGGCGAACTCGGGATGCAGCGTGCTCCACTGCCGCATGATTTCGGCGAAGGGGCGCGGATCGGCCACCTCGTCGATGGCGACGCCGGCGCGCTCGTCGCTGGTGATGTTGCGGATGCAGTTGCCGCTGGTCTGGATGCCGTGCATGTCGACCGAGGCCAGCAGGTCCATCACGTCGGCAGACTTGGCCAGCGGGATCCAGTTGTATTGCACGTTCTGGCGCGTGGTGAAGTGGCCGTAGTGCGTGGGCAGCTTGTGCGTGCCCAGCTTGCCCTGCGTCTTCAGGGCGCTCTTGTAGACCTCGGCCTCGGGCTCGTCGTATTCGCGGGCGATGCGGGCCAGCACCCGCAGCTGGGCGCTGGACAGCTCGCCATAGGGCACCGCCACGCGCAGCATGGGCGCGTAGCGCTGCACGTACCAGCCGTTCTGCAGGCGCAGCGGCCGGAACTCGTCCTCGGAAAGCTTGCCGGCCTGCCAGCGTTCGAGCTGGTCCCGGAATTGCGCAGCGCGCTGGTGCACGAACTGGCGGTCGAAGTCTGTGTATTGGTACATCGTGTTTTCTTTGCTGCTGGAAGGCGCGCGTCCACGCCCGTCAACGAGGCCGTGACTTTAGGAGCGTCGCTTATGGAACCAAACTATTTTTTGGTTCGCGCTTTATGCGGATAAGCTTATTCACCAGTCTCCATGCGGCCTGCAGGGCGGTGGAATGCTTATTTCGGATAAGGCGGCTGGCGGCTGGATTTGTGCGGCGACCGTGTCGTCAGGGCGCGCTGCCGCGGCCTTCGCCCAGGGCCTGCTGGATGTCCTCCAGCCCGCGCCCGCGCGTCTCGATGCCGCTGCGCGCCAGCATCAACGCCGCCACCGCCATCGGCAGGGCGATCAGGAGCGCCGAGGCGGCGAAATGGCCGAACACGCCGAGCACCCCGAAGCCTGCCCCCAGGATGCCGCCGAACTTGGAGCCGGCCGCGACCACGCCCGAGCCGGTGCCGCGCAAATGCACCGGGTAGATCTCGGCGGCATAGGGGATCAGCATCGCGATCACGCCGCTGGAGCTGACCAGCAGCAGCGCAGTAGTGATCACCATGGCCGTGGCCGACTGCACCCGCGCCACACCGAGCCCGAAAAAGACCAGCAGCGTGGCTGCCGTGAGCGCGATGAAGAGCACCAGCGCCCCGATGCTGCTCCACCGGTGGTAGAGCCAGATCACCAGCGCGATGCCGGGCAGGGCCAGCAGCGCCGAGCGCGCCAGCAGCGCGCTGGCGGCGGTGGCGTCCATGCCCATGCTGCCCAGGTTGGTCGGCAGCCACAGCAGGAAGCCGAAGTTCACCAGTCCCCAGGCCACGCCGCAGACCATCAGGCCCCAGGTGATGCGCGCGTGGGGGCCCCGCAGCAACTGGGCGATGCCGGCGGCCGGCGGCTCCGCTTCGGCGATGACCGCAGCGGGCGCCACCTCCGCCGTTGCGCTGCCGCTCGCCTGCGCGCCGGCGAAGCGCGCGAGCACCGCGCGCGCCTCATCGTCCAGTCCCGCGTTGGCCAGGAAGCGCGGCGACTCGGGGATATAGCGGCCCAGGAAGACGATCAGCAGACCGGTCGGCAGACCCAGCAGCCACAGCGCGCGCCAGCTGAATTCCGGCACCAGCAGCGCGGCCGATCCCGCGGCCAGCAGGTAGCCGGCCGAGGTCCCGACGCCGCCCAGCGCCACCAGCAGCCAGCCGCGGTGGGCGGCCGGCACCGTCTCGGCCATCAGGGTGAAGGTGATCGGCAGCAGGCCGCCGGCGGAAGCGCCCATCAGGAAGCACATGACGAGGTTCCAGCCGAAGGCCGGCATCGCGCCGCAGATGGCGGTGCCGATGAACATCAGCGCCGACAGCAGGATGGCCGCGCGCCGGCCGAACACGTCGGCCAGCCGGCCCCAGAGCACCGAGCCGACGGTGGTGCCGGTCAGCGCCACCAGCGCGAGGATGCCGGCGGTCTGCTTGCTGATCTCGTATTCCGTCGTCATGCCCGGCATCACGAAGCCCAGCGTCGCCGGCTTGAGGACGTCCACCGCCAGCGCGATCACCAGGACGATCACCAGCTTCCAATGCTCGCCGTTGAGCGGCACGCCATCGGCCACGTGGAACTGCAGGTGACGGTCGCCGTGCAGGCTTTTCTTCATCTGCGCGATGCGCGGCATCAAGCCGTACATGGCCAGCAGCACGCCCAGCGGGATCATGGCCATGCCGGTGAGCATGGTCGCGTCCATTTCCATGCCGACCATCTGCCAGCCGGTGTGGCGGCCCATCATGAACATCGGCACGTGCGCGAGCACGCCGCCGATGATGGCGATGCAGCCGATCCAGAACGCGAGGGGATGGTGGAAGGAGATGTTCTGGGGTTTCATGCGGTTCAGGGGCTGCGCCCGCATGGTAGCGAAGCGCTGCGCGGCAGGCCCTGGCCGCCGTCCGTCAGGACGCCCCAGTCCGGGCTACAGCACGAAGTGGGCGACGGTCACGTAATGGCTTGCCGTCCCCGCCAGCACGAACAGGTGCCAGGTCCCATGCGCATGCCGCCACCCGAGCGGGTTGCGATAGAACACCGTGCCGGCCGAGTACCACAGGGCGCCGGCCAGCAGCCAGGCCAGCCCGCCGCCGTCGAGCCGCTCGATCAGCGGCACGGCCGCCAGCACGCCCAGCCAGCCCATGCCCAGGTAGAGCGCCAGCGAGGGCGCCGGCGGCGTCCCCGGGCGCAGCTCGCGCGCGACGCCGAACAGTGCCGCGCTCCAGGCGGCAGCCAGCAGGGCCCAGCCCCAGGCACCCTGCAGCGTGACCAGCGCGAAGGGTGTGTAGCTGCCGGCGATCAGCAGGTAGATGGCGCAGTGGTCCATCCGCTGCCAGAACAGCTTGGTGCGGCCGCGGGTGCTGTGAAAGAGCGTGGAAGCCGCGTACAGCGCCACCATCGAAAGCCCGAACACCAGCGCGCTCGCGGTCTTGGCCGGGTCGCCGCCGGACACCGCCTTCGTCAGCAGCAGGGCGCAGCCGCCCGTGGCCAGCATCAGCCCGAGCAGGTGGCTGTAGCCGTTGAAGCGTTCGCCTTGGTACATGATGGTCACCGCCGTGGATGGATCGAGTGGGCCTTCGCATTGCTGCGCCGTCGTGACATCAGAAACCAAATGTGGCGAGCGCACATCTCCCGTTGGACTTGGGCGTTGGGCCTACCGTGTATATGGGATCGCCTGGCCCTTCGGCCGTAGCGCGCGCGGGTGTCCTCCGGTTGGCGCAGCTTTGCGCCGTTTCAGAGCCCGAACGCCAGGAGGGCCTGGCCCGCCAGCATCGCGCCGAGCAGCAGCATCACCGAGCCCACCAGCGCGTCGAGCCAGCGCCAGGCCTGCGGCCGCGCGAACAGGGGTGCCAGCAGCCGTGCGCCGCTGCCCAGGGCCGCAAACCAGCCCGCGCTGGCCAGCGCACTGCCGGCCACGAAGGCGGCGCGGCCGGCGCCGGCCTGCTGCGCGCCGACGGCGCCCACCAGCAGCACGGTATCGAGGTAGACGTGCGGGTTGAGCAGGGTGAAGGCGGCGGTCTGCGCCATTACGCGGGGCAGCGGGCTGCGGCGGCCGTCCGCCTGCGCGGCCTGCAGGGTGCCGGGGCGCAGGGCCCGCCGCCAGGCCAGCAACGCGTAGGCGAGCAGGAAGGCAGCGCCGCCCAGCGTCAAGGCAGGCGCCAGGCCCGGCAGGCGATCCAGCACGCCGCCCATCCCGATCACGCCCAGCGCCACCAGGATTGCATCGGCGGCCGCGCAGAACAGCACCACCGGCAGCACGTGCTCGCGCCGCAGGCCCTGGCGCAGCACGAAGGCGTTCTGCGCCCCGATGGCGACGATCAGGCCAAGGCTCAGGCCGAAGCCGGTGACGAAAGAAGGGAACAGGGGGCTGGTGGTGGTCATGCGCCCGATGATTGGCGCTGCGGCAGAATCAGTCCAGTTAAGTTTTCTGCATCTGCATTAGGAATACTTCATTGCTCGACTACCTGTCCCTCTCGGCCGTTGCGCAGGTGGTGCGCGAGGGCAGCTTCGAACGCGCGGCGCGCGCCCTGCACGTCACGCCCTCGGCGGTGTCGCAGCGGGTCAAGCAGTTGGAAGACCGGCTGGGCCTGGCGCTGATCGTGCGCGGATCGCCCTGCGTGGCGACCGAGGCGGGCGCCTGGCTCTGCCGGCACGTGGAGCAGGTCGGCATGCTGGAGCGCGACCTGCACCGCGTGCTGCCGGCGCTCGGCGCGCTCGACGCGGGCGAGCAGCGGGTGACGCTGCGCGTGGCCGTCAATGCCGACAGCCTGGCCACCTGGTTCCTGCCGGCCATCGCGGCCTTCGGCGCAGGCGAGCCGGCGTTGGTGGATCTCAGCGTCGATGACGAGACGCACACGGCCGAATGGCTGCGCGCCGGTACCGTGCTGGCCGCCGTGACCAGCAGCGCCCGGCCGGCGCAGGGCTGCCGCAGCGTCCCGTTGGGGCGCATGCGTTATCGCGCGACCGCCAGTCCCGCTTTCACGAAAAAGCATTTCCCGCGCGGCGTCGCGGCGCAGGCGCTGGCCGAGGCGCCGAGCCTGGCCTTCAGCCGCAAGGACAAGCTGCAGTCGCAGTGGCTGCAGGCCGCCCTGGGCCAGGCGGTCGAGGTGCCGCGGCACTGGCTGCCCTCGACGCAGGCCTTCGTGGCAGCCAGCGTGGCCGGCATGGGCTGGGGGATGAATCCGTCGGTGCTGGTCGATCCCCATTTGCGCGACGGCAGCCTGGTCGAGTTGATGCCCGGCGTGGACCTGGAGGTGCCGCTCTACTGGCAGCATGTGCGGCTGAAGATCCCGATGCTGGACCGGCTCACGCAGGCCGTGCTCGCGGCCGCGCGCGATGGACTGGAGCCGCCACCCTCGGCGTAGCCAGCTTGGTGGAAAAGGCTTAATACATGTATATTTATACAGTACATCATGGGCCTGCCTTCCTTCGACACTTTCTCCGCCGCCGCGCGCCACAAGCTGTGGAGCGGGGATGCGCTGGGCCAGGCCGACGGCCAAGTCATCGGCACCGGCCATGCGGCCCTCGATGCCGAACTGCCCGGCGGCGGCTGGCCGGTAGGCGCGATGACCGAGTTGCTGCAGGAGGTCCCCGAAGCCCATGCCTGGCAACTGCTGCTGCCCGCGCTGGCGCAGGCGGTGCGGGAGCGTTCCGGGCCGGTGGTGCTGGTCGGCGCGCCGCAGGAGCCTTTCGGGCCGGCGCTCGCGGCCCAGGGGCTGCCGCTTGAATCGCTGCTGTGGGTGCGCTGTGATGCGGCGCCCGCCGCCGGGCCGCCCCAAGGCGGGCGCGGCCCCCTCGGGGGGCAGCGAGGACGCGAAGTGCCGAGCGTGGGGGCCCATGGTGCAGCACGGCTGTGGGCCTGCGAGCAGGCTTTGCGCTGCGCCGAGGTGGCCGCGGTGCTGGCCTGGCTGCCGCAGGCGCGCGTGGGCGAGCTGCGGCGGCTGCAGCTGGCGGCGGCGCAGCACGAGGCGCTGCTGTTCGTCTTCCGGCCCCAGGCCGTGGCCCAGGCGAGTTCGCCGGCGAGGCTGCGGCTGCAGCTGCAGGGCTGCGGGGCTGACCCGGCGCAGATCGAGGTCCATGTCCTCAAGCGGCGCGGCCCGCCGCTGGCCAGGCCCCTGCAACTGCCTGCCCGCCACGCGCGCATGAATGCGCTGCTCGCGGCCGGCCGGCTGCGGCGCCAATGGCAGCGGCAGCAGGAAGGCGCGGTGCTCCCGACCGAGGGCGCGACCGTCGTGCGCCTCGCCCCGCGCCAGGAAAGCCAGGAGAAAGGCCATGCACTGGATCGCCTTGCGATGGCCGCCTGAGATCGCCGCCGCCAAGGAGGCAGCACTGCCGCCCCCCGAGGCGCTGGGCTGGTGGGCCCTGCAGTTCACGCCGCACGTCGCCTGGGTCGACGAGGCGCTGCTGCTCGAAGTCTCGGCCTGCGAGCGGCTGTGGGGCGGGCGGCTGGGCCTGATGCGCGAGCTGGCGCGGCTCAATCCCGTGCCGGAGGTGCCGGTGCAGCGCGTGCAGGGCTCAACCAGCCTGGTCGCGCTCGCGCGGCTGCGCATGTTCGCGCGCGGCGAGCCGCCGCCGCAGGAACTGCCCGCCGGCCTGCCGCTGGACACCCTGAGCGCGGCGCGCGACCACCTCGGGGTGTTGTCGCATCTGGGATGCCGCAACTGGGGCGATGTCGAAAGGCTGCCACGCGATGGACTCGTGCGCCGCTTCGGCCCGGCCTTGCGCGCCGCGCTGGACGTGGCCTATGGCCTCGTCCCGGACGGCCATGAGTGGCTCACCCTGCCGGATGTGTTCGAGCAGAAGCTGGAGCTGCCCGCCCTGGCCGAGAGCGCGCCCGAGCTGATGTGGTCGGCCCACCGCCTGCTGGCGGCGCTGCAGATCTGGCTGCGCGCACGCCAGCGGGGCGTGCTGGCGCTGGAGCTGCAATGGACGCTGGACCTGAAGCGCCTGAACGGCATCGCCTTGCCGCCGCACCAGCAGCTCACCGTGCGCACGGCCACGCCCACGCAGGACACGGCACACCTGCGGCGCCTGCTGTCGGAGCGGCTCGCGCTCACCAGCCTGGCCGCGCCCGCGAGCTGGCTGCGCCTGCGCTCGGTCGAAACTGCGCCCTGGGCCGGCGCCAGCACCGGCTTCCTGCCGGAGGACAACCGCCCGGGCGATCGCCTGCACGAGCTGGTCGAGCGCCTGAGCGCGCGGCTGGGGCCGCAGCAGGTGCTGCGTGCGGTCGCGCAGGCGGATTACCGGCCCGAGGAAAAGCAGGCCTGGCGACCTGCGCTGCAGGGCGATCCTCCCGTGGCAGCCGCCGCCTCGCAGCCCGATGCCCTGTACCCGCCCTGGCTGCTGCGCGAGCCGCTGCGGCTGGAGCTGCGCGACGGCCGTCCGTGCTACCGCGGCGTGCTGCGCCGGCTGGCCGGGCCGCAGCGGCTGGAGGCGGGCTGGTGGGGCGGCCCGGGGCAGGGCGGAGAGCGGGGGCATCCGGCGATGCGCGACTACTACATCGCCGAGAGCCCGGAGGCGGGGCTGGTCTGGGTCTTCCGCGAGCGCCCGACGGGCTTCCTGTCCGAGGACGAAGCGAAGGAGCCGCGCTGGTTCCTCCAGGGGCTCTATGCCTGAGGCCGCGCCATGCCAGCGCTCAGCGACAAACAGATCCTGAGGCGAGAGCGCGCGGAGGCCGTGCGGCACGCGCCGTCGCCGCGGCAGCCGAAGGAACCACCGGGGCTGCCTGCCTACGCGGAGCTGCACTGCCTCACCCATTTCAGCTTCCAGCGAGGGGCTTCGCATCCGGCGGAACTGGTGGAGCGAGCCTGCAAGCTCGGCTACGAGGCACTCGCGATCACCGACGAATGCTCCGTGGCCGGTGTGGTGAAGGCGTATGAAGGGCTCAAGGAATACCTCGAGAAAATCGCCCCCCCGGAGAGACCTCGCTTCCGGCTCCTGTTCGGCAGCGAGTTCCGCTTCGAGCGCTTCAGGCTGGTGGCGATCGCGCACGACCTCGAAGGCTGGGGCAACCTCTGCGAGTTCATCACGGCGGCGCGCAACACCACTGCGCCCAAGGGCGAGTACCGGGTCGACTGGGAAGACGGTGACGTGGCCTCGCTGCGCCACTGCGAAACCCTCTTCGTGCCGGAGCGCGTGCCGGGCGGCATGCCTGAAACGGACGCGCTGTGCGCCGACCTGCAGGAGGCCGAGCGCTTCTTCGGCGAGCATCTGTGGCTTGCGGCCGAGCTGCGCAACGAGCTGGACGACGACCTCTGGCTCTGCACCCTGCGCGAGGCCGGCGAGCGCACTGGCGTGCCGCTGGTGGCTGCCGGCGACGTGCACATGCACGTGCGCTCGCGCAAGCCGCTGCAGGACGTGATCACCGCCGTGCGCGAAGGCCGCAGCGTCGCCGAGTGCGGTTTCGCGCTGCAGGCCAATGCCGAGCGGCACCTGCGCTCGCGGCTGCGGCTGGCGAACCTCTATCCGGCCGAACTGCTGGCCAACACGCTTGTCGTGATGGAGCGCTGCACCTTCGACCTGGGCGTGATCCGCGAGCACTACAAATACCCGCTGGAGAACGTGGCAGGCGGCGAGACGCCGGCACAGACGCTGGTGCGCAAGACCTGGGAAGGCGCGCGTGTGCGCTATCCGGACGGTGTTCCACCCGAGGTGCAGGCCAAGGTGCAGCACGAGCTGAAACTGATCATCGACATGCACTACGAGATGTTCTTCCTCACGGTGGAAGACATCGTGCGCTTCGCCAGAAAGGAGAAGATCCTGTGCCAGGGCCGCGGCTCTTCCGCCAACTCGGCCGTGTGCTACTGCCTCGGCATCACCGCCATCAACCCCGAGACCGGCCACCTGCTGTTCGAGCGCTTCCTGAGCCGCGAGCGCCACGAACCGCCCGACATCGACGTCGACTTCGAGCACCAGCGGCGCGAGGAGGTGATCCAGTACATCTACAAGAAGTACGGCCGCGAGCGCGCCGCCATCGCCGCGGTCGTGATCTGCTACCGCTCGCGCAGCGCACTGCGCGACGTGGGCAGGGCGCTGGGCATCGACGCGCGGCTGGTCGACGAGTTCGCGAAGGACCACTACTGGTTCGACGGCGTCGTGCTCGACGAACGGCTGCAGGAGGCGATGCAGCGCATCGGCGTGCAGGAGGACATGCCCAGGCTGCTGCAGTGGATCGAGCTCACGCAGCAGCTGCGGGGCTTTCCGCGCCACCTGAGCCAGCACGTGGGCGGCTTCGTGCTCACGCAGACCAAGCTCACGCGGCTGGTCCCGGTGGAGAAGGCCTCGATGAAGGACCGCTCCGTCATCCAGTGGGAGAAGGATGACCTGGAGGCCATGGGCATGCTCAAGGTCGACGTGCTGGCGCTGGGGATGCTGAGCGCGATCCGGCGGGCGTTGGCCATGGTCAATGGCTGTCGCGGGACGGCGCTCGAGATGCACCACATCTCGAACGACGACGATGCCGTGTTCGACATGATCTGCGATGCCGACACCATCGGCGTGTTCCAGATCGAGAGCCGCGCGCAGATGTCGATGCTGCCGCGCCTGAAGCCGCGCTGCTACTACGACCTGGTGATCGAGGTTGCGATCGTGCGGCCCGGGCCGATCCAGGGCGGCATGGTGCATCCGTACCTCAAGAACCGCGAGAAGGTCGGCAACAAGATTCCCATCGAGTACGCCAAGGACGACCTGCGCCCCGCGCTGGAGCGCACCTTGGGGGTACCGATCTTCCAGGAGCAGGTGATGCAGATCGCAATGATCGCCGCCGGCTTCACGCCCGACCGGGCCGACCGCCTGCGTCGTGCGATGGCGGCCTGGAAGCGCAAGGGTGGCATCGACAAGTTCCGCGACGAGCTGATCGAAGGGATGGTCGAAAGGGATTACGACCGCGCCTTCGCCGAGGCCATCTACAAGCAGATGCAGGGCTTCGGCGAATACGGCTTCCCCGAAAGCCACGCCGCCAGCTTCGCCCTGCTGGTGATGGTGAGCAGCTGGCTCAAGCTGCACGAGCCCGCCTGCTTCCTCGCGGCGATGCTCGACTCGCAGCCGATGGGCTTTTATTCGCCCTCGCAGCTGATCCAGGATGCGCGTCGGCATGGCGTCGAGGTGCGGCCGGTGGACGTGACGAAGAGTGCGCTCGATTGCACGCTGGAGGAGGCGTCGCCGTTGCGTGACACGGCTGCCATCGCGCCCCGCTTCGCCAATCGCCTCGGCCGCCCCGGCCAGCCCGCCGTGCGCCTGGGCCTGCGCCGCATCGGCGGCTTGAGCGAGGCCGGCGCCGACCGCCTCGTCAAGGCCCGCGACCAGAGCGCCTTCACCTGCACCGAGGACCTGGCCCTGCGCGCCGAGCTCGACGCGAAGGACATGGCCGCGCTGGCCGCCGCCGATGCGCTGCTGCCTTTGTCGGGCCACCGGCGCCAGCAGGTCTGGGACGCCACCGCCCAGCGACGCGCGCCGCCGCTGCTCAAGGGCGTGCCCATCCACGAGCGCGCCCTCCAGTTGCCGCTCGCCCCCGAGGGCGAGGAGATCGTGGGCGACTACGACGCCCTCGGCTTCACGCTGCGCCGTCATCCGCTCGCGCTGCTGCGCCCGCGACTCGCGCGCATGGGGCTGGCCAGCGCCGAGCAGCTGCGCGACCTGCCCAGCGGCCAGGCCGTGCATGCCTGCGGCATGGTGATCGGCCGCCAGCGCCCGCAGACCGCCAACGACACCATCTTCGTCACCCTGGAGGACGAGACCGGCAATGTCAACGTGATCGTCTGGAAGCACGTGGTCGAGGCCTGGCGCGAGCCTCTCCTGAAATCGCAGTTGCTGGCCGTGCAGGGCACCTGGCAGCGCGACGTCGACAGCGGCGGCCAGGTGCGTCATGTCGTGGCCACCGGTTTCCGGGACCTGACCCCGCTGCTGGGCCGTCTGGCCCGCACCACCCGCAGCCGCGACTTCCACTGAACCCCGCCGCGCACGGCGATGGCGCGCCGTGCCGCCTCCCGGTGCAAACCCGATGGCGGAATGCACCGGAATTAAGTAATCTCTCCACAAATTTGGAGAAGTTACTTACCAAATCGCTGGCACGCTTTCTGCGCTGTCCATTCCGCAGGAAGCCACCGGCTCACCAAGGAAGACCCCATGACCGCCTACGCCTACAACGCCTGGTATCCGCTCGCCTGGTCGCGCGACATCGGCCAGGGCATCAGCACCCGCCGCGTCCTCGAGGAGGACCTGGCCGTGTACCGCGCCGAAGACGGCACGGTCGCCGCGCTGGAGGACGCCTGCCCGCACCGCCTGGCGCCGCTGTCGCTGGGCCGGCTGCGCGGCAATGCCATCGAGTGCGGCTACCACGGCCTCACCTTCGACTGCAGCGGCCGCTGCACGGTGGCGCCCGGCATGGCGCGGCCACCCGAGAGCTTTCGCGTGCGCAGCTATCCCACCGCCGAGAGCATGGGCATGGTGTGGGTGTGGATGGGCGACGCCGAGAAGGCCGACCGCAGCCAGGTCTTCCACCTGCCGCAGTACGACGACCCGGCCTACAGCGTGGTGGAGGGCGACGCCCTGCCGGTGCAGGCCAACTACCTGAGCCTGGCCGACAACCTGTGCGATCCGACCCACGTCGTCTACGTGCACCAGACCACCCTGGCCAGCGCCGGCCGCGAGGAGACGCGCGTGCAGCACGAGCGCCAGGGCAACAAGGTCGTGACCTGGCGCTGGGTGATCGACGGGCCCCTCATCCCCATCTTCGAGGGCCTGAAGGACTTCGGCGGCAACGTGGACCGCTGGCACTACTACCACTACCACGCACCCAGCATCGCGGTGATCGACTTCGGCTCCGCCCGCACCGGCACCGGCGCGCCCGAGGGCAACCGCGACGACTGCATCCAGATGTACGCCTGCCACTTCATCACGCCGGTCGACCAGCGCACCTGCGTGCAGCACTGGCTGTGCCTGCGCAACTCGCCGGCCGACCCGGTGATCGACGAGCGCCTTCGCAGCAACCTGCGCATGGCCTTCGACGAGGACAAGCGCATGCTCGAGGCGATCCAGCGCAACGAGGACAAGCCGCGAGAGTGGAAGCGCGTGCACCTGGGCCTCGACGGCTCCTCCATCAAGATGCGCCGCATCGTCGAAGAGATGGCTGAAAAATGAGTTCTCCCCCAGGCTCCCCCCTCTTTTGCTTCGTCCCCCGCCATCGCCAGAAAGGACCTCCGCCATGAACCGCGTGCTTCCTGTCTCCGTCCGCCTGCTGGCGGCCAGCCTGTGCATCGCCGGTGCCGCCGGCGCGGCCGCCCAGGGCACCATCAAGATCGGCGAGATCAACAGCTACAAGGCGCTGCCGCAGAACCTGGTGCCCTACAAGCAGGGCTGGCTGCTGGCCCAGGAGGAAGTCAATGCCGCCGGCGGTGTCAACGGCAGGAAGCTCGAGACCATCTTCCGCGACGACAACGCGAATCCGGGCGATGCGGTGCGGATGGCCGAGGAACTGGTCGCGCGCGAGGGCGTGGACATCCTCTCCGGCGTCACGCTCTCGCACGTGGGCCTCGCGCTGACCGACTTCGCGAAGCAGAAGAAGATGTTCTTCCTCGCCTCCGGCCCGCTCTCCGACAAGGTGGTGTGGGACCAGGGCAACCGCTACACCTACCGGCTGCGCTCCGGCACCTACGCGCTGTCGGCCTCGGTCATCGCCGAGGCGGTGAAGCTCAAGAAGAAGCGCTGGGCGCTGATCTACCCCAACTACGAGTACGGCCAGGCCGCCGTCGCCGCCTTCAAGGAGAACATGAAGAAGGCACAGCCCGACATCGAGTTCGTGGCCGAGCAGTCGCCGCCGCTCGGCAAGATCGATGCCGGTGCCGTATCGCAAGCCATCGCCGATGCCAAGCCGGATGCGATCTTCAACGTGATGTTCGGCAGCGACCTGACCAAGCTGGCGCGCGAAGGCAAGACGCGCGGTCTGTTCGAGGGACGCGAGGTGGTGAGCCTGCTGACCGGCGAGCCCGAGTACCTCGACCCGCTCAAGGGCGATGCGCCCAACGGCTGGATCGTGACCGGCTACCCCTACGCCAACATCGACACGCCCGAGCACAAGGCCTTCCTCGCGGCCTACCAGAAGAAATACAACGACTACCCGCGCCTGAACTCGGTGGTCGGCTATGCCACGGTCAAGGCCATCGCCGCCGGCATCCAGAAGGCCGGCTCGACCGACACCGAAAAGCTGATCGCGGCCTTCAAGGGCCTGCAGTTCAACTCGCCCTTCGGCCCGGTGGTGTTCCGCCCGCAGGACAACCAGTCGACGCTCGGCATCTTCGTCGGCCGCACCGCGGTGCAGGACGGCAAGGGCGTGATGCCCTCGGGCACCTACCTCGATGGCTCGAAGCTGCAGCCGGCAGAGGAGCAGATCCGCAAGCTGCGCAATCCCTCATGAGCGGAGCGACGACCCTTCCACCGATCGGCTGCAACGGCCGCGGCGCGCAGGCCTCGTCGCACGAGGCGCCGGTCTCGCTGACCGAGGCGCCGATCGAAGAGCAATTCCGCCTCGTGCGCGAGGCCGGCGTGTTCGACTATTTCGACCGGCTGCCGATGCCGGGCCAGGTCGACACCTACCTGCGCTGCATCGAGCGCTTCAACCTGCCGGTGCACACCGCGAGCTGGTTCTACGCGCTCGGCCGCGACGAGCCGCTCCTGTCCGACAAGCTGCGGCTGGCCGCCCAGGTCGGCGCGCGCACCCACAACATCATGCTGTACTGGCACGACGCCAGCGGACGCCCCATCGGCAACGACGAGGTCATCGACTTCTACCTGCGCGCCTACGACGAAGGCATGGCGCGCGGCGTCGAGCCGGCCTTCGAGCTGCACGCCAACATGTGGAGCGAGGACCCGCGCCGCGTCGCGCCGGTGGCCGCGGCCGTGATGCGCCGCGGCATCCCGTTCCACTTCACGCTGGACTACAGCCACGGCATCTTCAAGATGGGCAATGCGCAGGAGCTCGCGATCTGCGGCCTGACCGAGGACGTGGCCGCGGGCCGCGCGGTGCTCGACCCCTTCCAGCCCGGCAACTTCGTCGACCAATGGCTGGAGATGGGGATCGTGCGATGGTTGCAGGTGCGCAGCGTGGCGCCGAACGGGCCGCGCAACCGCTGGTCGACGGGCGATTCGGGCGAGGCCGTGGCGGCCGTGCCCGAGCACTCGATCTTTCCGTACAGGGCCGGGGAGCCGGGCCGCGGCATCCTGTACCCCTTCACCGAGCCGGGGCCCGGCGAATGGCATTCGGACTGGGATGCGGACGCGCTGGGCTGCACGCGGGAGGTGGTGCGCAAGGTGCTGGCGTATCACCATGCGCACGCGGACTCGCCACTGCGCTGGATCACCACCGAGATGATCAACCTGCCGGACTACGCGCACAACGCGCGCTTCTCGCTGATCGGCCAGAACGCAGCCATCGCGCGCTTCGTGCGCGAGACCTGGGCCGGCCTCGGCCCGGCCTGATCACTTCTTCTTCGCGGCCGCCGGCTTGCGACGGGGTTTGGACTTCTTCGCCTCCGCCATGGGCTCGGCCAGCATGGCGAGCACCGTCTCGCAGATGTGCTCGCCCCAGGCCGTACGCCGCGCACGGCCCATCAGGTCCGCGCCCAGCCAGGCCGAGCAGGTGTACTGGTTCGACACGTAGAAGAAGCCGAGCGACATGATGGTCATCAGCACGTGCTCGGACGACAGCTCGCGCCGGAACACGCCTTGCGCCTGGCCGTTCGCGAGCAGGGTCTCGACCGTCTGCACCAGGGGCAGGGTGGTGCGCGCCAGCTGCACCGACTCGCGCACGTGCCTGCCGCGCAGCAGGTTCTCGTTCATCAGCAGGCGCACCAGGTTCGGATGCGACTGATAGTGTTCCCACGAGTGCAGCACCAGCTGGCGCATGCCTTCCACAGGATCGTCGGGCAGCACGAATTCGCTCTGCGCGTTGATCATGTCCTCGTAGATCTTCCCCAGCACCGCCTGGTAGAGCCGCTCCTTGTTGCCGTAGTAGTAGTACAGCATCCGGTCGACCGTGCCGGCCGCGGCGCTGACGCGCTCGATGCGCGCACCGGCAAAGCCGTGCTCGGCGAACTCCTCGATCGCGGCATCGAGGATGCGGGTCTCCAGCAGGTCCGTGCGCTCGCGCCGCAGGCGCCGGCGGGTCGGACCGCCTTCCGCGGCGGGCGCGGGCGTTTCCGTGCGCCCGGCACCGCGGCCGCCGCGGGCGGCGGAAGAAGATCGTTCTGGCACGGTGGATTCGCTCCTCGTTCTGGGGTCGCTGCGCGCGGGCGGTGGTGACACGGCATTGTCTCGCATGGCGCCTCAGCGCAGGGGCCCGAATCCGAGCGGCGGCGGGCGCCTGCGCACCACCTGCGCCTTGACCACGGAGGTGTTGGTCTCGGCCTTGTCGGCGATGCGGTCGAGCACCCGGTCCAGCTGCTCGATGGAGCGCACGTACATCCGCGCGATGAAGCAGTCCTCGCCCGTGACCTTGTCGCACTCGCAGATTTCCGGCGTCTCCTCGATCAGCTTCTGCACCGTCTGCAGCTTGCCGGGCATCGGGCGGATCCGCACGATCGCCTGCAGCGTGTAGCCCAGGGCCTGCGGGTCGAGCGCCAGCGTGTAGCCGCGCACCACGCCGCGCTCCTCCAGGCGCTTGAGCCGCTCCGACACGCTGGGCGGCGACATGCCCACCGCCTGCGCCAGGTCCTTGAGCGAGAGGCGCGCATTGGGGAGCAGGGCTTCGACGATGCGCTGGTCCGTGGCGTCGATCATGGTGATTTCCTTGGATGACGAGGCAAGCCGCCTTCGAATCGAAGGAGTATCCGCCCGATCGCCTCGTCCTGGCCATGGATGGCCGGCCCTCGGGGTGGCATTCTTCGGGCATCGGACAAGAGGGCTCATGACATGAACGACAGGACGCGCGGCACGCTGGAGATGAGTGCGGCGATGCTGATCTCCGGCACCATCGGCTGGGTGGTGGTGGTCTCGGGCCTGCCGATCGTGGACCTGGTGTTCTGGCGCTGCGTCTTCGGCGCGGCCACGCTGCTGGCGGTGTGCGCGGCCATGGGCCTGCTGCGGCGCATGTCCTGGCGCGTCCTGCTGCTGGCCGCGCTGGGCGGGGCCGCCATCGTGCTGAACTGGCTGCTGATCTTCGCCTCCTATTCGCGCGCCTCGATCTCCATCGCCACCGCGGTCTACAACACCCAGCCCTTCATGCTGGTCGGCTTCGGCGTGCTCTTCTTCGGCGAGCGGCTCACGGCCGCCAGGCTGGGCTGGCTGGCCATCGCCTTCGCGGGCGTGCTGCTGATCGCACAGGCCAAGCCCGGTGCCCACCTGCCCGGCAGCGACTACCTGCTCGGCATCCTGATGGCGCTGGGCGCGGCCTTCTGCTATGCGCTGTCCGCCGTGCTCACCAAGAAGCTCCAGGGCACGTCGCCGCACCTGGTCGCGCTGGTCCACGTATGCGTGGGCATCCTGATGGTCGCGCCCTTCGCCAACCTGACGGCGCCGCCGAGCGGCGCGCACGCCTGGGGCGCGCTGGTGGCGCTCGGCGTGGTCTACACCGGGCTCATGTACATCCTGCTCTACGGCGCGATCCAGCGGCTGCCGACGCACCTGACCGGCGCGCTGTCCTTCATCTACCCGGTGGTGGCATTCGCGGTCGACGCGCTGGCCTTCGGGCATCGGCTGCAGCTTTTGCAACTGGTCGGCGCCGCGGCCATCCTGGTGGCCGCGGCGGGCATGAACCAGGGATGGACCTTCCCGTCGATGCGGGTCGCCGGCCGCGGGCAGGGGCCTCTTTGAGGCGCCGCGGCTACTGGATCGTCACGACATCGGCGCGTGCCTGCGATTCCCGCGTCTGGGTTCGCATCAGCTTGTCGCCATCGCGGTAGAAGTACCAGCAGCCGTTGTCGGGGCTGCGTGCGTCGGTGAGCCGTCCCGGCGGGGCGGGATTGAAGCGTGCGCAGAGGCTGCCGTCGTCCTTGATCTCCCATCGGCCCGATCCGCGAATCGAGAAGTTGCCGGCGCTGATGCTCTGGAAGTAGACCGTGCCGCTGCTTCTGAGGTCCCAGTGGATCGTGTTGCCGCCGTCCTTCAGGCTGTGGGTCCTGCCGACCAGCGACTGCTGCAATTCGTCGCGCTCCAGGAACTTGCGCGATGCCGGTGGCGACGTCGATGGTGGCGGAGGCGGCGAGGGCGCTGCAGCCGGAGGCAGGACGGGCGACACGGCCGCAGGCGGCTGCGCGGCCGAGGGCGCCGCAGCGGCGATCTGCTGCTCGCGTTCGCGTTCCTGCGGCCGCTCGCGCCGGGCCTGCGTCTCGGCCTGCGCAAGCAGCGTGTCGATGTCCTTCGCCCGGCCGTCGCGCCCGGGCGTGCCGGCAGCCGCCGGACCGGGTGGCGCGGGGAGGGCAGGCGGCGCGGGCGTGGCCGCGGCGGCCTTCTCCACCGCCGGCCGCCCCGCGCCCGGGTTGAAGCTGAAGTTCGAGGTCAGCGAGGTATTGACCCATGGCAGCTGCCGCTCGCGCGTCTCGCGCAGCACCTTGACCCGCACGTTCTTGAACATCTGCTCGACCTCGAGGCCGGGCACCATCATCTCCTCGGCCAGCGCCTTGGTGTAGACGCTGTTGCGCCCGCTGGGCCCGTCCTCGGCCGGCGCGCCGGGCGCTGAGGCGAAGGCGATCAGCGTGCCGCGCGCACCCATCTCCGCCAGCCCGCCGGCCGAGCGGATGTTGCGCGTCTTCGCGGCGAAGGGGTTGTCGCGGCAGGCATCGAGGATCACGATGCGGGGGTATGCGCCGGCCTTGTCGATCCGGCCCAGGAACAGCTCCTCGATGTCGACCGACTCGTCCTTGACTTCCTCCTGGTCGCGCAGGTTGATGTCGACCGGCAGCAGGTAGTTGCGCCCGTCGATCTGCACGCCGTGGCCGGCATAGTACAGCACCGCGGCCGCATCGTTCTGTTGCACCCGCCGCGCGAACTCACGGAGCGCGCGCCTGAACTCCAGCACATTGACGTTGAGTTGCAGGTTGACCTCGAAGCCCAGCTGGCGCAGGTTGGCGGCGACCAGCCGCGCGTCGTTCTCGGGGTTGGCCAGCGGCACCTTGGGGTAGCGGGCGTTGCCGACCACCAATGCGATGCGCTTTTCCACGCCGCGCTCCTGCGCACGCGCCGGGAGCACCGTCACGGCCAGCACGCCGGCAAGCACCAGCGACAGTGCCCAGCCCAGCCGATGGCCGAAACGGCGGATGAAGCCGAGCCTGCGGGCAGCGCGTCGATCCTGCATGGGGCTGCACTATCCGCCTGCCCGCCGCCGGTCGCAAGTCGCTCTTCGGCCGGGGGCATCGGCCGAATGGCCGGTGGACATGGGCGCCGGCGCGCACTTTTCGCTAACCTTGCGTGATGACCGCCTTCGCCTCGCCCCTTGCCGGCGTGCCCATCGGGCCACCACCGCCCGCGCCCGATCTGCCGGTGCCGCCGTCGCCCCCGCCGGTGCCGGCCCCGCCGCCCGAGGTGGATCCCCCGCCGACCGACCCGCCCATGACCGAGCCGGGTGCGCCGCCGCCGGTGGCCGATCCGCCGCCGGGCGCCGTGGCGCTGGGTCGCCTGCATGCGCGCCGCCTGCGCGATGTCTACCGCTCCGCGGGCTGGCCCTGCTGCGACGACATCGAGATCGACCTGCTGGCCGCCGGCCTGCTGGAGCGGGTGCGCTCGGCCCAGGGCCACGAGACGCTGCGCGTGAGCGATGCCGGCATCGCGCACGTGGCCCGCAGCCTGGTGGTCAACCGCGCCGTGCTGTCGCGCCACGAGGCCCTGGTCGAGCAGGTGGCGCGCGAGATGACGCGCGCCGGCCGCATCGCCTGGCGCGGCCTCGGCCTGCGTGCCCGGCTGCCCGCGGTGAACGAAGGCGACAAGCCCCGCTGGTGCATCGCACGGCCCGACGTGTTCTCGATCCGCAACACCAGCGTCGAGGCCTATGCCCAGCCCGTCGTGCACGAGGTCAAGGTCAGCCGCGCCGACCTGCTGAGCGACCTTCGCAAGCCCGACAAGCGCGCGGCCTACCTCGACCTCGGCGGCGAGTGCTGGTATGTGCTGGGCACCGAGGCCAAGGGTCGCGTGATCGCCGAGCCCGACGAGATTCCGGCCGAATGCGGCGTGCTGATCGCGCAGGGCGATCGCCTGGTGGTGGCGCGCGCGGCGGTGCATCGGGCCCAGCCGCGCCTGCCGTTCAGCGTGTGGATCGCGCTGGCCAAGGCCCAGCCGGTGCCGGGCTTCGACGAGGACTCGCAGGCGCTGCTGGCCGATCCCGGCGACTGCCCCTGAGGGCCGTCAGGGCGTGAGCACCACCTTGCGGCACTCCTCCTGCTGCTGGTTGAACACCTGGTAGCCGCGCGCGGCCTGCGCCAGCGGCAGCCGGTGGGTGATGATGGCCTCGGGCCTGAGCTTCCCGTTGCCGACGTGCTCCAGCAGTTCGGGCATGAAGCGCTGGACGTGGGTCTGGCCGGCCTTGACGGTAAGCCCCTTCTCGAAGATGTCGCCGAACAGGAAGCCATGCAGGAAGCCGGCGTACACGCCCGGCACGCTGATCACGCCGCCGCGGCGCACCGCCGCGATGCACTGCCGCAGGGCCTTGCCGCTGCTGCCCTCGATCTTCAGCCGGGTGAGCCACGTCTCCAGCGCGCTGCCCTTGGCCTCGAAGCCGACGGCATCGATGACGGCGTCCACGCCTCGCCCGTGCGTGGCCTCGAGGATCACCTCCGCCGCATCGACCCGGTCGAAGTTGATGGGAGCGGCGCCATAGGCGCGCTGCGCGAAGTCCAGGCGGTAATCGTGGTGGTCGACCATGATGATGTCTTCCACCCCGAGCAGGCGGGCACAGGCGGCCGCCATCAGGCCGACCGGTCCGGCGCCGAAGATCGCCAGCGTGGAGCCCGGCCCGACTTCGGCGTTCAGCACCGCCTGGTAGCCGGTGGGCAGGATGTCGCTGAGAAACAGCACCTGCTCGTCCGAGAGCGCATCGGGAATGCGCAGGGGCCCGACGTTGGCCCGAGGCACGCGCACATACTCGGCCTGTCCACCCGGCACCCCGCCATACAGGTGGGTGTAGCCGAACAGCGCCGCGCCGGGGCGCAGGCTCTTCTTGTTGACGATGGCACCGCGCCCCGTGTTGCTCGTTTCGCAGGCGGCGAACAGGCGCTTCTCGCAGAAGAAGCACGCGCCGCAGGCGATCACGAAGGGCACCACCACCCGGTCGCCGGTATGGACGGCAGTGACCGCGCTGCCGGCGTCGACCACTTCGCCCATGAATTCGTGCCCGAGGATGTCGCCGGACTTCAGGCCCGGCACCTTGCCGCGGTAGAGGTGCAGGTCCGAGCCGCAGATGGCGGTGGCCGTCACGCGCAGCAGAATATCGTCCGGTTCCCGTATCACCGGATCCTTGACTGTCTCGACGCGCACGTCCTTGCCGCCGTGATAAACGAGGGCCTTCATGGGCGCGCTCCGGGTGACGGCGGCTGATCTTCCATCCGCTGTTCGTTGCTTGCGCTGCGGGTTCCCTTCAGGTGCATCTCGATGTCCGCGATCCGGCTGCCGACAGTCTTGGCGGCGTCGCGGATCTGCTGGGGTGTGCCGTCGAAGCGCTTCGCAAGTTCCTCCACGGCACCGGGAGAGCCGAGGTCGATGCTTTCGGGCCGGGAAAAGTCTCGAGATTCGGGCATGTCGCTTCCTTGCAATTCGGTAGTTGGCGCTTTGCCTGGCGCTTTGGCGCCAGGTTCCACACACCCTAGAACGCGAGGTGTGAAGCGATGTCGGCGCAGGGCCCGACACGTCAAGCGCGCATTCCTACCGGCTTCTGCGCGACCGACCCAAGCAACGTGGAGCGAGCGGCGCTGAACTAGCCGCCAGCTTGGCGCCGTGCAGGATTCCGGGGCCTCTTGAATCCGCGAAAGCCGCTCCTAAATCATCGCCGGAAGCGCCCGCTTCTGAGGCGCTTCTACTTCTGTTCGGTTTAATCCTATGGAGGTTTCGCCATGTATCGATCCTTATTTCCGCGCGACCTGTTCGCCGAGATGGATCGCCTGCAACGCGAAATGCAGCAGGCCTTCGATCTGTCTCCAAGCATCCGAGGGCTGGGCCGGGGCGGTTTTCCGGCCCTGAACGTCGGCGGCACGCCGCAGACAGTGGAAATCTATGCCTTCGCCCCCGGGCTGGACCCGGCCACGCTGGAGGTCCAGCTCGACCGCGGCCTGCTGACCATTTCCGGCGAGCGACCCTCGACGCTGCCTGAGGGTGAAGCGTCTTCGACCGTCCACATCAACGAGCGCTTCACGGGCAACTTCCGTCGCATGCTGACGTTGCCCGAAGACGCCGACCCGGAAGCGATCAAGGCCGACTACCGCAATGGCGTCATCCACATCACAGTTCAGCGGCGCGCCTCCGCGCAGCCGCGCCGCATCACCATCCAGTGAGGAAAGGAGAGCGAGATGAACCAAGTCGACACTGCCCAAGTGCGCGCTCCCTCCGAGAGCGCCCGCAGCAAGACCTCGGCGAACTATGTCGAAGCGGCGCTGACCCCGCCGGTCGACGTCGTGGAGGACGGCACCGGCATCACGCTGTACGCCGACCTGCCCGGCGTGTCCAAGGACAACCTGCATCTGCACGTGGAATCCGACACGCTGACCATTGAGGCCGAGTCCGCCTTGAGCGTGCCTGAAGGGCTGCAATCCAGCCATACGGAGGTCGGCCTGGCGCGCTTCCGCCGCATCTTCACGCTGAGCAAAGAGTTGGACACCGAGAAGGTGTCGGCGGAGCTCAAGCACGGCGTGCTGACGCTGCGCATCCCGAAGGTGGAGCAGGCCAAGCCGCGACGCATCGAGGTCAAGGCCGCCTGAGGGTTTATGCACCTTCCCCTGGCCACTCTGGCCGGGGAAGGTGCATAGCGCATTGCCGCGGGATCGACCTGTCCGTCGCGTGCGAGCTCCACCGGTGCGCTTCCATCGCGCATCGGCACAGGCCGCTAGCACCTGGCGGCGCTTTCCTACGCAAGGCGCGCAGGCGCACGACATCCTCGGTGTTCCCCACAACCCCTCGATGGAGATACACCATGCCCACTTCCACCAAGCGCGCCGAGCCGGATGCCTGCAGCCTGCTCGATGCCGACCACCGCAAGGTCAAGAAAATGTTCAAGGAATACGACGAGCTCGTCGGCTCCCGTGCGGCGAGCGCCGCGGAGAAACGGCGTCAACTGGCGACCGAGATCTGCATGGAGCTGACGGTGCACGCGCAGATCGAGGAAGAGATCTTCTATCCGGCGCTGCGCGAGGCGATCAAGGAGACCGACTTGCTCGACGAAGCCGAGGTCGAGCACGCCAGCGCCAAGGATCTGATCGCGCAGATCCAGGAGGCGCAGGACGTGGACGAGATGTTCGACGCCAAGGTCAAGGTGCTCGGCGAGTACATCGACCACCACGTGAAGGAAGAGCGCAACGAGATCTTCGTCAAGGCCCGCGCGGCGCGTGGCCTCGATCTCGTCGGCATGCGCGAACGGCTGGAGGCGCGCAAGGAAGTGCTGATGGAAGAGGCGATGGCTGCTGCCTAGCGGCGCATGCCGGAACACGCCGGCAGCCTATGCCCGGGCGACGCGCCGGGGCGCGCGCGACATCGCGGCCTGCCTCGCCACGCTGGACTGAGCCCAGGGCATCACGCGCCGCGCCGCGACCCCGGCAACAGGGCCGCTCGGCCGCCACGCAAGGCGCGGTGCAGGCGGTCCCTGGCAGCGGAGCGTGTCGAGGGCCGAGGGTCGTGCGGCAGCACGACCACGTCGCACCCGGCCCAGGCCAGCAAGCGTTGCGCGACGCTGCCGAACAGCGCGTCGGCCCAGGCGGGTCGCCGCCGCTTTCCCACCACCACCAGGTCGGCGCCCGCGTACTCCTGTTGCACCAGGGCCTGCCGTGCCGGGTCGCCCTGGCCGATCGCCATCAGCATGCGGTTGCGCCGCGCCTGGAAGGAGTCGGAGAGCGCGAACATGCGTTGCTGCGCCACCTGCCGGACGCGGCGGCGATAGGCCAGAACGGCCTGGTACGACGCTTCCGCCGCGCGCAGCCTGGCGTCGTCGCGCAGGCTGATGGCATGGAAGAGCTCGATTTCGGAAAGCCTGTCGATGGTGCACGCCAGCGCCACCAGCGACTGCGAGAAGGCCTTGAAGTCCACCGTCACCAGGATCCTGCGATAGCGCTCGCGCGCCGCCGCCTTGACCACCAGCATCGGGCAGCGGCACACGCGTGCGATACGCAGCGCCGGCGGGCCGTGCAGGAAGGCGGCCAAGCCTCGCGCGCGCCGGTGCGGCACCACGAGCAGGTCCACGCGATCGGATTCGGCAGCGATGGCCGCGAGCGCATCCCCGCTGGCATAGCGCGCGAAGACCTCCAGGCCGGTGCGCTGCGCAAGTTGCCGCGCCGTCTGGTCCAGGCGCACCGCTGCATTGGACGGCGCGGTGTCGCCAGGTTCTGCGGCGTGCATCAGCGTGAGGGTGGCGCGGTGTTCGATCGCCAGCAGCGTGGCGCGGTCCAGTGCCGCCGAGGCGGCGGCGGAGAAATCGGTGAGCACGAGGATTGCCTTGAAGTTCATGGGGCCCTCAGGTCGTGTAGTCGCCGCTGGCCTCGGGCTGGAACAGGATCTGCTCCAGCCGCGCGCAGCCTTCCTCGCCGCCGGGCACGCGCCAGCGCGCGAGCGCACCCACGCGCAGGCCGATCAGCGCCAGGCCGACCGGCGAGAGCACCGAGATGAAGCCCGCGGCAGGCTCGGCATCGGCGGGATAGCAGAGCGTGAGCGTGTGAGGCTGGCCCGTGCTCGCATCGACGATCCGCACCTGCGAATACATCGTGACCACGTTGGCCGCGACCTCGCGCGAGCCTACGATGTCTGTCGCATCGAGAAGCGCCTCGAGTGCCGGTGGCGCGCTCTTGTCCACCAGCCGGCTCAGGCGCTGATGGTCGAGCTCGGTGAGCGTGCGCTCGCCGAGAAGGATGTTGGTGGCTGTTGCTTGCATGACGCACTCCAGTCGAATGCGACCGGCCCGCTTCGTCGCGGGCGGTCGCGGACGCGCGGGCTGTGGGGGCCCGGCGATCGATGGTTTGCGCTTAAAGGGGGGAGGGTGATCGCCGGGCGGGGGAAAGTGCGGCCGGCTGGTGTTGTTGACCCGGCATGGCCATCACGGTGCGAGCCACCGGCGCGCGCAGGCCGGCCGCGATGGCGGCAGGAGCGGCGAGGAGGGTCGGGGCCAGTCGGGACATGCGGCGGATTGTAGGCCGCGATGCGGCGCTGCGCGGTGAATGGACCCCCATGCCCCTGCGCCGTGGTGCGCGATCGGACTCAGGCTTCTGCGAGGATCATCGGGTTCGGCTTGTCGACGAAGGCCGATGTCGCGGTGTTCACTCCGGAAAGCGCACGACCGGCCCCGCCGCCTTCTGGCCAGGCGGCACGTAGGCCGGCGCAGGCTCGCCCGCCGCGCCGAGCGAGCGCGTGAACGCATAGATCGCTTTCAGGTCCGCATCGCTCATCGCCCGCACGTTGAACCACGGCATCGGCGGCCTGGGCTCCATGCGGCGCGCGTACTGGATCCACTGCCGCTCGGTCATGCCGGCCAGCAGCAGGCGCAGATTGGTCGCATAGGTCGTGCCCCAGGGGCCGGCCCAGCCCAGGGCGTCGCCGGTGAGCCAGAGCTTCACGTCGACCTGGCCGTTGCGGGGCGCGTAACCGGGTGTGTGGCAGTCGTTGCAGCCGGCGATCAGTACCAGGTAGCGGCCGCGGTGGACCTGGTCGCCGGCCTTGTCTCCGGGCGCAGCCAGGGCGCTTGCACAGGCGAAAAGAGAGAGGGCGGCAAGCAGGGAACGATGGACCGGCATGGAACTCTCCTTGAGCAAGGGAATGAAGCGCAAAGGGGTGACGAAATTCATCGATGCTGCCGGGCCTGCGGCCCAGGCGGTTGCGCCGCGGCGACCAGCGCCCGGATGGCCCAGCGCCGGACGCGCCGCGCCTCGGCGTCATCGAGCCGCAGTACGTCCTTGAAGACGACCATGGCCTCCGGCCCGAGCACCAGCGCGAGCGCATGCTTGAGCTTGCGCAGCGCGGCCGGCTTGAACCGGCCCGACGACGGTCCGAGCGCCGCCTCGATCAGCGGGGTGCGGCGGTTCTGGCGCGGCGGGAGCTCCTCGTCGATCTCGCCGCGCGCGGTGCGCTGAAGCGACTGCGCCAGCATCATGCGCAGCGGCGCCTCGTGGGCCGCGATCATGGTGTGCAGTGCCTCGTCCACATGCTCCAGCCGGCCCACCACGTCCTCCGGCGGTGCGCCGCGCAGGGCCTCGTCCGGGGCCGGCGTCTCGATGTCGATCGAGGCCTCCAGGTACAGCGCTTCCACGTTCGGGAAATAGCGGTAGGCGGTGGCGCGCGAGACCAGCGCGGCCTCGGCGATCTCTTCCAGCGCCGGCCGGCGCCCCTGCTGCATCAACTGCGCTGCCGCATGGAGCAGGGCTTGGCGGGTGCGCTGCTTCTGGCGGGGCCGGCCTGCCGGCGGCTGCCCGGTCACTGGACTGCCTTCGCCTTCGGCTGCGGTATTCGCCTTCGGGACGGCCGTGCGGCTCACTGGACTACCCTCTCTTTCATTGCAGTCGTAGTGGAGCTGCGGCGCAGGGTTGTCCACGGCGGCGGGCGTCGCTTG
>NZ_LYMK01000056.1 GCF_002157355.1 Variovorax sp. JS1663 | reverse complement strand
ACGGCGATCGGAACGGCGATCAACGGCGGCAGTTTCGAAGAGAACCTGAAGGAGGGCCTGAAGAACGCGATCCTGGACACGATGGCGGCGCAATCCGCGTTCGCCGTTGGCACTCAGTTGGAGCCAGGCACTGCTGCCAATGCCCTGGCGCATGCCTTGGTCGGGTGCGCCGTCGGTGCTGCGCGAACCAATGGAAGCTGTGGTGCTGGCGCCATCGGTGCGGCGATCGGGGAGCTTGCGGCCAGCCTGTACGACCCCGGCGCCACCAATGTGCATGGCGACACCGTGAAGTTCGCGGCCATGATGGGTGGCATCGGCGCTGCTCTCGCGGGCCTCGATGCGGCGCGGATCAATCTCGCCAGCGAAGCCGGGGCCAACGCGGCAGCCAACAACTGGCTGGCCGCCCAGCAGCGGGAACGCATGGACAAGGAGCTCAAGGAGGCGAAGACGCCGCTGGATCAACTCCAGGTCATGGGCAAGTGGACGCTCGTGAGCGTCAAGCAGGATGCGCTGACAGCCTCGGGCGTCGGCAAGGGCCTGGTGGATGCGGGCATCAGCGACATCCAGGGGCTGGCGGACTTCCTGTCGAATCCAGTCGAAGGGCTCAACGGGCTGAAGCAGATCATCAGCAGTGCGGAGGCCAGACAGCAGCTCGGTGACAGCGTGTTCAGGGAACTGGACGCCAAGATCAACCGCATGAAGACCGCGCTGGAGGTGGGCGGTGATCAGAACGCGGAGCAACTGGGCAAGGACCTGGGCGGCCTGATCTGGCAGGTGGGCTCGGTGGTCACCGGCGCGGGTGCCGCGGCCAAGGGCGGCGTGGCATTGGCGAATGCGGCCGTGAGCCTCGGCACCCGGGTGCTGGAAGGCGCAGCGCTTCAGTTCATGAAGCTGGATGCGGGCGTGATCCGGGGCTTCAAGAGTGCGGATGAGATCAATGCCATGATGAAGGCTGCCGATGGGTGGAGCCCGGCGTGGACGTCTGGCTCCTCGGTGGCGGAGGTGACGATGAAACCGGGGACGACTGTGAGGATGGTGGTTACTGAGGCCGCCTTCAACGACATGCAGGTTGGGCAACTCAATCGAGCTTTTGGCGGCTGGGCAACATTCGATGACGTGCCGAATGCAGCCTATGCCAGGAATCAGCTCGCTATCACTTCTGATCTGACTGCCAAGTCCGGCCCCCTCTATGTGGTGGATGTTCAAGTGACGCGAGCAATCAATGCACAAGTAGGCACAGTCGGCGCACAAGGAACAGCATCGGGCGGGGGCAATCAGCTGCATTTCTTTGTGCCAAGAGACGATCGGACGGGTGTGTTCCGGTATGTTGTGGGGAGCGGGAGAGCACTGCAATGAGCAAAGCAGAAGTCTTCACACTTCACAACGAGCGCAAACAATCTGTGTTGATGCGCGATCTCAGCAGATGGAGAGATCCGTCCGATCCAAGCAATGATTTTTTTGGGCCGGTGGTCCGCTACACGTGGATAGTCGACGGTGTCGAGTACGAAAGAGTAGACAACACCAATCACATCTCCTTGCGCGAACTCCCCGACGCAAGTGGATTTATCTGCTTCGAGAGCGATTGGAAGCCTGACAACTGCTTGCTACTCGATGTTTACGGCAACGAGCGAACGCGCCTTACCGTGCCCTGGCAACTCACGAGGCCGCGAAACCCTGAATCGGCCAAGCCGCCGACCTCCTTTGCCCGCATCAGCAGTCCCTACATCAACCCTGCCGACGGCAAGGAAGGCCGATTCGGTGTCGAGGCATGGGTCGAGCATGCTGGCCAGTACTACTTCGAGTTGGACTATCACGCTGGCCAGTTTCTCTGGGGCAAGGAAATTAGAGATTGATCTCGTGCAATCTCGCCAGCGCCGACTTCGACCGAAAGCGCTCCAGTGCGATCTTCGATCCGGTGTTCATGCAGAACAGGGCCTCGGGCAGTGGCATCGACGTCAGGACCGACACGGCCGCGCCCAGCACCATCACCAGCAGCGAAGGCGGCGTCCTGCTGCAGGGCGCAGGCGTGGTCCACCTGCAGGGCGTGCAGGTCGCGGCCGTCGAAGGCCAAGACTCAGATTGGAGCTGGCCAAGTCTTGAGCAAGACCTTCAGCGTCTCGCGCCATGGCGATGCAGCCCGTGCGCTCGCCATAGCAGAGCGTCAAAGGCAACTGGAGCGACGGGCCGAACTTGCGGCAAGCCGTCGCGCATAGCCGGACTCGATCCGCCCCTAGGCCAGACGCCCGCTGGCCTGCCGCACCCGCAGCGTACTGCACACCGCCGCCACTGCCGCGCAGGCGGCGGCCAGGCCCAGCGCGATGAAGGGACCGCGGCCCTCGTGCGGCGCCCAGGTGCTGAAGATGCCGGCCAGCAGCACCGCGCCCAGCGTCTGGCCCGTGAGACGCGCCGTGCCCAGCATGCCGCTGGCGGCGCCGCTGCGGTGCGGCGGCGGCGAGGTCACGATGGTGTGGTTGTTGGGCGACTGGAACAGGCCGAAGCCCAGGCCGCACAGGGCCATGCGCCAGACGATGTCGGCATTGGTCGGCTGCGCCGGCAGCGTCGCCAGCAGCACCAGGCCCAGCGCCAGCAGGCTCAGGCCGATGCCGCCGAGCCAGCCATCAGGGTAGCGGCCGATCAGGCGGCCGGCGATCGGCGCCATCACCACGATGGCCAGCGGCCAGGCGGTGATCAGCAGGCCGGCCTGCACGTGCGTGCGGCCGTAGATGTCGAGCAGCAGGAAGGGCAGCGCGATGAAGGACAGCATCTGCGCGCAGAAGGCACCCACCGAGGTGCCCATGGACAGCGCGAACACCGGGATGCGCAGCAGGTCCACCGGGAACAGCGGCAGGGTCAGCGCGCGCTGGCGCCGCAGGTAGAAGAAGCCCACCGCCAGCCCGGCCGCCAGCAGCACCCAGGCACCGGACTGGGCGCCCTGCCCCGTCCCGTCGCGCACGCCGAGGCGATCGGCGCCGACGAAGACCAGCGCGAACATCAGCACGTTGAGCAGGACGTCGATCCATGAGAAGCGCGCGCCCTCGGCCGCAGCCGCGGCGGCGCGCGGGGCCGGCAACGCGCGGGCGCCCAACACCAGCACCAGCACGCCCAGCGGCAGGTTGAGCGCGAACAGCCAGGGCCAGGAGGCCACCGAAAGAATGGCCGCCGCCACGGAGGGCCCTGTGACCGAGGCACTGGCGACCACCATCGAGTTGATCGCCATGCCGCGCCCCAGCTGGTCGCGCGGATAGACCAGCCGCACCAGTGCCGTGTTGACGCTCATCAGCCCGGCCGCGCCCAGGCCCTGCAGCGCTCGGGCGGCGATCAGCGTGGCCAGCGAGTCGGCCAGCATCGCGCCGAGCGAGGCCAGCGCGAACAACCCCATGCCGACCAGGTACACGCGCCGGTAGCCGACCAGGTCACCGAGCGAGGCCAGGGGCAGCAGCATCACCAGCGTCGCGATCTGGTAGGCGTTGACCACCCAGATCGCATGCGCCGGATCGGCCTTCAGCTCGCGTGCGATGCCCGGCAGCGCCAGGTTGACGATGGTGCCGTCGAGCACCGCGACCGTGATGCCGAGGATGATGACCAGCATGGCCCAGCCGCGCTGCGGCGACGGCAGCCCGTCCGCGACCGGCGCCTCGCCGTGCTGCATCGGCTCAGCGTGCCGCATAAGCCTGCGGCCGGCGCCCGCCCAGCGTGAACCAGCACAGCACCAGCGCGATCAGCGCCCCGGCGGCCATGCCGCTGACCATGGGCAGCGGGCGGCCGTCGGTGAACAGCCCGACCACCGACATCGCCACCGCACCGGTCAGCATCTGCAGCGTGCCCATCAGCGCCGAGGCGGTGCCGGCGATGGCACCGTGTTCCTCCAGCGCCAGCACGGCGGTGGTGGGAATGACGAAGCCCATGAAGGCGCTGGCGATGAAGTACAGCGCGATCAGCACCGCCAGCCGGTCGCCGCCCGCGAGGTAGTAGAGGAACATCGCGAGCATCACCACGCCGCAGGCGCTGACGCTGGCCTTGACCACGCGCACGATGCCGAAGCGCTCGCACAACACGCCGTTGAGCTGGGCGGCGCCGAAGAAGGCGGCGGCGTTGATGCCGAAGGCCAGGCTGTAGAGCGTGGGCGAGAGGCCGTAGTGGTCGATCATCACGAAGGAGGAGTTCGCGAGGTAGGTGAAGAAGCCCGCCATCGCGAAGGCGCCAATGAAGACCAGGCCCAGGAAATGTCCGTCGCGCAGCAGCAGCCAGTAGGCGGCCAGCGCGCTGCCCAGGCTGCTCTCCACGCGCTCCTCGGCCGGCCGGGTCTCGCGCAGCGTGGCGGCCATCAGCGCCAGACCGGCCGCTGCGGCCAGGGTCACGGCCCAGAACACGCCGCGCCAGCCGGCCAGCGCGATCACCGCGCTGCCGGCCAGCGGCGCCAGGATGGGCGAGACGCTGAACACCAGCATCAGCAGCGACATCAGCCGGGCCGCGTCGTTGCCGGTGTGCAGGTCGCGCACCACCGCGCGCGGGATCGCCATGCCGGCGGCGGCGCCCAGGCCCTGCACGAAGCGCAGCGCGATCAAGGTCTGGATGTCGGTGGCCAGCGCGCAGCCGATGCTGGCCAGTGCGAACAAGCCGAGCCCGAAGTACAGCGGCGGCTTGCGGCCGACCATGTCCGACACCGGGCCGTACAGCAGCTGGCCCACGCCCAGTGAAATGAAGAAGGCCGTCAGGCTCATCTGCACCGGGCCGATGCCCGCGCCCAGGCTGCTGCCGATCTCGGGCAGCGCGGGCAGGTACATGTCGATCGCGAAAGGGCCGATGGCGGACAGCAGGCCCAGCACCAGCGCGATCCTGAGGAAGCGCGAGGAAATCATCGCCCGATTGTGACCAAGGTGGCAAAGGGCGACTGCGAGCGGAGCGCGTCCCGCTGTGCTAGGGCCTGCCCCATCCGGCGGTTGTGCCGAAGTTCGTCAGAAGAGCGGCTCGGTGTCACCCTCGGGCGGCCGCGCGCCTTCGATCATCAGCATCTTGAGCTTCGACACCGCGCCGCCATGGGCCGAGAAGCCGCCGGGCTTGCCGCCCGCGGCCAGCACGCGGTGGCAGGGCACCACCGGCGCGAAGGGGTTGTGGCCGAGCGCCTGGCCGACGGCGCGCGAGAGGCCCTTGTCGCCCAGCTCGGCCGCGATCTCGCCGTAGGTGCGGGTGCGGCCGGGGACGATGCGGCGCGCGACCTCGTAGACGCGCCGGTGGAAGTCCGAGACGCCTTCGTAGTCGAGCGCGATTTCGGCCAGGTCGCGCGGCTCGCCGTCGAGCAGTGCACGGATGCTCTCGCAGGCGGCCTGCACACCGGCGGGCGGCGCGGACTCCGGCACCTGCGGAAAGCGCCGCCGCATGCGCGCGCGGGTGGCGCCCTCCCCGTCCTCGGGCAACTGCACGCCGACGATGCCGCGCGCACCCCAGGCGATGCCGCAGGGCCCGATCGCGGTGTCGAACAGCGCGAAGCCCTCGGCGCTCATCGTCTCACTCGCCGCAGGGGTTGGCCGCGTTGGCCTGCTGCGCGCGGGCGCTGCGCGCGATGGCATCGGCCAGCCGCGCGGTGGCGCGCCGGGTGCCCAGCGCCAGCGCCTCGATGCCGCCCGGCACCGGCTCGGTCACGAAGAACTGGCAGCCGAGCGGCGCGCCCTCCTCCGTGCGGCGCAGGGTCCAGCTGAAGCCGGCGTCGACCCGGCTGCCCTCGATCGCGTCGAGCTGCTGCAACTGCACCGCGATGCGCAGCACCGGCTGGCCGCGCGGGCGCCCGCTCTTGGTCGCATCGACGGCGCCGAGGCGCTGCGCGATCCCGCTGGCCAGTGCGTCGCGCAGCTCGTTGTCGAAGGAAGAGGCCCAGCGGTGCTGCTCGAGGATGTCGACCTGCGGCCCGTCGGCGCCCTTCTGCCGCACCACCAGCTGCGGGCGCGCCAGGCGCTCGGGCATCGCCACCGGCGCCAGCTCGATGAACCCAACGGCAGCACCGGCAGCACCGGCGGCAGCGGCGGCACCGGCGGCAGCGGCCCGCGGTGCCGGCTCCGCCTCGGCCAGGCTGTAGTACCGCGGCGCGCTGCTCGTGGCGCAGCCGGCCAGCATCAGGAGAGCCGCGAGAGCGGCGGCCCGCGACGGGTGCTTGCTCATTTCTTCTTGTCCTCCGGTTTGCCGCGGATCAGCGATTCGGGATGCCGCTCGAGGTAATCGGTCAGGATGCGCAGCGAGTTCGCCGCGCGCGTCACTTCCTGCAGGGTCTGGCGCATGTCCTGCTGCAGGGGCGAGTCGTCGGCCAGCGTCTTCTCCGCGCTGCTGAGGGTCTTGCGCACGTCCTTCATGGCGGCGGCCATCTCGGGGCTCACGTCGTTCTTCAGGCTGGCGGCCAGCTGCTCGGCGCTGCCCAGCGTCTTGTCCAGCGTCGCCAGGGTCTTGCGCAGGTCGCGGCCGATCTCGTCGAAGGGCACCTTGTTGAGCTTGCGCGCGATCTCGCCCACCTGGGCCTGGATCTCGTCCAGGCTGTTGGGCACGGTGGGCAGCTCGATCGGGTTCTGGCCGATGTCGATCTTCACCGGCGCCGCCTTGGGGAAGAAGTCCAGCGCCACGTAGTTCTGGCCGGTCAGCAGGTTGCCGGTGCGCAGCTGGGCGCGCAGGCCCTTCTCGACCAGGAACTTCAGGCGTTCCAGCTGGGTGTAGCGCGACTCGCGCTGGTCGCCGAGGTTGCGGCGCAGGCGGTCGGGGTACACCTGGATCAGCACCGGCATGCGGAACTCGCGCGCCTGGCTGTCGAACTCGACGCCGATGGACTTGACCTCACCCAGCTCCACGCCGCGGAAGTCCACCACCGCGCCGGGCGAGAGCCCGCGCAGCGACTGGCTGAAGTACAGCAGCAGGGTCTGGGCGGGGCCGTCCGGCTCCTTCATGGCGGTGGCCTCGTCATCGGCCAGCGCGAACACGGTGTTCTCCTGCGCCGCCGGGCCCATCACGTCCTCGGGCGCCTGGAAGGCGATGCCGCCGAGCACGATGGTGGCCAGCGACTGGGTGCGCAGCTTCACGCCGTTGGCGCTGAGCTGCACGTCCAGGCCGCTGGCGTGCCAGAAACGCGTGTTGGCCCCGACGAACTTCTCGTAGGGTGCGTTGACGAACACGCGCAGCGTGACGCCGCGCCCGTCGCCGTCGAGCTCGTAGGCCGCGACCTGGCCCACCTTGATGCGCCGGAAGTAGACCGGCGAGCCGATGTCCAGCGAACCGACGTCGCGCGCACGCAGCAGGAACTGGCGGCCCGAGGCGTCGCGCGTGACGATGGGCGGCACCTCCAGGCCTGTGAACTCCCCCGCCGACTCCTCCGAGCTGCCGGCGTCGGCGCCGATGTAGGCGCCCGAGAGCAAGGTGCCCAGGCCCGAGATGCCCGAGGTGTCCAGCCGCGGGCGCACCACCCAGAAGCGGGTGTCCTGCGCGGTGAAGCTCTTGGCCTCCTTCTTGAGCTGCACCAGCACGCGCACGTGCGAACGGTCGTTGGCCAGGCGGATGGTCTGCACGGTGCCGATCTGCACGTCCTTGTACTTGACGGCGGTCTTGCCGGCCTCCAGACCCTCGGCGGACTTGAAGGTCAGCACCACCTCGGGCCCGCGCTCGACCAGGATGCGCGCCACCAGCGCGATGCCGACCAGCGCCGCGACGATGGGGATCAGCCAGATCAGCGAGGGCAGCCAGTTGCGGCGCCTCACGACCCTCGGATCGGCCAGCGGGCGCTTGTCTTGCTCTTGGTCACTCATGCAGTACGTTCCTTGCTCGGCATGCGGGGGTCGGGCTCCTCGTCTTCCATTACGTCGCGGCTGTCCCAGGTCAGGCGGGGGTCGAAGCTCAGCGAGGCCAGCATGGTCAGCACCACCACCGCGCCGAAGGCCGCGATGCCGACCCCGGCGGTGATCTCGGCGAAGCCCTGGATGCGCACCAGCCCGGCCAGCAGCGAGACCACGAACACGTCGAGCATGGACCAGCGGCCGATGATCTCGAGCATGTGGTAGAGCTTCGCGCGCTCGAGCTGCCGCCAGTCGCTGTGCCGCTGCGCCATCACGGCCAGCAGCACCAGTGCCGTGAGCTTGAACAGCGGCACCAGGAAGCTGGCGATGAAGATGATCGCCGCCAGCCCGTAGGAGCCCGAGACCCAGAAGAAGATCACGCCGCTGAGGATGGTGTCGTCCTGCGACCCGAGCAGGCTCTTGGTGATCATCACCGGCAGCAGGTTGGCCGGCACGTACAGGATGCAGGCCGCGATGAGGTAGGCCCAGGTGCGCTGCAGGCTGTGCGGCTTGCGGCGGTGCAGCCGGGTGCCGCAGCGCGCGCAGGGCTCGCCCTCGGCAGCGCCCTGCCAGACGGCGCCGCAATGCGGGCACGCCCGAAGGCCAAGCTCGGCGGCCGTGCGCAAGGGCTCCGTCATCCCCTCTGCCCCGGCCGCGGCTCGAAAGCCATTTCCCAGAAGGTGCGCGGGTTGAAGGCCAGCACCGCGGTCAGCAGCACCGTCAGGGCCACGAAGGCCCACAGCGCCGGCCCGGCGATCACCTGCGCCAGGCTGGAGAGCTTGACGATGGCGACCAGCACGCCCAGCAGGAAGACTTCGATCATTCCCCATGGCTGCAGCATCTGCAGCAGCTGCACGAGGACGTCGAAGCCGGCCGGCCGTGAAACCGTGAAGCCGCCCCCAGGCTCGTCACTTCGTGTACTTCGCGCACCCCCTCCTGAAGGAGGGGGCGAGCCCCTTCGGGCGGCCGGGCGGGGCTCCCGCGCCATCGGCACCAGCAGGTAGAGCAGGATGCACAGCTGCACCAGCGGAAACAGGATGGTCGTGGCCAGCACCAGCAGCGCCACCGGCGACATGCCCTCGCCGGCGAGCACCAGCACCGCGCCGGCCAGCGTGGTCTCGCTGCTCAGGCCCTGCAGCTCGATCTCGACGATGGGAAACAGGTTGGCGATGGCGAACAGGATCAGGCTGGCGACGGTGAGCGGCAGCACGCGCGCGGCCTGGTCGCCGGCATGGCGGTCGAGTTCGGTGCCGCAGCGGCTGCAGTGCGAGACCTCGCGCCGGCGCAGCCGCCGGCGGTGGTAGACCGCGTCGCAGCCTTCGCAGACGATGGCTTCGGGGACTTCCTTCATGAACGGGGCCTATTGTCCGCGAGTCGATCGGTGAGCTCCGAGGTCAGGAAATCGAGCAGCGCCCGCACCCGCGCCGGCAGGCGCCCGGCCTTGCCGAGGTAGACCGCATGGATGGGCACCCTGTCGTGCGGGTTGAACTCTTCCATCACCGGCACCAGCCGGCCGGCATCGATGTCGGCCTGGATGTGATAGAGCGACAGCCGCCCCAGGCCGATGCCTTCCAGCACCATGCGGCGCAGCGTCTCGCCGTCGCCGGCCCGCACCGAACCGGCCGCGGGCAGCTCGACCAGGCGCCCATCCACGCGCAGCGACCAGTCGGGCACATGGTGCCGGTAGGTGAAGCCGATGCGGTTGTGCGCCTCCAGCTCCTGCGGCGTACGCGGCGTGCCGTAGCGGTCGAGGTAGGCCGGTGAGGCGACGATGGCCTGTTCCGTGTCCAACAGGTGGCGCGCCACCAGGTCGGAGGCCGGCAGCGGACCCCATCGGATCGCGACGTCGGTGCGCTCGTCCATGAGGTCGACCACGCGATCGGTCAGAACGACGTCCAGCGTCACCTGCGGATGCAGTTCGAGGAAGCGCGGCAGCAGCGGCAGCAGCACGTGATGGCCGAAGGAGCAGCTGGCGTTGAGCCGCACCCGCCCGCGCGGCGCGGCGCCGGCCGCGGCGCAGCGCTCGGCCTCGTCCATGTCGGCCAGCACGCGCACGCTGCGCTCGTAGAAGTTCTGGCCCTCGGGCGTGAGCTGCAGCTTGCGGGTGGAGCGGTGCACCAGCTGCGTCGCCAGCCGCGCCTCCAGCCGCGCGACCAGCTTGCTGATGGCCGAAGGCGTCATGCCCAGCGCGCGCGCGCCGGCCGAGAAGCTGCCGCGGTCGACCACCTGGACGAAGGCTTCCATCTCGCCGGAACGGTTGATCTCGATGCGGGGCATGTCAGCACATAGCTCCGCCTCCACCCGTACCGCGTTGTCTCAAGAAGCCGTTCCTCGAGTGCACACGTGTGACCAGTTCCAACGAAACGGGTCCTGCCTTGCTGTTGCAAGCCAGCGCGTCTGAGCGCCCATCTTGCCCAACAGGCAAGGGTTCGACCGGGGTTCTTCGCTTTTGAGGTTTGGTGGATCGATGAGGCATCAATTTGCTCCCGGATGAGCGCATTGATTATGCAGAGAATGGCCGCGCTGACCGACGATCAGTGACTTGAACTCACCAATGCTTTTCTTTGCAACGATCTAGTCGAAGCACCCCGATGTCCGCACAGTACCGGACATCATGCCCATCGCACTCCTCGCCCTCACCGCCGGCGCCTTCGGCATCGGCACCACCGAATTCGTCATCATGGGCCTGCTGCTGCAGGTCTCGGCGGATCTTCATGTCTCCATCGCGGCCGCCGGGCTGCTGATCTCGGGCTACGCCCTCGGGGTCGCCGTCGGCGCGCCGCTGCTCACCATCGCCACCCGGCGCGCCTCGCGCAAGACCGTGCTGCTGGCGCTGATGGCGATCTTCACGCTCGGCAACGTCGCCTGCGCCCTGGCGCCGAGCTACGAGATGCTGATGGCCGCGCGGGTGATCACCTCGCTCGCGCACGGCACCTTCTTCGGCGTCGGCTCGGTGGTGGCCACCGGGGTGGTCGCGCCGGAGAAGCGCGCCTCGGCCATCGCCATCATGTTCACCGGCCTGACCGCCGCCACCATGCTCGGCGTGCCGGCCGGTGCCTGGCTGGGCCTGCATTTCGGCTGGCGCTCGACCTTCTGGGCGGTGGCGGCGATCGGCCTATTCGCCCTGGCCGTGCTGGCGGTCTTCGTGCCGCGCGATCGGGCCGAGCAACGGCCCGCGGCCCTTGCCGAGGAACTGGCGGTGCTGGCCCGGCCGCAGGTGCTGCTCGGCCTGGCCATGACGGTGCTGGGCTTTGCCGGCGTGTTCGCCGTCTTCACCTACATCCAGCCGCTGCTGACCCGCATCACCGGGCTGCCGGAGGCGGCGGTGTCGCCGCTGCTGCTGCTCTTCGGCGGCGGCCTGGCGGTCGGCAACATCCTCGGCGGCCGGCTGGCCGACCGGGCGCTGATGCCGGCGGTACTGGGCACGCTGGCGGCGCTGGCCGTGGTGCTGGCGCTGATGCAGCCCGCCCTGCAGACGGGCTGGACGGCCGGCCTCTTCGTCGCCCTGCTGGGGCTGGCGGCCTTCGCCACCGTCGCCCCGCTGCAGCTGCGTGTGCTGGAGAAGGCGGCCGGCGCCGGGCAGAACCTGGCCTCCAGCCTCAACATCGCGGCCTTCAACCTCGGCAACGCGCTCGGCGCCTGGGCCGGCGGCGCGGTGATCGACCACGGGCCCGGCCTCGGCGCGCTGGGCTGGGTGGCCGCGCTGTTGACGCTGGCCGGCCTGGGCATCGCGCTGTGGAGCCGCGTGCTGGACCGCCGCGAGCCGCCGCTGGAATGCGCCTCGGCGCGCGCCTGAACGTTCGACGCAGGCGGCTGGCGGGAGCACAATGAGGAGGCCATGCGCCTCCTCCTCGCTTTCGCCGTCGCCGCCCTGTTCGCGCCCCTGCCGGCCGCCGCCGAGGTGATCCGCTGCGCCGACGCCGCGGGCAATGTGAGCTACACCGACGGCCGCTGCGCTGCCGGCACGAAGCAGGTGGGCCGTGTCCAGCTCCAGGAGCCGGTGGCAATCAGCGAGTCCGACCGGCAGCGGCAGGCGCAGGAAGCCGAAGCGGCCGCCCGCGCCGGCGCGCAGCAGCGGCGCGAAGCGGCGGCCGCACCCGTGCCGCCGCCGCCGACGTCCTCGGGTCCGATCATCATCGACGGACGCGGCAACAGCGGTGGCAGCGGCAACAGCACCATTGCAGGCCGCGACGATGCCGGTGTGATGGACTACGGCTACCCCTACCCCGGCGTGTACCCGGCGCCTGCACGGCCGCGCGACATGCGCCCGCGCATCCGCTCGTGCGACGGCGCCGGCTGCCAGGACTCGCAGGGCAACCACTACAACCGCGCCGGCCAGTTGGACCGCTACCAGGGCATCGACGGCAAGACCTGCCGGCCGGTGGGCACCACCACCATCTGCCGCTGAGCCCTTCCGGCCCGAAGGGCTCGCAGGGCCTACAGCGCCGACAGCTGGCTGATGCTCCCGAAGTTGCTCTCGCCCAGCTGCGACTGCGTCGCCGCATTCACCAGCTGCACCCGGTTGCGCACCGCGAAGCGGCGCCGCAGCTGGCGCATGTGGTAGTCCACCGTGTGCGAGGACAGCTGCAGCCGGTAGGCGATCTCCTTGTCGCTGCGTCCCTGCAGCAGGTGCTCGAGGATGTACTGCTGCGTGGGCGACATGCCCGACATCTCCGCGCGCGCCGCCGGCGGCGCGGCCGGCACCCGCGCATGGCGCGAGAGGTACTCGTGCACGCTCAGGCCCAGCACCAGCGACTGGCCGACCACGCCCTCGGTGATCCAGCCGCGGCTGGGCGCGCTGGAGGTCAGGCTGATCAACGTGTGCTCGTTCACGTGCGTCGGCGAGGCCAGCCGGAAGAACAGGCCGCTGCGGATGCCGCTGGCGCGCAGGTCCTCCACGAAGCGGCGGCGCCGCGCGTGCGGGTCGGGGCCGGTGAGCGCGGCCTCCATCTGGTCGGTGTCCCACAGCAGAGGGAGGCTGGAGGCCGGCGCCTCGTGGTGCCGTGCATCCACCTCGTAGTGGCGCTGCGCGAAGTAGCGCCGCGCCCATTGCGGGTTGGCATAGCTGGTGAAGAAGCTGAGCGGCCATGACTGGCCCCGCACGTAGCTGACCGCGCCATAGCCCAGCCACTCGAAGCCGATCGCGTGCAGCATGCCGCGCACCAGGCGCACGCGCGCATCGGCGCTGCCGGCCTCCACCAGGTCGCGCACGATGCCCGGCAGCTCCGCGTGGCGCCCCACGATCTCGGGGCGGCACAGCTGCTCCTCGGCATAGAGCTGCGGCGGCGGGCCGCCGGTCACCCCGCCGGCTTCCACCGCGGCCTGCGGCGCCGGTGCGCTCGGCAAAGACGCGGCAGCCGCGCGCTGCAGGAGGGAAGACAGCATCATGGTCGGCTCACATTCATCTTCGTTCGGCCCCTTCCGGGCGTCCATTGAAATTGACGAGCCCCATCGATGCGCCGCGCGCATCGGTCGATGGCCACTCGCAGGGCTGCGGCTCGCTCGCCAAGGTAGCAAAGCCCCCGCGGCGCGCCTTGTAAATTCTTAACTCGGCGTCCGCGGTCTTGTAGGACACCGCCGCGTCAATCGCCCCGGGCGTCCACGCGGTGGCAGGCCACCCAGCGCCCGGCCGCCACCGGCGCCAGCGCCGGCGCCTCCTGCGCGCAGCGCGGCAGCGCCCGGTCGCAACGCGGATGAAAGTGGCAGCCGCGCGGCGGGTTCATCGGCGAAGGGATCTCCCCGCGGATCGCCACGAAACGCTTCCTGCGCACTTCCGGCCGCGGCGCCTCCGCCAGCAGGCCCTGGGTGTAGGGGTGCAGCGGCTCGCCGAAGATGTCCTCGGCGGGCGCCGACTCCACCACCCGGCCGAGGTACATCACCAGCACGCGGTCGCTGATGTGCCGCACCACGCCGAGGTCGTGGCTGATGAAGAGGTAGGTCAGCGCCAGTTCCTCGCGCAGCTGCATGAAGAGGTTGATCACCTGCGCCTGGATCGACACGTCGAGTGCTGCCACCGCCTCGTCGCAGATCAGCAGGTGCGGCCGCACGGCGAGCGCGCGGGCAATGCCGATGCGCGCGCGCTGCCCGCCCGAGAACTGGTGCGGAAAGCGCCGCATCAGCTGCGGGTCCAGCCCCACCCGCCGCAGCAGGCCGGCCACCAGCTCCTGCTGCTCGGAGGCCCTGGCCATGCCGTGGGCCACCGGCGCCTCGCCCACGATCTGCTGTACCCGCAGGCGCGGGTTGAGGCTGGCATAGGGGTCCTGGAACACCATCTGGATGCCGAGCATGTGGCGGCGGTAGGCGGCGGCCGGCAGCCGGGCCTGCAGCGCGGCGGTGTTCTCGCCCTGCCACCAGCGCTCGCCTTCGCTGAGCCCGTGCAGGCCAGCCGCCATGCGGCCCAGCGTGGACTTGCCACAGCCCGATTCGCCCACCAGGCCCACCACCTCGCCGCGGTTCACCGCGAGCGACACGCGATCGACCGCGTGCACGGTCTGCGTACCCAGGGGTGCCCCCAGCAGGTGGGCCAGACGCGCCGCGGCATCGGGTTTCTTGACGAAGCGCTTGGAGCCTTCGCGCAGCTCCAGCAAAGGGGTCGAGGTCTGCATTGGATCAGGCCGCCGTCGCGGCAGGGAGGGCATGGGGATGGAAGCAGCGCAGCTGCCGCTCGGGCAGGCGCGTCAGCGGTGGCGGCGCCGCGCGGCACTGCGCATCGGCGCGCGCGCAGCGGGCCTGGAAGGCGCAGCCCGGCGGCAATGCGAGCAGCGACGGCGTCATGCCCGGAATCTGCGCCAGCGGCCGCCCGCGCGGGTTGCGCGAGGGCGCGCTGGCGATCAGCCCGCGCGTGTACGGATGGCCCGGGCGCTCCAGCACCTGCGCCACGCCACCCTGCTCGACGATGCGCCCGGCATACATCACCGCCACCGTGTCGGCCAGGCCCGCCACCACCGACAGGTCGTGCGTGATCCAGATCAGCGCCGTGCCGGACTCGCGGCACAGGGCCTGCATCTCGGCCAGGATCTGGCCCTGGATGGTCACGTCCAGCGCCGTGGTCGGTTCGTCCGCGACGATCAGGTCGGGCTCGTTCAGCAGCGCGATCGCGATCGCCACCCGTTGCCGCATGCCGCCCGAGAACTGGTGCGGATAGGCCGCGAGCCGCTCCCGCGGCGAGGCGATGCCCACGCGCGCCAGCGCCGAAGCCGCGCGCTCGCGCGCCGCCTTCGCGCTGACCCGGTGATGGGCGCGCACCGCCTCGATCATCTGCGTATCGATGCGCAGCACCGGGTTGAGCGTCATCATCGGGTCCTGGAAGATCATCGCGACGCGGTTGCCGCGCACCTCGCGCAGCGCGCGCGGCGACAGCTGCAGCAGGTCGAGCACCTGGCCGTCGCGCTGCGTGAGCAGCACCTTGCCCGCGGTGACGCGGCCCGGCGGATCGAGCAGGCCCAGGATCGAGTAGCCCGTCATCGACTTGCCGGATCCGGACTCGCCCACCAGCCCGAGGACCTGCCCGCGCTCCACCCTGAACGAGACCCCGTCCACCGGCTTGACGACGCCGGCGCGGGTGAAGAAGCAGGTCTCCAGGCCTTCGACGATCAACGTGGGTGCCGTCATCGCGCTCATCCTTTGGCAAGCCGCGGGTTCAGCACGTCCCGCAGCTGGTCGGCCACCAGGTTGATGGCCAGGATGGTGAGCAGCAGCAGCACGCCCGGGTACACCGACATCCAGTGCTGGCCTGCGAGCAGCGAGGGCTGGCCGTTGGCGATCAGGAGGCCCAGCGAGGGCTCGGTGATCGGCACGCCGATGCCGAGGAAAGACAGCGTCGCCTCCAGCGAGATCGCATTGGCCACCTGCAGCGCCGCCACCACGATCACCGGCGGCAGGCAGTTCGGCAGCAGGTGGCGAAATACCACGCGCGCGCCCGACAGGCCCAGGCCCTGCGCGGCCTCGACGTATTCCCGGCGGCGCTCGACCAGCGCCGCGGCGCGCACGGTGCGCGCGTAGTAGGCCCACTGCACCGCCACCAGTGCCAGCGCCACGTTGCCCACGCCGGGCTTGAGAACCGTGATCAGCACCAGGGCCAGCAGGATGGCCGGGAAGGACAATTGGATGTCCACCACCCGCATCAGGAAGGCGTCGAGGCGCCCGCCCGCATAGGCGGCCAGCAGGCCCAGCGTGCTGCCCAGCGAGAGCGCGGCCAGCGTGGCGGCGATGCCGACGGCCAGCGAGATGCGCAGGCCGTAGAGCATGGCCGAGAGCATGTCGCGGCCCTGCTCGTCCGTGCCCAGCAGATAGAGGCGGCCGGCGTCACCGTGCGCGCCCGGCGGCAGCCGCGCATCCAGGATGTCGAGCTGCGCCAGGTCGTAGGGGTTCTGCGGCGCGATCAGCGGCGCGAACAGCGCGCCCAATGCCAACAGGAGCAGCACCAGCGCACCGGCCAGGGCAAGGCGCGACTCGGCGTACTGCCGCAGGAACAGTCGAAACGGCGATTCGGCGGCCTCAGCCGCGGCCTTTCCGTTCGCCGGGGCGGGCCGCTCGGCCGCCTCGCCCAGCGTGGCGAATTGCGTACTCATTGGGATGTCCTAGTGAAAGGGGTGAAAGGGAAAGCGCCTCAGGCCGCCGCCGCGTCGCCCAGCCGCACGCGCGGGTCCAGCGCCGAGTAGGCGATGTCCACCAGCAGGTTGAGCAGCGTGAACATCGCCACCACCACCAGCAGGTAGGCCACCACCACCGGCCGGTCGAGCAGGCCGATCGATTCGATGATCAGCTTGCCCGCGCCGGGCCAGGCGAAGATGGTCTCGGTCACGGCCGCGAAAGCCACCAGCGCGCCGAACTCCAGCGCCATCACCGTGACGATCGGCACCAGGATGTTCTTGAGCACGTGCACGCCGACCACCCGCGCCGGCGACAGACCCTTGGCGCGCGCGAACTTCACGTAGTCCTGCGTCAGCGCCTCGCGCGTGCCGGCCCGTGTGAGCCGGGTGACCAGCGCGAGCTTGAACAGCGCCAGATTGAGCGCCGGCAGCAGCAGGTGCTTCCAGCCTTCCACGCTGAAGAGCGAGAGCTGCACGCCGAGCACCTCGGTCGTGGGCCCGCGCCCGCCGGCCGGCAGCCAGCCCAGCTGCACCGAGAACAGCAGGATCAGCATCAGGCCCACCCAGAAGGTCGGGAGCGAGAAGCCGAGGATCGAGCCGGTCATGATCGCGCGCCCGGCGAAGGACTCGGGCTGCAGCCCGGCCCACAGGCCCAGCGGCAGGCCGATACCCATCGCGATGGCCATCGCGACCGCGGCCAGCTCCAGCGTGGCCGGCAGGCGCTCGAACACCAGCGCGAGGGCCGGCACGCCGTGCACGAAGGACTGGCCCAGGTCGCCGTGCAGCGCGCGCCAGAGGAAGTGGAGGTACTGCAGCGGCAGCGGCTGGTCCAGCCCCATGGACCGGACCAGCCGGGCCCGCTCGGCCTGGTCCGCATCCATGCTGATCAGGATGTCGGCCGGATTGCCGATCAGGTAGACGCTGGCGAAGACCAGCAGCGACATGGCGAAGAGCACGAGCAGGCTTTGCCCGAGGCGCCGGATCACGAAGGCGAGCATGGGAACCTTCAGCAGACGGGATGAGGCACGCGCCGCATCAGGTAGCCCAGGCAGTCCTGGCGGATGGCGCGCAGGTCGCGCGTGAGCATGGCGGCGATGGCCGGCTGCGCAAGAAGCAGCTGCGCGCCGGCCTGCTCGAACAGGCCCGCGATGCGCGCGCCGTCCAGCCCGAAGGCCTGCAGCGGCTCCACCGGCAGTGCGGCCCGCACCGATGCGATGGGGTGGCCCGCAGGCAGGTCGCGGAAATTGAGCGACTCGATCTCCGGCGACAGGCCGACGTCGGCCTCCGTGCCGTCGCAGGACAGCGAGAGCGCCTCCGCCACCTTCAGCACCGCGAAGGCCTGGTAGATCTCGAGCGGGCCGCCCTCGCCATCACCCTCCCCGTCCTCGAACAGCGACGGCGCCGCGCGCAGGCACTTGTCGATCAGCGCCGCCGCGCGGAACACGCCCTGGGCGCTGCCGATCTCGCCGCACTCGCAGCTGATGCTCGGGCAGATCGGCGCGAAGGCCGAGCCCAGCGAGGGCTGCGACTCGATCAGCAAGGCCAGCGGCGAGAACAGCCGCGCCAGCCGCTGGTGCTGCGGCGCAGTGCCGGGCAGGCAGCTGTAGAGCGGATTGCGGCCGGAGTTGTTGTGCAGGTCCAGCGCGGCGAAGGGCGCGCGCTGCTTCATGATCTCCACCACCGCCGCCGCCATGTGCTCATGGGGCGTGGCAGGCGGCGCGGTGGACCAGATGCGGTTGAAGTCCGGCTGCCCGTCGAGCCGGCGCACGCCGGCCCGCGCCGCGTCCACGTTGCCGACGAAGATCGACAGCGCCCGCGGCAGGTGGCGCGTACCGCGGCTGGCCAGCACCGATTGCAGCGCGCGCAGCCCCACGTCCTCATTGCCGTGCAGCAGGATCGAGACGAACAGCGGCCGCGGCTCGTCGCCGGGCAGGTGGATGAGGCTGGGCGCAGGCAGCACGCGATGCAGGTCGCGCGCGGACGCCATCATGAAGCCGGTGGGCAGGTGGTCGAGCTGCTGCAGCATGGGTGACTCGCCCTTCCCTCAATCCGGCCGGACCTGGTGGGCCAGCGTGAACTCGTCCACCCGCGGCACGAAGGCGATTCCCTTGCGCGCGGCCCAGGTCGCGACCTGGTGGTAGAGCGGGATGATGGCGGCGTCCTTCGCGAGCGCGAGCTCGGCCGCGTCCTGCAGCAGCTGCTCGCGCCGGCGGTCGTCCACCGTGCGCAGCGCCTCGGTCAGCAGCGCGTCGAAGGGCGGGCTGGCATAGCTGCTCCAGTTGGTCGCGCCCATGCCCTTGTCCTTGTCGGGCGTGCCCAGCAGGCCGCGCATCGCGCCCGAAGGCTCGCCGCCGCCCACGCCCCAGCCCAGCAGGCCGAAGCCGAGCTCCTTCTTCGAGGCGCGCCCCACGTAGGTCGACATCGGGGAGACCTGCACCTTGGTCGCGATGCCGCCGCGCGCGAGCATCTGGCCGATGGCCTGCACCACCTGCTCGTCGTTGATGTAGCGGTCGTTGGGGCCGAAGAGCGTGAGCCCGAAGCCTTCCGGGTAGCCCGCCTCGGCGAGCAATCGCCGCGCGCCGGGCACGTCGACCGGCTCCGGCTTCAGCCTCGGGTTGTGGCCGAACATGCCGGGCGGCGCGATGTTGCCGGTGGGCACGGCCAGCCGGTCCATCACCCGCTCGGCCAGCACCTTGCGGTCGATCAGCTTCGAGATGGCCTGGCGCACGCGCGCGTCCTTCAGCGGGTTGGCCGCAAGCGGCCGGCCCTCCTTGTCGGTGACGAAAGGCGAGCTGTCGCGGTGGTCGGTGTAGAGGAACATCACGCGGCTGGACACCTTGTCGAACACCGCGAGGTCCTTGTTCTGCCGGAACTGCGAGACCAGGTTGGCCTGCACGTTCTCGACCAGCTGCACGTCGCCCGACAGCAGCGCCGCCATGCGCGCCGAGTCGGCCGGCAGCATGCGCAGCGTCAGCGCCGACCAGGCCGGCTTCGCACCCCAGTAGTCGTCGAAGCGCGCGAACTGCACCGAGGCGCCGGGCGTGAACTTGACGATCCTGAAGGGGCCGGTGCCGGCATCGACCTTGACCTGGTTGAAGTCGTCCGTGCTCGCGCGCTCGGCCGCCTTCTTCGAGACGATGAAGATGCGCGTCAGGTCATTGGGCAGCAGCGGATACGGCGCGGCGGTGCTCAGCCGCACCGTCAGCCGGTCGATCGCCTTCCTGCCCGTGATGGCGCGCGTGTAGGTGGCGAAGGAGCTCGGGCTGTTGGCGATGGCCGCGGGCCGCTCGAGCGAGAACAGCACGTCCTCCGCGCTGAGGGTGCTGCCGTCGTGGAACTTCACGCCGTCGCGCAGCTTGAACTCCCAGGTGGTCTCGTCGACCGCGCGCCACGAGGCGGCCAGCGCGGGCACCAGGCGCGTGTCGGGGTCCAGGGCCACCAGGGTCTCGTAGGCATGGCTCACCACCGCGCTCACGGCATCGTTGTTGTAGAAGTGCGGGTCCACCGTGCTGGGGCTGCTGCTCAGGCCGATGCGCAATTCCTGCGCCGGCAGCGTGCAGGCGCACAGGGCCATCGCCGCCGCGCACAGCCAGTCGCGCAGGCGGCCTTGTCTCCATCTCATGGGTTCTTCTCCGGTTCGAAAACATTGGTTTGCACGAGCGCATTCCCCACGCACGCCGTGCATGGCGAAGATGCCGATCGCCCTTCACAGAATCGATCGGCACTGGCATGCTTGCGCCCCTTCGAATCGGTGAATCGACTGCGCCGCAATCGATGACCGCGAAATTACCAAGGGGCGACGCCGTCGCCTTGTAAATTCTTAAGGTCCGCTGGACCTGGGCTTCGATGGAACTCCTCGACTCCTGCTATTGGCGCGACGTGGACCTCGCAGGTCTGCAGTTCACGGCCAACCGCTTCATGCAGCGCGAGATCCGGCCGCACCGGCACGTGGGCTTCACGCTGTCCGTGTGCGACACCGAGCTGCACGTGCGCACCCCGCGCGGCACGACGGTGGTGCCGCCCGGCACGCTGCTGCGCATCGCGCCGCACGTGTGGCATTCGGTGCAGGCGCGCGGCACGCCCTGGCGCGAGGACGCGATGTACTGCAGCTTCGCGGTCGCGCGCTGCGTGAGCCCCGTGGAGGGAGACGACGCCGTCACCGCGCCCGCCGAGGGCGATGCGGCGGTGGCGGTGTTCTCGCAAGCCTCCACCGCGCAGGACTTCCTCGAATGCCACCGGCTGCTCCAGGAGGCCGCGCGCGGCAACGCCGAGGCCGGCGTCATCGGCCGCGTGCTGCTGCGCGAGCGGCTGGCGCAATGGATGCCGCGTCAGGCCGCCGAGCCGGCGGGCCTTGCCGGCGTGGTGGACAGCGGCGACGACCGCGTGAACCGCCTCTACGAGCTGATCGCCTCCGGCTTCCACCAGCGCCTCACGCTCGACGGCCTGGCCGAGGCGGTGGGATGGCACCCGGTGCACCTGCAGCGCCGCTTCAAGAGCGCCTGGGGCTTCACGCCGCACGAGCTGCTGGTGGGCCACCGCATCGAGTACGCGCGCGACCTGATCGCCGGCGGCGCGCTGGTCACCTACGCCGCGCATGCCGCCGGCTTCAGCGACCAGAGCCACCTGCACAAGACCTTCCTGAGCACCTACGCGGTGGTGCCCGGCGAATACCGGCGCCTCTCCGCGCTGGATGCGCTGCAGCCGCCTTCGGCGCGCAACGGCATCGTGGAATAGCCCGGCCGGCCTGGGCCTTCCAGGTCCCGACCGGACCGAAGCAAGACCGAAGTCCGACCGCTTCACGACGACTTCGCACGCCCGGGCCCCTAGTCTTGCGGCTGCCGATCCAGCCGACATGCACAGGGCCCAGCCATGAAACTTTCCGAATCGAACCTCACCCGCGAACTCTTCGACGAGGAGGGGCTGGACACCGTGTTCACCCACGCCCGCAACGTGATCACCTGCACCGTCATCATTGCGGCGGGGGTGTTCGCCACCCACCATCCGCTCCAGTCGCCCACGCCGGCCACCTGGACCATCCACTTCGCCGGCTATGCCGTCGCGGCCGTCGGCGTCCTGCTGCTGCTGCTCAACCTCTACGACGGCCTGCGCAGCCTGGCCAGGCGCCGGCACCCCACCCTGCTGCGGCTCGCCATGGTGCTGGCCTATGTCGGGCTGTCGGTGCGCCTGGTGCAGGTGTTCATGCTGTTCCGGCTGAACTGACTGGCGGCGCTCCCCTGTGGGGCTCTTGGAAGAGGAAGGCGCGAAACTGCGACACTACACAGCCTGATTCGGAGCACACCTCTTGCCATCCAGAGCCTCCCGCATTGCACTCTCGGCGTCGGCCGCCGCCATCGGAAGCATCGCCGCCTACTGGGCCCTTCTCGCGACGCGCCAGGGGCACATCCTGTTCAAGGCCGGCAGACTGCCCGTCGTCCACCTGTCCGAGGACTTCTCCACCTATTCGCACACCGTGCCGGGCGGCATGGTCCGCGGCTACGTCTACCACCCGCATGGCGAGGAGGCGCTGCAGGACCTGTTCATCTACTTCGCCGGCCGCGGCGAAGATGTGCGCGCGACCGCGCAGGCGCTGCACTGGCTGCCGGAGGGCTTCGGCTTCGCCGCGATCAACTACCGCGGCGTGGCCGACTCGGAGGGACACCCTTCCGAGCTCGCCTCGGTGCAGGACGCGGGCCAGCTCACCCGTCATCTGCGCCACGCGTTTCCGCACGCGCGTCTGCACGTGGTCGGCCGCAGCCTGGGCACGGGCGTGGCCATCCAGCTCGTGGCGCGGCAGGAGTTCGCGAGCCTGCAGCTGATCACGCCCTACGACTCGCTGCTCGAGGTGGCGAAGCGGCGCTTCCCGCTCGTGCCGCTGTCGCTGCTGCTGCGGCACCGCTTCGATTCGCTGTCGCACTGCAAGGAAGTCGCGGCGAAGACGCAGGTGCTGCTGGCGGAGCGCGACGACGTGGTCCCGCACGAGCGCTCGCACAAGCTGATCGATGCATGGCCCACGCCGGTCAGCGTGCAGACCATCGGCGGCTCGGACCATCACAACATCATGGGCCTCGAGGAGACCTGGCTGCGCCTCGTCGACTTCGCGCTCACGTCGGTGCTGCCGGAGCCGAAGGCGGCCTGAGTGCATCGCCCGTGGGCACGACGGTGTCCCAAACGGTTTTTATGCAATCCTTGCCCGGAAAAATTGTTTTTATGCACTGCTAACCCTTTTTATGGCTAGCATGGCGCATGGAAGCGAAAGTTTCGGGACCTCAAACCGCCCGCGCCGAGGGGATGGACCCCATCGGCGGCGCCTGGCTGGTGCGTGCGTTCGGCCTGGCGCTGGTCCAGCCGCTCTTTGTCCGCAGCGAAATAGGCCCGCGCAGACAGACCGTACTCCATCCGGCGTACCGGCGCGAGGTGCACCAGGAGCACATGCGGCCCGCGGCCACCCTGCAGGCGCACCTGACCTTCATGCTCAAGCACGAGGGGGCGCATCTCGAGCTCCTGGCCCGCCTCTTCGAGCGGATAGACGCGCAGCAGCTCGCTGACTGGTTGCGCGCGGAGCCGACAGGCCAATACGCCCGGCGCGCAGGTTTCTTTTACGAATGGCTCACTGGACGCGAGGTGCCGATCGAGAACGGCGTGGCCAGGGGGAACTACGTCGAGGCGCTGCATCCTGAAGACCAGCTCGTCGCGACCTCCAGCGTCACGGTGAGTCGCTGGCGTGTCCGGGACAACATGCCGGGAACGAAGGACTTCTGCCCCACCGTGCGCCTTGGACCTGCGGTCCGCGAGGCCCTGCAGTTCGATCTCGCCGGCGCGCTGGGCCGGGAAGAGGCCGAATTCGGCGCGGAGGTCCTTCGACGAAGCGCCGTGTGGATGACCCTTCGGGAGAGTCGCTCGAGCTTCCAGATCGAAGGAGAGCAAGACCAGGTGACGCGCGTCCAGCGATTCGCCGCCGTGATGGAAACGAGGACCGGCGCCGGCGATGCACCGCTCACGCCCGACGCCTTGGCCACGCTGCAAAAAGACATCCTGGGCGACGTGACCACCCTCGCCTCGTTCGGCCTTCGGCGCTCCCCTGTCTTCGTGGGACAAGCGGTTCACTTCGAGAACGTCGTTCACTACGTCGCCCCCGACTGGCCCGACGTGGCGCCCATGCTGGAGGGCCTGAAGACCTTCATCGAGCGAACAACGGGCGCGTCGCCGACCGCGCGCGCAGCGGTCGCCTCGTTCGGGTTCGTCTTCATCCATCCGCTGGCCGATGGCAATGGCCGTGTGCACCGGTTCCTGGTCAACGACGTCTTGCGCCGGGACGGGGCGATCCACGCGCCCTTCATCATTCCGATCTCGGCCCTGATCACCGAACATTCGGTGGAGCGCGCGCGCTACGACGCAGCGCTCGAGGCCTTCTCGCGCCCCCTCATGGACAGATATGCCGACCGGTACAGGTTCACAAGGGAACCGCAGGAGCAACCCGACGGCGTCCTGTCGAACTTTCAGTTCGACGCATACGCCGATGCCCGGCCAGCCTGGCGGTTCCCGGATCTGACAAGCCAGGTCGAATACACCGCCGGCCTGCTTCAGCGCACCATCCAGCAGGAGATGCATGCCCAGGCATTCGTCTTCCGCAGCATCGATCAGGCACGCTCGGCAGTGAAGGAGCTGATCGAAGGGCCGGATGCGGACATCGACGCGATCGTCCGATCGGCCCGCGAGAATGACGGCGTGCGCTCCGGCAAATTGGCGAAGCGCTTCCCCGCTTTGCAGAATGACGCCCTCTGGGCAAAGGTTGCGTCGGCGGTCTCGGACGCGTTCACTGCTGAAAAGCCTCAGCCTGATGAAGCAGCGGATGATCCGCCTTCGCGCCCGCCGATCGGGTGACCGGCGCCATGTTCACCAAGGAATGCGCCGGGTCCAGATGTCGCGGTACATCGCCCAGTCGCCCATGAAGCTGTACAGCGGCCGCTTGAAGCTGGCCGGCCGGTTCTTCTCGAACGCGAAGTGGCCGACCCAGGCGAAGCCGTAGCCGCACAGCAGCCCGTACAGCAGGTACTGCGGCCGCCCGGTCGCCACCAGCATCGCCAGGCAGACCAGGGCAAGCGTCGAGCCGACGAAGTGCAGGCGGCGGCAGGTCGGGTTGCTGTGCTCGCCGAGGTAGTACGGGTAGAACTCGGCGAAGCTCCTGAACGACTTCGGGTCGGTGGCCGCGGCAGGGGTGGTGGTGGTCATCGTCATGTCTCGCTCCTTTGCGCCATGCACCTGGCGTCCTGGGCCCCAAGATCCTCTTGGGTCCGACTCACAAAAATGCAGTCTGCACCAGGATGCGGCCCGTGGGTATCGTGCCGATCCCTTGTCCGCCGGCAGCTCGCGCAGGGATCGCTTTCAGGCCGTCGCGCCGTCGCCCCAGCCGCCGCGCACCGTCTCGACGAAGCGCCGCAGCTTCGGCGGATGCAGGCGCGCGTAGGGATAGATCAGGTAGCAGGGCAGCGGCGCCGCCTGCCAGTCGGACGTGAGCTGGACGAGCCGGCCCGCGGCGATCTCTTCGCCGAGCAGCCAGGTCGAGCCCACGCAGGCGCCCAGGCCCATGACGGCCGCGCTCTTGAGTGCATACAGGCTGTCGGTGCTGACGCGCGGCCGCATGGGGATGCGGCACTGCTCGCCGTCGCGGGTACGCGTCAGCGTCAGCTCGGTGCGGTAGTAGGTGCGCAGCGCGAGCCACGGCAGGCTCCCGAGCTCGGAGGCATGGCGCGGCCGCGGCTTGCCTGCGGGCAGCACCGACGGCGCGGCCACCACGATGCGCGGCACCTCGGCAAGCTTGATCGCGACCACGCCGGGGTCGCTGACCTCCCCCACGTGGATCGCGCAGTCCACGCCATCGCCGATGAAGTCGGGCTGCCGGTCGTTCAGTAGCCAGTCGACGCTCACGCGCGGGTAGCGGCGCACGTAGTCGGCCAGCGGCTTCACCAGCAGTTCCTGGCCGAAGGCGTGCGGCACCATGACCCGCAGCGTGCCCTCGGGCTCGCCGTCGCCGCGCAGCTCGGCCTCGAAGGCCTGCCAGTCCGCGAGCAGGTCCTTGGCGCGCGAGAAGCAGCGCTCGCCGTCCTCGGTGAGCTTCAGCGCGTGCGTGGAGCGCCGCAGCAGCCGCACGCCGAGCTGCTTCTCGAGCGCCTGCAGCCGGCGGCTGACCGTGGGCTGCGTGGTGCGCATCTGCGTCGCCGCGGCCGACAGGCTGCCGGCCTCGACGATCTGGACGAAGGTGTTCATCAGCTCGATCCGGTCGGATGGCGGGGGCGACGAGGTCGAGGACTCTTTCATACGCTGATCGTATAGCCGTAGTGCGCACCTCGCCACTACCACTGAGCTCTCCCCGAGAGCACACTGGCGCCCTCTTGTTAGAACTCAGGGTAAATACTATGTCGTCCATTCAATCAGCGCATGCTGGATGCGCCTCGTCCGTGGCGCCCTCGGCAGTCCGAGAGCGCCTGCCTGGCTCGCTGGTGCTGCTGCTCGCCGCGAGCGCCGGACTCGGCGTCGCATCGCTCTACTACAGCCAGCCGATGCTGGGGGTGCTGGCCGGCGACATCGGCGCCTCGCCGGCGGCGGTCGGCCTCGTGCCCACGCTCACGCAACTGGGCTACGCGCTCGGCATCCTGCTGCTGGCACCGCTGGGCGACCGCTTCGACCGGCGCCGGATCATCCTGATCAAGGCGGCCGTGCTCTGCGCGGCGCTGCTGGTGGCCGGCGCGGCGCCCGGCATCGGCCTCCTGCTCGCGGCCAGCCTGGCGATCGGCCTGGCCGCGACGATGGCACAGGACGTCGTGCCGGCCGCGGCCACGCTCGCACCCGAAGCCCATCGCGGCAAGGTGGTCGGCACGGTCATGACCGGCCTGCTGCTCGGCATCCTTCTGTCACGCGTGCTGAGCGGATTCGTCGCCGAGCAGTTCGGCTGGCGCGCGATGTTCGTGCTCGCCGCCGCAGGCATCGCGCTGATCGGCGCCGTTGCATGGCGCGGGCTGCCGCGCTTTCGGCCGACCACGCACCTGCGCTACGTCGCGCTGCTCGCGTCGCTCGCGACGCTCTGGCTCCGGCACGGAGCGCTGCGCCGAGCCACGCTCTCGCAGGGGCTGCTGTCGATCGGCTTCAGCGCCTTCTGGTCCACGCTCGCGGTGCTGCTGCATGGCGCGCCCTTCCACCTGGGCAGCGGTGCGGCCGGTGCCTTCGGCCTCGCAGGTGCGGCCGGTGCGCTCGCGGCGCCTCTGGCCGGCCGCCTGGCTGACCGCCATGGCCCGAAGCTGGTCACGCGCCTCGGCGCGGCCGTCGTGCTCGTCTCCTTCTCCGCAATGGCGCTGGCCCCGCTGCTGGACACGCAGGCGCAACTGGGCCTGCTGGTGGTCGGCGCGATCGGCTTCGATCTTGGCTTCCAGGGCACGCTGATCGCGCACCAGACCCTCGTGTACGGCATCGAGCCCGGCGCGCGCAGCCGCCTCAACGCGGTGCTCTTCACCGGCATGTTCATCGGCATGGCCACCGGCTCCGCACTCGGCGCGTTGCTGTTCGCGCAATGGGGATGGATGGGGGTCGTCCTGCTCGCGGCAGGATCGGCGGCGGCTGGGCTGGTGGTGCGGCTGGTGCGACGCTCCTGATGAGCTTGCATCCATCAGCCGCCGGCAACCGGACCGTTCCAGCGTGTGAGCGCCTCTTTCGAGACCATGGCCGGTGGCGTGCCTGGGACGGGCACGCACTGTCGGTGAAGGCGGACCCGCACGACCCGGATCCGAATCCGCTGATCGACAACTTCCCCGACGCCCTGCGCCACCGGGTGCGCGTCACCACGCCAATGGTGCGCAGGGGCTGGCTGGCGCGCGGACCGGGCCCCGACCCGATTCGATGTCGCCCTCCCGGATGCCGCGCGCGGCGGCGGCCGACGGATGCAGGGTGCAGACCTCGCGGCCGCGGCGCTTGGCGGCCTGGCTGTGCGCGCCGAAGTCGCGTCCGGCTGTTCAACGAGATCGGCGCCTGCCTGGCCAGCGCCCACCTGTGCGCCGGGATGCGCGAGGACGTGGTGCAGTTGCCCACCGGCGCGTGGTACGCGAGCGCTACGACGGCACGCTGCCGCCGATTCGCGCCTACGAGCCGCCAGGCGTCACGGCAGGCTGCCCACCCGGATCCGCGTCCCGTTGTTGAGCGTGTCCGGATCGTCCAGCCGCACCGGGTCCACGTAGCCATCCATCAGCGAGCGCCGGTACTGCGGATTGAGGTTGAACAGCTGCGCCAGCGCCTCGTCGTAGCCCATGCCGTCGCGCTCGCCCTTGGCCTCCGCCATGCGGCTGAAGCTGGAGCGCTCGCGCACCTGGCCGTCGACGATCCAGTACTCGGGCCGCGGTTGCGGATCGGGCTGCTGCTGCGGCGGGTTCGATGGCGGCGACGGCGTGGGTGCAGGTGTGGGCGTCGAGGCCGTCGGCGTGGGCGTGGGCGTTGCACCCGGTGCAGGCGTCGGGCTCGGCGCCGGTGCGCTCGGCGTCCGAACGCCCGGCGTGATGCCCGCGGCCTGCGCCTTGTTCTTCTCGTGCATCGACCACTCTTCCGCCAGCACGCGGCCACCCACCGCCACGCCCAGCAGCACCAGCGGCGGCCAGCCGCGGCGGATCCAGCCGTCGGACACCTTGGTGGGCGTCACCTTGGCATCGCCCAGCGGTGCGTTGACGTAGTTGGTCACGCGCGAGTGGTAGACCCGCGGGCCCATCTTGCGGTTGGAGGCGTACTCGTCGAGGTAGTCCTTCTGCGTGCCGCGGAAGATCCCCACGTCGGTCAGCACCTTCAGCAGTTGCGGCACGGCCAGGTCGGGCTGCCCGGCCTTGAGGTAGATCACGCCCTGCAGCGCATCGGCGATGGTCATGCCGATGGTGCCGCTCGAATCGCCCCATGACGAATACTGCGGCAGCCGCTGCACGAAGGAAGGCTTCACCATCGGCTTGCCGTCCGCATCCACGCCCGCGTGCCTGACCGCGTCCGGGTTGCCCAGGCCCTTGAGGACGCGCACGAACCACGCGTTCTTGTCGGTCGCCTTGTACACCGGCACCGGCTTGCCGTTCTTGCCCAGCGGGACGGCGGTCGGGTCGGGCGTGCTGCCCGCCGGCGGCGGGGTCTCGCCGCGCTCGGTGATGTCCAGCCCGCGCTTCGCCTTCTGGATGTTGGCGTAGCGGCCGGCCACGGTGGCGCCCAGGCCGGTGGCGTTGCCGATGGCGTAGTGCAGGCTGCCCTCGTTGCTGATCCACTGGCGCGTGCCGTCGAGCGTGGTGATGTTCCAGGTCCACTGCTGCGCGGTGCCGTCGAAGATCGGGTTGAGGTACAGGCGCGTGCCCGCCGAGTGGCTCAGGCCGAAGCTCAGCACCCGGGCGCCGAACAGCGCCTTGCCCAGGGGCGAGTTGAACGAGGTCAGCGCACCCGGGCTGCCGTCGAGCACGTCCTGCGAGCGCTGGTCCGCGGGATTGGCGCGCAGGGTCTCCGCCGCCATCTCGATGCCTTGCCGGTCCGCCTTCGGGATGCCGCGCAGCGCGCCACGCGCCCCGGTGGTGTGGCGCTGCACGGTGTCGAGCGGTATGCCTTCCAGCGTCTTCAGCGCGGCGTTGACGTTGCCGGCCTGCGTGCTCATCGTCTGCACGGCCTCGCGGTAGCGCGCGCGATCGGCACCCGGCACGTTGCGCAGCACGCGGCCGCGCCAGGCGCCGGCGTACTGGGTGCCGCGGCCCACCTCGGGCGCGGTCATCAGCAGCGCCATGTCGGCGGGATCGGCCTTGCCGGTCTGGAGCTTCTCCAGCGCTGCCGTGTACTGCTGCCGCAGCGCGGGCGGCACGCGGTTGGCCCAGCCGCGCTTGCCGATCAGCGGCCGCACGGCGCGCTCGGCCGCGCCCCGTTCCAGCGTGGCCAGCGCGGCGGCGTTGCCTGGGTCGGTGGCCAGGGTCTCCAGTGCCTGGCGGTAGTCGGCGCGGCCCTCGATGCCGCGGCGCGCCGCATGCCAGCTCACCAGCTGGCTCTTGAGCTGGAACAGCGCGGCCTGCCGCTTCTCCGGGTCGGCGATGTTCTCGATCTGCGCGAAGCTGTTGTCGTCCTTCGGGTTCAGGTGCTTCTGCAGGCGGATCTTGGCGGTCTGCCGCGCGCCGGCGACGCCGCCGCGGTAGAGGAAGGCATCGAAGGCCGTGCGCAGGAACACGTTGCGCGCGCCGATGTAGGTGCCCAGGCCGGCGCCGGCCATGCTCCAGCCCATCGCGCCGCCGCCCCAGCGCACCACCGCGTAGAAGGCGGCGCCGGTGCCCACGATGTAGGCCGTCGACTTGGCAAAGAGCTTGGCCTTGTCGCGCGTGGTGTAGACCTTGTCGTTGGCCTCCTTCACCGTGTTCGGGTCTACGAACTGCTCGCCGGGCTTCGGGGCGTGCGCCGCGTTGCGGTTGGCGATGCTGATGGGATTGACCGAGCCGTCTTGCTGCACGGCGACGATGCCGTCCACCTGGTCGTTGCGGAAGCTTCCGCTGGCCGCGACCTCGGCCATCTCGGTCTTCGGCCCGATCAGGCGCACGACGCCGGCCTGCGTGCTGCCGGTGTCGCGCGCATGGGCCGCGGCGGCCGCGCGCGCGGCCTCGAAGCTGGAGTAGACGTGCTGGCGGTCGAGCAGCGGGAAGCGCGCATCGGGCGCGCCCTGGTTGAGCGCGTTGGCATCCCGCGCGAGCACGTAGCGGCCGCCGACGTAGTCCGGTGCGCCGATGAAGCTGGGCGCCTGGCCGCGGGCCCACTGCACGAAGCGGCGGCGCAGCGGCACGTCGCGCGCCGCGTGGCCGTCGGGCGAACCGGCCGAGGCGAGGTACTGGGTCTGGTCGATGTCGGCCTGGGTCGGCAAGGCGGTGCTCGCGTCCAGATCGGCCATCGTGGCGGGGCCCGCGAAGTCGGGCCGCTTGTCGGTGAAAGTCGGAGTGCCTTCGAGCAGCTTGTCGATGTTGGGGCCGTTGTAGGCGACGCTGGTGGACTGGCCGCTCTGATGCTGCGGTGTGGCGTGAGTGGCCGGTTTCGCCGCGGGTGTTGCCTGCGGCTTGGCAGCCACGGGAGTCGTCGCTGCCGGTGCTGTTGCCGTCGGCGCCGTCGGCCTGACCGCGGCGGCCGCAGGCGTGGAAACCGGTGCCGGCGCAGCGGGCTGCCACGCGGCCGCGCGCGGATTGGCCACCGCGTTCGGCTGCAGATCGCCGGCGGCGTTGACCTCCACCGCCCCCATGATTTCGTCGGGCGTGGCCCGGCCGCGCTTGAACAGGGCGCCAGCGCTGTCGTGCGGCGCGACACGGTGCACCCAGGCGCCGCCCATCGCGGCCGCCGCGGCGCTGGCTTCCGCGAAGGTGGCGTAGCTGTTGTTGCGCTTGGTCTTCACGCCGGCGCCGTTCGCGACCGTGTCGTCCGGGCTCAGCTTCGACACGGCGAAGCGCACGGACGAGCCGGCGCCCGGCTCTTGCGTGAGGCGTGCCAGCGCCTCGGGCACCGAGGCCGGTGCGCCGGGCGCGGCAGTGAAAGCCGGCGGCCGCGCGGCCGGTGCCGCGGGCGTCACGGGCGGGTGGCCCGATCCTGCCGCGGCGGCATGGCCCGGCGTCGTGGGCGTCGCCTTGGCGGGCGCCACCGGCGGCTGGCCCTGGCCGTGGCTGCCGCCGCCGCCCGGGTTCTGCGCCGAGGCCTGCGCGTTGAGCTGGCGCACCGCGGCGATCCGGTGCGGCGAGCGCGTGAAGGGCGCATTCGCGACCTGGTCCTCGCCGCCCGCGGCCAGGGCCAACTGCTGCTGTTGCGGCTCACGCGCGGTGCCGCGCGCCGAGCCCGCGGAACCCGGCGCGCCCGGCTCCGGTCCGTCGCCGGAAGGACGCCGCAGCACCAGCGGGATCACCGGTGCCAGGTCCGCATCGGCCGGCGCTTCCGCGGCCACGCGCGGTGGCCCGTCCGGGTGCAGCGGGGTGACGTTGTCGGGTACCGGCTCCGCGGCGCGCGGCGGCGTTGCCGGTGCTTCACGGAACGGCAGCAGCGCCGCATCGGGGCCGGCGTCGGGCTGTCCCTCGTCGAATGCGTTCACGCCACTGCCGCGCCGGCTGTCCAGCGCGATCACGTTGGAGGCATCCGGCTCCGCCGCATCCGCCGTCGTGCGGCCGGGTTGCGTGAACCCGGCCTGCGTGGCCTCGTGCACCTGCGGCTTCATCGCGTTGTGCACCCGCAGGTAGCCCTTGGCGAACACCGGCGAGGCGAAGCCGCTCGCGTTCATGGCCAGCATCGCGAACTGGCTGCTGCGCTCGCCGGGCGCGAGCTGGTTCCAGTTGTCGTGCAGGTAGCGCGCGCCCTCCTCGAAGGCATACGCGCTGCCCAAGTCCAGCGGGCCGACCTTCTTCAGCACGCCCACCGGCAGCTTGGCGAAGGGCCGCGCCATGGCCGAGGCCGGCTGGCCCCAGTTCTGCGCGCTCTGCGAATAGCGCTGGAAGTCGGCGAAGTGCCTGCCGGCCAGCGCCGCGTTGCCGCCCTCCTTCCCGGCCTCCTTGAGCGCGGCCTGCAGCGCGTTGCGCGCCCGCATGGCCTGCACGGTGGCGCGGGTCGAGGCACCCACCACCGGCACGGCCGCGACCGAGAGGCCCAGGTTCAGCCAGTCCAGCCGCGCCTGGGTGCTGGTGAAGGGATTGGTGTCCTGGCCATGGCTGCCCTGCTTGTACAGGCTCTGGGCCGAGGTCACGGCGCCATAGCCGGCGGCCAGCAGCGTCAGCGAGCCCGCGGCCAGCATCACGCCCGGCGCCGACAGCGTGCCGAACGACCCGACCGTCAGCACCACGCCCGCGACCAGGCCCACGCCGCCCACCACCCAGTCGATGTGCGACTTGCGCCGGAAGGTCTCCCAGCCGGTCTCGGTGCGGGCATCGCCGGTGAAGAGCTTCACGTTGCCCCGGTCGTCCAGCGTGAAGTTGCCGTCGCTGGGCATCGCCAGCTTCACGCCTTCCACCGGCAGGCTGTTGTTGGCGCGGTAGTCGTCGAGGCTGTCGTAGGTCCAGGCCTGCTCGTCGACGAACTCCACCTCCTTGCCCTTCGGGTCGTTCTTGTTCTCGACCTTGAAGACGGCGGTCTTGACGATGCCGCCCTTGTCGTCGTCGAGCGCGTAGACCACCGGCAGCACCGTCACCTTGGCATGCTCGCCGCCGTCCTTGACGATCTGGTCGACGATCTTGTCGCGCATTTCCTTCTGTTCCTTGCCCAGGCCCCCGTAGAGGTCCTGGGTGCGGCGCAGGCGCTCGTTGGTGGCGGGCGCGTCGGGGTCCAGCTCGGTGGTCGGCTGCCAGCCCAGCGCATGGGCCACCACGTTGGCGAGATGGGTGCGGTTCTCCATCTCGGTGGCATCGCCGCCGTACTGCACGAAGTGGCTGTTGATGATGGACTGCGCCATGCGCGCCGGGTCCTTGTCGAACAGCTTGTAGAGCGCGCGCGGGTCGCCGTGCTGCTCGGGGCTGAGGTTTTCGGCGATGTACTGGTACTCGCGCGCCGCAGCCTCCTCGTTGGCGCCGGCGGCGAGCACACGGTCGGCGAAGCCGTTCTTGACCTGGGCCGCCTGCAGCGCCTTCCAGGTGTCGCTGCCGCTGTCCGACTGGCCCGGATGGGCCTTCTTCCAGTCGTCGTGCGCCTTCTGCGCCGCGTCCAGCTCGCGCGTGGCCACCTGCTTGTAGTGCTGGTTCCGAGCCGTGTACCAGTCGTTGCGCGCGGTCTCGGCCTTCGCATGCATCTCGTCGGCATGCTCGCGCGGCGGCTTGGCGTAGCTCGCGTTGGGCCGGCCGGCACGCTCGTTGGCCTCGAAGAGCTGGCGGTTGCGGTTGGCCTCCTGCCACAGCAGCACCGCATCGACCGCCTTCTGCTCGGCCAGCGCGATGTCGCGCTCGGCCTTCGCGTCGTCGCGCGCCTGCGTGAGCTGGGTCTTGTCGCCCCGGCCGGCATCGAGCGCACGCTGGGCATCGTCCAGCTTGCCGTTGGCATCGATCACCTTCTGGTCGACCGCCTTCTTGCGCGCGCCCAGGTCATCGCTGAAATTGAGTGTCGGTACCGGCTTGCCGTCCGGCCCGACGATGGGCGGCGCATCCGCGGGCGGCGGCGCGTCGCCGGCCATCTGCTTGCGCTCGTCGAGCACCTTGTCGCGCGCCGCCTGCGCCGTGATCAGCCGGCCGCCGCCGACCTTCGGGTCGGTGTTGGTGGCGTTCCACAGCTCGGCGGTGGCCGGGTTCATCTTGTACGTGCCCTTCTGCACCACGTAGTTGGTGAACAGGTCGCTCTGGCGGCCCATCACGTCCGAGTTCTTCTTGAAGGTGACGGTGTAGCCGCCGCCGCAAGGGTTGTAGCGGACCTCCACATCCTCCGGCTTCAGGCCCCGGGGCAGGCCCTCGGCCTTCACCTGGCCGTCCTTGCCGGGCACGATGTTCCAGGTCGGGTCGTAGTTGGCGGGGTAGATGTCGGTGGTGACGGTGTCGCCGTGGTTCCCGTTGTTGCGCTTCTCCGAGAACATGGTGAGCTGCGGCTTCACGAAGGTCGCCGCCGCGTACGCGTAGGGCGCGCCCAGGCGGGCCTGCTGCGCGTGCTCGAGCTCGAGCCGGGTCGCGTAGTCGCGCACGTCCAGGTCGAGCTGGTCGTACTTGTTCTGCGCCGCGTCGCGCTCGGCCTGGGTGGCCTTGCTGTCGGGCGCGGTCAGGCGCGTGACCTCGGCCTCCTGGTCCTTCAGTGCCTTGCGCGCAGCGGGCAGCTTGTTGTTGGTGATGTCCGCCTCATCCTCGGCCGTCATGGCGGGGCGGGCCTGGTCGGCCTCGCGCTGTGCATCGCGGGCCTTGGTCTTCAGGTCCTGCAGGTGCTTCGGGTCCACGTCCTTGCCGGCAGCCTGGTCGCGCTGCGCCTGGCGCAGGTCCTGCATGGCCTTGAGCGCGTCGGCGTTCCTCTGCGCATCGGTCTGGTTCTGCAGGGCCACGCCCATCTGCTCGGCCGTGGCCGAAGGCGCCCCCACGCCCTGCACGCCGGGCGGCGGCTTGGGGTTGGCCAGGTTGGCGCGGGTCGTTGCCACCGTGTTGTTGGCATCGGTCAAGGCCTTGTTGATCTTGTCCGTGTCGCCGGTGAAGCGCGCCGGATCGATCTTCGGGCCTTGCCCGCCGCTGCCGATCAGGTCGTTCTGTACCTCCTCCAGCTTGCGTGCGGCGCCGTCGGCATTCGCGTTGGCTGCATCGGCCTTCTTCTGCGCGGCCCAGAGGCGCGCCGTGACCGGGTTCATCTCGGTCTTGCTCTGCTCGCCGTTGCTCAGGTCGATGACGTAGTACCACTTGCCGTCGATTTCCTTGACCTGCTTGGCCATCTCGCTGCCGGGGGTGACCTCGAAGGTCCAGTCGTAGCCCTCGGGCAGCTCGGTGGTCTCGTAGTCGCTCTGCAGGAAGCCGCCGTGGTGCTTGACCTTGTAGGGCTGCGGCTGCTTGGCCTTCTCGGCGTCGTAGGCGGCCTTGGCGTCGCGCAGCTCGGCCGCGCTGTCGCTGCGCTCCAGCTCCGCGGCCGCATCGCCCTGCACCGCGTGCACGATGTCGCGGGCGTCGATGGCCAGGTCCAGCGCGTCCTGGGCCGCGGCGATCTTCTTCGGGTCGCCGCCGGCCTGGGCTGCCTGGTAGGCCTTGGAGGCCTCGCTGACCTCGAGGTCGGCCACGCGCACGTTGTAGTCGGCATTCGCCACGCCGATGAAGTGCTGCGTCTTGTTCGGGTCCTTGGGGTCGGGGGCGCTGCCGCCGTAGGTGCGGATCAGGCCGTCCAGCCGGTCGTTGGCCTCGTTGGATAGGCCGCGCAGGCGCGCGGCCTCGTCCTTGGCGTTCTGCCTGGCGGTGATGATGGTGTCGTTGCCGCCGGGGCCGTCGCCGAAGCTCTTCGCATAGGCCTCGGCCTTGTCGGCGGCGGCATCGGCCTCCCTGGCGGCCTGGCGGCCGTCGGCCACCTGCTTCTCGCCGTCCTTCTGCACGGTGTACTGCTCGCTGCGCAGCTGGCGCATCGCGGGGCTCTCGGACTTCACGGCGCCGCTGGCCTGGTCGACGTACTTGGCCATGTCCCCGGGGTCGAAGACCTGGCCCTTGTCGACCGCGGCGTTGAGCTTGTCGACCTGGGCCTGGACGGCCTTGTCCGGGTCCTGCCCCTGGGCCTGTGCCTGCACCGCGGCATCGCGCATGTCGTGCTGGGCGGCGGCCAGCCATTCGTCCACGGCCTGGTTCATCGCGGCCTTGTCCTCGGCCTTGGGCTCCTCCCCGCGCGCCTGCGCATCGAACACCGGCTTGGCGGCCTTCTCGGCCTTGTCGAGCAGGGCCTGGGTCTGCGGGTTCGCGGGGCGCTCGGCAGCGGGCGTCTTCGGCGGCGCGTCGTACAGGGCCACGGTCTTCTTCGCGGCGTCCACCTCGCTCTGGGCGGCGCGCGTGCCCTCCGAAGGATCGTTCTCCGCGCGGCGCTGGCGCACGTCGTCCAGCTTGGAGTCGGCCAGCGTCTTCTCCTTGTCGCGCAGGTTGGCGGTGGCCTCCTTCTTCAGCGCGTCGGTCTCGTCCTTGTCCGCCTGGGTGCGCAGCTTCTCGGCGTCGGCCTGGTCGGTCTTGTTCTTGCTCTGCGCGGCCTTGGCCTCGGCGGCCTCGGCGTCCTTGCGGGCCTGGTCGGCCTTCTTGCGTGCTTCCTCGGCGATGCGGCGCGCCTCCTCGGCTGCGCGCCGGGCCTCCTCGGCCGCTCGGCGGGCGGCCTCTTCCGCGCGTCGCCGTGCTTCCTCGGCGGCACGCAAGGCGGCCGCGTTGTCGATCGCGGCCTGGCCTGAGAGCTGGGTGGAACCGGCGGGTGCAACCATGGTGCTTGCCTTGTCGAAAATCGTTGGTGAACTACTCGATGCCCTGGGCCCAGCGCAGCAGCTTCGCCACGGGCGCGAACAGGGACCGGGGGATGGGCTGGTCAACCGGCACCTCGGCGTACAGGCGCTCGGCCAGCTGCGGCTCGAACTCCATCGGCACCAGGCCTTCCCCCGCATGGCGGCGGATCTGGGCCGCGATGTCACCCTCGCCGCGAGCGATGACGCGCGGCAGGTCGTGCTCGCCGAGGTACTGCAGCGCCACGGCGGTGCGGGCCGAATGGATGACGGCGGAGGCCATCCGCACGCGATCGCCCAGGCTCGCATACACCGCCTCGAAATGGGCCGAGCGCCGCCGCGACTGGTTGAGCGGGTCTCCCTCGATCTCCTTGTATTCCTGGCGGATCTCCTCGATGGACATGCGCTGCTGCTTCATGAACTCGTGGTGCTCGTGCGCGTAGTCGACCAGCGCCATCAGCGCATAGATCACCATGGCCCAGCCGAAGGCCACCAGCACCATGTGGGCCGAAGCGCTCATGATGGTGGCGGGGTACACGTAGCCCAGCTTCAGCGCCGTGCCGACGAAGCCGTAGAGCACCACGTACATCAAGGCCGAGAGCAGCAGCGTCTTCACGCTCATCTTCAGCAGGTTGACGAGGTTGCGCGTGGAGAAGATGCGCTTCAGGCCTTCGGCCGGGTTCAGGCGGTTGGCGTCGGGCTTGAGGCGCTCCCAGGCCGCCACGCCGCCGACCTGGAAGAAGGAGCCCACGATGCCGGCCACCGCGGCGATGCCCATCAGCGGCAGCGTGCTCCACAGAAGCGCCTCGCCGGTGTGCAGCAGCAGCTCGCCGAAGCGGTCGTCGGGCCTCGTCAGCAGCGCGGCACTGGTCGCATGCAGCCACAGCTCGCGCAGCAGGCTGAAGATGCGCTCCCCGCCCAGCCAGAGCGAGACCAGCACCACCGCGAACACGGTGGTGGAGGCCACGTCCGAACTGAACACCACCTCGCCGCGCTTGCGCGCGTCGCGCAGGCGCTTGGGTGTCGGGTCCTGGTCCTTCTCGGCCATCGCTACAACGTCGCCCGCAGGAAATCGAGCACCCCGTTCTCCGGCCGCAGGAACTCCTGCAGCGACTCGTACACGAGGTAGACGAAGAGCAGCAGCATCAGGTGCGCCAGCAGGCTCTTGAGCGGCTGCGAGAACACGAAGACGTTGAGCTGCGGCGCGACCCGGCTGATCAGGCCCATGCCCAGCTCCACCAGCAACAGCACCACGATGACCGGCGAGGCCAGCTTGACGATCCACAGGAACAGCGTGTCGCCCTGGCGGATGGCGAACTGCTCGAGCACCGCTCCGACGTTGGGGAAGAAGGACCCCACCGGCCACAGCCGGTACGAATCGACGATCACGCCCAGCATCGCCAGCAGGCCGCCGCCCGCGACGAAGAGCGTGATGACCAGCCAGCCGAGGAACTCGCCGGTGGGGCCGTTCTCGTGGCCGGCCACCGGATCGAAGAAGGACGCGTTGGCCGAGCCGGTCTGGAAGTCGATCAGGTCGCCCACGCTCTGGATGGCCCAGATGAAGATGCCGAAGCCCAGGCCCAGCAGCAGCCCGATCAGCGCCTCTTTGCCGGCGATCAGGATCCAGGTGCCGATGCCCGCCTCGGGCACCGGGCCGGCGGCCGGGGACATGAAGATCGCGAGCATCAGCAGCAGGCCGTTGCGCACGATGCCGGTCATCATCCCGCCCGAGAGGAAGGGCACGACCGCGAAGATGGCGAACAGGCGCGGCAGCGTCAGCACCACCGACGAGAAGAAGCTCTCGATGTGGGCGAGCTCGAGGCTGCTGTCCATGGCCCTACACCACCCGGCGCGCGGCCGCCCATTGCTGCGAGGCTGCTTCTTCGGATGCCTCGTCCTGGCGCTGTTCCTGCAGCGCTGCACGCTCGGCGCGTGTGCGGGCCTGCATCTGCTGTGCCTTCTCCAACTCGCCGCTGGCCTCGCGCAGGGCCTGGCGGCTGCGGGCCAGCGACTGCTCGCGCTGCGCGTGCTGCTCGCCGGCCTGCGCGGCAAGCTGCTGCGCCTCGACGATGCGCGCATCGAGTGCGGCGCTCCAGGCGCCCGCATGGCGAAGTTGGGCGACGTTGCATCGACCGCCTTCGAGCGCGCCCGCGGTGGCCTGCCAGTGCGCGGCCTTGCCCTGGATCTCCTGCGCGTGCAGGGCCTCGGCCTGCTGCCAGTGGGCTTGGCTCTGCGCGGCGGCCTCGCTGTCGCGCGCGACCACGCCCATGGCGGTCGTCTTCTGGCGCTCGCGCACGCCGACCAGCAGCTTCCAGTCGATGCTGTTGCTCATGTAGGGGCCTCGGTCGAGTTCGTCTTTGCGCCTGTTCCTAGGCAGGAGCCGGGAATTCGCCCCGGCGGGCGAGTCACTTTCTTTGCTTCGCCAAAGAAAGTAACCAAAGAAAGGCGACCCCACTGC
>NZ_LYMK01000055.1 GCF_002157355.1 Variovorax sp. JS1663 | reverse complement strand
GGTAGGGGATAGGTCACGGATTCTTGGGATATTTTTGAGCCGGCCCCTCAGCACCTCGCATCGTGCGGACCTAACTCTATGATCGCTCCCCACAACTGGAGGGGCGATGACATTGCAGCAGTTTGGCAGTATTCAGACGCCAGAGGGGCAGTTGGTCTCAATGGTTTGCATGGATGCTGACCGCCCGAATGAGGCGGTGTTCCATTGGTGGGCCGAGGACGGATCGAATCCGCAAGGGGCGCTCGTTAGATTGGACTGGACTTCTTCCGATGAAGCCCAAATGGTCCCTTCCCTTTTGTATGGTCCGCACCCAGGGAATGGGGAAATTTTTACGCCCGTGCTGACCGATGAACAGTGGGCGCACTTTCAGGGTTTCAGCGGTCGTCTCCGACGCCTAAAGAACGGCGCGTTCCGGGGCGAGTGGAAGCACAAAGGCGGCACAGAGGGGAAGTTCGCTTACTCGGCAGCTTCGGGAGATGAACGCGTCGATGCTACAAAGTGCGCGAACTGGGATGAATTCAAATCGTGGGTCGCTACTAGCAGGGCCGACCTGGATGCCGTCCACTATCGCGGGCATGGCAGCAGTCACTTTCGGCTCGCGACGACCTTCCATCGCGCCGGTCGCACGCGAATTGAGCGGTACTGTCGTGAGACGCTTCCACAGTTTCGCATGCACGCGGAGGCGGTCCTCGGAGCACGCATTGATATGGGCAATCCTGATGACTACTCAATGCTACTCGGCCTTGCGCAGCATCACGGGCTGCCAACACCTTTGCTTGACTGGACAAACTCGCCGTACATCGCAGCCTTCTTTGCGTTCTCAGACGCTCTCGAAATGGGCGGCACTCGTCCAGGAACTACACACGTAAGAATCTACGCATTGGCTCGCGAATTCACGGCACGATGGTCCCCGAACGTGGTGGTCCTGCCGTTTGTTACCCCCTACGTCTGCGCACTTTCGATTTCCGGAAGAAACAACCCAAGGCTGTACGCGCAGCAAGGTCAGTTCCTAGTGACAAACGTGGCGGACGTAGAGCGCTATCTGTGCATCGCGCAAAAGAAGAACTCCCCAAAACCAATTTTGGCGGCTGCGGACGTTCCAGTAACTTGCGCACCAACTGCGCTTGAGGACCTTGCCTTTATGGGCTTGACCGCGGCGACGATGTTCCCAGGTCTGGACGGGGTTTCGCGAATGCTGAGGCATGAGATGGCCTTCAAACGGCCGGTCCCTAGAGTCCTATCAAAGCCGGGCGGGGCGTCGAGCTAACGGACTAGCATTCCGGTCGGCTCGGACTCTAGGACGAGTGCGTTTGAAGAGATCACCTTCCAGTTGCCGCGGACATAGCCGCAAGTCTTATCGATACGCACTAGGCATGGCGACCAAGGGGCAGGACCATCCACCGAATGCCACATAGGCTCCCCAGTCACCGGGCAGAACTCGGGAATGAAGATGTCCTTGGCCTCGATGTCAGACGCACGATGAGCGGCCCTGTCTCGTCGTCGAGCATCGGACGCCATGCGGACCCTTTGGTCCTCCCAGCGATGCTGGCGGTTGTACTCGATGATCTCGGCGCGGCGCTCGACGTTGCGGGCCTTGATGCACGCCTTGCAGCGCGACTGGCATCCCGTGGGGTTCTTAGGATGCGCATAGAACTCGCTGGGGTCCTTGGATTCCCCGCAGCGGGCGCAGCGGACCAACAGGGGCAAGGGGGCGGGTTGGGTCATGGAGTGCATGTGTTCGAGAGGGTTTGCAGATGAGGCCGCACCTAACCCGCTCAGACCCCGGGGACGTGGCACATAGGGATTCGCATGGGGCGGCCGTCATAGATGTCGGCCCACTTAGCGTCGGACCAGTTGGCCCAGACGGACCAGTCGTCAAAGTGTCGCCAGCCCAGAATCACGGAGTCGCCATTGCCGGGCATCTCCAGCGTGTAGCCGAAGGCGGGAATGGTCAGGTCCCCGCTGCTGGCCCAGCGGCCTACCGTGAAGTCAGAAGCCTCGACCCAGGGGCGTCGGCCGGACTGGTCAAGGCCGACCCCTGTTCCGATCTGAATGCGCGTAGAACCCGAGCCACTCGGGAACACATGCTGGACGATGTTCTGAATTCGAGGGAAGCGATAGGCACTGGAGAACGTGAGCCGGCCCTGCTCGTCGAAAATTTCGATACCGACCCCCCCGTCGCCCCAGGAGATTCCCGGGACCTCATTGCTAAATAGGGCGTAGTCGCAGCCTCCGAAGGCGTGAACCCAGAAGCGGTCGTGGAACTGGATGACTCCGCCGACCCAGGCACCTGGGTCGGGCCGCAGCAGGAGCATTGGGCATGACGCGCCATGCGGCGCGTGACCGACCTCCTGGAGGGCGCTGACGCCCCCGGGCCCGCTGAGGCGTCCGCTCTGGACCATGGCCGGGTGCCGCATCTCGGACGTGATTTGCAGCAAGCCCGAGTCATTGAATACTTGAATGCCTGCTGTCATCGTGCCCAGGCCGTCCAGAGAATGGTGGCGCCCTCGAAGGAGCCAACCTGTCCCGTCCGGAACCGAAAGTAGGTTGAAAAAATCTCAATCTGTCCGCCACCAGTGGCGACCACGGTGAAGTCGGCACTATTGGTGAACTCGGGGCTGACGTGGATGTCCGCATAGGCCCCGTTGAACGGGGAGGGCGCGGGGAACGAACCGCTTGCGATGATGCGGCTGAAGCGGTCATTGGTATCGGCGATCAGCTCGCCGTTCGGCGCGAAAACCTGGAGGCCTTGGGGCATTACCGGGTCTCCTTGCTCATGCCGCCACGAAGCGCTTGATGGTCTCGGGGAACAGCGCGAGCGGGTCCTGGATCTTCAGCATGTCGCCGTCCCGGGCATCGCACAACAGTGCGGCCACCAGTAGACCTTCGGTCATCTGCGGCTGCTCATTACGGGACATCGCCCGCACCATACCGTCGTCCAGGTACCAGCGGGCGCGGGTCAGGTTGTGGCCCGCGCGTAGCGTCATGCGCTCGTAATCAGCTTCCCGGATTCGAGCCTTGAGGTGTGGCGCACCCTCCAGCGGAATGATCACGATACCTGCGACCCTTTCGACGCGGTAGGCGGGGTCCATGGGGGCGCGTGTTGGCTTGGCGGCTTTTCGCTCAAGCGCAAGCGCAAGCGTCCGCAGCTTCTCCAGCGCTTGGGCTTGCTTCTTCGTTGGGGCGCGATGGTTGATGATGGTGGGGCGGGAAGACTTTCGGCTCATGTTGCTCAGGTGTTGGTGTTCATCACGGCTATGGCGGCGTGCTGCTCAGCCATGGCCTTGCGGCGGCGCTCCAGTACCAGGGCTGCGGCGTCAGCCATCAGCACCAGGTCAACGTGCGGCCGGGGCATGGGCGCAGCCAAGGCGGGCCGGCACTGGGCCAGGACCCCATAGCGGGCCTGCTCGACCTTGCGGCGTTCAGATAGGTATGCGGCCTTCGCGTCAAGCCGGGCGTGCGTTGAGCGGTCACGCTCCACCATCTCGGCCACCTCGGCCTCTGTGCGGACCTTCGGAGGCGGGCGGTATCCCCTGGACTTCGGCGGGCCCGTGAAGGAGCGTTTGAATTCACGGGCGGCCTGGGCCTTGGCTTGGCCGCGCTCGGCCCTCTGGCGGGCTTTGGTGGCCTTGGCGGCGGCTTTCGCTTCGGCCTTGGCCTGGGCGTTCGCTGCGGCTTGCGCGATGCGCTGGGCGCGGTACTCGGCCAAGGTCCGCCTGGGCGGCTTTGCGGCCCTTGATGCCATGGCTGCTCGCTGCGATGGCTTCAGGTAGTCCGTGGGCTTCAGGTCAGCCAACGTGGGCACGTCGATGACGTAACCCTTCAGGCTCGTCATCGGCCCGCGCTCGTGGTCTTTGCAGTCCTCGCATGCCATGCAGGCCGCGCAGCAGTATCGTGATGCCATGCTTTCTCCGGGACGCCGGATCGGCCGGGTTGGGTAAGACCGTCCGACACCAGTGTCGGATCGGACTCCCAGCAGTGCTGGGCTCCCCGCTACAAAGCGGCGGGGTTCGCGAGGCGATCAGTTCGCGAGACGATGCGCCACGAGGGTAGAGCCTGCGGGCAACGCTGCGCCCACGTCCACGCTCGTGGAAGCGTGCGTGTAGCGCTCGTTTGCGTCGCAGAGCCATGCGGGACTCGTGGGGGCAGGGTCGCCGGATTCGAGCCGGGCAACAACGATCTTGTTGCCGTTGGTGTTGCGAACAAAGTAGGTGAATGGTGCGGCCATTTGGTGGTCTGCTTTCTGTCTGAGATTCGCCGGCTACCGGCCGGCATCGGATGCGCTGGTGGCGCTACAAGGCGTCAGCCGCTGAAGAATCCGCGTGGCGTGATGGAGGGCAGACCGAAGACGTTAGAGGCAGGTACATCGAAGTCCACGCCACCGGTCTTGTTCACCTTGCCGTCGAGTTCGCCAATCACGCGGGCATCCACGCGGGCGTCGGTCAGCGATGGGTCGATGAACTTGCCCGCGGGCGCGGCGATCTCTACGCGATCCACGGGGGTCTTCTCCATGAACGCTTCGCGAGCTGCTGCGCGGCCGGCCTCCGTTTCGAGGTGACGGCCGAGACCGCTCTCGAACTCCGCGCGGCGGGCGTCATATTGAGGCTTCAGGCTCGCGTACAGGACATGTGGAATCAGCCGGCCACTACCGTCCGGGTGCGGCATCAGGAGGTCGGTCATACGCGGACCCCCCTGCTAGCCCGGTCAAGTTTGCTGCGGACCTCGGCGGCCAGCCACAACTCAGTTGCTCGCTCGGTGTCGGCGTCAGGTGCGCGGGTCGCGAACACCAGGAACATGCCTAGGCCGCTTTCCAGTTCACCGACGATCTGACGGAGGACCTTGATGTCTTCATCAATCGGGCCGGTGCCGGCGAAGTCCTGGGCGATGCGTTGCACCACGCCGTACTTTGAGAAGCCCAAGCGCTTGTCCAGGGACGGCGGTACGTCCGTGTGCTTGAAGTCCTGCGGGATGAGCGGGATGACCTCAAACAGCTTGGCGGCAGCTTGGTCTCGCGTCAAACGGAACTCAGCGATGCTCACTGCGACTTCTTTCAGTGCAGCCACGAACTTGGCTTGGTCCTGGAAGCGCGTGACTTCCTTGCTGGGGAGGTAGTGGCCGAACGGGCCACAGTCCACGAAGTTGACCGTGATGGTCTTTGATTTGGTTGTCATGGGTGTTGGATGGTTGCCGGTGTCCGACCGGGAGCGGGACAGCGTGGAGCGCTCTGCGGGCTCTACTGCAAGGGAAGGGATGAGGTGTGCGAAGAAAGCCCCGGACCATTGGCGGCCCGGGGAAAGAGAGAACCACTTCGCAACACCCGCGAGACGCGGACGCATCTCTTTGGGTTTGGTCCGGACACGCCGGAGGGCGTCTCGAATTGGGAACTGTCGGACGGTGCGACGGTTGGGTCAGGCGGCGGCCTGGGCTGTTACTTGCGCCTGCGCGGTAGCCAGGGCTTCAGCGGCGAGTGCGAATTGCACTCGCGCGAGGCAGAGGCGGCCTTCAGGGGTCTCGGCCAACTTGGCGCGGGCTTCGGCAGCCACAAGACGATTGAAGGCAGATTGCGAGAACTTCGGTTTGGTTCGAGTCTTGAGCATATTGGACGGCGCTTCGCAGCGATGGTCGTAGACGGGATCATTCAATGACAGGCCCGAGGAAGGGTCACAGCACCGCCCCTTAGGTGACGCTGGTTCACCTACTGGGGTACTACGTACCTCTATCCACTTGCCTGCTACCAGGATGCACGGGGAATACATGGACTGTCCCAGAGCTGTCCTGCTCACTGGGCCTCTCCATGGTCAGAGCCTTAATCGCTCTATACCTTGGGCCTCTATCGTTATCCCCACATTTGATCGAACCCCTCTGGAACCCAGCATCCATGCGGGTTCCAACAGGGTCGCTGGTTAAGCTAAGTTCTGGAGGGCCGTTCGGGGACCGAAACTCCGGGACCAGTTCGCGACCAACAGTCTTCCGCTGACAGCGACGCATAGGGTCCTTCGTTATCCCCACTCTTTATCGAACCTTGCGGAAGCCCAATACCCATGCGGGTTTCCAGAGGGGCGCGAGTTAAGCTAAGTCTCAGCTAGCGTATCCGAGCGGGCGTCTTCCAGGTCGCGGCCCTCTCTGAGCCAGTCGCGCAGCGCCCCAGTCCAGAAGCAAACTGCTAAGTAGTGATGCCAGCGCATCCCTCGGGAGTTTCCTGCCTTCTCAAGCCATGCCGAGCACTGCTCAGTGGTCCAGTTCAGGTGCGCCAGAGTCCACTGCGCCAGGATGACGACATTGCCGGGCACATAGCCATCCTCGGACTTCACGGGGACGACGACCATCCCGTTGCCCCACGTCGTATCAATGGTGCGCTGAAGTCGCGCACCGGATACCGGGCACTTGTGCGGGATCACCAGGTCTTCCGGCTTCAGGTCAAACGGAACTTCAGCGGCCTCAGCGGCGACGCGGGCACGGATCAGCAGAACCTTCCGTAGATCGGCGTCGGCCATGTGGCGCGGGGTCAGCAGCAGCTTGCGCACCTCGACACGCTTGCCGCGCCGGTAGGCCACGGTCGTATTGCGGGCTTGCCGCACGTTCTCGCGCTTCATCTGCTCATGTCGAGGAAGCGCCCAGTTCTCGACTAACGATTCCTCGGAGCGCTTCACGGCCTGGGCTTGGCACGCGCGGCAATTGGTCTGCAAGCCTGTGGAGCGGGTCTTGTGGGGACTGAAGGATTCGCGAGGTAGCCAATGGTCTCCACGGCTACACCATTCGTGGTCCTGGGGGACCTCGGCGGGGCGCGGCGGACGCCGTCTACGGGTAGTGGTGGGCATGGGTATGTGGTTTTTGGGAGGAGGTGTGGGACGGCTTCCGCGTCTGAACGCGGCGGCTACGGTCGTCACCCTCCGTCGAGTTATTCGTGTCATTGGCGTGTTCGATCAGCATTCGCACTAGTGACTCCTCCCGCGCAATGGTGGCCGGGCTCTGGCCCTCACGAATCCGCGCTGCCTTCAGTTCCTCTACGACCTCTGCGGTCAACTCGCGAATCGTCATGTTGATCGGCAGACCGTATCGACCGCTGGTGCACTCAGTCCAGGTCTCGCCCACGAGGCGCATCTCGCGTCCGAACAGCTTGCGTATGCGACTCACGTTGTTCTTATGGTCCTTGAGTGCTGAAGCGGAGCGTGCGAGCCATGATTCGGCGACATCCCAAATACGTCTGGACTGGAATGCATTGACCGCATCAACCTCGCGCTTCGCGGCGGCGTGCTCCAGTTCAGCCCGGACTTGGGCTTCGACGGTCAGTGCTTCTGATCTATCGGTAGTCTTGGTGCTGGCGCGATAACGCTCGCCTGCCACCTTGAACTCGTAGTACCAGACTCCGTACGCTTGTCTTTGATACAGGGACATGTTGGGCGTGTTGATTAATCAGCCAGTGTCCGCTGCGGGGGACTCTGTGTGAATCATGATGTCGGACAGGTTGTCCGATGGCCCCAACACGCGATTACGACGAAGGACAGGCCGTTCAGCTCAGCGGGTGTGGAGACTTTTGTGGGGGCGGCTTTTTCTTGTGATGTGGCGCCGGTACCACGCGAGACCGCAGAACCTTAGGGTTCCGCGAGATCGGATAGGCCGCTACGATGTCAGACATGGACGAACGAACAGGCCGCATAGTGGACGCCGAGATTGCGAACCTCATCGGCGAGACGGCGAGACTCAACGCGCAAGCCGCGAAGCTCCACAAGGTGCCCTTTTGGCCGCCTGTCTGGATCGCGGCTGGCCTGATGGCTGCCGGTGCGGCTTTCTTCGTCGCGTTGACCAAGTTGCTCGGCCCCCTCGTCTGAACCCGCACGCGCAGCGCGGAAGTCTGCCGTCATCTACCCGACTGCCTCCGCGTAACAGGCACACCAAAAGCAATGCGATGTATTGCCCCTGTGCCGGGCCTCCGTGAGCTTGTACGTGATCCTGACGAGGCCCAGATGATCCACGTCAATCTCGGCCTGCATCTGCTCCGGCTGACCCTTCGCGGCCGTCGGTAGGCCCTGCGCTCCCCGCGCAACGTCGGCTCCGGGAATCTTCGCGAGGATGCCGTTTGACGGAAATGGTGAGGGCTGCCGGCTTCGCTCGGGCTCTGGTTCTTCTAGTGGCTTCAGCCACTCTATGGCGGCCCTTGTGGGCGGGAGGGTCCTCAGGGATTCGTCGGCCCATAGGTCGTTCGCAACGTCCTCAAGGACCTCAGGATCAATCGTCCGCCAGCGTCTCTGAAGCTGGTGGGCGCAGGCGGCGAGCCATTCCGAGCGGTCCATGGAGATACTGTAATTTCATCCAGTATTCCTGTCCAGTCTCGGCGACAATTGCAAAGCCAGCACCGATAGCGTCCGTATGCCCGACTTCTACAGCCACGTCAGCTTCGGTCCCGACCAGCAACGGGAAATCGATGCACTAAGGGAGATCGCGCGAACGTATGGAGCCGTCTGCACGCTCGAACCCGACCAAGACGGGATCGGCGTGACACTTACCGCGCCCGACAACAGCCTAGCTGCGTTGGCGCTGATTCTCGGCAGGCGGTACTACTGGCACCTGGGGGATGGTCAAGGAAGTGCGTAGGCCGCCGCGATTGACTGGCTGATCTTTTTCATTTGCTCTGCGGCATCACCCACAGCCACTAAGTACTCAAGCGCCACCCCCTCGTAGGCGATTCGGGTCTCGTTGCTCGTTTCGGAGTGCGCTGGGCAAAGCGAGGACGCAGCCAGCATGCGGGTTGCCTCAAGTTTTTCCCTGAGAGCCACGATGTGCGGCAGGTCCATGACAGTAAGGTGATGATCGATTTTCGGGTTCATACGGCTGGTTGAATGTGCTGCCCGCCGAAGCGGGCTTCATGGTTGATTGATGTGGGGATTGCCCCGAGGCGACTACCGTTTCTCCAGGCCTTTCCAGCGCTCTCGGACGATCGGTTTCGTCTCGAACTGCACGGGTCGGGTCGGCGTCTTGATGTTGGCAATGGCGTCCTCGCGATCCTTCAGCAATGCGGCGAACAGCTCCTCGCCGCTCACGCGCAGGCGGTAGCCGTACTGCACGCGGAAGACACCGCCAGCGCCCTCCAGCGGGAAGAACCCCTTGGGTAGCTTGGCTGACAGGAGGTCCGCAGCGGCCTTGCGGTCCCTGGGGATCTCTACTTCCTCGGCCTTACCCTTGGAATCGCGGAAGACAACCTTGGTCCCGGGCATCAGCATCAGCGGCTCGCCTCCGGGCTTCATTACTGGATGCAGGCCAGTTTTGGCGTCAGGCGGAAGCAAGTAGATCGACTCGGCATTGCCTGTGAAGCGGTCCCAGTCTCCCGGCCCCGTCACATGGTCTCCAAGGAAGCCCGGGAGCGCTACGTGGATCGCCTTGCGGTCGGTCTTCATGAACGTCTCCAGTGGGTCCTCGATCTTCCCCCCGACGATCATCCGAGCACCCGAATAGACGGCAACGCCGTTGTGTCGGGCTACCGGGTTATCCGGTGTCCGGCCACGACCACCGTAGGGGTCGCGCACGAGGGACATGGTGTTCCCTTGGATCGCCAGGGGGACGAAGGACTGCGCGGTCTTCTTCACGGCGAAGTCGATGGCCGCGTTCAGGTCGGGCTTGGTGCCGCCCTTGAGCGTGCGGGCCTGCTCGCGCAGATGGTCCGCGATGCTCAGGTTCAGCGACTTCAGCGCAGCGCCCGAGATGTTGGTGTTCAGCTCGCCGAACCAGTCGTCGCGGCCGATCCGTTCCTTGAGGCGCTCGCCGGCCCGGGCCTGGATGTCGTTGTCGATCTCCGTGGACTTGCGCTCGGGGTCCTTCAGGAGCTTGGGGAAGTTCACGTATCCCGAGGACTGTTCCTTCGCCATCTCGTCCTCCACGTCCTTGTCGGACACGGTGGCGCGGACGGCGGTCTCGATGTCGCGCGTGGCGGCCATGCGGCGGATCACGTCGAAGCGAGCTTGCTCCTTGTCGCCCAGGAGCCCCTTGAGCATCAGGTCGGCGTTGGGTCCGTTCGAGACCTCGTTCAGGAGGTGTACGGCCTTGATGGTCTCGCCCACGTCGGAGCCCATGAGGCCCGCGGTGATGATCCCCTTGGTCGTGTCGTCCACCTGATATGCGAACGCCTGCTGTTCCTTCGGGGACGCAAGCATGCGGCCGTATTCCTTGGCGGACTCAACGTCAGCCAGGGGCTGCGGGAGGCCCGCGGCGGTCGCCGTGCGGTTCAGGTTCGGGAACCGCGACTGATTCATCTTGACCCACTCGGCCGAGGCGGCGACGTAGTTACCCTTGATCTCGGCTGAGACCTCGACTCCCGCCTCGTTAACAGACTGGCGGAGGTCAGGAGTCGCGTGCTGGCCGAGGAGGGTGTTCAGGATCGTGTTGACCTTGGCCTTCTTCTGCATGGCCTCCTTGAACGCACCATTTTTCAGCCAGGGGAATGCGTCTTGACCAACTCCATGGTTGCTGTCGATGACCTTGGCCTTGTGCATGAAGCCGAGGTATTCCTCGGCGGGCATGACTAGGCCGGCGTTGTGATACTCGGCCGCGCGGGCTGTGTACGAACCGTTCAGCCCCTGGACTTCCTCGCCAGCCTTGAACGACTTGATGCGATTGGTCTGGTGGAACGCCTTCTCCGTCAGTCGGAGATAGCTGTCTGGATTGCGCTGGGCATATCCCGACTCGCGCAGGGCGGCCAGGGTGGACATGGCGTGGCCGTCGTTCTGGATGGCGTTGCCGAGGGCGGCCTCGAACATCTTGTCGGCGGCCAGGATGTTGCCCTTCGCGAGGCTCAGGAACTGGCCGTGCCATGCATCCGTTTGCCCCGTGGTCACGCCCTTTTGCGACAGCATCTTGCCGGTGATGTCGTTCGTGATCGTCTGCGCGATGTTGGACTCGGCGGTCTGCGCGACGATCTCACGCTTCTGGGCCACCAGGGCGTCGGCCCTCTGCTTCGCGGCCCAGACCATGCGACCGTCCACAGCAGCGTCGCCCGTGCCGGGACCGATCTGGTCTTTCAGGTAATCCGTCGCGAACTGCTTGGGGTCCACGGAGCCGTCGTTGGGCACGTCGCGCAGCTTGACCGCGAGGTCCTGCGCCAGGGCGTTGGCCGTGCTGTCGGCCACCGCGGTGTCGTAGGCCCCCTTATAGGCTTGGTACTTCGACAGCTCGGTGTCGCGGGTCTTGCCCTGGGCCTGATCCGCGAGGCCCTGCTGGGCCCGGGCTTGGTTCTGGCGCTCGATCTCCACGAGGTCTTCGTGGTGCTCGATCTCGCTGATTTGCTGCGCGGTCTTCGCGGCGGTCCCGAAGAACCCACTGAGGGCTGAGCCGATGGCGCCGAGCGCGGAGCCTTGGCCCTGGACCTGTGCGGCGACAGCCTGGGCCTGATCGGTTCGGATGCGGGCCTCGGGGTTGCCCTCTGGGGCCCTGGGGCCGCCTATGTTGAAACTGCGTTCGCGTTGTCCACTCATGGGTGTCTTTCGGCTGATTGGTTAAAGGGTGTTGGAAGTGGCGCGGCTACCGTCAGACGCTCTGACACTGGGGCCGCTTGGGGGACGTAGGCATGCGGCGGCGGTTCCTGAACTGTTCAGGAACCCTCGGCGTTGTTGAGAGGCCCCGTGACGTGGGGCCGGCCGGCATCAGTTGGCGTTCTCGTAGTCGCTCACGTCAATGCCAGCTTCGCGGGCGTGTTTCAGCGCAAGGTCTCGCGCATCTTCGGGCTTCGAGTGATCGACCGTGAAAGGCAAGATGACCTTGAGAGCGTTGAGGCCCACGCGCGGGATCAGGGTGACCTCGGAGCGGCCGTTGGGGTATTCGTTCTTGATCATGTGTAGGTGTTGCGGGGTGGTTGTTGAGGGCGCCCGCGACGTGGGCGCGGGCTCGGGATGCGTGCGTGCAGCGGCGCGACCCGATGCCTCGGGCCGGCTCGTTCGCTGCGGATTGATTACTCGGCGCTGTAGACGCGGGAGAGCGTCAGGCCGGGGTAGGTGATGCTGTCGATGACCAGTTTCAGTTTCTCGACGGGATGCTGGGTGTACCGCTTGGCCCCTTCGGACCCCGTGGATTCATGGCCGACGCACTGGTCGATGGCGGTCTCAGGCCAAGCTGGCGTGACTCCGCGGATTGCCGAGATGGCGGTGTGTCTGAACGAATGGAAGTCGAGCAGGGGCTGGCCGAATCCCTGTTCCTTGCGGAATGACCGATGCCAGTCGCTGAAGAACGTTGAACCGTCACGGCTGGGCTGTTCGTTCAGGTCCCACAGCGATGCCTTGTCGGCGCGGCGGGCCACAACGTAGTCCAGCAATCCCAGCCGCACAAGCTCAGCGTGAACGGGAACAGTGCGTTCGCCCGCCACAGTCTTCGACTTGCGAATCTCGAAGACGGGCACCCCGTTGCGGACGCTGAAGTCGCCCGGGGCCAGCCCGGCGATCTCGTGCAGCCGTGCGCCACTGTAGATCGCGATGACTTGGAACCAGTAGGCCGCATCGGCTCCGGCATTCTTGTGCTCAGGAAGCACGTATGCAGTGAACAGGTCCGACGCGAACAGCTTGCCAAGCTGCTCCACGCTCCAGGCTTCGCGCTTGGCCTTCGTGCCTGTCGGGGCCGTCGTGCCGTTCCAGGGGTTCGCATCGATCAAGGCAAGCTCATGGGCCGCGAAGCGGAGGATGGAGACCACGCAGTGCCAGTGCTTGCCAGCGGTCTGTCCACTGAAGCCCCGCGAGGGCTCCTGCAGGTAGCGCTTGAACGCGAGCCCGGAATGGCGCGTGATGTCGTGCAACTTCACCGACTGGCCCGAAGCCTTCAGGAGCCCCAGGGCCCGCTGAACCTTGTTGATGGCGTCTTGCTTCTTGGGACCGACTTTGGCCCATTCGTCAGCGACATCGAACAGGGTCATGGCACCATTTTTTCGGGGCGCTGTGTCGGACGGTACGACAGTAGGGGCGGCGGGTTCAGGGGGGGTCTCTACGGGTTCCCCGAAGGACCGCTTGGCGGCTTCCAGCCACGTCGCAACGATGGTGCGCAGGATGCGAACAAGCGCGGCGCGGTGCGTGGGCACGCTCCAGTCCACATGGAACCCCAGGGCCTTGGTCTCGTCATCGGCGTAGCTCTGCGCCAAATCCAGTCGACCGAACATCAGTTCCTTGCTCAGACCCCCAGCCAGCAGCGCCTCAATCTGCCTCAGCCGTTCCAGCTTCGATGGCGTCATCCCGACCTCGGGATGCATGAGGTACTCGGGGAACGCATCAGGCGCGAAAACCCGTATGGGAGGCGCGATGGCCTCCATGGTCATCAGGAATCCGTGCAGTTTCGCCGGGTTGAACCGGGTGGCGTCATCGGTTGACAGGATGCGCCACTTGATGCGCTCGACCAGCATGCCTTCAAGATCGGGCGTCAGGTTGTGCAGGACCGTGGGATTCAGTGTGCGGCGATGGGCAGCGAAGTCCGCCTCGACCTTCGCCAGCAGGCGGGCGCAGGCTTCGCGAGCCTCGGAGGTGTTGGCGGTCCCCAAGCTCTGCCGGATGTCGGCCTTGCCGTAGACGGTCAGCAGGTCAGCGGGGACTCGGATTCGGAACTGCCAGACGCCGGAATCGGCGCGGCGCTGCATGTGCGGTAGACGCTTGGTCATGACGGGGACTCTCGGACACATTGAAGACTTGTGTCACGGTCACCGGTCACGGTCCTCTCTCGGAAAGCCTAGATTCTACGGGCTTCCCCAGCGTAGCGAGCGCTAGGACTTGGAGCGGGCGAAGGGAATCGAACCCTCGTATGAAGCTTGGGAAGCTGCCGTTCTGCCATTGAACTACACCCGCAGCGGCTGCGGATTCTACCTGCAGTCCCGGGCGGTGTTCCGCAAAACAAGCCGGATGTCGGGTGAGGCACGCTCACGCACGCAGCAGGCGCGGCAGCCCGCGTACGCCAGGCCCGGCCGCGCTATCCGCCCCGTTCGGAAACAGCACCCGGCCCAGCCGCTGTGGCTCGATGCCGAAGCATTCGCCGGCCGCCGCGGCGATCAGCGCGTCGAGCCGCGTGGTCGGGCGCAGGTCGCGGCCCTCGTGCAGGTCGGCAGCCCGCAGGCCCGGCCAGTCGGCCAGGATGCGGCCGCCCTGGACCGCACCACCGAGCAGCATGGCGAGCGCGCCCGTGCCGTGGTCGGTGCCGCCTGTGCCGTTGGCCGCGGCGGTGCGCCCGAACTCGGTGGCGATCAGCACGACCGTGCTCGACCAGGCCGTGCCGAGCGCCTCGCGCAGCGCAAGCACCATCGCGTCGAGGTTGCGCAGCTGTGCGGCCAGCCGTGCGTTCTGCGCGCTGTGCGTGTCCCAGCCGCCGGTCTCGATCATCGCGATGCGGGGGCCGTCGGCGCGCGCGAGGAAGCTGCCGGCGAGTTGCCCGAGCGTCGCACCATCTTGCCGGCGACCGGCGCCGCCGTTCTCCATCGCGGCGCCGCGCGTGTCCATGGCGGAGTTCCACAGCGCATGCAACTGCGCGTCGCCCTGGTAGAGCTGCGCCACGCGCAGCATCAGGTCGTCGCTCGCCTGCGGCAGGCCCGAGGGCGCATAGGAGGCGACCTCAGCCGCTCCGCGCAGCGCCATCGGCACCGTGGGCGCGAAGGCGATGGCCCCCTCGCGGCGATGGCGCGGCAGCTGCGCGACCAGGCGGTTGAGCCAGCCGTCCTTGAGCTGGTAGGGCGAGAGGCCACCGGTCTCCAGCACGTTCTGGCCGTCGAAGTGAGAGCGGTCGCGGTAGGGCGAGGCGACGGCATGCACGAACAGGGCTTCCTTCGCCGCATGCAGGCGGGCGGTTTCCGCCAGCGCGGGATGCAGCGCGAAGCTGCCGTCGAGCCGGACCGCGTTGGCAGGCTCCTCGGCCATCGCGCCGCGCAGCCGCGCATAGTCCGGATCGGCGTAGGGCGAGAGGATCGCCAGGCCATCGGCCGCGCCGCGCTGGATGACGAAGACGAAACGGCGCTCGGTCGCGGCCTGCGCGAGGGCGAGCCGTGGCGCCACCAGGACCAGGCCGGCGGCGGCACCGGCCATCTGCAGGAAGGCGCGGCGGTGGGGAAGACGATGGGTCATGGTCATCTCCGGAGGAAGTCGGGGGACACGAGCAGCAGGGCCAGGCCGGTGCTCGCGCTGTCGGCGCGGGCGATGGCGAGCCGCGTGCCTTCGCCGAGCGCGTCGCCCGGCAGCAGCCGCGGCGCGAGCTGGCGCGGGTCGATGGCGTCGCCGGCCTGCGAGGCGATGCGCTGGGCGAGCTCGACCCGACGCACCAGCGCATCGGGCGCGGCCCAACTGGCGGCGATGTCGTCATAGCCGGCCGGCGAACCGGGCCGCCACACCGGCTGGCCAAGCTGCGCGAGCAACGCGGCCGCCTGCGTGCTCTTGAGCTCGCGCCGGCCCAGGGCGCGCATCGACGACACCGTCCAGTCCCAGGGCGTCTTGAACTTGCGGCCCGTGCCTGTCCAGCTTTCGGGGGCGTCGACGAGCACGCGGTACACCGAGGGCAGGTCGCCTCCGCTGCGCTGGAAGGCGACGGCGAGCCGGTCGACCAGGGCGGGCGGCGGGTCGTCGGCGACGAAGTGCCGCGCGAGCTTGGTCGCGATGTGGCGTGCAGTGGCCGGCGCGGCCGCCAGGTCGGCCAGGATGGCACCGGCCTGCTGCTCGCCGGGCTGCGCGTAGCGCCGGCCGAGCACGCTGCGCGCGCCGGGCTCGTGCAGGGCAGGGCGGAAGCGGAAGCCGCCGGGCTCCGGCGCCTCCATCGCGGGATCCGCCGGAGCCGGACCTTCACCGCCCGCCACGCTCCAGCCGGTGAGCGCGCGCGCGAACTCGGTGACGTCGGCCTGCGTGTAGCCGCTGCGCACGCCGAGCGTGTGCAGCTCCAGGATCTCGCGCGCGAGGTTCTCGTTGAGGCCGCGCCGGCGCTGGGGCGCGCGTTCGGCCAGGCGCTGTGCGGCCGGGCTGTCCGGGCCCATCGACTGCGCCTGGTCCAGGTAGACCAGCATCGCGGGGTGGCGCACGGCCGCGGCCAGCAGCGCGTCGAAGCGGCCGAGTACGTGCGGGCGGATGGCCTCGGCTTCGTAGCTGCCGGCCAGCCCGAGCACCAGCGGCTTCTCGACCGAGATCGCGAAATGGTTGGCCCAGAAATGGACCAGCCTTTCGACGAAGGGCGCGGGCGTGTCGAGGGCGCTGGCCAGGCGCGCGTCGACGGCCGCGAGGTAGCCGCTGCGCGCGTCGCGGCGCAGCATCTGCCGTGCGGCCTGCTTGTCCTCGTCCGGCGTGCTGCGAATCGCACGTTGCCGTTCCTGGTAGTCGGCCAGGCGAGCGCCGGTGCCCTGCTGGCCGGACCAGGGCGCGGGCCGTGGCTGGTAGCGCTCGAACTGGACGAGCAGCCAGCGGCGTGGATCGCGCGGCGGCGTCTCGTCGGGGCGGGCGCCGAGCCCGAAGCGGTTGAGGGCGATGGCGTCGGGGTTCATCGTGTTGGGCCTCCGCGGGAAATGTGTTCAGGGCCTGGGGGGCGCGGGCGGCACGCGCAGGTTGCCTTGCGTGGACAGGCCCTGCACGAAGGTCGCGCGCTCGGCGGGTGAGAGCGTGTCGGCGAAGCGCAGCACGTGGGCTTCGACGCGCTCGCGCAGCGCCACGTCGGCGGCGCGGGTGCGGGCCAGCGCGGCCTCGGCGGCGCCGCGGTCGAGCGTGGGCGCGGCCAGCAGGCGTGCGGCCTCCAGACGGCCTTCGCGGCTGGCCTGCACCAGGTCGGCGGACTCGCGCCGAAGGTCGCGCAGGCCGGTGCGGAAGGCCTGGCGCTGTGCCGGGGCCAAGGCGTCGGCGGCGAAGCGCAGCCCGCGCGGCGCGGCGGGCGTGGCTTGCGCGGCCTGTGCGGCGGGTGCTGCAGGCTCGGCTGGTTCATGGGTGGTCCACCAGCGCCAGGCGCCGCCGGCGATGCCGCCCATCAGGAAGATGTTGAGCGCGATCGATGCGATGGCCCAGCCCTTGAAGGATCGTTCGCCGCTCATTCCTCGCTCCAGTCGGCTGCGGTGCCGGTGTCGAAGATGGAAGTGGACCATCCGCTCGCGGCAATCGCGGGACGCGTCGCCGGCACGACGGCGGCGAGCGCGATCGACATGGCCAGCGCGCCGGCAGCGGCGCCGGCGAGGCCGAGGCCGGCCGCGCCCAGGCCGGGCCACCACCAGCGGACCGGCGTGCGCGGCGGCGCCCGCATGGCGTCCTGCGCGCGGCGGGCCAGCGCGGTATCGGGTGCAGCGACGGCATGCAGGTCGAGCAGCTGGTCGAGTTCGACGGCGCGAGCCAGCTGCGCCCGTGCCGCTGTATCGTGCGCGAGGAGCCGCAGCGCCGCGGCGCGCTCGGCCTCGGGCCAGCGGCGCGGGTCCGCGCCCCAGGCATCGGCAAGCTGTCGAAGGCGTTCAGGCGTCATGGCGCGGTATCCGGCGAAGAGGGGGGACAGGAAGGGCGTGTCGCGTCGACGAGTTGCGCCCGCAGGGTGCGGCGTGCGCGGGCCAGCAGGCTTTCGAGTGCGTCCACCGAGATGTCCATGAGCGCGGCGGCATCCGCCTGCGGCAGCTCCTGGTAGTAGTGCAGCACCAGCGCCTCGCGCTGGCGCGCGGGCAGCCGGGCCAGTGCGGCCGCCACCCGTTCGGCGCCCTGCAGGCGGTCCAGGCGCTCGTCGGGAGGCGGGGCGGTGTCGGGCGGCTCCGGCATCTCATCCATCGTCTGCTCGTGGCGTGTGCGGGCGCTGCGCAGCCGGTCGCGGCAGAGATTGAGCGCCACCCGATGCAGCCAGGTGTCCAGCCGCGCCTCGCCCGGCCGCCAGTGCGGGGCCTGCTTCCAGGCGCGCACCAGCGTTTCCTGGGCCACGTCCTCGGCCTCGCCGCGCTGGCCGAGGAGGCGCTGGGCCAGGGCCAGGATGCGCGGCAGCTTGCGCGACACCAGTTCGCGCGCGGCCGAGGCCTCGTTGCGGCCGAGGCGCAGCAGCAGTTCGTCGTCTGTGCCATTGGATTCAGCCAAAGAACACCATCGGACCGCGGGTGATCGGGGCGACCGGGACAGGAGATTTCATCGAAAAACAGGCGGCGCGCCAACGTGGCGCATCACTTGAACGCGCGAAGACGAGAAATCCGTCGCTCCCGGCGGGGAGCTTTATTTCAGGAATACGCGTTGCATGAACAGCTCGATCGGAAACTGCAGCGCCGCCTGCACCGGCCCGGGCAGTTCCAGCGGGCGCATCAGCATCTTCAGCGCGGCCCCGGGGCTCAGGTGCCGGCTCACGGTGCGGCCCATGCGGCCTGCCACGTCCCGCAGGTAGCGCGCATCCTCGGCGCGCTCGGGCGCGTGGACCTTCGCGATGTGGCGGATCGCGCAGTCCGCGTCCTCGCTCTTGAGCTCCCAGGTGCGGCGCGCCACGGTGCCCAGCACGCGCAGGCGGCCCAGGCCCTCGGCCTCTCGGTAGCGGCGGAAGAAGCGGTAGAAGTGCTTGTAGTGGCTGACCTCGTCGTTCGCGATGCGGGTGGCCAGATCGGCGAAGACAGGTTCCTGGGTGCTGCGGGCGAGTGCCCGGTAGTAGGTGGCGGTGCCGGTCTCGACCACGCAACGCGCCGACATCTCCAGGCCGCGGGTGGGGGCCAGCAGTTCGACCTTGCAGTAGCCCGCGTATTCCCCGAGGAAGCTGCGGAAGGCGCGCTCCCAGTCGAACGCGGGCCACACGTGGCGCACGTAGGCCTGCAGGGCCCGGCCGTGCTGCAGTTCCTCGGGCTCCCAGTGTTCCCGCAGCCAGCGGGTCACCTCGCCGTCGCCTTCGTAGAAGTCGATCAGGTTGCGGGTGTACAGGTCGGACCCGCTTTCGATGAAGGAGGCCGAGCAGGCCAGGTAGAAGTGGGTTTCGTCGGATCGGACCCGGTCCAGCGCGATGCGCGAGAAGTCCAGGTCCTCGATGTTCCAGCGTCCGGTTTCGTTGCAAGCCTGCATATGGCGTCACCTTACTCCTATGTCATGGGGGCTTCACAAGCGTCCAGCAACATAGAAAGCTCCCCACATGCCGAGTTCCGAAAAATGGCCAAAGACTTCAACGACATGGAAGACTCCAACCGGAGCGCCAATCCCACCATTCATGAGGTCTCCGACCCTGCCCGGCGGGTATTCATCCGGGGTGGCCTCGCCGCCACGGCGACGGGCCTGTTCGGCGCGCTGGCCGGTTGCGCAGCCTTCGGCGGCAACGGCGGCAACGGCCATGACGAGGTCAGCAGTGCTGCCTCGCTCGGCCGGAGCATCGGCTTCAAGAGCGTGCAAATGGCGGCGGTGGACCGCGTGGTGGTGCCCGAGGGCTACAGTGCCCAGGTGCTCTACCGCTGGGGCGACCCGGTGGGCATCGCCGGCCAGATGCCGGCCTTCCGCGCCGACGGCGGCAACACGGCGGCCGAGCAGGCGCTGCAGGCCGGCATGCACCACGACGGCATGGCCTTCTTCCCGATCGAGGGCTCCTCGCAGCGCGGCCTGCTGGTGATGAACCACGAGTACGTGGACGACGGCCTGCTGCACACCGACGGCATGAAGACCTGGAGCGCCGAGAAGGTGCGCAAGTCCATGAACGCGCACGGCGTCTCGGTGATCGAGATCCAGCGTGAGGGCAGCGCGTGGAAGCAGGTCCTGCCTTCGAAGTTCGCGCGCCGCGTCACCGCGCTCACGCCCATGGTCATGACAGGCCCGGCCGCCGGCCACCCGATGCTGCGCACTGCTGCCGACCCGAGCGGCACCCGCATCCTCGGCACCTACAACAACTGCTCCAACGGCCAGACGCCCTGGGGCACCTACCTCACGTGCGAAGAAAACTTCGCCGACTACTTCCAGGGCACCGACAACCCCGACGCCCACCAGCGCCGCTGGGGCATCCGCAAGGGCAACGGCAGAAAGTACCGCTGGCACGAGCACGAGGAGCGCTTCGACGTCGCGACGCACCCCAACGAATCCAACCGCTACGGCTGGGTGGTGGAGATCGACCCGCAGGACCCTTCCTCCACCCCGGTCAAGCGCAGCGCCCTCGGCCGCGCCGCCCACGAAGGCGCGGCCACCGCGCTCACCACCGACGGCCGCGCGGTCGTCTACATGGGCGAGGATGCGCGCTTCGAGTACATCTACAAGTTCGTCAGCCGCGACCGCGTGAAGCCCGGCGGCTTCGCGGCCAACCGCGCGCTGCTGGACCAGGGCACCCTCTACGTCGCACGCTTCGACGTGGACGGCACCGGCGAGTGGCTGCCGCTGGTGCAGGGCCAGGGCCCGCTCACGGCCGACAAGGGCTTCGCGAACCAGGGCGACGTGCTGATCAAGTCGCGGCAGGCCAGCGATGCGCTGGGCGCCACCAAGATGGACCGGCCCGAATGGACCACGGTGGACCCGCTGAGCAAGTGGGTCTATTGCACGCTGACCAACAACAGCAGCCGCGGCCAGCAGGGGCAGCCCTTCATGGACGCGGCCAACCCGCGCAGCAACAACACCATGGGCCAGATCATTCGCTGGAAGGAACGCGGCGACCTGGACGGCACCCGTTTCGATTGGAACCACCTGGTGCTGGCCGGCGACCCGAAGCAGGGCCGCAGCGAGGCGCAGGGCAGCATCAAAGGCGACACCTTCGGCAGCCCCGACGGCCTGATGGTCGATGCGCGCGGCGTGCTGTGGATCCAGACCGACGTCTCGACCTCGACCCTGGGCAAGGGCGACTACACCAACCTGCCCAACAACCAGATGCTGGCCTGCGACCCGACCCAGGGCGAGATCCGCCGCTTCCTGCTCGGCCCTGCCGGCTGCGAGGTGACCGGCCTCACGGCGACGCCGGACCTGAAGTCGCTGTTCATCAACATCCAGCACCCCGGCGAGCCGGCCAACGAGCGCAGCGATCCGGACCGCCCGCTGGCGATCTCGAAGTGGCCCGACGGCGCCGGCCGGCCGCGCTCGGCCACCGTGGTCATCACCAGGAACGACGGCGGGGTCGTCGGAACCTGAGCCCGCGGCTCAGGAAGCCAGTGCGCGGGCGCGCCGGCGGCTCTGCAGCAGGTCGATCGGCACCTGCACGGCCTGCGAGGCCGCGGCCTTGGCCCGGTCGGCCAGCGGATGGCCGTGGTCGATCGCCCAGGGCGACAGGCCGCAGCGGCGCAGCAGGTGGTTGAAGGCGTGCGCACGGGTCCAGCGGTCCGAAGTGCGGGTCCGGAAGGTGAAGGCCAGCGAGATCGACAGGTCGGAGCCCGTGTGCACGCGGTGTGGTGCGATGAACGGGTGGTGCACGCCCAGCCCGGGCCGCAGGTCGTAGCGCATCGCCTTGGCTTCGAAGTCGGGCCGGTAGACCGGGCGCCGACTCTCGAAGGCGGCCAGCAGGCGGTCCTTGTCCGCCTCGCTCATGATCTCCTCGTCGTGCGGATCCCACAGCATCACCTGCTTCTCGCCCAGCACCTGCAGCAGGAAATTCATCTCGCGGTCCATGTGATAGGGCGTGACCGAGTCGCGCGTCGAGACGAACACGTAGGTCGAGTACCAGGTGATGACCGGGTCCATCCCTTCGATCGCCGCGGCGATCTCGGCCAGCATGCCCTCCAGCACCGGGCGGTAGAGCGGGTCGCGCTCGGGGTTGTAGATGCAGATGTAGGCCCGTGATTCCTCGAAGCGGTCCAGCACCTGGTCGAAGGAAAGTCCCTCGCCGTAGCGCGCGTAGGAGGTGTCGAAGTTCGCATCGCCCGGGATCGCGCCGACGCGGTACTGCACCTGGTCGCGCGGCATCCGCCGGCACAGCGAGAACAGCGCGGGCAGCGAGAAGAAATCGGGGTGCTCCGCGAGGTGGTGCTGCAGCACGAAGGGCCGCATGTTGTACGAACTTCGAACCGTGTCGGCATCGAAGTCCAGCAGGTGCTCCTGCCGCTGCCGTCCGCGCGCCGGCAGCGTCGCGGACTCACCCCTGGTAACGAATTCGCCGAGCATTTCCACCTCCGCGGCACGCCATCTGGTGACCGGACGCTGGGGGGCGCCGGCAACGAGTTGTTTTAAAGAAGATTAAACCTTTTGTTTTCGCATTGATAGATGCGAAACGCCTGTGTCGGATTCGCCATCCGGCTGATGCAAAACCACGGGATGGGTCAGGTGCCGGTCAGCGCAAATGCGCTTGGGGGTCGTGAAAATGCGCACCTTTGCCTCAATCGAAAACGTCCGGGCAATGGCGCAAAATATTTCGATGAAGAAAGCCCCGATCGAAGCGAGCCTGCTTCTCGTCGACGACGACCCCAGCATCATCCAGGTCCTCAGCCGCATCCTTTCCGACTACACGGTGGTGCGTTTCGCCACCAGCGGCGCCGATGCACTGCGGCTTTCGAGGGAAGAGCGGCCCGACCTGATCCTGCTGGACGCGCAGATGGGCGACATGAGCGGGCTGCAGGTCTGCGAGTCGCTGAAGACCGACGCCAGCCTTGCGGACATTCCCGTCATCTTCGTCAGCAGCCTGCAGGAATCCGAGCTCGAGGTCGCGGTGCTCGAGATGGGTGCGGTGGATTTCATCCGCAAGCCCTTCAACGCGGCGCAGGTCACGGCGCGCGTGAACATGCAGCTCAAGCTCAAGCGCCTGGCCGATGATCTGCGCCAGCTCTCGCGCGTCGACGGCCTCACGGGCCTGCCCGACGAGCGCGCCTTCGACGAGACCCTGCGGCGCGAACTGCTGCGCGCCGCGGAGGCGAAGCAGTCGCTGTCGCTGGTGCTGCTCGACGTGGACTTCTTCCGTTCCTTCGAGGCGCTGTACGGGCGCAAGGCGGCCGATGCGTGCCTGGTGCAGCTTGGCGATGCCTTGCGCCGGACGCTCGCGCGGCCCGGCGACTACGCCGCGCGGCTCGATGGCGACCGCTTCGCCCTGGTGCTGCCCGATACGCCGGCCGAGGCGGGCACGGCGCTCGCCAACCGCGTCCTGCACGCGATCGAGGCGCTGGACATCGCTCACCAGGGATCGAGCGTGTCGCGCCACATCACCTGCAGCGCCGGGCTGGGCAGCTTCGACGGTGGGGCCGACGCCGCGCCGGATGCGGCGGCCGTCGGCCAGGCGCTGCTTGCGGCGGCGGGCAGCGCGCTGTCGCAGGCGCGCCGCGCTGGCCATGCCCAGGTCGGCGTGGCGGCCCCGCCGGCTGAATGAAGCGCAAGCGCCTGCTGCGGGGGCCGTCCCTTCCCCTGCTGTGGCTGCTCGCGGGCCTGCTGCTGGCAGCGGCGGCCGGGCGCTGGCAGGCGCGCGACAACGAGGCGGTCGCTGCGGCGCGCTTCGAGACGCTGTCGCGCCGCGCGGCCGAGCAGGTCGCCAATCGCATCCACATCTACGAATACGGCCTGCGCGGCGCGCGGGGCGCGGTCATCGCCGCCGGCGGGGAGCATGGCATCACCCGGGCGCGCTTCGCCCAGTACAGCCAGTCGCGCGACATCGCGCACGAGTTCCCGGGCTCGCGCGGCTTCGGCTTCGTGCGGCGCGTGCCCGCCGCGCAGGAGGCGGCCTTCGTCGAGGCGGCCCGGCTGGACGGCAAGCCCGATTTCGCCATCCGCCGCCTCGGCCCGAACGAGGGCGAGCGCTACGTGATCCAGTACCTGGAGCCCTCCGATCCCGACAACCCCGCCGTGGGCCTGGACATCGCCTCGGAGGCCCATCGGCGCGAGGCGGCCGAAGGCGCGATGCGCAGCGGCGAGGCCACGCTGACCGCGCCCATCACGCTGGTGCAGGGCGGCATGCCGCTGCGCTCCTTCCTGCTGCTGCTGCCGGTCTACCGCACCGAGGCCGCGGCGCCGCGCTCGCGCGGTCCGTACAAACCGGCCTCGCCGGCGGCCGCGCGCGAGCAGGCGGTGGGATGGGTCTACACCCCGATCGTGATCGACGAGGTGCTGCACGGCTTCGACTTCCAGGATGGCGAGTTCTCGCTGGCGCTGGTGGACGCGACGCAGGCCGGGCCGGCCGAACGCTTCTTCGACACCCACGGGGCCGCGGCTTTCGCCGGCGCGCGCCAGGTCGTGCTGCCGCTGCCCCTGTTCGGAAGGACCTGGCAGGTCGAGGTGCGTTCGCAGCCGCCGTTCATCGCGCGCCTGAACCTGCGCAGCCCTTGGGGCGTGTTCGGCGGCGTGGCGTTGCTGGCATTGCTGGTGGCCCTGATGGTGGCCATCCAGCAGAAGACCCGGCGCCGGGCCGAGCAGGCCGGACTGCAGCGCTCGCGGCTGGCGGCCATCGTGACCAGCTCCAACGACGCCATCATCGGCTGGCGGCTGGACGGCACCATCACCGACTGGAACGACGCCGCGACCCAGATCTTCGGTTATTCCGCCGAGGAGGCGATCGGCCATCCGCTGCCGGCGCTGCTGGTGCCGGCCGCCTACGAGCCCGAGGAGGCGGAGATGATGCGCCGCATCGCCGAAGGCCAGGCCATCGCTGCCTTCGAGACCTTCCGCCGGCACCGCAGCGGCGCGATGGTGCCGGTGTCGGTCGCGGCGGCGCCGATCCGCGCCGCCGACGGCCGCGTGATCGGCGCCGCGCAGACCGTGCGCGACATCACGCACGAGCGGGCCACCAAGGCGCACATCCTCGAACTGAACGCGACGCTGGAGCAGCAGGTCAGCGAGCGCACCATCGAGCTGCTGGCCATGTCGGCGCGCGAGCGGGCGATCCTGGCCAGCGCGGGCGCCGCCATCATCGCCACCGACGTGCACGGCAAGGTCACGCTGTTCAACCCGGCGGCCGAGCAACTGCTGGGCTATGCGGCCTCCGAGGTGGTGGGAAAAGTGGCGCTGAGCCACTTCCACGATGCGCGCGAGCTCCAGGCCCGCAGCGCCGCACTGGAGGCCGGGCTCGGCCGGCCGCTGCAGGCGGGCGAGGTCTTCGAGCGGCCGGACGCCGACAGCGAATGGACCTATGTGCGCAAGGACGGCCGGCGCGTGCCGGTGCACCTGAAGGTCAGCGCGCTGTACGACGCCAGCGCCAACGTGGCCGGCTTCATCGCGATCGCGGCCGACCTCAGCGACATGAAGCGGGCCCAGACCCAGCTGGAGGCCCTGAACCAGGCGCTCAACGAGCGCAGCGCGCAGGCCGAGTCCGCCAGCAAGGCCAAGAGCGAGTTCCTGGCCAACATGAGCCACGAGATCCGCTCGCCGCTCAACGCCGTCCTCGGCCTGAGCTACCTGCTGCGGCAGACCCGGCTGGACGCGCAGCAGCAGGCCTACCTGGAGAAGATCGACGCGGCCGGCAGCGCGCTGCTCGCAGTCATCAACGACATCCTCGACATCTCCAAGATCGAGGCCGGGGGCATGGTGCTGGAGGAGTCCGAATGGGCCCTGCAGGCACTGCTGCAGGAAGTCATGGCCATGATGGCTGTGAACGCGAACCCCAAGGGCATCGCGCTGCTGCTCGAGGCCGAGGACGGCCTGCCGCGCCAGGTGCGCGGCGATCTCACCCGCGTGCGCCAGGTGCTGGTGAACCTGCTGAGCAACGCGGTCAAGTTCACGGCGCGCGGCTCGGTGCGACTGTCGGTGCATGCGCAGGAGGCTCGGGACGGCCGCGACGGCGAGCGGCTGCGCCTGCGCTTCGCGGTGACGGACACCGGCATCGGCATCGCGCCCGAGGTGCTGGAGCGGCTGTTCGAGCCCTTCACCCAGGCCGACAGCTCCACCACCCGGCGCTTCGGCGGCACCGGGCTGGGCCTGTCGATCGTGCGGCAGCTCACCGGGCTGATGGGTGGCGAGTTCGGTGTGCGCAGCACGCCGGGCCGTGGCAGCGAGTTCTGGGTGGTGCTGCCGCTGGGCGTGGTGCGGGAAGCGCCGGCCGTCTCGCTGGCGGGCATGCCCATGCCGGCGCGGTCGGCCGGCGGGCAGCTCGCCGACATCCGCGTGCTGGTGGTGGACGACAGCCCGGTGAACCTGGAGGTCTGCCAGCACATCCTCGAGCGCGAGGGCGCGCAGGTCAGCCTGGCGGGCGACGGGCACGAGGCGGTGGAGCGCCTGCGCGCGGCGCCGCAGGCCATCGACGCCGTGCTGATGGACGTGCACATGCCGGTGCTCGACGGCATCGATGCCACGCGCCGGATCCGCAGCGAGCTGGGGCTGGATGCGCTGCCGGTGATCGCGCTGACCGCAAGCGCGCTGGTGGCGGAGCGCGACCGGGCGCTGGAAGCCGGCATGAACGATTTCATCTCCAAGCCCTTCGATGCGCAGGTGCTGATCCACTGCGTGCGGCGGCACGTGGAGCGGGTGCGCGGGCGCCCGCTGGCGCCCGCGGCAAGCCCCGCCGACGTCGCACCGGCCTTGCCCGGCTGGCCCTCGATTCCCGGCATCGACGCTGCAGATGCCTTCCAGCGCCTGGGCGGCGACACGGAACTGCTGCGCAGCGTGCTGCGGCGGCTGCTGGCCGAGTTCGGCGACCTGGCCGGCGATGGCGCCGCGCCCCCGGACGCGGGCTTGGAAGCCCGGTTGCACAAGCTCAAGGGCAGTGCCGGCGTGATCGGCGCGACCGCCATCGCACGGCTGGCGGCCGAGAGCGAGGCGGCGCTGAAGTCCGGCGATGCGGGTGCGGCCGGTCAGGCCCTGCGCCCGCTGGGCGCCGAGCTGTGCGCGCTGCAGGTGGCGGCAGGGCCTTTTCTTGCGGCCGGCGACGGGGCGGACGCCGACGGCGCCTCGCCGATCGATCCGGAGGACCTGGCGCTCTTCATCGACAGCCTGCGCAAGCAGAGCATGGGCGCGATGGCGCTGTTCGACGAGCTCGCGCCGGCGCTGCGCAGCTCGCTTGGCAAGGATCGCTTCGAGGCGCTGCGCGCCGCGGTGCAGGGCCTGCAGTTCAGGCGCGCGGTCGAGATCCTCGAGAACGTCTGAGCCCGCGGCGCCAGAGCAGGGCGTAGGCGCCCAGGTTCAGCAGCACGACGAAGACCCCCATGCCGATCTGCCATTCGCGCGTCAGGTACTCGGGATAGATCGCGCCGAGCAGGTAGTGCTGGACGAAACCGCCCTCGTAGCCGGACTGGCCGGCGGCGAGGCGCAGCCTGTTCTCCAGTGGCGTCAGCGGGCATTCCTGCCCGGTCCATGAGATCCAGCCGCCCCAGGCCACGGCCGGCAGGTGCAGCACAGCCACCAGCGGCCAGCGCCACGCCAGTACGCCGCCGGCCACGACGAAGAGGATGAAGAAGCCGTGCAGCAGGAGCACGGCATCGGCGAGCAGGCGCGGTGTCATGGGCCCGAGGGTCGCACGGGCGCCGCTTCCGGGCAAAGGCGAAGGGACAAGGCCGCGCGCCCGGTGCGGGAAGGGGCCAAACCTATAATCTCCGGCTCAGCAGATCAAGCAGTCAGGTGGGTTCGATGCAGGGGCTGCCCGCTGCCGGCCGCCTCTCTCAGCAGTCCAACCCAAGATGAGCCAGCCCACCTTCAGCGTCGCGGACATCCGCAAGTCCTTCCTCGATTTCTTCGCCTCCAAGGGCCACACCGTGGTGCCGTCGAGCTCGCTGGTGCCGGGCAACGACCCGACGCTGATGTTCACCAACTCCGGCATGGTGCAGTTCAAGGACGTGTTCCTCGGCTCCGACAAGCGCCCCTACGTGCGCGCCGCGTCCGTCCAGGCCTGCCTGCGCGCCGGCGGCAAGCACAACGACCTGGAGAACGTGGGCTACACCGCGCGCCACCACACCTTCTTCGAGATGCTGGGCAACTGGAGCTTCGGCGACTACTTCAAGCGCGAGTCGCTCAAGTGGGGCTGGGAACTGCTGACCTCCGTCTACAAGCTGCCGCCCGAGCGTCTGCTGGCGACCGTCTATCACGAGGACGAAGAGGCCTACGACATCTGGACCAAGGAAATCGGCCTGCCGCCCGAACGCGTGATCCGCATCGGCGACAACAAGGGCGGCAAGTACAAGTCCGACAATTTCTGGATGATGGCCGACACCGGCCCCTGCGGCCCCTGCTCGGAGATCTTCTACGACCACGGCCCGCACATCGCCGGCGGCCCGCCGGGCAGCCCCGACGAGGACGGCGACCGCTTCATCGAGATCTGGAACCACGTGTTCATGCAGTTCGACATGCAGCCCGACGGCAGCGTGGTCAAGCTGCCCGCGCCCTGTGTCGACACCGGCATGGGCCTGGAGCGCCTGGCGGCCATCCTGCAGCACGTGCACAGCAACTACGAGATCGACATCTTCGACCGCCTGATCAAGGCCGCCGCGCGCGCGACCGGCACCGATGACCTGGCCAACCCTTCGCTGAAGGTGATCGCCGACCACGCGCGCGCCACCTCCTTCCTGGTGGCCGACGGCGTGATCCCCTCCAACGAGGGCCGCGGCTACGTGCAGCGCCGCATCGTGCGCCGCGCCATCCGCCACGGCTACAAGCTGGGCCAGAAGAAGCCCTTCTTCCACAAGCTGGTGCCCGACCTGGTGGCGCTGATGGGCGAGGCCTATCCCAAGCTGGTGGCCGACGAGCAGCGCATCACCGAGACCCTGAAGGCGGAGGAGGAGCGCTTCTTCGAGACGCTGGCCAACGGCATGGAGATCCTCGACGCTGCCCTGGCCGGCGGTGCCAAGGTGCTGCCGGGCGACGTGGCCTTCAAGCTGCACGACACCTACGGCTTTCCGCTCGACCTGTCGGCGGACGTCTGCCGCGAGCGCGGTGTGGAAGTCGATGCCGCGGGCTTCGATGCCGCGATGGAGAAGCAGAAGGCCGCCGGGCGCGCGGCGGGCAAGTTCAAGATGGACCGCGCCGTCGACTACGGCGGGGCGGCCAACACCTTCACCGGCTACGAGCACCTCGAGGAAAAGGCGCGCGTGCTCGCCCTGTACGTCGAGGGCGCCCCGGTGCAGGAACTGAAGGAAGGCCAGCCCGGCATCGTCGTGCTCGACACCACCCCCTTCTATGCCGAGAGCGGCGGCCAGGTCGGCGACCAGGGCGTGCTGGCGGCCGAGGGCCTGCAGTTCGGCGTGGACGACACGCAGAAGATCAAGGCAGACGTCTACGGCCACCACGGCACGCAGACGCAGGGCACGTTGAAGGTGGGCGATGTCGTCACCGCGCGCGTCGACACGCAGCTGCGCGCCGCCACCATGCGCAACCACAGCGTGACCCACCTGATGCACAAGGCCCTGCGCGAGGTGCTGGGCGGGCACGTGCAGCAGAAGGGCTCGCTCGTCGATGCGGAGAAGACGCGCTTCGACTTCGCGCACAACGCGCCGGTCACCCCCGCGCAGATCCTCGAGATCGAGCGCCGCGTCAATGCCGAGATCCTGGCCAACGAGGCGACGCAGGCGCGCCTGATGGACATGGAGTCGGCCCAGAAGACCGGCGCCGTGATGCTCTTCGGCGAGAAGTACGGCGAGACCGTGCGCGTGCTCGACATCGGCACCAGCCGCGAGCTGTGCGGCGGCACGCACGTGCAGCGCACCGGCGACATCGGCCTCTTCAAGATCGTGAGCGAAGGTGGCGTGGCCGCCGGCGTGCGCCGCATCGAGGCCGTGACCGGCGCCAATGCGCTGGCCTACCTGCAGGAACTGGAGGCCACGGTCAGCAGCGTGGCCGCCACGCTCAAGACGCCGCCTGCCGAGGTGCAGCCGCGCCTGGCGCAACTGCTGGAGCAGGTGCGCGGACTGGAGCGCGAGATCGGTGCCTTGAAGGGCAAGCTGGCCTCGTCCAAGGGCGACGAGCTGGTGGCGCAGGCGGTGGAGGTGGGCGGCATCAAGGTGCTGGCCGCCAAGCTCGACGGTGCCGATGCCAAGACCCTGCGCGAGACCCTGGACAAGCTCAAGGACAAGCTCAAGACCGCGGCCATCGTGCTGGCGGCGGTGGATGGCACCAAGGTCCAGCTCGCGGCCGGCGTGACGGCCGACAGCATGGGCAAGCTCAAGGCCGGCGAGCTGGTCAACTTCGTCGCCCAGCAGGTGGGCGGCAAGGGCGGCGGCAAGGCGGACATGGCGATGGCCGGCGGCAGCGATCCCGCCGCGCTGCCGGCGGCGCTGGCGTCGGTGCAGGGCTGGGTGGCGCAGCGGGTTTGAGCCATGAACGACCCTCTTCCTCTCTTCATCCTCTCCGCCTTCACACCCACCGGGCGGCTGCGCGCCTCCATCAACCTCGGCAACCCGATCCTGGCGAACCGGGACGCGGCCGGCCAGCCGGTGGGCGTGTCCGTCGACCTGGCGCGTGCCTTCGCCCAGCGCCTGGGCGTCGAGCTCGAGCTGGTGGTGTTCGACACCGCGGGCAAGTCGGTCGACGCGGTCAAGGCCGAGCAGGCCGACATCGGTTTCTTCGCCATCGACCCGCTGCGCGGCGAGGGCATCCGCTTCACCGCGCCCTACGTGCTGATCGAAGGCGCCTACCTGGTGCGCGATGCCTCGCCGCTGAAGGATAACGCCGAGGTCGACCAGGCGGGCCGCAGCGTGATGGTCGGCAAGGGCAGCGCCTACGACCTCTACCTGACGCGCGAGCTGAAGACCGCGACCATCCTGCGCGCGCCCAGCTCGCCGGCCGTGGTCGACACCTTCCTGGCCGAGAACGCCGAGGTCGCGGCGGGCGTGAAGCAGCAGCTCGAGGCCGATGCAGCGCGCCTGGGTGGGCTGCGGCTGCTGCCCGGCCGCTTCATGGTGATCCAGCAGGCCATGGGCACCCCGGCGAGCCGCGGCGAGGCGGCGCAGGCCGCGCTGGCCGATTTCGTCGAGGCGATGAAGGCCAGCGGCTTCGTGGCGGAGGCGCTGAAGCGCCACGGCATCCAGGGCGCGGCCGTCGCGCCGGCCCGGAACGCCTGAAGCGCCGGCGGGCGCCGGCCCGGGCTGTCGGCGGACACCTCTAGCCCGATCGCACCCGTCCATGTCATAGTGATCCGGATGCGAGGGCTCCGGACAATGACGAACACAAGGGTTTGGGCCTGCCGGTCGGCAGCGAGAGGAGGCGCTTCCCGTGCCTGAGGCGCCACCGGTCGACGTCCTGGTGATGGGCGCCGGCACCATCGGCTGCTACATCGGCGGCAGCCTCGTGACGGAAGGGGTGCGGGTGGCCTTCGTCGGCCGTCCGCGCGTGCTGAACGCGCTCGGCCAGCAAGGGATGGTGCTCACGGACCTGGACGGCGGCGACCGCCGGCTCAGGCCATCCATGCTGCAGCTCTTCGACCGGGTGCCCGAGGGCATCCACCCCGCGCTGGTGCTGCTGACGGTGAAGAGCGGCGCGACGGCCGAGGCCGCCGCCGAGCTGGACGCGGCGCTGCCGCCGCGCACGCCGGTGCTCTCGCTGCAGAACGGCATCTCGAATGCGCTTCATGCCGCCCGGGCCGCGCCGACCCTGCACGTGCTGCCGGGCATGGTCCCCTACAACGTGGCGGAACTCGGGCCCGGCCACTTTCATCGCGGCACCGGCGGCCGGCTGGCGGCCCGGCAGGACGCGGCGCTGCGCAGCTGGGTCTCGGTCTTCGAGCAGGCGGGCGTGGGCATCGACCTGCATCCCGACCTGCTGCCGATCCAGTGGGGCAAGCTGCTGCTCAACCTCAACAACCCGGTCAACGCGCTGTCGGGCCTGCCGCTGCGCGAGCAACTGCTCGATCGCGGCTACCGGCGCTGCCTGGCCGCACTGATGGACGAGGCGCTGGAGGCGCTGGAGTGGGCCCGCATCCAGCCGGCGCAGCTCGCGGCCGTGCCGCCGCGCCGGATGCCGTCGATCCTGCGGCTGCCCACGCCCTTGTTCCGCCTGGTCGCCGCGCGCATGCTGCGCATCGATGCCCAGGCGCGCTCCAGCATGGCCGACGACCTGGCGCTCGGCCGGCGCACCGAGGTCGATGCGTTGTGCGGCGAGGTGGTCCGCCTGGCTCGTGCCAACGGCGCGCGCGCACCGCTCAGCGCGAAGATGGTGGAGCTGGTGGAGGCCTGGCCGCAGAAGCCGGAGCACCTGTCGGCGCCGCAGCTGCTGTCGGCGCTGGGATTGAAATAGGAGGCGGAATGCAGGTCCTGGTCCTCGGCAGCGGCGTGATCGGCACCACGGTGGCCTACTACCTGGCGAGGGACGGCCACGAGGTGACGGTGCTGGACCGCCAGGACGCCCCCGCGCTGGAGACCAGCTATGCCAATGCGGGCGAGGTCTCGCCCGGCTACTCGGCGCCCTGGGCCGGGCCCGGCGTGCCGCTGAAGGCGGTCAAGTGGCTGCTGATGCGCCACAGCCCGCTCGTGATCCGCCCCATGCTCGACCTCGCCATGTGGCGCTGGGGCATCGCGATGCTGTGCAACTGCACCCAGGCGCGCTACGAGATCAACAAGAGCCGCATGGTCCGCCTGGCCGAATACAGCCGCGACTGCCTGCAGCAGCTGCGCGCCGACACCGGCATCCGCTACGACGAGCGCGCGCTCGGCACGCTGCAGCTCTTTCGCACGCAGAAGCAGCTCGACGGCACCGGCAAGGACATCGAGGTGCTGAAGGCCTACGGCGTCCCCTACCAGCTGCTCGATCGCGAAGGCTGCGTGAAGTACGAGCCGGCCCTGGCCGCGGTGCGCCACAAGTTCGTCGGCGGCCTGCGCCTGCCGGGCGACGAGACCGGCGACTGCTTCAAGTTCACCCAGGGCCTGGCGCGGCTGGCCGAGGCGGCCGGCGTGCGCTTTCGCTTCGGCGTGAACATCACCGACATCGCGCGTGACGCGCAGGGCGTGGGGGCCGTCCATACCGACGCCGGCCCCTTTCGCGCCGAGCGCTGCGTGCTCGCGCTGGGCAGCTACTCGCCGCGCCTGCTCAAGCCGCTGGGCATCCGGCTGCCGGTGTACCCAGTCAAGGGCTTCTCGATCACCGTGCCCATCGTCGATGCCGCCATGGCGCCGGAGTCCACCGTCATGGACGAGACCTTCAAGGTCGCCGTGACCCGGCTGGGCGACCGCATCCGCGTCGGCGGTACGGCGCAGCTCTCGGGTTACGACCTGCAGCTCAACGACCGGCGGCGCGACACGCTGGAGCACGTGGTGACCGACCTGTTCCCCCAGGGCGGCAGCGTCGAGGGCGCCGAGTTCTGGACCGGCCTGCGCCCCATGACGCCCGACGGAACCCCGCTGCTGGGCGCCACGCCCGTCCCTGGGCTGCTGCTCGCCACCGGTCATGGCACCTTGGGCTGGACCATGGCGGCGGGCACGGGGCGGGTGATGGCCGACCTCATCGGCGGCCGGCGGCCCGGCATCGACATGGAAGGGCTGGGGCTGGACCGGTACTGACCCGCGCCGGCCCTCAGTTGCGCCAGTTGCCGCGCTCGCGCAGCACGGTCTTCTTGCCCTGCGTCACGATCAGCCAGCCGTCCTGCCCGACGAAGTAGCTGGTGGCATTGCCGTCGTAGAACTGCCAGCCCGTCGGGTCGCAGGGGGCGTTGCCGACCGGGCAGGGGCGCTGGCCCGGCTTGCCGACGAGGTTGATGCGGCTGCCGTTTCGGTTGTGGGTGCCGGCATAGGCGAACTGCTCGCAGTCGGTCACGCGCTCGCCGCACATCGGCGTGATCTCCACCGTGTAGCTGCGGGTTTCCAGCGTGGCGGCGCGCAGTGGATCCAGGAAGAAGAGACAGAGCAGGGCGAAGGCTGGTGCAAGTCGGTTCATGGTCGGGTCCGTGCAAGGGCTGCGGGAGCGTGCATCGGAAGACCTCGGCACGCATTCGAGTCCTGACATTTTGTCGCGAGTAGCCCCGCCGCGGGATGCGTCGTCACTATCCTCGCCGGCCCATCCTTCAGGCCAGACCACACATCTCAGCAATGAGTCACTACCTTGAGTTCATCCAAGAATGGGTCGGAATAAATGAGTAGCACCGCAATTCTGGCTGCGGAGACGCAAGATCTGCCTGCGCCTGCGTCGGCGCCTCCCGATACGGGACTGGCGTGCCTGGTGACCATCGCCCGGTTCCATTCGGTCGCTGTCGATCCACAGCAGATTGCGCACGAATTCATCGAGTCGGGCAAGCCGCTGGGTCAGTTCGAGATATTGCTTGCGGCCAAGAAGCTGGACCTGCAGGCCAGGCGTGTGCGTCCGGCACTGTCCCGGCTGCCCAGCACGCCCTTGCCGGCCATCGCCACGGGCAAGGACGGCACCTTCTTCATCGTCGGCCGTTGCCACGGCGAAGGAGACGAGGCACGCGTCCTGATCCAGGATCCCCTGGTGGGGCGGCCCGAACTGCTCACCGTGCAGGCCTTCGCCGAACGCTGGTCGGGCGAGATGATTCTCTTCGCCTCCAGGGCCTCACTGGCGGGCGACCTGGCGAAGTTCGACTTCAGCTGGTTCATCCCTGCGGTGATCAAGTACCGCAAGCTCCTGCTCGAAGTCCTGTTCGTGTCGCTGGTGCTGCAACTGTTCGCCCTGGTGACGCCGCTGTTTTTCCAGGTGGTCATGGACAAGGTGCTGGTGCACCGGGGCTACTCCACACTCGACGTGATCGCCGTTGGCCTGCTGGTCGTGAGCCTCTTCGAGGTGGTCCTGAGCGCGCTGCGCAGCTATGTGTTCGCGCACACGAGCAGTCGCATCGACGTGGAGCTCGGGGCCAAGCTCTTTCGCCACCTTCTGGCCCTGCCTCTCGCGTACTTCCAGGCCCGGCGCGTGGGCGACTCCGTCGCCCGTGTGCGTGAGTTGGAGAACATCCGCTCCTTCCTCACCGGCAACGCGATCACCGTCGTGCTGGACCTCGTGTTCTCCGTGGTCTTCCTCGGGGTGATGCTGTACTACAGCGTCTGGCTCACGCTGATCGTCGTCCTGTCGCTGCCCTGCTATTTCATGCTGTCGCTGCTGTTCACGCCGGCGCTTCGCACACGGCTGAACGAGAAGTTCAACCGCGGCGCGGACAACCAGTCCTTCCTCGTGGAGTCGGTCAGCGGGATCGACACCATCAAGGCCATGGCGGTGGAGCCGCAGTGGACGCGCAAATGGGACAACCAGCTCGCCGCCTATGTCAAAGCCGGCTTGCGCACCGTGTCGATCTCCACCGTGGCGGGCAGCGGCATCACCCTGGTGGGCAAGCTCGTGACGGTGGCGACCATGTGGATGGGCGCCAAGCTCGTCATCGACGGCCAGCTGACGGTCGGCCAGCTGATCGCGTTCAACATGCTCGCCGGCCACGTGGCCAACCCCGTGATGCGCCTCGCGCAGATGTGGACGGAGTTTCAGCAGATCGGAATCTCCATGGAGCGGCTGGGCGACATCCTCAACACCCGTACGGAGATCGTCGGCAACAAAACCGCGATCCCACCCGTGCGCGGCCACATCGAGTTCGATCAGACCGTGTTCCGCTATCGGCCGAACACCCCCGAAGTCCTGCGCGGCGTCTCCCTCGCCATCGAGCCAGGCCAGGTGGTGGCTTTCGTGGGCCGTTCCGGCTCGGGCAAGAGCACCATGGCCAAGCTGGTCCAGCGCATGTACGTGCCCGAGCGCGGCCGGGTGCTGGTCGACGGCACCGACCTGGCGCTCGCCGACAGCTCGTCCCTGCGCCGCCAGATCGGTGTGGTGCTGCAGGAGAACGTGCTGTTCAACCGCACCATCCGCGAGAACATCGCGCTGTCAGACCCGGGCGCGCCGATGGAGGCGGTCATCAAGGTGGCGCAGCTGGCTGGCGCGCACGACTTCATCAGCGAGCTGCCCGATGCCTACGACACGATGGTCGGGGAGCACGGCGCATCCCTCTCGGGCGGGCAGCGCCAGCGCATCGCCATCGCCCGCGCGCTCCTGACCAATCCGCGCATCCTGATCTTCGACGAAGCCACCAGCGCGCTGGACTACGAGTCCGAGCGGATCATCCAGGACAACATGAAGGCGATCTGCAGGGGCCGCACCGTCCTGATCATTGCGCACCGGCTGTCGACCGTGCGCAACGCCGACCGCATCGTCGTGATCGACCGGGGCCAGATCGTCGAAACGGGCAGCCACGCCGAGCTGGTGGCCAACGCCGAGGGCTACTACGCGCGGCTGTGCCGCATGCAGGAGAGCTGAGATGACTGCCTTGCAGATGAAACAGCGTTTCCAGGCTGCTGGCGACCTGTTGGACCGCTACCGGCAGGTCTTCGGCTTCGCATGGGCCCAGCGCAAGAAGATGGAACCGCGCAAGCTCCTGCCCGAAGAGGCGGAGTTTCTGCCGGCGGCGCTGTCGCTGCAGCAGACGCCCGTGTCGCCGCTGCCGCGCGTGACGATGTGGCTGATGATCGCCTTCGCGCTCAGCACGCTGGCGTGGTCCGTCTTCGGGAGGATCGACATCGTGGCCACCGGCCAGGGCAAGGTCGTGCCGGGCAACCGGGTCAAGACGATCCAGCCCCTGGAAACGGCGATGGTCAAGCGCATCCTGGTGAGCGACGGGCAGGTGGTGAGGGTCGGGCAGGTGTTGGTCGAGTTCGACGCGACCACGGTGTCGGCGGATGTCAGCCGCGTGGGCGGCGAGTTGTCCACCGCATACCTGCAGGGTGCGCGCGCCGAGGCGCTGCTGGCTGCGCTGCGGCCGCTCGAGTCCGGCCGGGTCTCCGCGCCGCCGCGGCTTGGGCCCGCGCCGGGCGCTGCGCCGAACGACCGGGCCCAAGCGCAGGCCCTGCTGGACGCCCAGTACGCCGAGCTGCGTTCCAAGCTCGCGCGCATCGAGAGCGACATCGACCGGCGCGAGGCGGAACACCAATCGGTCTCGGCCATGGTGCGCAAGCTGGAGCAGACCGCACCGATCGCGCGGCAGCGTGCGCAGGACTACAAGCGCCTGGTCGAAGAGAACTTCGTCTCGCAGCACGGCTACCTCGAGCGCGAGCAGGCGCGCATCGAGCTGGAGGCGGATCTCGTGGCACAGCGCAGCCGCCTGCGCGAGATCGACGCCTCGCTGCGAGAGGCGCGGGCGCAGCACAAGGCCATGGTGGCCGAGGCTGTTCGCGCGGCGCTCGACGGCGCAAGTGAGGCGCGGCAGAAATCCGAATCGCTGCGCCAGGAGCACATCAAGGCGGATTCGCGCGCCGGCGCCATGACGCTGGTGTCGCCCGTGGACGGCGTCGTGCAGCAACTGGCGATCCACACGGTGGGTGGCGTCGTCACGCCGGCGCAGCCGCTGATGGTCATCGTTCCGCGCGATGACGCGCTGGAAGTCGAGGCCTTCATCGAGAACAAGGACATCGGCTTCGTTCACGCCGGCCAGGATGCCGCGGTGAAAGTGGAAACCTTTGAGTACACCAAGTTCGGCGTCATCCCGGCCAAGGTGACCCACGTGTCGAACGATGCGCTGCAGGACGAGAAGCGCGGGTTGATCTATTCGATGCACGTCAAGTTGTCGGAAGCAGCCATCCAGGTCGAGGGCAAGAAGGTCAACCTGAGCCCGGGCATGGCCGTCGCCGTCGAGGTCAAGACCGGCAAGCGGCGTGTCATCGAGTACTTCCTGAGCCCGCTGCTGCAGCACGCCAACGAAAGCTTGAAGGAGCGGTGAGGCGCGAGCCGTCGCCATCGAGCTGTTCCAACCCCGCTTTCCCGCCAACCACTGAACCAAAGGAATCCTCATGAAAGACCAAAGCCTCAACGAACAAGCCGGCAAGAAAGAGACGAGCGCGCCGGCGCAGGTCCTCCCGGACGCGGCGAACCAGGAACAAGGCAAGGCGCCGGAGTTCCCGCAGATCCGCCTCGTGCCGGCCGACGGTTCGGACCAGCCGGTGCTGTCGAACTACGCGACGGTGCAGGTCGCGCCGGCGATGGTGTACCTCGACTTCGGCTTCATCGAGCCTGGTCTGATCGCGGCGTTGCAGGCAACGGTCCGTACCAATGGCACGCTCCCGGAAAGGATCAACGGTCGCCTGGCAACGCGCGTCGCGCTGAGCATGGACGTGCTGCAGGCCTTGCACACGCAACTGGGTGCGGTCATCGAAGGGGTGACGAGCGCAGCGCAACAGCAACTTGCTGCCTACAGCGAGGCGCAGAAGCAGAAGCAGCACTGATTTCACCCAGCGACTGCGCGGCAGCAGCCGTCTAGCGATCATCGCTGCGCTGGCGATGAGAGGCCCACGGGTTCCAGCCCGCTCCTGACGATCGCCGGCGTGGCCTGCGGCGAGGTGAAGTAGCGGATCAACTGCTTCGCCGCCTCTGGCTGCTTCGCGCCGGTCGCGATCCCGGCCGAGAACACGGTGACGCGCTGCACCTCCGCCGGCAGCGGGCCGATGTAGTCGATGCCCTGGATCGGCAGCAGCTCGCTGACCTGCTGCAGGCCCAGCGCGGCATCACCGCGCGCAACCACCGATCCCACCCTCTCGCTCAGGATCTTGCGGCTCTTGGGCTTGACCTGCTCCTCGATGCCCAGCGTCCTCAGCAGCTCGGTCTCGTAGTAGGTGCCGCTGGCGCTGGCCGAGTAGGCGATGGAAGGCGCCGCGAGCAGGGTGCGCTTGAGCGCATCGACGGTGCCGATGTCCGGCTTGGGCGTGCCGCTGCGCACTGCGAAGCCGATGGACGAGCGCACCAGGTCGACCTGGCTGCCCGCCACCACCTGGCCCTGCGCCACCAGGGCATCGAGGGCCGGGCGCGCCAGGATCACGATGTCGACCGGCTCGCGGCGCGCCAGCCGGCTGGGGATCGAATCGCTGGCCGCGCCCATGGAGGCGCCGTAGGCGGTCAGCACCTTGTGGCCGGTCGATTTCTCATAAGCCGGCGTGAGTTCGTTGTAGGCGGCGGTAAAGCCGCCGGAAGTCATCACGCGGATCTCCGTGCCGGCGGGCGCAAGGCCGCGGGAACCCGCGCAGCCGGCAAGAACAAGGGCGGCCCCCAGCAGGGCGGCCCGGCGAGTGAGCCTGGCAAGCGTCATGGAGTGTCTCCAAAGGGGAACGCGCAGCCCATGCTAGACATCATGGTCGCTCGATAGGTCAGCGAGGGGCTCGTCTCCGGTATCGTGGATTGCGCACTTTGGTGCGCCGAGC
>NZ_LYMK01000054.1 GCF_002157355.1 Variovorax sp. JS1663 | reverse complement strand
ATCGCAGCCGAGGCGTGACCGATCAATAATGCAACCCTTGTCCTGCCTGGAGGAATTTGACTGTCCACAGGTGGGGGAGTTTGAAGTGTCGATCGGGGTGGTGATTGGCAGGTTCGGTCGAGCGCCGCTCAGTAACCCGACGGCGGCAGTCCCCAGTTGCGCTCGGCGTCGTTGCGTCGGCTCCCCGCAAAGCGGCTTCTTTGGAGATCGTGCAGCTCGCCATTGGAGTGCCACTGGGACCCTGGAGTCTTCGCTGTTGCCGCTGTTGCTCCGCAGCGTGGTGACATGCTTCTTGACATCCTCCCCGCCCTAAAGGACGGGGATTCCTCCTGCGAGACGCTGATGACCCAGCGCGAGAATGTTCCTTGCGGCATTGACGTCGCGATCGTGCATCGCCCCGCAGCTGCAGATCCACTCCCTTATTCGCAGACCTGCTCTACCCTTTGGACTGCTGGCGGGAATGGCCCCGCAGCATGAGCAAGTCTGGGTTGTGTAGTTCTCATCGACTACCTCGAAGACGATACCGGCCTTGTGGCACTTGTATTCCAACATCGTCTTGAACATGGACCACCCCGCATCCAGGGTGGACTTGGCCATCTTGGTCTTGACCAATTTGGCGCTGGCTACGTTGCCCACGAAGATGGCGCCCGATTGCCTCACCAACCGGGTGCTGAACTTGTGCAGTTCGTCCTTGCGGCGATTGGCAATCATGGAGTGGATGGCGTTGACGCGCCCCTTCTTGCGCGCACGCTGCGCGATGCCCAGAGCCGACTCCAGCTCGCGGTACCACTTGCCCTCGAGCTTGCAGCCATCGGAGGTTGTGACCGCATCCTTCAGACCGAGGTCGACTCCGACGCTGGCGGTACCAGAGCCCGGCTTTGGCTCCGCCTTGACCACCACGTTGAGATACCAGCGGCCGCGGCTGTCCTGGCTGAAGTTGCCGGCGCGAAGCTCGAAGTCGGCCAGGCCGTAGCTGTCCCAAAGGCTGAAGGTCTTGCCGGCGAAGCGGACCTGGCCGCCCTTTGCCTTGAGCGCGCGGGCCTTGAACGGAATCCAGCCTAACGAATAGCGGCTGGACCTTGGGTCGGAAACGCGCCAGCGTAGCTTAGATCGATTGAACTGGTTCCGAGCCTTGGTGTACTCTTCGCAGACTTGTTGAGTCGTGGGCGACCCGATCTGCACGCCATCGCATTTGCTGAAGCCGTTCGTCAGCTTCTGCAGGTCATGGCCAGAGAGCCACTGTCTGCGCTCGCGAATAGCGCGATGACTGGTCTCATTGCAAAAGTTCCACACTTGGTTGACCTCTCGAGCCATCGCGGAGAGCACGGCGGCGTGCTTGTCCTTGATGCGCAGTTTGAGGGTCCTGGTGTGCTCCATTGGGTCGAATCATAATTTGGTCCACGAGAGTACTGCTCGAACGTGACGACGATCCCCTGGTACTCGAATGTCAACGCATTTGGATCGGCGTAGATCGCGTTGAAGGAATCGGTCTCGACGGCGTCCTTGAATACCCGCGGCTTCGCGCCTGGCGACAGCGCCACGAACCTGGTCAGCGGCATGAGCAGATCGCGATCGATCGTTCGGGGATTGACCGAGGAGGGAAGCGAGGGCAATGACATTTTCGGCATGGATCTGCTTGAGGGGACGGGTCATGGCGGTCAGCCACCACAACGTCATTGTTGCGCTCATTGTTGCGCAGCGAAACAATGATCGAATCAATCCCCAGCCAGGCCAGCTTCCCTCAACCCAAGGCCAGGTCGATGCGGCGGTTGGCAGGATCCGGGTCGACATCCCCGATCTCCATCGTGACGCGCGTGCCTCGGCCTTCGACAGAGGCGATTGTGATCTTGGTATTCAGTGCCTCGGCCAGGCGGGCAACCAGCGACAAGCCGATACCCATTCCCTCTGGTGCAAGGGCAGTCGAAGTATCGACGCGGTAGAACTCCGAAAACACGTGGGGGAGCTTGTCCGCAGCGATCCCGATCCCCTGATCCCAGACTTCCACGCGCAACTTGCCTTGGTGGACGCGCGAGGCGAGCAGGATCCTGGTGCCTGGCTTGCTGTACCTGATCGAGTTGGACAGGACGTTCGCGACCATCCGACGAAGCTGCGTCGCATCGGTTCGCACGAGAGCGTCCATTGCGCGCACGCGCAGCTCGATCCCGGAGGCCTCTGCGACAGGGCCCACGACATGGGCCAATCCGTCGATCACCTCGGCGACGCGCACTGGCTCGACGGTAAGTTTGACTTCCCCGGTGTCGAAGTGCGCCAGGTCGAAAAGCGAGTTGAAGAGCTTGTTGACCGCGGCCGTTGCTCGCGCGATCTTCGGGCCGACCTCCACGTGGCTATCCGGGTAGGACTCGAGGTACTCGGCATAGAGCGACAGTGCGATCACGGGCTGGCGCATGTCATGAGCGGCGGCCGCGAGGAACCGGTTCTTGGACTTCACCGCGGCATCAGCTGCGCGCTTCTGGGCCGCCAGGTCGAATACCAGGCCGTAGTGATCGCCTTGGGTCTGCTGGTTGTCGCCCGCGATGCGCATCGCAAGGGCCAGCTGTCCGAGGGCGACCGGAACGACCCAAAGAAGGGCGCCCTGGGACGGGCCGCCCCAGACCATCCAGGTAATGCCGAGCAGCGACGAGAAAACGATGCCGCCGATGTAGAGCCGGAACAGGCGCGGAATCAGGGACAGCCTTCCCATGGGGGCGTACAGCATGCCCGCCAACAGAGACCAAGAGGCGAACTGCTGCAGCGAACTCATCCGTCCGAAGAAGAGCAGGGTGGAGCAACCCCACACCACAGCGAGGAAGAAGTAGATCGGCGCGATCCGCCTGAGGTAAGCGAATTGCTCCCGCGCCGGCGCTTGGCGCATCGTGCGGGCGTACTTGTTTTCCGCGACATACCGCGCAGAGTTGCCGGCGAGGGCCAGCGCCAGCCAGAGCAAGGCCTGCCAGTCAGGGATGTCCGCGCTGACGGCAATTCCAGCCATCGCAAAGCAGATGATGGCACCGAGCGTGATGCGACCCCTGGATTCGTCGATGTAGCGATTCATCAAGCTTTGCCCGATGAACTCGCGGCGCGCTATGGATTCAGCCGCTGGGTCGACGGTGACCGTCCGCTGCCTAGGTGCGCTGACCGTCGCGATCGCGGGGCGCTCAGCGGAGCGGGCAGCGTCGCGGTTCTTTGCAATCGGAAGGGTGGTCGTACGTGGAGGCGTTGCTGGCGGCAACGCGCTGACGATCGAAACGGACACGGGTAGTGAGAGATTCTTGACTCGCTCGATCGTAGGGCGAAACGCAGCCTCGAAAGCGTCCTGCGGCCCGTGCGAGCGTCCGAAAGCGTGATTTTTCATCCGTTGTTCCGCCACGCTTTCATGAACACAACGTTCCAGCAGAGCTCCAGCTCCCGAATCGCCTGCGCTCGTCCCGGCCCCCTCGGGCCTGGGACTCCGATCGACTGTGTACTTACTTGCTACATCCAGCGTTGCGCCGTTGCACCAAAAGCAAAAGTCAAAACAAAAAGAATAAAAAGCTCGCGTCAAGCTATCCTCACGAACATCAAAAACGATCGAGAAGCGCGAAGCGCGGATGGTCGCGAGATTGCAAGCCGACTGAGGAAACGAACGAGATGGAAGAACTGGACCGCCAGCTGACCGCCGACGACAAGGCAGAGATCGCCAAGAAGGTGTGGTCGCTCGTGGACGCGCTGCCGCAGCGCGACCTGATCGAGCTCTCGGACGCCCGTCAGTGGATCGGCCGCGTGGTCGAGCTCCATGGCGAGCAGGCGATCTGGCACGCCATTCGCCTGAACGGGTTCGGTGGCTCGGAGATCGGTGTGCTGGTGCGCAACCAGCACGGCGTCCGTGCCGACCACATGGCCAGCGCCCACGACATCGTGCTGGGCAAACTGATGCGCAAGGTTCCCGACGAGACCAACGAGCACATGACTCGCGGGCACGAGAACGAGGAACCCCACTCGCGCAAGTTCTACAAGAAGTACGGCGCTCACCGCGATTTGGACGCATACAGCACCCTCTCCAAGGCCCAAGGCTCGCTGCCGTGGATGCGCTACAGCCCGGACGAAGTGGCGATGCTGCCTTCGAAGGTGCTGGCCGCCACCCGCCCCATGGCCGCCGAGCGCCCCATGTCGCGCTGGCTCATCGACTACAAGGCTCCCAGCAAGATCGAAGAGGACGACGAGATCCACTTCCAGTACGGCTGCCAGCTCGCGCAGGGTGCGATCTTGTGCGAAGAGAACGGCGTCGAGATCCACGGCCTGATGCTGAGCCAGTTCGACTGGGCCGGCTGGCGCCTGAAGGACGACGTGGTCGAGGTCAACGACGAGCTCAAGCACCTGGTGCGCGAGGCCGGCAACTGGGCCTGGAACTGCGTCATGACGAACCAGGTGCCGCCGTACGTGCGCACTCCGGTCCTCGCCGACTCGGAAGGCTTCGTTGCCAAGCACGTCGACCTGGCCGAGCGACTGGCCAACGTCTCCGCTCTCTCCAAGGCCGCCGATGCGCGAGCCCTGGAACTGCGCGCCGAACTGCTAGTGGGCCTCGACGGCCGCAAGCTTGACGGCTGCAAGATCGTGCTGCCCGGCGCCGGCGCGCTCACCGCGAATCTGAAGATCGACACCGAGAAGCTCCAGGCCGACCTGAAGCCCGAGCAGCTCGCCATGGTCACCAAGAAGGACGGCTACGACTCGGCCGCCATGGCGCGGCACCTGAAGTCGCTGGGCGTGGACCTCAAGCAGTTCAAGGCCGACAAGATCGACGCTGACAAGCTCGCCGAGCACGCGGAGTCCTTCGGCATCGACCTGGAGGCCTACATGGCCGAGCAGCACGTCTTCAAGATCGACAAGCCCATCAAGGAAGAGATGGAGCGCTACATCGACACCCACTTCCCGCTCGTTGCGCCGGCCGTGGCTGAGGCCGACGAGCAAGCCGCGGATCAGTTCGCGGAAGAGCCGATGGCGGAGGCGCCGCGCGGATAAGGCGCGCTCCATCCCCAAAAGTGTTCGCGTGGCCAAGGATGAGGCCGCACAAGCCTCGCGAGCATCAAGAACGTGTGCGGTCTCATCTTTGTTCTCAATTTTTAGGAGCTGAACAAATGGCTATCGTCAAGTCCAACACCGACCGCAAGTCCCTGATCTTCATCTCGCTGGTCGAGCGTACCAACAAGCACCTGTCCGACGCCGAGATCGCGAAGAACCCGGAACACAAGGTGCCGGGCTTCCTCTACAAGAACCCCGAAGGCAAGCACGAGCTGGCCCGCCAGCTGTCCGGCAGCGTCGTGAGCGTGAAGGTCGGCACCGACAAGTACGAGCCGGTCGGCCAGCCCGCCGTCGTGTACCCGATCGCCACCGTGCGCCTGACCGACGGCGAGAGCGTCAAGATCCGTCTGGACCAGCAGCTGGGCCGCACTGTGATCGGCCTGCTGGCCGCCAACGCGCTGTCCCATGGCGACGGCCCGGTCGACATCTACGTGAGCCATGTTCGCGCCGGCGACCGCATCGGCAACAGCGAGCCGTTCGACCGCGATCGTTCATTCATCAGCGTGAAGCCGGAAGGTGCCGCCAACAACACGAAATTCGGCCCGATCTACGCCGGTGAAGACGGCCAGATCCTGGTGGACGCCGAAGGCAAGCCCGCTGCGCTGCCGAAGGCGAAGACCGTTCGCTTCCAGGGCCAGGACCGCCTGGACTGGGAAGAGATCAACAACATCGCCGTGTGGACCGCCGCCGGCCTGGAGAGCTACTACAAGGACAAGGACGCGCAAGCGCACACGTCCAGCCAGGCTCCCGACGACAACGAGCAACACAACGACGGCATCGACCTGAACGAAGCCGCCGCTGCTGCTGCCCCCCGCGGCTGAAACGCCGGGAAGGAAGCTGGCGGCATGACGGGACCGCCAGCGTCCTTCGGATTCCGAACGAATCCAAGTTTCTCGAGCGATCCCTGATCCAGCCGCACCCCCTGGGCCCCGATTCCCGGGCAGTCCAGTGGGTGCGCACCTTTTTCTGAGAGTAGGGCGGCGATGCCAAAGTGGATTGACCTGAACGATGCGTCTGGTGCGCGTCTGAAGATTGCAACGATCGAGGTGGGCGGCGATCCCCACTTGCACCTGTTCGTCACGGGCCTGTCCTACCTCAATCCCGCCTGGAACAAGGCAATCCAGCAACTCGGCTTCCATCCGGGCGGTGCACGCAAGTACCTCGTTCGCCGTGTGAAGGCCGGTGAGCGTCCGAAGCCCTCCGACTTCCGCCCTGTGTTCCCGAATGCGGCCGTGCGCGAGATGGTGCCGGAGAGCTACATGCTCAACCTGCAGACCGCGCGCAAGCCCGACGAACGTCCGGCAAGCAAGGAAGAGCGCGCCGCGGCGATCGACATCAACAACGCGGTGCTCCTGGGCCGCAACTCCGACGGCGAACGCGTGTTCGAAGCCGCCGGCTCCCGCTACGTCATCAAGGTGACGGGTCAGGGCACCGAACTGCGCGTGGACGAGTCGGAATCGAGCCAGCCGCATGTCTTCCTGCGCCTGCCCAAGGACGCGACGGACGAGTTCCGCACGCTCTCCATGGTCCAGTGCGCCGATGGTTTCGTGCGCTCGATGGTGCTCGGCGAAGTGCAGCACACCGAGGACCTGGGCCGCTTCATGCAGGCGCTGCACGGTACCGTCAGCGCCGACCAGCCAGTGGCGTTCACGACCGAGCAGCACGACGAGGTGCACGCCGCGATTGAGACGGCGCTCCTGCGCTACCTGCGCGACGGCTTCGAGGTGGCGCAGGACGCCTACGGCGAGTCGGCGCGCCTCACGGACATGCTGCCCCCGTTCCGCGGCCGCCTGCGCGGCACCGGCACGATGCCCACCCCGGTCTCGGTGGCCAGCCAGCGTCTTCTGGGCGACACCGAAGGCCTCACGGTCGTGGTGCCGAACGCGTTCGACGGCGCGAGCTTCGCGTTCCTGCCCGAGGGCACCAACGTGCGCGCCTACCGCGGCACCAAGGACATGTCGGCGCTCTCCAGCGCTGTCAACCTGCGCGCCAGCACCGAATGGCAAGACGGCGAGTTTTCGCCTGGCCGCGAAGTCGGCGCCGATGCGATGTTCATCAACGCGGATCCGGTGCTCGGCGCCGACGGTCGCCGCACGGACTACGTGCTCGCGATCAACGCGCTGCGCTCGCTTAAGGAGGGCGGCCGCGCCGTGATCGTGCTGGCTGCGGACGCGATGCCGGGCGAACTCTCGGTCGCCTCGCGCAACTTCTTGCAGATGGTCAACGAGCGCTACCAGATCCAGAGCGCCTTCGAGACCGCACCGATCCTGTCGCGCAAGGCCGGCGTCTCTGAGAACAACCCGGGCCTGCGCATCGTGTCGGTGGTCAACCGTCGCGTGGACCTGCCGACCCCGATCACGAGCCTGCCGGTCATCTCCTCGTGGGACGACCTGAAGACGACGGTGGACGAGGCCATGGCCCGCGCCGAGGTTCTGGACGCCCAGGCCCAAGGCGTGGATGTCGAGCGTGCCGCGCTCGAAGGCCGCGTGCAGCGCCCCTACATCGCCTTCTCCCGCGTGGGCGAAGCCCGCACGATGGTGCCATCGAACATGCAGGCGCCGCTGCAGGCAACCATGACCCGCATCGAGTCGCTCTACGGTCAGATCGACGAGCTCGTGACGCGCGAACTCGGCTGGGGCGAGACCGCGCTGGGCAAGCGTCTGTCGCCCGAGCAGGTGGACGGCATCGCGATGATGATCGTGCGCCAGCTGGAAGGCTACGCGAGCATCCTGGCCGACGAGACCGGCATCGGCAAGGGGCGCCAGCTCGCCTCGATGATGGCCTGGGCGCTGCGCCGTAATCAGAACGTCTTCTTCGTCACCGACAAGGCGAACCTGTTTTCCGACATGGCCCGCGACCTGAAGGCGATCGGCGAGTGGGACCGGGTTCGTCCGATGGTCATGAATACCGACGGCGAGATCACCTGGGAGCCCGGCCCCGGCGAGCCGCCGGTGGTGCTTGCCCAGGGCTTTGCTTCCGCGCGCACGAAGGCCATGGTCGAAGCCGGCACGAAGCTGGAGGATGAGGGCCTGAACACCTGCTTCCTGACCTACTCGCAGATCGCCGGCGCGGAGAGCGACAAGGCCCAGTGGGTAAAGAACCAGCTCGGCAACGCGCTCATCATCTTCGACGAGGCCCACGTGGCCGCGGGCTCCGACAGCCAGATCGCCAGCCACATCTCCGAGATGGCCCGGCTCGCCAAGGGCGTGCAGTACGCCTCGGCGACCTGGAGTAAGACGGAAGACAATCTGCACATCTACCAGCGAGCGCTGCCGGACAGCGTGAACGTGGCCTCCCTGGCCGCCGCGATCAAGAAGGGTGGCGAGTCGTTCTCGGAAGTGCTCAGCTCCATGCTGGCGTCCGAGGGTGCGCTCATCCGCCGCGAACACGACCTCTCCAAGCTGGACGTGAGCGTCTACACGGTCGAGGAACGCCGCGCCCACAACGAACGCGTGAGCGATGCCGTGGCTGAGGCGCTGGGTGCCGCCACCTACCTGGCTGGCGACATGTCGCAGATCTTCATGCGCGGCAACCGGGAGGCGGTGAGCGTGCTGCGCAAGGCGAAGGAAGCCCGCGCCGCGATGGTCGACCAGACCAACGCCGCCGCCGAGACGCCGATTGCTCGCGCCAACATCATGAGCTCGAGCTTCGGCACGGGCTCGGTGCTCTACCAGGTCATGAAGGCCGTGCAGGGCGCGCTCAACGCCGACCAGGTCGCCGATCGGGCCATCGAGCACATCCGCGCCGGCATGAAGCCTGTCATCGTCTCGGAAGCAACGAACGAGGCGCTGACCCGAATGCTCATGCTGGAGGCGGATGCCCAGGCCGAGGCCGCCGGCGCTGCGCCGCGCACCGCCGGCGGCCTGCCCTCGGCGATCAAAATGCCGACCATCCGCGACGCCGTGCGCGCCGTGCTGATGCCGCGCCTGACCACCGTCGTGCAGCGCGAGATCACCGAGGAGGATGTGCCCGACGAGCCGGAGGAAGCTCCGGCCCTGGCCGACGCTGCCGCCCGCGCCGCTGCGGAGCTGAATGCGGAGGGCGAGGAGGGCGAGGAGGGTGCGCAACCGGCCCACACCGCCGAGATGGCCGCAGCTCAACGCGAGGCCCGGATCCTGCGCACGCTGCAGCGCCAGACCGAGGGCGAGCAGGCCGCGGCAGAAGAAGACGCCGTCAGCCTGGACGAAGCTCTCGCGGCCGCAGCGCCCGCAACTGCGCCTGGCGAAACAAGCGAGCGTGGCAAGAAGGTCATTTCGAGCCGCCGGACGATCTCGATCCTCGACTTGCCCAACATGACGGAAGCGGATCGCCAGCACTTCCGGGATGGCGTCGCAGAGCTGGAGCGCCTCATCAATGCGATTCCCGAGCTCCCGGTGTCGGCCTTCGACGTGATCGAGCAAAAGCTGCGCGATGCGGGCATCACGGTGGGCGAGATCACGGGTCGCTCATTCTCCCTGGAGCGGATGCCCGCCCCGACCGCCGCTCCTGCGGAGGGGCAGGCTGTGGCCGCGACCGTCCCGACCACCGACGGGTTGGATGGCGCTCCCATGTGGAAGGTCATTCCGCGCCTGCGCAGCAAGCGCGCGGTCAACGCCGTCAAGCGGGCTTTCAACAACGGCGAGATCCAGGCGCTCCTGATCAACCGCTCGGCTGCCACGGGCGCATCGATGCATGCATCGCCGCAATTCCTGGACCGCTCGCGCCGCGTGCTGCTGGAGCACCAGATTCCGGAGAACGTGACCGACCGCATCCAGCTGATCGGCCGCGTGAACCGATACGACCAGGTCACCTTCCCGCTGGTGGAGACCTGCACGACCGGAATCTACGGCGAGCTGCGTTACGTGATGATGCAGAACCGCAAGCTGGAGAAGATGAGCGCGAACGTCCGCTCGAGCCGCGAGAACGCGATGCTCATCAAGGACGTGCCCGACCTCTTCAACTCGATCGGCCTGGAAGCCATTCGCAGCTATGTACAGGACGAGCCGCTCGTAGCCAAGAAGCTGGCGCTGCCGGAGAACTTTCTGGAGATCTCGGGCGTCACCGCCGCGGTGAACATGTTCCTGATGCGCCTGCCGCTGCTGAAGGTGGCCGAGCAGCGCCAGGTGTACGAGCAGCTGTTCAACCGCTTCGAAGAGAGCTTCAACCGCCACGAGCTCCTGGGCACGAACCCGCTCAAGACCCGCGAATTCGACTGGCGCGCGAAGGAGGAGTTCTCGGGCGTCTTCTTCGGCGACACCTCAGGCGAGCGCGAGAACATGGTGGAGGCGCTCATCAGCGAGACGCTCACGAACCGGGAGGATACGGGCGAGGCCGCGAGCGAGACCGCTGAGCCCACCGAGCAGGCGTCGGAAGCGACATCCGCCCCGACCGTGGAGGTGAGCGCGCTGGCCGCCGGCGCGCAGACGGGGGAGAGCGCCGCCGAGCAGGACGATCTGCTGTCGGCCTTCGATCGCCCGGTCTACATCAAAAAGATCTCCTACAACGTCGACCTGAAGCCGATGTCGTGGACAGCATGCGTCGCGGCCGCGACCGTCAGCGGCGAGATGCTTGCTGCGGATGGCGGCCACTTCGAGCTCGACGAGAACGGCCAGGCGTCCTGGAAGTCGGAGGTCCTGGCCAAGCTGAACTCGGGCATGCAGGCCATCGTCAAGATGGCGGCCGTGGCCGCGGGGTTGACCGACACCAATGAGGCTGTCCTCACGAACCCGCCCGCACAGCGTGCGCACCTGCGCGCCGAGTGGCTGAAGCGTCACGTCGCCGGCCTGGTGCCGGGCGGGATCTTCCAGGAAGACGCAAAGGTCGATCACAACGGTGCCGTTGTCCAGCCGGCCAAGACCGGCGTGATCGTGAACATGAAGCTGCCGACCGAGGTGCGCGAGCTCATCCTGCCGCACAAGTGGAGGATCGCTGTCGTGTTCCCGGGCGAGGAGCGCCCCGTCGAATACTCGCTGCGCGCACTGCTCTCGGATGTTCGGGGCGACGTGAAGAAGGGCGAGGTCGCCGGCACGGTGCTGACCAACACCTACGCGCGCCTGCGCCCCGTGAACTATCAGGCTGGCCTCGGGCAGGAGTGGCGATTCGCGAACGTGCTCGGAGAAGCCAGCCCGCGGATCCACTGGACCCGGGACGAGTTTGACCTGGCGCCCGTTGGCCAGCACCGTCGCTCCGGATACGTGCTGGGCGGCAACATGTACATGGCCTACGACTGGTCGGTGAAGTCGCGTGTCGGCCGCTCGATCATCTACACAGACGACAAGGGCATGCGCCAGCGCGGTGTGCTCCTGCCCTCCATCATGAGCCACGTGGGCGCGCAGTTCATGCCGATGCGTGTCTGGGGCGGACAGATCAAGCCGTTCGTGAAGAAGCTGGTGGAAGCCCAGGGCGTCAACGGCCTGCAGCTGGAGACCGAGTTCCTGTCGTCGAACAAGCCCTACGGGATCATGATCAACGACAAGGGCCTGTTGCTGTTGACGAAGGCCAAGGACGCCCGCCGCGCCCTGCGCCTGATGCGCGGCGAGCAGGTGAAGATGCGCAAGGCAGCCCTTGGTGATCGCGCGACCGCCGCGCGTGACCCGCTGAACGTCACCTTGGGCGTGCTGTCACGCAACGGCCGCCTCGGTACCGGGCGTGCGGCGGCGGGCCTGAACGGCCGCGTCGAACTCGGCGATGAGGCCACCGCAGGCTCGGCGACCGGCATCCCGCAAGGCTATGTCGCGGTCAAGCTCGGGTTCGATCCGACCAAGCCGGCGATGCTCGACCGCGCGCTGAGCCTCCTTGTGCACGGTACCGGCCTGGAGATCTACGCCAAGGGCATGCAGCAGCGCGCGCTCGCCAAGGAAGTCGGGCGCGAGTACTTCGCCCAGGTCCGCGAAGAGACCGCTCAGCGCCGCGCACAGGTGCGCCAGCAGATCGCTGCCGCAGCAGAGCGCGCCCCGGTGGCGCCCCAGTCCGAGGTTGACGCGCCTGCCGAGGAACGGGCGGACGCTGAAGCTGCCTCCGCCAACGACGAGCTGCGCGCCGAGCGCGCAGCAGCCTGATCCCCCCGCCGCGGCCAGCTCGCGGCGATCCCACCACCCGAACCATTCTGACGATCCGACCATGACCCTTCAAGCAATCGAACTGTCGCCCGCCGAGTGCGACGAACTCCTGGCCGCCCTGTCCGGCTCGACCCCTTCCGTCGCCGAATGGCGCGCGGTGGTGCAAAAGGCTTTCGCGAAGGGTGTCGCGGCTGCCTCCCCGAAGGACAGCATCCCCGCGGTGCTTGTCGAGCCGCTGATCGACATCGCGGAGACCATCGCGCGCGAGCAGCTGGTTCCCTCGGGCGACTCGCGCGGGCGCTATGAGCAGTATGCGGAATGGGCGAAGGAGTTCCAGGCGAGCTTCTCGCGCAGGCTGGCCGCCGGAGAGGAGCCGCATTCCAGCTACTACCAGGACATCGAGGCGTTCACGATGAAGAAGGTGGCCGCCGGCGGGTTCATTTCGATCGAGAAGCCTGCGCCGGCAATGGTGGTCGAGCGCAGTGTGTTCCGGGAGTACGCCATTGCTGGCCAGCGAGAAGGCGAACTCGAGGTCGACTCGAACGCGAAGGTGAATATCTCGCAGGACAATCCCGACCTGCCGCCCCAAGGTGCCTACATCGAGTGCTGGACCTATGTCAGCAACGACGAAATCTCAGGCTTCCTCACCCGGCTGGTGCAGGACTCGGAGCTCGAGGCAGAGGCCCTGGACGAAGCAGTGTATGCAGCGGCCAATCGGACGGTGCCGACGCAGGCGCGCGAGGAAGACCTTGACCTGATCTCGATGGGAGCTTCAGACGTGAACAACGAGGGCTTCGACACGCAGATCCAGTACCTGGTCGCGCGCGTCGGTCCCGAGGGTGCCTTCCAGGCCGTCGAAGCCGCCATCGCTGCCGCGCAAGACGAGCGACCGGCCCCGCGAGGCTGACCGTGGAGTACCGGCTCAACTGCGGCCAGTTCGTGCTGCACGCCAAGCGGCCTTTCAGCGACCATCTGGAGCCCGTGGGGCGCCCACTGGATCAGATCTCCCTGGCGATCGACACCGCAGAAGGCACGCTGCAAAAGCATGGCGTGCCGGACCTGATCGCCGCCTGGTACGCGAATACCAGCAAGAAGCTGCGCGACGCCGGTTGCGGGGAGTGGGCCGACAACCTGGTGGTGGTCACCGGTCGATTCCCGGTCGAGGAGGTGAACAAGTGCGTGGGCGCCATGTCCTATGCAGGCATTTTCTACAAGCGCCTGATCGCCGGCGAGATCGAGGAGATGCCGCTTGCCTGCGACTCCACCATCGAGGAGCCTCGCTGCCGACCTGCAGGGGGTTAGAAGACCTCTCCCCAGGATGGAGGAGGAAAGGACCTGCTCACTGGTGGTAGGGCTTGATCTGCGAAGCTCCTGATGCGATGCCCCCGCGACGAGGCGGCTGGAGGGTGTCCCGATGTCATCAACTGGGCTGGCAAAGGAAGCGTGGCGTGCCGCCTGTCGCGCGGCCGTCCTTCAGCAGTGCAAGGAAGCCGATGACGCCTGGAAGCAGAAGCCGGGCCGAAACCTGATTCTGTTTTTCGACGGGACCGGGAACATTCTCGGGTTCAGCGGCGAAACCAACGTCATCAAGCTGATGAAGCTCCTCAACAAGGAGGAGCCTTCAGACAGGGCGTTCAGCAGATCGTCTACTACGACCCGGGAGTTGGGACGAACAACGAATTCCCGCCCGCCGGCTTCCTGGCGGGGGTCACCGCAAAGTGGAAGCTGATCAGCGGTCTTGCGCTCGGCCAGGGCGCGTTCGAGAACGTTGAGCAGGGGTACGACTTCCTCTGTCGGGAGTACATGCCGGGTGATCGAATCTGGCTCTTTGATTCTCCCGCGGCGCTTTCACAGCCCGGGCCGTAGGTGGCATGGTCAACATGTATGGGCTGACCTACAGCTCGTGCCTCCCGATGGTGCGCACGCTCGTGCGTGTGTACTTTGCCGAGGCCAACGACCAAAGCGACCGGTTTGCGGAGGACGTCGTCAAGCACTTTTCCCTTGGGCGTACTCCGCTCATTCACTTCACCGGCGTCTGGGACACCGTCGAATCGATCGGGCTGACCGGCGGTGTGAAGATCACGAACTCAAAGGATCTCGAGTACAAGCGGTTCGTGCATGTGCGGCACGCGGTTTCCTTACACGAAACTCGCTCGAAGTACAGGCCGCGCTTGTACCGAGAGCCCGCGTTCACCCGAGAGGAGGAGACTTTCCGTTCCTTCAAGCAGACCTGGTTCCGGGGTGTCCACAGCGACGTCGGAGGTTCGTATAACGAGGACGGTCTTTCGAACATTGCTCTCAACTGGATGATCCACGAGGCCGGCCGCGATCTGGAGTTCGCCGAGAACCGGCTCATTTTCCCGGAGGACGCGAACCAACCGCTGCACGATCAGACGCTGGAGTGCCCATACTGGGTGCTGACAGGGGTGAACACGCGCAAGCGGAAGGCAACGGCGCATTTCCATTCCACGGCAATGCCTGTTGGGGGCGCGACGGCAGCAAAGCGTTCGAAGCCGTGGTGGCACTGGCCGCTATTCGGCCTCATCGTCTTTGCGCTCACGATCGCTTGCTTTGCGGCCAGCGCTGAAGGTGCTTGCCTGTTGAGGGAGGGCCCCGATTGGTTGACACGAACACTGTCCGCAGCCACGTCGATCGAGCAGTTCCTGAAAGGCGTGCCCTTGCAATGTTGGAGCGCGGATGCTCCACGGACAGGCTGGTGGACCGCTGCACTGGCGTTTGCCTGGCTTTGCCTGCCATACCCCCTCGCGTGGTCGCTCCGGCGGTGGAGCGCTGCACCGGTGGTAGAGGGCGTCAGACTGCCGTTTGCCGCAGCACGCGTACACCTTGGTCTCTGGGGCTTGCTGCTGTTCGACGTGCTTGAGCACACCGCGTTCTCTTCGGTGGCATCTTCGGAAGGGGTGTTTTGGCGGACTCTTGTCTTCTTTATTCTGAAGGCAGTGTGTCTGGCATGGATTCTGATCGTCTTTGGCGTGGGCGCCTTGCGTGGGCCACTTCGGTCAGGTTCCAAGACCGCGCAGGCGGCCGGCGTTTGAGGTCGGGTCGGCGGAGGGAAAAGGGAAGCCTATGCCGTGGCGCGGTCCGTGACGCAGTGGCTTTCCAGTGCGGCCTCGCGCTCGGCGAATCGCTGAATATCCGGCAGCCTCAATCCGTACGCTGCTCCCACGAACGGATTCCCCAGGCATGCCCCCAGGATCTCCGTCACCCGATCGACGAAAGCCGTCGAGTCGGCTCCCTCGACGCTCGCGGGCGCTGTAATGGCAATGCTGTCCAGGACCGCCGCTCGCACGACCTGGCGCAGCTCGTTGTCGTACCGAAGGTCGATCTCATCCGGGTCGCGTGCGGCCTGAGTGATTGTGAAGCTCTCGAAGGAGCGATGGCAGGCTTGCACGTAGACCTCCGTGAGGATCCGGGGATCGCGTTGCTCGTAGACGGCCGCCAGGCCGAACTCCATGTCGTCCTTGTTCACGTCGAGCCAGCTGATCGGCAGGATTCCATTGCGCAGGAGGGGGATGTTGGTGCACAGGCGCGCGACGCGCTTGTTGCAGTCGTGGAACGGCTGCAGGTAGGGCACGTGAACAAGAAGGAATAGAGACTGCTCGTACGGGTCGATGATCTCGGCGGCCTTCCGCACGATCTGGCTGAACAACCGCTCGATCTCGGCGGGAATGGCCGGCGGGATGTAGCTGCTGGAGCTGATCCTCACGGCCGTATTCCGAATTGCGCCCTGGCGCATGGGGTTGCTCAGCAGCCCACTGGACAGAATGGCGTGGATGCTGCGGATGTCGTGCTCGTTGATCCCCACGTCCCCGTCCCGGGTCGGCTGGTGAATTCCCTCGACGATGAACTTGGCCGCTTGGAAGTGGTTCATGAGCACCTTGCGATCGACCGGGGCCAAGTTGCTGATGGGTGTGTCCTCCTCGAAGAAGCTCTTCGTGGCCAGGTGCCCGTAGTCGACCCCTTCCAGGCGGCTGGATGCATAGGAGAGGTCGGACATGAACCGGCGCATGTCCCGGTCCTGGCGGTCGCCACGCTTCAAGGTGCCTGGTGCACACGCCGCATGGAGGCTTTCCACCTCATCGGAGCGCAGGTATCGGGTCTCGTTGGGTACGTAGCTGTCCAGCATCCCGCGGTCGTAGGCGACATGTGGCCGCGTCCTCGCGTCTGTGGCGAGGTGCATGCGCAAGGCAGCTCGTCGCAGAGCATCCGTGGGGATGTAGTAGGCACTGCGGCGGCTGCCGGCATCAATTAACTGCGCGAGGCCTTCCATACCCAGCTGCTTGAGCCGGCGCCAGACTGCGGTGCGTCCGAGGTCGCCATCCTGGATCGAAGAGCACTTGTCCATCAGCTCCCCGATGGAAATCCCATCGGTGGTTCCAGCCATTCCGATGTGGTACGCCAACTCGCGCTTGTGGAGGTCGGTGATCTGCTTGAGGTCCATGTGCATCTCGGATGGCGCCCGTGCGCCGATCGCTAGTCCGTGTGAGCCTGATGCTATGGAAAGCGGGTGCACCTGTGTGCGATTGTTTCGTGCTTTGTTTCGTCGCAGAACAATGGACGAAACAAACACCTCGAGCAACGCCTTGAGGCGGTATCTACCGCTGCGTTCAAACATTCTCTTCGCATGGAGCATGCATCGAGATAATTGGTCCGCACAGATACAATCCTGCGAACGAATAGAAATGAGCATGCCGCCGATCCAGTCTTTCTGCCACACGATTCTCTGCCTGGATTTCGACGGCGTGCTGCACCGGGCCTCCGACGCCATTCACCTGGCGAGCACTCCGACCAGCGGTCCCTTGCTAGCTGTTCAGATGAAGGCCCAGGGCCGCCTCGTTTGGTTGGACCACCTCGTCGATATGCTGGCCGAGCGTCACGAAGTGGCCATCCTCGTGCACTCGACCTGGCGCAGAAAGTTCGACCAGGCAACGCTGGCGCATCTGCTGGGGGACTTGAGCGATCGAGTCATCCAGCCGCCGGCCTACTTTGTGGACCTCAGTGCCCCCGCGCCGGAATTCATTCGCCAATCGCTCGACTGGATCAACGAATCACGCCGTGAAGCGAACGTCCCGGAGTTGACGCTGGACGAGCTTGTGGTCATCGATGACCGGCCCGAGTTCTTCGCCAGCGACGAAGGCGTAGCCGGCCGACTCCTTCTCACGGACCCGAATCTGGGCTTGTCCGTCGCCCACACGCGCGTCCGCCTCGCCGCCATGCTTGATTCGGCTTGCAGCGAGCTCGCTGCGCCAGAGTTTGGCGCTGGGCCGTCCTCCAGTTTCTGAGGGCCGCATCCCCAGTGGCGATCTCAGCGTTCAGTACCACCGGTCTCGAAAAGCGACCTCCCGCGAGTCCGCCTGTGCAGCTAGTGCAAGCGGCAGGTTCACCGGCGGTCATGCGAATCATCTTCGGCTTCGACGATCCGATGCTCCAGCGCGGGCAGCAGGTGCCGGTGGCCTGGTCCGAGGCGGATGCTGTCAACGGGCACATGCTGTTGGCCGGCAAATCGGGCAGCGGCAAGACCTTCTCGCTTCGGCGCATCGTTCGCCAGATCACCCGCGCACAGCGCAATGTCCGCGTGCATCTGATGGATGTGCACGGCGACCTCGAGTTGGACGACTGCTCGACCGTCATCTTCTCCGAGTCGACCCCCTACGGCATCAACCCGCTCAAGCTCTCGAGTAACCCGCACTACGGTGGCGTGAGAAAGAGGATCCAGGCGTTCATCGAGATGGTGAACGACTCGAGCCGCACGCCGATGGGCGACCGGCAGGTGGCCTCGCTGCGAAACCTGTTGCAGGACCTGTACGCCATGCACGGCTTCCGCGCCGACGACGCGTCGACCTGGCATGAAGAGCCGGGCGATGTGCCGCCGGGAGACGGCCGCATCTACCTGGACATCCCGTTCGAGTCGAAGGACGGCGCGAAGGACGCGGCCCGGGCGGCCGGCCTCACGCTGCAGTTCGATCGCGACGCGCGCTGCTGGTGGACCGATCGCCACGAAGGACCGCTGGAGCGGTATCCCTGCAAGCGCTTCGGCAAGCACTACCCATCGCTGGCGGAGGCGGCCGCGTATGCGAAAACCCGTCTGCGCACCTTGACCACGGGCGGTGGTACGAAATCGACGCGGCTTCTGGAGGAGCACAACAAGCGCGTGGTGTCATGGCAAGCGAAGGCGCGCAAGTTCGCCGCAGGTCTTGGCAATGGAGAGGACGTCGAAGAGGCTCGGCAAGAGGTTGCGCGCGGAGTCGACGACGTGATCGAGTCCTTCAGCGAGTACGTGGCCGGCATCGCCACCGGCAAGGAGCTCGACGCGCTGATCCGCTACGACACAATGGACACGATCAGAAGCATCGTGAACCGCCTGGAGACAATCGTGGCCAGCGGGATCTATCGCAGCGCGGAGCCGCCCTTCGATGATGCGGCACCGGTGTGGCGCTACAACCTCACCGCGCTCTCCGGGACCGAGCAGAAGATGTTCGTCTGGACCCGGCTCACCGAAATCTTCGAGAGCGCACGCGAGCGTGGAATCGTGAAGGGCGCGGCCGAGCTGCGCGACGTGATCGTCGTGGACGAAGCCCACCAGTTCTTCGCCGACAAGGACACCAATATCCTGGATCGACTCGCGAAGGAGGCCCGCAAATTTGGAGTGGCGCTGATCGCGGCGAGCCAGAGCCCCACCCACTTCTCCGAGGACTTTCTGGCTAACTGCGGCACCAAGATCCTGCTCGGCCTGGACTCGCTCTACTTCGACGGCACCGTGCGGAAGATGCGCATCGACAAGGATGTGCTGAATGCGGTCGTGCCCGGCAAGGTGGCGGCCATCCAGACCTCGGTTCGGGGCGAGCAGGCGCCGCAGTTCAAGCTGGTTCGGGTATCTGGATAGCGTCAGCGAGCAGCGACCAGCTTCGCTTGCTCATCGCGAAACTGCTTTGAGGCGTCCTTGCGCGCCTGGTTGTACTCGCCCCAGGTCATCTTGCCGCTGTACGCAGCGAGTGCTGCTTTCTCTAGCCGAGCGGAGTTCTCCTCAAGCAGCTGCGCAAATGCGGCGCCCCGAGCGCCGCCTAAGGACCTGTAGGCGCGCGAGGCCGTGACGACTCGCTCGTTGTACTTCTGACGGGCCAACACAAGGGCCTCACGCTGCGCATCGTTGGCGTACGACGTGTCCGCCAAGTGCGCGAGGGTGATGCTCTCGATCTTGCACGGGCTCTTGGCCCAGAGGACCTGCAGCGCAGGATCAACGCAGGTGGCTTCGGCTTGGCGCGAAGCCTCGCGGTCGACCTCCGCAAGAGGGTTCGAAGGGGCCGAAGGAGTGGCGCCGGCGCTGGGGCTTTGCTGCTGCGCATTCGGCCTGGTCAGGTACCAGCCCTTTGCGTTCATGCACGAGCCGAAAAGGTTGCCGTTTGTTACCACAGTGTTGGTTGCACTGCCACCGAACTGATTGACGACCGCACCGCCCACTCGTTGCTGGGAATCCTGCATGCAGGTGTACCTGTCGCTCGCAAAATCGTTCTGGGACGCACCGGGTTTAACCCAGACCGGCTGGGCGCAGCCGGCTGCCAAGACGGCTGCGGCGGTGATGAGAAGGAAACGCATAGTGCCTCTTGTCATGTTGCGTGAGCGGCCGGAATGGTACCGATTGCACGTGGAAGAGACAGTGGTGAACTGCGCAGGGGCTGCCATTCCGGTGTAACAGGCACTTCCGAGTGCGCAGTTTTTCACGGTTCACAGCGTCCTGAGCTGCACTGATCCAACGCTTTCGGTCCCTCGAGGCTCCGCGCAGGAGGTCCCTTTTGTTGCGGTGTTCATTGCGCAGCGAAACAATCGGCGCAACAAAGGAGTCCGCTACGGCGCTTCGCGCTGGCCCGCCATCTCGCGCGTGCGCCGCTCGTGGAAGGCGGCGACGCGGCCCAGCACCGACGCGGCGCTGCTCTTCCAGTCGGTGATCGAGCCGTTGAGGGCGGCGCGCGCGCGATCGGGCGACGGGACCACGATCGCCTGCTCCGCAGCTGCGGCGCGTGTCTCGCGGGCACCACCAGCGAGGATGAATCGGTCCATTTCCGCTGTCGAAGAGGCCCGAGGTGCGGCCGCCTCGTTGGACCGGCGAACCGGTGCTGCTCGAGCCGGCCTGCTGTGGCTGGCGGCGGGGGCCAGGTTCATGGCCTCGCGCAGCGAGGGTTTGGCCGCCGCGGCCTTCGCCGGCGCCTCGGCCGCTGCCTGGGCATGAGCGATCGCGGTGGTTGGTGCGCGCACTGCGTCTGCCACCGGTGCTGGGGGTGCTGGTGCTGGCGCTGCTGCCATTGCAGCCGGCGCGGGTGTCGACGCGCTGACCGTGGCCACGAGCGCCGTCGGGACCGAGGTGGTTTGCGCCACTCTTTCCGGTGCTGCCGCAATCGGCTCCTGGAACTTGCGACCCGTCAGCGCCATCACGGCGTCGACGCGCTCGCTCGCCAGGGAATCGGCACGCTTCACGGTGTCGGCTGCCACCGCGATCGGCTGTCCCAGCTTCTGGGCCTGCGCCAAGTGCTGCTGGTGGGTGCGGTGCGCGACGTCATAGAGCGCGGCACCGTACGACATGCTGGCCGCATGGCTCTGCACGGCCTCGTAGGACCTGGTCTCCTGCTCATCGAGCGGCGCGCCGGTGAAGATCTTCTCCCGCAGGCTGCTGCTGACGTTGTAGGTGGCGGAGACAGCGACCATGCCCAGGTTCGGGTAGCGCTTCATGTTCGCCTGGCCTTCGGCGAGGAACTCCGCAGCCTTCTTGGCGCCGCGCACCGGGTCGATGTCCTTGGCGCCGGCGTGCTGCTGGTCGATCTGGAAGAGGCCGTAACTGGCCTTGGCCCCACTCTTGAGTACTTCGTCGATCGACTTGCCCTTGTTGAGCAGCTCGACGCCCTTGCGATCGAAGCCGATCTGCACGACGCCGCGGCTTTCCGTGTAGTAGGCGCCGGCGATGAGGCGGGGCTCGACGCGGATGCGCCGTTCCTTGTAGAGCTCGGCCGAGGCCTGGTCGGCCAGGCGCGCCACATCCCATGGATGCAACGTCCAATGCGTCTCTTTCTGCTTCGTGGCGTTGTTGAAGACGCGAGTGGCGATTGGGGCGAACTGCCCATAGGCCAGGACGGCGGTCTGCTCGGACGATGGCATCTCGACCTGCGTGTCCTTGGGCAGTGCCAGCGCTCGGGCCATCTCGGCCGCTGCTCGCGTGTCTGAAGGGACCGGTCGGCTCAGGATCTGCACGCGGGTCCGATCGGTCTCGTGCATGACCGGCGCGGCGTGGATCCTGGCGGTTTGGGTGGGCTGGGCTGCCTGTACGGTCTGCGTGGCGGTGGGCGCCTTGGCCGTGGGGGCGATCTGCTTCGCCTGGTGGCCGCGCGCCTGCATGTCTGCGATCACGTCGGCGATCTTCTGGGCGCCCGGGCCCATCATTGCGGCAGTCGCCGTGACCCCCGAGGCGAACAAAGCCGCAGCCTTGAACAGCTTCGAGCTTTTGCTGCCCCGAACCTCGACGTTGGCGGCAGGTGCCGGCGTGCCTTCCTTCAGATCTTCTTCAGCCACGCGGCATCACCCCTTTATGCGCTCGGTGGCCACGGGCTCGCCGGAGTCCTCGTCCAGTTCGGCGAAGACCAGGCCGTCGTCGGAAAGGAGCTGCTGGATCACCTCGGGGGCGAGCGGCTCGGCATCGGAACCCAGTTCCTCGGTGGTGCCGTCCTGGCCGGTGACGGTCAGATGCGTGGAGTGCACCTCCACTTTGCTGAAGGGCAGGCGGCCGACGCGGGGCAGGGCGCCGATGGCGAACTGGGCGGATTCACCTTCGCCCAGGCGGACGATGGCGATCTCAGGGGAAACGTGTTTTGTCATGACGGCGTCGGAAGCTCGATACAGCCGCGCGGATGCGGGCGCATCCACACAATGCTAGGGCAGAACTCTTGAACGTCGGCGTTTGTTTTAGAAGCGGGGAAGGATGGGCGCTTGGAAAGCGATCGTCCAGGAGCCGTGAGTAAATTATTCCCGAGCGTCATTGTGCGGCCCGCGGAGCTCGATTGACTCTCCCCTGACAGAAGAGTAGAAGCGGTCCCTGTCTATGCCTGTTCTTCCCATGCGGCGTGGGTCCCTTTTTCAAAGGAGAGGTCAACCATGGCTAAGAGACGTCGCTTTCGACACCGGTCTCGACCCATTCAGGACTAAGCGACTGTTCGCGGTGGGAAACGCAGAGCGGTGACGTGAGGCGCGCAGACACCGTGCGCGCGAGAACCGATGAGGAGTAGCTGGAACTCAGGCGGCAGCTGGCAATTCCCCGGTGCGTCTTTGAACATCGGCGCAATCTCTGAGTGCCTGTAGCCGGCCAGCCCGCAGCCGATGGGCGTCACTTCGAATCGGAGGTCCGGCCTGCTCGCGGCAAATGCGAGGAAACGGTCGACGCCAGCTCGGATCTGCTCCAGAGGGAGCGTGTAGAGTGAGCGGCCAGGGCGCTGGCCTTTCGTGGGAATCGCGTACGAGTTGCCTTGCAGGCCATCGCCCTGGCCGTAGACGGCGCCGCGGTGCTGGCGCGCGAAGAGGGCAGCCCCTTTCCCGTGCCGGCCGGCCGTGTTGCTACCGCCGGCCGCCGAAAACGAACACTGCCACCACCCTCACGACCTCCAAGATCGGACCCTGCCAGAGTCGGTGTGGGTGAAGGAACGCCCCACGTAGACCCCGACACCGCCGGCGCCGAGCCACTGGGCGAAGCGGCCGAACTGCTCGATCGGAACGCCCGGGATGCGCGCATCGACCGCCCCGCCGCGCATGTGCCAGCTGTCGCGCGCCGAGCCCTCGGTGATGGAGTTGGTGATGGGGTGCCTGAAGGCGCTTGTCCAGTCGATCGGCCTGGCCATGTTGAACCAGCCGAGCCAGCTCGTGATGGCGTAGTGCACGTCGAAGATGATCGGGCTCATCATGGTCCACTGGGAAATCTGCTCCCTGGTGAACCGTCCCGAATCGAGCGCCATGCGAATGTGGGGGCTGTTCTCCCGAATGAGGCGTTCCAGCGTCGTGTCCCGCGCGAACCAACACAGGCGTTCGTATTCACTCTGGACAAGCTGGCCGTTGCGCCAGTAGGTGCTCTTGACGACCTCGCCCGTGGAAGTGCGGCGAACCCAGACGGTGCGGTCGCGCGTCCAGAACTCGTCGCGTTGCGCTGCAGGGGGGAGGGCGCCCGCCGCCGCGGCGCTCGCCTGGGCGTGTGCGACGCCGGCCTGCTGCAACAGGAGGATCGAGCCGAGGCCGAGGCCGCCCAGGCCACGAAGCGTCGCGCGCCGGGTCAGCGGCTCAGGCAGGCCCGAGGGAGCCGTGCCTTTGGGGTGGACGTACGGTTCAGGCGACAGCATGGGCCGGGCGATCAGTGGGTTGGAGGGATGGACGCGCCTGGAGGGCTTCGTTCACCACCCGGGCGAGGTTGGAGCCGGGCTTGCAGGCGACCGCTCGCTCGCGGTTCACGACGCTCATAAGCGTCAACACTTCGATCACGAGGCATGCATTGGGGCCGAAGCCCCCGCTCACCTTTGCGGCGCTCTTGTCCCGGGCGTCCTCGCCCCAATAGTGCACGGCCGTCGAGATCTCGTCGATCGAGAACGTCGCGGGCCCCGGCTCGACTTGGACCGTATCGGCCGGGCTGGCCGGGCTGCGCGGGCTGGCCAGCGAGGGGGCTACCGGCGCCGAGGCCGCTGGCGGTGGCGCGGCCGGTTCGGGTTGCTGGACGAGAGCGGAGAGCTCCGCCTGGTCGGGCGAGCTGCGCAAGGACGGGCGGGGCGCGCGGGAGCGCTTCTTCCGGGAAGTAGTCATGCTGGGAGGCATTGCTGTGCTGAGTGAGGCGATGCTATTATCTCCGTAAAAATAGCATGCCACAAACGCGAAAGCTGGCAACGAGCGCAGCATTCGAACTCGCGCGCATCGATCTTGGGGAACAGCATTGAAGACGAAAAATTCTGAGGGGCGCCCCTCAGCCACAGGGATTGCTCGCGCCGATCGCGCGAACGTGCCTTCGCGCGGACAGGCCGTGACCTCGGTCGACTGGACGCGGGCTTTGCTTCGCGCGGACGTGATCGATCTGCCGGGCTTCGCCGGGCCGGTGATCTCCGCCAAGGGCGTCCCGTGGATCCGTTTCGGCCCCGAATCTGCCGACACCGCGGCCCTCAACGCGAACTCCATCGCTTCGCGGATTCGCATGCGCACGGTGGTGGTCCTTGCGGTGGCCTGCACGATTGCTGCATTCGCCTTCGGCTCGCTCCTGCAGATCCACCTCGGGTCGTCCGCTGCCCAGCAGCGCCTGACTGCGACGCTTCCGGCGTGGAAGGTGGTTCAGGTCGACGCCGATGGCGTCACCATCGCCCTGAAGGATGCGGCCGACCGGCCCTTGCGCGTGCAGCTCGGCAAAGCCCTCCCCAACGGCGAACTTCTTCTCCAGACCGACCCGGCGCGCCGGATCTACCGGACCTCTTCCGCAAGCGTTCTCGTGCGCGAAGACGCGAACTAAATCACCAGGCCACCATGAATTCAGCACCCCTTAGCGCCCATGCGTCCGCTCACCCGGACGCCGAGCAGGCAGTCTCGACCCTGCGCCTGTCCATCGAGGAGCACGCGATCGGCATGGTGATTCCCCCGACGGCGGTGTTCGACGGGAACCTGAAACTGGACTGCGGCGTGGTCATCTACGGGAAGTTCCGCGGAACTCTCGAGTGCGCCAAGGGCACTGTCATCATCGCACCGGGGGCTCACTTCAGTGGGCGCCTGTCGGCCGAGCGCATTGCTGTAGCCGGCAAGGTGGGCGATCCGGCCAAGGCGGCCAAGGACAGCGCGCTGCTCATCGCGAGCGAAGACCTGCAGATCGGTGATGGCGCTGACATTCATGCGGTCATCCGCGCGCCACTGTTCAACATCCCGATGGGCGCGAAGCTGAACTCCAGCGTCATCAAGTCGATGCTGGGCACCGGGGCAGGATGATGGCGGCGAATCCTCCCATGACGATGAGCGTGGTCAACCGCGTGCGGTTCACGGCTTGGGCGTGGCTTGCTTCAGCGTTCCTTGTTGGCGCGACGACCGGAGCGGTCGTCGCCGGCGTGCCGCTCTGGAAGCAGCTGCAAACCGCCAAGGATGATGCGTCGCGGCTGCACCAGGTCGAGATCCTGACAAGGGCGGTTGCGCCTGGCGCGGATGTCGATGCGCTCGTTTCCCTTGAGGAGCCCCCCCGGGCGGCCCCGGCGCCGGCGGCAAAGCAGGCGGCGAGTCCTGAGCCGACCCCAGTGGTTGCTCAGGCCGTGGCCTCGAACCCGGTCGCGAAGGTGGAGGCTGCGGCCCCGGCAGAGGACGTCGCCCTGGCCGCGAATGCTGCCCGAGCCGAGGAAGCCGAGCGAAAGGCCGCCGAGGCGCGAAAGGCAGCCGCGGCCGCCGATGAAGCAGAGCGCAAGGCCAAGGCGGAGCGCCAGGCCAAGCTCGAGCGAGAGCAGAAGCTCGCCAAGGCTGCCCACGAGGCGCAGCAGCGGAAGGAACGCGAACAGGCTGAAGCACGGGCTGCGGCAACGCGTGCCAAGCCGCCGGTCGAGCAGCCGGAGCGCCGGGAGGCCGTGGTCCAGGTGGCCGCACCCGTGCCAGTAGCTGGAACCAACGGCCCGACCGAACGCGTCACGAAGGAAGAGGCCGGCCTGTCCGAGATCCAGGCCGGCGGCGTGACCTTCAAGAGCGGGCGCCGGGTTGCCGTCGGGGATAGCTTCCCGAGCGGCGAGAAGCTCATCAGCATCGATCCGAGGATCGGCGAGATCATCACAAGCAAGCGGCGGATCGTGATCAAGCCGTCGGTTGTCCCGGCTGGCGTGTCCTGATCGGGCCTCCAGGTGATCTGCGGCAGCGAGATGGAGAGGGCGCTCGCCCGCTTGTGTCGTCACCGGCCCTGGAGCCAGGTCACTTTGCAGGGGCCGCGGTGCTCGCTTGAGCGGGCACGATGCAGCATGGTGGCGGCGCCTTCATTTCACCATGGGCAAGCAATGCCGCAAGGACCAGAACAGCCGCGGCCCAGATCTTCGCAGCGGTGTCCTGCAGGCGCTTGAACTGATCGAACTCCGCCGGGTCGCCCCATTTTCGGTAGATGAACGCATGCTCACAGAAGAAGAAGATCGGCACGCCGATCACCCATAGAGAGCTCACGACGAGGGCATGTGTCTTGTACTCCCGTCCCGCCTCGAGCATGAAACCCGCGCAGCCGAGAAAGAAAACAAAGAAAAAGACGCCGACCATAAACACACGGTTCCCGATCTCAGGCGGGTCGCTAGATTGGCTTCTGGCGCGCTGTTTCGTTGCTTGCTGTTTTAGCCGGTGGTTCGCTTGGGGTTTCAGCTGGTGGTTCGACTGGTGTTTCAGCTGGTGGTTCACTTGACTCATCTGAGGTGGCCAATTAGCTGTCCTCCATGTTGACAGCCCCGCGCGCCCGCATCGTTGCGTGCACGCTGTCGCCAGCGAACGCTTCGCCGGGCGAGCGCGCTGGACATCGAAGGCTTGGCCCCGCACTGCGCCATCGCAGCTCACTGTCAACACCGCGCCGGCGGCGCCGGCGGCCTGCACGCGTTGGGGACCCGCGCTGGCGGCGTGCGGCCCGATCAGCACGAAACCAACACAAAGAATCACCATCTGCTCGGGCGAATGCGTTCGTGCAGTAGTATTGCCGCAAACGTAACAATTATCACGAAGCAAGTAAGCAAGCAATGGCAGGTGAACAGGTCGTATGGATAGCGGAGAAGCCTTCGGCGGCCAAGGATCTGGTCGCGGGGATGAAGCTCGCCTATGGCATCTCCTGCACGAACGAGTCGACGGCGCCTCGCGACGGCTATTTCGTCATCAGCAACGGCCATGTGGTGCTGCCCCTGGCCGGGCACTTGCTCACCACGGCACGGGTTTCTGAGTACCTGTCCCCTGAGATGGCCAAGCTCGAAGAGGAGCGGGTCTTCGACCGGTACAAGGACTTCCTGCCCGTCCTGCCTCCAAAGCTGATCTCCCACCCGCGCACAGACGAGAAGAAGGGTGCCAAGGGGAAGCCAGCTGGTGCCGGGAAGCCATTCGGCCCGTACCTGGTGGCCAAGAAGTTCCTGCGTCGTGGCATCAAGGTCATGAACGCCGGCGACACCGATCGCGAAGGCCAGCTCATCGTGGACGAGCTCCTCGAGCACTTCGGAATCGACCCGGCCGGCCCGAACGTCTTTCGCGTCGAGTTGGTGTCCAACCGGGCCGAAGACATCGCCCAGACCCTCAGGAAGCCTTTCGACCGCAACGGGGACCCGAAGTGGGCCAACCGCGGCGAAGCGGCCCGCGTGCGCCAGTACCTGGACTGGGTCTGGGGGCTGAACCCCTCGATGGCCTACCAGGCGCTGCTGCGCAAATCGAACATCGGCGTCGGCCGCGTGCAGACCCCAGTTCTGGAGATGGTGGACGCGAGGCGCCGGGCCATCGAGAACTTCAAGCCGACCGACTACTTCATCCCCGTGATCACGCTGCGCGACGGCACCGTCATGCGCTGGCACAAGCGCGAAGAGGCTGCCGGCACGCCGGGATTCGACCTGGAAGGCCGAATCATCGACGAACAGGTCGCCAAGCAGATCGTCCGCGCGATCACCGGTGGCCTGAAGGGCACCTGCGTGCAGGCTACCGCGAAGGAGCACAGCGAGAAGCCCCCGCTTCCGTTCTCCCTTGGGGCGCTCCAGGCCGAGGCTGCGCGCCAGCACGGCATGACGCTGGACGAGGTGACCGACGCGGCCCAGAACCTCTACAAGTCGAAGGCGATCTCGTACGTCGGGACCGACTGCCGCTTCCTGCCCGAATCGATGCACGCGGACGCGCGCAAGGTGATGGCCCAGCTGGCGAAGCTCTTTCCCGGCCAGGCCCAGGGCGCTCACATGGAGATCAAGGGCGCCGCCTTCAACGACGCAAAGCTCGACGAGCACTTTGCGATCGTCCCGATGGGCCTGCCCAACAGCGGCGCGAGCCGGAACGAGCAGGCCGTCTTCCGCACGATCGCCAAGCGCTTCATGGCCCAGTTCTACCCGGACTACGTCTACAAGCAGCACTCGCTGATCGGCCGGTTCGGCCAGGACGAGTTCCGCGCCAGTCAGAAGCAGGAGATTCGCAAAGGCTGGAAGGAAGTCGAAGCCGACAGCGAGTCGAGCGGTGAGGCGGAAGCTGGCGCCGGCGGCGATGGCGAGGTCCGCGGTGAAGTGCAAAGGATTCGCGGATGACCGACCCGACCGACAAGTTCGCTGGCTACCAGACCGGCGCCGTGATGTACGCAGTGAGCGCGAAGATCGAAGCCAAGCGCACGAGCCCGCCGAGCCCTTACACGGAAGACGAGCTGATGGACGACATGCTGTCGGCTCACAAGTTCGGGCGCAACGACCGCGAGCGGGAAATGCTCAAGCGCGTGCAGGGCATCGGCACGTCGCGCACGCGCGGCACGATCATCACGAACCACCTGGACCGCGACTTGCTGCGCCGGGTCAAGAAGGGCAAGAAGCACCAGCTGCACATCACCGATTTCGGCACGCATCTGCTGAGCCAGCTGCCGGACTCGCTCAAGAGCGTCTCGATGACCGCGCTCTGGGAGCTCGCGCTCGCAGACGTCGCAGAAGGGCGTGCGAACTCGGACCTACTAAAACAAAAGATTTCGGAAATGGTGAAAAGGTTGCTCGTCGAGGCGTTCGCTTCGCGTGGCGTTTTGCCAACAGATAGCGCCCTAAGGTGACTCCGACGAAAATTGGATTGTTCGTGAAAGTATTACGACACAATTTAAATGGAGAGCCACTTTTTATGAACCTCAACTTCTCGCAGCAAGCAAGGGAACATCAGATGACTGCACTTTTGGGAGGCGTGGCGATGACCATGAACGGCATCGCTCCATCGCCGGAGCGGGCAACCCAGCTCAACAAGCTCCTGGACCGCATCTCGGCCGGCGTCGGTGTCACCGTCGAGAAGGTCAAGAGCGTCCTCGCCGCCTATTCGACCGGTGGCGCACCCGCGCGCGCTGACCTCCTCGAGGCCGGCGCCGAATGGCGTGCCCAGGTGCCGGTCCTGCGCCAGGCGCCTGAGGCTGCGCACGAAGCCGACACCAGCAACGCTCCGCGAGGCTGATCGGTATGCGCGGGGCCGTTGCAAGCCATACCTCGATGAGCCGGATGGGTCGTGTCCTGGCGTGCGTCGAGCAACTGCCCGACGATCTTCGGGCTCTGTTCCACGCCACGATCGTGCGCGGAGAGCCGAAGGCCGCGGCATGCGTTGCGGCGCAGATCGACGGTGAAGCCTTCGATCAGCGCTATGCGAGGCTGCTGCGCGAACTGAAACGCGATCCTTCCCGCGTCGTTCTGCCGCAGGTCCCGCGCCTGCGTTTCCCCTTTCCCCCGAAGAAGCTGTAGGCGCAGGAGCCCCTCATGAAGCCGTGTGTTGGTTGGGACAACCCCGTCGTGCTCGACGACATCGAGCTGTATCACTTCGCCACCGAGGGCGAGCGCAAGCTGGCCGCCAGCCTGATCCGTTCGAGCATCGAGGACATGGTGCTGCTCCAGAAGGTCAAGCGCGGCGAGCGCTTCCTCAACCGAAACCTCTCCGTCGAAGAGCTCGAGGTGGGCCGCGACTGGGTGGCGAGCAACAAGGGCATCCTCTCGTTCGAGGAATGCTGCAACATCTGCGCGCCGGACCTGGACTGGCGCTCGGTGCAACAGGCGATCCTGATGGATCCTGAAGCCGCGCTTCATCGCATCCGCACCCAGAACTCGACCATCGTCGACAACGAGGTCGCGCTGCCCCAGACCGAGGAAGAGGTTGCTCGCGGCGACGAACCGGTCACGACCGGGCGCCTGGCCATGAGCCTCATGCACATGATCCAGGGCGACCTGGAGTTCGGCCCTGAGGACGAGCCGTCCTACCGTCCGATGGCCTGCTGATGATCTCCGTCGAACGTCTTCTCATCAACCTGGCCGTCACCAACGAGGTTTCCTTCACTGCGGGCGGCGTCGACTACATCCCCGCCGAGATCTTCGCTGGCAAGGACTTTTCATTCATGCCCGCCGTTGTGGCGCAGGCTGTCCGGATCGCTCGGGAATTGAGCGTGGGCATCGAAAGCGACTTCGACATGGAGCTCGTGGGCGCACAGGCCTTTGCGGCTCCCGGTGCCTTCGAGTTCACCGTAACGGTACGCCCTCTGGGTGATGACGTCGGCGTTCTGCGAGGGCTGCTGTTCCAGCAGGCTGCGGATCGCCTGTTCGGTTGGAACGATGACAAACGCGTCGATCTGATGACCGTGTTCGAGCGTTTCAGGGATGACGGCTACGAGCGGGAACGCCAATCCCTCGACGCCTACACCGCCGCACTCGCTGCACGCGCCGAAGCCCAGCAACCCCAGACATCGATGGCCGCATGACTACCACTACTGACACGCCCAAGGCCGCGGCAGGGGCCGCATTCGGCTTCGGTGGCAACAAGTTCCTCAAGCATCAGCTCAAAACGGGGCGTCTTCACACGAAGGGCTCTGGCGTGGCCGCCGCTGAGCCGGAAGTCAAGAACCCGGCCGGTGCGCCCGTGACCGACGCCGCTGTCGACCCGTATCCGGGTGGCGAGGACGACTACGAGGCAACGCAGCCGGTACCGGCTCCTGCCGCTTCAGCTTCTCCTGCCCCGGCTCCTGCAACGCCTCCGGCACCAGCCGCATCGACTGCCGCACGCTTTCAGGCCGCGCCCCGTCCGCTGGGATTCGGCTTTGGCCGCCAGACCCTGGAGCCGGCGGAGGCGAGTGCTTCCAAGCCCGTGTCTGCGCCGTCGCCGGCGAAAGCGCCGGCGGCTGCCGCTCCAGCTGCGGCCCCCGCAGCCGCCCCGGCCGCCGTGTTCCGGCCCTCCGGCTTTGCCCGCGTGGGCGCCGCTCCTGCGCCTGCGCGTGTAGCGGCACCAGCGCCGGCGGCAGGTTTCTCGGGGGCGGTTGCCTCGCAGCGGGCCGCGGGCAGCACCAAGGTCCACATCTCCACGGTCAAGCTGCTGACCCGGCTGGTCGGCGCCGTGGCGGCGCGGCCGGGGATCATGGCCGAAGAGCATGTGCGCAGCGAGACGCTGCGCGATCTGCACCGCCAGGCTCTCGAGCTGGGAACGTCCCTCGCTCAGCGCTGCGTTCTCAATGGCCCGGCCCCAGATTGGCTGCGCGCGCAGGCGACTGACGCCGCGGCCAACACGATCTGCATGGCTTGGGAAGGCGGCATGAGCGCCGACAAGATCAAGGCCTTCAACGAATCGCTCGCGACGCAACTCGGCGCGATCGCCCAGGATGCGGAGGAGATCGCCGGTCGCGTGGGCTTCGACGGCTACGCGGTCGCGGACACGGTCGAGACCGCCCAGGCGCGGCTCTACGTTTCCGTCACCGCCGCCATCGGCCGACTCAGCGTGCTGGGCGTCCCGCCGGCGCGCGCGGCCCAGTGCATCGCCGAGATCGTCGACCACCTGCAGGCGGCCGAGAACCCCGCCGGACTGAAGCTCGACCTGCGCACGGCCTGGTTGCAGGGCAGCCTCGGTCGCTGCACCGATCTCATCGCCGCCATTCTCCAGTCCCAGACGCTGGTGCCCGATGGCGAGGACCGCCTCTCCTTCGCACAGCGCCAAGCGCTGAGCCTTTCCCAAGAAGTCGAAAACTATGCGCAGCAATTCATCAATCGCAAGCCCGAAGAGCCGATCGAAGGCATTCACGAAGGGCAAGAGCCTGATCCTGGCTCTGTGCCTGGCGCTCGGTAACCTCAGCATTGCGCAGGCCGCAGTCGACTACTGCGGTCAGGCCACCTCGGCGAGCAGGGCTGCGCTGGATCGCGCAATCCAGCGCCAGAACACGGCCAACTCGAACCTGTCGAGCGCGATCAACCAGGCTGCGAACTGCCAGAGCACCGTTACGAGCGCCATTGCGCGGGTGATCCCCAACATGGCGAATACGTCAGGCTCGTCGTTCATGGACCAGATCGTCAACCAGGCGTCCAGCCAGATCGCGAGCGCCGCCTGCTCCGCCCTCAATCAGGCAACCAGGCAGGTCACGGGCGGCATCAACAGCGGCGTGAACGACGCCCTGCACGGGGTGAATAGTGGCGTCAAGGACGCTCTTGGGGGCGGTACGTTGGGCAGTATCGGGAGTGGCGTTGTCGGAGCGGCGACGGGCAACGCAACGAGCGGAATTCAGACCGGCGTGAACCAAGCCGCCAACGCGGCGACCGGCTCCCTCTGGGATCAGATCTCGTGCTCGATCAGCGGCAAGTGCTGAGCATCCATTGAACCCGGTCTCCATCGACACAATGAAAACTCGAACCATCCTTCATCGACGCCTTGCGCCGATGCTGGCGCTGTCCGCCATCGCGGGCGCAGCCCACGCCCAGATCCCCGTGACTGACGGCATCCTGATCGCAACGGTGCAGCAGTCGACGCAGCAGATCACCCAAACCATCCAGAACGGCTTCCGTGACCAGACCGAGACGCTCTCGGACAAGATCGCGGACCTGAAGAGGGGCCTGGCCAACGCCATCTCCGGCGCGGCCGAGACCACCTCGAAGGCCTCCAGCGGGGCCGCAAAGGTTGTGGCGGAATCCGCCCAGCGCACCGCCTCCGAACAGGCCACGATTCGCGATGAGCAGCGCTTCAGCGGCATCGATCCCTGCAACGTGCTCGTGAGCACGATCGGCACGTCGGAAGCCAGCCGCGGCGGTGTGACCGCAACAGGTGGCGGCAGCGGGGGAGGGGGCCCGAAGCCGGCGCCCGGCGGCTCCGCAGGCATGAATGACGTGCTGGATGTGGCCGAGAAGCGCAAGGCTGCCGGTCTTCCTGAGGTCGAGGCTGCGAAAGCCGCCAAGGCGGCATGCTCGACGTTCGCCGTCAACGGGGGGCTGCGGGGGAGCGCTTGCACAGACTCCGGGTTCTCCGCCTCGAACAGCGCTGGCTATCCGGACGCGGACATCCGCGCCTCCACTCTCTTCGACGGTCCCCAGACCGACGCGGACGGCACGAAATTCACCCGACGCCTGACCGTCGATATGTCAGGTGCGGAGGGTACGGCGCTGCGCGCACTCATGCGCAACCTCGACCAGCCCGTGCAGCTGCAGGACCTCACCAAGGCGCAGCGCGCCACGGACGCGGGCCGCCAGTTCATGGCCCTGGAGAATGCTTTTGCGGCGCGCATGAGCGTGGCGAAGTATCCGCAGGAGGCGCAGGCGAACCTGCTCGCGGCCAAGCCCGAGCTGATCGAGATGGTCAAGCAGATGCTCAAGTCCGAGGACGGCCCCTATGTCCAGAAGTATCTGGACAAGAACGCGCCGAACTGGTCGAGCAAGGGCATTTCGATGGCGGAACTGATCGCTCTGGAAACTCAGCGCCGCTACATGAACCCGGACTGGCAGCTTCGCCTGCTCACGATGTCCGACACCGACATCGCCCGCGAGAACGTGCGCATGCAAGCGATGAACGCATGGCTGCAAAGCCTCGCCCTGGACCGCCAGATCGTCGCATCGGTCATCGAATCGAATGCCGCCCAGGCAGCCATCCGATCGGAAATGATGCCCCAGCTCGTCGCTGCGAACAAACGCGCCGTGAGCCGCTGACCCCCAAGGAATCTCAAAGAATGAACAGCCCCCAAGCCTCGTGGTTTCCCGACCCGTCGCACAAGCCGCGCGCAAAGGACAACCTCGTCATCACCGACTTCGCAACGATGGAGCGCGGAGACGCCGCGTGTCTGATCGTCAAGGCAGAGCCGGGCATGCAGCCTCCAGTGAGCGCCCGCTGGCTGGCGTCCGCCCTTGAGCTGACGTTCCAGGAGCCGCCGGCGCGGACCATGCTCTTTGTCGCGCCCAAGTTTCGGACCAAGTGGGTCAACACGGTCGTCGTGGCCCTCTTCGATGGCCCGGGCGACATCATTAAGGGGCGCATTACCATAAACGACATGGTGCCTGTCCCGATCAAGATCACCCGCTGATCCGCTGACCCGACGTTTCAGCCGCGTTGAGCGGTCCGCGGTGCATCTGTGTGCGCACCGCAATCTTCCGTAATTTCGCAACCAAACGCCACCGATTCGCTGCCGTGGCGCTTCGCGCTTTCGCATTACCACCGCCGGCAATTTGCGAGTCAATTGCCGATCGTCGTTCGGTCGGTACCTGAAGAAAATTGCTCTGCGAGAAAACATTTCCGCGAGATATTGAAACAGCGCGGATGATCGAAACATGCGAGTCCTGTCGTCCAAAAGTTTCAGCGCGAAAGAGCGTGCCTCATTGCAGGGCATGCTCGACGCGCCCGAGCGCGTGGAGATCCACGGCTCGGATCGCGCCTGGCGCGCGGGCGTGCTCGCGGCAGTCGCGACGACCGCGGGCATGAGCTTCGGCTTTGCTCGCGCAGACACGGACCCAAGCCACCTCTCCCATATCGACGCGCCGCCCGTTTCCTTCTTCGCGAGGAAGGCGGTCGTGCCGAGTACGGACGCAGCCGCCGGTGAGTTGATGCGCCGCGCCGGCGCGCAGGAGATCGCCGCCACTGCCGTGAGCGTGAAGCCCACCGTATACCCGTTCGCCTTTCCTGCGGGAATGAACGAGGACCAGGTCCACGACAAGGTGGTTCAGTTCGTCTTTAGCGGACGGGTCATGGAGCCGGCGCTGGGTGGCCCCATCCGGCTGCAGAACAACCTGGTCGCCGACGTTCCGAAGACGGAAACACCAGTCTCGTGGAGCTATGTCGCGAAGGAGAAGGGCCGCACGGGCTGTACCTTCCTCATCAGCGACCAGCACGCGCCGGCCATCGCGTCACTCGCGCGGGCCACAGGCCTGAGCACCGAAGCCGCCCTCGATTTCGCGGTCATGCACGAAAGCGCGCACTGTGCGCAGCAGGCCGAGACAGTGACTGCCGCCTACGACGTGATGAAGAGCGGGCGCGTGCTCCCCGAGCGCGTCTCATCGGGCATGCTCGGCGCGCAGGCCGAGGAGGCAATCGCCAACGGCAAGGAAGCGGAGGTCTTCATGAGCGGCTTCCTATCTGGCCGGTCCAACATGCTGAGCGCTGAGCGCTTCGCTGATGCCTTCGCGATGATGGCCCTGATGGCCCAGAACCGGATCAACGGGCAGCAGATCGAGGGTCTGATCGCCTGGCGGCTGAGCGACGCCCCCACCCACAACACGGCCAGCTTCCTCGCGTTCGTGCGCGACCAGGTGCGCCGGGATCCTTCCGCCTTCGCGGCGATGCAGACCGCAGCCGGGCCGGGCTTCGACGCGCAGGCGATCGCCGCATTTCTCCGCCCCCAGTGGAACGCGTTCGAGAAGGCAGAGATCACCGCGCGCCGCGAGAGCAGCGAAGGACTCAAGGAAGTGCTCGCGTCCGGTATGAAGGCGCGCAACGCTGCTTCCACCCCGTCTGCGGCCACCACTCATGGCCGCTCCGTTTCCTCCTCCAACTAGAAGTCCCGAAATGGCAACACAGAACCGCTTTTCTGCCGCAGAGCGAGCCCAGCTCGAGGCGATGCTCGCTGAACCCGAAGTCGTCGAAGTGCACGGAAACGACACCGCCTGGAAGAACGGCGTGATCGGCGCCATCATGGCCACTGCCGCCATGAGCTTCGCGCCAGCTGCGCATGCCGACAGCCCCAGCCTCTTCGAGCGCACGATTTCCAACGTGGTGTCCAGTGTCGCGACAAACGCGGTGGCCACCGGTGTGCGCAACGTCATGAACGAGGGCATCTCGGCGGTCTCGCAAGGGACGCGGGATCTTGTCAAGGGCACTACCTCGGAGGCGAATGCGCCAGGGGCCCAGAACGGCAACGTGGTGAACCGCACGATCTTCAACACCGGCGGCAACGTGCGCACGACCACGCAAGCGAAGCCATCGTTGGCCCAGTCGCTGGGCCTTGCACGCACCGAGGTGCCCCAGTCGACGACCGAGCTCGCCGAAGTGATGGTGCGCAACGACGTGGGCTCAATCGCCGCCACCTCGAAGCTGCGCCCCGTGATGTTCCCGGTGGTCATCTCCTCGGGCGACGCATACAGCCAGTTTGACGACGCTGCCAAGCGCGCGGTGGCGGTTGTTCCGCCGGCGGGCGTCGGTGGCCAGGGGCTGCTGCGCGACAGTTTGATGCAGGCCAAGGTCGAAGGACCGACCGCCATGATGTACATGGGCGCGCAACCGAACACCTCCGGCTGCCTGTTCGTGGTTCATTCCAACCAGACCGACTTTGTCCAGCGCATGTCGCAGAAGACGGGCCTCTCGCCGAGGGAGGCGATGGACTTTGCGGTGCTGCACGAGGCCGCTCATTGCGCGCAGCAGGGCGAGGCCATCGCTGCTGCGTTGGACGCCCAGACCGGCCGGTCCGCGCAAGCTCGCCAGCGCATCATGGTTTCCGGCCTCGTCGATGTCCACACCGAGAAGGCGATCAAGACGGGCGACTTCGGGCGTTTGAGCAGCCCCGCGACGGGCGACAAGACGATCCGTTCGTCGGAGCGATACGCCGACGCCTACGCCGCGCTTGCGATGAACGCCCAGCAGCCGCTCAACGGCCAGCAATGGAACGGCATCGCCTCCTGGCGCATCAACGCGGGCGGCCATGACACCTCGAACTTCGTCAAGTGGGTGCAGGACCAGGTCCAGCGCGACCCCAAGGTGCAGCAGGCCATGCGGTCTACCGAAGGCGCTGGCTTCAACGCGCAGGCCGTGGCCAGCTTCTTGAAGCCGGTCTGGAAGGCATTCGAGGCCCGCGAGATGGAACTCGAGCAGAACTACCAGCGCGCCAACCAGACGACGCGACCCGCCGAGCGCGTAGGTCAGGTGTCTGCCGAGCGAGTGAGCCTGGCTGCCCAGTTCGGTATCCGGCCAGCCGGAGAGGCCAGCGCGATCCCGCAGCGCAGCGATCCGCGTGGGTACACCGACGAGGACCTGGAGACGCTGAGCGGCGGCGCTCCGCGCCCCCGCTGATCACCCAGGATGAAGCACGAAGAGCTTGAACTGCTTCTCGCCGCGCCGGAGCGCGTCGAGATCCACGGGTCGGACCGGAAATGGCGCGCACATCTGCTCGGCGCCATCATGGCCACGGCCGCGATGAGCTTCGGGCCGGTCCAGGCGGCAGCCCCTGAGCCAGCACCCTCATTCGTGCCGGGTGCCCAGGCGACGGCACCGGGCGCCCAAGAGGCTTTGGTGGCCGCAGCTATGCGGCGGGCCGGCGCCCAGGAGATCGCGACTGCGACGCGGAGCACGCAGGTCGCCATGTTCCCCTTCCCGTATCGCGCTACGCTGGCCGGTACCGAGCTGCGCGGCCAGGTCGGCGACTACGTCAGCGCGAACCCGGGCCTGCTTCCCCCGGTGAATGGAGGTCAGGAGCGAACGGGCGCCTACATCGAGAGCATCGCCCCCCAGATCGATCACCCGCATGCCTGGGCCTACGCGAGCAAGGCGCCAGGCCGAACGGGCTGCGTGATCCTGGTACCGGATCGCGCTGTGCCCGAGTTCGGGGATCTGATGCGGCTCGCCGGCATTGATCGCGACACGGCTGCTGCCTTCGTCCTCGCACACGAGGCGGCCCATTGCGCCCAGTTCAGCGAGGGGCTTGCCGCGATGCGAGACATCGCGCTGACCGGGCGGGTGCGACCAGAACGGGTGGCGTCCAACCTTCTCGACGTGCGCTTCGAGCGCATGCTCATGGTCGGCGCGCCGGCGGCGGAGCTGCTCGCGAAGAGCATCGAGCGGACCCGATCGTCGGAGCGCTATGCCGACGGCTTTGCTGTGCTGACGCTGCTGGCGCGCGGTGCGATCACGCCGCGGCAGCTCGATGGCATCGCGGCCTGGCGGGAGGCTGCTGCATCAAAGGACGGGCATGACACGAGTAGCTTCCTGCGGCACCTGAAGGAGACGATCGTTGCCAGGCCTTCCGCGCTGGCCGCCCTGCGCACGCCGGACGGGCCGGGGTTCGATGCGCATAGGGTCGCGGCACTCCTGAAACCGCTGTGGAAGGCGTTCGAGATGGACGAGCTCGAAGCGGAATCGGTCCGTCCTGAGCAGAAATCCCGTGAGGATCACGCCCTTTCCATTGACATCCTTCCCGCCCTGACGGGCGAGAATTCCTACTGAGGTCGAACGCCATTGCTACGCATCCGTAAGCCCTTCGGTGGGTTCCTGCTTCACTGGGGCTGCGCGCTTCGTCCTTGCGAACGCTGCGCGTCTGACCACCCCTCCACAGGCATCTGATCTCGCGCTTGTGCCCGAGATCCAGGCCGCGTGCCCCGCGGCCAGAATGTTCGTTGCGGCATTGATGTCCGCATGCTCTGTATGGCCGCAGGCCACGCAGGCGAAGACACTTTGCGTCTTCCTGTTCTCGGCTGCCTGGTGGCCGCAGATCCGGCAGGTGCGGCTGGTGTAGGCCGGATCCACGGCCAACACTTGACCACCACGAGCGGCGAGCTTGTACTCGAGCTGACGCCGGTACTCACCCCAGGCGGCATCCAGAATGGCGCGGTTCAGGCCCGCCTTCTGGCGCACCATCTTGCCCGGCAGCGCGGCGTTGCCACGTGCCGAGGCGGTCATCGAGGCAACTTGAAGATCCTCGATCGCGATGACGGGATGCTCGCTGGCCAAGCCGCTCGTGAGCTTGTGCAGCCAATCGTTTCGTTGCTGCGCGATGCGCTTGTGCAGCGCGCGCAGCTTCACGACCGCCTTCTTGCGGTTGTACGAGCCCTTGACCTTGCGGCTGACGCTGCGCTGGTATCGTCGCAGGCGCCGCTGCTGTGCTTTCAGCGCCGCGAGCGGCTCAATGAGCCGCCCGTCCGAAAGACCCGCGAAGTTGGCGACTCCCAGATCGATGCCGAGCGACGGCGCGACGCAGGCGGCTGGCACCACGCCGGCCTGCAGCGTCTGGATCGCTACATACCAGCGGACGCCCTCTCGGGTGACGCTGGCATTGCGCAGTTCGCCGACGACCTGTCGGCTCATGCGCAGCCGCAGCCAACCGAGCTTAGGCAGTTGCAAGCGCCCATTGGCCGCGTCCAGCTTGAACTGCTTGCTGTCCGGAAAGCGAATGCCAGGCTCCTCACCCCTCTTCTTGAAGCGAGGGTAGCCGGGCGTCCTGCCCGCCTTCACATTCGCGAAGAAAGTCCGGAACGCGGTGTCCAGGCGCTTCAGGACCTGCTGCTGCGGTTGCGCGGGGCCTTCGGCTAGCCACGAGGTCTCAGGCGCATTGCGCCAGACCGTGAGCCAGCCACACATGCTTGCGTAGCCCGCGTACTTCTGACCGCGCTCGCGGCGAGACTGCTGCTCGGCCAGCGCACGATTCCAGAGCCAGCGCATCATGCCAGCGTAGCGCGCCAGTTGCTTCTCCTGGGCGGGTCGCAGGCGAAGCTGAAAGCGGTAGGCACGAAGAGAAGAATCGGCGGGCATCAAAAACAGTATCTACATCCAAAGGCATTTCGCGCAAGGACACAAGGAAGAATACGTGCTTTCCTTCCCCGTATTTTTCGCGGGACTTGACGCAAATTCCAGTAAAGTGGCCCTATGACCACCACCGCACATCGCTTCACCGACCAGGAACGCATCGGGCTCGAACTCATGCTCGACGCACCTGAGGCCGTGGAGTTCCATGGCACGGACATGACCTGGCAGAAGGCGCTGGGTCAGGTGATCGCGCCGGCGCGGGCCAAACCGTCCTTGAAGGACGTGCTGATGGCGGGTAGCGCGCCGCCGGTGGACGTTCCGCGCGGGTAACTCTCACCCTAGCCCGTCCAAGAGCTTTTGGGTCTCGGGCAACACGTACGAGTCGCCGCGCGCACGCTTCAGGATATGGATCGTCGGGGCCTGCATTGCCTCCGATGCAATCTTCCCCATGCCTGACCCGAGGAAGAATATGCGCGCCGGAGCCAGCACCTCGACCAGTGGTTTGCCGATCTCCCTGGACGCCAAGCGGATTAAGCTATCCGATGGTGCGTCGTTGTCGCGCGTCCGATAGGGGAAGGCATTGAGGAAGGCGATCTCGGTGACGTCGACCTTCGCGGCCTTCAACACCGGGTAGACGATCTTGCGCAGATTGAATGACTTTAAACTGCTCTATGTAGGCGGCCACCACCTCGTCGAGCAAGGCGCTGGCGGAGACATCGGATGGAGCGTCACGCAGTGCCAGGAGAGCTTTCTCCAGGGCTGCATCTCCAGATGTCTTCGTTTGAAAGTCACCGCCTCCACCTGGATTGGCCGCGACCAGCAGGGTGCCCCCAGGCCGGTACCTGGTTCCAACGTAGCCAAGGTATGGGGTCGTTGCTGACTCAGCGATGGAATGTGGGGCATGCCGGTCTTCGGGAGATCCGTAGATCTGTTCTCGCCGGAACTGAAGCGCCTTTCTGAAGGCGATTGCAATGCGACTGCGGTCTGTGGATGACATGTGCACCTGGTGGAGTTGCTGCCGCGAGCTTGCGCGCGGACCAGTGCATCGTCTCAATTCATCGAATTTAAGTAAAACGTTCCTTCTCAGACCTGTGGCGGCGCTGGGTCATCGCTTGACTTAAATTCGACGAAACTTTGTAACCGTCGAACGCCCTTCGGGTCCCCGCCTTTCGTGCGCGTGAGGCGGGGAGGACGTGCCCTCATCCAAGCTCCCGAAGCTCGCGAATGTAGTCCGCCGTCGAGATTTCGCCGCTCGCGCGCTGGGCCTGCAGTTCGGCGCGAACCTGCTGGCGGCGGTGGATCTCGAAGAGTTCCGCATGCGAGAGGAGGGCATCACGCGCCAGGAGCCATTCCGGCGACCCCTCGGCGGCCCGCTGCGGCGGCAAGGCCTCGTCCAGGGCGTCCATATCCTTCTGCAGGCGCAGCTCGGCCGGATCGTCCAGGTCGAGCAGCCCGACGATCTCGTCGCGAACCTGGAGCGCCACCTCGGGGGCCGCGCGCACGGCATCGCGAAGCTTGGCCACGATCGAGCTTTCCGCGGCGGTGAGCACGGGCGCCCGCGCCGGGGTGGTGACGGCGGGCCGGCGGTAGCCGAAGGACTGGAAAGAGTTGCTGCCCGCGGCGCCAGGCGGCGCTGGGCGGGCCTCGTCACCGGTGAGCGCCTGCTGGAACATCTTCCAGTACTCCCTCGCCAGGGTCTGATCGGCCGTCATCAGCTTCAGGATCTGCTGGAAGCGCTGCTGAAAACGGGCGCGCTGCTCGGGCGACTTCGCGCCGCCGCACTCCTCGAGCAACTGGTCGCGCAGGAAGAACGAGAGCGACTTGGCCGAGGCCTCCACGAGCTGGTCGAAGGCGTCACGACCATGCGTGCGGACGTAGTCGTCCGGGTCCTGACCGTCAGGTAGTGTCAGGATGCGGATGTCGTGGGTCGCGCGTACCAGCGGCAGCACGGTCTCGGCTGCCTTGCGGGCAGCCTTCTGGCCGGCAGCGTCGCCGTCGAACACGAAGATCACGCACTCGGTGAAGCGCAGGAGCGTCTGAAGCTGGCTCTCCGTCATTGCCGTGCCCATGGACGCGACGGCGTTCTCCACGCCGTACTGCGCCAGCATGACCACGTCCATGTAGCCCTCGACCACGTGCACGCGCTTGGCTTTCCGGATCGCTTCGCGAGCCTCGAACAGGCCGTACAACACGTGGCTCTTGTGGAAGATTGGCGTCTCGGAGCTGTTCAGGTACTTCGCCCCCGAGCTGTCCTCGATGAGCCTGCGCCCACCGAAGGCCACGATCTTGCCGGCCGTGTCCCGGACCGGGAAGATTAGACGCGCACGGAAAGTGTCATAGTAGGAGGCCGGTTGCGCCGGCGGCGCCGCTATCGTCTGGGCGGTTGCTGGTGCCAGGCTCGCCGCGCGCGTGGCGTTCGGGAACCCGAAGGGCTTGCGAACTGATGCGGCGGGTGGGGGGGCTGCTGCCGGGGCTGCGCCACCCTCGCGCTCCTCGCGCACACGGATCAGGTCGACGGCCGCGAGTGTGGTGGCCGCGTCGTGCTGGCCCGGCGCGAACGTCTCGCGCGGCCAGTCCAGTTCCTTCAGCGTGCCCCAGCCTTCCGGCGCGAGGCCGATGCGGAAACGGTCGATGGTGGTCTTGTGGATGCCGCGCTTCGAGTGCACATAGCGGGCGCTGTCCGCCTGGAAGCCGGCGGCGTCAGGCCGGGCCCGGATCAGGTCAAGAGCGCCGGCGAGCTCGCCGGAGTAGCGGTCCGCTGCGATGGCCATCGCCAGGTGCATCGCCTTCTTCACATCGGGCGGCGGGCGCCGCACCACCGGCGCATGCGGGTCCGGTGCTGGGATCGCGACCCCGGCAGCCTGAGCCATGTCCTCGATCGTCTCGCGGAAGGACATGCCCTCCATTTCCATCAAGAACTGGACCGCATCGCCGTGCGCGCCGCAGCCAAAGCAGTGGTAGCTCTGGCGGGATGGCGTTACGGTGAACGAGGGCGAGCGCTCGGTGTGGAAGGGGCACAGGCCTTTGAAGAGCGCTCCTCCGGCGCGCTTGAGTTCGACGTGCCGGCCCACGACCTCGACGATGTCGACCCGATGCTTGATCTGGTCGATCACGGACCCGTCGATGTTTCGGCTGCCACCTCCTGCACTCCCGCCTGAAAACCCGGCGGCCTGTGGGCGCTCGGGAGCATCGTTGCTCAGCATCCCGGCACCCTCAGCGCGTCACTTGGATGTAGACCGCCTGGTGATGGACGATGTCGGAGCTAGTGTGCTGTCCCGCTAATAAGTGGCATAAATAATGCATGCCTTTGCGGTATCTTGGAACTGGAGATACCGCGATGAACAGAGGCC
>NZ_LYMK01000053.1 GCF_002157355.1 Variovorax sp. JS1663 | reverse complement strand
GGCGGGGGCGGGGGCGGCGAGGGTAGGGGTGCCGGCGGCGGCACCTCGGCCTGCGGCACCGACACCGGACCGCGCGGATCGGGTGGCGGCGTCCAGCCGGTCGGCTTGAGGGACGGACGGCGCAGCGTGGCTGGCCCGGTGAAGATCTCATCCGCCTCCGTGCCCTGGGGCTGGCGAATGCGCAGCTTGTAGGCCTGGTGAGCGCGCAGGTGATAGGTGACGCCGTAGTCGATGTCGAGCCAGACAGCATTGCCCTGGCGCCGCGGGTCGAGGGGGCGGAAGCGGTAGACCGCGGTGGTCCACGGATCGTCCGGATTGCGCGGGTCGAGGTAGCGCTCCGTGGGGCCCTGCTGGATGATGGAGATCTCCAGGTCCTCGGGCATCGCGACCTGGCCGGCGGAGGGACCGGTGAGTTGGAACGAGGCCGTCCCGCTGGCGTGTTGTTCGAGTTGAAGCAGGCGGGTGGGCATGGGCAAGTCAGGGGCAGGTCAAATTTGCAAACGAATGTTATACAGAAGCACGCGCGTCTGGGGCGCGTTCGCGCTTCAGCCTGCCTTCACCTGCAAGGCCGGCGCCAGGCCTTGCAGGATCTCGCCCAGGTCCCGGTTGTCCGCCTCGCCGATCTCGCGGCCGCCCGAGAAGCTCACGTTGTCCAGTCCCAGCTGCTTGAGGGCCACGCCCCAATCGAGGAAGTAGTCGCGCTCCATCGAGACCTGCGTCTGCGACACGGCCGGCATCTGGCCGCGCGCCGGCAAGGGCAGCGGCTCGAAGACGCCGCGCTGCCGCGGCTTGGGGGCCTCGGGGACTGCCGGGCGCTCGGCGCTCGGGCTCTCGCTGAAACCGAGGTAGGCGACGTAGTCGTTGACCATCACGGTCGCGATGCCGGCACTGCGATCGGTCACCTCGTCCCAGCGCAGGTTGGCCGCCGCCACCTGCGTGCGCACGCGGTCGGCGATGCGCTCGGTCAGCTGGCGGCGGTGCGCGCCGATCACCAGCTCGTTGCCGAGGTCGCCGACCAGCTGGGCGTCCATGCCGAGGGCGCTCAGCGTCTCGGCCTGGCTCGACAACCCGCGGACCTTCTCGGTCCACAGGTTGAGGACCTGGGTTGCGAAATGGTCGAAGCGGTCGCGCGCGCGGCGCGGGGGGGGCGGCGCCGCGGCCGTGCCCGAGGCTGCGGTGGGCTCGGCCCACGGGTCGTCCCAGGGATCGGCCTCGGCCGCGGGGGCGGCGGCTGCCTCCTCGACCGCGGGCGCGGCCTCGATCTTGAGCGAGGCGACGTTGAGGAAGGCGCCACGGACGTCGGCCTCCAGCACCTTGATGCGCGCCAGCAATTGCATGAAGTTGACGAACTCGCGCTCGCTGGTGGCCCGGAAGAGCCTGCGGCGCAGGTTCATCAGGCCCTCTTCCTTTTCCTTGCGCGACGAGTCGTCGTCGGCCTGATAGAAGCGGCGCATCCGGGTATCGAGATGCCTGGCCTGGTCGACCAGGCGGCCCGCGAGCTGCCGCGTCTTGAGCATGGGCGACAGCACACGCTCCAGGTTGTCGACAAGGTGGCGCACGCCGCCGTCGTTGAGCTGCATGGCACAGTCCCAGGCTGCGGCCGGGTCGTTGAAGTGCTTGCGGCAGAGCTCGGATTCGACGACGCCCTGGCGGTTGGCCGCGATCCGGGCTTCGGCCTGCGCGGCGATGCCGGTCTCTCGCCGCTTGTTGTCGGCGTCGGTGGGGCCGTACTGGAACACTGCGTCGAGTTCGTACTCGGGGTTGCGCAGGAAATAGGTGTTGGCAAAGGCCTTGCCGCTCCAGTTCTGCAGCCACTCCTGCTGCTTGTAGAGCTGGTACATCGAGGCATCGAGGCGTGCATCGATGCGGCCGGCCCAGGACTCGGGCGTGTCGCCCGGCTTGGCGAGCAGTTCCATGTCGAACTTGGTCAGCACGAAGAAGAGGGCGCAGGGCAACTGCGCACGCGTCTCGGGGCTCGCACCGTGGGTCTGCGCCACCCACTTGCCGACCAGGGAGGTCAGGTCCTTGACCTCCTGGTTGCTGGGCGGCATGCACAGCAGCATGCAGGTGAGCTCGCGCTCCTCGGTGTAGCGCTGGAAGAGGTAGGCGATCTTGCCGCGCAGGAGCATGTTGCGCACGCTGAAGGTGCGCTCCTCCGGGTCCTGCGGCAGCTCGACCATCTTCTCGCGCGCCCGCGCGCCCGGGAAGTCCAGCAGGTCTGTGTGCGTGAAGAAGGGCCAGGGCTGGTTCGCCATCACGACCTTGATCTCGGCCACCAGCGCGGTGAGCGTCGCGCGCGGCACCTTCACCGGCGGCGCGTCGCCGCCGTCCGCACGCTCCGGCACCACGCTGATGAGATCCTTCTCGTCCTCGGGCGTGCCCAGGCGCAGCTTGATGATGTCGACGTCGATGATGCTCTGGGTGCGCGGGATCAGGCAGTCCAGCGCGGCGCGCCCCGTCGGCGCATGGCCCAGGGATTCGAGCGCGCGCGTCAGCAGCAGGAAGACGTCGGTCAGGTCCTTCGACAGGCCCCACAGCACGCTGTAGAGCTCGGCACGCTGCGCGAGCGGCAGGCGATGGCCGAAGCGCGTCAGCGCATCCCAGTAGCCGGTGCGCGCCATCGGCTCGATCGGCACGGCAAAGTTGTCCCGGAAATACTCGCCGATGTCGAACATCACGATCTCGTCGAGGTGGGGGGCGCTCTGGCGCGCCATGCTCTCCAGCCGTTCGATCATGGCGCGGATCTGGTCTTCGCCCGGCAGGGCGAGCTTGCGATTGTTCTGGTCGAAGTCCGAGAAAAAGCTGTTGCCGATGACCTTGACGATGTCGGTCTCGGTCAGCAGGCGCAGTTCGACCGGGTGCGTCGTGTCGCTCGTGCCCTTCTCGATGGTGAAGCGCGTCACCAGCCCGGTGGCTTCCTTGCCGCCCGGGGGATTGAGCTCCTGGATGAAGTTCTTCGGCGTGCCCGCGAAGTCGGCGATGAGCGGCTTGTCCTCGCTTTTGCCCAGCACCGAGACCAGGTAGGACTTGCCGGCCTGGCTGGGGCCGAACACGCCCGCGCTGTTGCGCCGGCCTGCCGAGGAGGCGACCTTGCGCGCCAGGTTCTCGGCGCGCCGCGTTGCCTCGAGCAGCAGGCGCTCTTCGGTGGCGACCGAGGTGGCGGTCTGCGCGAGCCGCTGCACCCAGGCGCGCGATTGGGCGCTCGCGCGGGCCAGGGCCTGCGAGCCATCGAGCAGCATGTTGGAAGTCGGTTCGCTCATCTCAGTTTTCCACCACGCTATCGCGGGACCCGCGACGCGTGAAACACGCAGGCCGCGAAGCCGGGCCGCCGGGTGCGCCCCCGGCGAAGGGGTTGGCGGACCACACGAAGTGGGGGAGCCTGGGGGAGAGCTTCATTTCAGCCTCCCAGCAGGATGCCGGTGTCCAGCCAGTAGCCCTGCTGCTGGCCGATCGTCTGCAGCCGCAGCCGCAGCCGGGCCGGCGGCACGGTGCGGCCCTCGCGGTCCTCGACCCGCTTGATCTTGAGTTCGGGGTTGTCCATGTACTCCTCGCCGGTCCGCCTGTTGGTCGTTTTCTTGCCCGCCCGCGCCAGCGTGACGCGCAGCGGCGTCATCGGGTTCAGGGCGCGCGCATCCTCGGGGCTCGCATAGTCGATGCTGTAGAGGCGCGAGGCCGGCCAGCGGTCCACCGGCACCTGGCGGAACCCGAGCGGCATCGGCCCGCGGAATTCAAAGGGCTGCTCGGGCAGCTCGTAGTCGACGTTGTCGAGATCGAGGTTGTCGTAGAACTCGTCCTCCTTCAGCAGCCGGTTGGACTGGTCGAGCTTGCCGAAATAGCGCGCCGTGGAGCGCAGCCGCAGTTCGTTCGAGCGGAAGTTGAAGTTCTGCAGCTGGCCATTGCCGAGCAGGCAGATCATCGCGCCCACGGCGGCCGTGGTCTTGGGGTCGCCGATCGTCGCCCGGTAGTCGCGGAAGGGATACCACTGACCGACCCGGAACAGGTGCAGCGGCAGGATGCGGTGCGAGGGCAGGGCCGCGCATTCCTCCAGGATGGCGCGCACCGCGGGAAGGCGCGAGGTCCGGCCCGAGAGGATCAGCATGTCGCAGCGGTAGCGCGCGACGATCTCTCCAAGTGCCCGCAGCATCTCCTGGAACACGCTGCGCACCGTGCGGTCGATGTCGGGCAGCGAGACCTCGAAGCGCATGTCCTGCAGCCGGAAGTCGCGTGCGCCTTTCTGCGCCAGCTCCTGGTTCACGTGGTCGAGCAGCGCCTGCGTCGGCGCGTTGTCGGGCATGAAGAATTCGCTGAATCCGCGCACCGCCGCCGGCGCGGGCGCCAGCGGGTCGTAGGCCTCGTAGTCCTGCAACAGGCCGAGGGCGATCGGCGCGGCGATCTGGGCCGCGAACTGCTGGCGGCGCACCAGCTCCACCGCCTTCATGTCGCCGCGGTCGCCCCCCAGCAGCTGGTTGAGCGCGTAGTCCGCGCGCTCGCCCATGCCGGCCTCCCGCAGCCGCTGCCGGATCGGCTCGATCACGTGCTCGCGCACCACGCGCAGCAGGGCGTCGTCGCCCGCCAGGCTGAAGCCGTCGCGGAATTCCTGCTCGGGCGTGAGCGTCACGTGCGCGCCCGCGCCGTCTGCCGCAACGGAGGTCACGACGATGTCGGTGGTGCCGCCGCCCAGGTCGATGGTCGCCAGGCGGAAGCGGTCCGCGGTGCCGGGCTCGTGCTGGTTGTCCGGATGGCGCGCGTTGCGGAAGAAGCTGCGCGCATCGCCCGAATGGTTCAGTGCCACCTGGGTGTAGAGATACACCGCCTGCGTGGCGGTCGCCTCGTCCCACTGCAGGATCACCTCGGGCCCCTCACCGCTGCCGCCACCGCCCTGGCCGGCGTAGCTGAGCTGCATGCTGCCGTCGTCGGCGTAGTCGATGCGAGCCTGCCCCAGCGACAGGTTGGCGAGATCGCAGGCCGCCTCGGCCTGCTTGCGCAGGATCTCGCGCTCGGCCAGCGGCATGGCCGTGGGCATGGTCATGATGATGCGGCGCAGCCGCCGCGGCAGGTTGGCGTTGGCCGGGCGGCGCAGCCGGTGCATCGGCGAGTTCATCAAGGCGATCGCCTGCACGAAGATCTCCGCCAGCGCGAACGAGGTCAGGTTGCGGCGCGAGTACTGGGCACGGATCGCCGGGAAGCCCTTGTCGGGAAACTGCGCGAGCAGGTCGGGGCTCAACTGGTGCAGCGCCTCGCCGAGGTCGTTCACCAGCGTGGTGAAGGCGACGCCGGTGGCGTAGTCCGAGTGCCCGGCCTCGGCCGCGCCGACGTTGAAGCGCCAGGAGTCGCGCCGCGGGTCTTCGTCCCAGAGGTAGCGCTTGGGGCTCGACAGGCCCGACGATCCCTCCGTGCCGGAGCGCCGTGCGGCCAGCCGCGCCGCCTCCACGCCCACGCGCACCACGGTGGGCCAGCCGAAGGCTTCGGAACGGCCGCTGCGGATCGACAGGTGGTCGCGCCCGAACTGTGCGCGCGCGAATTCGAAGCGGCTCGGGAAGGGATCGGAATACACCTGCTCGGCCCGGCTCAGGTCGCGCAGCTGCAGCGTGACCGACTTGGTGATGTCGGCGCCGAGCTGCTCGGGATCGGACTCGATCAGGAGGCCGCAGCTGCGCGAGTTGCCGAGGTCGAGCACGAGGTCGACGTCGATCGGCGGCGAGCGCGGCTCGGTGATCCGGTCGACGAGTTGGAAGGACGGCAGCACGTCGAGCCCGTGCAGCAGGTCGATGAACGCCCGGTAGCGCGCGATGTGCTCGCTGCTGCCCTGCATCTGGTCATGCACTTCGGCATTGGTCAGCGGACGGAAGGAAAAGTGGCGACGGCGGCGCTCCTCGCGCTCGAGCATGTCCTTGAAGGTCTCCAGGCACCAGTCCTTGACCCAGCCCTCCGCGAGGTACCAGTCGATCGGGTCCTGCGGGCCGGGCAGCGCGAACTCGCGGCCGTTGCGGGCGTCGTTCGGCGATGGTGCCAGGTAGGCTTCGCTCTCGACGAAGGCGAGCAGGCTGGTGTCGCAGGCGATCACCAGCCGGTAGGTGTTGCCCTTGCTGTCCGGCTCGTCGAGCCGCGCGAGGTAGGCGCGCGCCCAGTTGGTGGGGCCCCGGTAGAAGCCCTGCGCCTCGCGCCGCAGCAGCGGCAGCGGGATCCACACGCGGTCGAACATCTGCTCGATGGACTTGATGTCGACGGAATAGGACTCGACGCCCCGCGGCTCTTCGTCGCCGCGCCGCACGCAGGGCGGCACCTTGGCAGCGTCCAGCGAAGTCCGCGGATCGAAGAAGCCCCACTCCCTGGGCACCGGCGTCTGCTTGTCGATGGAAAAGCCGAAGTCGAGGAACTGGACGCCGCTGCCGGGGATCAGCGGGACCACTTCGGGGAAGTGCATGAGTTCGTTCAGTGCCATCGATGTGTAGCTTGCGTGAGAGAGGTACGAGGTCCGCGCGGCCGTCAGCGCCGCTGCATGCCCATGTAGTAGCGGCTGCCGTCGGGGTTGAGGCCGAAGCACTGGGTCTGGCCGCCGGAATCATTGCCGCATTCGATCTGGGGTGCCCCGTAGCGGCTGCCGTCGCTGCACGGTACGGCGTCGCTGCCGCGGATGCCGAGCTTGCCTCCGTCCATGCGGCCCTGCACCTCGCCGCTGCAGCTGGTGCCGTCCGGTCGGCGGAACGTCACCTCGCCTTTCCCATCCTTGCTGAACTTGAAGGACAGGTCCAGCGGCTCCTTGGTCTTGCGATCCACCAGCCCCTCGCCGGCTTTCCAGTCGCCTTCGAGAAAGTCGAGCTTGCGGGCCGCGGTGGGGCTGGCGGGCATCTTCATCGGGCGGCCGCTGTCGGCGGAGGGCGGCGCGGGAGGCGTCGGGTCCGAGCCCTTCGGGTTCGTGGTATCGGGCGTGCCAGGCGGCTCCGGCACCGGCGGGACCGGCGGCTCGGTGCGGCTTTCGGACGGGGCGTCGCCCGGCGGTACCTTCGTGTCCGGCGGTGCTACAGCGTCGGGCCCGGTCCCGGGCACGGGCGGCGCGATCTCGGGTGTCGTGCCCGGGGCACTGGGCGGCTCGATGCCCGGCACCGTGCCCACCGGCGGCGGGACCGAGCTCGAGGGGCCACCGACACCGGGCGGCGCCACGGTATCGACCGGCGGCTGCGAGGGCACGACGCCGGGCGGCGTCGCGGTCGTCGGATCCGTCGGCTTCGCCGAGGGAAGGCCGAACAGGGACCCGTCCGCCTCGTCGGACTTGCAGCCGCGCAAGCCGAAGAAGAGCAGGGCCAGCAGCAGGAGGGCCAGCAGCAGCCAGAGCAGCCACTTCCACCAAGCGGGCCGCGTCGCCGCTGCGGCCGCGACCGGCGTCGCCTCGGTCGTGGCCGCCGCTGCAACGACCGGCTCCCCTTTCGGGGCGGGTGAGCTCTTTGGCGCCAGCGCGGAGGGGTCGACGCTGAAGCCGTTCTGGTCCTCGAAGCCCCAGAAGGCGATCACGGGCTGGTCGTCCACGAAGTAGAGGAAGTTGCCGTCCGCCGGCACGCGCGTCGCCTGCTCCAGCAGGCTGGCGAAGGAGGTCGCGCCGCCGGGCTGGCCCGCGTTCTGCGTGCGCAAGTCCTGCGCGAAACTCACCAGGCCCGAGCGCACCACCTCCAGATCGAGCGCGCGCTGGACCTGCTCCTCGCCCGACATCTCATGCCATCCACGGGCCGTGCCGGGCATCTCGGCAGTCCAGCGCAGCTCGCCCAGATCGGGATCGTAGGTGGGACGTGCGAAGTAGTTCGCCACCTTGTCCCCGCGCTTGGCCTTGAGCATGGCGCGCAACTGGACGTGACTCTGGTAGGCGGGCTTGCCGAAGACCCCGAGCGGACGGTAGCGATCGACGCGGTCATGCGCCAGTTGCGCCCCAGTGGTGCCGGATGCATTTGTGTTCATGAGCTGAATACCGCAATGGGCTACAACGGCCGCAAGTGACTCCCTCCTCGCCTGCTGCCACTCATATGTAAGCGACGGACACAGGTCGAGTGTACTGTGGCGTTCTTGCGTGGCAACGGTCAGGCAGGCGATTCGAACGAGTTGCGCAGCCGTGTTGCTGCCTGGCTTCGACCGGGCGCGGTCGATGGGGCTTCTCAGCCGCGCGAGCAGGCACGGGCGTCGGCCCGCGCGGCCGTGCCGGAGGATTGCAGGAAGGCCTGCATCACCGGCGAGCGAATGGCGTAGTTGATCTTCGAGGACTGGCTCTGGTCGACGTTGATGAAGGTGTTGACACCAACCAGACGGCCGCACGCGTCCACCAGCGGGCCGCCCGAATTCCCTTTGGCGATCGACGCCGTGTGCACGATCAGCGGCATGCCGTCGGCACCGGTCTGGAGCGACTGCACCGCGCCCTGCGTCAGGCTCAGGTCCGGAGCGACCGAGGAGTCGCCTGCCAGCAGGCGGCGGAATCGCGGATCGTTCTGCACCACCACGCCAGGGAAACCGGCCGCCACCACGCTCGAGAGCTTGCTGATCTCCGTCGTCATGTCGAGCACGCCGGGTGCCGTTCCGTCTTCCAGGCGCAGCAGCGCGAAGTCGGGGGAGCCGACGCTGGAACTGGTGGTGATGCGCAGCACGCTCGCGCGCCGCACCGAGCGCAGGGCCGTGCTCACCAGCAGCACGCGCCGGCCGGCCTTGTCGACGACGTGGCGATTGGTGACCAGCAGATCGGGCGCGATGAAGAAACCGGTGCCGGTGCCCAGGCTGCTGCCGTCAGGCGAAGGCACCAGCACCATGGCCGTCGCTTGTTCCAACCGTTCCGCCAGTTGGGATTCGCTCAGCACCGGGGCTGTGCCGCTCGTGGGCAGTGCCGGCGCGGAGGCGGCCGGCAGCGCCGGCGGGGTGGCGCCGCCGACCGGGCGTCGGACCTCGCCGGGCGGGCAGTCGGTTGCGGTCGCGGCCTTCGCTGCCGCGAGTTCGATCGTCAGCTTGCGCCGGCGCTCGAGCATCGCATCGAGCTCGGCCTGGCGGTCCGTCTCGGTGGAAAGGTTCTTCTCGGAAGCCAACCAGATCGCTGCGGCCGCCGCGGCAAGCAGGAGGACCGCGGCCAACCCCAGCCAAAGCAAGCGGCGTGATCTTGGAGTGTCTTGAGGACCGGTCGCAGCCATGAACAGCAACTCACAAGAGGCCGGGTGGATATGACGCTGCAGTGTAGTGCACAACAACATCGCAGAGCCGCGCGATGCGAGCCGCGCCGAAGCTGCGTCGAGGTGGTCTTTACCCGCCTTTACAACGGCCATCGCGCTGTCAGAATCAGCCACGCGATACGGGTTTCGGCCCGGGACAGCTTGTCTCCATCGCTCTGGCGGGTTCACGAAAAAGCAATACGGAGGGGATCGCCATGTTCAAGCGCTCTTTCATCGTTGCGGCAAGCCGGGCCCAGCCGAAGCGCACGCTCGCAAAGGCATGGATGACGGCATTGGTGTTCGCGCTGGCGCCGGCGCTGGCGGGCGCGGGGCCGGCGGAGGAAGCCGCCGCCCGCCGCCAGGCCGAGGCGCAGCCGCGCAGCAGCAGCAGGCGCGCATGCAGCAGGAGCAGGCCCGGCAGCGGGCGATGCAGCAACAACAACAGCAACAGGTCCAGCAGCGGGCCCAGCAGCAGCGCGCACAGGCCGCGCAGCAGCAGCAGGCGCGCGCAGCAGGAGCAGGCCCGCCAGCGAGCGATGCAGCAACAGCAGCAGCAGCAGGTGGCCATGCAGCGCGGGCAGCAGCAGCGCGCTCAAGCCGAGCAGCAGCGTCAGCAGCAGATGCGCGCACAGGAGCAGCAGGCCCGGCAGCGAGCGGCGCAGCAACAGCAGCAGGCCCAGGCACGGGCGCAGGCTGAGCAGGCACGTCAGCAGCAACAGCGCCAGGAACAGCAGCGACGCCAACAAAGATGAGTTCGCGGCCGTTCTAGGGATGGAGCGGGCTGGTGGCCCATCCGGCGGCATGGAGGCCGAGGCCGAAGACGCCGTGCGTGACCAGGGGTCTGCAGGCGTGCCGCGGCGGGGCATGGCGTGCGGCTGGCCGCGACGCCGGCGCCCATGCCGGGCAATGGCATTCATGTGGCTTCTCTCTTGCTTGGCTGTGAGGGAAACTAGACTTTGCCAATTCAAGCCAGCTTGAGGTCAAGTGCAATGAGCGTTTTGGATATCAGCGAGGTGGCGCAGCACTCGGGTGTGCCGGCGTCCACCTTGCGTTTCTATGAAGAGAAGGGGTTGATCGCCTCCGTCGGCCGGCGCGGCCTGCGGCGCCTGTTCGACGCCAGCGTGCTGGAGCGCTTGGCGTTGATCGCGATGGGCCGGGCCGCGGGCTTCTCGCTCGAAGAGATCGGGCTCATGTTCGCGCCGGACGGGCAGCCGCGCATCGACCGCGAGCGGCTCGAAGCCAAGGCCGACGAACTGGACAGGACGATCCGCAAGCTGCAGGCCATGCGCGATGGCCTGCGCCATGCGGCCGTCTGCCCCGCACCGAGCCACATGGAATGCCCGACCTTCCGCCGCCTGCTGAAGGCCGCCGCATCGGGGGCCATCGGCGCGCGAAAGTCGACCCTTGCGGCGTCTGCGAAGATCTAAACTGCCCCGGCCATGCCCCATCCCCGATCCATCCAGTGGGCGCAGCTGTTCGCGCTGCCCGAGCAACCCGGCCTGCCGTTGCAGGGCCGCCTGCGTGCCGCGGTGGTGCAGGCCATCCTCGAGGACCGGTTGAGCCCGGGGGCGCCGCTGCCCTCGTCGCGCGAACTGGCGACGCTGCTGGGCCTGAGCCGCAACACCGTGACCTCGGCCTATCTCCAGTTGATGGACGAAGGTTTCCTGGAGGCGCGCCCGCGCAGCGGCGTCTTCGTGGCGCAGAACGCGCGGCCGCTGTCGGCCGAGCCGGCGGAGCCGCTGGTGGGGCGCAGCGGCCAGTCGGGCCAGCCGCCCGAGTGGTCGGCCCGGGTGCGGCGCTCGCTGATGGACCGGCCCACGCTCGCCAAGCCCGACCGCTGGCGCGACTATCCCTATCCCTTCGTCTACGGCACCTACGATCCGCAGCTGTTCCCCACCGAGGACTTCCGCGAGTGTTGCGCGCGCAGCCTGGCGCGCTCGCAACTGCCGGCCTGGACGCCTGACTTCGAGACCGATGACGTGCCGGACCTTGTCGAGCAGATCCGCACGCGCCTGCTGCCCAAGCGCGGCGTGTTCGCGCTGAAGGAGGAGATCCTGGTCACGCTCGGCGCGCAGCATGCCTACTACCTGTTGGCCGAGGCACTGTTCGACGAGAACACGCGCGTCGGCCTGGAGGAACCGGGCCATCCGCATGCCCGCAACAGCTTCGCGCTGCGCAACCCGAAGTGGGTGGAGATCGAGGTCGACGAGGACGGCCTGGTGGTCGACGCGCTGCCCGCGGCCGACTACCTGTTCTGCACGCCCTCGCACCAGAGCCCGACCACCGCGACGCTGAGCCTGGAGCGGCGCCAGTGGCTGCTGCGCAAGGCCGAGCTGCAGGACTTCGTGATCATCGAGGACGACTACGAGGCCGAGAACCTGTACGAGGGCACGCCGATGCCGGCGCTCAAGAGCCTGGACAAGACGGGGCGGGTGATCTACGTCGGCTCGGTGTCCAAGAGCCTGTCGCCGGCATTGCGCCTGGGCTTCATCGTGGCGCCGCGCGCGCTGATCAAGGAGCTGCGCGTGATCCGGCACGCGATGCTGCGGCACCCGAGCGCTTTCCTGCAGCAGGCCTATGCGCTCTTTCTTTCGCTGGGGCACCACGAGTCGCACGCGCGGCGGGTCAACCACGCGATGCAGGAGCGGCTGGCGCTGGCAGCGCAGGCCCTGCGCGACCACTTGCCGGACTTCGAGTTCAGGCTGCCATCGGGCGGCGCCTCGATCTGGGTGCAGGCGCCGTCATGGGTGGACGCGGGCGAGCTGGCGCTGATGGCGCGTCACCACGGGGTGCTGATCGAGGCTGGCGACGTGTTCTTCGCCAAGCCGCCCTATCCCTGTCCCTTCTTCCGCCTGCGCCTGTCCTCGATCCCTGCGGGGCAGATCGCGGCGGGGATCCGGGCGCTGGGCGTGGCGGTGAAGGATCTGGCGCAGGCGCGCGGAGAGTCGGTGAACGGTGGGGTCCGGGAGCACTAAACTCTTCAGCGCCCCGCGCCGCGGGCACTGAGCGACGACGGCCTCGCCGCTTCCTCGGCGCCGCCCGAGCGCCCGATCAGCCAGGCGCACAGGGCTGACACGGCGCCCGCGAACAGCACGTACATGCAGATCTGCCAGGGCTGCCCGCCGCCCGACTTGAGCAGTGCGGTCGCGACGATCGGCGTGATGCCCGAGGCGAAGATGCCCGAGAACTGGTAGACGAAGGAGATCCCCGTGTAGCGCACCTTCGCGTCGAACAGGTCGCAGAAGAGCGCCGCCTCCGGCCCGTACACCGAGGCATAGAAGATACCGAAGGGCACGATGATCGCGAGCCACACCAGCAGCACGTTGCCGCCGCTGTTCGTCATCAGCCAGAAGCCCGGAAAGGCGGCGATCGCGGTGATCAGCGAGCCCCACATGTAGACCTTGGGCCGGCCGAGCCGGTCGGACATGCGGCCGAAGTAGGGGATGGTGAAGATCATCACCACCGCCGCCGCCATCACGCCCAGCAGGGCCTCGGTACGGCTGAGCTTGAGCGTGCTGGTCAGGTAGTTGATGGAGAACACGCCGAAGATGTTGAAGAACACACCGTCGATGTAGCGCGCCCCCATGCCCTTGAGCACATTGCCCGGGTAGCGCTTGAGCATGTCCATGAAGGGAATGCGCAGCTCGGCGTTGCGCGCCTTCACCGCCGCGAACTCCGGCGTCTCCTGCACGTGCAGGCGGATGTACATGCCCACCGCCACCATCACGCCCGAGAGCAGGAAGGCGATGCGCCAGCCCCAGGACAGGAACTGCTCGTCGGTCAGCAGGAAGGACAGCAGCGCCACCACGCCCGAAGCCATGCACAGCCCGATGGCCAGGCCGATCTGCGGCAGCGAGGCATAGAAGCCGCGCTTCTCCTTCGGCGCGTACTCGTAGGCCATCAGCACCGCGCCGCCCCATTCGCCGCCCAGGCCGATGCCCTGGGCCACGCGCAGCAGCAGCAACAGGATCGGCGCGGCGATGCCGATCTGCGCGTAGGTCGGCACCAGCCCGATCAGGAAGGTGGCCACGCCCATGATCATCAGCGTGAGGATCAGCATGCTCTTGCGGCCGATCTTGTCGCCGAAGTGGCCGAAGATCACGCCGCCCAGCGGCCTCGTCACGAAGCCGACGGCGAAGGTGGTGTAGGCCAGCAGCGTCGACACGACCGGGTCGCTGCCCGGAAAGTAGAGCTTGTTGAACACGATGCCGGCCACCACGCCGTAGAGGAAGAAGTCGTACCACTCGATGCTGGCGCCCACCAGCGCCGACGTCACTACCCTTCGAATCGCCTTCTCGTCGCCTGTTGCTGCACTCATTTGTTTGTCTCCGATGAAGTGTCGTGATGGGAAAGCCCCCGTGCCGGGGCTGCGGACTGCGGAAAGAACTCAGGCAAGGGCGGCGGCGTCCTCGCGAATCATGTCGACGGCCTTCTCGGCCATCATCACGGCCGGTGCGTTGGTGTTGCCCGAGACCAGCGTGGGCATGGCCGAGCAGTCGATGACGCGCAGCCCGCCGATGCCATGCACGCGCAAGCGCGTGTCGACCACGGCCAGCGGGTCGCTGCCCATGCGGCAGGTGCCGGTGGGGTGGAAGATGGTGGCGCCGTTGTTGCGGCAGAACTCGAGCAGGTCCTCGTCGCTCGTGGCGTCGGGTCCGGGCTTGATCTCGCGCTTGACGTAGGGCCGCATCGCCGGCGCTGCGGCGATGGCGCGCGCCGCCTTCACGCCGGCCACCGCGGTCGCGCGGTCGAGCTCGGTCGCGAGGTAGTTGGGCTGCATCGAGGGCGGGTCGGCCGGGTCGCGCGAACGAATGCGTACATGGCCGCGCGACTCCGGCCGCAACTGGCACACCGAGAAGGTGAAGCCCGACCAGGGATGCACCTTGCCGCCCGCCATGTCGGCCGACAGCGTGGCGACGTGGAACTGGATGTCGGGCGTGCTCGCGGCCGGACGACCATCGGCGTCGTGCAGCGCACGCATGAAGCAGCCGCCCTGGTTGATGCCTACCGCCAGCGGGCCGGTGCGGTGCATCAGCCATTCCAGGCCCAGCTTCGCCTGGCCGACCCAGGAGTTGAGCTGGTCGTTGGTGGTAATGGGCTGCGTGCATTCGTAGCTCAGGCGGATCTGCAGGTGGTCCTGCAGGTTCTCGCCCACGCCCGGCAGCTCGTGCACCAGCGGCACGCCTTGCTGCGCGAGCAGGGCGCGCGGGCCGATTCCGGAGAGCTGCAACAGCTGCGGCGACTGCAGCGAGCCCGCGGCCAGCAGCACCTCGGCGCGGCAGCGCGCGGTCTTCTCCACGCCGCCCTGCAGAAAGCGCACGCCGACTGCGCGCCGGCCATCGAGCACCAGGCTGCTGGCCAGCGCCTCGGTCTCGACGCGCAGGTTGGGGCGCTTGCGTGCGGGCACGAGGTAGGCCTTGGCCGTGCTGCAGCGCCAGCCGCGGTGGGTGGTCAGCTGGTAGTAGCCGGCGCCTTCCTGCGCGGCGCCGTTGAAGTCCTCCGTGCGGGGCACGCCGATCTGCTGCGCACCGGCGATGAAGGCCTCGATCAGCTCGTGCTTCGCACCGATGTCGGAGACCTTGAGCGGCCCCGCCGCGCCATGGAAGGCATTCGCGCCGCGCTGGTTGCCCTCGGACTGGATGAAATAGGGCAGCACGTCCTCGTAGCTCCAGCCCGGGTTGCCGAGTGCGGCCCAGTGGTCGTAGTCCTCGCGCTGGCCGCGGATGTAGATCAGGCCGTTGATCGAACTCGAGCCGCCCAGCGTCTTGCCGCGCGGCCAGTAGATGCGGCGGCCGTTCATGTTCGGGTCGGGATCGGTTTCGAAGCGCCAGTTGTAGGTGGGGCTCCACATCGTCTTGCCGTAGCCGATGGGCAGGTGGATCCACAGCGACTTGTCCTCGGGGCCGGCCTCCAGCAGGAGCACCCGCGTCGACGGGTCTTCGCTGAGCCGCCCGGCCAGCACGCAGCCGGCCGAGCCGGCGCCCACGACGATGTAATCGAACTCTTCTTCAACAGGCATGCAGGGCTTCCGGCAATGAAACAATCGCTTCGGCCACCGATGCTAGGTGATGAATTTTCGGAACACAACGTTCCATTTTAATTGTTTGCTAGAGGTTTACCCCTATGACGCGTCCTGCGCGCAAAGCTGCTGCCGCCCCTGTCGCTCCCGCCGCCGCTGCGAAGAAGCGCGCCGCGGCTGCCGAATCGCAGGCCGAGGAGCCGAGCACCGGCTCCTCGGCCGAGCGCAGCCTGCGACTGCTGTCGCTGCTGGCGAACGAGGGCCGCGCGCTGTCGCTGGCCGACCTCGCCGCGCAGCTGTCGCTGCCGAAGGGCACGGCGCACCGCATCTGTACCCAGCTGCTGGCGACCGGCTTTCTCGCGCGCGATGTGGACGAACGAATGTTCAGCGTCGGCCCGGCGCTGCGGCGGCTGGCCTTCGACACGCTGAACCATGGCGTGGTGCGGGGCCAGCGGCACGAGGTGCTGGCGGAACTGGTGCGGAAGGTGGGGGAGACCTGCAACTTCACCACGCTCGACGGCGTGCAGGTGCTCTACCTCGATCGCGTCGAGGCGCAGTGGCCGCTGCGGCTGACGCTGGACGTAGGCTCGCACGTGCCGCTGCACTGCACGGCCAGCGGCAAGCTGTTCCTGGCGCAGATGGAGAAGAAGGAGCGCGACGCGGTGATCGGACATATCACCCTGACGCGCATGACGAACAACACCATCACCGACGCGGACGACCTGCGGGCCGAGTGCGATGCCATCGTGACGCGCGGCTACTCCTGCGACCGGGAGGAGTTCATCGCGGGGCTGGTCGCGGTGGCGGTGCCGGTGTTCGACGAGGCCGGCAGGCAGCGCGCGGCGATCGCGGTGCATGCGCCGACGGCGCGGATGACGATGGAGGATGCGGTCAAGCGGATCGGCGCATTGCGGGAGGCAGCGCAGCGGATGCGCGGACTTCTTTAACGATTTTCGCGTTGGCTGGCGGATGGATTCTCGCGAATTGTCACAGTCTGGATCGTTGCCAGAGGGGGGCGCCGAATAATCTGCGAGATGCATGCGAAAAAAGAAGTCACTTTTGACGAGCCCTGCCCCTCATTGCTGGAGGGTGCTGATCAGTCGGTGGATCTCTATCAGCTCAAGTACTGGGTCGTCCCAGGCCACGGCATGTCGATGGGCGTGCTCTGTGCGCTGGCCACCATGACGCGTCGCCCCGTCTCGCGGCAATGGCTGATGACCGAGGCCGGGCTCAGCCCGGCCGGCGTCGATTTCCTGCTGGCCGGACTCGAACATCGCGGTGCTCTGCAGACGGGCGCCGCCGGCGCCACCGAGAACGTGGTGTACATGCCCGCCGGCTTCGTCAGGCGCCTGAAGCGCTGGCTGCGTGGCCGCCGGATGGCTTCGTCCCCACTGTCGATCGTGCGATGACGCCACGCATCGTCCTGCTGGGCCCCATGGGCATCGGAAAGACCACGGCCATTCGCTCCCTGTGTGGCGATGCGCTGACGGATTGCGAAGTGCCCAACCTGGGCGTGCCGATGCATGGCAAGGAGACCACGACCGTCGGCGCAGAGTTCGGCATCGTGAGGCTGCCCTCGAGCGACGGGGAGCTCCATGTCTACGGCAGCCCCGGACAGGATCGGTTTGGCTTTCTTCGCCGTTGGCTGCTGAGCTTCGCTGTCGGTGCCCTGGTGCTGGTGGACATCCGACAGCCCGATGCGATGGCCTATGCCGCCGGAATCATCACGCACGCCCGCGAATCGCACCCGAGCACGGTCCTCGTCGTGCTGTCTGCGAGGCCTGCATCGCACGATGTGCTGGAGCATTTCTCGCGTGAGCTCGCTGGCCAGGTCGGTATGGCGGTTCCCGTGCTCGCCGTCGACGTGCGCGAGAAGACGCAGATGCTGGATGCGCTGGAGCTGCTGACCGCGGTGCTTTCCACTTGAACTCCCCAGACCCATGTCCACCCCGATGAACCGCACGCAGGCGCTGGCTACGCACCAGGCCTTGGCAAACCGCTATGCGGACCTCCTGCGCCGCTACACGGAGGGCGTCGATCTCGTCGCGGCGGTGATCGCCACGGTGGATGGCATCGAGATCGCATCGCAGGGCAACAAGCCCGGCGTGCGCCCGGCGCAGTTGGCGGCCATGGCGTCCTCGTTGCTGGCCATCGCTGCGGCCGCTGGGCGCGAAGTGGGGCATGGTGCCTGCGAGCGCCTCTTCATCGAGACCCGCAGCGGCTCCTTGCTCCTCAAGCCCGTTGGCCGGACCGGCGAGCTGGTGCTGTGCATGGCGCTGTCCCCGCGGGCGGTGCTGGCGAAGGCGTTCTGGTCTGCAGATCAGATCGGCAGGACCCTGGCGGAAGTCTGAGGCGCTTGGCGCGCAGGGACTTCCTTTTTTTCTGTTCCTTAACCCGAAAGATTGCGAACTGACATGGCTTCGATCAACGACTCTCTCTCTACCCTCATGAGCATCGACGGCGCGCTCAGCTGTGCCCTCGTCGACAGCGGCTCCGGCATGCTTCTGGGCCAGGCCGGCTCCGGCACGGATATGGAACTGGCCGCTGCCGGCAACACCGAGGTGGTCCGCGCCAAACTGCGCACGATGGACTCGCTCAAGCTGAACGATGCCATCGACGACATCCTCATCACGCTCGGCAAGCAGTACCACATCATTCGCCCCTCGGGCGCCCATCCGGGCCTGTTCCTTTACGTCGTGCTCGACAAGGCCCGCGCCAATCTCGCGCTGGCGCGGCGCAAGGTGATGGATGTCGAAGGGGCCGTCAAGCTCTGAGTTCAGGGCACGAACATGGACCAGGGCGTCTCGCCTTCGCGCAGCGGCCGCCGCGCGGTCAGGGCGGCCAGTGGCTCGCCCGCTTCGAAGCGAGCCGCCATCTCCTCGGGATCGAAGCGGATCCCCATGAAGTTTTCGGCGTAGGCACCGCTCTCGAAGAACGCCTCCACCTCCTCGGTCCGCTCGAACACGTCGTGCTGCAGCTCGAGCCGGTTTCCATCGGGGTCCTTGTAGTAGAGCGAGACGGTCGGCCCGTGGTTGATGCACCAGTAGGGCCGGATGTCCTCCCCCAGCAGCCGCCGGTAGGTGGCCAGTAGCGTACCCAGCGAGGCATAGGTGAAGGCGATGTGCTCCAGCCCCTGGTGCGCGTCGCCTGCCTGTCCGAGCTCGGGCCGCGCGATCAGGCCGATGCGATGGTGCTCCTCGTCGTAGCTCAGGAAGCAGAGCATCTCATTCTCGAAGGCCGGTCTCGCTTCGAGCACCTTCAGGTACCAGTCGCGCGAGCACGCGAGATCCGACACGCGCAGCACCACATGGGCCAGCTTCGCCGGTCGGATGGGGGGCGCCTGTACATCGGGCAGGCGTCGTGGGGTGCTCATGGCGTGTCTCCTTCAGGTTCGTCGATGACCAGGTTCTCGATCGCGCCGATCGATTCGATCTCCACCCGCACCCGGTCGCCCGCCCGCAGGTAGCGCGGCGGTGCCATGAGTCCGCCGCAGCCGGCCGGGCTGCCCGTGGACAACACGTCGCCGGGCTCCAGTGTGAATGCGGTCGAGAGTTCGGCCACCATGTCGCCGATGCGGTGGAGCATCTCTCCGGTGCCAGCGTCTTGGCGCAGCTCGTCGCTGACCCAGGTGCGCAGCCGCAGGTCATGCGGATCGGGGATCTCGTCGCGCGTGACCAGCCAGGGGCCGAAGGGGCCGTGGGTGTCGAAGGACTTGCCCAGCGTGTGCGTGGGCGCGCGCAGCTGCCAGTCGCGCACGCTGAGGTCATTGACCACCACGTAGCCCGCGATCACCGCCTCGGCCTCCGCAGCGCGCACGTGGCGGCAGCGGCGGCCGATTACCACGCCGAGTTCGCCCTCGTAGTCGAGCTGCTCCGACACGTGGGGCTTGTGCACCGGGTCGAAGGGCCCGCTGACGCAGGAGACCTGCTTGTTGAACCACACCTGCCCGCCCGCGCCGCGCGACAGGCCGGCGCGGGCTGCCTCTTCCAGGTGCGAGGCGTAGTTGCCGCCCAGGCCCAGAAACTTGCGCGGCTCGGGAATCGGCGCGCACAGGCGCACTTCGGACAACGGCAGGCGGGCCCCGTGGCGGGCGGCCTTGCGTATCCAGGCGAGCCCTTCGTCGCCCCAGGCCAGGAGTTCGCGCAGGCCGGCCGGTGCGCCCGGGTGGTCCGTGATGTCCACGAGCACGTCGTCCTCGGCCAGGCCGAATCTCAATCGGCCCTGGTGGCGGAAGGTGGCGAGCTTCATCCAGCTTGTCTCCATCGAAAAGTCATGCGTCGATGATCGGGATGGAACGATGCGCGAACAATCCGGCCTGGATGAACGCAACGTTGCACCGGTAGAACGTTTTGCCGGCGATGATCGGCAGCGTCCCAGGAATTGCCCACGCCATGGAAGACCTCAACGACCTGCTGTTCTTCGCCAAGGTGGTCGAGCACCAGGGCTTCTCGGCCGCGAGCCGGCAGCTGGGCGTGCCCAAGTCGCGGCTGAGCCGCCGCATCGCGCAGCTGGAGGAGCGCCTGGGCGTGCGGCTGCTGCAGCGCAGCTCGCGCCGCCTGGTGCTCACCTCGGTGGGGGAGCGCTTCTATGAGCGCTGCCAGCAAATGGTGGCGCTGGGCGAGTCGGCGAGTGAACTGGTGCAGGAGGCGGTCGCGCAGCCGCAGGGCGTGCTGCGTGTGAGCTGCCCCATCACTTTGGCGCAGTTCTGGCTCACGCCGCTGTGCCGGCCTTCATGAAGGCGCATCCCCGCGTGCGGCTGGTGCTGACGGTGAGCAACCGCCGCGTCGATCCGCTGGAGGAGCCGATGGACGTGGTGTTGCGCGTGCGCCGCCCGCCGTTCGACGATTCCAGCCTGGTGGTGCGCCCGCTGGGCCGTACGCAGGACGTGCTGATGGCCAGCCCCGCGCTGCTGCGCGAGCACGGCGAGCCGGCGAGCCTGGCCGCGCTTGCGTCGTGGTCCACGCTGTCGCTGCGCGCAGCACCGGGCGGGCTGACCCGCGCGGCCTTCCTTCAGAGCCGCTCGCAGAAATCCATCAGGTGCTTTCGGAACCACTGGTGGCTCGGGTCGCGCTCGGCGGACTCGTGCCACATCAGGTAGACCGGAAAGCTCGGCATGCGCAGCGGCACCGCATGCGACTTCAGCCGGAAGTGGTCGGCATAGAGGTGCGCCATGCGCCGCGGCAGCGTGCAGATCAGGTCGGAGGTCTGCACCATCACCGGCATCGACAGAAAATGCGGCACCGTCACTGCGATCTGCCGTTGCAGGCCACGCTTGGAGAGCGCGAGGTCGATCATCGGCATGGCGCTGGTGCGCGGCGCCAGCACCACGTGCTTGAGGCCGAGGAAGGCCTCCAGGCTCAGCTTCTCGCCCACCTCCGGATGGTCTCGCCGCGACAGGCTCAACAGCGTCTCGGTCAGCACGCACTGATGGCGGAAGGCCGCGTCCTGCAGCACGAAGTAGTCCAGCGCCAGGTCGACCGCGCCGTCGCGCAGCTCGCCCTTGAGCAGCGCGCTGGGCTCGGGCCGGATCTTGATGCGGATGCGCGGCGCCACCTTGGCCAGCCAGTCGACGAAGCGCGGCAGGATGATGGTCTCGCCGTAGTCTTCCACCGCCACCACGAACTCACGGTCCGACTGGGCGAAGTCGAAGGCGTCGTCGCCGCGAAGCCCGCGCTCTAGCATGTCCAGCGCCTGTCGGATCGGCTCCGCCAGCATCTTCGCGCGCAGGGTCGGCGCCATGCCCTGCGTGCTGCGCTCGAACAGCGGGTCGGCCAGCCGGTCGCGCAGCCGGCCCAGGGCATTGCTCACCGTGGGCTGCGACAGGTGCAGCTTGTGCGCGGCCTTGGAGATGCTGCGCTCGTTGTAGATGGCATCGAAGACCAGCAGCAGATTCAGGTCCAGCGATCGGAGGTTCATGGCCAGCGATGGTATTTGGAATTTGAATATTGGTCATTCCAGATGGAAAGTAGTCGAATGATGTGACGGCTTCCACAATGCGCCGCAACAACGGAGACAAAGCGCATGACCGAAGCCGCAGACCCGCTGCTGGTGGACCGCCCGCTCGACGGCGTGGCGCGCCTCAGATTGAACCGCCCCGAGGCGCGCAACGCGCTGAACCAGGCCCTGCGCCTGGCGCTCGCGCAGGCCTTCACGGCACTTGACCAGGACGAGGACGTGCGATGCGTCCTGCTGTGCGGCAGCGGTGGCTGCTTCGCCGCCGGTGCCGACATCAAGGAGATCGCCGGCCTCGGGGCAGCCGAGGTGTGGCGCCTCGCCGTGCCGCGCTGCTGGGCGCCGATCGCCGGGTTCTCTAAACCGCTGATCGCGGCAGTCGCCGGCCCGGCATTGGGCGGTGGCTGTGAGCTTGCCCAGCATGCCGACCTGATCGTGGCGGGCCGCAGCGCCCGCTTCGGCCAGCCTGAGGTGACTGTCGGCATCATGCCCGGCGGCGGCGCGACCCAGCGCCTGATGCAGGCGCTGGGCAAGTACCGCGCGATGAAGCTGATGCTGACCGGCGAGCCCGTCGGTGCCGACGAGGCCCTGGCCATGGGCCTGGTCAGCGAAGTGGTGGACGACGACGCGCTCGAGGCGCGCGCCCTCGCGCTCGCCGCCCTGATCGCCAGCCGCCCGCCGATGGCGCTGCGCCTGCTCAAGGAGGCCGCGCTGGCCGGCGCCGATGCGCCGCTGGCCACCGGCCTGATGCTGGAGCGCCGCGCCTTCGAGCTGCTGTTCGACAGCGCCGACCAGAAGGAAGGCATGCAGGCCTTCGCACAGCGCCGCGCGCCCCAGTTCACCGGGCGCTGAGCGCCCCCATTGCAACCGAAGACAAAGGAACAAGCTTCATGCGTGCAGACGTCGCCATCGTCGGCTACGGGCGAACGCCCTACAGCCGGGCCAAGCCGGGCGAGCCGGTGCTCACCGTGGACGAATACATCGCCTGGGCGGCCGACCTGGCCCTGCAGAAGGCCGGCATGTCCAAGAACGACTTCGACGGCCAAGGCCTGGGCGTCTCGCATGCCGAGGTGGCCCACACGGTCAACTGGTCGGCCGCCACCGCCGAGAACCTGGGCATCAGCCCGCAGGTGCTGCTGCGCGGCGACCAAGGCGGTGCGTCGGCGGCCTCGCTGCTGATCCGCGCGGCCGCGATGATCCGCGCCGGCATCGTCGATCGAGTGCTGGTGGTCGGCGCCGACACGCCGCTGGACATCCCCTCGCTGGCGCCCGGCCTGCCGCTGTCGCCGGAGCGTACGCGCGGCGTGTATTGGGACTTCCAGGGGCCCTTCGGCGTGATGGGCGCGAGCGCGCAGTTCGCGCTTGTGCAGACGCGCTACCGGCACCAGTACGCGCTGAAGGACGAGCAGCTTGGCAAGATCGCGGTCACCAACCGCTTCCACGCGTCGCTGCATCCCGGCGCGATCTACCGCCAGCCCTTCACGCTGGACGACTACATGAATTCCCGCGTGCTGTCCGATCCGATCCGTCTGCTGGACTGCGTGCCCATCGTCAACGGCGGCCTCGCCTACATCGTGACCTCGGCCGAGACGGCCCGCACGCTCACCGACCGCCCGGTCTACCTGCTGGGCGCGGGCGAGGCCAACAACTACTACCACGGCTCGCGCGCGCTGCCGGACATCACCACCACCGGCTACGCGGTGGCCGCGCCGCTCGCGATGCAGCGCGCCGGCGTGCGGCACGAGGACATCGACTTCCTGCAGCCCTATGACGACTACCCCTTCATCGCGATGATGACCATCGAGGACCACGGCTTCTGCCGCAAGGGCGAGGGCGGCCGCTTCGTCGAGGAGCACGACCTGCGCTTCGACGGCGACTTCCCGATGTCCACCGACGGCGGCCAGCTCTCCGGCGGCCAGCCCGGCGGCGCCATCGGCGGCTTCATGCCCCTGGTCGAGGCGGTCACGCAGCTGCGCGGCGAGGCCGGCGACCGGCAGGTGCGCGACGCGCGCATCGGCATCGCCTGCGGCTTCGGCGGCATTCCCTACGGCCGACCCGGCCGCAGCTGCATCTCCCTCATTCTCGGAACGGAGCCCTGAACCATGGAAGACCTCTCCCTGGGCAAGCCGCAACCCGCCATCACCGACCTCACGCGGCCTTTCTGGACCGGTGCGAAGCAGGGCCGGCTGATGCTGCAGAAATGCCGGCGCTGCGCGACCTTCAACTTCCACCCCAAGCCCTGGTGCATCGAGTGCGGCAGCCGCGAGCTGGCCTGGACCGAGGCGCGGCCCACCGGCACCGTGTACTCGCACACTGTCTCGCGCTCGGTCGCGATGAACCACCCGGCTTGGCAGGCCGAGCTGCCGGTCATGCTGTGCCTGATCGACCTGGACGACGGCGCCCGCATGTACGGTCAGCTCACCGGCTGCGCGCCGCAGGCGCTGCGCATCGGCTTGCGCGTCGAGGCCTGGTTCGAGGCCATCTCGGACGAGGCCGGCATCCCGAAGTTCAGGCCGCTGCGCGGCGTGGAGGACTGAGGTGCCGCACCCCGAGCCCGATGCCCACACCCTGGCCCGCGCCGCGATGCGCGACGTGCCCTTCGACTGGAAGGACGCGCTGCGCTTCGACGACCTCCTGACGCCCGAGGAGATCATGATCCGCGACGCCGCGCGCGACTATGCGCAGGGCCAGCTCATGCCCCGCATCCTCCAGGCGCACCGCCACGAGACCTTCGACATCGCGGTGATGCGCGAGATGGCCGAGCTCGGCTTCCTCGGCGCGACCATCGAGGGCTTCGGCTGCGCCGGCATCAGCTACGTCGGCTACGGCCTGATCGCGCGCGAGTTCGAGCGGGTGGACACCTGCTTTCGCTCGGCGCTGGGCGTGCAGACCACGCTCAGCATGACGCCGATCTACCTCTTCGGCAGCCAGGAGCAGCGCGAGCGCTACCTGCCGGCGATGGCACGCGCCGACAAACTGGGCTGCTTCGGCCTCACGGAGCCGGACCATGGGTCCGACCCGGGCAGCATGAACAGCCGGGCGCGCAAGGTCGACGGCGGCTACCTGCTGTCGGGCACCAAGACCTGGATCACGCATGCGCCCATCGCCGACCTGATGGTCGTGTGGGCCAAGGACGACGACGGCCGCGTCGGCGGCTTCATCCTCGAGCGCGGCATGAAGGGCCTCGCCACCAGCAAGATCGAGGGCAAGTTCTCGGTGCGTGCCTCGCCCACGGGCCAGATCCTCATGGACGACGTCTTCGTCCCCGCGTCGCAGCGCCTGCCCGGTGCCAGCGGCATCGGCGCGCCCTTCGCCTGCCTGAACAACGCGCGCTTCGGCATCTGCTGGGGCGCGATGGGCGCGGCCGAGTTCTGCTGGCATGCTGCGCGGCAGTACGCGATGGACCGCAAGCAGTTCGGCCGGCCGCTGGCGGCCAACCAGCTGGTGCAGAAGAAGCTGGCCGACATGCAGACCGAGATCACGCTCGGCCTGCATGCCTGCCTGCACCTGAGCCGCCTGCGCGACCAGGGTCGCGCCAGCCCGGAGATGGTGTCGCTGCTCAAGCGCAACTGCGCCGGCAAGGCGCTGGACATCGCGCGCAGCGCACGCGATGTCCACGGTGGCAACGGCATCTCCGACGAGTTCCACGTCATCCGCCACCTGCTGAACCTCGAGACAGTCAATACGCTCGAAGGCACGCACGACATCCACGCGCTGGTGCTGGGCCGGGCCCAGACCGGCATCGCCGCTTTCGCCAACTGAACGACTTCACGCTGCCCATGACCCTTTCGAACACCGACCGCGCCGAGGCCGTGCGGCACCTGGTCCATCCGCGCTCCATCGCCGTGATCGGCGCCTCGGCCGACCTTGGCAAGATCAACGGCCGCCCGCTCAAGCACCTGCTGGAGAAGGGCTATGCCGGTCGCATCCTGCCGGTCAATCCAAAGTACCGCGAGATCGCGGGACTGGCCTGTTTCCCGTGCATCGAGGAGCTGCCCGAGGCGGCCGACCTCGCGATCGTCGCGGTGCCGGCCGCGGAGGTGATTCCCGCCATCGAGGCGCTTGCGCGCCGCGGCATCCGCGCCGCTGTCGTCTTCAGTTCCGGCTTCGGCGAGATGGGGGCCGAGGGCCGCGCGCTCGAGGACGCGCTGGCGCAGCGGGCGCGCGACTGCGGGGTGGTGCTGTGCGGCCCGAATTGCCTGGGCTTCGTCAACGCCTTCGAGCAGGTCTACGCCACCTTCAGCCAGTACGCCGACGGCGAGACCGGCCCCGGCCCGATCGCGTTCGTTACCCAGTCCGGCGCCTTCGGCACCGCCATCGCGGCGCTGGTGCGGCAGCGCGGCCTCGGGCTCGGCTACTTCATCAACACCGGCAACGAGGCTGACCTGGGTTTCTGCGAGCTGATGTCCAGCGTGGTGGAAGACCCGCGCATCCGCGTTGCCGCCGGCTACCTGGAGGGGCTGGAGGACGGCGCCGCCCTGGTGCGGCTGGCGCAACGCTGCCAGGCATTGGGCAAGCCGCTCGTGCTCACCAAGGTCGGGCGCATGGCTTCGGGCGTGCGTGCCGCCGCCTCGCACACCGGCGCGCTCGCGGTGGAGGACGCGGTGTTCGACGCGGTGATCCGCCAGTATGGCGTGCTGCGCGCGCGCAACGAGGAGCAGATGCTCGACATGCTGGAGGCCCTGAGCCAGCCGCGCGCGGCAGCAGGCCCAGGGCTGGGCATCGCCACCCAGTCCGGCGGCGCCGGCGTGATGATGGCCGACCGCGCCGAGGAGATGGGGCTGGCGGTGCCCGAACTCGCGCCTGCCACGCGCGCGCGTCTCGCCGAGGTGATGCCGGCCTTCGGCGCGCTCGGAAATCCGGTGGACGTGACCGGCCAGTTCGTGGCGCGTCCCGAATTGCTGAGCGAATCGGTGGTGGCGCTGCTGGAGGACCCGGGGGTCCACGTCGGCATCGTCTGGCTGCAGCTGATGACCGCGCACGTCGATACGCTGGTGCGCATCTTCGGCGAGATCCAGGCGCGCACCACCAAGCCCTTCCTCGTCTGCTGGGTGGCCGCGCCCGAGGAGGCGCTGCGGCGCCTGCGCGCGCTCGGCATCGTGGTCTACGGCGCCGGCGAGCGCGCGGTGGAAGCGGCCGCGGCGCTGGTGCGATGGCACGCCTTCCGCCAACGAAGCGCCGGTGTGCCGGCCGAGGCGCTGCCCCTGCCTGCGCGCCTGCCCGAGGGACTGGTCGAGGGCGTGCAGCCCACCGTCCAGGCCACCGAGTGGTTGCGCGCCGCCGGCGTGCCGATGGCGCCGGTGACGCTCGCCCGGGATGCGGACGAGGCCGTCGCCCTGTGGCGCACTGCCGGCGGGCCGGTGGCGCTGAAGATCGAGTCGCCCGACATCACCCACAAGACCGAGGTCGGCGGTGTGCTGCTCAAGCGCAACGACGAGGCGGCCGTGCGCGAGGGCTTCGCCGAGCTGATGCGCCGCGCCGCCGAGGCGCAGCCTGCCGCGCGCCTCTCCGGCGTGGTGGTGCAGGGCATGGCCGGCGGCCACGTGGAGCTGGTGCTGGGCGTTCAACGCGACCTGGTGTTCGGCACGGTCGTGATGGTCGGCATCGGTGGCGTGCTGGTGGAGGTGCTCAAGGACGTGTCCTTCCGCCGCGCGCCCTTCGACGCCGACGAGGGCCTGCGCATGCTCGGCGAGCTGCGCATGGGCGCGCTGCTCGACGGCGTGCGCGGCCAGAGCGCGGTGGACCGCCAGGCGATCGCCCGCATGCTGGCCGGCCTGTCGCAATGGGCCGCTGCCCAGCAGGACCGGCTGGCCGAGCTCGACCTCAACCCCGTGCTGGTCGGCCCCGAGGGACCGTTGGCGGTCGACTGCGTGATGGTGCTGCGCGATCCGAGAGCGGGCTGAGCACGGCGCCCATCGATCGAGAAACTTCAACAACAAGGAGACAACGCATGCGCTTCACATCGCACTTCATGCAGGGCATCGCGGCCGCCGCGATGCTGCTGGCCGGCGGCACCGCCGCCGCGCAAGACCCCTATCCCAACCGCCCCATCACCGTCATCGCGCCCTACAGCGCGGGCGGCGATGCCGACCTGGCGGCGCGCAACTTCGCGGCCGCCGCGCAGCGCGCACTCGGGCAGGCAGTGGTGGTCATGAACAAGACCGGTGCCAGCGGCGTGATCGGCTCGGCCCAGGCCATCGCCTCGCCGCCCGACGGCTACACGCTCCTGCTGGCGCGCACCGGCTCGCAGGCCATCCTGCCGGCCGTCATGCCGACCACCACCAAGTACAAGTGGGACGACTACACCTTCATCGGCACGCTGGAGCTCAACCCCTACGGTTGCATCGTCAACGGCAAGTCGCCCTACAAGACCTTCGACGACCTGGTCGCCGCCATGCGTACCAAGGGCAAGACCATGAATTTCGGCACCGCGGGCGTACTCACCACCAACGACATGGGGCCGCGCCAGCTGTTCCGCATCCTCAAGCTCACCGACCAGACGCCCACGCAGATCCCCTACAAGGGGACCGGCGAGGCCTCGATGTCGCTGGTCGCGGGCCAGACGGAATTCGCCTGCGGCAGCCTTGGATCGTTCATCTCGCTGGTCAAGAGCGGCGCGCTGCGTGCCCTGATGGTCACCAGCGCGGAGCGCATGCCCACCATGCCCGACGTGCCGACCGCACGCGAGCTGGGCTACGCGGAGATGGAAGGCATCGTCGGCTGGAGCGCGGTCTTCGGGCCTCCCAAGCTGCCGGCCGAGGTGCGCGACCGGCTCGCGGCCGCGCTCAAGACCATCGCCGCCGACCCGGCCTGGATTGCCGCGACCGAGCAGACGTACTCGATTCCCTTCGTCCGTCCGCCGGAAGCCACGCGCGAGTTCGTGCGGCAGCAGTACCAGCTCTACCGTTCACTGGGCGAGCAGCTCAACATCATCGACGCGAAGATGTAGGGGGGGTCGCGCCGTCTCGTGATTGCATCAAGGCACGATGCAGCTTGTCCAGTCCGCGCACGAGGCCGCGCACCTCGGCCGTCGACAGCGCCGCCGTCCATTGCTCGACCTCTGCATGGTCGTCCGTGTTCCGGTGTTTCCAGAAGCGGTGATGCTGCCGGGTCAGGTGCAGGCGGCGCGCGCGCGCATCCTGCGGGTCCGGGGCGATCTCGACGAAACCCTTGCGCTCGAGCGCAAGGGCGATCTGCTTGAGATTCTGATGGCTCATTGCCAGGCTGGCGGCCAGTTGCTTGAGCGTCGGCGGCTCCGGCTGGCCCTGCAGCACCTGGAGCACCATCGCCTGTTGCGTGGTGAGACCGCTGTCCGCGAGCAGCCTGTCCATGCGCGTGCGCAGCTCCATGCCGCTGGCGAGAAGAAGGCGGAACAGCAGCACGCGCTCGGCCCGCTCGGCATCGCCGCCGGACTCCAGTCCGAGATTCAGGATTTGACGACGAAGGTCCATAGGGAATATATTACCTAAATGCCGTCGCGCTGGCGATGGCCCAGCGAGGTGACGCGATGATCGCGCTGTTTCCCCATTGCGGATTTCTTTCCGAGACCTCACGCATGCTGGCCATCGCCCAGGCCTTGATGGCGCGCGGCGAGCCGATCGTCATGGCCACCCACGGCGGACCCTACACCCGCGTGCTCGATGAAGCCGGCATGCCCTATACGCTGCTGGAGCCGCTGATGGACGAGCAGCGCTGCAGGGACTACATCGCGGGCATCGTCGCGCTGGGCCGGCCCGGCGCGCGCCTCCAGTCGGCGGACGAGGTGCGCGCTGGCGTGCGCAGCGAAGTCGAGTTCCTGCGGGTGCACGCCGCCGACATGGTGGTGATCGGGTTCACCCTGACGGCCTTCCTCTCGGCCCGGGTGCTCGGCATCCCGCTCGCGGCTTCGCACGGCGGCTCCTATGTGCCGCCGGTCTTCGAGCGAGGGCTCGCGCCCGCGCCGTCGCAATCGCCCGTTCCGCAGCTCGACTGGCTGCCCGCGTCGATCCTGAAGATGATGGCCAACATGGGGCCGCCCCGCATGCGCGGGCCGGTCGCCTTCCTGAACGAGGTCGCGGCCGAGCTGGGCGTGGAGCCGGTGCCCAGCCTGGCCGCGCTGATGCTGGGCGACCTGACCCTGGTCACCGATGTTCCCGAAGTGCTCGGCGTGTCCGACGCCGCCATGACGTCGTGGACGCCCCGGGACCGGCGTGCCTACCGCGCCGGCACGCGGCTGCGCTACGTCGGTCCGCTCTATGCCCGGCTCGACATGCCCGTTCCCGCGAGGGTCGAGGCCTTCCTGCGCGACGGCCGTCCGGTGGCCTATGTCTGCCTGTCGTCGAGCACGCCCGAGTTCATCCGGCGCGTCGTCGAAGGCGTGCGTGACGGAGGGCTGCGGGTGCTGGTCGGTGCGACCATCCACGCGCTGCGCGATCTCGAGGGCGACGAGGTGCTGGTGGAGGGCGTCCTGCCGAGCCACAGGATCATGCCGCGCGTCCAGCTCGCGCTGATCATGGGCGGGCAGGGCAGCGTGCAGACGGCGATGGCCGGCGGCACGCCTTTCATCGGCTTTCCCTTGCAGCCGGAACAGGAGCTCAACGTGGCGTTGGCCATGCGACAGGGCATGGCGATCGCCATCGGACCGCGCCACGCTGATGCGATGAACGTCGCTTCCGCGGTCCGGCGGATCACTGCCGATCCAGCCTATGCCGCGGCCGCGGCCCGGGCACGGCTGCACTACGCCCACGTCGACGGCGCCGGCCGCGCCGCCGATGCGCTGATCGCGCACCTGCGCGAGCGCGCCGGGTCCGACGCCGCAGCCATCATCGACGCGAAGGCGTAGCAGCGGCGCCGAGCAGGAAGTCGGTCACCTCGTCGGGGAACGCCATGCGGCGTCCCTCGACGAAGACGGTGGCATCGTCCTGCGGGTCCGGTTGCGCAGCCGGCATGCCATGGGCCACCAGCGCCTCGGCGCAGCCCAGCCAGTCGCCGCCCGCCACGGGCTCGTTGCACGAGGCCCATGACAACGTGCCGCACACGTTGTCGCCATAGCCGTGCTGCTCGGTCCAGCTGGAACCGTGCGCGAGCAGGAAGCGGGCGAGGGCGGCGTCGCCGCGAAATACGGCCTGGTTCAGCGCCGATGCATTCCAGTCGCCGCCGAGCGTCGTCGCCGGTGCGGTACGAGGCCAGCAGCTCCTTGGCCTGCTTCTTCAGATGGCCCAGGTCGGGCCGAGGGGGAATGCGCTTCACATGAACCTCCGTGCATGAAGAGCCGATGACCCGCAAATCCGGCTGCACAAAGAGGCCGGTGAATCAGCAAACGAAGGCAAATGGGTTCAACCCTTCCCGCGGGTCCGGGCGCGGCTTGCACCGCGGGCGGGATCTCAGGGGACGTTGTCGGCGCGGGTCAACGGCGCCTTCGACGGCCTCAGTCGTTGACGCGCTGGTACTGCTCGATCTGACAGGCGTAGGTGCCGGGCTGTGTCGAGCAGACCGAATAGTCCGGCTGCGCCGTGCCTGCGCAGCCAGCCAGGGCGCATGCCAGCATGGCGCTCCCAACCCTGAGGACGAATCGTCCGAAGTCTGGTGACCGTTTCATGGGAGTTCTGTGCTGGCTCAGTGACCTTCGGCCCGTTCAATGGCGTTCGCCAGCGCCTGCAGCCTGGCGAGTTGCCAGGACTTCTCCGGCGCGAAGGACTCGGGATCGCTGACGGCTCCGTAGCCGCCGCCACCGTAGACAGCCGCATACGCTGCGTAGTCTGCGGCCTGAACGACCCGGCCGGCCAAGGCATTGGCCACCGCGTAGCTTGCCGAGACGGCCGCGTGGCCGACGCCGTCCAGCGAGCGGGAGCCCTGGTGCCGATTGGCCAGGTCGGCCGCCTCGGAGGCGGCCCGATCGAGCGCGCCTCGATCGACTTTCCCATCGATGTAGGCGCGCAGCGTGTCGAGGCAACGAACCACGGCTTCGTCCTCGAGCAGGTGGCGGACGCGTTCGACGCATTCGTAGGCGAAGGCGAGCTTCAGTGCATCAGGTTGCGCGGACCGCGATTCGCAGTCCTTCAGGATGGAGGCGAGTGCGTCGGTCATCGTGGCTCCTCAACGACTGCCCTCCATCCTATCCAATGCCGTGCCATCGGGTTAGCCTGTCGCCATGGACTCCCTCATCGCCGCCTCCGCCCGCGCCCTGGCTGCCGGCGACATGCTCGGCGCCCTCAAGCGGGTCGCCCTGCGCGAGGACCCGCCGGCGCTGGCGCTGCGCGGCATCGCGATGGCCCAGCTGGGTGAGCATCCACGCGCCCGCGAGCTGCTGCGGCGTGCCGCGCGCGGATTCGGAGCGCACGAGGAGCTGGCGCGCGCCCGCTGCGTCGTGGCCGAAGCCGAGGTGGCGCTGGCCATGCGCGACATCGGCGGCTCGCCGCGTCCGCTGGCGGCGGCCACCGCCACGCTGGAGGCGCGCGGCGACGACACCAATGCATGCCAGGCCCGATTGATCGCGGCGCGCCGGCTGCTGCTGCTCGGCCGCCTGGAAGAAGCCGCGGCCGCGCTGGCAGGCCTCGATGCGCGCGGCCTGCCGCCTGCGCTGGCGGCGGTGGCCGAGCTGGCCGCGGCGGAGCTGTCGCTGCGTTCGCTGCACACCGATGCGGCGCGCCATGCGCTGGCCCGCGCGCACGAGGCAGCCGATCGCGCGGGCGTGCCAGCGTTGCGCGCCGAGGTATCGGAGGCGCAGGCCGCGCTCGATCGTCCTGCCGCGCGGCGCCTCATCGACGGCGGCGAGCAGGCGTTGCGGCTCGACCAGGTTGCGGCATTGCTCGATTCCGGCGCGCTGGTGGTCGATGCCTGCCGCCGCGGCCTTCGCGCGGGCGATGCGTGGCGGCCGCTGGCGCGCCGGCCGCTGCTGTTTTCCCTGATGCACGCGCTGGCTGCGGCCTGGCCCGGCGACGTCGAGCGCGAAGCGCTGATCGCGCAGGCCTTTCGGACCCAGCGCCCCGACGAGACGCACCGGGCCCGCCTGCGGGTCGAGATCGGCCGGCTGCGCGCGCTCGTGACCGGGCTGGCGCAGATCGAGGCCACCGCGCGCGGCTTCGTGCTGCGGCCTCAGGAGGGGCGCGATGTGGTCGTGCTGGCGCCACCCATCGACGGCGACCAGGCCTCGCTGGTGGCGCTGCTGTCCGACGGCGCGGCGTGGTCGACCTCGGCGCTGGCGCTGGCCGTGGGGGCTAGCCAGCGCACCGTCCAGCGTGCGCTGGTCGAGCTGGAGGCGCAGGGGCGGGTGTGCTCCACCGGGCGGGCGCGCGCGCAGCGCTGGTTGTCCCCGCCGCTGGCCGGATTCACGACGATCTTGTTACTCCCCGCCGCGCTCTCGCTTGAGTAGATTAGTCCTGACGGCGCCGATGCCCGCGCGCCGAAAGGAGCAGATCGATGACAGTCAGGAACAGAACCCGGGCCCGCTCGCACGCGGCCGAGATCGTGCGCGAGTACGGACCTTTTGCCGGCGCCGATCGCGTCCACGGCGTCACCCATGACGGTCGCAACGTCTGGGCCGCCACCGGCGCCACGCTGGTCGCCTTCGACCCGGCCAGCGGCGAGCCGACGCGCACGCTGGCCTGCGCTGGCGATGCAGGCACCGCCTTCGACGGCAAGTACCTCTACCAGATCGCCGAGGCGCGCATCGACAAGATCGATCCTTCGACCGGACAGGTGTTGGCGTCGATCCCGGCGCCCGGCCAGGGAGGCGACTCGGGACTCGCCTGGGCCGAAGGCAGCCTGTGGGTGGGACAGTACCGGGAACGCAAGATCCACCAGATCGATCCCGAAACGGGGAAGGTCATCCGCACCATCGAGTCCAATCGCTTCGTGACCGGTGTGACCTGGGTCGATGGCGAGTTGTGGCATGGCACCTGGGAGGGCGACGAGAGCGAGATCCGCCGCATCGATCCGCACAGCGGCGCCGTACTCGATCGGGTGGAGATGCCGGCCGGCACCGGCGTCAGTGGGCTCGAGTCCGACGGGGCCGGGCTCTTCTATTGCGGCGGCGGTCCGAGCGGCAAGGTCCGCGCCGTGCGGCGCCCCAAGGCCGCCCTGTCGTGATCGCGGTGGCATCCGGACCTTTTTTCGAATCAAGGAGCAAACTCATGAATACCGTCCAATCCGAAGCGGGTAAGGCAAACCATGCCGTCGTGTCCATGGATCAATGGCTGGCCGAGCGCAGGGCGCTGCTGGTCCATGAAAAGGAGCTGACCCACCTGCGCGATCGCATCGCCCGCGAGCGCCGCGCGCTGCCGTGGGTGCGCGTCGAGAAGGACTACGTCTTCGACACGCTCGAAGGCCCGCGCCGGCTCGCCGAGCTGTTCGATGGCCGCAGTCAACTGCTGGTGCAGCACTTCATGCTGGCGCCGGGGTGGGAGCAGGGTTGCCCGAGCTGCTCCTACATGGCCGATCACACCGACGGCATGACCGTGCACCTCGCGCAGCGCGACGTGACGTTCGTGGCCGTCTCGCGCGCGCCGCTGGCGGAGATCGAGCGCTTTCGCCAGCGCATGGGCTGGAAGTTCAGGTGGGTGTCCTCATTCGGCACTGACTTCAACTACGACTTCCGCGTGAGCTTCACGCCGGAGGAAGTGGCCACCGGAAAGATCGACTACAACTTCGGCGGCTGGCCCTTCGCATCGGAGGAATGGCCCGGCATCAGCGCGTTCTGCAAGGACGACACGGGCCAGGTCTTCCGGACCTACTCGACCTATGGACGCGGCGTCGAAGTGATGATGGGCACCTACAACATGCTGGACCTCATGCCCCAGGGCCGCGGCGAGCGTGACGTGGACAACAAGATGGAGTGGGTGCGCCACCACGACCGGTACGAGCCGTCGCCCGCGAAGGCGGCGTCGGCGGAGGCCGCGTGCTGCCACCACGGCAATGCCTGAATGGCAGCACGGCATCCGGGTACGCGCCATGGCAAGCGTCTGGCGCTGGCTGGCGGTTGCAGGGGTGCGTGCAGCGGCTTCGATGCGTGTGCGCGCCTGTTTTGGCGCCTTGGAGCGAGATCCCTCAGAGATCTGAATTCGCCGCATGGAATGGCTGCAGACGCCCGAGCTCCCGCAGGCCCAGAGGCGTGACCGAGTGCACGGTCGCCCAGGTGGCTCGGCAATTCTCTCGCCACCTTGGCAGCGTGGCTGTGATGAGCCGCGCTTCGAGCAGGGCCGCAATCTTCTCGATGTCTTCCAAGTCAGTGACGCAAAGAGGCAGCTTGCTCAAGCGAATGATGTGGAGCAGATGCATCGGCATAGCTCCTCCTTGGACAGTAGATCGAAAGACCATTGTGCGCCTCTTCTCGTGGAAAGGTCGCGAGACAAGATCAGGGCACGCCAGCACGGTGAGTGCTAAGGTGAAGGTCTTTTCCCATCGGAGCAGCCCATGGCCGCCATCCCCATCACCGACACCCGCCGCGAAGAACTGCGCGCCGCACTGCTGGACGCTGCCGATCTGCTCGATCGGAACAAGGCGGGTGAAGTCGGCGATGAGGCCATCGACGACTATGTCGATCTCGCGTGGCTGGAATGGGACGGCGGCAAGCTGCGCGTGACGACGACAGGGCGGAACATCTGCCGGCAGCTGATCGCGGGCCTGGCCAAACCTCAGTTCGACAGGCACTGATCGCGCGGGGCGCGATCGAAAGTTGAAGTTGGCGCTCAGGGAGGACGAGGGCAGGCCGCCCGCCCCCACCGAGCGCAGCGCAGATCAGTAGCCGCCGCGGTTCCCGCCACTGCGATAGCCGCCACCGCCGCCGTGACGATCCCCACCGCCGAAGCCGCCACTGCGCGGCTCCATGGGGCGAGCGACGTTGACGATCAGGGCGCGGCCATCGACTTCCTTGCCATTGAGTCCCTGGATGGCCGCTTGCGCTTCGGCAGTCGAGCTCATCTCGACGAAGCCGAAGCCCTTGGAGCGTCCCGAGTCGCGCTCCATCATGACCTTGGCCGACGAGACATGGCCAAAAGCTTCGAATTGCCGCTGCAGCGTGTCGTCCCGCATCGAGTAGGAGAGATTGCCGACGTAGAGTTTGTTTTCCATGATTTGCTTTCTTGAGTGCTTCCCGAATCCCCCATGGACCCGGAATTGTCGGAGGTCGAGAGACGCCCCTATGCCAGTTGGTTGTTCAGGACGATATGGCGTCCCTGAGCCAGCGCGTAGCGCGCGGCGCGGGCAGCGCTGTCGAAGCGCTGGACGAGCCGGAAGACGCGGTCGTGCATTCCGCGCCGAACGGAGACCGAAGCCGCGTATTGACCGGTGTCGGTGAGTCTTGTCATCGGTGTGACGAGGTATTTGCCCACCTCGTGGGCTTGTGATGTCTGCATGTGTCGAAGTCGTGGCCGCCATGTGGCGGACCGAAGTACGCGCGAGCGTTGGCCGAAGGCCAGCCTGGCGCAAGGGTTGAATCCATGAAAGAAGGGGGGACGGTCCGCGTGCTATTCCTGAAGAACGGACCAACGATGAAGCTCGCCGAGGAGGATGTGACGTTCGGCCGGCATGAAACAAAACTGCCTGGACCGAAAACCTCTGCGGCCAGCGACTGCCGCGCGGTGTCAATCAAGGACTGAGGCAACGAGCACGCCGCAGTCGATACCCTGAGTGTAGGCGATTTCGCGTTCCGGCGCCTTCTTGTGCACGTTCTGTTGAACTTGAACGGAAGAATCGGGCATTGAGCGAAGGAGAGACCGGCTACGGATGCCAGGCGGAAACCACCTTCGGCGTCTGCGGCGTGGAGCTTCCTGCGAGCGCGTAGGACAGTTGATTGGCCGCCTTGATGATCGTCTTCGCGTGCCGGAGCAACTTGTTTTTCGGCAGCCGATCCGCCGGCCCGGAGATGCATACCGAACCCAGAAGCCGCCAGTTCAGGCCGAACACCGGTGCGGACACCGTTGCGACACCCTTTTCCCTTTCTCCGATGGAGAAGTGGTAGCCGCGTTGCCTGATCTCCTCGTACAGGGCGCCGGGCTCGCCTGAGAAAGCGAGGATCACCCTTCCCGGCGAGCCCTTGTCGAGCGGCAAGGCCGAGCCCATCCGCGCGTGGTGCCGGATGGGCTGAGGGCCTTCGACACGCATGAGGCAGGTGCGGATGTTCCCTTCCCGCACGTAGAAGGCCGCGCTCTCTCCCGTTGCCTGCGTCAGCTCGCGCAGCATCGGCTCGACCACGTTGTTCACGTCGAACGCGGCCTGGTAGCGTGCTCCGAGCCAACCCGCAGCCGGGCCGAGTCGCCACTCGCCGTCTTCCCGCTGCACCACATAGCCGCTGTGGGCGAGCGTGCGCAGGAGCCGCAATGCGGTTGTCTTGTGCATGCCGCTTCGGCGCGTCAGCTCCGCGAGCGATAGACGCTGGTCCTGCATGCCGAATGCTTCGAGCAACTGAAGGGCACGCGTGACGGCGGTGACGCCTCCGGCGGGTTCGTCGCTGCCGGCCGGTGTGTCCGGCTCCTTGATTCCTGTTCGGGTGGTCTTGGTCCGTAGCATGGTTCGTGGTTCACACAATGGACCACCATTGTATGGAATGGAACGACAACCTAGAGTTCGTCCAAGCCTGCAACAGGCGGTTCCTGCACCACATATCGGAGACAACCTTGCCCCTCTCGCACTTCGCCATTTCCCGCCGCGCCGCGCTCGTCGCGATCTCGCTCGCGTCCTGCGGCGCCTTCGCGCAGACCTACCCCTCGCGGCCCATCAAGCTCATCGTCCCGTTCCCCGCCGGCGGCGGAACCGACATCATCGCCCGCGAAGTGGCGAACAAGGTGGCTACGCAGCAGGGCTGGACGCTGGTGGTGGACAACAAGCCCGGCTCGGGCGGCAACCTCGGCGTCGATGCCGCGGCCAAGGCGGCGCCGGATGGCTACACGATCGTGCTGGGGCAGACCAGCAACCTGGCGATCAATCCGACGCTGTACACCAAGCTGCCCTACAACCCGCAGAAGGACCTGGCGCCGGTCGGCCTGGTCGCGAGCTCGCCCCTCGTTCTCGTCGTCGCCGCGGACTCCCCCTACAAGACCCTGGCCGACGTGATCGCGGCCGGCAAGGCCAGGCCGGAGGCGATCAACTACGCGAGCTCCGGCAGCGGCACGGTGGCCCACCTGGCCGTCGAGCAGTTCCAGAAGGTCGCTGGCGTCAAGTTCACGCATGTGCCCTACAAGGGCGCGGCGCAAGGCGTGACCGACCTGATCGGCGGACAGATCCAGCTGTACATGTCGTCCATCCCGACCCTCATCGGGCACATCCGCAACGGCAAGATGAGGGCGATCGCGGTCACCTCGGACAAGCGCGTCAACGACCTGCCGACGGTTCCCACGATCGCGGAGTCCGGCTACAAGGGCTTCGAGGCGGTGACGTGGTTCGGGATCGCAGGCCCGGCTGCCATGCCGAAGGACGCCGTGGTCAAACTCAACAGCGCCTTCAACAAGGCCCTGCAGGATGCCGAAGTCAAGAAGAAGCTCGAAGGGCAGGGCGCGGATGTGCTCGGCGGCACGCCCGAGCAGTTCGGCAAGCTGATCCAGGACGACATCGTGCGCTGGGGCAAGGTCGTCAAGGACTCCGGCGCCAAGGTCGACTGACCCACACCCCGCATTGCCGGCCCGTCCGGAAACGCCAGTCGTCAGCGTAGGCACGACACGACGGGGCGCAGCCGTGCCCCGCCTCCCACTCCTTCCATTGAAAGACACACCACCATGAGCGATCAGCTTCCCGAAATCATTCGCGACTTCGAGCGCGTTCCTGCCGACATCGTCAAGCAGGCCTGTGAATTCCAGCCCGCGATCCTTGCCGACGTGGCAGGCCGCCGCGGCGCATTGCATGGCCGGATCAAGCCGCTGCGTCCCCGCATGAAGCTCGCCGGCCCAGCCTTGACCGTCGAAGTGCGGCCCGGCGACAACCTCATGATCCATGCCGCGATCGCGCTGGCCAAGCCCGGCGACGTCCTCGTCATCGACGGCAAGGCGGACCAGACCTCGGCGCTCATGGGCACGATCATGATGACCGCATGCCGGCAGCGCGGTATCGCGGGGGTCGTGGTCGACGGCGCGGTGCGCGACAGCCTGGAGATCGACGAGATGGACTACCCTGTCTTCTCCGTCGGCACCAACCCCAACGGACCGACCAAGAACATCGGCGGCCGCATCGGTCACCCGGTGACCGTGGGCGGCGTGACCGTGCGCGCCGGCGACTTCGTCATCGGCGACGGGGACGGCGTCATGGTCGTCGAGCGCGAGAAGATCGAATCGCTCATCGGCCCGGCGCGCAAGAAGGTCCAGGACGAAGCGAAGCGCATCGCGGCGATCAAGGAAGGCAACACGGCCGCATCCTGGCTCGATGGGGCTCTTCGCGCAGCGGGCGTTCTGAAGGAAGGGGAGGCGCTGTGAGCAAGATCCTCGTCACCGGCGCGGACCTGGCGCCGCAGGCGCTCGAGCTTCTTCGCGGCCACGAGGTGGTCTTCGCGGGCAAGGCGCCGACGGAAGAAGGAATCGTCGCGCTTTGCGCCGAGCACAACCCTGTCGCGATCATCGTGCGCTACAGCAAGGTTGGGGCCGCCGCGATGGACGCGGCACCTGCCTTGCGCGTCGTCTCGAAGCACGGCAGTGGGACGGACACCATCGACAAGCTTGCCGCAAAGGAGCGCGACATCGAAGTCGTCGCCGCAGCGGGAGCCAACGCAGCGGCCGTTGCGGAACAGGCGCTCGCATTGATGCTGGCATGTGCGAAGTCGGTCGTTTCTCTCGACGCGCGCATGCACGGCGGGCACTGGGACAAGGCGACGCACAAGAGCCTGGAATTGAACGGGCGGACGGTCGGCCTGGTCGGCCTCGGCGCCATCGGCCTGCGCTTTGCCAGGATGGCCGATGCACTCGGCATGCGGGTGATCGGTTTCGATCCCTTCGCGAAAGACCTGCCGGACTACGTGGAAAAGGTGGAGATGCCGGACATCTGGCGCGAGTCCGACGTGATCTCCTTGCATTGCCCGCTGACCGAGGGCAACCGCCAGATGGTGAACGCGCAGACGCTTTCCGAGACAAGGCGCGGCGTGATCCTGGTCAACACCGCCCGCGGCGGCTTGATCGATGAAGATGCGCTGCTCGCGGCCGTGCGGTCGGGCCAGGTGATGTCCGCCGGCCTGGACAGTTTCGCCGTCGAGCCGATGGTGGCCGGGCATCCCTTCCAGGGCGAAAAGGGATTCGTGCTGAGCCCGCACATCGGCGGCGTGACCAGCGATGCCTATGTGAACATGGGGGTCGCCGCAGCGAGGAACGCACTCGCGGTGCTGGCGAAACAGCGGGCGCCGGCCTGACTTTCAGAACATACGCAGGAGACATTAAATGACCATTTCGAAGAGGGCCGTCGTCGTCCTCGGAACAGCGGCGATCTGTGCGGGTGCCGCAGGTGCCGCGTTCGCGCAGGGCGCCTATCCATCGAAGCCCGTTCGCGTCGTCGTGCCGTATCCGCCGGGCGGTGCCGTGGACCAGGTGACGCGGCGCGTCGCCCAGAAGCTCACGGAGCAGACCGGGCAGAGTTTCTTTGTCGAGAACAAGGCCGGTGCGACGGGCACCATCGGTGCGCAGCAGGTCGCCAAGGCCGCGCCGGACGGCTACACGCTGATGGCGAACGACACGACCTACTCGATCCTGCCGCACGTCTTCAACAAGCTCCCCTTCGATCACGAGCACGACCTGGTCCCGGTCTCCGCCTTCAACTTTGCGCCGATGGCGCTCGTGGTTGGCGCCGATTCCAGGTTCAAGACGCTGTCGGACCTCGTCGGCTACGCCAGGTCGAATCCCGGCAAGCTCAACTACGGCACCGGCGGCGCCGGCACCACGCCGCACTTTTCCACCGAGGCCTTGGCCATCGCAGCGCGGATCGACGTCACGCACGTTCCGTTCAAGGGCGCAGGCGAGGCGACGCTGGCCCTCCTGTCCGGCACCATCGACTTCCAGATCGCGTCGACGCCCGGCGTGATGGGCCAGGTGAAGGGCGGCAAGGTGCGCCTGCTGGGCATCAGCGGCGACAAGCGTCTGGCGGCATTGCCGGACGTGCCCACCTTCGCCGAGGCCGGGATCAAAGACTATGGCGTCATCAACTTCACCGGCCTGTGGGCGCCGAAGGGAACGCCGGCGCCCGTGATGCAACGGCTGCAGAAGGAGATCGCGGCGGCCATGGCGAGCCCGGACGTGCAGAAGTTTTCCGCCGAACTGGGTTCGGTGCCTTCGGTCGTGTCGGGCGATGCATTCGCCAGGATGCTGCGTGACAACACCCAGTTGTGGAGCAAGGTGGCTGCGGCCGCGAAGGTCGAGAGGCAATAGCCGGAGCCGCGGGCCGCCCAGGCCTGCACGCCGAATCACCAGGAGAGACCATGTTGCTGCTGCACCCGCCCGAAGTGCGCGATCTCGAAGTCTTCACGCGCATGCCCGAGCGCTGGCGGCGAACTGGCCAGCGCAGCGCCTGGGCCGATGCGAACCGGGGCGGAGCGCCCGTCGATTCCTTCCTCGAGGGGCCGGTCTTCGACACCGCCGGCAATCTCTACGTGACCGACATTCCGTGGGGCAGGATCTTCCGGATCGACCCCGCCGGCCGTTGGGAACTGGTGGCCGAGTTCGATGGCGAACCCAACGGCATGAAGTTCGCCGATGAGCGCACGCTGGTCGTCACCGACTACAAGAACGGTCTGATGGCGCTCGATGTGTCCAGCGGCGAGATCAGGCCCTACCTCGAGCGGCGCAACAGCGAGCGCTTCCGGGGCGTGAACGACCTGGTTTTCGATTCACGCGGCAATCTCTACTTCACGGACCAGGGCCAGAGCGGAATGCACGAACCCACGGGGCGTGTCTACCGGCTGACGCCGGATGGACGCCTCGACCTTCTCCTGAACAACGTCCCGAGCCCGAACGGGGTCGTGCTGTCTGCGGACCAGCGCGTCCTCTTCGTCGCCGCCACCCGGGGCAACTGCGTGTGGCGGGCGCCGCTGATGCCGGATGGCAGCGTGGCGAAGGTGGGGCAGTTCTTCACTTCGTACGGACCGAGCGGGCCCGACGGCCTCGCCATGGACGAGGACGGCCGGTTGCTCATCGCGAATCCGGGCCTCGGGTATGTGTGGGTGTTGAATCACCGGGCGGAGCCCGTGATCGTGCTCCGAAGCACCGAAGGACAGTCCCTGACCAATCTTGCGTATGGCGGCCCCGGGCGCACGGTGCTCTACTGCACGGAATCCACCTCCGGCACGATCCTGCGCACGGAGCTGGACGTGCCGGGCGTGAAGCTCGGCGCAGCCTTCGCCGGGTGATCGAGCGAACGGCGCAGCAAGGCTTCGGCCTCCTCCTTTGCGGTCTTCGGCCGGCCGGCGAAAATCGCGACCCATGAACTCGCGGCGAGCGCACCACCGGCCGACCTGCAAGCGCCTGCATCGCAGCGCTCTGCTGTGGATCTCGCTGCTCTGCGCGAATCCAATGGCGATGGCCCAAGGCAGCGTCGACCGGCCGGCCTTGAAGAGCCTCCGCTTCGACGAGGACTGGTCCCCCCTGCGCGATCCGGCCCTGCGCACGGACTTCCTGGACCCTCTCAAGTGGATACCGCTGAACGACTCGGGATCCTGGTATGCGACGCTCGGCGGAGAACTGCGGGAGCGCTACGAGTACGTGCGAGCACCCGTGTTCGGGCTCGGATCGCCTCCCCGCAACGACTACTTCCTCAGCCGGGCCTCCCTGTTTGCCGACATCCATTTCGGTCCCGGCTTCCGAACCTTCGTGGAGATTGCCGCCGCCCACGCGCCCGGATGGAGCGGCTCGCCGCCCGCGACGCAGAAAGACACGCTCGACGTGCTCCAGGCCTTCGGCGAGGCGAAGCTTTCCCTGGGCGAAGGACAGCTCTCGGTGCGGGCAGGCCGGCAGCAGATGAGCTTCGGGTCGTCCCGACTCGTCGGCGTCAGGGACAGCCCGAACATCCGGCGGTCCTTCGACGGTGTCCGCGTCACATGGATCGAATCGAAGGATCTGCGGGTCGACGCGTTCGCGGTCCAGCCGGTCGCGCCGCGGACGGGGCGTTTCGATGATGGGCGCGACCGGGCCCAGGATTTATGGGGCGTCTATGCCACCACCAATGTGCCCGCCGTTGCGGGCCTGAAGGCCGACCTCTACTACCTGGGGCTCAACCGCCGGGATGCCCGCTTTGCGCAGGGCGTCGAGACCGAGCACCGGCACACCGTCGGCGCGCGCCTGTTCGGAAGCCACGCCGACTTCGACTGGAACATCGAAGGGATCTTCCAGTTCGGCAACTTCGGCGGCTCGAGCATCCGTGCGTGGGCGCTGTCGTCCGACACCGGCTACACCTTCTCCGATCGGACCTGGACGCCGCGGATCGGATTGAAGGCCGACGCCTTCAGCGGCGACAGGAACCTTCGCGACGGACGTCTCGGCACCTTCAATGCACTCTTTCCGAGGCTGCCTTACTTCTCAGAGGCCAATCTCGTGGCTCCGTCGAACCTGCTCGATCTTCAGCCGAACCTGACCCTCGCGTTGACGCCGACCGTGGAGCTCAACCTGGCCTGGAATCCGCTGTGGAAGCAGACGAAGGCCGACGCGTTCTACGCGCCGCCCCTGTCGCCGGTCAGAGGGACGGCGGGAACGCAGAGCCGCCATATCGGACAGCAGGTGATCGCAACGATCGAGTGGTCGGCGACGCCTCGACTCACCGTCGCGGCGAGCTACGTCCACTTCGAGCCAGGCCGTGCAACCCGGCAGGCGGGCGGGCGTTCAGGCGAGTTCCTGGCGACTTGGCTGCAGTACCGGTTCTGATCGCTTCTGACTTCTCACGAACTTCAGGTGAATCACGTTCGGCGCCACGACCGTTTTCACGATGGCGAGGGAATGCAGGGCGCCGACATCGTCGAACAGGCGCTCGCCACCGCCCAGCAATATCGGCGCGAGGTGAAGCTGCATCTCGTCGACCAGGCCGGCCTTCAGGTATTGCTGTGCAGTGCGCGCGCCGCCCGCCAGGGCCACGTCCTTTCCGCCCGCCGCGCGCCGGGCCTGGTCCAGCGCACTCTCGATCCCGTCGGTCACGAAGGTGAAGCGCGTGCCGCCCTCCATGATCAACGGGTCGCGCGCGTGGTGCGTCAGCACGAACACCGGGTGATGAAAGGGCGGATTGCGACCCCACCAGCCGCTCCAGGGATCCGTCTCGCTCCACGGTCCCGGACCGCCGCCGAACATGTTGCGGCCCATGATGGTCGCGCCGATGTTGGCAAGCTCTTCCTCCATCACCGGCGTGCTCTCGTTCACCACGCCGCCATCCATGCCATGCGGACGCCGCCAGATCTCCAGCGGGAACACCCACTCGTGCAGTTGCTCGCCGCCGGCGCCGAGTGGCTCCTGCAGACTCTGGTTCGGACCGGCGACGAACCCGTCCAGCGACATCGAGATCCTGAATCGAAGTTTTGACATGCTGTTCACCTGTTTCGCCGATGTGCGTGATCGAAGCAGCGAGTCTAGGAACTGCGGATTCGCGCGGCAATGACAATGAAGCCGCGGTTCCGGACATGTGCGTCGAACAATGGTTTCCGCTGCGTCAACCTTGATGGCGACTTGAGATGAGCGATACCGTCGCGCTAGACTGACCCGCCAGACGCGTTGGCGTATTCACCAAGTCTGGAGGAGGCGAAGGATGAGTATGCGACTGAA
>NZ_LYMK01000052.1 GCF_002157355.1 Variovorax sp. JS1663 | reverse complement strand
AAGCCAACGAATCGAAGCCACCACGCTTCGCCTCGATCTACGACGCCTTCGACTACACCGTCACCGGATCGAAGCCGGTGCTGCAAAGCTCTGCCCCCGCCAGGATCCTCGCGGGCAGGGCGATGAACCTGCAGGTGGGCACTGGCACCAACGACATGAGCCAGATCCTTGCGGGCGGGGCGCTGACGGTCACGGGCGGGCAGATCGACAACCGCGCCCTGACGGTCGATGCACCGACCGTGCAGAGCGGCGCCGCGATCCACAGCTACGTCCAGGACGACCGGCGCAGGTACCAGGTCGCGCCCTACGACCTGACGACCAACGCCACCGTCACGCTGGCTGCGGCACGCCGGGAAGGCAATGTGCCCTTCGCGGGCAGCGATGCCGGAACCGGAAACCTGAGCCCGGGCCAGACCGGCGCCACCCCGCAAAGCACGGGCGTGAACCCGATCGTGCAGGTGCCCGCGGCTGGCAGCGGCCCCCTTCCCGTGGTCGTTCGCACCAGCACGCCGAATGCCGGTATCCCCGCCGCCAGCCTGTTCCGCACGCACCCCGGGCCGGGCAGCCGCTACCTGGTCGAGACCGATCCGCGCTTCGCCAACTACCGCAACTGGCTGTCCAGCGACTATCTGCTCGACGCCCTGGGCAGTGATCCCCATCTGATCCAGAAGCGCCTGGGCGACGGCTACTACGAGCAGCGCCTGATCCGCGAGCAACTGGCGCAGCTCACCGGCCACCGCGACCTGGGTGGCTTCGACAGCGACGACGCCCAGTACGCGGCACTGATGAACGCCGGGGTGACCTTCGCCAGGGCGTACGGCTTGAGGCCGGGCATCGCTCTCACGGCCGCGCAGATGGCGCAGCTCACCAGCGACATCGTCTGGCTGGTCGAGCAGGAGGTGACGCTTCCGGACGGCAGCACCCAGAAGGTGCTGGCGCCCCAGGTCTACGTGCGGGTGAAGGAAGGCGACATCGACGGCTCGGGGGCGCTGCTGGCGGGCCGGCAAGTCGACCTCCAGCTCGCGGGCGATCTCGCCAACAGCGGCACCATCGCCGGGCGCCAGGCGGTCAAGATCAACGCCCAGAACGTGCACAACCTCGCCGGCCGCATCACGGCGCAGGATGTGGCCCTGACCGCGCGCCAGGACCTCAACGTCATCGGCGGCAGCATCGATGCCGGCAACAGCCTGGCGGCCATCGCCGGGCGCGACATCAACGTCGTGACGACCACGCGCGCTTCGACCAGCAACGCGAACATGCTGCCGGGCCTGGACGCGGCCAGCGGCGTGAAGCTCGCGGCCGTCACGCTCGACCGGGTGGCGGGCCTGTATGTGACCAACCCCGGTGGCAGCCTGCTGGCAACGGCAGGGCGCGACATGAACCTGGTGGGCGCCGAGGTCAAGAGCGCAGGCGATGCGAGCCTCTCGGCCGTGCGCGACCTGAACCTCGGGAGCGTCACCACGGGCCGCGCGGAAGACATCCGCTGGAGCGGCAGGAACTCGCGCGAGGGCCAGCAAAGCCAGGAGAGCGGCACCACCGTCAGCGGCGCCGGCAGCGTGCGCCTGGAAGCCGGGCGCGACCTCACGGCCCGGGCGGCCACTTTGAGCGCCCAGGAGACCCTGAGCCTGGAAGCAACCAACCGGCTGAGCCTGCTGGCCGGCGAGAACAGCACCTCGGCCGAGACCCACCACGCCACCAAGCGGGGCATGACCAAGTACAGCCTGGATGCCGACAGCCAGGACACGAGCCTGGCGCGCACGAGCCTGGACGCCAAGGCCATCCAGCTGCGAAGCGGCGGCAACATGACGCTGTCGGCCATCGAAGCGAACGCGCAGAGCATGAGCATCGACGCCGGCGGCCAGCTCGACCTGCTCACCCAGTCCACCACCCGCGCCACGAGCGCCAGGGAGGTCGACAACGACGCCGCCTTCTCCTCGTCCTCGGGCAGTGGCAGGAAGGACGAGACCAGCCAGTACAACCGCTTCGACGTCAAGGACCTGAGCCTCCAGGCCGGCGGCGGCGTGAAGGCGCAGCTCGGCCAGAACGACAGCCTGACCACCCTCGCGCAGCAGCCCGGCATGGCCTGGGTGAATCAACTGGTCAACGACCCGGCCTTCGTCAACAGCGTCCAGTGGCAGCGGGTGAAGGAGGAGCACGACCGCTGGTCCTATCACCAGAGCGGCATGGGGCCGGTGACGGCGCTGGTGGTGAGCGTGGTGGCGGCCGCAGTGGCCGCTCCCATGGCCGCGCAGGCCGGAGCGGCTGCCGGCGGTGCGGCGACATCGGCCGGCATGGGCGCCACCGTCTCCGCGGGCGCCAGCGGTGCGGTCCAGATGGGCGTCAGCGCCATTGCCAGCCGGGCCGCGGTGAGCCTGGCCAACAACGACGGGGACCTGGGCAAGGTGCTCAAGGAGATGGCCAGCAGCGAGAGCATCAAGGCCATCGCCACGTCGATGCTGACGGCGGGTGTCATCGAGGGGCTGGGCGCCTCCGGGCTACTGCCGCAGAACGCTGCCAACGCGACCAATGGCTCGGCACGCCTCACGGACCAGTTGCAGCGGCAGTTGGTCAACAACGTCGCGGGCTCAGTGGTGCGCAGTGCGGTCAACGGCACGAGCCTGGAGGACGAGTTGCGCCACGGACTGGTCAACGCGCTGCTGAACACGGCGGCAGCGCAGGGAGCCTTCCAGATCGGGGAGTTGACCAGTCCGGGGATCGATCCCGTGACGGGGGCCGTCACGCCGCCAGCGCTGAACCGGCTTGCAGGCGAGGTGGCGCATGCCATCGCGGGATGCGCGGTGGGTGCCGGTCGCGCGAACGTGGCCGGAGGGACGGCCGGCGACGGCTGCGCGGCAGGTGCCTTGGGTGCGGTGGCCGGTCACCTGACAGCACAGTTCATCAACCCGACGGGTGACAAAAGTCAGGCATTGGCGACCACGGAGGTGTCGCGGCTCGTCGGTGCCATCGCCGCGGCGATCGCGGGCGGCGACGAGACGGCCATCTACGTGGCGGCCAATGCAGCAGGCAATGCAGTAGAGAACAACTGGCTGAGCCGGAAGCGGCCCAGCCTTCTTGGACTGTCGGAGCAGGAGCAGTACGACGCTGCTGTGAAGGAGTGCAACGCCGGCGATAAAACGGCGTGTGACACGCGGAACCAACTGGCGCAGACGTCTTCGGGGCGCGACTCGGCGCTGCGCGATGCATGTGCGGCTGGAGGCGCGTCGACGGGCTGCGTCACGGAAGTGCAGCGTGCCCAGGCAGCGGGCAACACAGTCTTTGTCGATGGGCGCGGGAACATCATCGTCAATGGGGTTGCCTTCGCTACGGCGGGGCCGATCACGTCGCCGTTCACGACCTCGACTGCGGGACAGATGACGCAGAGTGCTACCCAGGGTGCAATTCTTAGCCCGCTTGTACTCGGTGGCGTGACGTTGTATGGAATGGGCGTCGCTGCACAAACCACCATTGTTTCTGGCGGACTGGCCGGTCTATCCGCTGGGCAATGGGCGACAACAGCAGGAGTCGGTGGTGCGTTTTCGATAGGCACCACTCTGTTCTTCAACCCAGACGCAACGCCACTGCAACTGACAATTAGCGGACTGTCTGGCGCTATTGGAGGCATCATTAAGACAGGAGCGAACGTCAGCGCTGGTCTCGCAAATCAATGGATCCCAACGACAGCAGGGAACGTCAATACCCAGCTCCTCGGGACCTCTGCCAGCAGACTATTCACCTTTGGAGCCGAAGGCGTCATGGCAGGGGGTGATAGTGGCGGAAGCACTGATCAGCGCGGCAATAGCTTCTGGAAGACACCCGCGAGAGTGCGAATGTGCAGATCGACGAATGAATGCTGACGTAGACAAGAACGCATATGAAGCCAAATGCAAATCCCCCGGGAACACCTTTCAGTTTTGATCGCGTTGCTATCTGGTTATTTCCAGATCTCTGGAATGAAAAAAAGGAAATCCGCTATCGCGGTTTATGGTTTGTTATGTGCTATACACTGTCAATGCTAATTTTCTTTGCCATAGTCATTATTCCCGGGGCGCTCATTTTTTCTATCACACTACCGGTCGCTTTTCTAATTGTTGGTGTCGCTGGAGCGCTTTTTGGCATGATTGCAGGTTTTTGTGCTTGGTGGGATTTTTGCCGCAGACGTCGTGCGATAGAACAGCCCTCCAGGGATTCCCATCAGCATTGACATCGAGGCGACACAGATCGTCGGGGGGGGGGGATCACTGACTATGGCACTTTCAATTGGATGAATCAGACGAGCATTACTACATCGGGGGCGTCTTGATGGACAAGACCGATGCGCCCACAATTCAGGCAAACGAGAAGCATGACCAACAGAAAAAAGCTCCCGCTCTAGCACACCTGCTTGCCAGATTTACCGGAATGGGGCTTGACCAAGAATTAGCAGCTATTTGGAAACCAGCTTCCAAGTAACCTCGCCGCTGAAACTGCGGCGACAAACGCGGTCGGTGCGCGTCCCATCACTGCAAGCGATCCTTCATTCCCCTCGATCGTCAATCAGGGGGAAATAAAGTTCGTAGTCACTGCTGAGGGACAGCTCTTGATTGCTCCACATACTGTGAATGGCATCGAAATATCCCATGCAGCTCTTTCTAATGGGCAGCCTGTTATTGCCGCTGGACAGGCGATTGCTGGTCTGTCTGGGGCGTTTTTTGGGCTGGACATCGAGCCTTATTCAGGGCATTTTCTGAATGGTGCGACACCGGCCCAATCTGCTGCCGCTGACCAAGCTGTGCGCACTGCATTCAGGAGTGTCGGCATCAACTTTCCAGAGAGGGGCGGTGACTAAATTGGAAGTGTTCAACTGGAGCGACATCTCCGAAATGCCGATCTCCGAAGAGGAGATCCAGAGAAGGTTCCCCGCGCCCGATTTTCGCGTCAGTCGGAGCGTCCATCGACACGACGAAACTAGGCCACGAGGGTCAGCACGAAAGGGTCTGTGCTATGTCGTTCAAGGGAGGTGCCGGTGCCATTTTGGAGGTCGGCAAGCGGAACCGATCGTACTGGCTCAGGGGCAGTACGTGGAGTTCCCTGCTGGCGCTTACCATATTGAGCCGCTGGATGGCAGAGATGCCTTGGTGGTCAAGGTATGGGATCTGGGGGCATTGCTATAGAAGGAATTCGGCACGCGAGAGCCTGGACCGGCAAGCTCAACCTGCTGACCCAATCCACCGCCAGCGGGCGGGAGCGGGACGGCCTCGGGCAGCGGGCGCATAAGGTCACATTGGTCGCGATAACCAAGACGAACAGCGAAGGTGCAATCGTCTATCACTTTGACGTCAATGGGACCATCCACTCTTTCGATGCATGCACGATCGATCGAGTGGAATTCAAGGGGTCGAGATGAGTGAGCCGCTTGAGCGGCTGCTGCAGCAGCTGCTACCCGTTGCTCCTCAGATCGCGAAGACGCTAGTCGAGGTAACGTTGATTGTCATGGCTGGGACCGATGACGTATTGCCAATTCGAATGATGTGACGCGCGTTGAAAGGTGGTGGGCAACCATTTCATCGTCTTTGGGGGCAGCGGCTGCGCGGACGAGATATGAAAGTGAGTTTCTAAGCATGCCAAGTGGCACCAGCAACCCCGCCGAGATGTACGGCATTGTTCGAGGTCCGGGAAGCCATTGGATTGTTGCGCTCACGCGCAACGGCATCCACGCGAACCGGACATTCTCATTCAGCAAATGGGGTGGCCACGACGCCGCATTGGCCTCGGCGCAGGCCTGGCGCGACGCGTTCGTTCGAAACCACCCACAGCCCACACGCCAGGAGCTTGCCACCAGACTTCGGTCGAACAATAAAAGCGGCATTCCGGGCGTGATCCCGGTCTACGGCCCGGATGGCGAGATACGCAAATGGAAGGCTCAAACGTACTCCTCTGCCAATAACGATATTGGAAAGGCAATTTGGCACCCGCTTTGGACCATCGATAACTGTCGACAGCATCGAGCAACAGCTAATTTCAGCCGGCAACGGAACTAGAGGTATCGTATTTGGTTCACGCGACCCAGGGAGACCAGGGCATGTGTTTAATGTTGTAAATCAAAATGGGGTGATTCGATTTCTTGACGGACAAACAGGCCGAGAGGCCACATTCAACGGGTACGCCGCATTTCGTCTATTGAGGACCAACTAAGATGATTGATCTCAATCGCGCAGAAAAAATAGCAACCGATCATCTGCAAAAAATGCAAAGCAGAATCGGAATTCCTCTTAAGATAGTAGATAGGCTCGATGAAAGCTTCGGGTGGGTATTTTTTTATGAATCGCAAATATATCTAGAAACCGGGGATTTTAGTTCAATTTTAGCAGGCAATGCTCCTTTTATAGTTGACGCCGCAGACGGTGCCGTTCACATTCTGGGCACCGCTTGTCCAGTGGAGATTTATATAAAAGAATATGAGCAAACTCGCAATAAACCCGAGCAATAGATTTAATTAAACAAAATACCCAGCGAGGGCTTATGATGATTTTAATTTATTGAGATACAAAAATGAGTTTCTAAACATGCCAAGTGGCACCTTTAACCTCGCCGAGATGTACGGCATTGTTCGTGGCCCGGGAAGGCATTGGATCGTTTCGCTCACGCGCAACGGCATCCACGCGAACCAGATATTCTCATTCAGCAAATGGGGCGGGCACGACGCCGCTTTGGCCTCGGCCCAGGCCTGGCGCGACGCGTTCGTTCGCAACAACCCACAGCTCACACGCCAGGAGCTCGCCACCAGACTTCGGTCGAACAATAAAAGCGGTATTCCCGGCGTGATCCCGATCTACGGCCCGGACGGCGAGATACGCAAATGGAAGGCTCAAACGTACATGGGCGGCGGGGGTGCCAGACAAAACATCCAGAAATCTTTCGGCGTGACCCGCTATGGCGAGGCCGAAGCCAAGCGTCTGGCCATCGCCGAGCGGCAAAAGCAGTTGGAGCAATTGCGAGGACGGCGCTCTTACCACCCGGCCGATCAATCGAAGGCCGACCTCGAGGCAGCTGATTCTTCGGCACCTGATTGATCAGTTCGGCGGCGCGATGTTCTCGTCCCGCACCACCTTCGTCCAGCGCGCCACGTCGGTCGCCAGGAAGGCCTGCGCCTCCCGCGCGCTCGTGGGCCAGGGCTCGGCAGCCTGCAGCTTGAGGGTCTGCACGATCTCGGGCCGGCGCAGCGTGGCCTGCACCATTTCGTTGAGCTTCGCCACGATGGCCGGCGGCAGGTTCTTCGGCCCGGCCAGCGCGTACCAAGCGCTGACGTCGAAGTCCGGCAGCACGGTCTCGGCCACCGTCGGCACCTCGGGAAAGGCCGCGAAGCGCGTGCGCGAGGTGACGGCCAGCGGCTTGACCTTGCCGCTCTCGATGTGGGCGGACATGCCGGCCAGCGAGGTGAAGATGATCGGCACCTCGCCGCCGATCACCGCCAGCGCCGGCGCGCTGCCGCCCTTGTACGGCACGTGGGTGAACTGCACGCCGGTGCGCGCCTGGAACAGCACCGCCGCCAGATGCATGCCGCTGCCGGTGCCGCCGGAGCCGTAGTCGATGCCGCCGGGCTGGGCCTTGGCCTGCGCGACCAGTTCCTGGATGCTGCCCGCCTTCGCGGCCGGCCCGGCGATGATGGCGAAGGGGCTGCGCGCCACCATCGAGACCATGGTGAAGTCGTTGACCGCATCGAAGGGCAGCGTCTTGTACAGCCCCGGCGCGGCCGAGTGGCCCGAGGCCATCAGGAACAGCGTGTAGCCGTCCGGCTCGGCCTTGGCCACATAGTTGGCGCCGATGGTGCCGCCGGCACCGGGCTTGCCCTCCACCACCGCCTGCTGCCCGAACTGCTCCGGGAACTGCGCCGCCAGCAGGCGCGCCAGCGCATCCACCGGCCCGCCCGAGGTGAAGCCATGGATGATGCGCACCGGCTTGTTCGGCCAAGCCGAGGCCGCGCTGCCCTGGGCGCCCGCGGGCATGGGCGCGAGCAACAGCGAAGCCGACGCCAGCACGACGCCGGCGAGACGATGCAGCAGGGATGTGTTCATAGGACGAAGCGCTCCGGCTGGGGCCCGCGTTCCACGGGCCGGGACACATAGTTGCCTTCCTCGAACATCCGCAGCCGCGAAGCCAGCAGCTCCTCGTTCAGGCGCGCCAGGCGGTCCGCGTCGAAGCTGAGGCGCCCGTCGCGCTTGACGAAGCGGCCCGCGACCATGACGTTCTCGATGTCCGAAGTTTCGGCGTACATCACGACCACGTGGGCCGGGTTTCCACCGGGCATCGCGGGGAAGATGTTCAGGCCGCGGGTGTCGAACATCACCAGGTCGGCCTGCTTGCCCGGCGTGATGGAGCCGGTCTTCCCGTCCAGCCCGAAGGCCTTGGCGCCGCCCATGGTGGCCCAGTACAGCGCGTCGCGCGTGAGCGTGGAATGCTGCGTCTTCGCCGGCCACTGGCCTTCGGCGTAGAGGCTGCGATTGTCCAGCTCGCGCTGGTGCAGGAAGGCATGGCGCATCACCCACAGCATCGAGCTGTTGAAGTAGGGGTCGCAGTCGGTGCCGATCGAAGGCGTGGCGCCGTGCTTCACCAGGCGGCCCAGCATGGCCGGCTGCTCGTAGTTCAGCATCTCGGTGAGGTTGGTGGCGGTGATGGTGCAGCCGGCATCGAGCACGATCTTCAGTTCGGCGTCGTCGAAGCAGTTGCCGTGCCCGATGTTGTGGTCCGGCCCGAGCAGCCCTTCGGCGGCGAGGCGCGGATAGCCGTCCTCCACCACCCGCTTGCCCTTGCGGCCGTAGGTGTGGGCCGAATTGATCAGGCCGTACTCGCGCGCCAGCCGGATGTCGTGCGCGGCCACGTCGTACTCGCCCCAGTCCGGCCCGAGGATGGCCATCGCCAGCGTCACGCGCCGGTCGTCGGAAGCCAGGCGCCCGGTGCGCAGGCGGTGGATCTCCTCGCGCGGGAAGGGCTTCTTGTGATACGGGATCTCGCCCGGGCGCTCCGGCGGCTTCACGGTCCCGCGCGCGAACACGGCGCGGATGCCGGACTCCTCCAGTGCATCGATGGCCGCATCGGTCATCTCGGCGTCGCGCAGGATGTGGCACCAGTCGACGATGGTGGTGGTGCCGTTGCGCAGCTGGTTGATCGCACCCAGCAGGTTGCCCAGGTAGACGTCTCGCACGCCGTAGCGGGTGGCGAGGTTCTTGTGCATGTTGTTGTGATAGTCGCGGCTGCCCACCCAGTCGCTGCCGATGCCGCGCAGCTGGTACTCCCAGGTGTGGATGTGGGCGTTGACCATGCCGGGCGTGACGATGCGGCCGCGGCCGTCGATCACCTCGGCCGCCTCGGCGCCGAGGCGGGGACCGACGGCGAGGATCTTCTCGCCCTCGATCAGGATGTCGGCCTCGTCGAAGTCGCCCACGGCGGGGTCCATGGAGAGCACGCAGGCGTTCTGGATCAGGGTTCGGGTCATGTCTCGGATCAGGTTGGTTGAATGAAAGGTTCAGGCGGCGGACGCGGTTTCGCCGAACAGGCGCTCGCGCACGCGCCGGGTGGCGGCGACCGCTTCCTCGCGCGCGCCGCCCACCAGCGCGCCGCCGCGCTTCCTCACGCGGCCGTCCACGATCACGGTGTCGACGTCGCCCACGTTGGCCTGCAGCACCACGTGCGCGGCGGGATCGCCCAGCGAAGGGCTGTAGCGGCCGGTGCGCAGCAGCACCAGATCGGCCAGGCAGCCCGGTACGATGCGTCCGAGCTCCTCGCCCAGGCCAATGGCACGCGCGGCATTCACGGTGGCGTAGGCCAGCATGTCGTGGGGCTGGATGAAGGGCGTGCCGGGGTAGCGCGCCAGGGGCCAGCGACCGCTCATGCGCTCGCGCTCCGCCTCCTCCGCGCGCATCAGCAGGAAGGTCAGGCGCATCTGCGAGAACAAGTCGAGCGCGACGCGCGACGGCACGTCCACGCCGAGGCTGGGCGTCACGCCGGCCCGGTGGGCGCGTGCGATCACGCTGGTGGAGCGGCCGTCGCCCACCTCGCTCTCCGGCGTGAAGGAGATGCCGCAGCCGCTCTGCGCGAGCAGCGCCAGCTCTTCATCCAGGATCGGGTTGCAGTGCACCGGCAGCATGTCGGGACCCAGCAGTCCGGCTTCTTGCAATTGATGGATCTGCCCGGCGACGTTCTGGTGGAAGGTCATGGGGAGGCCCAGTTCGCGCGCGAGAAGGATCTCGGCCTTGACCATCTCCGGTCCGGCAAACTCCATTGAAGCCAGGGCCACGCCCAGGCGCACCAGCGCCTCGGCGCCACCCGCGAACTCCCGGCTCAGCGCGCGCACCTGCGCCAGGCGCCAGGCATGGTCGGCGGCGAGCGTGTCGAAGCGCCCCAGCATGCCGTAGCCGAACAGCACCCGCTGGCCCGTGCACCCATTGGCACGCAACCCGGCTTCCGCATGCGCCGGCGTCATCACGTTGTGGCAGAAGTCCAGCACCGAGGTGATGCCGTTGTCGAGCATCTCGACGCCGGTGGCGAAGGTGGCATCGCCCACGTCCTCGGCGGTGAAGCGCTCGCGCAGCGGGAAGATGTGGCGGTTGTAGTCGCCCATGCCCCACATGCCCGCGCCCAGTCCCTTCAGCGGGCCCTGCCACAGGTGGGTGTGGGAGTCGATCAGGCCCGGGATCAGGATCATGCCGCGCGCGTCGATGCTGCCGGCGCCGGTGCTGTCGAGATCGCGCCCGACCGCGGCGATGCGGCGCCCTTCGATGCGCACGTCGGCCGCCTCCAGGTTGCCGAGCGAAGGGTCCATGCTGAGGACCGTGGCGCCGCGGATCAACAGGGCCTCGTGGGGTGACGTCATGCGATGACCTCCTCCTCGTCGATCTCGGCGAGCCGGATGCAGGCGGCCCGGCTGTCGCCACCGCAGGCCTCCAGCTCGGGCATGCGCTGCCGGCAGCCCTCCTGCGCCCAGCGGCAACGCGTGTGGAAGGCACAGCCCGATGGCGGGGCCAGCGGACTGGGCAGCTCGCCGCGCAGCTGCAGCCGGCGCGCACGCGAGCGCTGGGCCTGCAACTGAGGATCGGCCACCAGCGTGGAGGCCACCAGCATGCGCGTGTAGGGATGGCGCGGCGCGTCGTGCACTTCGGCCACCGGCCCCGTTTCCACCAACCGGCCCAGGTACAGCACGCCGATGCGATGGCTCACGTGGCGCACCACGTCCAGGTTGTGCGCGATGAACAGGTAGCTGAGCCCGAACTCGCGCTGCAGCTCGACCAGCAGGTTGATCACCTGCGCCTGCGTGCTGAGGTCCAGCGCGCTCACCGGCTCGTCGCAGATGATGAGCCGCGGCCGCACCGCGAGCGCCCGCGCGATGGCCACGCGCTGGCGCTGCCCGCCCGAGAGCTCGTGCGGACGGCGCTGGGCGTGGTAGGCGGCCAGGCCGACGCTGTCGACGATGCGCGCCACCTCGCGGCTGCAGGCCGCGGCGTCCATCGGACGGTGCCGGCGGATCGCCTGCGCGATGGTCTCGCCCACCGTCTGGCGCGGGTTGAGCGAGGACATCGGGTCCTGGAACACCACCTGCACGTCGCGCCGGTAGTGCAGCGGCGTGCGCGGGCCGAAGGCGGTGATGTCCTCGCCGTCGAAGCGCACGTGCCCGGCCGTCGCCGGCGCGAGCCGCAGGATGGCGCGCCCGATGGTGCTCTTGCCCGAGCCGGATTCGCCCACCAGGCCGAAGGTCTGGCCCGGCTCGATGGCGAAGCTCACGTCGCGCACCGCCGAGAGCGTGCGGGCGCGGCCGAACATGCCGTGGCGCCGGTGGAAGTCCACCGACAGGTTCTCGACGCTCAGCAGTGGTCCGGCGGTCATGGCAACACCTTCTCCTCACGCCGCGGTGCGAGCGTCTCGACGCGCAGGCAGCGCACGCCCTGCGCCAGGACCACCGGCGCGGTGGTGCAGGCCTCGATCGCATGCGGGCAGCGCGGATGGAAGCGGCAGCCTTCCGGCCAGGCCCAGGCCGGCGGCACGCGCCCCGGAATGGTGGCCAAGGCGGCGCCGCCTGCGCCACCCTTCGGCATCGCCGCCAGCAACGCCGCCGTGTAGGGATGGCGCGGCCGAGAAAGCACCTCGCGCACCGGCCCCGTCTCCACCAACTGGCCCGCGTACATCACGGCCACGCGGTCGCAGGCATCGGCCACCACGCCCAGGTCGTGCGTGATCAGCAGGATCGACATGCCCAGGCGCTGGCGCAGGTCCATCAGCAGGTCCAGCACCTGGGCCTGGATGGTCACGTCCAGCGCGGTGGTCGGCTCGTCGGCGATCAGGAGCTCCGGGTCGCAGGCCAGCGCGCCCGCGATCACCACGCGCTGCGCCATGCCGCCGGAGAATTGGTGTGGATAGTCGTCCAGCCGCCGCTCCGCGTCCGGCACGCCGACCAGCTCCAGCAATTCGATGGCGCGTGCGCGCGCCTGCCGGGCATCGAACCCGCCGTGCGCGCGCACCGCGTCGATCAATTGCCGGCCGATGGTGTGAACCGGCGACAGCGCCGCCACGGCGTCCTGGAACACCATGCCGATGCGGCGCCCGCGGATCTGGCGGGCCAGCGTCTCGTCCATCCCGACCAGCTCGGTCTCGCCGAGGCGCACCGATCCCGCGGCCACGCGCGCCGCGGGCGGCAGCAGGTTGATGATGGCGGCCGCGGTGATCGACTTGCCGCAGCCCGACTCGCCCACCAGCCCCAGCACCTCGCCGCGGCGCAGGTGCAGCGAAACGTCGCTGAGCAATTCGGCCTCGCCCTGCGGCCCCTGCAGCCGCACCGTCAGATGGTTCAGGCGCAGCAGCGTGTCGGGCGGCAGCGGCTCGGCGTCCAGGCTGTCGGCGACAGGCCGCGCCACGGGCGCGGCCGCCGCGCGCCGCGCAACACGCGGCCCGCCCGGCAGCAGGCTGTCGCGCAACGCATCGCCCAGCAGGTTGAAGGCCAGCACCGTCAGCGTGATGGCCATGCCCGGCAGCACCGGCAGGAAGGGTTGCTCGCTCTGGAACTGGCGGGCCGTCTCCAGCATCGCACCCCAGCTCACCTGGGTGCTGTCGGCGCCCACGCCGAGGAAGCTCAACATGGCCTCGATGAGCAGCGCCGTGCCGAGCGAGATGGAGGCCTGCACCACCAGCGGCCCGGCCACGTTCGGCAGGATCTGCCGCAGCATGATCGCAAGGGGCCCGAGCCCGAGCACGCGCGCCGCATCGACGTACAGCCGCTCACGCTCGGCCAGCACCACCGCGCGGGTGATGCGCATGAAACTCACCGAGAAGATCAGCCCCACCGCCAGCATCGCGTTGGCCAGCCCCTTGCCGAAGACGCCGATCAGCGCCAGCGCCAGCAGCACGGCGGGGATGGACTGCATCACGTCGGCCAGCCGCATCGCGACGCGGTCGAGCCAGCCGCCCAGGTAGCCCGCTGCCAGGCCGATGCCGATGCCGAGCACCGCGCCGATGGCCACGCTCTCGAGGGAGGCCAGCAGGGCGGTGCGTGCGCCGAAGACCAGGCGCGAGAGCGTGTCGCGGCCCAGGTCGTCGGTGCCCAGCCAGTACAGCGCGTTCGGCGCCTCCAGGCGGTGCTTGAGGTCCGGGTGGAAGGGGTCGTGCGGCGCGACCAGCGGCGCCGCGGCGGCGCAGACCAGCAGCAACAGCAGCCAGGCCGCGGGCAGCAGCACGAAGGGACGCGCCAGGGCCTTCAGGCGCGGCGCCAGGCGGCGCGCGGATTCGTCATTGGCGGCGGCAGGGGGCGTGGCCATGGCGGACAGCGTCTCCACGGGGGCGGTGGTGGTCGTGTTCAATGGATGCGCACCTTCGGGTTGATCAGCCCGTAGCCCACGTCGGCCACGAGGTTGACGGCCAGCACGATGAGCGCGACGACGACGACCACGCCCTGAAGCATGGGGAAATCTCCGCGCACCACGCTGTCGATCAGCAGCGTGCCCAGCGCCGGCACCGCGAAGATGCGCTCGATCGCGATGCTGGCGCCGACCAGCACCGACATCTGGATCGCGATGACGCTGAGCACCGGCACCATCGCGTTGCGGATGGCGTAGAGCCAGACGATGGTGCGCTGCGCCAGGCCCCGCGCCCGCAGCGCATGCACGTAGGGCGACTGCAGCACCTCGATCATCGCGCTGCGCATCTGGCGCGCGATCACCGCCGCGGTGTGCACGCTCAGCGCCACCGCGGGCAGCACGAGGCCGCGCGCCCATTGCAGCGGATCGTCGGAGAACGGCGTGTAGCCCACCACGTCGAACCACTGCAGCTCGACCGCGAAGGCCAGCGAGAGCAGCAGCGCCAGCCAGATGCTGGGCACGGCCAGGCCCAGCGAGACGACCAGGGTCAGCGCGCGGTCGGCCCAGGACCCGTGGCGCACCGCGGCCGCGATGCCCAGCGGCAGGCCGAGCAGCAGCGCCAGCAGCATGCCGGCCAGCGCGAGCGAGAGGGTCACGCCCACGGCGTCGGCGATCGAGGCGGTCACCGGCAGGCTGGTGTAGAGCGACTGGCCCAGGTCGCCGCGCAGCGCGGCCCCGGTCCAGCCCAGGAACTGCTCGGGCAGGGGACGGTCCAGGCCCAGGCCGCGCGCGTACTCGGCGCGGTCGGCCGCGGAGGCGCCGGGGCCGAGGATCTGGCTGACCGGATCGGTCGAGGTCAGCCGCGTCAGCACGAAGGTGAAGAGCGAGACCGCGAACAGGATCGGCAGCACCGCAGCCAACCGCGCGAGTACCAGACGCTTCACGCGGCCTCCGCCGACCCGAGCACGCGTTCGCGCACGCGCCGGTTGGCCGCCGCGGCCTCGGCCGGATCGAGGTCGAGCAGACGGCCATCGCGCTTTCGCACGCGGCCGTCGACCAGCACCGTGTCGACGTCGGCGGCGCAGCTCTGCAGCGCGACGTGCGCCGCGGGATCGCCCAGCGACATGCCGTACGGGCCGGTGCGCAGCAGCACCAGGTCGGCGCGCAGGCCCGGCGCGATGCGGCCGATCTCATCGCCCAGGCCGAGCGCGCGGGCGGCGTTGACGGTCGTGTACTCGAGCATGTGGCGCGGCTGCGCATGCGGCGTGCCGGGGTGGCGCGCCAGCGGCCAGCGGCCGGCGATGCGCTCGACCGTGGCCTCCTCGTTGCGCAGCACCTGGAAGGTCAGGCGCATTTGCGCGAACAGGTCCAGCGCCACGCGCGAGGGAATGTCGACGCCGAGGCTGGGCGTCACGCCGGCGCGGTGCGCGCGGCCGATGATGCTCATCGGCCGGCCGCCGCCGAACTCGCCCTCGACGGTGAAGGAGATGCCGCAGCCGTGCTGCGCCAACAGGCCCAACTCTTGGTCGGTCGCGACGTTGGCATGCACGGGCAGCAGGTCGCCGCCGAGCAGTCCGGCTTGGTGCAGTTCGAGGATCTGGCCTGGCGGGTTCTGGTGGAAGCTCATGACGAGGCCGAGCTCGCGCCCGAGGGCGATCTCGGTCGCGACCAGCTCCAGGCCCGCGTACTCCAGCGAGCCCAGCGCGATGCCCAGCCGCAGCAGCCCATCGCCGCCGCGCATCGCGCCGGCCAGCTCGCGGATCTGCGCCAGGCGCCAGCCGTGCTCGGCCGCCAGCGTCTTGAAGGCGCCCAGCATGCCGTACGCGAACAGGATGCGCTGCCCGGTGCGGCGATGCGCCGCCAGCGCCTGCTCTGCATGTTGCGGCGTCATCACGTTGTGGCAGAAGTCCAGCACGGTGGTGATGCCGTGGTCCAGCATCTCGACGCCGCAGGCAAAGGTGGCGTCGTGCATGTCCTCGGCCGAGAACTTCTCGCGCAGCGGGAACACGTGGCGGCTGTAGTCGGCCGCGCCCCACAGGCCCGCGCCCAGGCCCTTGAGCGGCGCCTGCCACATGTGGGTGTGCGAGTCGATCAGGCCGGGGATGAGGATCATGCCTCCGGCATCGATGCGCTCGGTGCCCGCGGGTGCATCGAGCGCGGGGCCGACGGCGGCAATGCGCCCGTCCTGCACCAGCACGTCGCCGCGGGCGAGGTCGCCCACCTGCGGGTCCATGCTGAGGATGGTGGCGCCGCGGATCAGGAGGGGGGTGGTGGTCACGCTGCCCTCCCCTTCAGCGCGCCAGACGCAGGTCGGCGTAGCGGAACACCGCGACGTCGCCGATGGTGGACACCACCTTCGCGACCTTCTTCGGGTTGTAGGCCCAGTAGGCCGCGTAGTCAAAGAAGCCGCAGTCCAGCGCCTCGTCGTTCACCACCTTGATCATCTTCTGCCAGCCCGCGTTCTGGGCCTTCGCGTCGTCGGCTGCCAGCGCCTCCTTGACCGCCGCGTCGATGGCCGGGAAGGTGGTGCCCAGCGGATTGCCGGCGCCCGTCGGGGCGAAGTGGTAGAGGTAGTAGTCGTAGGTGCCGGTGTCCTGCGAGTCGGTCAGGATGGCGGCGGCGTACTTGCCGCTGCGGAAGGTGCTGAAGAACTGGCCGAAGGTCATCAGGTCCAGCTTGACCTCGATGCCGATCTGCGCCATCTGGCTCTTGAACAGCTCGGCGATGGTGCGCTGGTTGTCGAAGCTCGCGAGCGTGATCTGCGGCTTGGGGTTGCCCAGTTCGGCCATCAGCTGCCTGGCCTTCGCGAGGTCGTAGGGGTAGCCCTTGACCGCCGGGTTGTAGCCGGGCACGCCCTCCCGCACGCGCTGGGTGTGGATCTTGCCGCGGCCGCCCAGTTGCGCGTCGATGTAGTCCTGCGGGTTCATCGCGTGGCAGATGGCCTGGCGCAGCTTGGTGCTGTTGAAGACCTTGACCGTGTCCATCATCTGCAGGTGCCACAGCACCGAGGGGAACCAGCTCACCTTCATGCCCTCGCGCTCGGCGCGGGTGGCGATGGAGGCGTTGGTCCAGACGATATCGACCTGCCCGGTGCGCAGCGCGTTGTAGAGGCTGTCGGGGTCGTTGATGTAGGTCACCTCGATGCGGCCCACGCCGACCTTGTCCGGCGCGTAGTAGCCGTCGTAGTAGCTGACGACCTGGCGCAGGCCCTTGACCACGTCCTTGGCCTCCAGCTTCCACGGGCCGGTGCCCACCGGCGCGGTCTTCCAGCTGCCGCTGTCCAGCGCCTTGGGCGAGACCATGTAGGCGCCGCGACGCGCGAGGTTGGGCAGCAGGTTCGGCGATGGGCGCTTGAGCAGCACGTCCACCTGCGTGGGCGAGACCGCGACGAACTTGTCCACGCCGTCCATCACGCCGCGCCACTGGCCGGGCGTGTCGCGCACGCGCTCGAGGTTCTTCACCACCGCGGCGGCATCGAAGGGCGTCCCGTCGTGGAAGGTGACGCCCTGGCGCAGGGTGATCTCGACCTTGGCCGGGCTCTCCTTCCAGCCGGTGGCCAGGCGCGGCACGATGGTCACGCCGTCGGGCGCCATCTCGGCCAGGCCCTCGTAGACCAGCGAGGTGTAGGTGCTGTTGGCCTTGGTGAGCGTTTCCCAGTCGTCCAGTTGCTGGTTGGTGCCGAAGCGCAGGGTGCCGGTGGGTGCGGCGGCCGCCAGGCCGAGGCTGCAGGCCAGGCCGGTCGCGATGGCGAGATGCAGGGTGCGCGTGCGCAGGCTCATCGTTTCTCCTCGCGGCCCCGTGGGGAGGGCCTGTTGTTGCTCTGTGACGGCATGTTGACAGTTTCCCTATCGGGCATAAACATTCCAATCGAGAAGAATCACTTTCGAGATTGGAAAGAATTTGGACCGACTGACCTGCATGGCCGTGTTCCGCAAGGTGGTGGAGCGCCACAGCTTCAGCGATGCTGCGGAGGAGCTCGCGATGTCCGCGGGCTCGGTGAGCAAGTACGTGGCGGCGCTGGAGACGCACGTGGGCACGCCCCTGCTGGCGCGCACCACGCGGCGCATCAGCCTCACCGAGGCCGGGCGCACCTATTACGCGAGCTGCATCCGGATCCTCGACGACATCGAGGAGGCCGAGAAAACCGCCGGCCAACTGCACCCGACCCCGCGCGGACTGCTGAAGGTGCGCGCACCGGTCTCGCTCGGCTCGGCGCACCTGGGCCGCAGCATCGCGGACTTTCTCGCGCGCTTTCCCGAGGTCAAGCTGGAGCTGACCCTGAACGACTATTTCGTCGACCCGGCCGAAGCCGGCTTCGACGTCTCCATCCTGATCGCCGGCAACGACCGCGAGCCCATGCGCGGCGCGCGGCCCATCGGCCGCATGGCGCGAGCGATGGTGGCCTCACCGGCCTACCTGGCGCGGCACGGCGAGCCCGCGGCGCCACAGGAACTCAAGCGCCACAACTGCATGATCTACAACCGCGGGCAATTGCCCGACGAGTGGCACGTCATCGCGCCCGGCGGCGACCGCACGGTGCGCGTCACGGGCAACTGCCGCTGCAACAACAGCCTGGTGCTGCGCGAATCGCTGCTGGAAGGCGCGGGCATCGGGCTCTTGCCGACCTTCCTCGTCGCCGACGACATCGCCGCTGGCAGCCTGCGCACGGTGCTGCCGGAATGGACGCCCGAGTCGCGCACGCTCTACGCGGTGTTTCCGCAGCCGCGGCAGCCTTCGGCGAAGGTGCGGGAGTTCGTGGACTTCCTCGCGCACAGCTTTGCGGTGGACAGTCAGTGGAGGCTGGCGTTCGAGTGATGCTGGTGTGCGCGCCGCGGGAGGCGGTCTGCGGCCCGGTCTCATACTGGGGCGGTCGTCGCTTCGCGCCGACTCCGCTGCGGTGCTCACCTGAGGGCGGTGCCGCAGGGGAGTCGGCGCGCAGCGCCGACCGCCACAGTGAAGCGCCGCCGGCACACCCGCAGGCGCCTTTGCAGCGCGCAACCTTTGCCACCCTGCCCACGAGGGCAAGTCACAGAAGATCAGTACGTCCCCGGATACGCCCCGCCATCCGCGAGGATGTTCTGCCCGTTCAAGTACCCCGCCTGCACGCTGCAAAGGAAAGCGCAGATCGACCCGAACTCCGAAGGCGTACCGAATCGCCGTGCCGGAATATTCTTCTTGCGGCTTTCCCAGACCGTGTCGAAGTCCTGCCCTGACTTCTTGGCAGCGCCGGCCATGGTCCCCTTGAGCCGATCCGTTTCGAAAGAGCCCGGCAGCAGGTTGTTGATCGTCACGCCCTGCGCCGCGATGCCGCTGCGTGCCACGCCGGCCACGAAGCCGGTGAGCCCGCTGCGCGCGCCGTTGGACAGGCCCAGGATGTCGATCGGCGCCTTCACCGAGCTGGAGGTGATGTTCACGATCCGCCCGAAGCCGCGCGCCGCCATGCCGTCGACCGTCGCCTTGATCAGCTCGATGGGCGTGAGCATGTTGGCGTCCACCGCCTTGAGCCAGGCCTCGCGGTCCCAGTCGCGGAAATCGCCGGGCGGCGGGCCGCCGGCGTTGGTGACGACGATGTCGTAGTCCTTGCGCAGCGCGAATACCGCGGCACGGGCATCGGCGGTCGTGATGTCGGCGGCCAGGGTCTTGACCCAGGGCCCGCCGGCGCCGGCAGCGGCCTCCAGCTTCTTCGCGGCATCGGCCAGCGCCTCTGCGCCGCGCGCCACGACGACCACGTTCACGCCCTCGCGCACCAGCGCCTCGGCGCAGCCGTAGCCCAAGCCCTTGCTGGCACCGCACACCAGTGCGGTCCTGCCTGCGATTCCTAGATCCATGTTGATTTCCTCCGGGGCCTCAGCGGCCCATGCGTGTGAAGACGAAGATGCCCGCGATCACCAGCGCGGTGCCGGCCGCGATCCATGCGGTGAAGGGCTCGCCGAGGATCAGCGCACCCATCGCAATGGTCGACATCGGCCCGATCATGCCCGTTTGCGCGGCCATCGCAGGGCCGATGCGCTCGATGGCCATCATCACCGCCAGGACGGGCACCGCGGTGCACAGCGTGGCGTTGAGCACCGAGAGCCAGATCACCTGGGGCGCCACCTGGAACACGGTGTCTACCGGCCGCAGCAGCACGAACTGCAGAATGCACAGCACACATGCGACGCTGGTGGCCAGCCCCACCAGCCTGAGGGACCCGAGGCGTTTGACGAACTCGCCGCTGGCCACCAGGTAGACCGCATAGCTCACCGCGCTCAGGAAGACCAGCAGCGCGCCCCAGGCGGCCCCGGCGCTCTGCCCCAGCCCCAGCTCGTGGCCGAAGACCAGCAGCACGCCGACGTAGCTGATCGCCATGCCGGCCATCTGCCCGCGCGTGATGCGCCGGCGGTAGGCGATCCAGCCGAACAGCAGCACCAGCGTCGGGTTGAGATAGAGGATCAGCCGCTCCAGGCTGGCGGTGATGTAGGCCAGCCCGGCGAAGTCGAGAAAGCTGGAAAGGTAGTAGCCCGAGAAGCCCAGCCCGATCACGCCCAGCCAGTCGCGCCGCATGAGCGCCGGCTTGCCGCGCCCGGCCCACCAGGCCATCAGCGCGAACAGCGGCAGCGCGAACAGCATGCGCAGCATGATCAGCGTGACCGCATCCACGCCATAGCGGTAGGCCAGCTTGACGATGATGGCCTTGCCGCTGAAGGCGATGGCACCCAGCGAGGCCAGTGCCAGGCCGGGCCCGATGCGCCGGTGGTCGTGCGTTCTGGCCGCGGCCGCCTGCGCCGACATCGAGACTCAGTACCCGGCGGCGAGGCCATCACGGCGCGAGTCGCTCGCCGCCACGTAGCCCTCGACGGACGGATCGCCCGCGCGCCAGATGAACTGGCCGGCGCCGAAGTCCTGGTAGGAGTCGTTGATCACCTCGACCTTGTGGCCCAGCGCCTGCAGGCCGTGCACGACCTCGGGCTTCATCGCGGCCTCGGCATTGATCTCCAGGCCGTGGTTGAAGCGCCAGCGCGGCGCGTCGCAGGCCGTCTGCGGCGCTTGGCCGTGGTCGAGCATGCGCACCAGCGTCTGCATGTGGCCCTGCGGCTGCATGTTGCCGCCCATCACGCCGAAGCTCATCACCGGCTGGCCGTCCTGCGTGAGGAAGGCGGGGATGATGGTGTGGAAGGGACGCTTGCGCGGCTCCACCGCGTTGGGGCTCTTCGCATCCAGGCTGAAGCCGTGGCCGCGGTTCTGCAGGCTGATGCCGAAGGTGGGCTCCACGCAGCCCGAGCCGAAGCCCATGAAATTGCTCTGGATGAAGCTGACCATCATCCCGCTCTCGTCAGCCGCCGTGAGGTAGATGGTGCCGCCCTTGATCGGATTGCCGGCCTTGAAGTCCTGCGCCTTGTTCACGTCGATGAGTTTGGCACGCGAGGCCAGGTATGCGTCATCGAGCATTTGCAGCGGGGACACCTCCATCGACGATGGGTCCGACACGAAGCGGTAGGTGTCGGCGAAGGCCAGCTTCATCGCCTCGATCTGCAGGTGCTGCGAAGCGACCGAGTCGACCGGGATCGAGCCCAGGTCGAAGTGCTTGAGGATGCCCAGCGCGATCAGCGCCGCGATGCCCTGGCCGTTGGGCGGCATCTCGTGCAGCGTGTAGCCGCGGTAGTCCTGCGCGATGGGCGCGACCCATTCGGGCCTCCAGTTGGACAGGTCGCGCACCGTGAGGGCACCGCCGTGCGCGGCGCAGAACTTCTCCATCGCCTCCGCGATCTCGCCGCTGTAGAAGGCATCGCCCTTGGTCGCGCCGATGGCCTTGAGCGCGCGCGCCGCGGAAGGGAAGCGGAACAGCTCGCCGACCTCGGGCGCGCGGCCCCAGGGCAGGAAGGCCTCCGCGAAGCCCGGCTGCGATTTCAGCAGCGGCGTGGCCGCGGCCCATTTCTGCTGCACCACCGGCGGCACCACGTACCCCCGCTCGGCGATCTCGACGGCCGGCGCCATCAGGTCCTCGAAGCCGAGCTTGCCGAAATGCTCGGACAGTTCCACCCACGCACGCACCGCGCCGGGCACGGTCACCGAATCGATGCCGCGCTGCGGCGGCGTGCGGGCGTCCTTGCCGTACTTGCGCTGGAAGTACTCCGGCGACCAGGCGGCGGGCGAGCAGCCCGAGGCGTTGAGTCCGTGCAACTGCTCGCCGTCCCACAGGATGCAGAAGGCGTCGCTGCCCAGGCCGTTGCTGACCGGCTCGACCAGCGTCATCACCGCGGCGGTGGCGATGGCCGCGTCGACCGCGTTGCCGCCCTGCTGCAGGATGCGCAGGCCGGCCTGCGCCGCGAGCGGGTGCGAGGTCGACACGACATTGCGCGCGAAGACGGGGATGCGGGTGGAGGTGTAGGGGTTGGCGTAGTCGAACTTCATGGCTCAATCACTCGTGATCTTCCGGTCGATGATGATCTTTTTCCACTTGGCGGCGTCCTGCGCCACCATCGCGGTGAACTGCGCGGGCGTGCCGCCGGCCGGCGTGATGCCCAGCTTGGAGAGCTTGTCGCGCACCTCGGGGTCGCGCACCGCCTCGTTGGCGGCGGCGTTGATTTTCGCCACGATGTCGGCCGGCAGGTCCTTCGGGCCATAGAGGCCGAACCAGGTGCTCGACTCGAAGCCCGGCAGCACGTCGGCGATGGCCGGCAACTCGGGCGCGAGCGGGCTGCGCTTCAGCGAGGTCACGCCCAGGGCGCGCAGCCGGCCGTCGCGCACGTGCGGCATGCCGGTGGGCAGCGAATCGAAGAGCACGTCGACCTTGCCGCTGATCAGGTCGGGAATCGCCAGTGCCGTGCCCTTGTAGGGGATGTGCGTGACGAACACGCCGGCCTGGGACTTGAAGAGCTCGGCCGTGAGCTGCACGATGGTGCCGTTGCCGCTGGAGGCGTAGTTGAGCTTGCCGGGGTTCTTCTTCGCGTAGTCGATCCACTCGCGCACCGTCTTGGCCGGCGAGCTGTTGGGCACCAGCATGATGCTCGGTGCATCGCCCACGTGCGCGATGGGCGCGAAGTCGCGCACCGTGTCGTAGGGCAGCTTCGGGTTGATCGCCGGGCCGATCGAATGCGTGCTGGTGGTGGCCAGCAGCAGCGTGTAGCCGTCGGCCGGCGCCTTGGCCGCGAGGTCGGAGCCGATGGCGCCGCCGGCGCCCGGCTTGTTGTCGATGACCAGCGTGCTGCCGAGCTTCTCGCCCATCTTCTGCGACAGGGTGCGGGCGAGGAGGTCGGTGGCGCCACCGGCCGGGAAGGGCACGACCAGCCGGATGGGCTTGGCGGGGTAGGCCTGCTGCGCAAAGGCCGCGGGCAAGGCGGCAGCGCACAGCGCGAGCGCGCCCGCGCGGAGGAAGTGGGTTCTTTTCATGGGAATCGATTTTGCCGGGTAGGCCCAAGGCTAGTTGAAAAGCACAAAGGCCGCCCGAGGGCGGCCTTTGCTGGAGCCTGGGGAGCTCAGTCCTCGACGAAGGCTTCCTGCCGCTTGGACTTGACGGCGGGCAACAGCACGATCACCACCATCAGCGCCGCCGCGATCAGCAGCCCGGCCGAGATCGGCCGCGTAACGAACACGCTCCACGACCCGCGCGACAGCAGCAGCGCGCGCCGCAGGTTCTCTTCCATCATCGGCCCCAGGATCAGGCCCAGCAGCAGCGGCGCCGGCTCGCAGCCCAGCTTGATGAAGAGGTAGCCGATGACGCCGAAGATCGCGACCAGCCACACGTCGAAAGTGTTGTTGTTGGTCGAGTACACGCCGATCGCGCAGAACAGCACGATGGCGGGGAACAGCCAGCGGTACGGAATGGACAGCAGCTTGATCCAGATGCCGATCAGCGGCAGGTTCAGGATGATCAGCATCAGGTTGCCGATCCACATGGAGGCGATCAGGCCCCAGAACAGCTCGGGGTTGCTGGTCATCACCTGCGGGCCGGGCTGGATGTTGTGGATGGTCATCGCACCCACCATCAGCGCCATCACCGGGTTGGGCGGGATGCCCAGGGTCAGCAGCGGGATGAAGGAGGTCTGCGCGCCGGCGTTGTTGGCCGCCTCGGGGCCGGCCACGCCGCGGATGTTGCCCTTGCCGAACGGCACTTCGCCGGGCTTGAGCTTCAGCTTCTTTTCCATCGTGTAGGCCGCGAAGGCCGACAGCAGCGCGCCGCCGCCGGGCAGGATACCGAGCGCACAGCCCAGGGTCGTGCCGCGCAGCACGGCAGGAAAGCCGTTCTTGAAGTCTTCCTTGGTCGGCCAGAGGTGATGCACTTCGGAAGTGAACACCTGGCGGTCTTCCTCGGGGCGCGAGAGGTTGGCGATGATTTCGCCGTAGCCGAACACGCCCATCGCGATCACGATGAAGCCGATGCCGTCGGTGAGCTCCGGGATGTCGAAGGAGAAGCGCGCCACGCCCGAATTCACGTCGGTGCCCACCAGGCCGATCAGGAGGCCCAGCACGATCATGCAGATCGCCTTGAGCAGCGAGCCCGAGGCCAGCACCACGGCACCGATCAGGCCCAGCACCATCAGCGAGAAGTACTCGGCCGGGCCGAACTTGAAGGCCAGCTCGGTCAAGGGCGGCGCGAAGGCGGCCAGGATCAGCGTGCCCACGCAGCCGGCGAAGAAGGAGCCCAGGCCGGCCGCCGCGAGCGCGGCACCTCCCCGCCCCTGCTTGGCCATCTGGTGGCCGTCGATCACGGTCACCACCGAGGACGATTCGCCCGGCAGGTTGACCAGGATGGCGGTGGTGGAGCCGCCGTACTGCGAGCCGTAGTAGATGCCGGCCAGCATGATCAGCGCGGCCACCGGCGGCAGCGCGTAGGTGGCCGGCAGCAGCATGGCGATGGTGGCCACCGGGCCGATGCCGGGCAGCACGCCGATCAGCGTGCCCAGCAGGCAGCCGACGAAGGCATAGATGAGGTTCTGCAGCGTGAACGCCGCGGTGAACCCGATGGAGAGGTTGTTGATCAGTTCCATGGCGCGGTCGCTCTCAGCCGGTGATGAAGGTAGGCCAGACCTGGAACTGCAGCTTGAGCGCGACCACGAAGGCCACGTAGCTGCCGACAGCCAGGATCGTGGCAAGGATCAGGCTCGACTTGAAGCTGTAATGCTCGCCGGCCAGGCCGGCGATCAGCACCAGCGCGTAGATGGCGGCGATCAGGCCCATGGCCGGCAGGCCGATGCTGGGCAGGCCGCCCAGCAGGATGCCGAAGAGCAGGTTGGCGCCGATGATGAAGGCCAGCGGGCGCCAGGCGATGCTGCCGACCGGCTCGCCATCCACCGTCTCGATGCTCAGCGACGTGAAGATCACGACCGCGCCCAGGACCGCCAGCAGGATGCCCAGCATCAGCGGAAAGTAGCCCGGGCCCATGCGCGCGCCGGTGCCCACGTTGTAGGCCGTCGCTCCCCAGCCGAAGGCAATGCCGACGACGGTGAACATCAGGCCCGCGAAAAAGTCCTTCTGACTTTTGATCTTCACGAACTGTCCCCTTGGTATTTTCGAACAGCGGATTGTGGGGTCAGCTTCCGGTCAGGTTCGATGTGGATACCACCTAGCGAAGAGCTAGGGTTATCCCGGGGCGCGAGGCAGTGCGCGGCGCTATTCGAGCGGCGGCGTGGCGCTCAGGACTTCGTCGACGGTGGTCAGTCCCTCGGCCACGCGCAGGGCGCCGGCCAGGCGCAGCGGGCGCATGCCGTCGGCCACGCCCTGGCGGCGCAGGGCGCCCACGTTGGGCTCCTTGTTGACCAGGGTCTTGAAGGGCTCGCTGATGGTCAGCAGTTCGTACAGGCCCATGCGGCCGCGGTAGCCCGTCATGCGGCAATCGACGCAGCCCACCGGCTTGTAGGCGCGCACCGAGCCGGTGATCTGCCAGGGCTTGACGAACTCGCCGAGCTGCTCGCGCGAGACGCTCTCGTCGGGCGCCTTGCAGTGCGGGCACAGGGTGCGCACCAGGCGCTGGGCCAGCACGCCGAGCATGGTGGCGTTGATCAGGTAGTTGGGCACGCCGAGTTCCATGAGCCGCGTGATGGCGCTGGGCGCGTCGTTGGTGTGCAGGGTGCTGAACACCAGGTGCCCGGTGAGGGCGGCCTGCACCGCCATCTCGGCAGTGGCGAGGTCGCGGATCTCGCCCACCATGATGATGTCCGGGTCCTGCCGCATCAGCGCACGCAGGCCCTCGGTGAAGCCGAAGTCCAGCTGCGGCTGCACCTGCGTCTGGTTGAAGGAGGGCTCGATCATCTCGATCGGGTCTTCCACCGTGCTGACGTTGACCTCTTCGGTCGCCACCCGCTTGAGCGTGGAATAGAGCGTGGTGGTCTTGCCCGAGCCGGTCGGCCCGGTCACCAGGATGATGCCGTGCGGCCGCGTCACCAGTTGCTCCCAGCGCTGCGCGTCGTGCTGCGCGAAGCCCAGCGCATCGAGGTCCTTGACCGCGGTGTCGGGGTCGAAGATGCGCATCACCATCTTCTCGCCGAAGGCGGTGGGCAGGGTCGACAGGCGCATCTCGATCTCGTCGCCGCGGATGTTGCGGGTCTTGATGCGGCCGTCCAGCGGACGGCGCTTCTCGACCACGTCCATGCGGCCCAGGAGCTTGATGCGCGAGACCATCGCGTTCATCACGCCCATCGGCATCTGGTAGGCCGGGTGCAGCACGCCGTCGATGCGGAAGCGGATCACGCCCTGGTCGCGCCGCGGCTCCAGGTGGATGTCGCTGGCGCGCTGGTCGAAGGCGTACTGCCACAGCCAGTCGACCACCTGCACCACGCTCTGGTCGTTGGCGTCGAGCTGCTTGTTGCTCTTGCCCAGTTCGACCAGTTGCTCGAAGCTGGCGCCGCCGGCGCTGCCGCCGGCCTTCTGCGCCGCGCGCACCGACTTGGCCAGCGAGAAGAACTCGGCCGTGTAGCGCTGAATGTCGGTCGGGTTCGCGACCACGCGCCGCACCGTGCGCCGCGCCTGGCGCTCGACCTCTGCGATCCAGTCGGTGAGGAAGGGCTCGGCCGTGGCCACCACCACCTCGGCCGGCGTCACCTGCACCGGCAGCACCTTGTGGCGCTCGGCATAGGCCGCACTCATGGTGTCGGCCACCTTGCCCACGTCGACCCGCAGCGGATCGATGCGCAGGTACGCCAGTCCGGCGCGGCCGGCCAGCCATTCGGTGAGCATTTCCAGGTCCAGCGGCTTGCCGTCGGCCCGGCGCGTCATCGCAACGTTTGCCAGGCGGACCAGCGGCGGCTGGCGGCTCTCGGCCTGGGCGCAGCGCGCCATCGTGCGCTTGGCCTCCTCCGGCGAGATCACGTGGTCCTTGGCGAGCCACTCGATCAGGTGGCGCAGTTGCAGCGGGCCTTCGTGTCGGGACGGCGGTGGCGATGCGGGCGAGGAAACGGCGCTCATGGCTCGGCAAGGTATTTGAAGACCCGCAGCCATTTCGGCGCGGGCAGGCCCCAGCGAGTCTGGATGCTTTGGGCGCGCTCGGCAAGCGCGCTGCGCTTCGGCCGCGACGGGGTGCGCTGGGCCAGCACGATGGTGTTGCCCTCGCGCGTCGGACGGAAGGCCCAGAGCGCTTTCTCGCCGAATGCGGCGGAGATCTTCTCGAGGCTGCGCTCGAAGCTGGAGGAGCGGCCGAAGAGGTTGACCGTCATGCAGCCGTCCTCGGTCAGCAAGCGCCGGCAGTCGGCGTAGAACGCCTCGCTGTCGAGCACCGGCGCCGCGGCCTCGTGGTCGTAGAGGTCGACCTGCAGCGCATCCACCGTGCCCTGCCACTCGGCCTTGCGGATCTCGGCCTGCGCATCGGCGATCACCACGCGCAGCTTGGCATCGTCGGCCGGCAGCTTGAACCAGCCGCGGCAGGCCGCCACCACCTGCGGGTTGAGTTCGATCGCGGTGGTGCGCATGCGCAGCGTCTTGCGGCAGAACTTGGTGAGGCTGGCCGCGCCCAGGCCGAGCTGCATGGCGTGGCGCTTCGGCACCTCGGCCGGCTCCGCGAAGAGCAGCCAGGCCATCATGCGCTGCACGTACTCGAGCTCGATCTCGAAGGGGGCGTCCAGCTTCATCGAGCCCTGGACCCATTCGGTGCCCAGGTGCAGATAGCGTACGTCCCCGAAATCGGAGAAGTTGACCTCGGGCAGGCTTCGCTTCATGGTGGCACGGACAACTGCACGGGAAGGTATTGCGCGATCACTTCGCGCCACGCCGCCGCCTTGCGCTCGAGGTTCCAGGTCGCATGGGCCGGGCTGGACGAAGGCAGGCGATGGACCGGCACGCCCAGGCTGCGGGTGTGGCGCGCATGCTTGAAGCTCTCGCCGCCGTTGTGCGCGATCGCGGCCAGGGCGGGCAGCCGCAACGCGGCGATGTCGTTGGGCACGGCATCGCGGATGGCCGAATCGAGGCTGCCGCTGCGCGTGCACTGCCCGTACACGTCCCACAGGCCCAGGCCATGGGCAAGCAGCCATTCGCTACGCTTTTGATAGCTGTCAGGCCCCATGGGGAGCGCGTCGTGGGGCCAGAGGGCTTGCAAGATTCTCCAGAATTGGTTCTGCGGGTGCGCATAATACTGCCGCTGCGCGAGCGACCGGACGCTCGGGAAGCTGCCGAGGACCAGCACCACGGTTGCTTTCGAGACCATCGGCGCCAGCCCCGTGAGCACGCGCGCCTGCGCGGCTTCCGGAAGCCCGTCACACGAGTCCATCACACTCGCCGGTTTGGGGGCCGACCGGCATCTGAGAGGAGAAGAAGTTGAACACGGAAGCGATCTGGGTTTTTCTGACGACGCAAGGCGCGGATTTTGGCTTGAAAATCATCGGCGCCCTCGTGGCCTGGGGCATCGGCCGCTGGCTGATCAGCCTGTCGCAGCGCATCGTGGCCAAGGCGCTCGACCGCGGCAAGCGCATGGACCCGACGCTGAGCCAGTACCTGGTCTCCATCCTGGGCGTGCTGCTCAACATCGTCCTGATCCTGGCGATCCTGGACCTGTTCGGCGTGCGCACCACCTCCTTCGCGGCGCTGCTGGCCGGCGCCGGCCTGGCCATCGGCACGGCCTGGGGCGGGCTGCTCACCCACTTCGCCGCCGGCGTTTTCCTGCAGGTGCTGCGGCCCTACCGGGTGGGCGACTTCGTGAGCGTCGGCGGCGTCACCGGCACGGTCAGGGAACTGGGGCTCTTCGGCACCACGCTGATCCTGCCCGACAACGCGGTCTGCACGGTGGGCAACAACAAGGTGCTGTCGGACACCATCACCAACTTCAGCCAGCTCCAGTGGCGCCGGGTCGACGTGACGGCGAAAGTGGCGAACGGCGTGGACGTCAACGAGGCCATCGAACTGCTGAAGACGGCGGTGCGGCAGATTCCCAACGTGTCGACCGAGCAGGCGCCCGATGTCGAGATCCTGGAGTTCACGCCCGAGGGGCCCCTGCTCGCGGTACGGCCGTACACGCATACCGATCACTACTGGCAGGTGTACTTCGACACCCACCGCGCGATCGTGAGGACCTTCGGCGCCGCCGGCTACCCGACGCCCGAGACGCCGATCGCCCACCGCACCATCACGCCGCCACCGGTACCGGCCGCGACGTAGCAAGAAAAAACCCGCCGATGGCGGGTTTTTTCTTCGCCTGCGGACCCGTCAGGATCAGGGCTTCTTCGCGGCCTCGTTCTGCGGCGTGCCCGGGATCTTCTCGCCGATCTTGTCCCCGACCTGGCGGGTCTTGTCGGCGGCGGCCGTCGCCGTGTTGCTCACCGCGGTGCCGGCCTTGCCGGCGGTGTTCTCGGTAGCATCCACCGCCTTGCCGGTGCCGCGCTTGGTGGCGTTCCAGGCCTTCTTGCTGGTGGTCTTGGTGGACTTCCAGGCCTTCTTGGCACCGCTCTCGGTCGCGTTCACGGCCTTCTTGGTTCCGCTCTTGGTGGCGTCCCAGGCCTTTTCGCCGGTGTTCTCTACCTTCTCGACCGTGGTCGGCTGGGCCGGCTGGGTCTGGGCGGCGGCCGGCAGCGCCACGGCGGCGAAGGCCAGGGCCAGGGCGGCAGGAACGATGCGAATGGATTTGTTCATTTGGGAAGCTCCTTTGCAATGTTGGAGTGACGAACTTGCCACTAGGCCTGAACGATCACCCGGGATGCAAGGATGACAAAAAAATTGCCCGCCGGCAGCCGCCCCTGCAACTTGCGACCTCGGCCTACGCCCGCTGCGGCATCCGCGACTACAGCCGCATCAGCGAAGACAGACGCGGCAGGGCAGCGATCGCATTGCGGGTGGTCGCTTCAGCCAGTTCCCGCATCGTGATGCCGCGCAGGCCCGCCACCACCTCGGCGATGCGCGGCAGTTCGCCGGGATCGTTGCGTCCCTGCGGCTCGCCGGCAGCCCGCTGCGCCTGGGTGCGGTAGAGCCACTGCGGCGGGATGTCGGGCGAGTCGGTCTCCAGAACGATCGCGTCGAGGGGCAATTCCGCCGCGAGCCTGCGCAGCTGCAGGGCACGCTCGAAGGTCACAGCGCCGCCGAAGCCCAGCTTCAGTCCGAGCTCGATGCAGGCCTGCGCCTGCTGCATGCTGCCGTTGAACGCATGGGCGATGCCGCGCCAGCCGCCGGACGGCACCAGATGGCGCAGGTGCCGCAGCACCTGGTCCACCGAACGGCGCACGTGAATGATCACCGGCAGCGCGTGTCTGCAGGCCAGTTGCAACTGGTTGTGAAAGACATGCGCCTGCTTCTCGGCATCGAGACCCGGCACGAAATAGTCGAGTCCGATTTCGCCCACCGCCACCAGCCGCGGGTCGTCGTGCCGCGCCTCGAGCTCCGCGTCGAGCCGCGCCAAGTCCGTGTCGTCGGACTCAGGGGTGCACAGCGGATGGATGCCTAGCGCGTAGGCGTCGTCCTGCGCGTGTGCGAGGTCACGCACCCGTGTGAAGTTGGTGGACGCCACCGCCGGAATCACGCACAGCTGCACATTGCGCTGCGCCGCCCGCGCCCGGATGGCGGGCATCTCGTGGCCGAACTCGGGCGCGTCGAGGTGGCAGTGGGTATCGACGAGGGCGTACATCCAAAGATGATGCCCGAACGCGAGCAGGAGCGCGGAAAGCGTGCTACCGTGACACTCACACTCACACGCGTGGACTTTTAGCCGGAGGTGTCCCGATGCGCAGGCCAGCTTTCTACAGCCGCTCGCCCCGCACGCCGCTGGAGGCAGCGGCCGATGACGGGACGCCCGAGGCGCCCGGCACGCCGGCGGATGCCGCCGCTGCGGCCCCCGCCGCCACCGCGCCCAAGGCGCGCTGGCAACCCGGCAGGCGCAGCCTCGCCCTGCTGCTGGCGGTCGTGGTCGGCGCGTCGGCCACCGCCATCGCGACTTGGCCGCGCCAGAACATCCGCCAGTACACGCAGAAGGACATCGACGCGGCCGTGCTGCGCACCCTGCAGACCGCCACCCTCCCCTCGCCCTATGCCAAGGCGGCCGAGATCATCCGCCCCTCCGTGGTGCGCGTGGTGGGCTACGGCCCCGAGAAGAAGACGCCCGAGGCCCAGACCCAGAAGCAGGGCCGCAACATGGCCAAGGGCAAGGCGCCCGACGCCGACGAGGCGGCGCCCGGCGAGGTGGAGCGCGGCGTCGGCACGGGCGTGGTGATCGTCGACAAGGGCATCATCCTGACCAACCTGCACGTGGTCGCAGGCGCCGAGAAGATCAAGGTCACCTTCGCCGACGGCCTGGAGGCGCCCGCCGTGATCACCGGTGTGCAGCCCGAGAATGACCTGGCGGTGCTGCAGGCGCAGAAGCTGCCGGACGATCTGATCCCGGCGACCATGCGCTCCACCGCCGACCTGCAGTCCGGCGACATGGTGGCCGCGGTCGGCTTCCCCTTCGGCATCGGCCCTTCGGTTTCGGGCGGCGTGGTCTCGGGCCTCAAGCGCTCCTTCCGCTCGCCCGAGGGCAAGCAGGAGCTGGGCAACCTGATCCAGTTCGACGCCGCCGCCAACCCGGGCAACTCGGGCGGGCCGCTGATCAACATGAACGGCGAGGTGCTGGGCATCGTCACCGCCATCCTCAACCCGACGCAGCAGCGCACCTTCATTGGCATCGGATTTGCAGTGCCGATCGAGAACGCCGCGTCCGCCGCCGGTTCGCCGCCTTTCTGAAAAAGGTCCGCGAACCCGTTTTCCAGTTCCAACGACGAAAGCACCGCATGAGCACGGAAACCGAAGCGACACCCCCCGCCTCCGCCAACACCACCGCCGAGCTGATGGAGCAGATCCTCTACCAGGTCAAGCGCGTCGTCGTCGGCCAGGATCGCTTCCTGGAACGCGTGATGGTGGCGGTGCTGGCGGGTGGTCACCTGCTGGTGGAAGGCGTGCCCGGGCTGGCCAAGACGCTGACGGTGAAGACGCTGGCCGATGCCATCCGCGGTCAGTTCAAGCGCATTCAGTTCACGCCCGACCTGGTGCCGGCCGACCTGGTCGGTACGCGCATCTACAACCAGAAGACCGGCGAGTTCAGCACCTCGCTCGGCCCGGTGTTCGCCAACCTGCTGCTGGCCGACGAAATCAACCGCGCGCCGGCCAAGGTGCAGAGCGCGCTGCTCGAGGTGATGCAGGAGCGCCAGGTCACCATCGCCGGCGAGACGCACAGGGTGCCGCGCCCCTTTCTCGTGATGGCGACGCAGAACCCGATCGAGACCGAGGGCACGTACCCGCTGCCGGAGGCGCAGGTCGACCGCTTCATGATGAAGGTGCTGGTCGACTACCCCACCGATGAGGAAGAGTTCGTGATCGTCGAGCGCGTGATCGGTCCGGTGGTCGAGGCCGCCCCGGTCGCCACCACCGAGCAGTTGGCGGCGCTGCAGGCCGAGGCGCGGCAGGTGTACGTCGACCCCTCGCTGATCCAGTACGCGGTGCGGCTGGTGTCCGCCACCCGCACGCCCGAGCGCCATGGCCTGAAGGACATGCGCCGCTTCATCACCTACGGCGCCAGCCCGCGCGCCAGCATCAACCTGACCGAGGGCGCGCGCGCCCTGGCCCTGCTGCGCGGCCGAAGCTATGCGCTGCCCGAGGACATGACGGCCCTGGTGCCCGACGTGCTGCGGCACCGCGTGACGCTGTCGTACGAGGGCCTGTCCGAAGGCCTCACGCCCGACAGCCTGATCGACCGCATCATGCGTGCCGTCCCGCCGCCGGCCAAGCCGCTGGAACATGAAAAGCTGGTGGCCTAGCCGCCGCCCCGCGGCCAACGACGAGCGACCGGCCCTCGAGGCCGCCGCGGGCGGCGCCGAGCGCGCGCTGCGCCGGCTCGAGTGGACAGTGATCCGCCGCCTCGACGGCCTGCTGCAGGGCGACTACCGCACGCTGATGCGCGGCACTGGCCTGGACCTGGCCGACCTGCGCGAATACCAGCACCACGACGACGTGCGCCACATCGACTGGAACGTCACGGCCCGCCTGCAGACGCCGCACGTGCGCGTGTTCACCGAAGACCGCGAGATGGCCGCCTGGTTCGTCCTCGACCTGAGCCGCTCGGTGGACTTCGGCTCCGGCGTGAAGGCCAAGCGCGAGGTCTCGGCCGGCTTCGTCGGCGTGATTGCGCGCCTGCTCACGCGCCATGGCAACCGGGTCGGCGCGCTGGTCTACGGCAACGACGTGGAAGCCGTGATCCCGCCGCGCACCGGCCGCCGCCACGTGCTGTACCTGCTCGACGCGATGGAGCGCCGTTCGCACAGGAAGGAACGGCAGCCCGCCCAGAAGGGCATGACACGCCTGGCCGACCTGCTGAAGTCGGCGGCCATGCTGATGCCGCGCCGCTCCACCGTCTTCGTAGTCTCCGACTTCCTGTCCGAGCCGGGTTGGGATCGTCCGCTGGCGCAACTCGTGCAGCGCCACGAAGTCGTGGCGGTGCGCCTGTTCGATCCGCTCGAGCTGGAGATCCCCGACCTCGGCCTGGTGCCGCTCACCGATGCCGAGACCGGCGAACAGCTGTGGGTCGACACCCACGACGCGGGCTTCCGCAAGCGCTTCGCCCACCTCGCCGCCGAGCGCGAAACCCAGTTGCGCGAGACGCTGGCCAAGGCCGGTGTCGACACGCTCGAACTCTCGACCCAGGACGACCTGGTGCAAGCCATCGTGCGCTTCGCCGACATGCGCAAGCGCCGTGTGCGCGCCACCGGCTCGTCCCCTTCCAAGGCGGTGGCAGCATGACCTTCCTCTGGCCTCAATTCCTCTGGTTCCTGGCAGCGGTGCCGCTGCTGGTGCTGCTCTACGTCTGGCTCCTGCGCCGCAAGAAGAAGCTGGCCCTGCGCTACGCCAGCCTCTCGATCGTGCGCGAGGCGATGGGCGTGCGCCAGAGCGTGCGGCGCCACTTCCCGCCGCTGCTGTTCCTGCTGGCGATGGTCGCCATGCTGATCGCCGCCGCGCGGCCGATGGCGGTGGTGGTGCTGCCCTCCAACCAGCAGACCATCATCCTGGCGATGGACGTGTCGGGCAGCATGCGCGCAGCCGACGTGCAGCCCAACCGGCTGGTGGCCGCCCAGGAGGCGGCCAAGGCCTTCCTCAAGGACCTGCCGCGCCACGTGAAGGTGGGCATCGTCGCCTTCGCCGGCAGCGCCAACGTGGCGCAGCTGCCCACGACCAACCGGGAAGACCTGGTGCAGGCGATCGACTCCTTCCAGCTGCAGCGCGCCACGGCCACCGGCAACGCCATCGTCGTGTCGCTGGCCACGCTGTTCCCGGACCAGGGGATCGACGTCTCCAACTTCGGCCCGCAGGCAGCCAGCAACCGCCAGCGCGGCGTGCCGCTCGAGCAGTCCGGCAAGCCGCCGCCGAAGGAATTCACGCCGGTGGCGCCGGGCTCCTACACCTCGGCCGCCATCATCATGCTGACCGACGGCCAGCGCACCACCGGCGTCGATCCGCTGGACGCGGCCAAGGCGGCGGCCGAGCGCGGCGTGCGCGTCTACACGGTGGGCATCGGCACGGTGGACGGCGAGACCATCGGCTTCGAGGGCTGGTCGATGCGGGTGCGCCTGGACGAGGAAACGCTCAAGGCCATCGCCAACAAGACCCAGGCCGAGTACTACTACGCCGGCACCGCCGCCGACCTCACCAAGGTCTACAACACCCTGAGCTCCAGGCTCACGGTCGAGAAGAAGGAAACCGAGATCTCGGCCCTGTTCGCGCTCGGCGCCGCGGCGCTGGCGCTGCTGTCGGCCGGGCTGTCGCTGCTCTGGTTCAACCGCATCCTCTGAAGACGGTTCTGGGCGACACTGGCCCGATGTTCGATCTCAAAGACAAGACCGCCCTCGTCACCGGCGGCAACGGTGGCATCGGCCTCGGCATGGCCATGGGCCTGGCCCGGGCCGGCGCCCAGGTCGTGATCGCGGCGCGCAATGCCGGCAAGTCGGCCGCGGCCGTGGAGGCGCTGCGCGCGCTCGGCAGCGACAGCTTTTCACTGGCCGCGGACGTGACCGACGAAGACGCCGTGCAGAAGCTGTTCGACGACGTCGCACAGCGCTGCGGCCGGCTCGACATCCTCATCAACAACGCCGGCACCACCGTGCGCAAGCCGGTCGATCAGCTCCAGCTTGCCGAGTGGCACCAGGTGATGGACACCAACCTCACCAGCGCCTTCCTGTGCTGCCGCGCGGCCCACCCGCACCTGAAGAACGCCGGTGGCGGCAAGATCATCAACATCGGCTCGATGATGTCGATCTTCGGCGCGCCCTATGCGCCGGCCTACGGCGCCAGCAAGGGCGGCATCGTGCAACTGACCCGGGCCATGGCCGCGTCATGGGCTCCGGACCGCATCCAGGTCAACGCCCTGCTTCCGGGCTGGATCCGCACCGAGCTGACCGACGGCGCGCGCGCGCAAGTGCAGGGCCTGGAAGAGCGCGTGAACGCACGCACGCCCGCCGGCCGCTGGGGCCAGCCCGAGGACCTGGCCGGCATTGCCGTCTTCCTGGCCAGCCAGGCCTCGGACTTCGTGACCGGGACGGCGATCCCGGTGGACGGCGGTTATTCGATCACGGCCTGACGCCGCGGCACTCTCACGCTCTCAGTCCATCTGCATCAGGACGTCCCGCACCCGGTCCATCGATGGATCGATGTCTGCGGTCTCGATCGCGCCATAGCCCAGCATCAGCCCCTGGCGCGGCGGGCTGGATCGGTAGAAGGGATCGAGCGGGTAGAGCCCCACGTCCACCCGCCGTGCAAGCCGCAGCAGCAGGTCCATATCGAGCGTCTTGCGCGCCAGTGCCGCCATGTGGATCCCGGCGGTGGCCGGCACCCGCTCGAACCAGGGCGCGAGGTCGCCGTCGAGCCGCTGCATGAGACGCTCGCGCCGCTCGGCGTAGACCGCATGGCAGCGCCGCACATGCTTGTGAAGCTCGCCGTCCGCGATGAACTTCGCCAGCGCCCACTGGGCCTGAATCGAGGTGTGCCAATCGCTCAGGTGCTTGGCCACACCCACCGCCTGCAGGATGGCCGGCGGCGCAATCAGGTAGCCCAGGCGCAATTCGGGCGACAGTGTCTTCGAGAAGGTGCCCACGAAGGCCACCGTGCCCGCCTCGTCCATGCTCTGCAGCGAGTCGGTGGGCCGGCCTTCGTAGCGGAACTCGCAGTCGTAATCGTCCTCGATGACGAGCGCACCCAGCGCCTGCGCGCGGGCGAGCAGCGCCCGCCGGCGGCGTACGCTCATCGGCATGCCGAGCGGGAACTGGTGTGCCGGCGTCACGTAGACCAGGCGCGTGCCTTCGGGAATGAGGTCCACCTGCAAGCCCTCGGCATCGACCGGGATGCCCACCACTTGCGCGCCCTGCGCAGCGAACAGAAGCCGCGCCGGCGGGTAGCCAGGGTCTTCCACCGCCACCGTGCAACCCGGCTCGACCAGCACGCGTGCCACCAGGTCCAGTGCCTGCTGGGCGCCGTTGGTGACCACCACGTCTTCCATCCCGGCACGCACGCCGCGTGAAAAGGCCGCATGCCGCGCGATGGCCTCGCGCAGCACGGGCAGCCCTTCCGCCGCGCCGTACAGGCCGCGCGAACGTGCGCCCTGCCGCAGCGCGTGCAGCGCGCAGCGACGCCAGGCCGTGTGCGGAAACAAGGCATGCGCTGGCGCCCCGCCGATGTACTCGTAGCGCGAGCTGCCGGCAGGCTCGGGGTGGCGCAGCGGCGTGTCCATGCGGATCCAGCGCTCGGCCACCGCCGCACCGGCGAAGCGCGAGGCAGCCGTCGGCGCAGCGGCGGGCCGCACCGCTTCGGCGACGAAGGTGCCGCTGCCGACCCGGCCCACCAGCAGCTTGTCGAAAGTCAGCCGCGCATAGGCTTCCGAGACGGTCTTGCGCGACAGCCCGAGCTGCCCGGCCAGCAGACGCGAAGGCGGCAGCTTCTCGCCCGCGGCCAGGCGGCCGGCGCGGATCGCGTCCTTGAGTTGCCGGTACAGCTGCCCGGCCAGGTCCTTGTCGCCCTCGATGACGACGTGCAGCTCCATGCGATTGGCCTCCTGCGAATACCCCGGATTGGCTGCCAGCCACGGGGCCGGCCGTTTTTAGCATCGATCCATCAACCAACCACCGCAATGGAACACACCATGGAAGCACGCATCGATTTCTACAAGGCCTCGCCCGAGGCGCTGAAGGCCCAGATCGCCCTCGACGTCGCGGTCGGCAAGCTGGGCCTGGAGCCCGTCCTGCTCGACCTCGTCAAGCTGCGCGCCTCGCAGATCAACGGCTGCGCCTTCTGCATCGATCTGCATGCCAGCGATCTGCGCAAGCAGGGCGAGAGCGAGCGCCGCATCCAGACCGTCACGGTCTGGCACGAGGCGCCCTTCTTCACCCCGCGCGAGCGCGCCGCGCTGGCCTGGACCGAAGCCCTCACCCGGGTGGCCGACACCCACGCGCCGGATGCCGACTACGAGGCGCTGCGCGCCGAGTTCTCCGAGGCCGAGATGGTGAACCTGACGCTGGCCATCGGCCTGATCAACACCTGGAACCGGCTGTCGATCGGCTTTCGCAAGCAGCTCACGGCCTGAGGCCGCGGGGCTCAGTCCGCCAGCGCCTCCACGGTGAAGTCGAGCAGGCTGCGCAGCCGCGACAGCCGCTTCAGGTCCCGGTGGAAGCCGACCCAGACCTCGCGCGAGGGCGGCGATGCACCCAGGTCGAGTCGCACGACACCGGGCACGCGGTCGCCCAGCACGCAGGGCAGCACGGCCCAGCCGCCGCCCGACGCGCAGAACGCGGCCTGCACCTCGCGGTTGTTGCTGCGCAGGCCGATCTGCGCCCGCGGCAGCATGCGACGCAGCCACTGCACGTCGGGCATGGCCTCGAAGGCGCTGTCCATGGTGATGAGGAACGCGCCGCCACCGGCACCCGCCTCGGGCCTGGGCAGATGGGAGGCACCGTAGACCGCGTAGTCCATGCGCATGAGCCGGCGCTGCACGACCTCGGCGTCCTCGAAGCGGCGGATGCGGAACACCAGGTCGGCCTCGCGCCGCGCCAGGCTGAAGAGCCGCGCATCGGTCACGAGCTCGATGCAGACCTTCGGATGGGATTCCTGGAAGCGGGCGAAAACCGGCGCCAGCACGTGGACACCGAACCAGTCCGACGAGGAAACGCGCAGCAGCCCCTCCAGCTGCACCGCCTGCCCCTGCAGGCGCCGCTCGAAGCCGAGCGCCTCGTCCTCCATCCGTTGCGCGTGCGCCAGCACGGCCTCGCCCTCGTGCGTCAGCACGAAGCCTTCGGCACTGCGCTGGAACAGCGACTGGCCGAGCTGCGCCTCGAAGGCGCGCAGCCGCCGGCCGATGGTCGGCTGCGTCTGGCCCAGTGCGCGCGCGGCGGCGCCCAGCGAGCCCGCGCGGGCCACGGCGAGGAAGACCTTGATGTTGTCCCAGTCCATCAGCCGCAGCATACAAAAACGCATGGGCGTCGTGCTGTTTCATGGATTCCCATGCGCTATCGAAAAGCGAACACTGGAGGCCTTCGCAACACAGACAGGAGTTCCAGAGATGAACAAGCAGCCCGATCCGATGCGTGCACTGATGGTGGAGCACGCGGACGCCCCTTTTTCCGAGGTCCGCCTTCCGAGGCCGGTGGCCGGTGCCGGCGAGGTGCTGGTGCGCATCGTGGCCAGCGGCGTCAACCCGCTGGACACCAAGATCCGCGCCGGCCAGGCGGCCCATGCGCGGCAGCCGCTGCCGGCCGTCCTCGGCATGGACCTCGCGGGCGTGGTGGTGGCCACCGGTGCCGGCGTCACGCGCTTTCGCGCAGGCGACGAGGTCTATGGCATGGCGGGCGGCGTCGGCGGCCTGCAGGGCACGCTGGCCGACCATGCGGCGGTCGATGCCGACCTGCTCGCCCTGAAGCCCCGGAACCTCACGATGCGCGAGGCCGCTGCCTTGCCGCTGGCCGTCATCACCGCCTGGGAAGGGCTGGTGGACCGGGCGCAGGTGCGCGCCGGCCAGAAGGTCCTGGTGCACGGCGGCGCGGGCGGTGTCGGGCACGTGGCGGTGCAGCTCGCACGCGCACGCGGCGCCGAGGTCTTCGCCACCGTCGCCGGGGACCACGCCGCGCTCGTCGAACGCTACGGCGCAGTCGCCATCGACTACCGCGCGATGCCGGTCGCGCAGTACGTGGAGCGCTTCACCGGCGGCCAGGGCTTCGACGTGGTGTTCGACACCGTGGGCGGCACGACCCTGGATGCGTCCTTCGAGGCCGTACGGCCCTACACAGGGCACGTGCTCAGCATCCTCGGGTGGGGCACGCACGCGCTGGGGCCCTTGTCCTTCCGGGCGGCGACCTATTCCGGGGTCTTCACGCTGAGGCCCATGCTGACCGGCACGCAGCGCGCCCACCATGGCGAGATCCTGCGCGAGGCGACGCAACTGGCGGAGGCGGGCCTGCTGCTGCCGCGGCTGGACGAGCGCCGCTTCGACTTCGGCAATGCACTGCTGGCGCACGAGCTGGTCGCGCAGGGCCGCGCGAACGGCAAGGTCGTGGTGGACGTCGACGCCGAGCGCTGAAGGCGCTCCGCCGGGCCTTCAGGCCGGCGGCGGCGCCGCGCCCTGCTGCACCGCACGCCAGAAGGCCTCCGCCGCCCGCGGCAGCTTGCCCGGCGCGCGGAACAGCCGGATTTCCATGGCCACGCGCCAGGGCACATCGCCGGCGGGCAGCAGGCGTCCGTCGGCCAGCTCGGCCTCGATCAGGCTGCGCGGCAGCCAGGCCACGCCGCGCGATTCCAGCGCCATGGTCTTGAGCACCGTGGCGAGGTGGGCCGTCAGCACCACACTGGTGGCCATCGCCTCGAGCCGCGCGCCCAGCACGGCGCGCACGATGCGGCCCAGGCCGGACTCGGCGCTGTAGAGCAGCAGGGGCACGCGCGCCGCGCCGTTGGCTTCGAGCGCGTGGGCCGGCCGGCCGGGCTGGCCCGGCGCCGACACCGGCACCAGCTCGTCGATGCCCACCACGCAGGAGGGATAGTCGGCCGCCTCCAGCCGGCCATGGACCTGCGGGTGGCCATGGCACAGCAGGAACTGCGTGCGCCCCTGCAGCATCAGGCCCTCGCACTGCTGCATCACGTCCGACATCAGCTGCATCGGCCCGGCGGGCTCGCCGGGCGCCAGGCCGCGCAGCCAGCCCGGCATGAAGGTCAGCGACAACGCGTGGGTCGCGGCGATGCGCAGCGTGGCGGAGCTCGCATCGGCCACCGCGCGCGCCTCGTCGGGCACGCGCGCCACGCGCTGCAGGATCTCCTGCGCCACCGCACGGAACCATTCGCCCGTCTCGGTCAGCGTGGCCGGATGGCTGGTGCGATCAATCAGCACCACCCCCAGCCATTCCTCCAGCGCGCGGATGCGGCGGCTGAAGGCCGGCTGCGTCATGTGCCGCTCCTCGGCCGCGCGCGAGAAGTTGCCCGTCGCGGCCAGGGCCAGGAAGTCCTCGAGCCATTGGAAGTTCATGGGCGGTGCTTTGGCGGCATACAAGAAGAGAAAAGGGGCATTGGCCTTTCGGACGCGGCCCGACGACCATTCAGCCAAGGACGCATCACGCCAGTCCGCAGATCCATCAACCCAGGAGACCTCATGCCCACCATCCAGAATTATCGGGGGATCATTCCCGCCATCGCCTGCCCCTTCACGCCGGACTTCCGCATCGACGAGGCCGAGCTGCGCCGCCATGCGTCGTGGCTGGCTTCGCAGCCCGGCGTGGTGGCAGTGATGACCAACGGCCACACCGGCGAGGTGTTCTCGCTGACCGCGAAGGAGCGCGCCGAGGTCACGCGCATCGTGGCCAGCGAGCTCGAGGGCCGGCTGCCGGTGATCTCGTCCATCGTGTGCGAAGGCATCCAGGAGGCGAAGGAGCACGCCCGCCTGGCGCGCGATGCCGGCGCCCGCGCGCTGGACGTGATGCCACCGCACCACTGGCTGCGCTTCGGCTTCCGCGCCGGGCACGTCACCGACTACTTCGAGGCCATCGCGGAGGCCTCCGGCCTGGACCTGGTCGCCCACGTGTACCCGGCCTGGACGCGCGCGGCCTACTCGTCCGCCACCCTCGCCACGCTGGCGAAGCTGCCCTATGTGCAGGCCTTCAAGGTCGGCCAGCGCGACATGAACAAGTACGCGAGCGACATCAAGGCGATCCGCGAGGCCGATGCCTCCAAGGCCATCCTCACCTGTCACGACGAGTACCTGCTCGCCTCCATGGTGCAGGGCGTCGACGGCGCGCTGGTCGGCTTCGCCACCTTCATCCCCAGCCTGATCAACGACCTCTGGGAGGCGGTGAAGGCCGGCGACCTGAAGAAGGCCATGCAGGTGCAGGCGCTGATCACGCCGCTGAAGGACGCGGTCTACGGCGGCGGCGAGCCCACCGGCGAGGCCCATGCCCGCATGAAGGCCGGCATGTACCTGGCCGGTGTGATCCAGGCGCCCACGGTGCGCCCGCCCACCGAGGCGCCGACCGATGCCGAGATGCAGGCCCTGCGCGCCGCGCTGGACAACGCCGGCCTGCTGCAGCGCTGAACGCCGTGATCACCACCATGCAACGCAGACACTTCGCGCGCTGCGCGCTCTCCGCCGCCCTGCTGGGGCTGGCCGGCACCACGGCCTTCGCCCAGGCGTGGCCGGGCAAGCCGATCACCATGATCATCCCCTTCCCGCCCGGCGGCACGCTGGACACGGTGGGCCGCATGCTGGCGCAGAAGCTCGGCGAGCAGCTGGGCCAGAGCGTGGTGGTGGACAACCGCGCGGGCGCGGGCGGCGCCATCGGCTCTGCCGCGGTGGCACGCGCGGCACCCGACGGCTACACGCTGCTGTTCAGCCCCTCGACCTTCACCACCACGCCGATGGTGGTGAAGAGCACGCCCTACGACGTGGTGCGCGACTTCCAGCCGGTCGCGCTGGTGGCCAAGGCGCCGCTGTCGGTCGCGGTCAACAAGAACCTGCCGGTGAACGACATCAAGGGATTGATCGCGTATGCCAAGGCGAACCCCGGCAAGCTGAGCTTCGCCATCGGCTCCTCGGCATCGGCCGGGCACCTGTCGACCGAGATGCTCAAGCGCGCGAGCGGCATCGAGTACCTGGTGGTGCCCTACAAGGGCTCGGGCCCGGCCTACCAGGACCTGATCGGCGGCCAGATCGACGGCTTCGTCGACCCGGTGCTGGGCTCGGTGCAGTACGCGAAGGGCGGCATGCTGAAGGTGCTGGCCGTGACCTCCAAGTCGCGCATCGCCAGCATGCCCGACACGCCGACCGTGGGCGAGACGCTCCCGGGCTACGAGTCCTACAGCTGGTACGGCCTGTGGGCACCGGCGAAGATGCCGCAGGACATCGCGAAGCGGCTCAACGCCGAGGTCAACAAGGCGCTCGCCGCGCCGGAGATCAAGGACAAGCTCACCAGCCAGGGCCTGCTGCTGACCCCGGGCAGCATCGCCGACTTCGCGGCCTTCCAGAAGGAGGACATGGCGCGCTCGGCCAGGATCATCGCGGAGGCGAACATCCGTGCCGAATAGCAGCCCCCACGCCCTGGTGACCGGCAGCAGCTCGGGCATCGGCCTGGCGATCGCACTGGCCTTGCTCGATGCGGGCTGGCGCGTCACCGGCTTCGACCGCGCCGCGCCCGCGCTGCTGCACGAGGCCTTCGCGCCGGTGCAGGTCGATCTCTCGGACGGCGCGGCCACCGATGCGGCGGCGCGCGGGCTCGATGGCGTCTCGGCCTTCGTGCATGCCGCCGGTGTGCTGCGCGTCGGCCGGCTCGGCGCGCTCGATGCGGCCGGTGGCGCGCTGATGTGGCGGCTGCACGTGGAGGCGGCCACGCGCCTGGCCGACGTGCTGGTGCCGCGCATGGCCGAGGCCGGCCACGGCCGCGTGGTGATCGTCGGCAGCCGCGTCGCGCAGGGCAAGGCGGGGCGCAGCCAGTACGCGGCCTCGAAGGCCGCCCTGGTCGCGCTGGCGCGCAGCTGGGCGGCGGAGGTGGCGCCGCGCGGCGTGACCGTGAACGTGGTGTCGCCCGCAGCCACGCAGACCGCCATGACCGCCGACCCGTCGCGCGCTTCCGAGGCGCCGGTGCTGCCGCCCATCGGCCGGCTGATCCGGCCCGAGGAGATCGCCGCGCTCGTGCGCTTTCTGCTCTCGTCCGAGGCCGATGCCATCACCGGCCAGGACATCCAGATCTGCGGCGGCTCGTCGCTGCCGCGCTGAACACATTCTTTGAAGAGGGACCCCATGAAGATCGTCGACATCCGCGAAGAAACCAAGCCCATCAAATCGAACATCCGCAATGCGTACATCGACTTCTCGAAGATGACGCTGAGCCTGGTCGCCGTGGTCACCGACGTGATCCGCGACGGCAAGCCGGTGGTGGGCTACGGCTTCAACTCCAACGGCCGCTACGGACAGGGCGCGCTGATCCGCGAACGCTTCCGCCCGCGCCTGCTCGAGGCCGCCCCCGACTCGCTGCGCGACGCCGAGCGCGACAACCTCGACCCGCACAAGGTCTGGGCCACCATGATGAGCAACGAGAAGCCCGGCGGCCACGGCGAGCGCTCGGTGGCGGTGGGCACCATCGACATGGCTGTGTGGGACGCCGTCGCCAAGATCGAGGGCAAGCCGCTCTTCCAGCTGCTGGCCGAGCGCTACGGCAACGGCAAGGCCGAGCGCAAGGTCTTCGTGTATGCCGCCGGCGGCTACTACTGGCCGGGCCAGGGCATCGAGGGCCTCGAGCGCGAGATGCGCAGCTACCTCGACCGCGGCTATTCCGTGGTCAAGAAGAAGATCGGCGGCGCCTCGCTGGCCGAGGACTGCAAGCGGATCGAGGCCGTGCTCAAGCTGCTCGGCCCGGGACAGAAGTTGGCCGTGGATGCCAACGGGCGCTTCGACCTGAAGACCGCCGTTGCCTATGCCAAGGCCCTGTCGCAGTACGACCTGTTCTGGTACGAGGAGGCCGGCGATCCGCTCGACTACGCGCTGCAGGCCGAACTGGCCCAGCACTACGCCGGGCCGATGGCGACCGGCGAGAACCTGTTCTCGATGCAGGACGCGCGCAACCTGATCCGCTACGGCGGCATGCGGCCGGACCGCGACTGGCTGCAGTTCGACTGTGCGCTGAGCTACGGGCTGGTCGAGTACCTGCGCACGCTCGACATGCTGAAGGAGAACGGCTGGTCGCCCTCGCGCTGCGTGCCCCACGGCGGACACCAGATGTCGCTGGCGATCGCGGCCGGTCTGGGGCTCGGCGGCAACGAGTCGTATCCGGACCTGTTCCAGCCCTACGGCGGCTTTCCGGACGGCGTCAAGGTCGACAACAGCTACGTCGTGCTGCCGGAGCTGCCGGGCATCGGCTTCGAGGGCAAGGCCGATCTCTACGCCGAGATGCGGGCGCTCGCGGCCTGAAAGCCTGAGAGGCTGTCAGCGCCACTGCAGCAGAAGCGACCAGGGAGCGCGGCTCATGTGACGGTCGACGCAGCCCGGCGTTCCAGCCTCGCAGCCCCGGTAGTCCGGATCGAGCAGCCGGGTGCCGCGTGCGAAGGCGAGCCGGCGCAAGGTGACGGACTGCAGCACGTTGCCACCCACCGCATCGAAGCCCTTCGCATCGACCGCAACCACCACGTCGCAGTGCATCGGCAGCGCCGCACCGCCCGTGGGCCGCGTGGCCAGGATGCGGCCGATGGCCTCGAAGCTGGCGACACCCGCCTCGTCGCTGCGCGCGTGGCAGACCAGGTCCCCGACGCGCGGCGGCGTGCGCGCCGGGTCGCAGGCGCGCAGCGCGAAGGGATTTGACTGGCCCTGCGCCTCGTCGATGCCGGCCTGCCACGCAGCGCCCGCATAGTCGGCATGCGCTTCCGAGAACACGAACTCGCCCGGGCCGAGCCCGGCCTCGCGCGCCAGCCAGCTGAGGAAGGCGGCGGACCAGGGCGTGTCGATGACGGCCACGCGGTCGAGTGCGGTCTGCACGGCGCGCAGGTCCTGCGCTTCGAGGCCCTGCGCCACGCCCGCGGCCCGGCTCAGGGCCTGCATCAGCAACGCGCGCGAAGCAGGGCGCAGCGCGCCGAAGCGCACGGCGGAAGGCAGGCGGCCGTCCGGCGAATTCACCGCCTGCCAGTAGCCGAGCACCCGCTGCCACGGCGCTGTCCCGCGCTCCGGGCCGCGCGCGTCCTCTCCCTCGGAATAGCCAGCCTCGATGAGCCGGCCTTCGGCATCCAGCGTCTGGCCGCCGAAAGCCAGGTGCTCGCGCCGGGCCGCGGCCGCCATGGCCAGGGCGCGCGGGCTGGGCGCGATGTGCAGGCTCGTGGCAAGGCAGGCGGCCGCGGCCGGGACAGCGGCCGCTGAAAGCAGCGCGGCAGCAAGCGCGGCCACGGCGGGGAAGCGCCATGGCACATGGGGTGGAGCATCGAAGAGCCGCATGCGGCGCGAGCATAAGCGGCTCTTACCGCCCTGGATGGGTCATGCCTTGCTTTGCGCGGAAACCGACCCAGCCTCCGTTCAGCACGGCAGCCTACCAGCGCACGCGCAGCCCCGCCGAGGCGTTGAGCTGCGACTTCGCCCGGGTGTCTCCACCCGAGGCCCACAGC